>CAWDAC010000026.1:0-155934 GCA_963800125.1 uncultured Actinomycetota bacterium | reverse complement strand
ACGCGGGAGATATCACGCCTGAAGAGGCCTGGAAGTTGCTCAACGATGACCCCCAGGCCGTGCTCGTCGACTGCCGCACCGACGCCGAATGGCGATTCGTCGGTGTGCCCGACTTGAGCTGCCTGACCCGCGATGTCGTCTACGTCGAGTGGAACCGCGTCGACGGCAGCCGAAATGAGAGTTTCGTCGATGACCTGATCTCCGCCGGCATCACGCCCGGCGACCGCCCGGTGGTGTTCCTGTGCCGGTCCGGGAACCGTTCGATCGGCGCCGCCGAGGCCGCCACCGGGGCCGGGATCGCGCCGTCGTACAACGTGCTCGACGGATTCGAGGGCAACCTCGACGAACACAAGCACCGCGGCGGAACCGGTTGGAAGGCCGTCGGCCTGCCCTGGAAGCAGTCGTGACCGAAGGCGAGCGCGAGTGAGGATCGCAGCGAGGAACGAGCGAGGACCGGAGCGAGCGGGAGCCGACACATGAACAGCCCGGAAAACCACGTGCCGTCGGTTCGCACTCCGGCCGAACTGCCCGAGGGCGTCAGCCAGGCCACCATCGGGGTGCGCGGGGGCCTGTTGCGGTCGGGCTTCGAAGAGACCGCCGAGGCGATCTACCCGACTTCGGGCTACGTCTACCAGAGTGCGGCCGAGGCCGAGAAGGCCTTCACAGGTGAGATCGACAGGTACGTCTACTCGCGCTATGGCAACCCGACCATCTCCATGTTCGAGGAGCGGCTGCGGCTGATCGAAGGCGCGCCCGCGGCGTTCGCGACGGCGACAGGGATGGCCGCGGTGTTCACCTCACTTGGTGCGCTGCTGGCCGCAGGTGACCGACTGGTCGCGGCCCGCAGCCTGTTCGGCTCGTGTTTCGTGGTGTGCAACGAGATCCTGCCGCGGTGGGGCGTGGAGACGGTGTTCGTCGACGGCGACGACCTGTCCCAGTGGGAAGAGGCGCTGTCGAAACCGACGCAGGCGGTGTTCTTCGAGACACCGTCCAACCCGATGCAGTCGTTGGTCGACATCGCGGCGGTCACCGAGATGGCACATGCTGCCGGCGCAAAAGTGGTGTTGGACAACGTGTTCGCGACTCCCATCCTGCAGCAGAGCTTCCCGCTGGGTGTAGACGTCGTGGTGTACTCCGGCACCAAGCACATCGACGGCCAGGGCCGGGTGCTCGGCGGCGCGATCCTCGGCGACAAGCAGTACATCGACGAGCCGGTGCAGAAGCTGATGCGGCACACGGGTCCGGCGCTCAGCCCGTTCAACGCCTGGGTGTTGCTGAAGGGTTTGGAGACGCTGGCCGTGCGGGTGCAGCACAGCACCGATTCGGCGGTTCGGATCGCGCAGTTCCTGGAGGGCCACCCCGCCGTGAGTTGGGTGCGCTATCCGTTCCTGGAGTCACATCCGCAGTACGACCTGGCCAAGCGCCAGATGACCGGCGGCGGCACCGTCGTCACCTTCGAACTCGACGAGGCCCGCGACGCCGGCAAGCAGCGGGCGTTCGAGGTGCTCGACAAGCTCCGGATCATCGACATCTCGAACAATCTCGGTGACGCCAAGTCGCTGATCACCCATCCGTCGACCACCACGCACCGGGCGATGGGTCCCGAAGGCCGCGCCGCGATCGGGCTCGGCGACGCCGTGGTGCGGATCTCGGTGGGGCTGGAAGGGACCGACGACCTGATCGCCGATCTGGACCAGGCGCTCAGTTAGGTGTCGAAGCGGAGCCCCGCGCACGCGAGGAGCAAGAAGGCGGAGGCGAAGAAAGCGCGTCGCGAGAAGCGGCGAGCCGGGCGGGACTCCAGCTGGATACCTGATGCGGTCCTCGACGAACTGTCCGACGACGTAGAGCTCGTCGAGGATTTGGAGAGCTTGGATGGCCGAATCGTCGAGCGGGGTTGGGCTTTCGACGACGAACAGTCCGACGAGGAGTTCGCCATCTGGTTCTATCCGCCGTCAGGCACCGACGTCGGCGACGGCCTCGAGCCGGTGACGACGATCTGGATGCACGTCACCGAAAACGCCGACCTCGTGCATGTCATTCTCGTCGGAACCGCCGGCGATCACCGGTTGACGCCCGACGAGTTCGTCGCACACCTCGAGGCGATCGAGGCGTATCGGTCAGGCGATCCGATTCCCGTTCTGGACTAACCTTTTTCGGTTCCCTCGATGACGCCCAGTGCCGCCTGCGCGCGCTGCTCGTAGCTCTGCCGAGCCGTGCGGTCGAAGTCGAGGAACACGGTGTCGAGACCCAAGCGCTTGTTGAGCCAACGGCGTCCGCGCGGGCCGAGCATCTGGGCGGCCTGTGCGGTGAACCGCAGGGGACCAGGCACGGAGACATGGGTTTTCGGCTTGTCCAGGGTCTTGACGACCGCTGCCGCAATTTCCTCGGGCTGCACCGGCTTGATGGCGCCGCCGGACTTGGTGCCCGAAATCAGCTCGGTGTTGGTGAACGGCGGCATCACGACCGAGACGTCGACGCCGTGCGGAGCGACCTCGTCGGCAAGCGCCGCCGAAAGACCCACCACACCGAACTTGGCGCCGACGTAGACCACCTGGCCCGGGACCGGGATGAGGCCGGACAGCGAGGCGATGTTGATGATGTGGCCGCTGCGGCGGGCGATCATGTCGGGCAACGCCAGCTGGCATCCGGTGATTACGCCGTACAGATTGACCTCGATCGAGGAGCGGATCGCCTGCTCGGACTGCTCGAGGAACGGGCCGATCGGCATCACGCCTGCGTTGTTGATCAGCACGTCGATGTGGCCGCGTCCGTCGGTGCGGGCCTTGTCGAGGAACGTGGCGAACGACTTACGGTCGGTTACGTCCAGCGGGTACCCCGACACCTGGCCGAGCTTGGTGAGGTCGGCGACGGCCGACTCCTGGAACGCCACGTCGCGGTCGCCGATGACCACCCGCGCGCCGCGGGCCAGCAGAGCCTTGGCGGTCGCGTACCCGATGCCGCGAGCGGCGCCGGTGATCGCGATGGTCTTGCCCCTGATGTTGTCCATGAGGCCAAACTTTACAGGTGTCAACCAGCGGCACCCTTTGGGCAAATATGTGAAAGTCTTACCTCATACACCTGGCACCCTATCGACATTTGAATGTCAGCTGTTCAATCGAAGACCTTGCGCTGTGTCAGAGGTAGGGAAGGTCATCGGCATGGTGGATGTGGCGATCGTGGGGATCGGGTGCCGGCTTCCAGGCAAGGTGCACGGGCCCACCCAGCTATGGGACTTTCTACTCGCTCATGGCGATGGGATCGTCGAGGTGCCAGCGGACCGGTGGAGCCTGGACCGCTACTACGACCCCGACCCGGACATGCCTGGCCGGATGTATACCCGCAGCGGCGGGTTCCTACAGGACTCGCTGTGGGACTTCGACGCGGAGTTCTTTGGGATCTCACCGCGCGAAGCCTCGATCATGGACCCGCAGCAACGGTTGCTGCTGGAGGTCACCCAGGAAGCGATGGACGATGCCGGGGTGTCGGGCCGAGTCGCCCGTCAGCCGGTCGGTGTTTACATCGGTGCCACCTCGGCGGACAACATGACGCTCCGCCAACTGCCCACCACCCGGGCGGCGGCGACCTCCCACACCGCCACAGCCGGCACGTTCACCATGCTGTCCAACCGGATCTCGTTTGTGTACGACTTGCGCGGGCCGAGCATGACGATCGACACCGCCTGCTCGTCCTCCTTGGTCGCATTGCACGAGGCCGTCCAAGCGATGGCCCGCGGCGAGATCGAGCTGGCCCTCGTCGGCGGGGTAAACGCGTTGCTCATTCCTGAGCCCTTCGTCGTGATGTGCAAGGCCCGGATGCTCGCCGAGGACGGCCATTGCAAGTCCTTTGACGCCGCCGCGGACGGCTAAGGCCGCGGCGAAGGAGCGGGCGTGCTCGTGCTCAAGTCCCTCGCGGATGCGTCGCGCGATCATGACCGGATCTACGCCGTCATCCGGGCCACCGGTGTCAACCAGGACGGACGCACGTCAGGCATCACCGTCCCCAACCCGGAGGCGCAGGCAGACCTCATCCGCCGGGTGACGGCCGAGTCCGGTCTTCGCCGGAACAGATCGGGTACGTCGAGGCGCACGGCACCGGTACCGCGGTCGGCGACCCACCGGAGATGGCCGCCCTCGGTGAGACCCTGGGCCGGGTCGAGGGACGCATCGCCGAACTGGTCGTCGGGTCGATCAAGAACTCCATCGGCCACCTTGAATCGGCGGCCGGCGTGGCCAGCGTGATCAAGGCGGCGCTCACCCTGCACCACCACCAGCTGGCGCTGGCCCGGGAGTTGCTCACGCTCGTCGCCGACCCGGCGGTGGACCCGGTTGCCTTGGCGGACACCATGTGGTCGCGACGGTCGCACCACACCCACCGGTTCGCCGTGCCGTTCGGCGACCGCGACGACCTGCGCGCCCGGCTCGCCGCGGTGGCCGACGGCTCCGTGGCCGGGGGCCGGGTGGTCGCCGAGGGCACCACTCCGGTCTTCGTGTTCAGCGGGATGGGTCCGCAATGGTGGCGGATGGGCCGAGACCTACTCGCCGCCGACGGGCCGTTCGCCAGGGCCGCGGCCGAGGTCGACGAGATCTTTGCCGACCTCTCCGGCTGGTCGGTGCTCGACGAATTGCGCCGAGACGAGGCCGATTCCAGGGTTGCCAGCACCTCGGTCGCCCAACCTGCAAACTTTCTCGTGCAGGTGGGGCTGACCGCGGAACTGGCTCACTACGGCGTGCACCCGAAGGCCATCGTCGGTCACAGCGTTGGCCAGGTGAGCGCTGCCTACGTCAGCGGCCCATCTGGGCGTGCTCGCGGTTTCTACGAGTCCGGGGTTTTGGACGTGCCTATTTAGCGGGTTAGTACATTTCGGGTGCTGGTCAGGGCGTCGAAAAGGCGTTCTACCAGCCAAAACGCGTTACGGGACATTAGTACCATTTAGCTGTTTTGAGCCTCCATTGTGTCCAAAATGTGTCCACGGGGGTCCACAGAATCGGCTTCGGCAAACTTCGAGTCACGCGACCGACGGCACATCCACGGCGCACGGCGTTTTCGGTACGCCCGTACCACATCGGTGCGACACTATCGGCGTGGCCGGATCTGCGAATGCCCGTCTCCTTCGTGAAGCCAACAACGAGCGGGCGGCGCTGGATGTGTACTTCTACGCCGAGCGGATCGGCGCGCCGGTGACCAGAGCTCTCAGTGATCGGCGACTGGCGGAGCTGCGAGCCCATCCGCCCGGCTGCCACTGCGCTTCACCATGTGATCTGTCTCGGTCGGTCGGTCCGTCGCAGGTCTATTGGATCGCGGTGAACTGGTCCCGGGGCACGGCGAAAGCTGAGCACTCGCGCGACGCTGAACGAGCGACTCGTCGACCGATCGTTTCGACCGATGGGGCGACTCGTCGACCGATCGTTTCGACCGATGGAGCGACTCGTCGAGCTGACCGTCTCAGGTCGTGGAAGCGAAGGTCAGGACGGCCAGCGACCTGGCGGGCGGCGTAGAAGTGTCTGTTCAGGGTGGAGGGTGCTAGGTGACCGCCGTGCTGGGCCGCAAACAGCAGGGCATCCGGTTCGTGGCCCACATGGCTGCCCAGGTGCTCCTGGACCGCCCCGAGATGCTGGTGCTCGACCGCAACAGCGTGCTGAGCGTCTACGGCGACGTGCAGATCGCGACCAGCACGGACTTCTACTTCGCCGCAAACCTGACATCTCAATTAGCAAACCTCGAAAAGTTTGCCATATATAATGGGTACGGCTTAGTCTCGAGTATGGTCGCCGTGTCGGGACTGCTAGCTCTCTTTGCTACGCCTGTGAGTGGCGTGTGCATTGTGTCAGATAACCGTACCCACTGGATGCCCGCGACGACGCGACTTCGCCGCTATCAAACCGCCTCCTCTCCTCCGGGCCCCGCACGTCGGCCCGCCACCTACTCCCCCACCCGGTGGCGGGCCGACCCTATAGTTTTGCATCCTGACTTCCCGGATGGGGCTGGTTGGGAGTCCTCCCAGGTCGGGCATGGTCACGGCCAATCGATGTGCGGTCCCTACCCCTTTGTCAGTGTCCCACCACCACAATCTAGTTCGACTCGCGGTAGCTAAGGAGGTGCTGGATGGGCCATGTCAATGGCCAAGTTGAAGTCCCCGCTGGTGGCCAGATAAAAGTCCCCACCCCGTGCGGTTGTTCTCGGGTTGGTTAGGGGCTCTCCTTTCGGTGTTGGGCATCCTTCATTCGGTAGGACTGGCCGTCGGTGATTGCCCGCCCCGCTATTTATCCATCGCCGCCCACAACACAGTGATATCCCGTCATCACCGTGTTGACATCAGTGCAGCTCAGGGCAGGTCCGGACCCCTGACCAGTGCTGTCGAGAACATTCCCGGCGTGGAGCAATGCTTGAAATCTGTGGATCGGCTTGGGATGGGGCGTACCTTCCCGGGTGACCGATGAAAGGTTCCAAGCAAGACCGGCGCGACAACGCTGGTCGGGAAGGTACGACCCGATGCTCACTGTAGTTTCTGATTCTGCTGACCGCGATGGTTCGGGTGCGGTGCGGTCGGCTGCGTCGTCGGTAATCGACGAGATCGTCCGAGAGGGTGCGCGGCGGATGCTGGCCGAGGCCCTGCGGGCGGAGGTCGAGGCTTATATCGCCCAGTTCGCTGACGTTCGTGACGAGAAGGGTCATCGGCTGGTGGTGCGCAACGGCTGCCACGAGTCGCGGACGGTGACCACGAGTGCCGGCGCGGTGGACGTCACGGCACCGCGGGTCAACGACAGGCGTGTCGACCCGGATACCGGTGAGCGGCGGCGGTTCTCGTCGTCGATCTTGCCGCCGTGGGCGCGCAAGACCCCGAAGATCGGCGAGGTGCTTCCGCTGCTGTACCTGCACGGGCTCTCGTCGGGAGATTTCGTGCCCGCCCTCGGGCAGTTTCTTGGCAGCGCGAAGGGGCTGTCCGCCTCGACGATCACCAAGCTCACCGAGACGTGGAAGGCCGAGCAGCAGGCGTTCGCCGAGCGGGACTTGTCGGGTGTGGACTTCGTGTACCTGTGGGCTGACGGCATCCATGTCAACGTGCGCCTCGACGACCAGAAGCTGTGCCTGCTGGTGATGATCGGGGTGCGCGCGGACGGCCGCAAGGAGCTGGTGGCGCTCACCGACGGTTACCGCGAGGCCGCCGAGTCGTGGGCCGATCTGCTGCGTGATTGCCGCCGTCGCGGCATGCGCGCCCCGGTGCTGGCCGCCGGGGACGGGGCGCTCGGATTCTGGAGCGCGCTGCGCGAGGTGTTCCCGGAGACCCGCGAGCAGCGTTGCTGGTTCCACAAGATATCGAATGTTCTTGCCGCGCTGCCGAAGTCGGCGCACCCGGGGGCGAAGAAGGCGCTCGCAGAGATCTGGAACGCCGAGGACAAGTCCCACGCCCGCGACGCGGTCAAGGAGTTCGAGTCGACCTATGGTGCGAAGTTTCCGAAGGCGGTCGCCAAGATCAGCGACGACGTCGAGCAGCTGCTGGCGTTCTACGACTACCCGGCCGAGCACTGGATTCATCTGAGAACTACAAATCCGATCGAATCTACCTTCGCCACCGTGCGGAACCGGAGCAAGATCACCAAGGGCCCCGGCTCCCGCGCCGCCGGAATCGCCATGGCCTACAAGCTGATCGAGGCGGCCCAGTCACGCTGGCGGGCGGTCAACGCGCCCCATCTCGTGGCGCTCGTCCGCGCCGGCGCGAAGTTCGAGAACGGCAAACTCGTCGAACGGCCCGACGACACCACCGCTACCGAGGAGGCCGCATAAAAGATCTTGATCCACAGGTATTGACGATTGCTCCCGGCGTGACCGGCTGCCTTGGTAGTCACTAGGGAGGAACACCAGCTGGTTCGTCGCCGCGCCGCCGATGACAGTGGCCAGCACCGTGACGTTCTCGGGGAACTACCTTGCCCTGTTCCCGGAGCTGCCCGCGCCGAGCTGCCGATTGAAACCGGCCGCTGAGGTCGCCGTATCGACCGCGACCTTGACCAGGTTTCCCAAAACGGGACACCTGAGGATGATCACCCCGCGGGGGTAGCCGATCGTTCGTCTAGTCCGTGCGTTAACCGGCCGCCTTGGCGACGATCTCGCGCATCTCCGCAGCGTCGAACGCGCGCATGGTCGTCGTTCGCACGTTTCCCAGCGAAGAGAGGGCCAACGCGTACGCCGTCGCGCTTTCATCGTCCGGTGCCTCGAAGACGCCCACGAAGTCGTATGCGCCCATGGTCCAGTAGTTCTGCTTCAGGTTCCCGCCGAACTTGGCCGCCAGCTGACCGGCGGCCTCGGCTCGGTCCATCGTTTTCGAGAACGCTTTGATGCCCTGATCGGTCCAGCTGATGAGGGTTATGTAGGTGGCCATGATCCTCCGTTCGTGATCTCCCATTGATCTTGAAATTGACATCCACGGTGAACCCACCGAGGAGCGTAATCCGCCCGATGGCCTGGCCACAGGTGATCGCCCAGACGAGCTGCCTGCGTAGTTACTAGCCGGAACTACCCGGCCCAGGGTGTGGGCGATGTGCCAAATACGTGCCAAACCGCCAATATCCCGGCGGGTTCAGCGCACACTGAGCGCGTGCGAGCGGTCGAAGCGCCGAGATAGTCGCGCTCGACGTGTTCAACCGCGCCGACGCCCAGCCAATCTCGGCTTGCCTCTCACACCTAGGCAAGCTGTGGTGCCACCGTTGGCTACGGCGCGCTCTCCTGAAGCGAAGCTAAGAATACGCGCCCGCGTGTGTTCAGTTCCGGCAAGAATGACACCATGCCAGGCCGGTCCTTCGACGATGCCAACGCGTTCCAGCGGACGATACGCACCCTCGCGGCCACGAAGGTGGGGGTGGCGCTTCTCCGCCCGACGGCAAACCACCTCGACCAACTCGTCAGCAAGCTCACCGGCGGCAGGCGAAGCTTCGCTGGGATCGTAACCGGCCTTCCTGCGGTCATCCTCACCACCACCGGCGCTAAGTCGGGGGAACCCCGCACCGTCGCGGTGTACGGAGTCCCGCACCCCGACGGCCTGGCCCTCATCGCGTCCAACTGGGGCGGCGCGAAGCACCCGGCCTGGTACCACAATCTCAAGGCCAACCCGGAGGCCACGGTATCTATTGAGGGCGATACCTGGCATGCCACCGCCCGACCCGCCACCCCCACCGAGCGCGACGGGATCTGGGCGAAAGGCGTCGAGCTCTACCCCGGCTGGAAGAAGTACGAAGCACGGGCGGGCGAACGCCACATAGAGGCGTTCGTCCTCAGCCGGAATTGAGGTCAATCCTTCTCGCCACTCGTCGCCGCCCCCGTCAGGCTCGCCGGATTATTCGGGCATGCGACCCCGAGCGTTTAAGGGTTAAGTGATATCGAACCATCGAAGAACGTTTTAAAATTCCTGGTGACACCGCGAAGGCCGGGGATACAGCCTTCCTGTTTCAATCCCAGTATCGCGCACCAGTATCGACGCAGCTCAAAGCATGTTTTTAGTCTCGCTGGGAACCGGTGTGGAAGATACGTGGAGAATCCCGTCGGGTCAGTGCACACTGAGCAACCGTGAGCAGCAATGCCGCGACTGAGGCCGCCGAACGGGTCGGCCTCGACATCTTCAAGGCCGCCGATGCGACCGGCGAACGGGTCACGCTGGCGATTGCAGCACATGCGAAGAAGGGGCGCCCTTATGCGGGCGCCCCTTCCTGGTTGAGATTGTGGGTCAGCGACCGTCGCCGAAGGTCGGGGTGACCGAGCCGACTGTGGCATGCTGTTGGATCTCGTGCACCCAGTCGTTGTGACCAATGTCAGCCTGCGCGGGGCCGGCTAAGCCAAGAACCGCGGCGGCGAGGCCACTGGCGACGATAGAAGCAAATCCGAACTTCTTCATTTTGATGCCTTCTTCTTTGTCTTTCCGTATCGGCCGGTTTGGTCTTCTTCGTGCCGGTCTAACTGACTAAACAGGGAGGTCAGGCGAATAATTCCGGTGGCAGAAATTGATTGTTGGTTGGCGGGAATCAACTATGAATATGGCGCTGCGATGTGGTCGAGGCCACAGTTGGGCAAAGGTGCAGATCGTGTCTTCGGCGTCGTCTCATCGTGGCCGCGCCGCCGGCCGCGACGAGCACGGAGATGCGCTGAGCTAGCTGGGCTGGGCCCGACGCTGACGCCGCCGCTCAGCGATCTCATCAGCCTTGCTCAACAAGACTGTCGGGATGATGCCACAAAACGGTTTGAATTCGACCAGTCCTGCTTGGGTGGCGGGCCGAGCCATATGCTGTCCTCTAATCCAGACAGCATCATCACAGCTCGCCGAGCATGCCCACAACATCACGGAACGTGCCGGCTGCCTAGACTCTGACCAACGGATGCACTTTGCCGGGAGGCGGCTACGACTACCGGGGGACCATCGTCATCATTTGGTTGATCTGCGGGCTGATCGCCATCCCCGTCGGCAGACCTAAAGGCCGGCCGAAAGGCGACTCCTTCATGTTCGGCGCCGTGCTCGGCCCTCTCGGTTTGCTTCTCGTGGCCGTGCTGCCTGGGCCAGCGCCCAAAGGCATGCGGAAAGTCAACTGCCCGCGCTGCAATGCTCAGCAGAACGTTCCCGTGAAAGATCAGACGTTCGAATGCTGGCAGTGCAAGCAGACCTCCACCGCGGCGCAATAGCCCATGCTGGGCGAGCTCGTGCAGACCACGGCCGGTAAGTGGATCACCCACCCGCCTTCACGATTCCCGAACGGTCATCCCCTCGGCGCCAACCAAGTCCTTGTCGGGCACGTCGCCTGCCTGGGTCACGGCGGCGGCGGGCACACCTCCTGGCACTGCCGCACCTGCGACGCGGTGATCTACGGGCCACCTCTAAACACGCACTGCACAGCTTTGGAAGGGCCTGCGGCCGTGCGGATCTCGACGGGCAAGCGGTGACGCAGAGGCCTCGGCACCGCCATCGCAACTACGGATCACCTGGAAACGAAAACCGAGTAGCAAATACTCTTGCTTCTTCTCTGATCCGGGTGGACGATTACAACGACTGCGACGGTCGGGGGCTGACTACCAAGTTCGCCAAGTACGTGTTGGCGGAGCCGTGACGATGCCTATTGGTGGCATGCAATAACCCGTCTACGGCGAATCCCCCGGCCGTGGCGTCGTCATTGACCGACGCCGCCAAACTCTGACGATCAGGTCGGCGTCAACTCGTAGAACTGCACTTGGGGACCGCCGGTGTGGTGTACGGGCCGCAGCCCAGGTCCGGGGGTTCTCAGATAGGACAACCTGCTCCCGGCGGCTAGAACCGGTCTCACAATTCCCCGCCGTACGATGGGTTTGGACCGACTCGCCGGATGATCCATGGCAACGATCGCCGGTAGGCTCATGCCCGTTCAGGTCGTCATCCGGTGTTGGCGAAGAAGGGAGCGTGCGCCAGATGAGTCAGCGGACGAACGAGGGGGACATCGCGGCAGTGACCGAGACCGTCCGCGCCTACTACGACGGGATAATGACGGGTGATGAGGCCAAGCTCGGCCGTGCGTTCCATCCCCGAGCCTGCATCGTCGGCAACGAGCACGGCGAGTTGTACTGGGCCACCCTCGACGAATTCGTCGCCGAATGTAAAAAGGCGGTCGCGCAGGCGGGACCCCACGAATGGCGAATCGAGGTCCTCTCGTTCGAAGGCGACACCGCCCTGGTCAGGCTCGGCTGCCAGTTCGCCGGCGTGTGGTACAGCGACGACCTGTCCATGCTCCGGATCGACGACGCTTGGCGCATCGTTCACAAGACGTTCTACCCACACCCGGGAACCTGATGTCGAAGGGTTGCGCTAGCCGGCCGATCCGTGTTGCGCCCGCCGCTCGTTTCGCCGCGCCGCACACCGCACCCGTTCCCCTGGGCCGCGCGCGGTGCAAGGAGAGACACCCGCACGGCTAGGTCCTGGTGGGCCGCGGGCAGGCGGCCACGATTCAAACCGGCCCGCGGACCTAGGTTCTTATGCGGTCAGATCCAGCGACACCACGCCGAGCGGGCTGAAAATGCTTGTCGCGTAACGCGACTCACACCGGGCGAACACGAGGTTCTTGCCGAACGAGTCCGCGGTCGGGTTCTCCGACCACTGGACGTCGACGCCGCGCGTATCGGTGTCCAGCGCAACGGCACCAGAGGCCAATACGTGCCCGACACCGGCGGTCTGCGCGTTCGACGTGGTCACCGGCACCCCGAACAGCCGCCGGGTCGCCGCATCATAAGGGATCGAAAGATGTTCAACCGCAGCCTGACTCGACAATGCGAGCTCGACACCCTCCCAGTCGGTGGGGTGCAGCACGTACGCAGACGGGTCATATCCTGCCGTTTCCAACTTCGTGATGGCCTTGCGCAATGTCGCCAGAACGCTAGATGAGTAATTCCAAGGGGTGTTACTGGTGTGGCTGCTGTGATTTATGGGTGAGGGTGTCCAGGATTGGCGTTGCTTAACCCAACCTGGCACTGGAGGCCGAAGTGGACGCCGACCTGGACACCCTCGCTACCGGACTGTACGTGACGACTGATGATTTTCTCGCCGACAATCCGCAGTATCGACCGTGGCGGCCGCGCGTCGGGCTCGCTCCGCGGCTCACTGACGCCGAGCTGGTCACCCTGGTGGTGCTGCAGGCGTTGCTCGGATTCACCTCCGAGGCCCGGTTCCTGCGCTACGCAAACACTCATCTGCGCGGTTTATTTCCTTATCTGCCAACACAATCGGGTTACAACAAGCGGATCCGCGCGGCGATCGGCACGCTGCGGGCGGTGATCGCGCACCTGGTCACACGGACCAGCAGCGTCAGCGATGACGTGTGGGTGGTCGACTCGACCCCGGTCGAGTGTGGGCGCTCGCGAGAGACGGCGAAACGGTCGGATCTGGCCGGGTGGGCCGAGTACGGCTACTGCGCTTCGCATTCGCGCTTCTTTTGGGGGCTGCGCCTGCACCTGGTGTGCACGCTGTCGGGTCTGCCGGTGGCGTTCGCGCTGGCCGGCGCCAAGGCCGACGAACGCGAGGTCCTGCTCGGCATGCTCGACGCCGACCCCAATCTCGTGGCCGCCCACCCGAATCAGAAGTTGATGGCGGACAAGAACTACTACGGCAAGGCATTCGAAGCCGCCCTCGCCGACGCCGAAGTCGAGCTGCTGCGGCCTGCCCGCAAGGGCGAGAAACCACGGCCGGGCCACCGGTACTTCAAACCGTTTCGGCAGGTCATCGAGTCGATCAATAACACGCTCAAGACCCAACTCGACCTCGAACGCCACGGCGGAAGGACCATCGCGGGCGTCACATCGCGAGTACTGCAACGCATCCTCGCCCTCACCGCCGCGATCTGGCACAACGACCAACTCGGCCAGCCCACGCTGCGATCGCTAACCGCCTACGACCACTGACCCCTTGGAATTACTCATCTAGTGGCGTACGCCTGGGCCTGGGTTCCCGAGGTGGCGTTCACGTCGGTCAGCACTTTCGCCTCGACGGCGGTCCGCTGCCCGAGGCTCGAGGCCGGGCCACAGATCCGAACCCCGTTTCCCAGGTCGGCGCGTCGCCGTCCCACACCGAGCGGCAGTCGTCGCACACACCGCCGCCGGTGACCGGTCGGCGCAGGCAGACGCGGCAGAGCTCGAAGATCATCGTTGCTGCACGCGATGCCACAACCCGTACAAACATCGAGCAGGTATGCCGGGAGGAGCGGGCGATCGGGCAGGGCGGAGCCAATCCCTACCCCTGGTCAGCGCATCTCACCAGGGTGTGGCCGCTGCGGCAGCTTGCGTCGTGCTGCTCGTCTGGCCGCTGAGGCTGCACTACCCGCACGACTCTGCTGCATGGTGCGGACACGGTGGCATGGTGCGCATACGGCACGAAGCAGGTCGTCGCTGTCGTCGTGCGGATCGCCGACGTGATCGATCTCAGTCGCGATGAGCGTGCAAACGTCGAGTCGGAGCTGACACTCGCCTCGGTCGCGCGCCATGATGCGCTCACGTACGTGTCGCGGTACGCCGCGTCTGGTTCCCCAGCTGCTCACTGCGTCGCTTCGGCGTACGGGTTGGCTGGGCGCGGGTGCTCGTGCATCTTCCCGTCCTCGTCGATGTATCCGCCGCGTGGCCCGCTGTGCTGCTGCTCCCACTGCGCCGACGCCCAAATCCTGTACCTCTCACGCGCCGAGTCGACGCTATGCAGGCGCAGCGGCACGTTGGCCCATGGACTGTGGCGGTGGGTGCCGGGCCGACGGAAGGCGGCGGAGTCCACTTCAAGGTTGCCGTCGGCGCACCAGATTGCGCGGTCTTCGAGCCTGTGCCCGTCGGCGCTGGCGGCTTCTTTGATGAGCGGGAAGTGGCCGAGTCGCGGCGCGAATTGGCTTGCGATTGCGCCGATTCGGTCGATCACGGTGATGTGTTCGGGCAAGGATTGCCACGCCGATATGGCGCCTGCCTCACCCGAGGCGAGGATGCTTTCGGCCGAGGATTCCGCGGAGCCGAGCAGCGTTCGTGCGGCGCCGATGGCCTCGGCGTGTTCGGTCCAGGCCGGTCTGAGCGTGTCGAGTAGTTCGTCGCAGGCGCCGGCCGCGAGCGCCTTGTGGAACGCCTCGACGAACATCCGCTCAGAACGCTGCCGCAGTTCGCCGACGTAGATGCTGATCGCCTGTGTGCTGGCCGCCTCGGTGACCAGCTCGTTGAGTTTCTCGGCGGTCAACGAGCCGTCGGCCGCCACTGCCACGATGGCCTTCGCCGGGTCTGAGACGACGCTGTGGGTGTTCAGCAGGGCTGCGCCGGCCAAGATGTTCGTGAGAACTTCGGGGGCCTTGCCGCCCGCTTCCAGGACAGCGGTGACCAGCGTCGAGCAGTCGCGCAGAGATACGGTCGGCATCAGTAGCCCGTCTGTTGCTGCCCGTACTGAGGCTGCTGCTGCTGGCCGTACTGAGGCTGCTGCTGTTGCCCGTTGCCGCGGACCCGCAGCACGAGTGCGTCAAACTCCTGGCCGCTCAGCGCGGCGAGGTACGCGTCGATTGCGAATGCGATCGCTTCGACGTTAACGGGCTCGTCGGGTGGCGGCGCGTCGGCTGGACGCCAATTCGAGGGATAGGCCGTCGGTCCTTGTGTGCCGGGTCTGGTCACGATGCTGCCTTCTTTCGTTGTTGGGCCAGCGTCAGAACCAACGACCTGCGCAGCGCCCACGTGTGGCCGATGCGGACGGCGCTCAGACCGCCTGGGTCGGCAGCCAGCCGCTGCACGCTGCGGCGAGACAAACCGAGGAGGACGGCCGCCTCGCCGACGCTGATCAGGTCGTCGTCCTGACTCTTTGAGCATGGCTGGATGTTGTCCTGCGGGTGCGCAACATCGAGTTCCTGCGGCGCAGGTTGTCGGTCGTCGAGAGCGCGACGTACGTGGGCGGCCGGCTGGTCATCGGTGGACCCAAGACGAGCGGCAGTGTGCGGTCGGTGCCGGTGCCCGAGTTCGTGCTGGACGCGCTGTCAGCGGAGTGTGTCGGCAAGGGTTCCAACGACCTGGTGTTCCCGGGCCGGTCCGGCGGCTACATGGTGCCGGTTCATCCGACGAGGGGATGGTTCGCAACGGCGGTACGGCGCAGCGGAATTCAACGCGTCACGCCACACGACCTGAGGCATACGTGCGCGAGCCTGGCCGTCAGTGCCGGCGTGAATGTGTTGGCGCTGTCGCGGATGCTCGGGCATGCGCAGCCGTCAATGACCTTGGATGTCTACGTCGATCTGTTCGACTCCGACCTCGATGCGGCGGCGGCGGTCATGCACGGCCGGTACGGCGAGAGTGTGTCCAATCCGTGTCCACAGGGGCTCGGCGAGGGTTCGTAGCGGTATCCGATACCGCCGCTGACCTGCGCGAGTGTGTGTGCGAGTGACGGCCAGCAAATTTAGCGGGTTAGTACCCGTACCCGCCGTGGCCACCAGAGCCCATGCCACCCTGACTCCGAGGAGCGTTGTTGGGGACTTGGGTCGGAATGTTGACGCAGTTGCCGTTTGGATCCATCGTTTGACCGGCCGCGCAAGGTGGTGGTGGAGCTGCGATGGCGGTGGGTGCGCCGATTATTGCGGATACCGCAAACCCTGCGCCAACCGCCGCCAACAGTGAAGTGATGGTTCGTGATCTTGTCGCGCGCATAGCACGCCTCGTTCCTACTGATAGAGAGCGACAAGCTAGCAGCTAGACCTGTCTTTTACCAGGGGCGTAAGCAACGAATTCATAGATGGGGACGCTGGCGCCGACTGGGGATTTAGGCAAAACCCGATGCCGTATCCCGGCCCGCCGACAAAACGGCAACCCGTTCGCCGGCTGATCCGTCAGCGTCGGTGCTGCCGTAGCGTTCTTCTCGGGGAATCGAAAAAGGGGGCAGTGCTCGGCGCCGACGATGTGCTGCGGCCCGCTCCATAAATCGCTGACGGGCGACACTTTCGGTCGTACGACTTGGAAGTCTTCGCGCCCACGAACACTTCGCGCCGCCGCCGATCAAGATCGTTGTCCGACCATCCCGCCACACCGGCCGCTGTCAGGAGCCCGCCCACCGCGCTTTCGCCACTCTTCAGCGGCGCCGGACCTTACCCGCCGGGCTTCGCCTTGACCGGCGGCACCGCGACGGACGTCGCGGGAGCCGCAGGCGGCGTCGTCGTGGTGGCGGTTTGTCCCAGGGTCATGCCGCTCCCCTGTATGAAGGTTGCGCCCCTAGCGACACCACCGGATGCTCCCGATGCCTGGTCCTCATGAAGGGTCACGCTCAGGGCACCCATCGCAACTACCGCGCTGCCACCAATAACTGCCGCGAACAGCTTGACCCCTCCCTGCCGGACCTGCTGATTCGACTTCATGGGTGATCACTTCATTTCTGCTGCTCGGTATTGGTTTACCTCGCCTGACCCGCGGGGCTTGCCGGGTTGCAGAGGTAGACCAGTAAAACGCTCACAGCCTGCGAGCAGCCTGGACGATTGATGCCAATTCACTTAGCGGTCGCCGTCAGCCTGTTTCCGTGTGGCACCCGCGTCCGAGAGCGGAAACTATTAAATCTTCTGCCGTGTCGGCAGACGGGTGATGTTGGCGTCTTTGGGTCCCGGACTGGCGGCTCGCGTAATCAACTGTCGCGAGTTGGTGCAGTCCAGCCCGGTGCCGACCGCGGCCGAGGGCCTCCGGCATAGCGGGTCCACGTGGCGGTGAGGGGGTGCCGGCAAGGAACGTGTCACACCAGCCGCAGATGGAGGTGATTGCCGCAGGTTGGGGTAAGAATCTTGCTAGCTGCGGCAAACCGTGTGTGGCGGTGGTGGTCTCGGTGTAATCTGCGCCGCTTGTGGTGCGTGAGGTGGACCAGGACGAGAGGATGAAGCTGAAATGCATGAATCGCGGTTGATGGGCGGTGTGCGCCGGGCCCTTGTCGTAGTCGGCGCAGTGTTCGGTGTCGCGCTGCTAAGCGCTGGTGTGGCGAGCGCCGCCGACCCGGTCCAGTTGAAGAGCCGATTGGGCAATTGGTGTATCGACGGCCCGAACGGGAACAGCACTGCGATGGTGGTCAACCCCTGCAATGGGTCGAAGTCCCAGCTCTGGGTTTTCAACTCTGCCGGTCAGATCGAGAGCGTGGCCTTCGCCGGGGATTGCGTGAGCATCAGCGACGCAGCGGATGACACCCCAGTGATCCTCTTGCCCTGTCAGACCAATGCGAACAACCAGCGTTGGAATCCCCAGACCAACGGCCAGGTCACGAGTGCCCTCGGTCCCTGCCTCAACGTTTTCGGTGGCGTGGCGCAGCCTGGGACTCCGGTGATCGCCTACCATTGCACGGCCGATGTAGCCGACGAGGAGTGGGATAGCGTTCCGTGAGTCCGGGTTAAGCAGATGTTGATACTCGCCGGTTCCCCACATGGCATTCATCGCAGCGAGAGCTTCATCTCCCACATACTCGGTCCGGTCGCCTAAATCTGCGGACCCCTCAAGCACTACCAACGCGGTCGTGCGAGACGGGTGTGTCGCTGCGAACAGCGCCGCTGTCGCGAGTGCGCCGTCGACCGCGAGGAGGACCGCTTCGCGACTCCCGAGATCGTCAAGCACCGCGGTGATGCTGTCGGCCCATTGCTCCAAGGTCGGCAGCGCGCCATGCGTGACGGGATCGGACGCTCCCGTGCCCGGCTGGTCGAAGAAGATGAGTCGACCGAGCGATGTCATCGCCTCGACCCAGCCTTGAAGCGACGGCAGCTCCGGAAAGACCTCACAGTTTGTGAACCAGTTAGAGACGAACACGAGGTCGCGAGGGCCTTCGCGTGACGTGCGATAGGCGACGCGCAAGTCCCCGTTCAGCGCGTAGCGCGTCTCCGAGAACATTGCGGAAGTGTAAGCCGAGGAGCAGATCGAGTTTCGTCCCATCCAATGAGCTGGAAATAGAGTGTCCTTCACGTATTCGGTGTCACCGCCAGGGCAGCCATATGGGGTGGACATGTAGGACCTGTGACGCCACGTTCTTCTGGCCGCCGACTGACCAGACTTGCTCAGTGCTGTCCGGCGCGGCGGCGGTGCGTTAGGAAATCAGAAGTTCGGCCGGTTTTACGACTTCGCCTGGTGGGCAATGCCCGTGAGCAGGATCTCGGTGGCTCGCCGAGGCGCTTCAGCGATCATTGGGAAGCCGGCGGCCCGGTTGGGGACTCGTAAGTGCCGTCGGTCCTTCTGCACTGCCCTGACGACCCCTTCGGCCACCTTCTCGCTGGGGACTTTTACCGTGAGCCGCAGACGGTAAGTCCGCTGCTGTGATTTAGCCGTTGGCTCGTAATTCTCAGTGTTCGCGAGCATGTCGGTGAGGACGGGTCCGAGTTCCACGAGAGTCGTGCGGATTGGTAACCCGCGGAAGTCAGCTCGCAACCCCGCTGTGAAGTGGGACAGCGCCGCCTTCGACGCCGAGTAAATCACGAGGCCGGGGAATGCGACTGTGGCTGACAATGAGGAGATGTTGACTATGTGGCCGCCGCCGCGGCGAAGCATGCGGGGGATGGCCTGCCGGCATAGCTCGGCCGGGGCCAGGTAGTTGACCTCAGTGACTTGGCGTAGTTCGTCGGGCGCAACGTCGGCGAAGCCGCCGACCGCGTCGAGGCCGGCGTTGTTCACGAGAACGTCGACCGGTCCGGCTTCGTCTTCGACCCGCTGAATGAGGGTGGCGACCTGCGTTGGCTTCGAGAGGTCAGCGGGGTGGGCTGTGCCGCCGAGCTCTGCCGCGAGCGTCTGAATGGCGTCTTGGCTCCGGGCGACGACTGCCACAATGGCTCCGGCGCCCGCGAAGGCGTGGGCGAGGGACTCGCCGATTCCCCGCGATGCCCCTGTGATCAGTACTCGTTTCCCCCGTAGCTCCATTCTCGGGAGCCTACGCATCACGCCCCGGTTGAAGACCTGCAAGCACACGGTTCGGATGGAGGGTCTTCCGATTGTGGCTAGCTTGAGTCCGGCGGGAGGGGATCGAACTGACACATGAGTGTTCTTCAGTAGTTCGATGCCACCAGCATGACCCGCTGACGACTATGGCCGCCCGCTGCCATAGCCGGCCCCGAGAATCCCTTGGTTCCATTGCGCCAAGGGTGGACGCGACCAACGGCTTGGCATCCAGGCACGCGACATTGACCGCATATTTCATGACCGCTGTCGACTGCTGCAAGGTGTAGCCGTCGCTATTCGCAAGCATCCCCAGCGCCCTTAGGACATATTCAGGCGTCCTGTTTCGGTCGCCTCGGTCATCATGAGGCAGGCATTTGACGCGTCTTGCTTCACCTCGGCGCTTGCTGACGGCATCGACACAATGTCTCGACCATTTTGAAATGTTCTTCGACGAACTGGTGTCACCGCCCGGCGCCTCGGAGAGCTATTGGTCGCTGACGGCTCAGTGGACGATCATCGCCGGCGAGGATCGCACCACGTGCATCGCGGCAGAGTCGCGGGTCACGGGGTCGAAGGGTCGCGCCCTCGTCTCCTGGAGACAAAGTTCCGCCGGAAGTTGGTCGTCCAGCTACGTCGCTGAGCTGGGCCCACCGTCGTTAGGTTCACCGGCAACTAAGGCCGATTCGCTTCGCAGAGAAAGTCGAGTGAACCATGGATGTCCTGACGACCTTCTTCCCGCCCATGTTGGTCTTCGTGATTGTCTTCTCTGCACCGCTGTTCCACATGATCCTTGCCGCAGGTCAAGCCGTATGCCGGTGGTCGGGCTATGTCCGGGTTCGGGCGCTGCCCCGGCGCGCAGAGCACGCCTACGCGGCATAGCGTTTCGGGGCGGCGTGCCTTTCGTCACTGGACCACGGTGGCCCGCTCGGAGGGATCTGGAGAGCCGGCTGGCCTCCCGACACGCAGCCGACGCTAACTCGCGAATCGCGACCGGCGAGATTGCCGTGGCGCAGGCGGCCGAACCATCGGGTACCCATCCCGGGTTGATGATGCCCACCCGCACCCAAGTCCGCTCCCACCGCATCGCGGCGGAACGCCAACACAACGTCGACCGCATCAGCCGCAGAAGACTCCTGCTCCCTGCACGCCCCGCCCGCGACTACGAACGCCCACGCTTCTAGCGACCTGCGGTTATTTCCGATCACCACGACCCGAATCACGGGTATGGAATGCGGCACGGGGAACCGCGTTAGACAGTTAAGTGATGTCCGTACCCGCGGTGAACCAGCTGCGCTTCGTCGCGGTCGACCAGGATGACCCGCTGGCCGAACCGCTGCTGGCGGAACTGGCTCTCGAGTACGCCAGTCGATATGGCGCCCCGGTCGCAGCGGTGTCGAAGTGGCTGCGCACCTATCCGGCAGAGGAGTTCGCGGCGCCCGGCGGGGCGATGCTCGTCGGCCTGCACGACGGGCAACTCGTCACCGGTGGCGCGTTTCGGCGGTTCGATGCCGAAACGGCGGAGCTCAAGCGCATCTGGACCGACGCCCGATACCGGCGGCGGGGGTACGCGAAGGCGCTGCTGGCCGAGCTGGAAACCGAGATTGCGGCCCGTGGCTACCACCATGTCTACCTCACGACGGGCGATCGCCAGCCCGAGGCCGAGGAGCTGTATCTGTCATCGGGATATCGACGGCTCGACGAGCCGCTGCCCGCCGAGGGCGAGGTCTATCCCGTCGCGTTCCAGAAGTCACTGCTGCGATGAGCGGGTATCTGCACCTGGCCGTCGCGCTCGACGGATACGGCTGGCATCCCGAGGCATGGAGGCAGTCGCCGAGCGCCGAGCCCGTCACCAGCGGCAGGTACTGGTCCGACCTCGTCGTCACCGCCGAACGCGGGCTGCTGGACTTCGTGACCTTCGACGACGCACTCACCCCGCAGCGGCGCCGCCGTCCCGAGATCGAACCCCGCTGGCTTGCCGGTAGGCCCGATGCCGTGCTGGTCGCATCGAGGGTCGCGCCGCTGACCCATCACATCGGTCTCATTCCGGTCGCCACCGTTACCCACACCGAGCCGTTTCACATCTCCAAAGCCATTGCCACGCTTGACTTCATCTCGCACGGCCGGGCGGGTTGGCAAGTGAGGGTCAGCGGTTCCCAACACGAGGCAGAGCTGTTCGGTCGGCGCGACGTCGTCGGGGCGGACCTGTTCGACGAGGCCGCCGACGCGGTCGAGGTGGTCCGGCGGCTGTGGGACAGCTGGGAGGACGACGCGGTGATCCGCGACGTCGCCACCGGTAGATACGTCGACCGGGACAAGCTGCACTACATCGACTTCACCGGAAAGTACTTCTCCGTCAAAGGCCCGTCGATCACCCCGCGGCCACCGCAGGGCCAACCCGTCGTCGTCGCTCTGGCACACCAAGATACCGGTCTACGAATTCGCTTCGCGCAGTGTTGATCTGGTATTCATCACCCCGCAGGATGACGAACTCGGTGCGGGCGATTCTCGGCGAGGTCGCGCAGGCAGGTGGCACCGATCTCAAGGTCTACGCCGATGTCTACGTCTCGTTCTCGGGGACCGTCGACGCCCGCTCGGACGCATTCGTTTTCGACGGCACGCCCACCGAACTGGTCGACCTGATCGTGCGGTGGCAACGGCTGGGCATCGACGGTGTGCGGCTGCGGCCGGCGGTGAACGCCACCGACCTGCCGGCAATCGTCGACGAGGTGGTGCCGCTGCTGCAGCGGGCTGACAAGTTCCGCACCGCCTACCGCGACTCCGAGACGCTGCGCGAACGGCTCGGTCTGGCCGTCGCGGACAATCGCTATGCCAGGGTGGAACAGTCATGACCGTCCCGCTGTCGATCCTCGACCTGGCGCCGATCAGCGAAGGCTGCGACGCCGCGACGGCGCTGCGCAACACCGTCGACCTCGCGCAGCACGCCGAGCAGTGGGGCTATCGCCGGTTCTGGATCGCCGAACATCACTTCGTCGCGGTGGCCAGCTCGTCGCCCGCGGTGCTGATCGGCCAGATCGCCGCCGCCACCGACCGGATTCGCGTCGGCGCGGGCGCGGTCCAAATGGGTCACACCACCGCCTCCGCGGTCGTCGAAAGCTTCGCCATGCTCGACGCCTTCTATCCCGGGCGCATCGACCTCGGTGTGGGCAGGTCCGGTCAGCGGCGCCGCGACGCGGCCAGAAAGGCTTCGTCGAAGCCAAAACCCAAGCCGCCCAGGGATTGGCGCGAGGTTGACGGAGTGGTTGTTCCGCCGCCGTTCGACATGCGATCGATCATCACCGATCGACTGCGGGCCCAGATGTCGATCCTGCAGCAGCCCGAGGCGGTATCACCGGACTTCACCGATCAGGTCGACGACATTCTCGCCATGCTGCACGGCTGTTACCGAGTCAGCGACTACGACGTGCATGCCGTGCCCGGAGAAAGAACCGGCCTGACGCCGTGGGTCTTTGGCAGCAGTAAGGGGCAGAGCGCGCAGGTGGCCGGCGCTCGCGGGCTGCCGTTTGTGGCCAGCTACCACATCACGCCGGGCACTGCGCTGGAGGCGATCGACGCTTATCGGGCCGCGTTCACGCCGTCGGCGGTCCTACCCGAGCCGTACGTAGTGGTCTCGGCCGACGTGGTAGTCGCCGACGACACCGCCACCGCGCAACACCTCGCGTCCAGTTACGGCCACTGGGTGTATTCGATTCGGGCAGGCGGCGGCGCCGCGCCGTACCCCGATCCGGACATGTGCGAGCCGCTCTCCGACGCACATCGGGCGGTGGTGGAGGACCGTGTCGCAACGCAATTCGTCGGCGACCCCGACGTGGTCGCCGAACGGCTGGAGACACTACAACGCGTCACCGACGCCGACGAGTTGGTCATCACCTCCGTCACGCACCGCCACGCCGACCGTCTCCGGTCACACGAGCTGATCGCCAAGCGATGGGGATTAACCGGATGACCGCCATTCGAGAAGGCAAGCACCGCAAACCCATTCACCTGGCCGCCCACTTTCCAGGTGTCAACAACACCACGGTGTGGTCGGATCCCGAGTCGGGCAGCCAGATCGAGTTCGACTCCTTCGTGCACCTGGCCCGCACCGCCGAGCGTGGCCTGTTCGACTTCGTCTTCCTCGCCGAAGGGCTGCGACTGCGTGAGCACCGCGGCGGCATCCACGACCTGGACGTGGTCGGGCGGCCGGACACCTTCACCGTGCTGGCAGCGCTGGCCGGTGTCACCGACCGTGTTGGCCTGGCAGGTACCGTCAACACGACGTTCAACGAACCGTTCGAAGTCGCACGACAATTCGCGACGCTGGACCATCTGTCCGACGGCCGTGCCGGCTGGAACATGGTGACTTCGTCCGACGCGTTCACCGGTGAGAACTTCCGACGTGGCGGATTCCTCGACTATGCCGACCGGTACCGGCGCGCCGAGGAGTTCATCACCGTGGCCCGCGCGTTCTGGGACAGCTGGGCCGACGGTGCCGTGCGGGCTGACGCCGCCACAGGAATTTATATGGACCCTGACCGGATCCACTCCGTCGAGTACCACGGGTCCCAGTTCAACGTGCGCGGTGTGGCAACGCTGCCCTCCGGCCCGCAGGGTCATCCCGTGCTGCTGCAGGCAGGCGACTCCGCTGACGGAAGGGCCTTCGGCGCCAAACACGCCGATGCGCTGTTCACACTGCACTCCGCGCTGGAGGCGGGTCAGCGTTACTACGCCGACATCAAGGGCCGGGCAGCGTCATACGGCCGAGATCCCCGACCGGCTCAAGGTTTTTCCGGCCGCGACGTTCGTGCTGGGCGACACGCCGGAGGAGGCCGTCGACAAGGCCCGCCACATCCGGCTACAGCAGGTCAGCGGACCGACCGCGATCGCGATGCTGGAGCAGGTCTGGCAGCGCGACCTGTCGGCCTACGACCCGGACGGTCCGCTGCCCGAGGTGGAGCCTGTCGACGACCCGACCATCACTCAGGGCCGGGTACGGCACGGCGACCCCAAGGCCGTCGCCGCCGCGTGGCGTGAGCGTGCCGAGGCCGAGAACCTGAGCATCCGCGAGCTGGTCATCGCCGTCACCAGCCGTCAGCAGTTCGTCGGCACGCCTGCTCAGGTCGCCGATGAGATCGACATGCACGTGCAGGCCGACGCCTGCGACGGCTTCATCCTGGTGCCTCACCTGACGCCACACGGCCTCGACGAGTTCGTCGACCGGGTAGTGCCCCTGCTCCAGGAGCGCGGCAGCTTCCGGACCGACTACACCGGGCATACCCTGCGCGACCATCTCGGCCTATAGGCTGAACCGAAGCTGTCAGACCCGGGGTGGTGGGGTGTGTCGATTTCACAGACGACGGTGGGGTGGCTGCTCCTTGCGGCCGCCGGGCTGACGTTTGTCGCGGGACTCGCGTTGCGGTCGTTTCATCGGACGTCGGCGGGAAACCAGGGCGGTGCGGCGCATCGTCCGCACGTTCCGCAAGACCGGGGTGGCGCGCGTGCTGTTCGGACGCTTCTCCGACGACGTGCTCGACGACGGTGAGCTCGACAGCATGGTCCTGATGCCCACGTTCGTGCTGGGGTGCGGGCTGTGCCTGACCGCCATCTTTCTGCTGGGCTACGAGGCGCTCACCTAACGCACCGCGCGGAACACCATTCGGACCCGGGCCGCCCTCAGCGGGATCGACTCGACGTGGTCGAAGCGGTGCTCGCCGTGCACCTTGTCGAACAGTGGCAGCCCGCCGCCGAGGATGAACGGGTGCACAGTCAACCGAAGTTCGTCGAGCAACCGCTGCTCGATTAGAGCGCTGACCGTGCTCGGCCCGCCGACGACGTAGATGACGCCGCCGTCGGACTCCCGTAGTTCGCGGATTGCGTCGAGGTCCGACACCACCTGCGCAACTGGCCAGTCCAGTTCGCCTATCGTGCGGCTCAGCATGTAATGCGGTGTCCGGTTGGCGAATTCGGCGTAGCGCACCTCGTCGGGAGTGGGCGGCTGACCGCTCCATTCCATCGGCGCGGTCGGATCGGCCTGGATCGTCCGCCAGTAGTTCTCGTACTCGGGGTACATCACGCGGCCCAGCACGCATGCGTCGGATTGATCGAACACGTCCCAGTCGAAGGTGTCTGCTCCGGTGCCGATGAAGTCGGTCCGCCCGTCAGGCCGTTCGGTCATCCCGTCCAGGCTGACCTGCATGGTCGAAATGATTCGTCTCATACCCATACCGACCGGCGGCGGGCCGAGAACTCATCGCTACCGCGGTGTGGCCTGCTGGACCGCATCGCGGATCGGACCGCGCCAGACCGGGCCGTGCCCGGGGACGAGGACCTCGGTTTCCAGCATCGCCAGCGCGGCCAGGCTTCGCACGCAGCCGTCCTGGTCGTGGTTGAACAGCCGGGGCAACAGCTGCGGGCCGGTGCGCGGCGCGACCGGATGGCCGGTGACCAGAGCATCGCCGCTCACCAGCACACCGTCCACCACGAACGAGCAATGCCCGCCGGTGTGCCCGGGGCTCGGAATTGCCATCGGCGTACCGGGCAGTCCGGCGGCCACGTCCTCGGTCAGCGCCTGGGCGGTCGGGATGCCGTCTCGCGTGAACGCACCTTTGCGACTGA
Source organism: uncultured Actinomycetota bacterium (assembly GCA_963800125.1). Lineage (GTDB taxonomy): Bacteria > Actinomycetota > Actinomycetes > Mycobacteriales > Mycobacteriaceae > Mycobacterium. The sequence goes on along the minus strand of CAWDAC010000026.1, from coordinate 129,951 downwards.
TCGCCACCGACCACTTCAGCCAGCGGGGCTGCCAGATGTGCGTGGCGACGTCGACCGGCGACGCCTGTTGGAGGTACTCACGCTTGGCGTGCCCGACCTCGTCGGCATGGCAATACACCGGTGTGCCATGGGTTTTCGCGAACCAGATCGCCGAACCGAAGTGGTCGATGTGGGCGTGGGTCAACAGGATCGCGCGCAGGTCGTCGATGCCGAACCCCAGCTGACGCAATGACGCGACCACATCGTCGCGGCTACCGGGAAACCCCGCGTCGATCAGCAGGACCCCGCTGCCGTCGGTGACCAGTGTCCAGTTGACCAGGTCGGTCTGCGCGAAGTGGACGCTGTCTGTGATGGCGCTCAGAGCTGCTGCCATCTCGCGAGTCTAAGCAGTGGAGTAGAAACGAGGTGCGGACGCGAGGAGCAGAAAGAAGACAGATGGCTGAACTGAAACTGGGATACAAGGCGTCGGCGGAGCAGTTCGCGCCGCGCGAGCTCGTCGAGCTGGCCGTGGCGGTCGAAGAACACGGCATGGACAGCGCAACGGTCAGCGACCACTTCCAGCCGTGGCGTCACGAGGGCGGCCATGCGCCGTTCTCACTCGCGTGGATGACCGCGGTGGGCGAGCGCACCAAGCGCTTGATCCTCGGGACCTCGGTACTGACGCCGACGTTCCGGTACAACCCCGCCGTCATTGCGCAGGCGTTCGCCACGATGGGCTGCCTGTATCCGGACCGGATCTTCCTCGGCGTCGGGACGGGTGAGGCGCTGAACGAGATCGCCACCGGATACCAGGGTGACTGGCCCGAGTTCAAGGAGCGGTTCGCCCGGCTGCGCGAGGCGGTGAAGTTGATGCGCGAGCTGTGGCTGGGCGATCGAGTGGACTTCGACGGCGAGTACTACCACACCAAGGGTGCGTCGATTTACGACGTTCCCGAGGGCGGCATCCCGGTGTACATCGCCGCGGGCGGACCCGTGGTGGCCAAATACGCGGGCCGCGCCGGCGACGGCTTCATCTGCACATCGGGCAAGGGCGAGGAGCTCTACAAGGACAAGCTCATCCCCGCGGTCGCAGAAGGAGCAGCGGGGGCCGGCAGATCGCCCGACGACATCGACCGGATGATCGAGATCAAGATCTCCTACGATCCCGACCCGCAGCTGGCGCTGGAGAACACCCGGTTCTGGGCACCGCTGTCGCTGACGGCCGAACAGAAGCACAGCATCGACGACCCGATCGAGATGGAGAAGGCCGCGGACGCGCTGCCCATCGAACAGGTCGCCAAGCGCTGGATCGTCGCCTCCGATCCCGACGAGGCCGTCGAGAGGGTCGGCCAGTACGTGACCTGGGGGCTGAACCACCTTGTCTTCCACGCGCCAGGCCACGACCAGCGCCGGTTCCTCGAGCTGTTTGCCAAGGATCTGGAGCCGCGGCTGCGCCGACTCGGCTGATACGTTTCAGGCGTGGCCACCGCGATATACGTGGCGTCGCCCGAGGGTGACACCGGCAAGTCGACGATCGCACTGGGCATCCTGCACCGGCTGGCGGCCACCGTCGCCAAGGTCGGTGTGTTCCGGCCCATCACCCGCTTGGGTGAAGACCGGGACTACATCCTCGAGCTGTTGCTGTCCCACACCACCGCCGGCCTGTCCTACGAGCAGTGCGTCGGCGTGAGCTATCAGCAGCTGCACGACGATCCCGACGCCGCCATCGCCGACATCGTCGACCGCTTCCACGACGTGGCCGACCGCTGTGACGCCGTGGTGATCGTCGGCAGCGACTACACCGATGTCACCACCCCGAGCGAGCTGGACACCAACGCCCGTATCGCGGCCAACCTCGGCGCGCCGGTCGTGCTGGCGGTCAAGGCGAAGGACCGCACGCCGGAGGAGGTCGCTCAGGTCGTCGAACTGTGTCTTGTCGAGATCGCCGGCCAGCATGCACACACCGCGGCCGTGGTGGCCAATCGCTGTGAGCCCGCAAACATGGCGGCCGTCGCCGAAGCACTCAAGAGATTCCCCCCGAAGTCGTACGTCTTGCCCGAGGAGCCGCTGCTGGTCGCGCCCGCGGTGGGCGATCTTCAGCGGGCCGTCGAAGGCAGGGTGATCAGTGGCGACCCCGAGCTGCTCAAGCGCGAAGTGATGGGCGTGTTGGTCGCAGGCATGACCGCTGAGCACGTGCTGGAACGGCTCACCGACGGCGTCGCGGTCATCACGTCGGGTGACCGCTCCGACGTCGTACTTGCCGTGGTGAGCGCCCATGCGGCAGAAGGCTTTCCGTCGCTGTCATGCATCATCCTCAACGGCGGGCTGGAGCTGCACCCATCGATCGCCGCGCTGGTGTCCGGACTTGGCCTGCGGCTGCCCATCATTGCGACCACCTTCGGCACGTTCGAAACGGCGAGCAGGGTCGCGTCGCGCGCGCGGCCGGGTCACCGCATCATCGCAACGCAAGATCGACACCGCACTGGAATTGATGGACACCCACGTAAACACCGCGGATCTGCTTGCACAGCTGGCGATTCCGATTCCGACGGTGGTCACCCCGCAGATGTTCACCTACCAGCTGCTGGACCGGGCGCGGGCGGATCGCAAGCGCATTGTGCTGCCGGAAGGCGAGGACGACCGCATCCTCAAGGCGGCCGGGCGCCTGCTCCAGCGCAACGTTGCCGAGCTGACCATCCTGGGTGAGGAAGCGCAGATACGGGCCCGCTCCGCCGAACTCGGCGTGGACCTGTCCGCCGCGAAGGTGCTGAACCCGCGAACCAGCGACCTGTGCGACCGGTTCGCCGAACAGTATGCGGAGCTGCGCAAGCGCAAGGGGGTCACGGTCGAGCAGGCCCGCGAGACCATCCACGACGTCTCGTATTTCGGCACGATGCTGGTGCACAACGACATGGTCGACGGAATGGTCTCGGGCGCGATGCACACCACCGCTCACACCGTTCGGCCCGCGTTCGAGATCATCAAGACCCAGCCCGGAATCACCACAGTGTCCAGCATCTTCCTGATGTGCCTCGCCGACCGGGTGCTGGCCTACGGCGACTGCGCGATCGTGCCCGACCCGACATCCGAGCAACTGGCCGACATCGCAATCTCGTCGGCGCGCACCGCCGCCCAGTTCGGCATCGACCCTCGGGTGGCGATGCTGTCCTATTCGACGGGCACCTCGGGAACTGGTGTCGAGGTCGACAAGGTAAGGGCGGCAACTGAATTGGTGCGAGAGCGGCAACCCGATCTGTTGGTGGACGGTCCCATTCAGTACGACGCGGCTGTCGATCCTACGGTGGCGGCGGCCAAGATGCCCGATTCGAAGGTCGCGGGCCGGGCGACCGTGCTGATCTTCCCTGACCTCAACACCGGCAACAACACCTACAAGGCCGTGCAGCGCAGTGCGGGCGCAGTCGCCATCGGGCCGGTGCTGCAGGGGCTGAACAAGCCGGTCAACGACCTGTCCCGGGGTGCGTTGATCGAGGACATCGTCAATACCGTGGCGATCACGGCCATCCAGGCGAAAGGCAAGTGATGGCGCCGGTGTCGCGGACGGTACTTGTGGTCAACTCCGGTTCGTCGTCGTTGAAGTACGCTGTCGTCGAACCCGATTCGGGAACCATGGTGGCCGACGGGATCGTTGAACGGATCGGCGACGGGCCCGTCGCCGACCACGCGGCGGCACTTCAAGTGGCGTTCGAACAGCTCGCCGCTTCCGGGCAACCGCTGGACACTCTGGGATTGGTCGCGGTGGGCCACCGCGTCGTGCACGGCGGTCCGGACCTGCACGCACCCACGTTGGTCGATGATCCGTTGATCGTGAAGCTGGAGGAACTCGCGCCGCTGGCGCCTCTGCACAACCCGCCCGCCGTGCTGGGCATCCGGGTGGCCCGCAGGGCGCTGCCCGACCTGCCGCACATTGCCGTCTTCGACACCGCGTTCTTCCACGACCTGCCGCCCGCCGCGGCGACCTATGCGATCGACCGGGATATCGCGCAGCAGTGGCATATCCGCCGCTATGGGTTTCACGGCACCTCACACCAGTACGTCAGCGAACAGACGGCGGCGTTCCTGGGCGCGCCGTTGGAGTCGCTGAGCCAGATAGTGCTGCACCTGGGCAACGGCGCTTCTGCGTCGGCGATCGTCGGAGGTAGACCCGTCGACACGTCGATGGGCCTGACGCCGATGGAGGGGCTGGTGATGGGCACCCGCTCCGGAGACATCGACCCAGGCGTCATCACGTATCTGTCCCGTACCGCCGAGATGAGCGTCGAGGACATCGAGTCGATGCTTAACCGGCGCTCCGGCGTACTCGGCCTTGGCGGCGAGATCGACTTCCGTGTTCTGCACAAGAACATCGAATCCGGTGATGCGGCAGCACAATTAGCCTACGACGTTTACATTCACCGGCTACGCAAGTACGTCGGCGCATATATAGCGGTGCTGGGAACCACCGATGTCATCACCTTCACCGCCGGGGTGGGCGAGAACGACGCAGCCGTGCGCCGTGATGCGCTCTCCGGCATGGCGGCGCTGGGCATCGAGCTCGACGAACGTCTCAACGACAGTCCCGCGAAGGGTGCGCGCCGGATCTCGGCCGACAAGTCGCCGACGACGGTGCTGGTGGTTCCCACCGACGAAGAACTGGCCATAGCGCAGGCTTGCGTACGGTTGCTCGACACCTGACCCGCCGAGAGTGCGCTTACGGCGCCGACTGTGCACACAGGGCGGATCTGTGGATTCTCGCACTGGACGCACACCCGACGATCCCGAAGACGAACATCATCCCCTGGATGACCAGGTACCGCTTGAACGTCTCAACGCGGCGAGTCTAGAAGGTGCTGGTCGGGCGCACGCTGTTTGCGAGATCGACCAGCGCGTAGCGGTGCGCCTGTGTGGGCGCCACCCGCGCCAGTCCCCGCAGCGAGGCTTCCACCCCGAGCTGCAGGCCGTGCTCGGTGAACGGGAAGCCGAGAATGTGGTTGGTGCTGGCGGTGTTGTCGGCCAGCCAATCCATCGCGGTGCCGAGCACCAGCGCACGGATCTGCAGCACCCGGGGTTCGGTGTCGGGCAGCGCCTCCACGCGGCGGGCGGCGTCTCGGATGTGCTGCTCGGTGATCTCGTTCATCGAGCGTCCGGACAGGAGCGTCACCGCGCTGGTGAGCCGCGCCGTGGTGAAATGCCTTGAGGTGGCTGGTACTTCGTCCAGCGTGCGGACCGCGCTGTCGCGGTCACCTGCGGCCGACTGGGCACGGGCCAGACCGAATCCCGCGGAGATCACGCCGTTGTCGGTGCTCCACACCGTGTTGTAGAACTTGCGCTCGTCGGCGCTCCCGGCCAGCTCGGCCGTCGCCGCCAATGCGAGCTTGGGCGCCAGTTCACCGGGCATGGTGTCCAGTACCTCGGTGAAATGCTTTGTGGCCGACTCATAGTCGGCGGTCAGCATCTCCGACACGGCGCGGAACCACACCAGCCGCCACCGCCATCCCACCCGGCTGGCCAGGTCGTCTAGCTTGCGGGTGGCCTTGGCGACATCGCCGAGATCCAACAATGCGCGCACTTCCATCAGCGGCAGCTCGACCGACTCCGATAGGTCGATGCCCTCGGAGTCCAGCGTCCCGTGTCGTGCGGCGCGTAGGGAGTCCAGCGTCTGCACCGGTTGGCTCAACACCGTCGCCGACAGCACGGTGGCGCCGACGTCGGTCGGATCGACCAACGGCACCGGCAGTGCCTTGACGATCTCTTGCGCTGTCAGCTTTTCCGAGTGCACCTGCCCGTCGAGATAGACGTCGGTGTGCGCGACGAGCAGGTCCACCCCGAACGTGGAACGCGACGGGCTGAACACCGTCGACAGGCCGGGCCGTGGCGCCCCACTGTCCTGGGCGACCACCTCGCGCAGCACCCCGAGCAGCTGACCCGTCATCTCTTCGGCGCTGCCGAACCGCCGACGCGGATCGGGGTCGATGGCTCTGCGCAGCAGTCGGGCGAACGAGTCGTACTCGGTCAGCACCGGATCCTCTTCGGGCAGCCCCTCGACGTAGCGGCCCTTGCGGGTACGCAAGTCCAGCGTCAGCGCCGCCAACGTGCGGCCCACGGTGTAGATGTCGGTGGCGACCGTCGGTCCCGTCCGCACGATCTCGGGCGCCTGGTAACCCGGTGTGCCGTACAGGTATCCGAACGAGTTGATCCGCGACACCGCACCGAGGTCGATCAGCTTGAGCTGCGCCTCGGTCACCATGATGTTCTCCGGCTTGAGGTCGTTGTAGGCCAGGCCCAGGGAATGCAGATAACCCAGCGCGGGCAGGATCTCAAGCATGTAGCCGATGCCCTCGGCGACCGACAGCTTGTCGCCCCTGGCCTGCTTGAGCGACGTTCCGCCGACGTACTCCATCACGATGTAGCCGACCGGGTTGCCGTGGCTGTCGGGGTGCTCGACGAAGTTGTAGATCTTCACGATCCCCGGGTGCGTCACCTCGGCCAGGAACTGCCGCTCGGCCATCGCGATCGCCTGGGCTTCGGCGTCACCCGAGTGCACCAGACCCTTGAGCACGACGGGCCGTTCGTTGACGTTGTGGTCGAACGCCAGGTACACCCAGCCCAGCCCGCCGTGCGCGATGCAGCCCTTGATCTCGTACTGGTCGGCGACCATGTCGCCGTGACCCAGTTGCGGCAGGAACGAATACGCGCTGCCGCAGTGCGGGCACCACCCCTCCGACAGCGCCCTGCCGTCGGCCGACGACCTGCCGACCGGGCGGCCGCAGTTCCAGCAGAACCGCTTCGACTCGGCCACAACGGGATTGGTCATCAGCGCGGACAGCGGGTCGATCTCGGGCACCCGCGGAATCTCCACCAGTCCGCCGCCAAGCCGGCGCGTCGGCGACAGCGCCCGGGTGATCGTCGTCGCGTGGTCCTCGGGCTCGGTGTCGCCGGTGCCGACAGAAGTGCCGTCCGAGTCGTCGAAGTGCGGGCGGAACACGGCCTGGGTCGCCATCGGCCGCATCGTCGACATGGAATCCATGTCGAGCTCGTCGAGGCTCGCCGGCCGGGTGCCGGGACCGAATTCTTCCTCTTCCGCTTCTGACATCAGTCCGAGTACCTCGGGACTGGCGGCGCAGGCGGCGGGCCGAGCACCGTTAACCATTTGCGGTACAACGTGTTCCACGTGCCATCCCGGCGGACGCGATCCAGCGTGCCGTTGACGAAGCGCACCAGGCCGGTATTGGCCAGGTTGATGCCGATGCCGTAGGGCTCCTCGTTCATGCTGGGCCCGACGATGTGCAGATACGGGTCCTGGGACACCAGCCCGGCAAGGATCGAGTCGTCGGTGCTGACGGCGTCGACCTGGCGCTGCTGCAGCGCAACCAAGCAGTCGGCCCACGTCACCACTTGAACGATGATCGGGGACGGGCTGATCTGCTGGATCCGTTTAAGCGACGTGGTGCCTTTGACGGCGCAGACCCGCTTGCCGGACAGGTCGCTCGCCTGCGAGATCGTCGAGTCACGCGGAGCCAGGATTCGCTGGTTTGCCATCAGGTACACCGTCGAGAAGTTGACCAGCCTCTTGCGTTCACACGTGATGCTCATGGTCTTCACGACCACGTCGACCTGGTTGTTCTGCAGGGCGGCAATGCGATCGGCGGACGACAGGATGCGGTACTCGACCTGCGACGGGGTGCCGAAGATGTCGCGCGCCACCTCGCCTGCGATATCGACGTCGAATCCGGTGATCTCGCCAGTGATCGGATCGCGGAAGCTGAACAGGTTGCTGCCGATGTCGAGACCGACGATCAGCCGTCCGCGGGCCTTGATGTTGGCGACGGCGGCGTCGGCCTGCGCCCGATCCGGGAACGGCCGCAGGCTCGCGGTGAGGTCGCAGTCGTCGTCGGTGTTCTGCGGCGGCGGCACCAGCTCCGGCGGCAGTTCCTCCATGCCAGCCGGGGCAGGCGGCGCCAGCGAAAGGCTCGGCGCCGGTGTAACCGACTCGGCGCGCCCGCAGCCGGCCAGCACGGTCACCACCATGACCGCGACGCACAACAACCTGAAAATCAGGGCCCGATGTTCTTCGCGCGAGACGCTCATCACCGGTACTCGCTCAGTCGTGGCCACAGTCCCAGCGCCACCGCGATCGCCGCAACGACGGACAGCACGGCCGCCCCGACGGTCGCGCCGGACAGCACCCGGCGGGCGTTCAGGATGTCGCTGCGCAACTGTTCGCGGCTGTCGTCGATGCCCTTGCCCAGCGCTTCGTCCAGCCGGTCGAAGGCGGGCGTCGAGTCGTCCTCTCCGCGGCCCAGTGCGACCTGTGTCGCGGCCTGATAATTGCCGACCGCGATGTAGGCACTGATCCGGTCGTCGGCCGCGCGCCAGCGCCGCAACAACTGCTCGGCGTCGGACAGGTCGCTCTTGCCGATCGCGTCCTCGCGACCGAGGTATTCGGACAGCTGCTGCTGCATCGCGTCGATGCGTTGGTAGTAGGACTGCTTGCGCACACTCTCGTCTCCGCGCCGGATCAACGACAAAGTCTCGTCGGCACGCGCCTGCTGCGCCGTGATGGCCAGATTGGTGACGGTCTTGAGGGAGTCGGCCGCCGTATCTTTCGCGCTGCGACTGTCGATGGTCGAGATCACCAGGGCGGTGAACACCCAAACCAACATGATGAGCACGGCCAGCCCGCCCGCGACGAAACCGATGTTGACGCGTCGGCGTGTCCGCCGGGCCAGCCAGCGATTCGCGAAGGCGCCGAACAACAGCGTTGCCAGCACCACCAGAATGACCGGCGCCGGGATGCGGGTGGACGCCGTGGTCTCCGTGTCCACCCGCGCCGAGGTTTCCTCATAGAGGCGCTGGGCGTCGGGCAGGATGGTCTGCTGCATCAGCGAGGACGCCTCGGACAGGTAGGACGAGCCGACCGGGTTGCCCGCCCGATTGTTGGTGCGCGCAGTCTCCACCAGGCCGGTGTAGACGGCGAGATTGGCGTTGATCCGGCCGAGCAGCTGGATCAACGGCTCATCCGTCAGCCCGCTCGACGCCCTGGTGACGGCGCTGGCGGCGTCGGTGATGGCCTGTTCGTAGCGCTGCCGGACGTCGCGCGGTTCGGCGCCCGCGATGAAGGCCGTCGCCGCGGCGGCGTCGGCGACCGACAGCGTGGTGTAGAGCTGGCCGGCCGCGAACGCCAGCGGCTCGGTGTGCTCGAGGACGGTGGTCAGCGCCTGCTGGCGGTCGTTGATCGTCGTCGACGTGGCAAACGCGCTGGCGATCACCAGCGCGGACAGCACGACACCGATGGTCAGGATCCGGCCCGGAGTCGTCCAGAGGAACCACCAGCGCGGGTGCGCGGGTGTTGTCGGCGACCGCGACGCAAGTGGCTCGGTCGACGGGTGCGCCAACTCCACAGTCACGTGTGCGCGGACCTCATCTTTTCGGCTACTTTTCCGACTGCTCCCAACTCTATAAAAGAATTCTAAGAGTTCTTCGGGTGGCGTGTGGGGATTCGAGGCCCACCGGTTTGCCGTGTGTTCCTTAAGCTGAACGGGTGCGTGGCGACGGCGACGGCTGGGTGGTGTCCGAGAGCGGCGCGGCCTACTGGGGCAAGCACGGCGCCGCGGGTCTGCTGCTGCGCGCGCCGCGTCCCGACGGCTCGGCCGCGGTGCTTCTCCAACACCGGGCGCCGTGGAGTCATCAGGGCGGCACCTGGGGACTGCCGGGCGGAGCCCGCGACAGCCACGAGACGGCCGAGCAGGCCGCCGTCCGCGAGGCCCACGAAGAAGCCGGACTTCCCGCCGACCGGCTCACTGTGCGAACAACCGTGGTGACCGCGACCGCAAGTGGAAGTCGCTGGACCTACACGACCGTCATCGCCGATGCCCCTGAATTGCTCAACACCGTGCCCAACAGGGAGAGCGCCGAGCTGCGCTGGGTGGCCGAGGAAGACGTGGCGGGGCTGCCGCTGCATCCCGGATTCGCCGCCAGCTGGGCAGAGCTGCGTGCCGTGGCGGCATCGATTCCGCTGCTGGTCAATCCGACTTTGTGAGCGCCGTTTTCAGCCGGTGCGCCGCAGCGGTTGGATCGTCTGCCGTGGTGATTGCCCGCACCACGACGACGCGGTGCGCACCCGCCTCGAGCACCTCCGGCAGTCGCTGCTCGTCGATGCCGCCGATCGCGAACCACGGCTTGGCTGTGCCCGATGTCGCCGACCCGCCGGCTCCGGCGGTCAACTCGGCCGCGGCCCGCACCAGCGCGAGGCCAGGCGCGGCGCGACCCGGCTTCGTGGGCGTCGGCCAGCACGGCCCGACGCAGAAATAGTCCACCGGCTCGGCCGTCGCTGCCGACACCTGGTCGCGGTCGTGGGTGGACCGGCCGATCAGCGGTCGCGGCCCGACGATGTCACGGGCGATCGGTAGCGGCAGATCGTCCTGGCCGAGGTGCAGCACGTCGGCGCCTGCCGCCCGGGCGATGTCGGCCCGGTCGTTGACTGCCAGCAACGCGTTGTGCCGCCGCGTGGCGTCGGCGAGCACCTCGAGCGCGGCGAGCTCGTCGCGGGCCTCCAACGGTCCGAACTGCTGCTCGCCGGGCGAGCCCTTGTCGCGCAGCTGAATGATGTCCACCCCGCCGGCCAGCGCCGCGTCGGCGAACGCTGCCAGGTCACCGCGCTCGCGGCGGGCGTCGGTGCACAAATACAGCACCGCCGAAGCCAGCCGATCGGAGGGTTGGTGCACACCGCGAGAGTAATGTGGAACGTCGACACGGGAGTCCCGGGAAGCGGGACTGAGAGTGGGCACGCCCTGCCCTTACCGTTGCACCTGATCCGGGTCATGCCGGCGAAGGGAGGGAAATGCCGCCCAACGGATCGCTGGCCGTCGTCGGCGGCGGCGTCATCGGCCTGTCGGTCGCGCGCCGCGCCGCGCTCGACGGCTGGACCGTCCGCGTGCACCGGAACGACGACCCGGGAGCGTCGTGGGTGGCCGGCGGCATGCTGGCCCCGCACAGTGAAGGCTGGCCCGGCGAGGAGCGACTGCTGCGGCTCGGCCTGGCGTCGCTGGCGCTATGGCATCGGGACGGGCCGGGGTCCTACCTCGACGGCCTGCCGCCCGATGTCGTCACCGCACGAGAGTCGCTGGTGGTCGCCGTCGACCGCGCCGACGTCGCCGACCTGAGGACGGTCGGGGAATGGCTGGCAGGCCAGGGACACCCGGTGACATTCACATCCACTGCCCGCGATGTCGAACCGCTTCTCGCTCAAGGGATTCGGCACGGATTTCGGGCCGAAACAGAACTCGCGGTGGACAACCGGGCGGTGGTCGAGGCGCTCGCGGCGCGCTGCGAACGGCTCGGTGTGCAATGGGCACCGCCGGTGAACGACCTCGCGTCGTTGGACGCGGACGTCCGGGTGATCGCCAACGGTATCGACGCGCCGGCGCTGTGGCCCGGCCTGCCGATCCGCCCGGTCAAGGGTGAGGTGCTGCGGCTGCGGTGGCGGCGCGGGTGCATGCCGGTGCCGCAGAGGGTGATTCGCGCCCGTGTGCACGGACGGCAGGTCTATCTGGTGCCGCGACCGGACGGCGTCGTGGTCGGTGCCACCCAGTACGAACACGGCCGCGACACCGCACCCGCCGTGACCGGGGTGCGAGAACTGCTCGACGACGCGTGCGCGGTCGTTCCGGCCCTCGGTGAGTACGAGTTCGCGGAGTGCTCGGCGGGCCTGCGGCCAATGACGCCCGACAACCTGCCGCTGGTCGGCCGGCTGGACGACCGCACACTGGTGGCCGCGGGACACGGGCGGTCCGGCTTCCTGCTGGCGCCATGGACCGCAGAAGCCATTGCGGGTGAGCTCAACGGCGCTCCGCTGCCGGACGCCGAACTGCTGGAGGTCCGATGATTGTCACCGTCAACGACGAGACCGTCGAGGTGGACGACGAGACCACCGTCGCCGGGCTGCTCGAGCGCCTCGGCTTCCCCGAGAAGGGCATCGCGGTCGCCGTGGACTGGGCGGTGCTGCCGCGGTCGCGCTGGCAGACCACGTTGACCGACGGCGCCCGGCTCGAAGTGGTGACGGCGGTGCAGGGTGGCTGATTCGAAACTGACCATCGCGGGCCGCGAGTTCGGCTCGCGGCTGATCCTCGGCACCGGCGGTGCGGCCAACCTGGCGGTGTTGGAGGAGGCGCTCGTTGCTTCGGGCACCGAGCTGACCACCGTCGCGATGCGCCGCGTGGACGTCGAGGGCGGCACGGGTGTGCTCGGACTGCTGAACCGGTTGAACATCACGCCGCTGCCCAACACCGCGGGATGCCGCGGGGCCGCCGAGGCTGTGCTGACGGCGCAGTTGGCCCGCGAAGCGCTGCAGACCGACTGGGTCAAGCTTGAGGTCATCGCCGACGAACGCACCCTGCTGCCGGATGCCGTCGAATTGGTCCGCGCCGCAGAGCAATTGGTAGACGACGGCTTTGTGGTACTGCCCTACACCAACGACGACCCGGTGTTGGCACGGCGGCTGGAGGACACCGGCTGCGCGGCGGTGATGCCACTGGGATCGCCGATCGGGACCGGGCTCGGCATCGCCAATCCGCACAACATCGAGATGATCGTCGAACAGGCTGGCGTCCCGGTGATTCTCGACGCGGGCATCGGCACCGCCAGCGACGCCGCGCAGGCAATGGAGTTGGGCTGCGACGCCGTGCTTCTCGCGACTGCGGTCACCCGGGCCGCCGACCCGCCCGTGATGGCCGCCGCGATGGCCGCCGCCGTCACGGCGGGGTACCTCGCGCGCCAGGCGGGCCGGATCCCGAAGCGGTTCTGGGCGCAGCCGTCCAGCCCATCCCTATGACGAAACGGTATGTGGCACTGGGCAGTTCGATGGCCGCAGGCCCCGGCATTCCGCCGCGCGCCAAGGACGCGCCGTGGCGGGCAGGCCGCTCGGCGGCCAACTACCCGCACCTGGTCGCACAGCGGCTCGGCCTCGATCTCGTCGACGTGACCTACTCCGGCGCCACCACCGCCCATGTGCTGACCGATCGGCAGAACAACGCACCGCCGCAGGTCACCGTCCTCGATGGCTCGGAAACTCTTGTCACGGTGACGATCGGCGGGAACGACGTCGGATATGTGCCGATGTTGACGGCGGCGGGCCTGCCCCGGATGGCGCGCTCGCTGCCCTTGCTGGGCGACCGGCTGCGGGAGCTGCTCGACCCCGCCGCCCGCGATCGCGCACTGGTTCGAGGTCGGACGAGTCGCTGAAGGACGGTCGGGCGGACCGTCCGGCAGCGGGCACCGAAGGCGCGTGTGCTCTTCGTCGACTACCTCACGTTGCTCCCTCCACCCGGAGAGGACGCCACGCCGCTGTCGGGCATCGACGCCGCCCTGGCCGCCGCGTCGCCGCACACGCTGGAGCGCCTGACGTCAGAAGCCGCCGCGGACGACCGGCTGCGAACTGGTGCGGGCGGCGGAGGCCAGCCGCGCGCATCACGCGTGGTCGGCGGACCCCTGGACGACCAAGCCGACGAGATTCGGCGTGCCGCTGCCCGGACGCCCGGTATCCGGTGCACCCCAACGCCGCCGGCATGCGCGCCGTGGCCGACCTGGTCACTGAGCGAGCAGGCGAGCTGACAATATGGCCTCGATGATCGAACTGACCGGGCTGACCAAGGTATTCGGCAGAACCCGCGCAGTCGACGACCTGAGCTGCTACTTCGAGCCCGGGATGGTCACCGGATTCCTCGGCCCCAACGGTGCGGGCAAGACCACCACGATGCGGATGATCCTGGGGCTGGACCACCCGACGTCGGGCACGGCGACCATCGACGGCAAGTCCTACCGCGAACTGACCAATCCGCTGCGGCACGTCGGGGCGCTGTTGGACGCCAAGCAGACCCATCCCAACCGGTCGGTGCGTGCGCACCTGCACTGGATTGCGGCGACTCACCGGCTGCCGGTCAGCCGGGTCGACGAGGTGCTCGACATGGTCGGCCTGTCCACGGTCGCCGCCAAGAAGGCAGGCACGCTGTCGCTCGGCATGAGCCAGCGGCTGGGCATCGCGGCCGCGCTGCTCGGCGACCCGCCGGTGCTGCTGTTCGACGAGCCGGTCAACGGGCTGGATCCCGAGGGCATCCGCTGGGTGCGGACGCTGATGCGCACGCTTGCGGGTGAGGGCCGCACGGTTTTCGTGTCGAGCCATCTGCTCGCCGAGATGTCCAACACCGCCGACCGGCTGGTGGTGATCGGGCGTGGCAAGCTGATCGCGTCGACGACGGTGCAGCGAATTCGTCGGCCGCGCCGACAGCGTCCGCGTCCGCAGCCCGCAGCTGGACCTGCTGCGGCAGGTGCTGGCCGAAGCAGACATCGCGGTCGATGACGACCCCGCGGCCGCCGCGTTGTTGGTGCGCGGCGCTGCCAGCGAGGTGGTCGGTGAGCTGGCCGCACGCAACGGCATCACCTTGCACGAGTTGACCTCACAGCAGGGCTCGCTGGAAGAGGCGTACATGAAACTCACCGACGATGCCGTGCAGTACCGGGCGGTGACCTGAGTGAGCGCCGTAGCGGTGCTGAACGCCGAGCGCATCAAGCTGTCGACCACCAGGTCGCCGCTGTGGTCGGCGGTCGCGGTGGCGGTGCTGAGCCTGGGGCTGGCCGCGGTGCAGGCATCGACCGCCTATGGCACCGGCGGGCTGCCCCCGGAGAAGGCGGCGATGGGTGTCGCGATCTTCGGTGTGCCGGTATTGATGATCCTGGCCTCGCTGACGGTGACCAACGAGTACAGGAGCGGACTGATCCGCACCACGTTCATGGCCGTCCCGAATCGGACCCTGGTACTGGTGGCGAAAGCCGTTGTCGCGGGCGTGTTTTCCGGTATATATGCTGCAGTCATGGTGATCGCGTCGGTGGTGGTCGCGCGGTTGGCTGCGCCACCCCTGATCGGGGCGCAGCTACCGCTGTCCGATCCGGAGGTATGGCGCCTGGTCGGGGCGATCGCGCTGTACGCCATGCTCGCGGCCGTGCTGGGTGTCGGCGTGGGCGCGCTGGTGCGGGCGTCTGCGGGCGCGGTGGCGCTGCTCCTGCTGTGGCCGTTGGTCGCCGAGCCGATGCTGGGGAACCTGCCCAACATCAGTTCGGAGATCGGCCCGTACCTGCCGTTCGCGAATGCGTTCACCTTCATCGGCGTGCAGTGGCTCTACCCGGCCTATCACATGCCGTGGGGCGAATTAGGGTCGATGGTGTACTTCGCGGGCGTGACGGCGGCCGTGTTCGTTGCGGCGCTGGTCGCCATCAACCGCCGCGACGCATGAGCGAAGCTTGCGAGCGAATCATGGGCACGGCAGCGGCACCCGCTAACGTGGAGTCGATGGGGCGCAAATCACGTGCGATATCAGCCGTGCTTACGGTGGCTGTCGTCACGGCGGCGCTCGGCGGCTGCGGCGGTACGTCCGCAAAAGAAGCCACCAACCCGCCCTCCCCGCCCGTGGCCTCCGGCGCCGCGGCCGAATTCGCGGCGACGCTGGGCCAGCGGGTCAAGGCCGACGCGATGATGGCGCACCTGACAAAACTGCAGGAGTTCGCCGACGCCCACGATGGCAACCGTGCGCTCGGTACCGCCGGCTACGACGCGAGCGTCGACTATGTCGCGAAGGCTCTGCGTGAAAAGGGATTCGACGTGCAGACTCCCGAGTTCGAGGTGCGTTTGCCGTTCGCCGAGGAACCTCAGCTCACCGTCGGCGGCGCGACCATTGCGGCCAAACCGCTGGAGTTCACCATCGGCACGCCTCCGGAGGGTGTCTCCGGTCCGCTGGTCGCGGCCCGGGTCGAGGACACGCCGGGCTGTACCGCATCGGATTACGACGGGCTTCCGGTGCAGGGTGCGGTGGTGCTGGTGGATCGCGGCGCCTGCCAGTTCTCGGCGAAACAGGCTGTGGCCGCCGAGCGCGGCGCGGTGGCATTGATCGTCGCCAACAACGAGGACGGCGACGAGATGGGCGGCACGCTCGGCGAGAAGACCAACCCGAAGATCCCGGTCGTCAGCATCACCAAGGAATCAGGCGAGCGGCTGCGCGGCGCGCCGGGCGAGGCCACCATCAAGCTCAAGGCCGGGGTCCGAGTCGAGCACACCCGCAATGTCATCGCGCAGACCAAGACCGGGTCCACCGCCGACGTCGTGATGGTCGGCGCCCATCTGGACAGCGTGCCGGAAGGCCCGGGCATCAACGACAACGGTTCAGGCGTGGCCGCCGTGCTGGAAACCGCACTGCAGCTGGGCCCTTCGCCGCCGGTGCAGAACGCGGTGCGGTTCGGTTTCTGGGGGGCCGAGGAGCTCGGGCTGTTGGGCTCGGACAACTACGTCGAGTCACTCGACGTCGATGGGCTCAAGGACATCGCGCTCTATCTGAACTTCGACATGTTGGGCTCGCCCAACCCGGGGTACTTCACCTACGACGGAGACCAGTCGGCGCCGCCCGACCCCAGAGAGGCCAATCCCCGGATACCCGAGGGGTCCGCGGGCATCGAACGCACCTTCGTCGCGTACCTCAAAGGCGCCGGGGAGACAGCGCAGGACACGACGTTCGTCGGCCGCTCCGACTACGACGGCTTCACCAAGGCAGGCGTTCCGGCGGGCGGCCTCTTCTCGGGCGCCGAGGACAAGATGACCGACGAACAAGCAGAGCTGTGGGACGGCACGGCGGGGGAGCCGTTCGACCCGAACTACCACAAGAAGTCCGACACCCTGGACCACATCGATAAGACGGCGCTGGGGATCAATGGCGCCGGCGTCGCCTACGTCGTCGGCATCTACGCACAGGACCAACGTGGCCGCAACGGAGTGCCGATCCGCGGCGACCGCACCCGGCATGTACTCACCGAGTCATGATGCCCTCGGTAATGCCGTTGGCGGGCGCGGCAGTCGTCATCGCCACGCTGCTCGGCGGGTGCTCGTCGGCGCCCTCGCCCCCGCAAGATGTTGCACGCGACTTGGCGGACAAGGTCGGCGTCGACGGCATGTACGTCCACCTGCGCAAGCTTCAGGAGATCGCCGACGCCAACGACCGCTCCCGCGCCGAAGGCACGTCCGGGTATGACGCCAGCGTGGACTATGTCGCACAGACACTGCGGGAAAAGGGTTTTGACGTTCAGACGCCCGAATACGAGCACCTCGGCGTGGCGCGGCCGGGAAACCCGACACTCGCCGTGTCCGGCCGCAGATACCCCGTCGACCAGGCGTCGCTACTGACGCCGACCGCGGCCGGCGGGTTGCGCGCCGTCACGCTGCGGCCCCAGAAGCCTGCCGGCTGTGCCGCCGCCGACTACGGAACGAAGACGATGAAGGGCGCCATCGCGGTCGTCGACGACACCGGTTGCTCGGTCGTCGACAAACAGAACACCGCCGTCGCCGAGGGCGCCGTGGGGCTTCTCGTCGTCAGTGATCCCGGGACATCGGGCAGCCCGAAGGGGCTGTTCACACCGGGCTACTTCCAGGGTTTGAAGGTGCCGGTCGGGGTGATCGGCAAAGACGCCGACGCCGCGCTGCGCCGCACCGACGCGCCGGTGCTGCTGACGCTCGATGCCAAGGCGGCCATGGTGAAGTCACGAAACGTGGTGGCGCAAACCAAGACCGGCGACACTCACAACGTGGTGGTGGCAGGCGCGCATCTGGACACCGTAGCCGGAAGCCCTGGCATCAACGACAACGGCACCGGGGTGGCCGCGCTGCTGGAAACCGCCGCGGCGCTGGGCTCGCAGCCGCAGATCACCAACGCCGTGCGGTTCGGGTTCTGGGGGTCCGAGGAGGCGGTGCTGGAGGGGTCGACGAAATATGTCGACAGCCTGGATCGTGACCAGCTCAACGACATCGCGCTGTACCTGAACTTCGACATGCTGGGTTCGCCCAACGCGGGATTCTTCACCTACGACGGCGACCAGTCCGGTCAGGCCAACCCCAACGTTCCAGCCAGTACCGTGCCCGTCGGCTCGGCCGGCCTCGAACGCACGCTGGCCGGCTATCTGAACCTGGCCGGGATCCGGCCCGCCGACATGCCGCTGGGTAAGGCAAGCGACTACAGCCCATTTCTGGACGCCGGTGTCCCGATCGGTGGCACGACCACCGGCGCGGCGCAGCGGAAAACGGAGCTGCAGGCCCGGTTGTGGGGTGGCATTGCCGGTGTCGCGTTCGACCGGAACTACCTCCTCCCGGGCGACACCATCGACAATGTCAGCCGCGACGCGCTTGTCGTGATGGGGCCGGGCGTCGCCTTCGCGGTCGGCACCTACGCGCAGTCGATCCAGGGTGTCAACGGTGTTCCAACCCGCGAGCAGCGGCACCGGAATACGCCTTAGCCACCCGCGTTACGAACTGATACACGCCGTCTTCGTCCGGCGCGAGCGGCCCGGGCCGCGCGTGTGGTGAGCTGAGCCCGCGCTGCACCGACTCGCACGCCGCCCAGTCCTGCCGGTTGGTCAGATCCCAGAAGTCGACCGCATACGACGGATCGAAACCCGGCTTCTCGGCGACCTCCTTGGGGAACGCCCACGCACATTCGACATGGGTGCGGTCGACGGCCAACGGCGTCATGAGATGGGTCATCACGTAATCGGGGTGCAGGCTGACCAACAGATTGGGAAAGCCGACCAGATACATCACGCTGCGCAGTTCGTGTTCGGAGAGCCCCTTGATCGCAACACCACCGCTGGCCCCGGTCAGTGACATCGTCTCCGCCCCTTCGACGATCGACATCCAGCCGCCAATCCACGCGCCCTTGAGGTCCAGGTTCTCGCCGCTTTTCGGCGGGCTGATCCGGGACAGTTCGGGGTGAATCGTGGAGCAGTGGTAGCACTCCTGGTAGTTCTCGGCGATGACCTTCCAGTTGGTGGCCAGCTCGTAGGAATGCCTGTCCACGATCGTCAGGTCCTCGGGCCGGTACGGTCCGATGACCTCCTCCAAACCCGCGACGTGTTCGGCGAATTCGGCGTCCTCGCCGCTGGGGTCGACGAACAGCCACCCATGCCAGTCGACCAGTCGCAGTTCGGCTAGGCCGAATTCATCGGCCTCGAAACCCTCGACGTCCTTGAAGCCCGGCGCGTTGCGCAGCCTCCCGTCGAGCCGATATGACCACGAGTGGTACGGGCACACGATGCTGCGTCCCCGAGTGGTTTCGTTGCACGCCAACAGTTCGTGCCCGCGATGTCGGCAGGTGTTGGCGAACGCGCGGATGGTGTCCTCGCCGCGCACTAGCAGGATCGCGTTCGGGCCGGTGCCCACCGCCTTCTGGGCGCCCACCGCCGCCAGGTCGGAGGCGTGGCCGACGCAGGTCCACCCGGAGAAGATGTTGTGCTGCTCCCACTCGAACACCGCTGGGTCCACATAGGCCTCGCGCGGCAGCATCCGCGACTGGCCGAACGGGGCCAGCGCCGCGGCGAGGCCGTCGGCGGGCAGTGGAGCCGGAGAACACTGTTTGAACATACAGTTAGACTAGTCCGCGGGCCTCCGGAGGTCCACACTTCTCTGGCCAGCAGACACAAAAGCACCCCAACACGCCGATTTAGTGGTGCTTTTGCGATCCCCAGCTCGCGTGGGCCCAGCTCGCGCAGAGAACTAGAGGAGCTTCTCCAGCGTGATCGGCAGATCTGTGACCCGCCTGCCGGTGGCGTTGAACACCGCGTTGGCAATGGCCGCGGGCACGCCCACGATCACCAGCTCACCGAGTCCCTTGACGCCGAGGGGGTCGGCGATGGTGTCCTCGGCGGGCAGGAACGCCGCATCGAGCGCGGGCACGTCGGCGTTGACCGGCACCAGGTAGTCGGACATGTTCGCATTGACGATCCGCCCGTCGCGGTAGTCGAGGTGGGTGCCCTCAAGCAGCGCCATGCCGATCCCGCCGACCATGCCGCCGATCGCCTGGCTATGCGCCAACTTCGGGTTGATGATGCGCCCGGCGTCGTAGCAGCCATAGATGCGCCGGATGCGAACCGTGCCGAGCAGTTCGTCGACGGCGACTTCGGCGAACACCGCGCCGTAGGCGGACATCGAAAAACGTTGGTCCGCGTCGTCCGGCATCCAGGTTTGTTGCGTGTCAAGGTCTTTCCACCCGCGTCGGCGCAGCAGGTCCTGGTAGGTCTCGCCGCGTGCAGGCTCTGCGGTACGGAACATCCGGCCGTCGGTGATCGAGACCTCCTCAGGCCTTGCACCATTCAGCGGCGATCCGGGATCGACGACTGCGGTGCGGACGAACCGGTCGCGGAGCATGTTGGCGGTTGTGAACACCGCCGAGCCCACGCTGGCCATCGTCCTGGACCCCGAGTGGGACGGGGCCTCGGGAAACCTGCTGTCGCCGAGCGCGAATCGCACCCGGGCGATCGGCAGCCCGAGGGCGTCGGCGGCCACCTGGGTCATCGACGTATAGGTTCCCGGCCCCATGTCGCTCGTCCCGCTCTGGACGTCGGCGGTGCCGTCGGCATTGATCCGGGCCAGCGCGGCGCACCGGCTGCGCGTGGTGTGATAGACGGCCGCGGCGGTGCCGATTCCGATCAACTGGTCGCCGTCACGCATCGATCGCGGCGCGGGGTTGCGTCGCGACCAGCCGAATGCAGCACCGCCCTGCCTGAAGCAGTCGGTGAGTCGGCGGGTGGAGAACGGAAGCCCCTCCCACTCGTCGCGACCGGGTTCGTTGCGCAAGCGCAGCTCGATCGGGTCCATGGCCAGCCGGCGCGCCAGATCGTCCATCGCGGACTCCAGGGCGAATGCGCCGGACGTAGCGCCGGGGCCCCGCATGTAGGTGGGTGGGTTGATGTCAAGTGGCACAACGCGATACGTCGATCGCATGTTCGGCGCGCTGTAAAGGAACCGGGCACCGGTCATCAGGTTGTCCTCGTACGCGTTGTATCGCGACGTCTCGGTGTGTGCCTCGTGCACGATGGAGCCGATGCGCCCCGAACGGTCTGCGCCTATCGCCAATCGCTGACGGCTGGTCGGCCGGAATCCGATACCGCTGTAGTACTGCTTACGGGTGAGCGCGAGCTTGACCGGCCTGCGCATCTGGCGTGCCGCGAAGGCTGCGAGCAGTTGGTGTGGCCAGGTGGCGCCCGCGCTGCCGAACGCGCCACCGACGAAGGGGGAGATCACCCGCACGTTGCCGACCGGCATGCCGAACGCGTCCGCATACGCCTGCTGCGCGGAACTGATGCTCTGCACCTTGTCCCACACGGTGAGCTGGTCGCCGTCCCAGCTGGCGACGGTGGCAGGGATCTCCATGGGGTTGTGGTTGTTGCGTTCGATGGAGTAGCGAATGTCGGTGACGACCGCTGCGGTGCGCAGCGCGGCGTCGGCGTCACCGCGGGAGTAGTCCCGTGTTCTGCTGCCCGACTTCTGTTGCGCTTGCGGCGCATCGATGTCGGTCGTCTGCGTAGCGGTTCGGTACCGCACCTCGACCAGCGATGCGCCGTGCATGGCCGCCTCGAGACTGGTGGCCACGACGATTGCAACCGCCTGGCCGAAGCAGGACACCTGCCGGATGTCGTAGGGCAGCTTCACCCCGCCGAAGTCGGTGAGTACGCGTAGCACGTCGGGATGGCGGACCGCGGACGCCGGCTCGATGCGCTCGACGCTGCCACGGGCGACGGTGCTCGTCACCAGCGCGGCGTACACCATATTCGGGGCCGGGTTGTCGGCTGCGTAGCGTGCCCGGCCGGTGACTTTCAGCCTGCCGTCCACCCGGGCCACCGGCTGGCCGGTCACGAGCGCCGCAGGCAGTGGCCGGGTCACGGCATACCTGCCACGGTCGCCAATTGCCGCTCCACGGTGCGGTTGATCAACTCGACCTTGAACCCGTTCTCTGACAAGGGTTTTGCGCCGTCGGCTGCATGGGCCGCGGCGGAGCGCCACAGCTCCGGTGTCGCCGGCTTCCCGGTCAACGCCTGCTCGACGGCGGCCAGTCGCCACGGGACAGTGCCCACCCCGCCCGCGGCCAGTCGCGCGGTGCGCACCGTGCCCGCGGAGATGTCGAGCGCAACGGCAGCCGACGCGATCGCGAACTCGTAGGACTCCCGATCGCGAACCTTCAGATAACCCGATCGCCGCGACTCGGCGCGCACCGGCACTTCGACCGCGGTGATCAACGCGCCGGGGCGCAGGTTGTGCTCCTGGTCGGGCGTGGTGCCGGGTTGACGGAAGAAGTCGGCGATCCGAATCGCCCGCTCGCCGTTGTCATCCCGGGTGATCACCGTCGCGTCGAGCGCAACCAGCGCGACCGCGAGGTCCGACGGGTGCGTGGCCACGCAGGCGTCGCTGGTGCCGAGGATCGCGTGCGTGCGGTTGCGTCCCCCGATGGCCGCGCAACCGGCGCCCGGGCTGCGGCGATTGCAGGCGGCCGACACATCGCGGAAGTACAGGCAGCGGGGGCGTTGCATGAGGTTGCCACCGATCGACGCCATGTTGCGCAGCTGGGCGGACGCCGAGAGCTCCAGGGCCTGCGTGATGACTGGGAACTGTTGCCGCACACCGGGATGAGCGGCCAGCTCGGACATCCGCACCAGCGCGCCGATGCGTAACCGGGACGGCTGCAGATCGATGTCACGGTAGGGCAGCGCGTTGATGTCGACCACCGCGGCGGGCCGCTCGACCGTCTCGCGCATCAGATCGACCAGGGTGGTGCCGCCCGCGATGTAGCGGGCGCCGGATGCGGCGGCGCGCAGTGCCGACGCTTCGTCGGATGCCTTGGTGAACCGGAACGGGTACATGGCCGCTACGTGGTCTTTGCCGCGTTCGCGACGGCGGTGACGATGTTGGTGTATGCGCCGCAGCGGCAGATGTTGCCGCTCATCCACTCCCGGATCTCGGCCGGCGAGCCGGTATGGCCTTCGTCGATGCAGCCGACACCGGACATGATCTGGCCCGACGTGCAGTACCCGCACTGGAATGCGTCCTCGTCGATGAACGCCTGCTGCAGCGGGTGGAGTCGGCCGTTGCGTTCGAGCCCTTCGATGGTGGTGATCTCGGCGCCGTCGTGCATCACCGCCAGGGTGAGGCAGGAATTGATCCGCTGCCCGCCCACCAGGATCGTGCACGCGCCGCAGGCGCCTTGATCGCAGCCCTTCTTCGTGCCGGTCAGGCCCGCGCGTTCGCGCAGCATGTCCAGCAGCGAGGTGCGGTTGTCGACCGTGATTTCGCGGGCTTCGCCGTTGATCCGGACCCGCACGACCGATGACTCAGCGGTCTGGTCGTGTTGATCGTCACCGCAGCCGGCGATGAGCGGAGCGGTCGCCACCACCCCGCCGACCGCGATGGACGCACCGACGAATGTTCTCCGGTTGATGTCCACCACTGGACCCAGAGTAGGCACCGAGCCTGTGAGTCGCTACAACGCGTGAGCGACGCGCTTTATCCGGGTGTAGTCGTCGACCCCGTAGATGCCGAGGTCCTTGCCGTATCCCGAGAAACCGAACCCGCCACGCGGCAGCTCCGATGACATCGGCGCGTGCAGCTCACGGACACCGCTCCGAAGTACAGGTCGCGTAGAAATCGCATCGCGCGCGAATCCGAGTGGGCTCACACGCTGGCCGTCAGCCCCTGTTCGACGCCGTTGGCCAGCGTCAGGGCGTCGTCATCGTCACGGAACGCCTGGCGAAGGCGAGCCGCTGCACGACCTCGTCGTAGACGGCTTCATGAGCGAGCACCCGGCTGGCAGCCGTGCAGTCCTGCCCGGCGTTGTAGAACGCGGCGAACGCCGTGAGTCAACCGGATTACGCCTCTCCAGTGAAGCCGCCGAGTCCGCTGTCGGCGGTGGTGTCCGAGCGCGTCATGCGCCGGTACACCAGGAAACCGATGACCACCGCGGCCAGCGCCGCCAGCAGCAACATCGTGGCCAGGGCATTGAGCGCCGGTGTCGGCGCTGCGCGCGCGGTGTTGTAGATCTTCACCGAGACGGGCTCGGTGGAGGCGTCACCGGACAGATAGCGCACCAGCACGAAGTCGTCGATGACGTCGGCGAAGACCAGAACGGTGCTGGCGAAGATCGCAGGCATCAGCATCGGGAGGATGATCCGCCGCAGCGCGCCGAGCGGTGACGCGCCGAGATCCATTGCGGCTTCCTCGTATTGCGGTCCGATGGTGGCCAGCCTGGCCCGCACCAGCACCGCGGGGTAGGACACCTGGAAGGTGACCAGACCGATCACCTGCGCGGTGGTGCCCAGCTCGACCGGAACCGCCACCGTGGTGATCACGAACAGCAGCGCGACAGCGAGCAGCACTTCCGGCAGCACGAAGGACAGCAGCATGATGAAGTTCGCACCAGCGGGGAGCCGGCCCCGCCAGCGGTCGATGCCGATCGCGAACAGTGTCCCGAGGGGGACGGTGATCAGGGTCGCGATCACGCCGAGCTTGATGGTCTGCAGCAGAGCGGTGTGCAGCGCATCGTTGTGCCACACCGACAGCGTCTGGTCACCCCAGTACCAACGGAACGAAAAGCCTTGCCACGTGGTGCGGGACTTGCCGTCGTTGAACGAGTAGGCCACCGCGATGAGGACGGGTAACAGTGACCACACCAGGTAGCCGACGGTGATGGCGACGAGGAAACGCGGTGGCCGCCACGGATCGTTCCACCACGCGACCGGGTTTCTCATGTCGACACCTCGTCGGGCCGCGAGGTCACCCGGATGTAGTAGAGCATCGGCAGTAGAGCCGCGAGGAACACCAACATGACGAACGCACCGGCCTGGCCCGTTTGTCCTGGGGACTGGACGCTGTCGTTGATCAGGTTGCCCACCATCGCGGTCTTCGGCGATGCCGACAGCATGTCGCTGGTGAAGTAGTCGCCGAGCATCGGCAAACACGTCAACAGCACGGCGGCGACAATCGTCGGGCGGCACAACGGCAGGGTCACCCGCCAGAAGGACGAAAGCCGGTCGGCGCCAAGGTCACGCGACGCCTCGAGCATCGGCTGCGACAACCGGTCGAGGCCGGCGTAGAGCGGCAGGATCATGTACGGCACGTAGCCGTAGACGAGCCCGAGGACGACGACCACGGGCTGGCCGGTCAGCCAGTTCACCTCGGGGGTGAGCAGGCCGCCGAGGCTCAGCACCTTGTTGAACAGACCGTCGTCCTGCAACAGGTTGACCCAGGCGAACATCCGCATCATGTAGCTGATCCAGAACGGCGCGATCAATAGCGCCAGCAACAGGCCCTTGCGCCTGCCGGAGAGCCGCGCCACGTAGTACGCGACCGGGAACGCGATCAGTAGGCACAGCGAACTGGCGAGCAGCACGTAGACGAAGGTGCGAAGAATGGCGGGCCCGTAAACTCCGTTAGGGCCGACGATGTGGGTCAGCACATAGGTGAACTGCGTGGGGTCCCACTGCAGCGGGTTCCACACCGGGACGGGCGTACGGAACAGCGGGTCGATCTGACCGAACACGATGCACAGCACGACATAGAGCGGAAAGATGAAAAACGCGCACAGCCAGAAGATTCCGGGTGCGGCCAGCGCCGCCCAGAGACGACTGCGGCGTTGACGTGGCGGCGGGGCCGCCCGCGATGGTGCTGCGATTACCGGGACGGCCACCGGAAATTACGACCCGCCGGCGTTGAACGCCTGCCAGACCTTTTGCCAGGCGTCCTGGTTGGTCGCGTCGAGTTCGAGCAGGCGATAACCGGCGTCGAAGTACTCCGGCTTGACGATGGCCGTACGAAGGTTCTCGGGTATGAACTCCTCTGCCACAAGCGAATCCGCCGTGATCGAATTCTGTGGGGGCTGGTATCCGATCGCTGAGAAGTTCTGCATCGCCACTTCCGGATCCAGCATGTGGTTGATGAACAGGTGGGCCAGCACCGGGTTCTTGCCCGATCGCAGCATGACCATCAGGTCGTTGTCCACCAGACCCTTGCCGTCCGGCGGGAACCAGTACTGCAGGATGTCCGTCGAGGTGCCCTCGGGCAGGTACGACTGGGCGTTGATGATGTCGCCCGACCACATCTGGGACACCCCTAGCTGCCCGGCGGGCAGGTCGTTGTACATGGTGATGGTGACCTTCGGGGACGTCGCGGCGACCATCGCGTTGAGCTGCTCACCGACCACCTTCAGGTCGGCCTCCGACGAGGTGTTCACGTCCGTGATGCCTTGGCGCAGAAGCACCATCGACATGGCGGTGTGCCAGTCGTCGATAACGGCCGTCTTGCCCTTGTTCGCCGGGTCCCACAGCACGTCGTATGGATTCTTCAGTCCGGCCACGTTGGCGGGCACCTGGTCGTTACGCCATCCGATGCCGGTGGTGTAGATGGTGTACGGCGTGGTGTAGCGCCACTCCTGGTCGTACCAGGGGTTGGTGAAGTTTGGCCACACGTTCTTGATGTTCGGGATGTAGCTGTGGTTCAACGGCGCAATCAGCTTGCCCGTCACGAGCCGGCTGATTTGGTCATAGCTCGGGAAGTAGAGGTCGTAGTTGACATTGCCGCCGCGAATCTTGGTGATTGCTTCGTCGGTGTCGTTGAACGTCGAGATCTGTACCTGAACCCCGTACTTGTCCTGGAACGACTTCACGGCGTCCGGGCTGGTGTAGTCGGCGTAGCTGTACAGCTGCAGCGTTGCGCCCTTCTCCGGCGCGAGCCCGTCGGCGATGGGCTTGTTGTCGTCGCCGATGTCCCACTTCACCGGACTGTCGGGCGAGGCGAGCGTGAGGCTCGGCGCCGACGACGACGGCCCCGACTTCGAACACGCCTGCAGGAACGCGCCGAGTGTGGGTGCCGTCGCGGCGAGAATCGCCGCGCGCGCCAGAAACTGTCGTCGGGTCGGACCGTGTCCGCTGGGTACTGGCATCGGGGCCTCCCCGTTGATTTCGCGTCTTGTCGCTGGTAGGACTCTCGCATAGACTGAATGCTCAGTCAACCGTTTCAGAGTGGAGGTTTCACCGTGGCTTCGTCGGTAGTGGAAAGCCCGGTGGCCAGCCCTGACTCCGCTGCCGTGGACCGGCTGATCGCCGATGAGGAGAAGGTGTTTCTGCGCCGCCAGCCGCGCAGCACGGAACTCATCGCCGAGGCCGGCGAACACCTCGCCGGCGGCGTCACGTCCAACTGGCAGATAGCGCAGCCGCAAGCCGTCTGGATGAGTCACGGCAAGGGTTCCAAGGTCTACGACGTCGACGGCACCGAGTACGTCGACATGCACGGTGGCTACGGCGCAACCATTGCCGGCCACGCTCATCCGGCGATCGTCGAGGCCGTGAGCGACCGGGTCAGACGCGGAACGCATTTCGCGCAGCCGACCGAGGACGCGATCTGGATCGCCGGTGAGCTGTCCCGCCGCTTCGATTTGCCGCTGTGGCGGTTCGCCAACTCCGGCACCGAAGCCACCATGGACGCCGTGCATCTCGCCCGCGCGCTCACCGGACGCGACCTGATCATCAAGGTCGAGGGCTGCTATCACGGCCACCATGACTCCGTGGAGGTTTCGGTGCTGCCGGAGGCCGACGAGGTCGGCCCACGCGAATCGCCGACCCCGGTGCCGGGCAACTCCGGCATCCCCGCCGCGATCCGGGACCTCGTCATCGTGGTGCCGTTCAACGACGTGGGCGCGGTGGCTCGTGCCCTGGCCGAGCACCGCGGCCAGGTGGCGGCGATGATCCTCGAACCGGTGATGATGAACGCGGGCATCATCCCGCCCGAGGACGGATACCTCGCAGTCATTCGCGACCTCGTGCACGGCGAAGGCGCGTTCCTGATCTACGACGAGGTGAAGACCGGCTTCACCACCGGGCCGGGCGGAATCACCGCCCGCAGCGGCGTGGTGCCCGACATGGTGTGTCTGGCCAAGGCGCTCGGCGGCGGCATCTCGGTCGCCGCGATCGGCGGCACCGAAGAGGTGATGTCGGCGATCGCCGACGGGCGCTACGAGCAGGTGGGCACGTTCAACGGCAACCCGCTCGCGATGGCCGCGACCAGGGCCACCCTCGCCGACGTGCTGACCCCGCAGGCCTATGCCCACCTCGACGAGCTGGCCACCCGGCTGCGTACATCGCTGGAATCCACCATCGCCCGGCACGGTTTCGACTGGCACGTCGTCTCCGTCGGCGCCAAGGGCTGTGTGACATTCCGCCGCGATCGGGTGCGGGAGTTCCGGGATTTTCTACAGATCGACGCCAGACTCGGCCACCTGCACTGGTTAATGCAGCACAATGGCGGTGTATTTCTCCCGCCATGGGGGAAGGTGGAGCAATGGCTGCTTTCGGTTCAGCACGACCGCGACGATGTCGATCGGTTCGCGGCCAACTTCACTCGGTTCGCCGACACGTTGTCGCGGCTCGCCGCGGTGGCGGTGGCGCCCTGACCGGCCGGCCCGGATGAAGGGCGGCGCGATCCGGCTGGAACAGCTGGTCAAGTCGTTCGACGGGGTCCCGGCGGTAACCGGTATCGACCTCGATATCCCCGCCGGCCAGTTCTACT
The DNA here is from genome assembly GCA_963800125.1 of uncultured Actinomycetota bacterium. Taxonomy (GTDB): domain Bacteria; phylum Actinomycetota; class Actinomycetes; order Mycobacteriales; family Mycobacteriaceae; genus Mycobacterium. The sequence goes on along the minus strand of CAWDAC010000026.1, from coordinate 101,567 downwards.
CGCTTTTGGGCGCTTCCGGCTGTGGCAAGACGACCACCCTGCGGATGATCGCCGGGTTCGAGAAGCCCGATTCCGGTCGCATCGAGCTCGACGGCCGTGACGTCGCGGGCGATCCGCCGCACAAACGTCCGGTCAACACCGTCTTCCAAACCTATGCACTCTTCCCGTTCATGACTGTGTGGGACAACGTCGCGTTTGGGCTCAAGTACCAGAAGACGTCCCGCGAGGACACCAAGCGGCGCGTCGACGAAGCGCTGGAGCTGGCCCGGATGGGCGAATTCGCGAAACGGCGCCCCGCCCAGCTGTCCGGCGGGCAGCAGCAGCGGGTCGCGTTGGCGCGGGCACTGGTGCTGCGGCCCCAAGGTGCTTCTCCTCGACGAGCCGCTCGGTGCTCTGGACGCCAAGCTGCGCAAGCAGCTGCAGCTGGAGCTGCGCGCCCTGCAGCGCGAGGTCGGCATTACGTTCGTCTATGTCACCCACGACCAAGAGGAAGCGCTCACCATGAGCGACCAGATCGCCGTCCTGGCAGAGGGTCGCATCGAGCAGGTCGGCCCGCCCCAGGAGATCTACTCGGCACCGGCCACCACGTTCGTCGCCGGATTCCTTGGCGCCGCGAACATCTTCGACGCCGACGTGCTGGAGACGGGTAACGGTTCTGCGGTGTGCTCCGCGCTCGACACCCGCCTCGGTGCGGCGGTCGAAGACAAGGCCGACGCGGCGATCAACGGTCAGGCGGCCATCGTCATCCGGCCCGAGCGCATCACCGTGCAGGGCGCTGACGAGCCAGTCGCGCAGGGCGCGCAACGCCATCGCCGGTGTGGTGTCGCAAGTGGTCTTCCTCGGCAACTGCACGCAGGTGCACGTCGATGTGGGGGCGCCCGCCGCGCTGATCGTGGAGGTGCCCAACCTTTCGGGCCCGGGTTCGGTCAGTCACCAGCCGGGGGAACGGGTCAACTGCGTCTGCACCCACGACGCGGTGCGCGTGCTGCACCGCAGCTCGGCGATCGGTGATCACCGACCCGGTGGCCGAAGACCTTGGCGCGCTCAGCGTTTCTTGACTGCCCGCAGCGACCGTTTCTGCTCAGGCATGTTGAGTTCCCGCTCGGCGAACCGCATGGCGATGTCGTAGGCCACCGCGGAGTCGACTTCCGGGTCTTCGAGCGCCACCTGGATGGCCAGTCCGTCGAGCAGCGCCGAGAACTCCAGGGCGAACATCCGGACGTCCACGTCGGTGTCGAGCTCGTCCGACTTGATCGCATCGATGATCATGCTGCGCCAGCGCGCGTCGAGCTCGGCCCGGCCCGCCTTGATCTCGTCGTGCCGAAAAGCCTGTGCCCACAGGTCAAACCACAGTCCCCAGGCACCGGGGATCTCATCGTCGGCCTCCGGCACGCAGGTCCCACTTGATGAGCAGCGACAGCCGCTCGTGTAGTGACGGGATTTCGCGCCAGCATCTTCTCGGCTGCTTCGTAGAACGACTCCTCGGAGTAGCGCAGCGCGTCCACCAGCAGCCGGTCGCGGGTGCCGAAGTAATAGATGACGAGCGCCGAGCTGACCCCGGCGCGCTTTGCGACGTCCGCGATGCGCGTGTCGCCGAAGCCCCGCTCACAGATCAGCTCGGCTGCGGCGCGGAGCATTTCGATGCGACGGCGTTCGTTGTTCTCCGTCGCGGGTGCCGGTTCGGCCATGGCTGTGGTGCTCCCCCTCGTCAGTCGCAGCGTTGCTACTTGTTTCCAGCCTAACACTTGATTAGATTGAACAGTCAGTCAAGACGCTGTTCAAGGCGTGAAAGTGGGGCTTGCGATGTCGAACACATACGACGCCGTCGTCATTGGTGGCGGCCACAACGGGCTGGTCTCCGCGGCATATCTCGCCCGGTCGGGGGCCAGGACACTGGTCTTGGAGTCCCGTGCCTCGCTGGGCGGTGCCGCCACCACCGAAGCGCCGTGGGAAGACGCCCCACACCTACGGGTCACCCGGCTGTCCTACGTGATGAGCCTGATGCCGCCGACCATCGTGCGGGAACTCGAGCTCGAGCGGCACGGCTACAAGGTCCACCCGATGGGCCCGTACTACCAGGCATTCCCCGAGGGCGGGTCGCTGATCATCTACGAGGACGACCCGGCGCGGACCTACGAACAGCTGGCGAAGTGGTCAAAGAAGGACGCCGAGGCCTGGCCGAAGTGGAACGCGTGGCTGGAGGGCATCGCCGACGTGATGGGCCCGCTGCTCACGCAGGTGCCGCCAAACATCGGCTCCCGCCGGCCCGGTGATCTGCTGGATCTGGCCAAGCTGGCCTGGAGCCAGCGCGGGATCACCGTGCGCACTACCGCCGACGTCACCCGCCTGCTCACCATGAGCATCGCCGACCTGCTCGACGACTGGTTCGAATCACCGCAAATCAAAGGCGCGCTTGCGGTCAACGGCGTCATCGGAACCTGGGCAGGCCCGTGTGAGCCCGGCACCGCGTATGTGATGGCGCACCATTCCATCGGTGACGTCGGCGACGGCCAACTCGGCAGCTGGGGTTACCCCGAGGGCGGCATGGGCGCGGTGTCCGAGGCGATCGCCCGGTCGGCCCGCAGCTTCGGTGCCGAGATCCGCACCAACGCCCGTGTCGCCCGGATGCTGGTCCGCGATGGACGTGTGCACGGCGCAGTGCTCGAGAACGGCGACGAGATTCACGCGCCGCTGGTGGTAACCACGCTGCACCCGAAAACCGCGTTCCTCGACCAGATCCCGCGCGCCGAGCTGCCGCAGGACTTCGTGCGCGACATCGAGCACTACAAGACCCGCAGCGGCGTGGTGAAGGTCAACCTGGCGCTGTCAGAGTTGCCGAACTTCACCGCCGATCCCAGCACCGGTATCGCCGAGCACCACACCGGCTCTGTGGAGATGGCCCCGACCGTGGAGTTCATCGAGGCCGCGTTCCAGGACGCCCGGGCGGGCCGGCCGGCGCTGCGGCCGTTCAGCGACGGCGTCATCCCCACCACACTGGACAAGACGCTCAATCCCGATGGCACGCACATCATGTCGCTGTTCACCCAGTGGGTGCCCGCCGATTGGAATGAAGCGCCGCACACCGAGGAGCTCGACGCCTACGCCGATCGGCTCATCGATCTCTACGACCAGGTGGCGCCGGGCTTCAAGTCGTCGATCACGCATCGGGACATCGTCGGGCCGTATCAGATGGAGCAGGAGTACGGCTTGATCGGCGGCAACATCTTCCACGGCGAGCTGTCGCTGGAGCAGCTGTTCCACATGCGGCCCGCACCGGGCTACGCCGACTACCGAACACCGATCGCCGGGCTGTACAACGGCAGCTCCGGCACGCACGCCGGCGGCGGCGTTTGCGGAATTCCCGGTTGGCAGGCGGCCCGCGCGGCGCTCGCTGACAAGAAGCGGGGCATGCGGCGGTTCCGCCGCTCTCGATGAACGCCCGAAGACAACCCCGAGTGAGGATCGCAGCGAGGCACGAGCGAGGACCGGAGCGAGGGGGCGTCGAGGCATGAGGCCAGTACGCCGCGCGGCGGTCGCCGCCATGCTCGGCGCCCGGTCGATGGCGGTGGTGGGCGCCAGTCCCCACCCGGACAGTTTCGGCTCGCGCATGGTCCTTGAGGCACAACGAGGTTCGGCGCGCTTCCATCTGGTGAATCCGCGGTACGACCGCATCGGCGAGCTGCCGTGCGTGCCGTCACTGGCCGACCTCGACGAGCCCGTCGACGTGGTACTGCTCGGCGTTCCGGACGCCGTGCTGGCCGACCAGTTGGCCGCCGCGGCCGCCGCGGGTGCACGGTCGGCGGTGTTGTTCGGGTCCGCACACGGCCTGCGAGACACGCTCACGGCGATCGCCACCGATGCCGGTATGGCGTTGTGCGGAGCGGGCTGCATGGGTTTTGTGAACAACGCGCTCGGGGTGCGGGCGATGGGGTACCTGGAGCCGGATCCGTTGCCCGATGGTGGCGTCAGCCTCGTCACCCATTCGGGTTCGGCGTTCTCGACGTTGTTGCGTGCCCGCCGCGGGTTCGGCTTTCGGCTGGCGGTGTCGTCCGGGCAGGAACTCGTCACCGACACCGCTGACTACGTGGACTACGCGCTGGACGATCCCGAAACGCGCATCATCGGCCTATTGCTCGAGGCACCTCGGGCCGTCCCGCGGCTGCGGCAAGCCCTGCTGCGCGCCGCGGAGCAGGACGTGCCCGTGGTGATCCTCACCGTCGGCGGCTCGCCGCGCGGCCGGGCGATGGTGGCCGCACACTCCGGGGCCCTGGCCGGCGAGCATGCGGCGTGGCAGGCGTTCTGCGCGGCGACCGGCGCCGTGCAGGTCACCGATCTCGCCGAGTTCAGCGACACCCTTGAATTGTTCTCTGCCGGGCGGCGGGCCAAGCGCGGAGGCATTGCGACGGTGCATGATTCGGGTGCCGAACGCGCGCTGTTGGCCGACCTCGCCCACGAGCTGGGGGTCGAGTTCGCCGATCTGGCCCCCGACACGGTCGCCGCCATCGGCCCCATGCTCGACGACGGGTTGGTGCCCACCAACCCGCTGGACGTGTGGGGAACGGGTGCCGACACCCGCAACCTGTTCGGCGCCTGCCTGCGCGCGATGGTCGACGACCCCGCCGTCGCCGTGACCGCGCTCGCCGTCGACTTGGTCACCGAGTTCGACGGCGACACCGCCTACGCCGATGCGGTGACCGATGTGGCCAAACACACCGATGCGCCGGTTGCGGTGCTGGCGTCGGTTGCTTCTGCGATCGATCTGCCCACTGCGGATCGACTGCGACACAGCGGGATTCCGGTGCTCGAAGGCGCCCGCAGTGGACTGGCGGCGCTGGGTCACCTGGCCCGCTGGCCGTTGCCCGTCGACTGGGCCGACGCCGCGACGCAGCCCGAACGACGGGAGCTGTGGGCCGCCCGCATTGCCGCAGGCGCCGCAGCGCCCATCGAGCTACTCGCCGGCTACGGGGTGCCGGTGGTGGATGTTCGGCCTGCCCGCTCGATGGGTGCGGTGCTGGAGGCCGCCGATGCGGTCGGCTATCCGGTCGCGTTGAAAACCGTTGCTGCCCTGCACAAGAGCGATGTCGGTGGCGTGGTGCTCGACATTCCCGACGAAGCGGCACTAAGTGTGGCGTACACGGCGATGGCGGACTCGCTCGGGCCGGAGGTGACCGTCGAGCCGATGGTCGAGGCGGGTGTCGAGATCTCGGTCGGCATCGTGCGTGACGAGGGCTTCGGCCCCCTGTTGGTCGTCGCCGCCGGCGGCACGTTGGTGGAGTTGCTTGCCGACCGGGTGGTGGCCTGCCCGCCGGTGTCGCACGCCGGCGCGCTGAGTCTGCTCGACGGTCATGCGCATTCGCCCGCTGCTGGCCGGGTGGCGCGGCGGACCGGCGGTGGACATCGACGCGCTGGCGGATGTGATCGTGCGGTTCTCCGAGATGGCGACCGAACTCGGCGACGTTGTGGACGCGGTCGAGGCCAATCCCGTCATCGCGACACCGCGTCGCGTCGTCGCGGTCGACGCGCTGGTGATCGCGCGAAATCAGAAGATGGAGTAGACCTTTCGGACGGTCTCGTGCAGGTCCCAGGTGCCCGACCAGCCCTTGGGGAAGACCGCCATGTCGCCGACGCCGACGTCGGAGGCTTCGCCTCCATCGGGAGTCACCGTCATCCGGCCCGCAACCAGATAGATGACCTCGTTGGTCTCCAACTTCCACCGCGACGGTCCAGGCGCGCACTGCCAGATGCCCGCCGAGGCGTCGCCGTCCACCCAGAGTTCGGTGCCGTGCGTGGCCATCGCTTGGTCGGTGGCCTCTTCCAGGGGGCCCCAGTCCTCGAGTTCTGCGTCGGCAGCCTGAGACAGGATTTCAGTATTCACAGTCCAGCTTTCTCTGGGAACGGTAGCGATATCGGCTCGGGCTCCAGGCGACTGTTGCCGTCGGCGTCGAAGCGGTCCAGCCCGAGGTCGGTGAGGTCGAGCCAGCTGCACTCGCCCGAGGTCGTGAGGTCGGCGGCCACCTCGGCCACTGCCGGACCCCACATCATGCCGTGGCCGGCGGGGCTGGCCACGACGGTGCCCTCGACCGGACCGTCATCGGTGAGCAGCGGGCCGAGGATCGGCAGGTGGTCGGGCGTGTAGTCGATGGTGGCGGCCCACGCCCTCTTCAAGCCGAGTCCTGCCACGCCGGGAAGCAGCTCCTCGATCCGGTCGCGTGCCTTGCGGTAGTACACCGTGTCGAAGTCGGCGGCCACTCCGGGCGGCTCATCCGGATTGCTCATACCCCACAGCAGGCCGCCGGCTTCGCCTGGCCGCCAATAGATTCCGGAGGTGAGGTCGAACGCCATCGGCACCTCGTGCACGTCGAATGCCGCGACGGGTGCGGTCACCACCACCTGGTGCCGCGCGCCGCCCGCCGGAACTCGCGCGCCCGCCGTCGCACCGACCTCGGCGAGCTTGGGGCCGCCGGTCAGCACGACGTGTTCGGTATCGATCGGCCCATCCGAGGTGTCGACGCCCACCACGCGACCACCCGCGGTGCGCAGTCCGGTGAACCTACAGTGTTCCCGGACGTCGATGCGGAGTGCGGTCAGCGCGGCCGTATAGGCCAGCACGTTGCGCGGTGCGTCGATGTATCCGTCGCCGGGCGCGTAGGACGCGCCGAGGGTGACGCCCGGTGCAAGACCGGTGTTGCGGTCGTCGATGTCCGAGCTGGACAGCCACTGCACGTCGAGGCCGAGTCGCTGTTGCAGCGCGATGCGGTCGTGCGCCTGCTGCACCTCGGCGTCGGCGAAGCACGGCATCAGGTAACCCTGTCGAACGAAGCCGCAGTCGAGCGGGAAGCGTTCGCCGCTTGTGGCGTAGAACTCCTGGGTCCGAAGGCCGAGCACGATGGCGGTTTCGGTGCCGCCCTGGGCGCGCACCATTCCCGCGGCACGGCTGCTGGCCCCGTCACCCAGCGTCGACTTCTCGAGCAGGACGACCCGTTCGACGCCACTTTCGGCGAGCAGGACGGCGGTCCACGCGCCGACCGTTCCGCCGCCCACCACTACTACGTCAGCACGCTGCGAGCTGGTCATACTAGGGAACGCTGGCATAGACTGAACGCTCAGTCAAGAGGCGAGAAGCGGGGTATCACGGATGTACGGACTCACGACGGAGGATCTGCGGATCCGCGACACGGCGCGCGACTTCGTCGAGTCGTTGATGCCCCATGAGGTCGAAGCCGAACTCGCAGGCGGCCTGCTGCCGAAGGAGCTGACGGCCGAGCACACGGCGCGGGCCATGGAACTGGGTCTGTATGCCACGAACATGCCTGCTTCAGTGGGTGGCCCGGGCTGCACCGCGTTGCAGCAGATCCTGGTGCAGGAACAGACCGGGCGGGTCACCAATGGTCTGGCCTGGGTGATGGCGACGCCGCCGCAGTGGTGGGTCGACGTTGCCACCGATTTTCAGCGCGAGCGCTGGCTGTTGCCTTCGGTGCGGGGCGAGAAGCACGAGGCGTACGCGATCACCGAGGAGTTCGCCGGGTCCGACGTGTCCGCGTTGGAGACCACCGCGCGCCGTGACGGCGACGAGTACGTGATTAACGGAACCAAGTGGCACGTCACGTCGTTCAACCTCGCCGACTACGTGTTCGTCGAGGCCGTGCTTGCCGACGGGGAGCATGCGGGAGATCACGTGCTGTTGGTGGTCGACTTGCCCTGGCCGGGCGTGGAAGTGGTTCGCACACCGCACTATTCGCATCACATCGCCGACGAGCATCCGATCGTGGCCTTCAACGATGTCCGCGTTCCCGCCTCCCATCTCGTCGGGGCCGAGGGCGAACCGATGACCTTCACGCAGGATTGGTTCCGGTTCGAGCGGATGATGGTGGCCGCGAGATGTGTCGGAGCCGCGCAGCGCCTCGTCGACGAGATGACCGCGTTCGCGCAGACGCGGGAGGTCGGCGGCCGGGCGCTGGGGGAGCACCAGCTGGTGGCGGGCATGCTGGCCGACAGCGCGACCGAGCTCTTCGCCGCACGAACGATGCTCTACGAGGTCGCCCGGTCTATCGACGCCGGACACGACCGAAAGACCCTGCACGGGCAGGCTTCGATGGCCAAGCTGTACTGCTCGGAGATGGCCGGGCGGGTAGCGGATCGCGCCGTGCAGGTGTTCGGTGGCCGTGGCTACATGCGCGAGAACGTCGCCGAGCGGATGTTCAGGGAGCTTCGGGTGGAACGCATCTGGGAGGGCGCCAGTGAGATTCAGCGGATCATCGTGGGGCGTCAGCTGATGACCCGCGGTCCCGCGGCGCTGCTCGGTGAATGATCGCGCCGAGACTGTAGTTCTGCAGCGAAAGTGCGGGAACCCCTCTGCGTGAGTACAGTTTCGAGGTTTTCGCTACGGGGTCGTGCTGAGGAGGCGCACGAAACCGACGGGCTCGGCGAAGCCCTTGAGCGCGACCGTCTCCCGTCGCTTCGGCACGGCGGCGAGCACTTCACGCACCGCGGGATCGTCGGCGACGGCGCGTGACAACACGATGTCGCCGCCTGCACTCTGGCCCTGCAGGCGGGCGGCCATGTTCACGGTCGAGCCGAAATAGTCGAGGCGGCCGTTCAAGGTCACGACCACGCTGGAGCCGGCATGGACGCCGACCTTGAGGACGAGGTCGCGGACTCTTTGCGCTGAAGAGGCGATCTTCGCCTGCATGGCGAGTGCCGCCCGCACCGCCTGCGCCGGATCGCTGAACGAGGCCATCACCGCGTCACCGATCGTCTTGACCACCGCGCCATCATGGTCGCGCACGATCGCGGCCAACAGCGCGAAATGCTCCCGCACCATGTTGTAGGCCACGGCATCGCCCACCCGTTCGTAGAGCGCCGTCGAGCCCTGAAGGTCGGTGAAGAGTAGCGCGACCTGGCTGACGCCCGCATCGTCGCCCGGCCGCAGGGTGGCCTCGGCGAACAAATCGCGGAAGGCCTGCAATGAGATCACTTCTGGTGCGGTCAGCGCCTCGCGCACCCAGGTGCGGTCCTCGATCAACGCCGCCAGTTCGAAGCCGGCATCGTTGACGAACGCCACACGTCCCGTCCCATCCTCCTGATCCGTGGCGGCCAACACCTCCACGCCAGATGCCGTGATGCGCAGGCCAGGAAAGGGCCCGGACTCGTAGTCGACGTCGGCGACCACGCCGGGATGGAGCGTGCGCAGACGATAGGAGCCCGGCGGCAGATCAACGGCCACGCTCCGGCGCTCACCCGGATCCAGTAGCACCTGCACGGCGACATGCGGCGTCGCCATGGGGCCCGACAGGCAGAAGCCACCATCGACAATCGGCCGGATCGCCGGCGCTGGTGCAAAGGAGAGCTCCACGTTCTTCTCGAAGTCGCGGTCGTAGTCGATGTTGCAGGAGTGACAATGTGCGCCACGCGGCAGCTCGGAGAGTGCGGTGACACTGAGCTTGGCACCGCGGCAGTTGGGGCAGAGCAGATCCCACTTCATGGCGAGAAGCCCCGCGTTCACGCTGGCAAGGCAGGCCTCGATCGCGGCGCGTGAGGACACACCAAGATCGCGCGCCAGCGTCTTGGGCCTGAGACGGGCGAGATCGGCCGCCATGCCTTCAAGCACGATGTCGGCGAGCCGCGCGCCGAGCCCGTTGCCGTAGGGGCCGCGATCGATTTCGCGGGCCAGTGTTCCGGCCCGCTCGCGCGCGCCGGGGGGCAGTTCGGGCGGCGGCAGCTCGAATGGGGTCAGGCGCTCGCCCGCATAGTCTCCTCGCACAAACGCGACGGCCTCCAGGGTGCGCTTGCCGACCGCCTCACCGGCCTGGGCTGCCAGGCGTGCGCCGAACAGGCGGCCGACCACGGTCAACGGTTCCCACTCGAGTGCATATGTGACGTGCGAGCCGCCTTCGCCGTCGGACTCGAGGTCGAACACCGGGCCGAAGCGGCGGAACGGACCTTTGGTGAACACGCGCGACTGGCGGAAGTGTCGGCCCGCGATCCACTCGTACGGCTTCTCCTCCCATTCGAGATTGAAGCCCGCAGCCTTGCCCCGCCCGCGGCGAAGGACCGTGCCATTGGATTGCAGCGTCTGCTCGAGCGTGTACGGCGGCAGGCCCACCGCCTCGTTGAACCGGTTGGTATCGGCCAGCACCGGCCAGAGCCGATCAGGCGGCAGGTCGAACGTCCAGGTCCAGGTGCGACGCATCGGTTGGAACTGTAAGCCCAGGGCGGGGCGTTACGTGCCGCGTTGCGGGATCAATTCGCGCGAGCTGCCGAGCAACCGCATGCCGTGGTAGACCAGGAGTGCGGCGATCGAGCCGAGCGCGATGCCGGTAAACGTCAAATCACCTGCGTGCCAAGTGAAGTCGGCGATGCCGATGATCAACGGGATGGCCGCGGTCATCTGGTTGAGCGGCTTGGAGAAGTCGACGTGGTTGGTCAGCCAGATGCGTACGCCCAGCACCCCGACCAGGCCGTACAGCACGATCGTCGCGCCGCCCAGCACGCCGGGCGGGATCGCCGAGATCGCCGCGCCCACCTTCGGGCACAGTGACAACGCGATGGCCACCGCGGCCGCGATCCAATAGGCGGCGGTCGAATACACCCGGGTCGCCGCCATGACGCCGATGTTCTCGGCGCACGTGGTGGTCGCCGACCCGCCGCCAAAACCGGCCAATGTCGTGGAATTCCGGCAGCCCCACCCACGATGCGGCCGCGATCGCCGAGGTGTCGACCTCGCCGAGGATCAGCGCCAGGACGTAACCCGCGACCACGGCCAGGAAGATCGCCAGCCGGCCCATGATGCCGCGGAAGAACGCCAATGTCGCGACGAGCAGCACCAGCGTGACGAGGCCGACCAGTGGGCCCTTCTCGAAGTTCGTCTTGGCCGCGGGCGCCAGGTTGAAGCCGATCAGCGCGACGATCGCTCCGGTCACCACCGGTGGCAATGTCACGTCGATCCAGTGCGTGCCGACACGTGCACGACCACGCCGATAACGATGAGCACGAGGCCGACAGCCACCAGGCCGCCGAGTGCGGTCACCGGAGCGATCACCGAAAAGCTCGACCCCAGATAGCTGGGCAGCCGATTGCCGGTGATCAGCAGGAACAGCACGGTGCCGACACGGAGAACAGCAGTGTGGTGGCAGGCGGGAACCCGGTGAGCACCGGTACCAGGAACGTGGCGCCGAACATCGCCACCATCTTGGGCGCCGATGCCGAGGGTGCGGGCCCAACTCAGACGTTCGGCTGACGCGACGACGAAGTCCGCGTCGGACTGCGCCTCTACGTGCTTCCATGTCAGCGGGATCACCATGCGCATCTTTCCTGGACTCGAACAATTCCGCGGCTATCAGCGCGATTGGCTGCGGGGCGACATGGTCGCCGGTGTCACCGTCGCCGCCTACCTCGTCCCGCAGGTGATGGCGTATGCGACCGTTGCCGGCCTGCCGCCGGTGGTCGGCCTGTGGGCGGCACTGGTCCCACTGGCCGTCTACGCGGTGCTGGGCCCGTCGCGGCAGTTGTCGGTCGGGCCCGAGTCGACCACCGCACTGATGACGGCGACGGCGTTGGCCCCGCTGGCCGCGGGGGACCCCGGCCGTTACGCCGCGCTGGCAGCCGCGGTGGCACTGCTCGTCGGCGCCATCTGCTTCGTCGCAGGCCTGGTGCGGATCGGGTTTCTGGCCGACCTGCTGTCCCGGCCGGTACTGGTCGGCTACATGACCGGTGTCGCGGTCATCATGATCGGTAGCCAACTTGGCAAGGTCACCGGTATTTCGGTGCAGGGCGACGAATTCGTCGACCAGGTGCGGTCGTTCATCAACGGGCTGGACGGCGTGCATTGGCCGACGATCGCCTTGGCGGCGGCCGTGCTCGTCGTGCTGCTGGTGCTCGCCCGGTTGGTGCCGCGGCTTCCAGGCCCTCTTATCGCGATGCTGCTGGCAACGGCGGTCGTTTCGATATTCTCATTGGACCGCAACGGGATTCGGGTGATCGGTGCGATCCCGAGCGGGTTGCCGACACCAGGCTTGCCAGGTGTCCCGCTTGCGGATTTTTCGACCCTGTTGATCCCTGCCGCAGGCATCGCGATCGTCGCGTTCTCCGACAACGTGCTGACGGCCCGCACGTTTGCGGCCCGCCATGGCCAGCGAGTGGACGCAAACGCGGAGTTGCGGGCGCTGGGCGTCTGCAACGTCGGAACCGGTCTGCTGCATGGGTTTCCGGTGAGCTCCAGCGGTAGTCGCACCGCGCTCGGCGACGCACTCGGCAGCCGCACGCAGCTCTATTCGGTGGTCACGCTGGTGTTCGTGCTTCTGGTGATGGTGGCCGGGCGCGGCGTGCTGGCGAACTTTCCGATGGCCGCGCTGGGGGCATTGGTGGTGTATGCCGCGACTGCGTCTGGTCGATGTGCCGGAGTTCAAGCGGCTGGCCCGATTTCGACGCAGCGAGCTGTTCCTCGCCCTGGCCACCACGGCGTCGGTACTGCTGTTCGGCGTGCTCTACGGCGTGCTGGTGGCCATCGTGCTGTCGATCCTCGACCTGCTGCGCCGGGTGGCTCGACCGCACGACGCGGTACAGGGATTCGTCCCCGGGGTCGCGGGCATGCATGATCTCGACGACTACCCGGCCGCCGACCCGGTGCCGGGTCTGGTGGTGTATCGCTACGACGCGCCGTTGTTCTTCGCAAACGCCGAGAACTTCCGCGAGCGGGCGTTGGCTGCCGTCGACGAGAACCCGGACCCCGTCAAGTGGTTCGTGCTCAACGCCGAGGCGAACGTGGAGGTCGACCTCACCGCACTCGACGTGCTCGACCAGCTGCGCACCGAATTGGCAGACCGCGGAATCGTGTTCGCGATGGCCAGGGTCAAGCAGGATCTGCGCGACGCTCTCGAAGCCGCGGGCATGATCGACAAGATCGGCGAGGATCGCATCTTCATGACCTTGCCCACCGCGGTCGAGGCCTACCGCAACAGTCGCACCCCGTAGGCCAGCGCGCCGATCAGCACCACCCCGGCACCGACCAGTACCGAGGTGACTGGAAGCAGGACGGCCAGCAGCACGCAGCCCACCAGGCCGACCGCGGGAATCATCTTGCGCCCCAAGGCTCGATGTCGCCGGCCTTCCGGCTGCAGTGTCGCGGCGGACGCGTTGGCGATCGCGTAGTAGACCAGCACCGCGAACGAGGAGAAGCCGATCGCACCCCGCACGTCGGCAACCGCGGCGATCACCGCGACGACGACACCCACGACCAGTTCGGCGCGGTGCGGGCCGGCGAACCGCGGATGCACCGCCGCCAGAGCGTGCGGCAGGTGTTGGTCCCGGGCCATCGCGAGCATCGTCCTCGACACACCGAGAATCAGCGAGAGCAGCGACCCCAGCGCCGCGACTGCAGCCCCGACACGAACCACGGGTTCGAAGCCGGAGTGACCCGCGGCCCGCACGGCGTCGGCCAGCGGAGCACTCGACGACGCCAGTCCGGCGCTGCCCAACTCCGCCAACACCGCCACGGCGACGATCGCGTAGACCGCCAACGTGATGCCGAGCGCAATCGGGATCGCCAGCGGGATGGTGCGTGCGGGGTCGCGCACCTCCTCGCCCAGGGTGGCGATCCGGGCGTATCCCGCGAACGCGAAGAACAACAGGCCGCCCGCCTGCAGAACCCCAGCGATGCTGACGTCGTCGCCGAACGCCAGACGGGAGGCGTCGACGTCGCCGAACCCGAGGACGATCACCACCACCGCGGCCAGCACGGCGAGCACGATCGCGACGATGACGCGGGTGAGCAGTGCCGACTTCTGGATGCCGGCGTAGTTGACCGCGGTCAATGCCACCACCGCGGCCACTGCGATCGTGTGCGCATGGGCCGGCCAGGCGTAGATTCCGACCGTCAGCGCCATCGCGGCGCACGAGGCCGTCTTGCCGACCACGAAGCTCCAACCCGCGGTGTAACCCCAGAACTCACCCAGCCGCTCTCGGCCGTACACGTACGTTCCGCCGGACTGTGGATATCGCGCGGCCAGCCGCGCCGACGACGTCGCATTGCAGTAGGCGACGACGGCCGCGACCGCCAAACCGATGAGCAGGCCCGAACCCGCGGCCGCGGCGGCGGGCGCCAGCGCGACGAAGATCCCCGCACCGATCATCGAGCCGAGCCCGATCGTCACGGCGTCCGCGGTGCCCAGTCGCCGCTGCAGCACTGGGCCGTCCGGCCTGTTCACCGGACGAATATTAGGTCAGGCACCTTTCTGTTCACCGAACAGCGACTCCCGGCCCCAAATGGTGGCGGCAATGAAGACCAGAACGGCGAGAAGTATCGAGCCGACCGCCACCATGGGTATCGCCCAGATCCGGCGCACCATCAGCGCCGTCTCGCATTGACCGACATAATTGTCACCACCACTGGCGGCGGCCGCCTGCGTCAGGTCGGAGCTGAATCCCGTGCCGCACTTGATCTGCCATCCCCACTGGTCGAAGGAGTCGATGAAGACCGGAAACTTCAGCGCGAGCAGCCCGACGGCGATCAGGGCGACGCTCAGGACGCCGAGATAAAAGGCGCGGTGGTGATAGTGGTGCAACAGTGCCTCCCGTTCAAGTCATGCAGACGTTGGCGACGAGCACGATCGCGACGGCGATGAGCTGACCGATACTGACTCGGTAGCCAAGCAGCCTTCGCAGCGCGTTGAGCACGGGACCCCCATCCGGCCTACACCCATTCATTATGTTAATGATCATTCTTCCTTGAGTGACAGCTTTGACGATATTTATCAGTCGATGTCGGCAGCTATGTGTGCGCGAAGTCCGTATGGTGTTCGCCATGGCGCGCAGCCGGCCCACCCCTGACGGTGGCATCCGGCGTCGGCCGAAGGATCGGAAGGCGCAGATCGCCCGTGCGTCCGCCGAGGCGTTCAGCGCGCTTGGCTATCACACGGTCAGCATGGAGGCGATCGCGTCGCGGGTCGGGATCTCGGCGACCGCGCTGTACCGGCACTACCCGAGCAAGTACGACCTGTTCCGGGACGCGGTGCTGGCGCTGGGCGAACAGCTGGTGAACTGCACGGCGTTCGCTGACGAGGCCCCGGCCGACGCGGGGACCCTGCGTCGGCTCATCTCCGCGCTCACCGATACCGCACTGGCCAACCGCGAGTCGGGTGGGCTCTACCGGTGGGAGGCGCGGTATCTGCGCGGCGACGACCAGACCACCCTCAACGGCCAGATGCGAACCGTCAATCGCCGGATTCATCGGCCGCTCAGGGCACTTCGGCCGGAGCTCACCTCGCGACAGCGCTGGATACTGTCTTCGTCCATGCTGAGCGTGATCGGCAGCATCGTCGATCACCACGCCAAGCTTCCCGCCATGCACATTCGTGTAGTGCTGGCCGAAGTCGCCATCGCCATCTCGACCGCCGACGTGCCTGACCCGCCCGACGAGTCCGTCCCCGGCGGGCCGGGGCGCAGGATGTCGGGAGTCGACCCATCGAAATACGAAGCGCTGCTGACCGAGTCGGTGCTGCTGTTCAACCGGAAGGGCTACCGGGACACCACCATGGAGGAGATCGCGTCGGCGGTTGGCATGCCAACGTCGGGGATCTATCGATACTTCTCCGGTAAGAGCGACATCCTCGCCGCGATATACCGACGGGCGGCCGATCGGCTGTCGGCCGAGGCGTCGTCGATCCGCGGCTCGTTCTCTGATCCGGAAGCGGCACTGACCGCGTTGATCGATGCTTACGTGGCAAGGTCTTTCGACCACCCGGAACTTGCCTACGTGTACTACACCGAACGGGTCAACATCGCACCTGCCGACCAGAAGGTTCTGCGCAACCTGCAGAGAGCCACCGTCGAATCCTGGGCGCGGTTGGTGGTCGCGATCCGGTCGGACTGGACGCTCGGGCAGGCGCGGTTCGCCGTGCACGCGGCCATGTCGCTGGTGATCGACGTGGGCCGGCTTTTGCACTACGACAACACCGCGCAGTCGCGCGTGACGGTCAGCCGGCTGCTGGACCTCACCCTGCTCGGTCGCTACCGGTTGCGGACCACGTTGCCGGCCAGATAGGCGCCATAGCCGATGAGCCCGACGATGGCCAGCGGCCGGGTCTTTCGCGAGGACAGCCCGAGCCCGATCGCGGTCTCGATGCCGCCGTTTATGTAGAGATGCCTGCGAGTGTCGCGTGGAAACGCCTGCTTGGTGATGTCGTCGAAAAGCTGGGGGCTGGTGAAGTGCGCGACCCCGACGGCGGCAACTGCCAAGCCGGCGAACTTGGCCGCGCGTGATCCTCCAGATCTTTTTGTGGGCATGGCTGATCCTCTCTGATCATGTTCGACGAACTCACTCGGCGACGGCGGCCAGACTCTCACATGTTCTGCGGCCAGGCGACCACGACGGATGTGATGAACAGTGCCAGCAGAGCGAGCCACGCCGCACTGAGCAGCAGCCCCGCGATCGCTATACCCTTTCCGCTGTGGCTGCCGCCCTTGATCTGAACCAGCGCGACGATCCCGCAGATCACCGCTGGCAGGACGATCCCCGTGATGCCGAGCACCAGCGCTGCGACCGCGAACCCGCTCACCGGTCGCTGCGGCTGCACCTGAGGCGCCGTCATGGTCCGCCGGGTCAGTCCTTTAGGGTCCCGGTGCGAGGCGTCTCGCTGGTCGCGATGCAGGTCACCGTGCGGTCGCCTTCGCCCCACGAGTCTTCACTCGGGTAGAGCACGAACAGCCCGATCTCGGGATCGCTCGCCGCCTCGGGCGAGTACTTCGCCAGCTCCGGTGCGCACTTGTTCTGGTACTTCTCGATGGCGGATTGGCCCGGGAAATCTCCGTCGGGCATTGTCATGACCGCGAATATCTCGCCCTTGTGCGGTTCGCCGCAGGGCGCGGTGTCGACGGTGAGCACCAGCCCGGTGTCCGGCAGCTCCTTGAGACAGTCGCCGGCCTTAACCTCGTTGGCGCCGACGGTCCCGCTGCCCACGATGAAATAGATCGCGATACCCACAAGGAGCACCAGCACCCACAGCGCGGACAGCACCAGACCCGCGATCGCCATGCCGCGTCCGCCCTGGCCGGCCTTGGCGCGCCGAAGCCCGACGATGCCGCAAATCACGCTGATCAGGACCCCGCCAAGGATGCC
This sequence comes from uncultured Actinomycetota bacterium, assembly GCA_963800125.1. Lineage (GTDB taxonomy): Bacteria > Actinomycetota > Actinomycetes > Mycobacteriales > Mycobacteriaceae > Mycobacterium. The sequence continues at coordinate 84,457 of CAWDAC010000026.1, read as the reverse complement.
GAATATCAGCGAGATGATCGCCCACCAGTTGGTGCCGGGGGCCTGCGGCGCGTACAGGCCCGGCGGTGGTGGGTAATACGGCCCGGGCGGTTGTGCGGAGTACGGACCGGGCGGCGGCGGGGGATACGGACCGGGCGGCGGGGGATACGACTGAGGTGGTGGCGGTGGATACGGTCCCGGAGGCGGTGGCGGGTCAGGCGGAGGATTCCCCGGTGGCATGGTCACGGAAGCAACCGTAACGTCGCATCGACCGCGAGCACGGGAACATCGAGTGTCTTGGAGCCCAGGTCATGGCGGGCGCCAGTGACCTCGACGACCTCGGTGGACGTCGGAATCAGCGCCGCCGCGGCGCGCAACTCATCGATGGTGCCGAACGGGTCGGATGTGCCGTGGGTGAATACCGTCGGCGCCGCGATGCGGGGCAAGTGTTCGGTGCGTAGCCGGTCGGGGTTGCCGGGGGGATGCAGGGGATAGGAGAACAGCGTCAGCACGTCGACGTCGAGACCTTCGTCGGCCACGGCCATCGACGTTTGCCTGCCACCGTAGGAATGCCCGCCCGCGATGACCGGTCCCGTGGCCAGCTGCCGCACCGTGGCCACCGCTTCGAGGATGCCCTCGCGGTCACCGGCCGCCGACCCGGACGGCGGACCCTTCGGCCGCCGCCTGCGGTAGGGCAGGTTGTAGCGCACCGCAAGCCAACCGCGGCGTGCCCACTCGTCGCAGATCTTCTTCAGCAGCGCAGAATCCCGGCTGCCCCCGGCGCCATGGGTCAGTACGACGACACCCGTTGGCTTGCCGTCGGGTTCGTGCGCGATGCCCGCGATCGGGTCGAGGTTCACGACGACTCTCGGCTCGACAAACGGAACAAGGGCGACACCGGGCCGTGGCCATGGCCCAACGGGTAAGCGGCGCGCAGACATTCGGTGACCCACGACTTGGCGAAGGCCACCGCGTCGGGGACGGTGTAGCCGTGCGCCAGTGCGCTCGCTACTGCAGCCGCCAGAGTGTCACCGGCGCCGTGGTCGTCGCCGGTATCGATGCGCGGCGCGTCGAACTCGTAGAAGTCGATGCCGTCGAACAACAGGTCAGGACTCTCCGGTGATGACCGCAGATGGCCGCCCTTGACCAGCGCCCATTGCGGACCAAGTGCGTGCAGGGCACGGGCCGCGTCGCGCTGGGAGGCATCGTCGACGACCTCGATGTCGACCAACAGTCGCACCTCGTCCAGGTTGGGCGTCACCAGCGTTGCGAGGGGAAACAGCTGACTCCGAAGCGAATCCAGCGCACTCGGGTGCAGCAGCGGATCGCCGTGCATCGACGCGCACACGGGGTCGACGACGAGGGGCACGACACCCGCCAGATCCTGCGCATGCCAGGTATCGGCGACCGTCGCGATGATGTCGGAAGACGCCAGCATGCCCGTCTTGGCGGCCTGAATTCCGATATCGCTCACCACGGCTTCGATTTGGCCGGCGATGACATCGAGGGGGATCTCGTGAAAGCCCTTGACGCCCATCGAGTTCTGGACGGTCACGGCGGTCACCGCAACGCAACCATGCATGCCTAGCAATGCGAACGTGCGCATGTCGGCCTGGATGCCCGCACCGCCGCCGGAGTCGGATCCGGCTATCGTCATGACCCGCAGTGGGGTCTGACCGTCAGGGGTTAGCGGTAGGAAACTCATTGTGCTATCGACTTCACCATTTCGAGCATCTCCCTACGCCGGCATTACCCGGTCAGGTTCATACGGTCGACGGCACCGTTCGCCGGGCGAACAATCCGGCTTGAGCCGTCCTCTCAGCGCACTCGGTGTGCGCTCCCGCGTGGTTGATAGGCCGCCTCCACGCTAGCGCATGGAACACGAATTGCCCCCAGATGGTTTGTATAGCTAACATATGTGTTTTGAGCTGACATGGATACCTAAGCGAAGCAGATGACGACTGAGATAGAGATGACGAAACCCCCGCTCGTGGCGAACGCCGACGTGGCTGTCGCAGAGACTGCTCGCCGGCGCAGGCGAATGGACCACGACCATCCCTTCTACAAGTGGGTGGTGCTGTCCAACACCACGCTGGGCATGTTGTTGGCGTCGATCAACGCCTCGATTGTGCTGATCTCGCTGCCCGCGATCTTCCGTGGTATCGGTCTCAACCCGCTCGCTCCTGCCAACGTCAGTTACCTGCTGTGGATGTTGATGGGATACCTGGTCGTCACGGCGGTGCTGGTGGTGTTCTTCGGCCGACTCGGCGACATGCTCGGCCGGGTGCGCATCTACAACGTCGGTTTTGTGGTCTTCACCGTCGCGGCGATCGCTTTGTCGTTCGACCCCTTCCACCTCGGTGGCGGCGCAATGTGGCTGATCGGCTGGCGGGTGGTGCAGGGCGTCGGCGGTGCGATGTTGATGGCGTCGTCGGCGGCAATCCTGACCGACGCGTTCCCGTCGAACCAGCGTGGAATGGCCCTGGGCGTGAACATGGTGGCTGCCGTCGCCGGATCGTTCCTCGGCCTTCTGATCGGCGGCGTGCTGTCTGAGTGGGACTGGCGGGCCATCTTCTGGGTCGGCGTGCCAATCGGGGTGCTCGGCACGGTCTGGAGCATGCGCTCGTTGAAGGAACTCGGTGTCCGCACGCCGGGAAAGCTGGACTGGGCGGGCACACTGACGTTCGGTATCGGGCTGACCGCGCTGCTGACCGGCATCACGTACGGCATCCAGCCGTACGGCGGCGCAACGACCGGCTGGACCAGCCCGTGGGTGCTTGGCGCGATCACCGTCGGGCTGGTGTTGCTGGTGGCGTTCTGCGTCATTGAGCTGCGGGTCGCTGAACCGATGGTCGACATCAGGCTGTTCCGGTCAGCGTCGTTCGGGCTGGGTAATCTCGCGGGCCTGATGTCCTCGGTGGGGCGGGGCGGGTTGCAGTTCATGCTCATCATCTGGCTGCAAGGCATCTGGCTTCCGTTGCACGGCTACAGCTTTGAGTCGACACCGTTGTGGGCCGGCATCTACATGCTGCCGATGACGGCAGGCTTCCTGGCCTCCGCGCCGCTCGCGGGCTCGCTGGCCGACCGGTTCGGGGCGCGCCCGTTCACGGTCGGCGGGATGCTGTTGATGGCCGGGTCGTTCGTCGCACTGGTGACGATCCCGGTGGACTTCAACTATTGGCTCTTCGCGGTGCTGGTGTTCCTCAACGGTTTGGGCGGCGGCATTTTCACCGCGCCCAACACCGCCGCGATCATGTCCAGCGTGCCCGCTGCCGAGCGCGGCGCCGCATCGGGAGTGCGCGCGACGTTCTTTAATGCCGGCTCTTCCCTATCGATCGGGATCTTCTTCTCGCTGATGATCATCGGACTCGCCAACACCCTGCCGGACGCGATGAGCGCCGGGCTGCAGGAGCAGGGGGTGTCTGCGGCCGTGGCGCACGAGGTGGCCAACACCCCGCCGGTCGGCAGCCTGTTCGCGGCGTTCCTCGGCTACAACCCGATCGCCGAGCTGCTTGCGCCATACCACGCGTTGCAGCAGCCGGGTGTCAACGCCGATGTGTTGACGGGCAAGACGTTCTTCCCGCATCTGATCACGGAGCCTTTCCACACCGGGCTGGTCGTGGTGTTCGTCGCAGCCGCGGTGATGATGGTCATCGGTGCCGTGGCTTCGATGTTCAATCCCGGACGGTACGGGGCGGCCGACGAGGACTAGCCGCTACATCTCCTGCCAACCGGGGTAACGACACCGAGGCGCTCAACGTGAACGTCGGCTAGCGCTAGGCGAGCTCGACGAGCACGGGCGCATGGTCGCTGGGGGCCTTGCCCTTTCGTTCTTCGCGGACGATCTCGGCATGGGCCACCCGTTGCGCCAAGGCGGGGGAGCCAAGGATGAAGTCGATGCGCATACCCCGGTTTTTCGGGAACCGCAGCTGCGTGTAGTCCCAGTAGGTGAAGACCGCCGGTCCCGGCGTGAAAGGCCGTACCACGTCGGCGAACTGGGCGTCGACGATCGCGTTGAACGCTGCCCGTTCGGGCTCGGTGACGTGTGTGCTGCCGCGGTAGAACTCGACGCTCCACACGTCGTCGTCGGTGGGTGCGATGTTCCAGTCGCCCGTGAGCGCGATCTGCGTCTGCGGGTCGTCGGCCAGCCACCTGTGCGCCGTATCCTTCAGCGCGGCAAGCCATTCCAGCTTGTAGCCGTAGTGCGGGGAATCTACCGTCCGGCCGTTTGGCACGTACAGGCTCCACACTCGAACGCCGTCGCAGGTGGCGCCCAGCGCCCGCGCCTCGGCCGCCGCCTCCACATCCGGCTTGTCGCTCCACGTCGGCTGACCGTCGAAGCCGACCTGGACGTCGTCGACGCCGACCCGCGACGCGATCGCCACGCCGTTCCACTGGTTGAACCCGCAGTGCACGACTTCGTACCCGACGGCGGCGAACGGCATGGTGGGGAACTGGTCGTCGGCACACTTGGTTTCCTGCATGGCCAGCACGTCGACGTCGGCGCGTTCCAACCAGTCGGTGACGCGGTCGACCCGGGCCCGGATCGAGTTCACGTTCCAGGTGGCCAGCCGCATGTCTACAGGCTACGGGCGTCGATATACCGGGCCCGGTGCTGAGTGCTGAAGCCCAGCTTCTGGTACAGCGCGATCGCGGCGGCATTGTCTGCCAAGACCTGCACGTAGCAGCTGCTCGCGCCCTGTTCGGCTGCCCAGGCCAGCAGTGCCGAGCACAGTGCCTGCGCGTGTCCGCGGCGCCGCTGCCCGTCGGCCACCCGCACGGCCGACAGCCCCGCCCACTGAATCCCGTCGGGGGCGGTGGTGACGGCCACGCGGCCCACCGCCGCGTCGTCGCGGGTGCCGAAAACCACCACTCCGCCGACAACGGCGGTCAGCACGTCGACGGGGATCTTCCGCTGGTACAGCCGCAGCCACTGCTCGTCCGGTCGCTTCGCCAGCGAAACCGTCGGATCGGATTCACCTGCAGGCAGATCGCGGACCATGACCACCGTTTCGAGTTGAGTCGTAACGCCTTTGGGCTGGGGGTACTCCCCTCGCAAGCTGGGGGCCCACCCGCTTGCGGGGGACTGCAGCAGCCGGTCGGGCACCGCCAGCCACGGGGTCTGGCCGCGCTGTGAGTACCAGTCGACGATCGCGGGCACCGCACCCGTGTCGGCCTCGACGCCAAGCGGCACAGCCGAATTCGCCCGGTGCGTGTGACCGCCTGCGGCCCGAAGCAGCCAGCCGCCCATCCACCGCCGCTCGATGCCCGGCCACGCCAGCGCGGCGGCATGCTCGGTCGCGCGGATCTGCGACGTCCGCACCGGCGCTGCCGTCAGGGCCCGCACGGCGACCACGTCGTCGGGCGCGATCTCCACCACCGCACCGGTTTTCGTCTTCACCCGCACGCGTGAACCGGTTTCCATGAGGTGACCGATGACGTCGGTGAGCGGGGGCACCGATCCCGACGGCAGCCGGTAGCGCAGACTGACCCGGGTGCCCACGGCGGGGAGTTCGACCACGCTAGTGACCGAACGGGTCCGGGTCCTCGCCGGGCATCCATGTCAGCCCGGGAACACCCCAACCGTGCGACTTCACCGCCCGCTTCGCGCTGCGGGCGTGCCTGCCGACCAACCGGTCCAGGTACAGCAGCCCGTCCAGATGACCGGTCTCGTGCTGGAGCATCCGCGCGAACAAACCGCTGCCTTCCAGGGTGATCGGGGTGCCGTCGGCGTCCAGCCCCGTCACCCGCGCCCAGTCGGCACGGCCGGTAGGGAAGGACTCGCCGGGCACCGACAGGCAACCTTCGTCGTCGTTCTCCGGGTCCGGCATCGTCTCGGGCACGTCGGACGTCTCGAGCACCGGGTTGACGATCACGCCGCGGCGGCGCGCGGTCTTGCCGCGATCCTCGGCACAGTCGTACACGAATACCCGCTTGGAGACCCCGATTTGATTGGCCGCCAAGCCCACACCGTAGGCGGCGTCCATGGTGTCGAAGAGGTTTGTGATCAACTCGGCAAGATCGGACGGCAGCGAACCGTCGTCAGCCACCGGCACCGGACTGGTCGCGGTGCGTAAGACGGGATCTCCGACGATTCGGATGGGTACGACGGCCACGGTTGGCAAGCTTAAGTGAGCCGACTCGCCCGGTTGGCTGACCGCCCAACTAACGAAGCCGTGGTTGAATATTCGCCGTATCGCTAGCGACACGAGTGTGGGAAGGGTCCAGGAGCAACATGGACGGCGCCATGGCGCGGACTGAGCAATCCGGGGACGACTCTGATCTCACCGATGGGCTGACCCGCCGCGAGCACGACATTTTGGCGTTCGAGCGCCAGTGGTGGAAGTACGCGGGCGCCAAGGAAGACGCCATCAAGGAACTGTTCTCGATGTCGGCGACACGCTACTACCAGGTGCTCAATGCGCTGGTCGACCGACCCGAGGCGCTGGCCGCCGATCCGATGCTGGTCAAACGGCTGCGGCGATTGCGGGCCAGCAGGCAGAAAGCGCGGGCCGCGCGCCGTCTCGGCTTCGAAGTCACCTGAGGCTTTCGCGGATCCGCGCGCCGCGCCGATACAGTGGGCTCAATGAATGAACGCCCTTCCGACTCCTCCGGACTGCCCCTGCGCGCCATGGTGATGGTGCTGCTGTTCCTGGGCGTGGTCTTTTTGCTGGTCGGATTTCAGGCCATGGGCTCGGGCGATGAATCCAGTGCCGACGATTCGCCGATGGCCACCGTGACCACCACCTCGACGCCGTCGCCAACGTCTGCGTCGCCCGCGCCGGCCGCCAAGGCCGATGTGCGGGTCTACAACATCTCGGAGACTGAGGGAGTCGCCGAGAGCACCGCGACCCAGCTGCGGGATGCCGGCTGGAACGTCACCGAGACCGGAGACCTCACCCTCGACGGTGTGACGGCAACCACGGTCTACTTCAGCGATGCGCCCGGGGAGCGGGAGTCGGCCGATGAGGTGGGCCAGCTGCTCCAGGCCCCGGTGGAACCGCGGGCGCCTGAACTGACTGAGCAACCACCGGGCGTGATCGTGGCGGTCACGGGATAGGCTCACCGCATGCTTGACTTTCCCTGCTCCTCGCGTGCGCATCCCTTCCTCTGCTCCTCGCGTGCGCATCCCTTCCTCTGCTCCTCGCGTGCGCATCCCTTCCTCTGCTCCTCGCGTGCGCAGAAGACCGTCACAGTCGCTGCCTTGTTCGCCGTACCCGCCCTCGCCTTGAGTGCGTGCAGCCCCTACGAGCCGGTGGCGACCCAGCCGGGCACCACTCCATCGATCTGGACCGGGTCGCCCTCGCCGGCGGCGCCCGCCGAGGGCCAAGGGGAAGCCGAACCGGCAGGCGAGAAGCTGACCGCGCAACTCAAACTCGCCAACGGCACCACGGTTGCCACCGCCGACTTCGATTTCACCGGCGGGTATGCGACCCTCACGGTGAAGACCACCACCCCCGGTCAACTGACACCCGGCTTCCACGGCCTGCACATCCACGCGGTGGGCAAGTGCGAAGCCAACTCGGTGTCCCCGACCGGCGGCCCGCCAGGGGACTTCGACTCCGCCGGAGCGCATTTCCAGGTGCCCGGCCACACCGGCCATCCCGCAAGCGGTGACCTCACGTCGCTGCAGGTGCGGGAGGACGGCACCGCCGAGTTGGTGACGACCACCGACGCGTTCACCGCAGAGGAACTGACGGCCGGCGCCAAGACGTCGATCATCATCCACGAGAAGGCCGACAACTTCGCCAACATTCCGCCGGAGCGCTACCAGCAGACCAACGGCGCTCCGCCACCCGACCAGACCACGTTGGCCACCGGCGACGCCGGAAAGCGGGTCGCGTGCGGTGTTATCGGCACCGGTTAGCAGTCGGATCGATTTCGCCGGGTCGTCCCGGCCGACCGTTGGTGTCGAGTGGGAGTTCGCCCTCGTCGACGCCGAGACCCGCGACCTGAGCAACGAGGCGGCCGCGGTGATCGCCGAGATCGGTGAAAACCCGCATGTGCACAAGGAATTGCTGCGCAATACGGTCGAGATCGTCACCGGCATCTGCGAGAACACCGGTCAGGCGATGGACGACCTGCGCTCTACGCTGCTGCCGGCGCGGCGCATCGTGCACGCTCGGGGCATGGAGTTGTTCTGCGCCGGGACGCACCCGTTCGCGAAGTGGTCGGCACAGAAGCTGACCGACGCTCCGCGTTACGCCGAGCTGATCAAGCGCACGCAGTGGTGGGGCCGCCAGATGCTGATCTGGGGCGTGCACGTGCACGTCGGGATCTCGTCGGCACACAAGGTCATGCCGATCGTCACGTCACTTCTCAACCACTATCCGCACCTGCTGGCGCTGTCGGCGTCGTCGCCGTATTGGGACGGCGAGGACACCGGGTATGTCAGCAATCGCGCGATGATGTTTCAGCAGTTGCCGACCGCGGGCCTGCCGTTCCATTTCCAGACCTGGGCACAGTGGGAGGGCTTCGTTCACGACCAGAAGAAGACCGGCATCATCGACCACATGAACGAGATCCGTTGGGATATCCGGCCTTCACCGCACCTTGGCACGGTGGAGGTTCGCGTATTCGACGGTGTCTCCAACATCCGCGAACTCGGCGCGCTGGTCGCACTCACCCATTGTCTGATCGTCGATCTGGACCGACGCCTGGACGCCGGTGAGCAGCTGCCGACCATGCCACCGTGGCATGTGCAGGAGAACAAGTGGCGCGCAGCACGTTACGGCCTCGACGCGGTGATCATCCTGGACGCCGACAGCAATGAACGATTGGTCACCGAGGACCTCGACGTGCTGCTGAACCGGCTCGAGCCGGTGGCCAAATCCCTGCGCTGCGCCGACGAGCTGGCCAGTGTTGCCGAGATCTACCAGCTGGGCGCGTCCTATCAGCGCCAGCGGCGCGTGGCCGAAGAGAATGATGGCGACCTACGCGCAGTGGTCGACTCTTTGGTCGGCGAGCTGGACATCTAGCTGTGGCGATCACACCGATGTTTCCGCTCGAGGTGGCGATGCTGCCCGGCGAGGAGCTGCCGCTTCGGATCTTCGAACCGCGTTACTCCGCACTGGTCTCCGACTGCCTCGCGGCGGACGATCCTGCATTCGGTGTCGTGCTGATCGCGGCTGGTCGTGAGGTGGGTGGCGGGGACACCCGAAGTGATGTGGGGGCGCTGGCCCACATCACCGAGTGCGCAGATTTCGGCGAAGGGCGCTACCGACTCAAGTGTGTGATGGCTGAGCGGATCCGGGTGCTGGAATGGCATCCCGACAACCCGTACCCGAAGGCCGCGATCGAACTCTGGCCCGACGAGCCCGGTGAGGCGGTCGAGGTGGACGCCATCCGGGATGTCGAGGACCGCATGATCGCGCTGTTCGAGCGGGTTGCCAGCGCCCGCGGTGCGGACGTCAACGGACGAGACATCGTGGTAGGTGCCGATGCGTCGGGTGACGCCGCAATGTGGTTGTACGCGTTGGCAACCCGCGTTCCGATGGGACAGGCCGACCGATACGCTGTGCTGGCCGCACCTACCGTGGCGGCAAGGTTGGCGGCGCTCAGCGAGGCCGTCGACACCGTCACCGCGATGGTCGAGTTTCAGCTCTCCGAATACTAGCCCGACCTAGTCGGCGAGCTGTCCGTCGACGAAAATGCTTGGCGGCGTGGCCTCTTCGATGTCATCGGCCGCCTCGCGATGGTAGCGGGTCATCAGCTCGCGGGCCTCGGTCGCGGTGACCTGCCAGCCGTGCTCGCCAAGCCAGTCCGCGACGTCGGCGCGCTCCTCGGGGAACCACAGCTCTTCCGGGTCGGCCATCTCGTGGCCGGCCCTCGCAGCCGCTTCGCGCATCCGCTGCATCCGGGCCCGGCGCTGGTCAAGGCGTTGCGGATCGAAGAACTCGGAATTGAATGTCTCGACCGCGATGCGACTGCCCCGGGCGGACAGCTCTTGGATGCGCTCGAACAGACGATCCTGCGCGTCGGCGGGTAAATAGAGCAGCAATCCCTCGGCCGACCAGGCGGTAGGCTCGGCGGGCTGGAAACCCGCTTCTCGCAGCGCCTTCGGCCAGTCCTGGCGCAGGTCGATCGGAACGGCGACATACTTGGTGGCCGGTTTCGCATCGTTGGCGCGCAGAGTCTCGGATTTGAACTCCAGCACCTTGGGCTGATCGATTTCGTACACGACGTTGTCGGACACCCATGGCAGCCGCCAGGCGCGAGCGTCCAGACCGGCGGCAAGGATCACCACCTGCTCGATGCCGGCGGCACCAGCGGCGATGAAGAACTCGTCGAAGTACTTGGTTCGGCATGCGGCGTAGCCAAACATCGCCTGCATCCGCTCCGTCAGCTCCGGATCGGCCTTCTGAAGCTCAGCGATAGTCTCGTCGTTGAGCGGCGAGGACCAGCCGCGTGCCGTCGCCGCGTCGATGAACAGCCGCGCGTAAGGGTCGGTGAACAGCGGGCATTCCCATTCCGACTCGGATGCCCGCGCCTGGGCGATGCCCAAAGCGGTCGCGCCGACGCTCTCGGTGATGTCCCAGGAGTCGTCGTCAGTTCTGGCCATTCGTTCCGCCTTCGGCGTACTCGTGTAGTTCGTCCTTGGTGAGCGTGTCGTGAAGGTTCTGCTCGCGGTATGCCAACTGCCCCATCCGATTGGCCACAACCGGCGCGGTGATGACGGTGAATATGCCCGTCAGGATCAGCATGCCGACGTCCACATTGCCACGGAGCCGGATCGCGGCACCCACCAGCACCAGCAGCAGGCCCAGCACCTGCGGCTTGGTCGCGGCGTGCATGCGAGACAGGGTGTCCGGGAACCGGACGACGCCGATCGCCGCGGTGAGTGCCAGCGCCGATCCGCTGAGCACGAGCACCGCGGTGAGGATGTCTGCAATGTTCATCGCTGGTACCTGCTCTTGCGGTTGCGGCGAATATCGGGCACCCGGAACCGGGCGACACTCACCGAGCCGACGAAGCTGATCAGCGCGAGCGCCGTCAGGCTGTAGGTGACGGTGGTGTCCAGACTGAATGCCGCCCAGGTGCCGATCGCGCACATCGTCACGGCCACCAGGGTGTCCAGCGCGACAATGCGGTCCAGCGTGCTCGGCCCGGCCAGGATGCGGAACATCACGATCACCGCCGCCGCGGTCAGCATCACCGCGGCGATGATCCACACGGTATTCACGATTCCTCCTTCGCCGTCACGGGCCGCCAATCCGCGTCGCGCTCGAACGTGGACACCAGCAGCCGCTCCATCTGTGCGATCTGGCGATAGAAGCGGTCGACGGCCTTCTCGTTGCCGACGTCGATGACGTGCACATAGATCAGCCGCCGCTCCTGGTCGATCTCCAGCACCATCGATCCGGGGATCAGGTTGAAGATGTTGACGGCTAGCGCCAACACCAGATCCGATTTGATGGAAAGTCGCGCGCGCAGTACCGCGGTGAGCGGTGGCGGCCCCGGTCTGATCGCCAGCCAGGCCACCTGCAGGGAGGACAACACCAGCTGGTAGGCGACGACGACGATGAGCCTCACCAGCGACAGTGGATGGACTCTACCCTCGACGGGCACCGCGGGCAGCGGCAACAGTAGTGTGATCACCAACGCCACCGCCAGGCCGCCGATGATGTTGGCCGGGGAAACCTTGCCCCACAACAGCACCCAGACCAGCATCAGCCAGCAGAGCACCCATACTCGCAATAAGCGGCTTCTCATCGCGTTGCACCTCCGAGCACTGCCGAGATATAGCGATCACGGTCCAGCACTTCGGCGGCCGCGCGATCGCTGTAGGCGACGATCGGACCGGCCAGCACCGTCAGCGTGAGCCCGACGGCGATGAGCGCCCCGGTCGGCACCAGCATGCCCACCGGCATCCGTCCGACGTCGGTGCGGTCGGCAAGGAGGATGTCCTCTGTGTCGTCGAGTAGAGCCGACGGGGACGCTGAGGCGACATCGCCTTCGGGCGCGTCGGTGCGGGTGCGCCAGAACGCCAGCGTCCAGACGCGGGACACCACGTACAGCGTCAGCAGGCTGGTCACCACGCTGCCGCCGACCAGCAGCCAGGCCAGCACCGAACCGTCCTGGGCGCCCGCTTCCAGCAGCGCCACCTTGCCGACGAACCCGGAAAACGGCGGAATGCCACCGAGATTGAGCGCGGGTATGACGAATACGAAAGCCAGCAGCGGGCTCGCCGCCGCCAGGCCGCCGAGCCGTTGAAGCGTGGATGCGCCCGCCTGTCGTTCGATCAGGCCGACGACAAGGAACAGCGCCGTCTGCACCAGGATGTGGTGCGCGACGTAGTAGATCGCGCCCGACAGGCCGAGCTCACTGGACAGTGCGACGCCGAACACCATGTAGCCGATGTGGCTGACCAGCGTGAAGGACAACAGCCGCTTGATATCGCTCTGCGCGATGGCGCCGAAGATGCCCACGATCATGGTGAGAAACGCGGCCACCATCAACATCCGGTCCAGGCCGCCGCTCGGGAACAGCAGCGTGTGCGCCCGGATGATCGCGTACACACCGACTTTCGTCAGCAGGCCGGCGAACACCGCGGTGACGGGGGCAGGGGCGGTTGGGTAGGAGTCGGGCAGCCAGGAGGACAGCGGGAACACCGCCGCCTTGATGCCGAACGCGACGAGCAGCACCGCGAACAGGGCGCTGCGGGTGCCCGCCGCGACCCCGTCCATCCGGACGGCCACCTCGGCCATGTTCAGCGTGCCGGTCGCCGCGTAGATCAGTGCGATGCCGATCAGGAAGATCACCGACGACACCATCGAGACCATGACGTAGGAGATGCCGACCCGCACCCGCTCGGCGCTCGCCCCGATGGTCAACAGCACGAAGCTCGCCGCCAGCAGCACCTCGAACCCGACGAAGAGGTTGAACAGGTCGCCGGCCAGGAACGCGTTGCACACGCCTGCCGACAGCACGAGATACGTGGGCAGGAAGATCGATACCGGTTGGCGATCGTCCCCGTCCCGGATGCCCTGCCCGATGGCGTAGAACACCACGGCGAGCAGCACTATCGACGACACAACCAGCATCAGCGCCGAAAGCCGGTCCACCACAAGCGTGATGCCCAGTGGGCCCATTCCGGCGACGCTCTGTCCCCAGCCGCCGACATGCAGCGCGATGGTGCCGTCGCGGTCGGCGAGATAGAGCAGGGCCGCGCACACCGCGACCACCGCCGACAGCGCGATCAGCGTGATGGTTCGCTGCAGTCGGGGTCGGCGACCGGCGACCAGCGTCGCGGCCGAGGCGATCAACGGGATCAGCACGGGCAGTGGGGTCAACACCGCGGAGGTACTCATCGCGACCCCTCCAGCCCCGGCAACGCGTCCAGCTCGTCGGGTTCGTCGGTGTCGCGGGATTCAACGGGAGTCGGCCGGGCCTCGTCGAGGACGGCGAGTTCCTCATCCGTCAGCTGCGCAACCCGGGTGTCCTCGGGATCGTCGACGACCTCTTCGGCGGTGGTCAGCCGGTACGTCCGGTAGATCAACGACAACACGAACGCCGCGATGCCCATGGTGATGACGATGGCGGTGAGGATCATCCCCTGCGCCAAGGGGTCGGCGGTGGCGGTCTGGCCGTCGCTGATCCGGCCGCGCACCGGTGGGTTGCCTGACGGGCCGCCCACCAGCAGGATCAACAGGTTGACCGCGTTGCCGATCAGCAACAGTCCCAACAACATTCGCGTCAGACCGCGTTCCAGCAGTAGGTACACCCCGACACTGGTGAGGCCGCCGATCAACACGAGTGGAACGACGAAGGCCGTCATCGTGGCATCACCGCCGCCGGTCGCTGCTCGGCCATCTCGACGTCCACTCGCGCGCCGAGGCTGCGCAGCACGTCGAGCACCAGGCCGACGACGATGAGATACACGCCGAGGTCGAAGAACAACGCAGTGACGAGCTTGATGTGGCCCAGCACCGGAATGTCGAACTGCAGCACGGCCGATGACAGCACCGGTGCGCCGAGCAACAGCGAGGCCACCGCGGTGCCCGCCGACAGCGCAAGGCCGGTGCCGAGGATCTTGCCCGCGTCCAGTGGCAGCGTCTCGCCGAGTTCGTAACGACCGCCCGCGAGGTACCGCAGCACCAGCGCGAGTCCGGCGGTCAGTCCGCCCGCGAAGCCGCCGCCGGGTGTGTTGTGGCCGGCGAAGAAGAAGTATGCCGAGAGCACCATGATGAGCGGGAAGATCATCCGGGTCGCGACCTCCAACACCAGCGATCGGTGCCGTGGGTCGCGCAGCTCGCTGCCGCGCAGCCAGGTGACGTCACCCGCAGCAGGGCTCGTCGCGATAGCGTCCACTGGACCTATGTCGGGCTGACCAGCGTCGGCGACGCGGGGTGCGGCGCCGAAACGCCTGTGCCGGAACACCATAGATGCCACGCCGGTCGCGGCGACCAACAGCACCGAGATCTCGCCGAGGGTGTCCCAGGCCCGGATGTCGACCAACAGCACGTTGACGGTGTTGGCGCCGTTGCCGCGGTAGTACGCGGCATCGGGCAGCAGCGCGGCGATCGGGACACCGGTGCGGGCCGCCATCGCGAACGCCGCCAGTGTGGTCACGCTCGCGCCGACGGCCAGCGCCAGCGCCGCCCGCGGCAGCCGGTGCCTGCGGATGTTGGTGCGGTCGGACTCGGCGGGCAGCGTGCGCAGCACCAGCACGAAGATGACCAGCGTCAGCGTCTCCACCAGGAACTGGGTCAGGGCCAGGTCGGGTGCGCCGTGGAACGCGAAGATGGTGCCGCAGCCGTAGCCCGTCACACCGACCAGCAGCACGGCGGCGAGACGGTTGCGCATCACGGTCGCGCCGACGGCGGCGGCCAGTATCAGCACGCCGACGATCACCTGAAGCGGCGAACCCCACAGCGCGAACTCGGGCCGGTCGCGCGCCCCGAGCGCCAGCACCACCACCGGCACGATCGCGAGCGTCGCCAGGATCACCGACTGCGTTGCGGGAATCGAGCCGCGCTGGGTGGTGCCGGTCAGCCGGACGGAGAGCACATCGGCGCCGCGGATCACCGCGTCGTAGATGCGGTCCGCGTTGCCCAGCGGCAGGTACATCAGCCGCGTGCGCGGCAACCTGGACCGGCCGAAGAACGCCGCCGTGCCGATCGCCAGCACCAGCACCGACAGCAGCAGCGGCAGGTTGAAGCCGTGCCAGAGCGCGAGCTCGTAGTCGCCTTCGCCAGGGACCGTGTCGGCGTAGGTGTCCAGCGCATCGTCGAGCGGCGACGGCCACAGCCCGAACACCAGACCCGCAGCAGCGAGCACCGCAGGCGGGGCCAGGAACGTCAGAGGCGGAGCGTGCATCGCCGCGACGCGCTTGCTGGGCTCCTGCCTGCCTTTTTTCGCGAAGGAACCCCACAGGAAACGCAGGCTGTACATCGTGGTGAACACGGAGCCTGCGACGATAGCGCCCAGCACGAATGGCGCGAAGTGCCCCAATGCCTCACTGTGCAAGAGGGTTTCGTAGTCGGCTTCCTTGGCGACGAAGCCGAGGAACGGTGGCAGCGCCGCCATGCTCGCCGTGGCGCCGACGGCGATGACGAGCAGCGGCTTGCTGCGCTGCCCGAGCCAGGCCAGCCTGCGGATGTCTCGGGTGCCGGTGGTGTGGTCGATGATGCCGACGACCATGAACAGCGCGGCCTTGAACATCGCGTGCGCGCACAGCAGCGCCAGCCCGGCCAACATCAGGTCGCTGCCGCCTGCGCCGACCATCACGGTGATGAAGCCGAGCTGGCTCACGGTGCCGAACGCCAGGATCAGCTTCAGGTCATATTCGCGGATCGCCCGCCAGCCGGCGAGCAGCACCGTCACCACCCCGAGCGTGATCACCATGGGCCGCCACGGCGGTGAGTCGGCGAATCCTGGGTTCATGCGGGCGACGAGGTAGACGCCTGCCTTCACCATGGCGGCGGCGTGCAGGTAGGCGCTCACCGGGGTCGGCGCTGCCATCGCACCGGGTAGCCAGAAGTGCATCGGCACGATTGCCGACTTCGCCAGTGCGCCAACGAGAATAAGTGCGATGGCGACCGATGCCGCCAGCCCGGTCGGGGGCGCCGCGATCAGCTCGGACAACAGGTATGTGCCCGAGATGGTGCCGAGCACGATGATGCCGACCAACATCGCCAGGCCGCCCGCGGTGGTCACCAGCAGCGCCTGCACCGCGGCCTTGCGGCTGCTGGCGCGTTCGGCGTAGTGACCCACCAGCAGGAAGGACAGCACGGTGGTGAGCTCCCAGAACACGTAGAGCACCAGCATGTTGTCGCTGACCACCAGGCCGAACATGGCCCCGGCGAACGCGACCAGCTCGGCGGCGAAACTGGGCAGCCGCTTCTCGGTGTGCCCGTCGTGGTGGTGGAAGTAGTCGGCGCAATAGAACAGCACCAGCGCGCCGATGCCCAGCACCAGGACGCTCATGATCGCCGCGAGCGCGTCGAACCGCAGCGTGATGTCCATCGACAGCTCAGGTACCCACGTCACATTGACGCCGCGGGCTTGCCCGGGTCCCGGCCAGTTCAGCGCCACCCAGACCAGCGAGCCGAGCGGGACGAGGGACAGCGGGTAGAACGCCATCCGGCCCCACCGGTACACGAGTAGGGGAGCCAACGCGGTGGCGACCGCGTGGGCGAACAGGATGGCGAGCATGGCACTCCGATCATGTCGGGTCGGGGTGTCAGCCGGTTCAAGGGCTTTGGTTTAACGTCAGTCTACGGATGCAGTTCGGGGCTACTGTCTCGATCGTGGCCATACCCGAGGTTGTCGTGGTCGGCGCTGGGCCCACCGGATTGATGCTGGCGTGCGAACTCGCGCTCGGCGGCGTCAAGCCGCGGCTGCTCGAAGAGCGCGCCGATATGCCCAACATCACGAGGGCATTCGCCGTGCATGCCCGAACCCTGGAGCTGCTCGACGCGCGGGGGCTGGCCGACGAGCTGATACCGCGCGGTATGCCGGTGTATGAGATTGCCCCGGCGCCGGGCGCGACGCTGGACCTTCGCGAGCTGCCCACCCGATTCGGGATGGTCCTTATGGTCCCGCAAAGCGGCACGGAGCGAATGCTGGAGGCCCGCGCCGAGGCGCTCGGCGTCGAGTTCGTCCGGGGCGCCAAGGTAGCCGGCCTGACACAGGACGGCGACGGCGTCACCGTCGACGTCGTGGATGGGGAAACCGTGCGCGCCGACTACGTGGTGGGCTGCGACGGGGCACACAGCGCGGTGCGGACGCTGCTCGGCATCGACTTCGTCGGCAAGCAATACGAGACCCATATCCTGCTGGCCGACGTCCGGCTGGAGTCGCCGCCCGCCGAAACGCTATTCGCCAAGACGAGTTCCGATGGCGTGACGCTCTTCGTGCCGTTCGGTGACGGCTTGTTCCGCGCCATCGCCTGGGACCGGCTGCGCGAGCAGGCGCCGTTGTCGGAGCCGGTCACGCTGGAAGAGATTCGCAGCGCGTTCGAGCGGATCGCCGGCGAGGACTTCGGCATGACCGACATGCGATGGAGTGCGCGGTTCCTCAGCGAACGGCGGCAGGCGCGACACTATCGGGACGGCCGGGTGTTTCTGGCCGGCGATGCCGCACACGTGCACTCTCCGCTCGGCGGCCAGGGCATGAACACTGGCATCGGCGACGCGATGAATCTCGGATGGAAGCTTGCCGCGGCCGTGCGCGGAACGGCGCCGCCGTGGCTGTTGGACAGCTACGAAGCCGAGCGTCATCCCGTCGGCGCCAGCGTGTTGAAGTTGACCGACGCGTTCAACCAACTGGTGCTCGGCCGATCGGCGATCCGCCGTGCGTTGCGAGCCGTCGCGATCCGGGCGCTCTTCGGTTTTCCGCCATCACGCCAGCTGCTGGCCGGACGCCTCAGCGGCATCGGCATCGCCTATCCGCACAAGCGCGACGACGACCGGATGGTCGGCCGCCGGATGCCGGACATCGAATGCGACGGGAAGCGGCTCTATGAGCGGCTGCGCGAAGGAAAGTTCGTATTGGTGACGGCGGTGCCTGTCGAGCTGGATCGGCCCGACATCGTGCACACGGTCGACAAACATCCCGAGCTGCCGGACGCCGTCCTGGTCCGCCCCGACGGCTACGTCGCCTGGGCGAGCGGACGGATGCCGAGCGCCTCCGAACTGTCAGCGGCGATCGACCGCTGGAGCCCCGTGGCATAGCCGCGGCGGGCCTGCGAACCGGACCGGAATGGCGTGGGAGGCGAGGCCGATCCCGGCGCCGAGGATCGGCCAGATCGGCCAGAAGTACCAAGCGCCTGCGGTTAGGCCGACCGCAAGCCACACCGTCAGCACGATGACCACCATCGCCAGATAGGCGGCCAGATGGGCCTGCACCCCTCGGCGCGCGGCTTTCCGCCGGGCGGCAACGCGCTGCGGATCGTTGCGCCGCAGCCGGGCGAGCGGCAGATCGGCGACGAGCTGTCGCAGCTCGCCGGTGGTGTGGGCGGCGAACGCGGCCTGCAGCCGCGTCTCGTACTCCTCCATCACGAGGTAGCCCTGCGCCAGCGCCTGTCCGAGCTGGTTCGCGGTCCTCTCCCGCTCGCGATCGCCTGCGCGGACGGCCGGTGCGATTGGGGCGGTCGTGTTTGTCATGATGAGCGCCTCACATATCTTGACAGTGCCTAGTTCTAACGTCGACTATGTACCCCTAACTTGTCGGTGTCAAGATACGGTTGAATGGGATCGTGGTCGACAACACCGAGGCTCCCAAGGTCGTCAGCGTGAGCCGCGAGATCGCGGCGCCTGCGGGCAAGATCTTCGAACTCATCGCCGACCCATCGCTCCAGCCACGATGGGATGGCAACGCCAACCTGGCCGAAGCGCGCACCGGTCAGCGGGTGCGTGCCGTGGGCGATGTGTTCAGCATGACGATCACCCTCGGCAGTGTCCGGGACAACCACGTCGTCGAGTTCGAGGAAGGGCGACTCATTGCGTGGCGGCCCTCGGAACCGGGGCAGGAGCAGCCGGGTCACCTATGGCGGTGGGAGCTCGCGCCGGTCGACGACTCACGGACGCTGGTCACCCACACCTACGACTGGTCGCGGCTGACCGACGAGAACCGTCTGCCGATCGCACGTAACATGACCGCAGACAAATTGCAGGCGTCTGTCGAGAAGCTTGCCGAGCTCGCCGAGCGCAGCTGATCAGCGCGCCGTTTCATCCTTAACTAGTCACTGTCAAGATTTACGGACCTGTCAATGTCCAACGAAGGCCCTCGTTGGCCACCAACCGGTACCAACGAGCGCTACGTCCGTGAATGGCTCGGCAATCAAGGCGCAGGCGGATACGTGAGGTCGTCGTTGACTGCGGCGGCTTCACGCGTTTGCGGCGGGCCACCGAGACCCGTTCAACCTCGTGCTCGAGGGCCGGCCGTAGTCACTCGGATAGATGGGTTGCCTCAGCGTGCGGCCGAGAATGCGCGCAGCGCCTCGACCTGAACCGGGTCCAGTGAAGGGCGCACGGTTTCCTTGGCCTTGGCGACGTCGGCGGCCGTCACGTCAGCGGCGTCAATGGATCGCCGCATGGCCGTCAGGGCGGCCTCGCGCAGCAGCGCGACGCAATCGGCCGCGCTGTAGCCGTCCAGCTCGTCGGCGAGCGCGTCGAGGTTGACGTCATCGCTCAACGGAATGGATTTACCTGCGGTGCGCAGGATCTCGCGACGCGCGTCGGCGTCGGGCGGCGCGACGAACACCAGCTTCTCGAGCCGGCCCGGCCGCAGCAGCGCGGGGTCGATCAGGTCGGGCCGGTTCGTCGCGCCGAGCACCACCACGTCGCGCAGCGGTTCGATGCCGTCCATCTCGGTCAGCAGCGCGGCCACCACGCGGTCGGTGACGCCAGAGTCGAAGCTCTGCCCCCGCCGCGGGGCCAGCGCGTCTATCTCGTCGAGAAAAACCAGTGATGGAGCGGAATCGCGGGCCCGACGGAACAATTCACGCACCGCCTTCTCCGACGCGCCGACCCACTTGTCCATCAGCTCGGCGCCCTTGACGGAATGCACCGACAGCCGTCCGGAGCTGGCCAGCGCGCGCACCACGAATGTCTTGCCGCAGCCGGGCGGGCCGTAGAGCAGCACGCCGCGCGGCGGCTGGACGCCTAGCCGCTCGAAGGTCTCGGGATGCTGAAGCGGCCATAACACGGATTCGATGAGCGCCTGCTTGGTTTCGGCCATGTCGCCGACGTCCTCGAGCGTCACCGAGCCGACCGCCACTTCTTCGGTGGCAGACCGCGACAGCGGACGGATCACGCTCAGCGCACCGGTCAGATCGTCCTGGATCAGGCTCGGCGGTTTCTCGTCCTCGCTCGCCCTGGCTGCGGCCCGCAGCGCGGCCTCTCGCACCAGCGCGGACAGATCTGCCACCACGAATCCCGGGGTGCGCTCGGCGATCTCGCCGAGGTTCAGGTCCTTGGCTGGCACATCGCGCAACAACACCTCGAGGAGCTGCTTGCGGATCGCGGCGTCGGGCAGGCTCAGCCCGAGTTCGCGGTCGCACAGGTCGGGCGCGCGCAACCGGACATCGAGTGATTCGGGAACCGCCGAAGTCGCGACGAACGCCACACCCGGTGTCGCCACCCCGGTCCGCAGCTCGCCCAGGATGAGTGTCGCCACCGGTTCGGCGGTAACGGGCAGCAGCGCGTCGATGTCGGTGATCAACAGCACGCCGCCGCCGTCGCGCACGGTCGCCACCGCCGACGCGACACTGCCGAGCCGGTCCTCGGCGCGCAGCGCACCCACCTCTGGCCCGTCCAGTTCGACGAGGCGCCGCCCCGCGCACACCGTCCGGACCATGGTCGCCTTGCCGACACCAGCGGGCCCTGACACCAGCACACCGAGATTGGCTGTGGCGCCGAGGGTTTTCAGCAGTTCGGGCTCGTCGAGGGCGAGCTTCAGCCATTCGGTGAGCCGACCGGCCTGGGTGTGGGAGCCCTTCAGGTCGTCGAAGCTGACGGCAGGCGCGGGCGATTGCGCAGGCGTGGTCACCACGTGCTGACCGGACGTCGACGGTGGTGTGGGGGTGACGCCGTTTCCCCAACTCACGACCGAATTCGGTTGCACGCTAACGGGTCCGGCGGGGTCGACGCCGGTCACTGTGAGCAGCTCGGATGTCCAGGTGATGCCGACGGCCGACGCCAGTGCCCTGCTGGCCTCCGACGTCGGGATGTCGGGACCGAGTTCACGTGGCAACAGCGAGACGGTGTCGCCGACCGTCATCACCTTGCCCAGCAGGGCCTGTCGCAGGGTCGCCGAGGAGATCGACTGGGTGGCCAGGTTCGAGCCACGCACTGTCACCGACCGTGCCCCGTACACCGTCACCGGGGCGACCAGCACGGTGGTGTTCTCCCGCAGACCTGCGTTGGACAGCGTCACATCGTCGAGCAGCGCAGTACCGGCTGGAGTTCCGGCCGGGGCCACCCCTGCCACCGCTGCGGTGGTGCGCGAACCGGTAAGCGCAACCGCATCCCATTCCCGAATGCCCAGTGCGGCAATGGCTTCCGGATGCAGCCGCACCACGCCTCGGCGAGAATCGAGCGCAGAGGTGTTGAGCCGTGCAGTGAGCGTGAGCTGTTGGCGGGGTACCGGCCGGTCGGCGACGTCGAGCCCGGTCATGTCAGGCGCCCGGCTTCCGCAGCCCGAGCCTGGCCATCGATCGACGATGCGGCTGGGCCCGGCGAATCGCCCGTCGGGCCTGGCGTTGTGCCTTGGGCTTGTCGTCCCACACCTCGGGGTGCTCCGACAGCCATGCCGTTGTCCGCACGGCGAACGGGATGTGGATCACGTAGGCCACGATGATCGCCATGATCATGACGTAGCCGTACAGGATCGAGGCGGCGACGCCGATCGCCAACAGCGCCAACAGCGGAACGACCATGTTCGAGGGCACCGCGAAAGTGTGGATCTTGCGCATCGGAATGGTGCTGACCACCAGCAACGAGACGCCGACCATCCAGATCACGACGGCCGCCTCCGAGGTCCACCAGCCCTCACCGAACTGCATCTTGGCGGCCAGCGGTCCGATCGCGCCGATGGCACCGGCCGGCGCCGGCATGCCAACGAAATACTGCTTGGTGTAGGCGGGTTGGTCCTCGGCCAGCATCGTGTTGTACCGGGCCAGCCGCAGCACGATGCACACCGCGTAGAGCAGCACGACAATCCAGCCGATCCGCGACTGTGACAGCAGCGTCCCGTAAACAATGAACGCTGGTGCCACACCGAAGTTCACCGCGTCGGCGAGCGAGTCGATCTCCTCGCCCATCTTTGACGTGGCTTTGAGCAGCCGTGCGATGCGGCCGTCGAGCGCGTCCAGGATCGCCGCCACGGCCAGGAATGCCATCGCCTCGGTCGGCCGGTTGTCGAGCGCGAACTTGACCGCCGACAGGCCGAGGCAGATGGCGGCGACCGTCATCGCACTGGGCAGCATTCGCAGACTGACGACCGGCCTCTTGACGCGGGGCTTCATCACGGCAGCTTCGCCAGGATCGTCTCGCCGCCGACAGCACGCTGGCCGGGCAGGACGAGCACTTCGGCGCCCTCGGGAAGGTAGGTGTCCAGCCGTGACCCGTACCGGATCAGGCCGTACGTGTCGCCGATCGTCACCTTGTCACCGGGCGCGACGTCGCAGACGATCCGGCGGGCGATCAGGCCTGCGATCTGCACGGCCACCACCTCGTCACCCTCCGGAGTGCGGATCAGCACGCTGTTGCGCTCGTTGTCCTCGCTGGCAGCGGCGAGTTCGGCCGATCTGAACAGCCCTGGACGGTGCACGACGGCGACCACCTCACCGCTTATCGGGATGCGCTGGACATGGGCGTCGAAGATCGACAGGAAGATGCTGATTCGGGGTAGCGGCCGGTCGGGCAGGTTCAGGTCGGCGGGCGGCACCGCCTCCTCGACCAGGCAGATCAGCCCGTCGGCGGGTGCGACGACCACGCCGGGGCGGCTGGGTGGGACGCGGGGCGGGTGACGAAAGAACGCGGCGTTTGCGCCTGCCGCCAGCAGACCGGCGCGGCGCAGCCACCGATTCCTTCGGCCCGCTGCGGCAACCGCGAGGCTGGCGCCGACGAACGGCAGCCCGGCGGGGTGCATCGGAGGGATGGTGGTTTTCGCCAGCGCCACGAGTCGCGCGGGGCCTGATCTGAGGTCGGGGCGTCTGGCCATCGTGCAGCGATTCTACGGGTGACTACCCGTTTGACAGGTCCCACACCTGCACCGGGGATCCCGCCGCCAGCTCGACGACCTCCTCTTCGATTTCCAATAGGCAGTTCGCCGATGCCAGCCAGCGCAGGTGATGGCTCGCCGGTGGTCCGTAGCTGGTGACCGAGCCCTTGTCGGCGTCGAGCACGCCGCGACGGAACTGTCGCTTGCCGCGCGGCGACGTCAGGTCCTCGGTCAGTTCCGCCGTCAGGCGCGGCCGGTCTGAGTGTGGCAACCCCATGGCCTCCCGCAGCGGTGCGCGGATGAACACCTCGAACGAGACGAGGGCGCTGACGGGATTGCCGGGCAGCGTGATGATCGGTGTACTGCCGATCCGGCCTGCGCCCTGTGGCATGCCCGGCTGCATCGCCACCTTGACGAATTCGACCTCCCCGCCTCCGCCGGATGTCGCCGGCCCACCGGCTCCGAGAGCGTCCTTGACCACTTCATACGCGCCTGCGCTCACCCCGCCGGTGGTGATGATCAGGTCGGCGTCGCCGGCGTGGCCGTCGAGCGCGGCCCGGAACTGGTCGACGTCGTCGCCGGTCATCGGCGATGCGACCACCTGCGCGCCCGCATCGCGCACGGCCGCCGCAAGCATGAAGGCGTTCGACTCGTAGATCTGACCGGGACGAAGCGGCGTGCCGGGCGCCACCAGCTCCGAGCCGGTCGACATCACCAGCACTCGCTGCCGCGGAACTACAGGCAGTTCGCCGAGACCCAGTGCCGCGGCGAGGCCAAGCACGGCGGGTGTGACGACCTGCCCGGCCCGCAGCACGGTGGTGCCCGCGGTGACGTCCTCGCCGGCGCGGCGGATGTGCTGCCCGGTCTTCGCGGTCGCACGGATCGACACGGTGTCCGTCGCGCCGTCGGTGGCTTCGACGGGCACCACGGCGGTGGCGCCGGACGGGACCGGCGCGCCCGTCATGATCCGGTGTGCCGTACCGGGTTTCAGCGTCAACAGATCGGTACGGCCTGCGGGGATGTCCTCGGCGACGGGCAGCAGCACCGGCTGTTCGGCGCTCGCCCCCGCGATGTCTTCGGCGACGACGGCGTAGCCGTCCATCGCCGAGTTGTCGAAGCCAGGCAGCGACAGCGGCGCCACCACGTCCTCGGCGAGCACCAGCCCGAGCGTGTCGGCCAGCGGCATGCCGACCGGCGGACGGGGTGTGATCAGGCCGGCGACGACGCGCCGGTGCTCTTCGACGGAACGCATTGCGTCAGACCGGATACGTGACGTCGGTGAGCTCTTCGGAAACGCTCCACAGCCGGCGCTGGACGTCTTCGTCGTGCGATTGTGCGCTTGACTTAACGACTTTCGGGTGACCACGCTGCTCACCGAGACCATCGGGGCCGTAGTACTGGCCGCTCTGCGCGCTGGGATCGGCGGCGGCCCGCAACGTCGGCAGGGCACCCATGTCAGCATTCTGCGCGATGAAGTTCGTCCAGAAGAACTCGCTGACCTGCCTGATGCCGCCCGGCATGTTGCGGAGCAGATCGGTGTCCGCGGCGCCTGGATGGGCGGCCAATGCGCCGGTGGGAGCGCCCTTGAGCTTCAGACGACGGGCAAGCTCATAAGTGAACAGCAGGTTGGCCAGCTTGGACTGCCCGTAGGAGACGACCCGGTCGTAGTTACGCTCCAACTGCAGGTCCTCGAAATGAATTCGGGCCCTGATGCGGTGGCCGACACTGCTGATCGTCACCACCCGGGAGCCGTCCACCGGCAGCATGTTGTCGAGCAACTGACCGGTTAGCGCGAAGTGTCCGAGGTGATTCGTGCCGAACTGCAGCTCAAAACCGTCCTTGGTGCTGGCCTTGTCGGTGTACATGACACCGGCGTTGTTGATCAACAGATCGATACGCGGGTGGGCCGCGCGTAGCTCGTCGGCGGCCTTGCGAATGCTCGCCAACGACGTCAGGTCGAGCTCCTGCACGGTGACGACGGCATTGGGACTGCTCGCGGTGATGCGCGCCTTGGCGTCATTGCCCTTGTCGACGTTGCGCACGGCCAGAACGACGTGTGCGCCCTTGTCGGCCAGAACGGCCGCGGCTCCGTAGCCGATGCCGGTATTGGAGCCGGTGACGATGGCGACGCGCCCGGACTGATCAGGCACGTCGGATGCGGTCCACTTCCTGCTCATGATCAGCACGATACTCACGGGCGGTTACGGTCGTTGGCATGTCACAACGAGGAGGCGTCCGTGCGGCCGTGGCGGTTGTCGGGACGGTCGTCGGAACAGGTGCCGTGTTGCTCGGAGTGCTCATTGCCGGTATGCGGTGGAACGTGGCGCCCGTGATGGACGCCGTGCGGCGGCTAAACCGATCGGTGACGAACCCCAGGGTGATGCGTACCGCCGGATCAGCGAACACGCAGACATCGATCATCCGTCACGTCGGACGGACCAGCGGCCGGACCTTCCAGACCCCGGTGGACATCATCCCGACCCCCGACGGGGTCCTGATCGCCCTGCCCTACGGCACCCGAGCCGACTGGTTGCGAAATGTGCTCGCGGCAGGCTCCGCGACGGTAGTCAGCCAGGGCGAAAGCTTCGACGTCGACCAGCCGATCATCGCCGCCACTGCGGAGGTCGCCGACCACATCCCCGCGCGGACGCGTCAAACGCTTCGCATCTTCGGTGTCAGTGAATGTCTCCATCTGCGAAGCTCGGTTGGTGACTTCTCTGACGGCTGAAGCCGCCAGCTTCTTTTCACGCAGCGTGGGCTGTGTGACGGGCCAGCCCGGCCCGCAGGATGTTGCGTGCGGCGTGTTCGTCGGCCTGGGCACGGTGCCCACAGCTGCGACAAGCGAATACCGCTTGGGTGAGGCGGTTCTCTTTGGCTGCGTGCCCGCAGGATTCGCAGCGGTGGGAGGTGTGCCGGGGATCGACCTCGATCACGGTGCGTCCAGGGTCTTCCGCTTTGGCGCGCAGAATCGAGACGAACTGCCCCCAGCCCGCATCGGTGATACTTCAATTCAGCCCGGTCTTGGCCGCTGCGCCGTTGGGCAGGAACTGGCCGGGGTTGTCGGGGTCGGGGACGGGTGTCGCCCGGCGCACCATGTTGGCGATCGCCAGGTTCTCCACGGCGATCAGGTCGTAGGTCTGCACGAGCGTGCGGGCGGTTTTGTGGTGAAAGTCGCGGCGGCAGTTGGCGATCTTACGATGCCGAGCAGCCACCGTCTCCCGCCGGCGGCCCCGGTTGTTCGAGCCCCGGTTGGCGCGGGCCAGCCGCTGCTGGGCGGCGGCCAACCGCGGGGCGGCGGTGCGAGCCCAGCGCGGATTGGGCACGTGATCGCCGTCGGAGGTGGTGGCGAAACTGGCGATCCCGACATCGACACCAACCTGACGCCCGGTTGCCGGCCTCGGGGTGGCGGGGACGTTGTCACAGGACAGGATCAGCATCCAGCGCCGGCCCTCGCGGCGGACCTGGATCGTCTTCACCCGCCCCACCACGTCGCGGTGCGCGCTGACCTTCACCCGGCCGACACCTTGCAGATACACCCGGCGCCGTATCGGGGTGCCAGCGGGCGCCGTCACCGTCCTTGGGCCACTCCACACTGTCGAACCGCGTCTTGCTTTTGAACCGCGGATACCCCGGCCTCGCCCCGGCTTTCACCCGCCGGAAGAAACTGGCAAACGCCCGGTTGAGCCGGCGCAGGGTGGCCTGCTGGCTGGAGAACGACCACACCGCCAGATCCGGGCGCAGCGCCCGGATCTCGCTCAGCTGCGCCGACTGATCGCCGTAGCCGATGCGGGTGCGGGCCTGCCGCCAGGCGTCGCGGCGTTCCTGCAACGCCGCGTTGTACAACTCCCGATGCCCATCCACACACGCCGCCAACGCGATGTGCTGACGCGCCGTCGGGCGCAGCCGGAACTTGAATGCCCGCCTCATGCGAACGCGGAACGACGAAAGCGAGACTCGGACATGACGAAACGCTACAAACGCCCACCGACACTCACCTTGACTGCGTGGCTCGGTGCCCCGATTCCCCTGACGGCTAAAGCCGCCAGTCCCCTCGGGGCGCACTGATGGACCTGGTTGATCCCGCCAATCCGCCGAGCCGTAAGGCGCCGCTGGTGTGGGCGATCGGCGCGGCGATTCCGTGGCTGATGCTGGTGGTCGCCCAGCTGGTGTGGTTCATGTTCGACGGGCGGTTGCCCTGGCTGCACATCGCCTCGGCCGCGGTCACCGCACTGGGGATAGTGGTGTTCGTTGGGGTCGTCCCATTGTGGCGCTATCGCGTGCACCGCTGGGACATCAGTCCGCAGGCGGTGTACACCCGGTCGGGTTGGTTGATCCAGGAACGCCGGATTGCGCCGATCTCCCGCGTGCAGACCGTCGACACCTATCGCGGCCCGCTCGACCGGCTGTTCGAGTTGGCCAACGTCACGGTGACGACGGCCTCGTCGGCCGGCGCGGTGCACATCGTGGCGCTGGACTCCGATGTCGCCGACCGCGTCGTCGCACAGCTCACCGACATCGCCGCGATCGGCGCGGAGGATGCGACGTGACGCGCACGCGTGGGGGCACCTCCCGCCCGAAGGGCAGGGGGAGAGCAGAATGAATTCAGCACCGGCCACCGAGCGGGTGTGGCATCGGCTCAGCCCGCGAATGCTGTTGGTGCACCCCGTACATGAGGTGCTGCGGCAGCTTCCGTTGCTGATCGGTGCGGTCGTGCTGGGGTCGGCGACCGGCAACCCGATGTGGTCGGTGGCCGCGCTGGGAGTGACCATCGGGTTCGGCATCCTTCGGTGGTTCACCACTACGTATCGCATCGAGCCCGACGAAGTGCAGCTGCGTACAGGTGTCTTGCAGCGCAAGGTGGTCTCTGTGCCGCGCAACCGGATTCGCTCGGTCCAGACCGACGCCCGGCTGCTGCACCAGCTGCTCGGGCTCACCGTCCTGCGGGTGAGCACCGGGCAGGAAGCCAAGGGCGACACGGTGTTCGCGCTTGACGCGGTGCCCGCCGATGAGGTGCCACGGCTGCGCTCGATCCTGCTGGCCGACTCACTCACCCGTCAGGACGACGTCGGCGAACAGCGTGAGTCGGGCGGGCGCGAGCTGGCGCGCTGGCATCCGTCCTGGCTGCGATACAGCCCGCTGAGTCTCACCGGGCTGGCGATGATCGCCGCCGCGGTAGGTGTGGTGTATCAGGCGGGTCTCGGTGCGGCCCTGGAACATTCGCGGCTTGCCGAATCCGGGCGCGATGCCGCTCAGCGCTTCGGCGTCATCGCCAGCGTGGCCGTCGTCGCCGCGGTCGTCGTGCTGGCTTCGGTGGTGCTGTCGGTGCTGCGGTCGTTGGTCACGTACGGCAATCTGGTGCTCAGGCGCGATGCCGACGTGTTGCACCTCGAGCACGGGCTGCTACGCAAGCGCGAGCACACGTTCGACATGCGTAGGCTGCGCGGCGGTACGTTGCGTCAGCCGCTGCTGGTCCGGCTGCTTGGCGGCGCGCGCCTGGACGCGGTGATGACCGGTGTCGCCGGGGCAGGCGAGGCCTCGCTGCTGCTGCCGCCCTGTCCCGCTCGAACCGCCGAATCCGTGCTCGCCGAACTGATCCACAACCCCGATGCGGTGTCCGGCCCGGTGCACTCGCACGGCCCGGCCGCCACGCGCAGACGCTGGACCCGCGCACTGGCGCTGCCTGCGGTCGCCGCGGTCGCGCTGATCGCGGCGGCACAGTTCGTGACGGTGCCGATGTGGGCCTGGATCGCCCTGGCGGTGCTGACGCTGTGTTCTGCGTTGCTGGCCGCCGACCGGTCACGCGCATTGGGGCACCGGGTGGACGACAGCTGGCTGGTCGCGCGTGCGGGCAGTGTGGAACGCCGCCGCGACTGCATCGCCGCCGAAGGCATCATCGGGTGGACAGTGCGCCAGACGTTCCTGCAGCGGCGGGCGGGGGTGGCGACGTTGGTCGCGGCCACCGCGGCCGGGGTGAAGCAGTATCAGGTGCTCGACGTTCCCGCGGAGCTGGCGTGGTCGATCGCGGCGACCGCGTCGCCGTGGGTCGCCGACAGTGAGTGGGCGCGTGCGCCAGAATCGGTGATGTGATCACGGGCCTGGCGCATACCGCGGTGTGCGTTCCTGACTGCGAGGCGGCGGTGGCGTTCTACCGCGACGTGCTGGGATTCACGGTGCTCTCGCCGCCATACTTGATGGACGGCGACGCCATCCGCGCCGATATGGGCGCCCTGCTGCCCGACCCGGCGATGAAGGCCGCGATAGTGGGCTTCTGCGACGACGGCGACCGGGTTCTCGAGGTCATCGAATACCTGCACGCCGACGGCGGCGACGCGCGGCGGGCCACCGGCCTCGCCGACCACGGTCTCACGCACGTCGGGCTGATCTGCGACGACCTGGATGAAACCCGAAAAACGCTGGAGGACAAGGGCGTTGTCTTTCTGGTCGACGGGGTTGCCGACATCGCCGGCGTGCGTACGACGTGGTTCGCCGATCCCTGGGGCGTGGTGTTCATCCTGGTCGAGAAGGGCAAGCCCGAACGCCCGTACTTCGCGCAGTGGGGTTGACTGCAGGTACCCGCAGCAGATGACCCCCGATTTGCGCTGATTCGTTTGCCGTTTACTGTCGGCAGCATGGCGGTCGGTGGCGTGCTGTTCGACATCGATGGCGTCTTGGTGACCTCGTGGGAGCCCATCGAAGGCGCCGCTGAGACGCTGCGCGTGCTGGCGGACAACCAGATTGCGCGGTCGTACCTGACCAACACCACCACCCGCACCCGGGAGCAGATCGCCCGACTGCTCACCGACGCGGGCATGGACGTTGCCGCCGACGAGGTGATCACCGCCGCTGCGCTGACGGCGGAGTATGTCCGCAGCCAATACCCCGATGCGCGGTGCTTCCTGGTCAACAGCGGACAGATCGCCCAGGACATGCCGGGCATCGACATCGTCTACGCGAGCGACTACGGCGCCGATGCGGTGCCGGAGACCCCGGACGTGATCCTGCTCGGCGGCGCGGGCCCGGAATACAACCATCTGACGCTCAGCCGCGTCTACGACTGGATGGCCCAGGGCGTGCCCGTGGTCGCCATGCACCGCAGCACATCGTGGAACACCACCGAGGGCCTGCGCGTCGACACCGGCATGTACCTCATCGGGATGGAGGAGACGTCGGGCCGCAAGGCCACCGCTGTCGGTAAGCCCGCTCCTGCCGGATTCCTCGCCGCCGCAAGCCGTCTCGGCGTCGACCCGGACGAGATGTACATGATCGGCGACGATCTCAACAACGACGTGCTTGCCGCCCAGGTGGTCGGAATGGTCGGGGTGCTGGTGCGCACCGGTAAGTTCCGCCAGGACACCCTCGACCGCTGGGCCGCCGACGAGTTCGCGATGCAGCCCAACCACGTCATCGACTCCGTCGCCGACCTGCCGGAGCTGCTGGACCTGTAGCGGCCACGTGTCGCGCCCAGTGGACTTAGGATGGCTGGGCGACTGAAAATGAAGGGCGGCGCCGGGTGCAGCTAATACCGTTCACCGTTCAGTTGGCTGGCGGCGATGGCCTGATCGGGCGGTTCGGCGACGTCGTCGTATACACCGTCTGCAACGACGATCCGGCGGCTGCGCTGATTTCGGTCGTGGCGTCCGCGGCCCGCAATCCGCATGCCGGTGCTGTGCTGGCCGATCAGCTCGGCCCGGCCGCTTTCGGCGATGCGCGCAGCGTGTCGTTCGGCGCGGTAGTGCCGTCGGCGGAGGGCACACACGTACTACTTCGCGGTCGGGTGAGCGCCCGGATCGAGACGCAGCAGGGTACCTACGGGTTGTCAGGCGAGTCGGACCCGAGATGGGTCAGACAACTGCTACCCGGCGCGGTGCTGAAGGCCGAGCTGTCGGGCGGTCACTCGGGTCTGACCCCGATTCCGCGCACCGACCTTCGGGCGGGCGTGGTCCCGGGTGGAGGCTTCCTTCTACTTGGCCCCGCACCCGCCGCCCAAGCCGCGCCGGCGAAACCTGAAAGCGATGCCACCGAACGGATTTCATCGGCGCCCGAAGAGGTTGCGACGACACAGTTGACGCCGCGCGCTGCTCCGGTGCAAACCGCCTTTGCTTCCACCACAGCCGGAGTGCTGTCCACACCCGACGGTGCCGCCTACCTGTTGGACCGTTCCTACGTCGTCGGCCGCGCCCCGCTGTCCGATGACGCCGTGCGCAGTGCGACGGCCTCGCCGATCGTCGTTCAGTACGACCCCTATATCTCCCGCGTGCACGCGTACATCACGGTGGAAGGCGGCGAGGTGTTCGTGCGCGACGCGTCCACCACCGCAGGCACGTTCATCGCGGCGCCCGGCGCTTCGGAATGGACCCAAATCAGCACGGCGCCAACGAAGCTCGAGCCCGGATGGAGCATGCGGATCGGCCAGTGGATCGCGACCTACCGGGCGGGGCCCGGCCAGTAGCTCATCGCGCGGGTTCCTCCGTCAACGCGCCCCAGTCGCCCGAGCCCAGCGCCGCCCTCGCATCAGGGCTCACCCGCAACCGCTTGAGGACGGCGCTCTTCGCCGCGGCGACGTCCGAAGGATGATGACCCAACACGGTCGCGCCGACCACGCGGCCCTCGGATAGCAGCAGCCGGCGGTATGACGGCACGGTGGGGCGGTCGACGACGATGACCTCGTCGGTCGGCGTCGCCTCGATACGACCGATCGAGAACAATTCCAGACCAACGCCTTTCAGGATCGTCGCCGGTATCTCCGCGGTCAGGGCCATGTCGCCACCCAGGGCGTTCACGGCAGCGGCCTCGGCCTGTTCGACAGCGATCGGCCACAGCCCCAACACCTGGCTGTCGTGTTCGGCGACGTCACCTGCCGCGTACACCCAGCGCACCCGGGTCCGCATCCGGTCGTCGACCAACACTCCACGCCCGACGGGGATTCCGGCGTCACGGGCCAATTCGACGTTGGGACGGATGCCGGTCGCCGCCAGGAAGACCTCGCACGGCAGGTGTTGGCGGTCCTTGAGGACGACTCCGCTGACCGCGGGCGAACCGACTAAGTGCGACGTTTCGGCACGCTTGCGCACCTCGATTCCGGCCTTCGCGAAATGGTGCTCAACCAGTTCGGAACAGCGTGGGTCGATCTGGCGGCTCAACAGTCGCTTGCCACGCTCGAGCACGGTCACCTGTAAACCAAGAAGATGCAGCGAGTAGGCCGCCTCCAGCCCGAGCAATCCGCCACCTGCCACAACGGCGTTGCGGCAGCCATGCTGCTGAACGTAGGCGCGGAGTCGCATCGCGTCGCCGGCCTGACGCAGGACGAAGCTGCCCGGCCGGTCCAAGCCGTCGATCGACGGACGCGACGCGCTGGAACCCATCGCGAGAATCAACCGGTCGTACGGCAGCGCTTCCCCGGTACCGAGCACCACGCGCTGCGAACGGACGTCGATGCGCCGGGCCACGGTGTTCAGCCATGCGTGTACACCGTGGTCGTCGTACCACTGCTCGGGAAGCAGGTAGAGGCCCTGCATCGCAGAACGGCCGTACACCAGGCGGGAGATCCCCATCCGGTTGTAGAGCGCATGTGACTCCTGCCCGACGAGATGGATCTCGCAGTCGGGGTGGCTCCGACGGACGAAGTCGGCCGCGGTGACCCCGGCGATGCCACCGCCGATCACAACGACGCTGACGATTGAGCGGTCGTAACGCGTCGGCTTCGCGCCACCCCCGTCGCCCGGTTCCGGAGTCAGCGAAACCGTCACCGATCCCGACTCGATCCGCGCGCAGCACGCCATCCGGGTGGACTTGCCAAAACCGATGCGCCGCAGCGTGTTCAGCTCATCCTGCCCCGGCGGCGTCAGACATGACATACCGTCCAGCACCGCCACCGGATCGGCGCCACACACTCCCATCCGGCAGCCCGCCTCGATCGGCTGGTTGTTCCGCTCGGCGACGTCGAGCAGGCTGGTGCCGACTTCTGCGGCCACCGCGGCTCCGTCCGCCTCGAAGCGAACCCGGGCCGCGCTTTCCGGCTGCGCAGCGGTGTTCAGCTTGGGCGGCATGAGCAGGACCGGCTCGGCGCGCGCCCCGGTGGTCCACGCGAACTGCAGTTCACTGACTCTGGTCCGGGCGATCCACAGCAGCGTCGCCGCCGCGATCGCCGCGCTGATCAGCCACCGCACCCACGGAAGGTCCACGCCGCTCACCTCGGCGAGCGATTTGACGAGGACCGGGCCGGCGAACCAGTAGAAGATGTTCAGCGCCGCGGCCGCATAGATCACCGCCACCATCGCAGGACTCAACGGCGAAACGGCCTCCACCGCATAGAACAACCCGATACTCACCAGCACGAACAGCACGAGCAAGGGGTAGCGCTCCGCAGTCGACATCTCCGCGTCGCGGACCATTGTGAAGAAACCCAGGATGAAACCGGGCAGCGCTGCGACGAACAGCTTGCGCGCCCCGCTCCAGCCCCGGTCGGTATCGGCGAGGTCGGCCTGATAGGCGGCCCGGGGTTTGAAGTCGTAGCAGTTCTTGGCGCAACCGACGCAGGTCTTGCAGTGGCTGTTGGGCACGGTGACGTAGGGCGTCTGCCCGTAGACCCGCTGCACCGGGAACAACGGACAGATGCTGCTGCACCACCCGCTCTTGCCCTTGAAGACGTAGCCGCCCGCGAAGGCCGCCGCGATCATCAGTGCGAGGACGACTCCGGTCGCGGGACCGCTCTGATCGAGCCCGGCGAGCCGGGCACCTGCGATACCGAAGAACAACGCCATCGCGATCAGGTAGCCGCGGTTGCGCAACCAGTCCGGCGGGTTCAGTGCACGACCGAAGCCGAACACCCGGGGTATCTGGTTGGTCGCAGCCATCGGACAGATGTTGCGCCACAATCCCGGTGCGACGAGAAAGAGCACCGGCAGCAGCGGCACGATGATCCCGAAGAAGATGAACAGTCCGGCAGCCGGACGCACGAAGAGCGTTACCACCAACGCGAAGTAGGCCGCGACACTGCAGACGCGGATCGCTTGCCAGACACGCAGCGGCACCCTCGTCGGCAACTCGGTGTAGGCCGGGAACAGCTCGCGCTCGCCGGTTGGGTCGATGCCGAGCACCCGTTCGGCCAGTGCTGCCGCTGGCGACGGCTTGGCCTCGACCACCGGCGGTGGCGGCGGCAACGAGATGGCCCTCATGTTCATTCGGGTGGCGTCGAAATCCGGTTCGGACGTCGGTTGTTCGCTGCCGCGGGCGGCGGGGGTCGACAGCACGATGATCTCGGAACGGCCAAGGCGCAGAACGTCACCCGCCGATAGTCTGGCCCGCCCGGTCAGGGCGACACCGTTGAGCGTCGTGCCGTTGCTGCTGCCGAGGTCGACGACGGATAACGCTGTGGGACTGGGCACCACCCGTAGGTGCTCGCGTGACACCTCCGAGTCGAGAAGAACTTCTCCGGCGCAGTCGCGGCCGACGACAATCGGCCCGCTCAACGCGACTCGACGGGGACGACGACCCCAATCGCGAATCTCGATCAGGGGCCGTTGATCCATTGCAGCGCTCGCTCTCATGACGCTGGGTGCGGGGCTAATCGTACGTCCGACCGCGGATTTCGGCGCCGCATCCGGGACCCGGCTATAGACTTCGCCCCATGCCTCTGGGGCAGGGCGACATGTACGCGGGCTTCGCCATCCTGCGCCAGCTCGGGTCCGGTGGAATGGGCGAGGTGTATCTCGTCGACCATCCCCGGCTGCCCCGCCGTGAGGCGCTCAAGATCCTGCCCGTCGCGCTGACCTCGGACAACGAATTCCGGCAGCGGTTCAACCGCGAAGCCGACATCGCCGCCGAACTGTGGCACCCGCATATCGTCGCGGTGCACGATCGCGGCGAGTCGAACGGTCAGCTATGGATCACCATGGACTTCGTCGAGGGCACCGACGCGGCAGCCCTAGTCCGTGACCGCTATCCCGCAGGACTGCCCCCGCAGTTCGCGGCCGAGATCGTCACCGCCGTCGCCGATGCGCTCGACTATGCGCACGAACGGGGCCTGCTGCACCGCGATGTCAAGCCGGCGAACATCCTGCTAAGCGAATCCGGTGGATCTTCGCAGCGACGCCGAATCCTATTGAGCGACTTCGGCATTGCCCGACGTATGGATGATAACAGCGGTTTGACTGCGACGAACATGACCGTCGGCTCGCTCGCCTACGCGCCGCCCGAACAGCTGATGGGGGCGTCGTTGGACGGCCGGACCGACCAGTATGCGCTGGCCGCAACGGCGTTCCAGCTTCTCACCGGAAAGCCACCATTCGACGATTCCAATGCGGCGGTCGTCATCAGCAGCCATTTGTCGTCGCCGCCGCCGCGGATGGCCGATCGCAGGCCCGACCTGTCCCATCTCGACCCGATCATCTCGAAAGCGATGGCGAAGGAGTCCGCCGACCGGTACCCAACCTGCCGTGACTTCGCGACAGCCCTTTCCGAACGCATCGAAGCCACGCCGCAGGCCGACCACGCGACGATGGTGGCCGGGCCGGCCGCCCAAGCCCTTGCAGGCCAACCAACACAACTCGCCGCAGCCGCACCCTCCGCTCCGCCCGCTCCGGCGGCCGACGCGAAACCTCTTGGAAGCAAACGCATCTGGCTCGTCACCGCGGCGATCGGTGCGGCCCTACTCGTGGCTGCCGGCGTCGTCTTCGTCCCACGGATGATGGGCTCGGGGAGTGACGAGAAGCCGGCGCCGGCAGAGGCACCGACAGCGGCACCGGCTTCGCCAACCGAGGCTTCGGCTCCCTTGGTGCAACCGGCGGCAGTGAGCGCGCTGTTGTTGACCCCCCAACAGGTCAGCGATGTCGTCGGCGAGACATTGCAGGAGTCGTCGGTATCCAGTGCAGTAGCGGACGCGGCCAGCGAATTCAACCGTCCGGAATGCACTGGTGCGATCTATCCGCTGGAAGCGCGAATGTACGACCCGTCCGGCTTCACGGCGGCGCGGCAAAGCCTGATCGTGCCGCCGGAAGGCAGCCCGTCCAATCACATCGTCGACCAGTCGGTGGCGCTGATGCCGAGCGCTGAGCGCGCCGAGGCGTTCCGAGCCGATTCGCAGCGGGAGTGGCAGGCCTGTGCGGGCATACCGGTGACGATCACCGGCGACGGCTACACCACCCGGCCGACCTTGGCCGATGTCCGCGCCCAGGGCAATCTGATCGTTCAGGACCGGACCGTCACCGGTGACACCGCGCCCGGCCAGCGATGCCAGCACACCTTAGGTGTGTGGTCCAACGTGGTCGCCGAGGCGGTCGTGTGCGACGACAAAGACATCGGCGATCAGTCGCAGAAAGTCGTCAACGAGATCCTGGCGAACGCGAAGCGCTCGTAACTCGCGATTCGTGCGATGAGTTCTGGTGTGCGCGACGGTCAACATCGTCATGACCGATGAAGTAATGAGCGCCACCACGACCATCAAGGCGCCGGCGAAGACGGTATTCGACGTCCTGGCAGACCCGGCATCGCATGCCGCGATCGACGGCACGGGCTGGGTGCGGGAGCCCCTGGACGGCGAGCGCCTGGCCGAAACCGGTCAGATCTTCCGGATGGCCATGTATCACGAGAACCACCCCGACAAGGACTACGAAATGGCGAACCGGGTCGAGGTGTTCGACCCGCCGCGCGCCGTTGCGTGGCAGCCCGGCCACGGTCCCGACGACGCTGCACTCGAGTACGGCGGCTGGTTTTGGCGATACGACCTCGAGCCCGTCGGTGACGACCGGACCGAAGTGACACTGACCTACGACTGGTCGGCGGTGCCGCCGCAGCTGCGGGAACATATCCAATTCCCACCCTTCGACTCGGTCCACCTGGACAACTCGCTGAAGCATCTGGCCGAGCTGGCGCACGCACGGGCCTAAGCGTCCAGGCCGCGCACCGCTTCGATGCGCGTCTTGAGTTGGTCCGTCGTCGCAGCAGCGATCGGTGGGCCGCCGCAGACCCGGCGAGCAGCTCACCGGCGACACGCAAGGCAAACGCTGTCTTACCCGAACCGGGAGTTGCGACCGTCAGAAAATCCCGCGGTTTGGCGGCAAGATACCGCACCAATGCCCGACGCTGCCAGCTCCGCAAAGCCCGGGTGGTCGGGCGCTGCATCAGCCCGCACCCAAGACTCCTCACCGATCGAGGAGCAGCCTAGCGCAAGGGATTACGGGTATGCATCTCCGCAGGACGTCGTGTCGTCCTCACTCGATGAAGAAGTTGTCGTTCTTGACGAACCACTCACGACGCTCGTCGTCGGTCAGGTCGGCGAGCTGGGCGAAACCCTCGAAGTAGGCCTCCCGCGGTGCTCCGGGAGCAAACAGCATCAAGATTGACGTGGGCGCGTCGGCCTCATTGCGGAAACCATGGATGCCGCCAGGTGGGACGTACAGGAAGTCGTTGGGGTGACCGTCAATCCAGTCGTTGCCGTCGTAGAGCTTGATCGTCCCGGACAGCACGAAGAAAGCTTCGGACATCGCGCGGTGGAAGTGGGGCCCCGGCCCGCCGCCGTTCGGGGACATGTCGACGCGGTACAGGCCGTAGTCGCCGTCGGTCTGTTCTTGGTTGGCCAGATAGTGATAGCTCACGAGGCCGCTCGGGGCGCTGTAGTCCGGTGAGTCGGTGCCGCGCTTGAGCCACGCGCTGACCTCCGGATCGTCTCGCGTGTATCGCGGCGGTGGGTAGGGCGGCACGACGAGTGACATCAACGCTCCAGTGCGGTCGTAGCATCGGCAGAGTGAGCAAGGCGGCGCGCAAGACCATGGCAGATGAGGACCTCCGCATCGAAATGCTCCTCGATGGCCAGAATAAGGCGGCGGAGTTGTTCGCCGAGATCGAGCGCGCCGGCATGCTCCGCGCCGGCGTCAGTGAGCAGCAGTTGTCCGACGAGATCCGCGATCTGGCGGCGGACATGTTCGGCGTCAAGCGGCACTGGCACAAGCGGATCGTGCGGGCGGGGGAGAACACTCTTGCGCCCTACCGGAAGAATCCGCCGGACCGGATGATCGCCGACGACGACATCGTGTTCTTCGATTTCGGCCCGATCTTCGATCAGTGGGAGGCCGACTTCGGCCGCACGTTCGTGCTCGGCGGCGACGCGGGCAAGCACGCCCTGTGCGATGACTTGCCGCGCGTCTGGGCCAAGGGGCGTGACTATTTCGACGCCCACCCCGACGTGACGGGTGCCGAGTTGTTCGACCACGTCGTCGAGCTCAGCCACGCCGCGGGCTGGGAGTTTGGCGGAACGATTGCGGGTCATCTGGTCGGAGAGTTCCCGCACGAGAAGATCGCGGGCGACTCGGTCGAGTCCTACATCGCCCCGGGGTCAGACAACCCGATGCGGCGCACCGACCGCACCGGGCGTGTCTGCCACTGGATCCTCGAAGTGCACATGACCGATCCTGATCGCAGGTTCGGGGGCTTCCACGAGGAGCTACTCGACATTCACTGACGGCTGACGGCGATACGCGTCGGGAGCAAACCGCTCCGGTTTGTCGTTCGTGCCGAATTCTGCAATCTCGCCAGGCGGGTGACGATCTGTGTGTAAGGCTCCCCTTCAAGGTGCACCGCAGAGCCGTATGGCAACTGTTAGTCAGGTAGGAGCAGAGCGAGTGGTCAACTGGCGCAAACAGCTAGTCCCCACGATCGCCGCGACGTCGCTGCTGTTGGCGTCCGGCACACTAGCGAACGGGGTCAGCCAAGCCGAAGAGGCAGTCCTGATTCCGGGAGCTACCGTCTTCAAGCGGATCAACCCGATCTATCCGATCGTCGCCACCACGTACCCGAAAATCGGGATCCACTTTCACGACACAAATGCCAACCTGCACCTGGTCGACTACTCGCAGAACGCACTTGATTCGGACAGGGCCATCCTGGACGGCGTGAAGCAAGCGACCATCGTTGTGAATCAGACCGACGGCAAAGGCAAAGTCGTGATCATCGGCGAGTCGATGGGCTCCATGGTTGCTTGGAGAGTCGCCGCAGAGCTGGCCAAAAGCGATGATCCTCCGTCGACAGAGGACGTCAGCTTCGTCTTGATCGCCCCGCCGGAGGCGGGCGTAGCCGAGTACTTCAAGGAGGGCACCTACATTCCCATCTTGAACTACCGGGTCACCCGCATTGCGGAGTCTCCTTACGACACGACGATCGTGATCGGTGAGTATGACGGCTGGTCTGACCCGCCGGATCGTCCGTGGAACTTAGTGTCCTCTGCCAACGCGCTGGCGGGCATTAACTACGTCCACGGCCCCCCGATATTCACTTCTGATCCGGTGCCCGGCGAGAACACGACGGTTGTCCCGGCGAACGGGCAGCACGGGACCATTACGACCATCTTTGTCCCGACCGAGAACCTCCCTCTGACGCAGGTGTTTCGTGACGTCGGCGTGCCCGACGCGCTCGTGGACAAAGCAGATGA
Source organism: uncultured Actinomycetota bacterium (assembly GCA_963800125.1). Taxonomy (GTDB): domain Bacteria; phylum Actinomycetota; class Actinomycetes; order Mycobacteriales; family Mycobacteriaceae; genus Mycobacterium. The sequence continues at coordinate 44,889 of CAWDAC010000026.1, read as the reverse complement.
CGTTCTTCGTCCTGTCATCGATGCCGGATACGTTCGACACGATCAACCCGGTGATACCCGCCCGTATCTCTACGACGGCGAGATCCACCGCAATGTTCAGAGTCAGCAGCTGGTCCGGGAACCGTCGCGAGAGGGTAGCGAGAAGGGACTGGATGTCGGTCAGGACCGCCGTGAGCACCGCAGCGAGCTACGCCAGGCCATCCGCACAGATCTGCGGGACCGTGTCGAGGCCGGCTTCGGGCAGCTGAAGGACAGGATTGCGGAACGGCGGGCCGAACGGGCGACGCCGCCCGAGTGATCGGCCCGCACCGCCACATTCAGACCAGCGCGGGCACCGGGAACGTCACGCCGGTCAACTCTTCGGAAACCGTCCACAACCGGCGCTGCGCGTCGATGTCGTGTGATGCCCGGCTAGAAGCGACGACCTTGGGATAGCCGCGCTGCTCACCGAATCCGTCGGGGCCGAAGTACTGTCCGCCGATCACGCCGGGGTCGGTGGCCGCCCGCAATGTGGGCAGCGCTCCCATGTCGGCGCCCTGGAACAGCGGCTCCACCAGCTTCGTCACAGCCCCGACAAAGGTCGGCAGGTTGCGGGTCAGTTCGGTGCGCGACCCGCCCGGATGCGCTGCGGCCGCAATGGTTTTGGTGCCCTGCAACCGGCGCTGCAGCTCATAGGTGAACAAGAGGTTGGCGAGCTTGGCCTGCCCGTACGCTCCGACGCGGCTGTAGTCCTTTTCCCACTGCAGGTCGTCGAAGTTGATCCCGCTCCTGGCGAAACGGTGACCCACGCTGCTGACGGTCACCACGCGGGAACCGGGGACCGCGAGAACGCGGTCGAGCAGCAGGCCGGTGAACGCGAAGTGGCCCAAATGGTTTGTGCCGAACTGCAGCTCGAAACCGTCTTTGGTCGTCGACTTCGGGGTGAACATCACACCGGCGTTGTTGATCAGCAGGTCGAAGGTGTCGTGCTTGGATCGCAGCTCTTCTGCTGCGGTACGGATCGAGTCCAGCGATGTGAGGTCCAGCTCCTGTACCGCAACGCTGGCGCCGGGGGTGCGCCTGCCGATAAGGGTTGCGGCTGCCTCGCCCTTGTCGAGGTTTCGGACGGCGAGAACCACGTGGGCGCCCTTGGCGGCGAGAGCGGCGGCGGTTTCGTAGCCGAGGCCGGTGTTGGCTCCGGTGATGACGGCCGTGCGGCCGGTTTGGTCCGGAATGTTTGCGGTTGTCCAGTTCGGCATGACATCTCCTCGGTACAGTGTTAACCGGAGCGTGCGCCCCGTTTGGTTACGACTATACGGAACGCGCGCCCCGCTTATCTATTCCCGAGGGGTCCATGGCTGAACCAGATCGACCGCTGCGTGCGGACGCGGCGCGAAACCGTGCCCGCGTGCTGGAGGTCGCGTACGACACCTTCGCGGCCGAGGGGTTGTCGGTGCCGATCGACGAGATCGCGCGGCGCGCGGGCGTCGGGGCCGGGACCGTCTACCGGCACTTCCCGACGAAAGAGGATCTGTATCGGGCAGTCGTCGAAGACCGGATCGGGAACATCGTCGACGAAGGCCGGAAGCTGGCGGCCGCCGACGATCCCAACGGATTGTTCACGTTCCTGCGGACGGTTGTCCTGCAATGGGGTGCGACCGATCGAGGACTGGCCGACTCACTCGCGGGCGTCGGGATCGACATCGAATCCGCGATGCCGGACGTCGAGGAGGACTTCCTTCGCCTGCTCGGTGACCTGCTGCGGGCCGGACAGAAAGCGGGCACGGTGCGGCGGGATGTCGACGTGCGGGACGTGAAAGCGATCCTCAGTGGATGCCTTGCCATGCTGGCCGCCAAGCCGGATGCGGCCGAGCTGCTGACGGAAGTCGTATTGGACGGCCTTCGCGGAGGGTGAACAGAGCTGGATTTGTCCAGCTCCTCACGGGCGCCAAGCGCCCGAATCGTCGCCGGACGGCCTTGCACTCTCCCTGGTCGAGTGCTAGAAATGCAGTTGGCACTCACGACCAGTGAGTGCTAGGTCGGGACGGTGAGATCGAGCCAGACAGCTCATGATCGTCCGTCGCGGGCACTGCTCCCGGCCCAAACGTGTCATCCCCAATCCGGAGGAATCACTTCGCAATGGCCAAGACAATTGCGTACGACGAAGAGGCCCGCCGTGGCCTCGAGCGGGGCCTGAACGGCCTCGCCGATGCGGTAAGGGTGACGTTGGGTCCCAAGGGCCGCAACGTCGTCCTGGAGAAGAAGTGGGGCGCCCCCACGATCACCAACGATGGCGTGTCCATCGCCAAGGAGATCGAGCTGGAGGACCCCTACGAGAAGATCGGCGCTGAGCTGGTCAAGGAGGTCGCCAAGAAGACCGACGACGTCGCAGGCGACGGCACCACCACCGCCACCGTGCTGGCTCAGGCGCTCGTTCGCGAGGGCCTGCGCAACGTCGCGGCCGGTGCCAACCCGCTCGGCCTGAAGCGCGGCATCGAGAAGGCCGTCGAGAAGATCACCGAGACGCTGCTCAAGTCGGCCAAGGAGGTCGAGACCAAGGAGCAGATCGCTGCCACCGCAGGCATCTCGGCCGGCGACTCGTCCATCGGCGAGCTGATCGCCGAGGCCATGGACAAGGTCGGCAACGAGGGTGTCATCACCGTCGAGGAGTCCAACACCTTCGGCCTGCAGCTGGAGCTCACCGAGGGTATGCGCTTCGACAAGGGCTACATCTCGGGCTACTTCGTCACCGACGCCGAGCGTCAGGAGGCTGTCCTCGAAGATCCGTACATCCTGCTGGTCAGCTCGAAGATCTCGACCGTCAAGGATCTGCTGCCGCTGCTGGAAAAGGTCATCCAGTCCGGCAAGCCGCTGCTGATCATCGCCGAGGACGTCGAGGGCGAGGCGCTGTCCACCCTGGTCGTCAACAAGATCCGCGGCACCTTCAAGTCCGTCGCCGTCAAGGCCCCGGGCTTCGGTGACCGCCGCAAGGCGATGCTGCAGGACATGGCGATCCTGACCGGTGGCCAGGTCATCAGCGAAGAGGTCGGCCTCTCGCTGGAGACTGCAGGCGTGGAGCTGCTGGGCAAGGCCCGCAAGGTCGTCGTCACCAAGGACGAGACCACGATCATCGAGGGCTCCGGCGATCCGGACGCCATCGCGGGCCGGGTCTCCCAGATCCGCTCCGAGATCGAGAACAGCGACTCCGACTACGACCGCGAGAAGCTGCAGGAGCGCCTGGCCAAGCTGGCAGGCGGTGTTGCGGTGATCAAGGCGGGCGCCGCCACCGAGGTGGAGCTCAAGGAGCGCAAGCACCGCATCGAGGACGCGGTCCGCAACGCCAAGGCGGCAGTCGAGGAGGGCATCGTCGCCGGTGGCGGTGTGGCCCTGCTGCAGTCCGCGCCTGCACTCGACGATCTGAAGCTGTCCGGTGACGAAGCCACCGGCGCCAACATCGTCAGGGTCGCGCTGGAGGCCCCACTGAAGCAGATCGCCTTCAACTCCGGTCTCGAGCCCGGCGTGGTCGCCGAGAAGGTGCGCAACCTTCCCGCCGGCCACGGCCTGAACGCGGAGACCGGTGAGTACGAGGACCTGCTCAAGGCCGGTGTCGCCGATCCGGTCAAGGTGACGCGCTCGGCGTTGCAGAACGCGGCGTCCATCGCGGCGCTGTTCCTGACGACCGAGGCGGTCGTCGCAGACAAGCCGGAGAAGGCCGCCGCACCCGGCGGCGACCCGACCGGTGGCATGGGCGGCATGGACTTCTAAGTCCTGGTCGACGAGAAAGAGCCCGGCTCCCCACCCCGAGTGGGCGGAGAGCCGGGCTTTTTCGTGTGTCAGCGTCCGTCGAGCGGCAGGCAGTCGGCAACGCAGCCGGGGCGCGGGGCGGGCGAGCCCGGCGTCGCCTTCCGGTGCAGAACCGCGCGGCTCGGCACGATCTGCAGCGCGGTGTCGGCGTCGGCGGGTTGGCCCTTGCCATCGACGATCAGCGTGTATCCGCCGGGTTGGCTCGGTGGCCAGACGAGGGTGACGTCGCCGTGCTGGGCGAGATTCCTTCTGCTGTGTCCGCCGACGGGACCGACGTCGAGGACGCCGTCACCGAGTACCGGCGCGACAGCCACCGTGTGCGCGTGGTAGCTGTCGTCGACCGTGACGAGGTAGGCGAACGTGTAGTCGTCCAGCGCGCCGGCCAGCTGATCGAGATCCACTTTGACGCTCATGACATGAGGATACGGCCGACTTTCCAGTGCCTACGATGGGATGATGTCGGCAGTCCGGCTCCGCGTGGCCATCGCGATGGTGGCCCTCGCCTTCGCCGCCCTGTTGGGTGGGTGTGGCGATACGCACCAGCACGACGAGTCCCACGACTCCGACAGCTCGCATGTCCACAACGCCGCCGATGTTGCGTTCGCGCAGAACATGATTCCGCACCATCAGCAAGCCGTCGACATGGCGGCGATGGTGCCCGCGCAGAGCACGAACTCCGATCTCATCGTTCTGGCCCGGCACATCCTGGAGGACCAGCGAGCCGAAATCAACACCATGACCGGGTGGCTGGCGCAATGGGGTGAGCCTGTCGGTGCCAACGGGGATGCGCACGGTGGGCACGAGCACATGGCCATTACCGGGATGGTGGACGACGAGACGATGCGTCGGCTGCCCACCTTGAGCGGCGAAGAATTCGACGCACTGTGGATCAAGTCGATGATCGGCCACCACCAGGGCGCGATCGACATGGCCCGAACGCAACTCGCCCAGGGACAGAACCCGGACGCGGTGAAGATGGCCGGCTTCATCGTCACCGCACAACAGCGAGAAATCTCGCAACTCAACCACTTGGTGACCGTATCGGAGTGACGCGACGGCCTAGACTGCCCGGCATGAAGGCGAGGGTCTTCGCGGCGATCGGTGCGCTCGTCCTGGGCGCGAGCACACCCGTCGCGTCGGCCGCGCCGTCGGTGCCAACCCCGACGCACGTCGTCATCGTCGTCGAGGAGAACCACTCCGACTCCGCGGTGATCGGTAACAAAGCGGCGCCGTACATGAACTCGCTGGCTGCCAACGGTGCGCTGATGACGCAGTCTTACGCGGAGACCCATCCGAGCGAGCCGAACTATCTCGCCCTGTTCTCGGGTACCACCTTCGGGCTGGCCTCCGACGCGTGTCCCGTCGACGCCGGCGCAACGCCGAACCTCGGCTCTGAACTTCTGGCCGCGGGCTACACGTTCGCGGGTTTCTCCGAGGATCTTCCCGCGGTCGGCGCAACAACATGCAGCGCAGGCAAATACGCGCGCAAACACGCGCCGTGGGTCAACTTCACCGACGTGCCCGCGGCGGTGTCATTACCGTTCTCGGCGTTCAACGCCCGCTCCGACTACGCCAGCCTGCCGACGGTGTCGTTGGTGACTCCCAATCTGGACAACGACATGCACGACGGCACCATTGCGCAGGCCGACACCTGGCTGGCCACTAACCTGGGCACCTACGCCAACTGGGCGATGGCCAACAACGGGTTGCTGATCGTCACGTGGGACGAGGACGACAACAGCGCCGACAACCACATCCCGACGATCTTCTACGGCGCCCACGTCCGGCCGGGCAGCTACAGCGAGCCAATGAGCCACTACAACGTGCTGTCCACCGTCGAGCAGATGTACGGGTTACCGAAGACGGGGCTGGCCGCCGATGCGCCTGCCATCACCGACATCTGGGCCTAGCCACGGCGCATGTTTCTCAGGGGCGTCATCAAATGATGACGCGGTGAAGCGGCACTCCCTGCGTGAGCCGAGTATTGCTGCGGCCTAACCCACGGGCGCGGGTTGTCGGCCGCGGACCAGCCTGCCGGGACGGGCGTCGGTGGGCACGCCGTTCTCGGCGATGACCTCGCCGGAGACGATGGTCGCGACGTAACCGTCGGCCGTCTGGTCAAGTCGCCGCCCTCCTGCGGGCAGGTCATGGGTGATGACGGGCTTGTGCAGCCGCAGTGCCGCGTGATCGATCACGTTGAGATCGGCCTTGTAGCCCAACGCAATTCGGCCACGGTCCGCGAGTCCCGCGACCCGGGCGGGCACCGACGTCAGCTCGCGCACCGCGTCGGCGACAGTGAACCGTCCCGTCTTCCGGTCACGGGTCCAGTGCGCCAGCAGAAACGTCGGATAGCTTGCGTCGCAGATCATTCCGTAGTGCGCCCCGCCGTCGCCGAGGCCGAGTACCACGTCGTCGCGGCGGATCAGTTGGCCGACCGTGTCTAGCGAGTTGTTCTCGAAGTTGGCCATTGCCACCAGCAGCATGGCGTGGCCGTCGTCGTCGAGCAGCCGGTCGTAGGCCTCCTCCATGGGGCTGACGCCGCGGGCGGCCGCGCGCGCCGCGATCGACGTCGACGGGTCGGGCTCGTAGTTCGGGTCGTCGCTCAGCGGGAAGATCCATCTCCACGCCTGCGCCAGATATAACAGCGGATGGCCGCCGCCAGCAGGCTTGTCGGCGAGGATGCGCGCGCGCACCTCGGGCTTGCGCATCTCCGCCACCCGCTCGGCCAGCGGCAGATCGGCGATCTCGCGGTAGCTCGGGTAGAACACGAACGGGTTTCCGGTCAGCTCCAGGCCGATGACCAGACCGATCGGCCGGGGGAAAACCTGTGCGGTGATCGCGTTGTGCTCGTTGGCCACGGCATTGAACTTCTCGACCATCGTGATCGCGTCGGGCCAGATCGGATCGCCGGTGTTGCCCGTCGCCAGCGTGAACGTCACCGGCAGCCCGGCGTCCTGCGCCGCCTCGAAAACCTGTTGCAGCACATCCGCATAGCCGCCTGCTGCGATGTCGGGCACGAACTGGATCAGCCCGCCGCCGCCGTCGGCGACACCGTCGGCGATGGCGCTGATCTCGGCCTGCGCCGCGTCGTACGTGGGGATCAGCTCGCCGCTGGCGGTTTTGTGGAACGAGAACCGCGACGAGGCGAACCCGAGTGCGCCCACCTCGATCGCCTCCTTGGCCAACGCCCGCATCCGCTCCAGATCCTCGGCGGTGGCCGGCTCACGGTCGGCGCCCCGCTGACCCATCACGTACACCCGTAGCGGCGAGTGCGGCAGGTAGGCGGCGACGTCGATGTCACGCAGTCGCGAGTCCAGGGCATCCAGGTACTCCGGGAACGTCTCCCAGTCCCACGGCAGCCCGTCGACCATCACGACGCCCGGGATGTCCTCCACCCCGGCCATCACGTCGACGAGTACTTCGTGGTCCTCGGTCCGGCACGGCGCAAAGCCCACGCCGCAGTTGCCCATCACGGCGGTCGTCACGCCGTGTGCCGACGACGGCGTCATGCGGTCCGACCAGATGGCCTGTCCGTCGTAGTGGGTGTGCAGATCGATGAAGCCGGGCGTGACCAGCAGCCCGGTCGCGTCGATCTCCCGGATGCCACGCTCGTCGATCTTTCCGACGGCAGCGATCACGCCGCCGGAGACGGCAACATCGCCGACGAAGGGTGCGCCGCCGAGGCCGTCGACGATGGTGCCGTTGCGGATGACCAGTTCGTACGCCATCAGCCGAATGTACGACTGTGTCGGGGCGTCGTGCCAGGATGAGGCCGTGATCGACCACTTGGGAATCAACTGCGCAGACTGGGAAAGATCGAAGACCTTCTACGACACGGTCCTCGGAGTGTTGGGCTACACCCGGCAGTTGGATTACCAGGTCGCCATCGGATACGGCAAGGACGGCAAGCCGGACTTCTGGATCGCCGACATGAACGCGGGCGACGCGGCAGGCCCGAACCGCGAGGTCCACGTCGCCTTCCACGCCGCCGACGAGGACGCCGTGAAGGCCTTCTACGACGCGGCGCTCAAGCTCGGCGTCGAGTCCCTGCACGCCCCGAGGCTGTGGCCGGAGTACCACCCGGGCTACTTCGGCGCGTTCGTCCGTGATCCGGACGGCAACAATGTCGAGGCCGTCTTTCACGAAGCACGCCCCGCAGGGTGACCCTGATGAATACGCAGCTTCCGTCCGGCTCGGACAACCCGGACATCGTGGGCACCAACGGCTGGGCAGCAGGTGGTGGCGCACCGCTCACGGCCAGGCAGAAGATCGCGCAACTGGTCGGCGCGCAGGTGGCCTACGTCGAAGAGCTGCCCGGTGAACTGCGTTGGGTGCTGGCGTCGCGCGGGCTGGCTCCAGCCAAGGGCGTACCCGCCCTCGGCGTCGATGACCCGCCCGCCACACCCGCCGTGCAGCTGGCGATCACCGAGCTCGACCGATACGCGGAAGGCGAAACCGAGCTGCTCAATCACAGCTATCGCACTTTTCACTTTGCCGAGTTGTTGTACAAGCAGTCCCGCGCCGGGTTGCCGCTGGACCGCGAGGTGCTGGCCGTCGCGGCCTTACTGCACGATGTCGGCATGTACCCGAAGGCGGTCGCCGAGGTCGACGGCAACGACTTCACGGTCCGCGGTGCGCGGATCGCGCGTCGAGTCGGGCAGCAAGTCGGGTGGCCGAAACATCGCATCGACCTGGCTACACAGGCCATCACGATCAACGCAAACGGGCGGGTGTCCACACGTTGGGGCGCCGAGGCGCACTTCGCGCGACTGGCACCATTGGTCGACGCGGTCGGGCAGTGTTGGAAAGTTCATCCCGACGACGCGCGCCGCATCTTCGCGCAATGGCCCGCAGGCCAAATCGACCGCGTCATTCTCGCGGCGGTCAACGAAGAGGCGGCCCGCAACCCGGGTGGCCGCTTTGCGTTGTTCAGGCCCCTGTTCGGATTCCTCGTGATGAACTGCGAGTCACGCTGGCGCCGACGTCTGTCGATGGCCTAGCGGTAGCGTAAACGCATGGCGGACTCTGATGTGGCAGCGGTGCGCGAACTGCTCCGCGACTCCTTCACCCGGCTTATAGAGCACGTCGACGACCTCACCGACGGCCTGACCGACGAGGTCGCGCTGTTCCGCCCAACCTCAACCGCCAACAGCATCGCGTGGCTGATCTGGCACAGTGCGCGCGTACAGGACCTCCAGCTCTGCGATATCGCAGGCATCGAGCAGGTGTGGACCCGCGACGGCTGGGAGGACAGGTTCGGCCTCGACCTGGCCGGCAACGACCACGGCTACGGACACGGGCCCGACGACGTCGGCAAGGTCCGGGCACCGGCCGACCTGCTCGCCGGCTACTACCACGCCGTGCACAAGGTGACCCTGGAATACATCGCGTCGGTGACCGCTGAGGAGTTGAGCCGCGTCGTCGACACCCACTGGACACCGCCGGTGACCGCCAGCGCGCGACTGGTCAGCATCATCGACGACTGCGCGCAGCACCTCGGTCAAGCCGCCTACGTCCGCGGGATTTCGCGCTAGCGGTGCGAGACATCGCCAGCTGTCGAGCGCGTCTCCTGTGGCCGGCGATCGCCGTGCCGGCGATGTTCTTGCTCGGATGGGCGGTCGGGAAGGGGTCGACCCCGTTAGACGATTGGTTCCTACGGTTTCGCCACAGCCCCGCGCGCTGGCTGCTGTTCTTCACCGACCCGTGGATGCTGGCCATCACACTCATGTTCGGCATCGGCGTCGCCCTCCATCTGCGTCGGCGGCGGTTGGCGGCGGCGATGGCGGCGTCGCCCCTCGTCGGAATCGTGCTCGCACAACTGCTGAAGCGATTGTTCGGGCGTGAGCACGACGGGGCCCTCGCGTATCCGAGCGGTCACACCACCGCGGCCGTCGTCGTGATGGGCATGCTCGTGCTGGTGGCAGGCACGGCGTTGTGGGCCGTGGTTGTCGCCGTCACCGTCAGTCTGCTCGCCATGCTCGGACAAGCCATGACGTACCACTACTTCACCGACACGCTCGGCGCGCTCCTGCTGGGCACCGCTGTGGTCTGTGTCGCGGCGCTGGTCCTGGAACTTGACAGGCGTCAACCCGGGTGCGATGTAGATCACACCCGTGGTTAAGCTAGGCCCATGACCGCGACGCCAGAAGTTGATTCACCCTCGTCTGCGAGCACCATCCGCAATCCCGCGACCGGCGCGGTCGCCGGGCAGGTGCGCTGGACGGATCCCGCCGACGTGCCCCGGATCGCCGCCGGGCTGCGCGAGGCGCAGAAGGAATGGGAGGCACGCGGCGCCAAGGGCCGCGCCAAAGTGCTTGCCCGTTACGCCGTCTGGCTCGGCGAGCACCGCGACGAGATCGAATCGCTGCTGATCAAGGAGACCGGCAAGTCGGCCGTCGATGCGGCGCAAGAGGTGCCGCTGCTGATCATGATCCTGTCGTACTACATCAAGACGATGGAGAAGGCGCTGGCACCGGAGGCCCGGCCGGCGTCGCTGCCGTTCCTGGCGATCAAGAAGGTCACCGTGCACTTCCGGCCGCGCCAGGTGGTAGGCATCATCGCGCCGTGGAACTACCCGGTGGCCAACGCCCTGATGGACGCCATCGGTGCGCTGGCGGCCGGCTGTTCGGTCCTGCTCAAGCCGTCCGAACGCACGCCGCTGACCGCGGAGGTGCTGCTGCGCGGCTGGCTCGACTCGGGCGCGCCTGAGGTGCTGGCGCTGGCGCAGGGCGCCCGCGAGGTGTCCGAGGCCGTCGTCGACAACGCCGATTTCATCCAGTTCACCGGATCGAGCGCGACCGGCGCAAAGGTGATGGAACGGGCCGCGCGCCGGCTCACGCCGGTCAGCCTCGAGCTCGGGGGCAAGGACCCGATGATCGTGCTGGAGGACGCCGACGTCGACCTGGCCGCACATGCCGCGGTGTGGGGCGCGATGTTCAACGCGGGCCAGACGTGTGTCTCGGTCGAGCGGGTCTATGTCCTCGATTCGATCTACGACCACTTCGTCGACGCCGTGGTGCGCGACGTCAAGGCGCTCAAGGTGGGTGCGGGCCAGGGCTACGACTTCGGTTCGCTGATCAATGACGAGCAGATCGCGGTGACCGAGCGGCACGTCCGCGACGCGGTAGCCGCCGGCGCCAGGGCGCTCACCGGTGGCGAGCGCACACCCGGCCAAGGCAGCTTCTATCCTCCGACGGTGCTCGTCGACGTCGACCACTCGATGGCCTGCATGACCGAGGAGACCTTCGGTCCGACACTGCCGATCATGAAGGTGTCGTCGGTGGAGGAGGCCGTCCGGCTCGCCAACGACAGTCCCTACGGTCTGTCGGCGTCCGTCTTCTCCAAGGATGTCGAGCGCGCCAACGAGGTTGCGGTGCAACTCGATTGCGGCGCGGTCAACATCAACGACGTGATCTCCAACCTGATGTGCACAACTGCCCCGATGGGCGGCTGGAAGACCTCCGGCATGGGTGCACGGTTCGGCGGGGTCGAGGGGATGCGCAAGTACTGCAGGCAGGAGGCAGTGGTCGCGCCGCGCACCAATGTCGGCGCCGGCGGCAACTACTACAACAACTCGCACAAGGCATTGACGCGGATGAATAAGCTGATGACCAAGTTGGCGCTGATCCGGCCCAATCGCATCGCGAAGTAGCGAGTCCGCTCGCTACCTTCCGTTCACCGTGACGTCACCTTCGCTTACGCGTGGGTCGATACCGTCTGGCCGTGACCACGCTCAAGGGAACTGAGTACTACAGCGTCCGCGATGATGACGACGACGACCCGGTGCTGGTGCACCACCCTAGCGGATCTGACGTCGACACCTGGCGCGAGGGCTACCCGTACGACGAGCGCATGGCGCGCCCCGACTACGAGGTGCAGAAGCGCCTGCTGCAGATCGAATTGCTGAAGCTGCAGAAGTGGATCCAGGCCAACGGGTTACGTCACGTCATCGTGTTCGAGGGCCGTGACGCGGCAGGCAAGGGCGGCACCATCAAACGGTTCATGGAGCACCTCAACCCGCGCGGGGCGCGCGTCGTGGCGCTGGAGAAGCCCACCGAGCGTGAGCGCACGCAGTGGTACTTCCAGCGCTATGTCGCCCATCTGCCTGCGGCGGGCGAGATGGTGCTGCTCGACAGGTCCTGGTATAACCGCGCCGGGGTCGAGCGGGTGATGGGCTTCTGCACGCCGGACCAGCACGCGGAGTTCATCCGCCAGGCGCCGCTCTTCGAACAGATGCTGGTCAACGACGGCATCAGCCTCACCAAGCTGTGGTTCTCGGTCACGCAGTCCGAGCAGCGCACCCGTTTCACCATTCGCCAGGTCGACCCGGTCCGGCAATGGAAGCTGTCGCCCACCGACCTCGCGTCGCTGGACAAGTGGGACGCTTACACCGCGGCCAAGGAGGACATGTTCGCGCTCACCGACACCGACGTCGCACCATGGACGGTCGTCAAGAGCAACGACAAGAAGCGCGCCCGCATCAACTCCATGCGGCACGTGCTTGGTAAGTTCGACTACGACAACAAGGACCGCGAGATAGTCGCCGTAGCCGATCCCCTCATCGTGGGACGCGCTCTGTCGGACTGACATCGGGCCGTCCCGTGTGAAGGAGGACGGCGTGCGGTTTGTGGCGGCGCTGTTCTTCTGGCTCGTCACGACGGTCGCACTTGCGGTGGCGATCCCGGCGGCGTGGGCCCAGAAGAACGTCGTTGACGAAGATGGCTATGCCGCGCTGGCCGCGTCGGCGGCCAAGGATCCGCGGCTGCAGCAGGCGATGGCGTCCGAGCTGACCACGCAGACGAGGACGCTGATCTCCGAGCACGGGTACGACGTCAACACCGATCTCGTGCGCGGCGTCGCCGCCGCCTACACCGCGAGCCCGGTGTTCCCCGGACAGTTTGGGCTTGCGAACCGGACGGCGCACCGCTGGATGTTCACCGACTCCGTCGCCCGGGCCGGCGGTACCGACGACCGGTGGGTGCTCGACCTCGCCCCGATGCTGTCCGACTCGTCGTTCCGGCAGACGTTGGCCAACTTCAACGTCGACGTGCCGGACACGCTGACCGTCCCGGTGACGGTGTCGGCACCGGAGGAGCTGCGACCGGGCCAGCTGAGGCTGTTGTCCAGGTGGGGGCCGTGGGTGAGCGTCGGCGCAGGCGTCCTCACCGGCATCTTCGCCCTGTTGACGATTGCAACGGCGCCCTCACGGGGTAAAGCGCTTGCGGCGCTGGGTGTTTCGGCGCTATTGGTCGGTGCGGCTGGCTGGGCCGGGTTGGAGGTGGGCCGGCGCTACATCAACGACGCGCTGAACCGCACGACGGGCGACATCCGCCAGGTTGCCGACGTCATGGTCAACCAGGCCGAAGTCAGCCTGCACGAGTGGCTGAACCTGACGCTGGCCGCGGGTGGGGTCCTGGTGGTGTTCGGCATCATCGTTTCGATGCTGGGCGGGTTGCGGCGAAGCTAGGCAGTCTTAGGCATCGCGTGTTGCAGCGAAGTGGGCAATCGCCCCCGAGCATTGGAGCCTGTCGACTCGGAGCCCGGCCGCGGTGAGCCACCGGCGCAGGTCGTCGGCGCTGCCGCCGGGTCCGAATAGCCCCGCGCGCCGGAACGCCGCTATGGCGAGGTCCTGCCGGATGCCAGCACCGCGCACCACCGCATCGCCGACGAGGCGGCCGTCCGGCGCGAGGCAGCGTGCAATCTCCCGGACCGCGGCCGCCGGATCCGGCAGGCAGTGCAGGCCGTTGAAACTCACGCACAGGTTGAATTCGCCGTCGTCGAACGGCATTTGCTCAATGCCGGCTTCGGCGAACTCAATGTCGTCGCGGCCGATCGCGGATGCCTGCTGCCGGGCGCGCGCCAGCATGTCCGGCGAGATGTCTGCAGCGACATAGCGGACCTGCTGGCCCCGGCGTAACCCGCGCAACGCTATTCCGCCGCCGCAGGGCACGTCGAGAACCGCAGAGCCGTCGGGCATTTCGCCGAGCGTACGGATGCTGTCGTACAGTAAGCGGGTGTCGGTCCCCCACAGCGCGATCCCGCCCGGCCGGGCCAACCATTCGCGCTCCACCACGAAGTCATAAGCCGCGCCACTCAGCCGACCGACGGTCCGTGCGCTCCAGTTCTCACCTAGCTCACCCATGAGTCACGGCTCGATGATATGTGACGGGTCCGGCCGGCGCTCCGACGGGGCCTGGCTGTAGTCGCCCCACGGGCCGTCGCGGCGCTCGATCGCGGCCCGCACGCCTTGGTTGGCGGCGGTGTCGATGAATTCGAGCGCGTCGGGCGTGTTGCGCATCAACCCGTCGAGGATACCGCCGAGCGTCTGCGTCGAGGCCAGGCCCATGTTGTCGTATGCCTGGTTGACGATGAGCTTCTGCGCCTGCAGCTGGGAGAGGGGGATGTTCGCGAGCTTCGCGGCGACTTCGGCGACGCGGGCCTCAAGGTTTTCGAACGGGACGGATTCATTGATGAGTTCGACTGCGGCGGCTTCCTTTCCGGTCAGCGGCTCGCCGGTCAATGAGTGCCACTTAACCTTGGCAAGGCTCAGCCGATAAAGCCACATGCCGGTGAGGTAGGCGCCCCACATGCGGGCGTACGGTGTGCCGATCACGGCGTCGTCGCTGGCGATGACGATGTCGGCGCACAGCGCGTAGTCGCTTGCGCCGCCGACGCACCAGCCGTGCACCTGAGCGATGACGGGTTTGGACGCCCGCCAGATCGCCATGAACTTCTGTGTGGGACCGGTCTCGCGAGCGCTGACCAGCGCGAAATCCTTGCCGGGGTCCCATCGACCGTCGGTCATCATCGTGTCGCCCCAGTGCTGGAAGCCGCCGCCGAAGTCGTAGCCGCCGGAGAACGCGCGACCCGCGCCGCGCAGCACGATCACCTTGACCGCAGGGTCGCGCTCGGCCATCCCGATGGCCGCCTCGATCTCGTCGGGCATCGGCGGCACGATGGTGTTCAGCGCCTTCGGCCGGTTAAGTGTGATGGTGGCGACGGGCGGCTCCGTCTTGTACAGCAGGGTCTCGAATTGGGGCATCGTCGGCATGCCTGAAGTATTGCGGTTAGCGCACAGTTGCGGCGATGGCTTCCTCGATCGGCGTCTCACCCGAGATGATTTCGAAAGTCTTGCCGCCGGTGCGCGGCTCGTCCAGAACCGCGACGAGCACCGCCGCGACGTCTTCGCGGGGAACGCTCCCGCGGCCGGTGGAGTCGGCGATCGTCACGCCACCGGTTCCCGGGTCATCGGTGAGCAATCCCGGTCGCACGATGGTCGAGTACAAGTCGGTGCGGGCCCGGACCGCCTCGTCCGCAGCGCCTTTGGCGCGCAGGTATGCCTCGAAGACCGGGTCGTCGGCGGTGGCCTCGGGGTCGGCTGCCAGTCGACGAGATCATCAGATAGCGGTCGACACCGGCGGCCCGTGCGGCGTCGGCCAGCAGGATTGCCGCGTCGCGGTCCACCGTCTCCTTGCGCGCCGCGCCACTGCCCGGACCCGCCCCCGCGGCGAACACGACCGCGTCGGCGCCGCGCAGGTGTCCCGCGACCTCCTCGACCGAAGCTCGTTCCAGATCCACAACTAGCTGTTCGGCGCCGACCGCTTCCAGGTCCGCAGCCTGGGCCGGCTTCCTGATGATTCCGGCGACCGAGTCGCCGCGCTGTGCGAGCAGCCGTTCGAGAATCAAGGCGATCTTGCCGTGTCCGCCGGCGATGACGATGTGCATTAGTTACCTATACCGGTCGGGGCCCAGCGCCGGTGGCGGGTCGGGGCGGTTTTCATGCATGAACGCATAAATCTTGTGGCCGATCTTGATGTGTGTCGTGAACCGGAACGCGACGAGCACCAGAACGAACACGGCGGCAAGACCAACAAAGAGACCCGACATCCAGCCCGACGAGGTCTGCGCCTTGTCGCCGACGCCGGTCAGCGTCTGATGGTTGTCCCGCATCCTGTTGACCTGGCCGGTGCGGTGCTGGCTGAGTCGCTGATGGAATGCCCGCGCGGCGTCGAAGTCGCCGAAGATGCTCGACCCGATCGGAGCCTGCGACAACGCCGCCGCACCGCCGAGAACGCGCTGGCCGGCGCTGCGCGCCACCTCCCCACCTGAGCTCAACAGCTCGGGCGCAACCCACATCGTGACCCCTTCGAACAATGTTTGCTGTCAGCCTACCGTCGGCTCGGCACTGCTCATGACACTTGATTTGTCCAGCGTTCGGTGCAGGAACTCGAAGATCAGGGCGGACCGGAATGCCGTCTGCGCGTTGTCGGCCGCCCCGGCGTGCCCGCCCTCGATGTTCTCGTAGTAGTGCACGTGGTGGCCGGCCGCCTCCAGCGCGGCGGTCATCTTGCGCGCGTGGCCGGGATGGACGCGGTCGTCACGGGTGGACGTCGTGATCAGCACCGGCGGATAGCGGCGGTCGGCCGAGATGTTCTGGTACGGAGAGTACTTGGCAATGAACTCCCAGTCCTCCGGATTGTCCGGATCGCCATACTCCGCCACCCACGACGCACCCGCCAAGAGAAGGTGGAAGCGCCGCATATCGAGCAGCGGCACGCTGCACACCAGCGCACCGAACAGCTCCGGGTATTGGGTCAACATGATGCCCATCAGCAGGCCGCCGTTGCTGCCGCCCTGCGCTCCCAGATTTTCGACGCTGGTGATGCCGCGCCGCACCAAATCCTCTGCGACCGCTGCGAAGTCCTCGGCGACCAGGTGCCTACCCTCCCGCATCGCCTGGGTGTGCCAGCCCGGCCCGTATTCGCCGCCGCCGCGGATGTTGGCCAGTACGTAGGTTCCGCCGCGGGACAACCAGAGCCGTCCCAGCACACCGTCATAGCCCGGTGTCCGCGACACCTCGAATCCGCCATAGCCACCCAGCAGCGTCGGAGCGGGCCCGGTCGTGTCGCCATGCCCCACCACGAAGTACGGAATCGCGGTGCCGTCTTGCGATGTGGCGAAATGCTGTGTCACGGTGATGTCTTCGGCATCGAAGAACGCGGGAGCCGACTTGATCTGCTCGAGTGGGCCTTCGGCGGGGCCGTGTAGAAGTCGCGATGGTGTGTTGAATCCACTGGAGTCCAGGAAGATTTCGTCGCCGAGCTCGTCGGTGCCGACGATGACCGTGTTGGTGTTGTCCGGAATGCCCGGGACCGGCTCGGCCGTCCAGCTACCGGGCGTCACGACCTCCACCCGGCTGGCGACATCGGCAAGAGTCACAGTGATCAGCCTGTCTCTCGTCCACGCGTAGTGGTGCAGGCTGGTGTGTTCGTCAGGCTCGAAAACCACCCGGAGATCGGCTGTGCCGGAGAGGAATTCGTCGTAGTCCGCGGCGATAAGCGAGCCGGCGGGGAAACTGTGGGTCCCGACGTACCAGTCGGTCCGCAACTCGATGAGCAACCAGTCGCGGTGGACCGACACG
This sequence comes from uncultured Actinomycetota bacterium, assembly GCA_963800125.1. Lineage (GTDB taxonomy): Bacteria > Actinomycetota > Actinomycetes > Mycobacteriales > Mycobacteriaceae > Mycobacterium. Next base: position 27,686 of record CAWDAC010000026.1, on the reverse strand, counting down.
GTGGCGTCGGTGGGCGCGTCGATGCGGATCAGCTCGCCGTCGCGCAGCTCGTAGACCTCGTCGTTGAAGAAGTCGATCGCCCGACTCAGCATCGTCCGCTCGAACCCGGGCGTGCGATCCCTCGACGCCGCGACGATCACATCGGTGCTCGACCCGCTGAACAGGGTCTCGGCGTCGTCGAGCGGGGCACCGCGACGCCAGCGTTTGACCAGCCGGGGATACCCGGAGTCGGTCAACGAGCCCTCGCCGAAGTCCGTGCCGATGAGCACGGTGTCCTCGTCTTCCCAACTGATCTGGGTCTTGGCCTCTGGCACCTCGAAGCCGCCGGTCACGAATTCGCGTGTGCACATGTCGAACTCACGCACGATCGCGGCATCCGATCCGCCGCGCGACAAGCTGATCAGCGCCGACGAATAGTCGGGTTCGATGACCTTGGCACCGGCCCATACCCAGTTCTCGTCGTCGGCGGCGGCCAGTTCATCGAGGTCGATCACCACTTCCCATTGGGGTGCGTCGCCGCGGTAGCTGTCCAGTGTCGTGCGGCGCCACAGCCCCCGTGGGTTTGCCGCGTCGCGCCAGAAGTTGTACAGGTAGTCGCCGCGGCGGCGGACGTACGGGATGCGCGTATCGGTGTCGAGCACCTCGAGCGCCTCGGCGCGCATCTGCTCGAACCGTTCGTCGCAGAACTCGGCGAGCGTGGGGTCGTTGTGCCGGCGAACCCAGTCCAGCGCGTCGTCGCCGGTGATGTCCTCGAGCCAGAGATGCGGGTCGTCAGCCACGGGAACCATTCTGGCGATATGTGCGGGACAGCGGTTGTTCAGACGCCGGCCGCTGTCGCCACTGCCCGCCGTGTCAGCACCTTCGCGAGGTGGCTGCGGTACTCGGCGTCGGCGTCGCTGTCGGCGAGGGGATCGGTGCCCTCGACGGCGTGTTCGGCGGCCGCCCGGATCAGCTCCTCGTTCGCCGGCTGACCGATCAGCGCTTCCTCGACGCCGCGGGCACGCACCGGTATCGCCGCCATGTTGGTCAGCGCGACCCGGGCCTGCCTGATCACCCCGCCGTCGACCTGAACGGTCGCGGCCACTCCCACGATCGACCACGCCTGCGCGACTCGATTGAGCTTCTCGTACTGCGCCGCCCAGTCGGTGTGCTTGGGGATCCGCACCTCCACCAGGATTTCGTCCGACCTCAGCGCGGTGGTGAAGTAGTCCACGAAAAACTCTGCGACCGGAATGCTGCGTCGACCCGATGGGCCCGCGACCGTCAGCGTAGCGTCGAGCGCCAGCACGGGTGCGCACAGATCACCCGCCGGATCGGCGTGCGCCAGCCCGCCGCCGAGGGTGCCGCGGTGCCGGATCTGCGGGTCGGCGATGGTGCGGGTGGCCTCGCTGATCAGTAGCGCATGCTTACCAACAAGCGGATTGCGCAGCGCGTCGTAATAGGTGGTCATGGAACCGATCACGAGTGCATCGCCGTCCTCGCGCACACCACGCAGCTCCTCGATCCTGCCGAGGTCGACGAGCGTCGTCGGGGCGGCGAGCCGCAACCGCAACAGCGGCATGAGGCTCTGCCCGCCGGCGATCACCTTCGCGTCCTCCCCGGCCTGCGCGAGCGCCGCCACCGCGTCGTCGACCGTCGTCGGGGCTACGTAGTCGAATTCGGGCGGAATCATTGGCCACCTCCTTGGGCGGTGTGGATGGCCTGCCAGACCCGCATTGGGGAACAGGGCATTTCGATGTCGCGCACCCCGAGCTGCCGCACCGCGTCGATTACCGCGTTGACCACGGCGGGCGTGGACGCGATGGTGCCCGCCTCGCCCACCCCCTTGACGCCGAGCGGGTTAGCGGTGGCGGGCGTTTCGGTGCGTCCCGTGGTGAACGACGGCAGATCGACCGCCGACGGCACCAGATATTGTGGCGAACGAGCCGGAGAGCAGAGTGCCGGACTCGTCGTGTTCGGCCTCTTCGTAGAACGCCTGCGCGATGCCCTGGGCGAGCCCGCCGTGCACCTGCCCGTCCACGATCAAGCGGGTTGACCACGTGCCCGATGTCGTCGACGCACACGTAGGAGCGAATCCGCACCTGCCCGGTTTCGGTGTCGACCTCCGTCGGCGCACAGATGCGTGCCGTGTGGGAACGAGAAGTTCTCCGGGTCGTATGTGGCCTCTGAATCCAGGTTCGGTTCGACGCCCTCGGGCAGGTCGTGCGCGGCGAACACCGCGAGAGCGACGTCGGCGAGACCGACGGCCTTCTCGGTGCCCTTCACGCGGAACCGTCCCGCGGTGAACTCGATGTCATCCTCCGCGCATTCCATCAGGTGCGCCGCGATGGGCTTGGCCTTCGCGATCACCTTCTCGGCGGCCTTGACCACCGCGATCCCGCCGACCGCCAGCGATCGGGACCCGTAGGTATCCATTCCGCGGGCGAGGTCTGGGTGTCGCCGTGCAGCACCTCGACGTCGTCGAACGGGACGCCCGAGCTGGTCGGCGACGATCTGGCTCCAGGCCGTTTCGTGACCCTGGCCGTGCGCCGACGAGCCGGTGACCACCTCGACCTTGCCGGTGGGCAGCATCCGGATCGCCGCATGCTCCCAGCCGCCCGCGCCGTAGCCCAGCGCGCCGAGCATCCGCGACGGGGCGAGCCCGCACATCTCGGTGAACGTCGACACCCCGATGCCGAGCTGCACCGGGTCCCGGCGCTCGCGGCGTTCGGCCTGCTCGCGCCGCAACCCGTCGTAGTCGAACAACTCCCGCGCCTGTGCGGTGGCGGCCTCGTAGTTGCCGGAGTCGTAGGTCAGGCCAGCGACGGTATCGAACGGGGAACTCCTCGTGGGTGATCCAGTTCTGCGCCCGCAGCTCGAGCGGATCCCGGCGACAGTTCGGCGGCAAGTTCGTCCATCATCCGTTCGACGGCGAACGTCGCCTCCGGGCGTCCGGCGCCGCGGTAGGCGTCGGTGGGCACCTTGTTGGTGAAGACGTTGGTGCAGGTGAAGTGATACGAACCGAACTTGTAGATGCCGTTGAACATGAACGCGCCGAGGATCGGTATGCCCGGGGTGACCAGCCGCAGATAGGCGCCCATGTCGGCGAGCAGCTCCACCTTGAGGCCGGTGACGGTGCCGTCGCGGCGGGCGGCCAGCGTCAGCTTCTGGATCTGATCGCGGCCGTGGTGTGCCGCGAGCATGGATTCGCTGCGCGACTCGGTGTACTTGACCGGCTTGCCGAGCCGTCGCGCGACCAGCAAGCGCGATCACCTCCTCCGGCGTTACCTGCAGCTTGCCGCCGAAACCGCCGCCGACGTCCGGGGCGATGACCCGCAGCTTGTGCTCCGGGATCTCCAGCGTCATCGCGAACATGAGCCGCAGGATGTGCGGGATCTGGGTGGCCGACCAGACCGTGAGCTGCGGGCCGGTCGGGTCGACCACCACCGAGCGCGGCTCCATGAACGCCGGGATGAGCCGCTGCTGCCGGAAGGTCCGCTGGATGACCACCTCGGCGTCGCGGATGGCCTGTTCGACGTCACCGCCCGTGCCGGCCTCGGCCGAATCGAACGTCCAGACCGCGCTGACATTGGTGCCCAGATCCGGGTGCACAAGGTCGGCCCCGTCGGCAACCGCACCCGCGAGATCGAGCACCATCGGCAGTTCGTCGTAGTCGATGTCGATCGCCTCCAGCGCGTCGTGCGCCTCGTAGGCGCTGCGGGCCACCACGACGGCGACGGCTTCGCCGGCGAAGTTCACCGTGTCCACCGCAAGCGAGGGTGCGGGCGGCGCCTTCATGTCTTCGGTGATCGGCCACGCGCACGGCAGGCTGCCCTGTTCGGCGGCCAGGTCCGCGCCGGTGAAGACCGCAACGACACCCGGCATACTGCGCGCGGCGGTGGTGTCGATACCGGTGATGCGCGCATGCGCGAAGGGGCTGCGCAGGATTGCCAGATGCTGCATTCCCGGCAGCACGAGGTTGTCGGTCCACCGGGTCCGCCCGGTGATCAGGTGCTCGTCTTCCTTACGCCGCCGGGCTTTTCCGATTTCGGGTTCGGCTGTGGCGGTCATCGCACACCCCCTGCCGTTTCGACCGTCGGGGATTCTGTGACGGTCTCGGTGGTGGCGCCGCCGCGCAACCGCTGTGCCGCATCCTGCACAGCGCGGACGATGTTCTGGTATCCGGTGCAGCGGCACAGGTTGCCTTCCAGGCCGTGCCGCACCGTCTCGTCGTCAGGGTCGGGTTCCTCGGCGAGCAGGTCGAGCGTCTGCATGATCATGCCGGGCGTGCAGAAGCCGCACTGCAACGCGTGGTTGTCCCGGAACGCTTCCTGGATCGGATGCAGCGCCCCGTCCCGAGACAGGCCCTCGACCGTGAGAACGTCGCCGCCGTCGGTCTGCACGGCGAGCACGGAGCAGGATTTCACGCTGTGGCCGTTCAGGTGAACGGTGCACGCACCGCAGTTGCTGGTGTCGCAGCCGATCACGGTGCCGACCTTGCCGAGCCGGTCACGCAGGTAGTGCACGAGGAGCAGCCGCGGCTCCACGTCGTCGGTGTAAGTCGTTCCATCCACGGTAACAGTGATGCGCATAGGCCTACTCTGCTCTGACGGGAGCCGATGAACGCCCGAAACGGCGAAACCGGTTCTAGGGCAATCTGACTGCCACGCGCAATCACGCGTGGCGAATCTCCTCGAGCAGGTCCTGCAGCGTCGCCAGGCTGTGGCCGGCGAGCAAACGATCGGTGTATGGCAGGGCTGCCGCGATGCCGGACTGCACGGGCAGATAGCCGTCCATACCGGCGTGCGGGTTCACCCAGAACACCGCGTGGGTGAGACGCCGCAGCTGGGCCATTTGCTCAGCGAGAAGGGTGGGTTCGCCACGCTCCCAGCCGTCCGAGAAGATCACGACGACCGCGCCGCGGGCCAGGCTGCGTCGCCCCCAGCGGTCCAGAAATGCGCGCAGTGTCTCACCGAGCCTGGTGCCGCCGGCCCAGTCGGGCACCGCCCGGCCCGCGGCGGCCAGCGCCAGCTCCGGATCGCGGACCCGCAGCGCGCGTGACAGCCGGGTCATCCGGGTGCCGAGCGAAAACACCTCGGTGCCTGCGGGATTGCTTCGGGTGACGACGTGCGCGAAGCGAAGGAGCGCATCCGCGTATGGGCTCATCGAGCCCGACACATCGAGCAACAACACGATGCGGCGGGGCCGGGTGGCCTTGCGGTGATGCCTCGGCCGCACCGATTCGCCGCCGGCGGCGAGCATGTGTCGCAGGGTGCGCCGCGGGTCGACGGGACCGCGGCGGGATGGTCGGAGCCGCAAAGCGGCGCGAGTTGGGGGGCGTGGGTGCAGTGCGGCGATGAGCTCGGCGAGATGCGCGCGTTCGGCTGCGGTGAGTTCGGCGATATCCCGGTGCCGCAGTATCTCTGTGTCGTCGGCCGCGACTCGCAGTCGCGGGGCATCCGCACCGGCCGCGGTGCTGCCGGTTGCGTCCAGCGCAGCGATGCGGGCCCGCCGCGAATGTCCCCCGCGCTGCGGTATGTGGACCAAAGCCGTTGGCCCGAACCAGTTCTCGAACACCAGGTCGTAGCGGCCGATGTCGTCCGGACTGCGGCACAGGGTCGCGCGGCCGGCCCAGTAAGCCTGCCAGGGGTCGCCTAGATCGACCTGACGCAGCGCCCGGGTAAACGCTTCGACGGCGTCCGACGCAACCGGCAGCCCTGCAGCCCTGAGGGCATGCGCGAACCCGACCACCCCCACAAGCGGGTCAGTGGACATGCTCGTCTCACCCCGCCAGCAGTCGGTCCAGTCCCGCCCTGGCGACGCGCTCGAGGTCTTCCCGGTACTTGAGCACCGCGCCCAGTGTCGCCGCGGCGGTCTGGGCGTCGAGCACATCGCGATCGAGTTCGAGCAGCGCGCGCGCCCAGTCCAGCGACTCGGCGACACCGGGCGGCTTGAGCAGTTCCATGCCGCGCAGGGTGTGCACGGCGTGCGCTACCTGCTCTGCGAGCGCCGCCCCGATGCCAGGGATGCGGCGGCGCAGGATCGCGACCTCCCTGGCCAGGTCGGGATGTTCGAGCCAGTGGTACAAGCAGCGCCGTTTGAGGGCGTCGTGCACCTCACGGGTGCGGTTGGAGGTAACCACAACCAATGGCGGCGTCGTGGCGCGCACTTCGCCGAGTTCGGGGATGGTGACGGCGTTCTCGTCGAGCACTTGCAGCAAGAACGCTTCGAATTCATCGTCGGCCCTGTCGATCTCGTCGACGAGCAGCACGCATGGTGCCTCGGTTAGCGCCCGCAACAGTGGTCGTGCCAACAGAAACCGCTCGGTGTACAGCGACCGTTCGGCGGGTTCGGCCTCGAGGTGTCCGCCGCTCGCCGCCTCCAGTGTGCGCAGGTGCAGCAGTTGCCGCGGGAAATCCCAGTCGTAGAGCGCCTGCGCGGCGTCGATGCCCTCGTGGCATTGCAGGCGGATCATGGGCAGACCGAACGCCTCGGCCAGGGCAGCCGCGAGGGAGGTCTTGCCCGTGCCGGGTTCACCCTCGCAGAACAGCGGCCGACCCATGCGCAACGCCAGGAACGCGGCCATCGCGACGCCGTTGTCGGCGAGGTAGCCGGTGGCCTCGAGCGCCTGTGCCAGGTCCGTCGGCGACCCGACACTCGGCGCGGAATCGCTCACGTCCGCGAGCCTAGGTGATATGGCGGTTGCCCGGTGCCCGTCGGGCGTGCCGCAAGGGTAGACGGGAGCTTCCGCAGTAACCTCAAAAGGGTGATACCGCTGCCACGCGCATGGCTGCTGACCAGTGCAATGCTGGTCGGCACCGCGGTCGGGGTGATCGCCTGCGTCGCCTCGACTCTGCTGGTGAAGGCCACTATCCGGCCGGATGTCGTGATCGCCCTTGTCGTCGGCGTGCCCAGCGCGATCGGCATGTTGATGATCCTGTTGTCGGGGCGACGCTGGGTGACCACAGTGGGCGCGTTCATTCTGGCGATCGCGCCGGGATGGTTCGGTGTGCTCGTCGCGGTCCAGGTGGTCCACAGTGCCTGACCAGCCGTACCTGGGAACGCATCGCCATCGCGCACCTGTGGGGTGGCATCCCCCGCGCATAGTGTCGGAGACGACAGGTAACGGCCGCGACGCGCTGCCCACCGAGTCGACCGAGCCCCTTACGCCGACCTTCACCGGCGACTTTCCTGCACAGCCCGACCCGGTGACGCTGCTGGCCTCCGAACCCGAAGAAGTGCCGTCCGAGCCGCTTCCGGCCCCAGCACAGCCGGCCGTCGTGCCGGGGTCCTACCAGTACCTCAAGCGCTGGCACTTCGTGCTGATCGTGGCCGGCGTGTGGCTGGTCGCTGCCGTCGTCGGCCTGGGCCTCTACTACTGGTGGTTCCATTCCGTCGACAAGACACCGGCCGTCTTCGTCGTGCTGATCTACCTCGTCGTCTGCACCGTCGGCAGCCTGCTGACCGCGATGGTGCAGGACAAGCCGCTGGTGTCCGCAGTGTCGATCGGGCTGATGTCGGCGCCGTTCGCGGCGGTCGGCGCCGCCGCGGTGCTACACGGTGTTTACTTCTGCGATCGAGTGGGCCGCTGCCTGGTGGGCCTGATCCCCTACTAGGGTTGGCCTGGTGACCCACTATGACGTCGTCGTTCTCGGAGCCGGCCCCGGCGGATACGTCGCGGCCATTCGTGCCGCCCAGCTCGGGCTGAACACCGCAGTCGTCGAACCCAAATACTGGGGCGGCGTGTGCCTCAACGTCGGCTGCATCCCGTCGAAGGCGCTGCTGCGCAATGCGGAGCTCGCGCACATCTTCACCAAGGAGGCCAAGCAATTCGGCATCAGCGGCGAGGCGACCTTCGACTACGGGGTCGCCTTCGACCGCAGCCGCAAGGTCGCCGACGGACGTGTGGCCGGCGTGCACTTCCTGATGAAGAAGAACAAGATCACCGAGATCCACGGCTACGGAAAGTTCAAGGATGACCACACCCTCGAGGTCGACCTCAACGACGGCGGCACCGAAACGGTCACGTTCGACAACATCATCATCGCCACCGGCAGCAGCACTCGCCTGGTGCCCGGGACGTCGCTGTCGGAGAACGTCGTCACTTACGAAGAACTGATTCTGTCGCGGGAGCTGCCCTCCTCGATCGTCATCGCCGGGGCCGGCGCGATCGGCATGGAGTTCGGCTACATACTCAAGAACTACGGCGTGGACGTCACCATCGTCGAGTTCCTGCCGCGGGCGCTGCCCAACGAGGACGCCGAGGTCTCGAAGGAGATCGAGAAGCAGTTCAAGAAGCTGGGCGTCAAGGTGCTCACCGGCACCAAGGTCGAGTCGATCAAAGACGACGGCAACGAGGTCACCGTCACCGTCAGCAAGGACGGCAAGAACGAGGAACTCAAGACCGAGAAGGTGCTTCAGGCCATCGGCTTCGCACCCAACGTCGAGGGCTACGGACTGGACAAGGCCGGTGTGCAGATAACGGAGCGCAAGGCGATCGGCATCGACGACTACATGCGCACCAACGTGCCGCACATCTACGCGATCGGCGATGTCACCGGGCTGCTGCAGCTCGCGCACGTCGCCGAGGCGCAAGGCGTGGTGGCCGCCGAAACCATCGGCGGCGCAGACACTTTGCCGCTCGGCGACTATCGCATGCTGCCGCGCGCGACGTTCTGCCAGCCGCAGGTCGCCAGCTTCGGCCTCACCGAGGAGCAGGCGCGCGACGAAGGCTACGACGTGAAGGTCGCCAAGTTCCCGTTCACCGCAAACGCCAAGGCGCACGGCGTCGGTGACCCGAGTGGTTTCGTCAAGCTGGTCGCCGACGGCAAGTACGGCGAGCTGCTCGGCGGCCACCTGATCGGTCACGACGTGTCCGAGCTGTTGCCCGAGCTCACGCTGGCGCAGAAGTGGGACCTGACGGCCAACGAACTGGCCCGCAACGTTCACACCCACCCGACGATGTCGGAGGCGCTGCAGGAATGCTTCCACGGCCTCATCGGCCACATGATCAACTTTTGAGAGCGATCTGGGTCGCCGGTATCGGCGGATTGATTGTTGGCCACATGCTGTGGCTGACGGGTATTACCATCGCCATCGCGACACGCACGGTCAGCAGTTGGGTGTTGGTGGTGGCCGCCGTGTCCTTCGTGTTGGGGGCCATCGCCGTGGCGCTCGGCTGGCGGTCGTACCGCCGGAAGTCTGAGGTGTGGGCCATGTTCCTGTGGGCCCTGCCGGTATCTCCTGTGCTGCTCTCGCTGGTGGTGCTCGGTGTCACGTACCTTTAGGCAGCGATCATCGGCCGGGGGCCCTCCTTCGACTAGTCCGGGTAGTCCAGCGGGATCCTCAGCGCGGACATTGTGGCTGCCAGCGCGTCGTATTGTCCTGCGAGCATGCAGAATTCGACCAACTGGGCACGGCTGAGGTGGCTCGACAACGTCGTCCAGGTCTCCGGTGACACGCCACGGGTGACGACGAACTCGTCGGTCGCGGTGATCAGCGCGCGCTGCCGGTCGGTCAGGCCATCGGTGTCGGGGCCTTCGAAGATCTTGGCCTGCAGGTCCGGCCCGATGCCACGGGTGCGGGCCAGCCGGCGGTGCTGCTGCAGTTCATACTCGCAATCGCGCAGATGGCCAACCCGCAGGATCACCACTTCGGCGTCTTTCCGGGACAGTTTGCCGATGTAGAGCAGATACCCTCCGAACGGCAGCCAGCTCCACAGCAACGGCTTGTTGATGCCGAGCGTGGTGAACAGGTGCATCTGCGGGATCCGTTGGCGCCGGGCGGCGAGCTTGCAGTACGCCCAGTTGATGAGTCCGAGTTCGCGCAGGCTGCCGTCGGTCGGAATGCGGGCAGGGGCGTTCTCCGTCATGACTGCTTCACCAGATAAGGCGACACCGTGCTGCGGTGCTCGTCGAGGTCCAGCGCACGGCCGAGCGCGGGGAACGCCCGCTGCGGACAGTTGTCACGCTCACACACCCGGCAGCCCGCCCCGATCGGCGTGGCGTTCTCACCCGACAAGTCCAGTCCCTCCGAGTACGCGAGCCGGTGCGCGTGTCGAAGTTCGCAGCCCAGCCCGATCGCAAATGTCTTGCCGGGCTGACCATATCGCGAGGCACGGCGTTCCACGGTGCGCGCTACCCACATGTAGTTTCGGCCGTCGGGCATCTGGGCGATCTGGACCAGAATCTTGGCCGGGTTGGCGAACGTTTCGTAGACATTCCACAGCGGGCAGGTGCCGCCGCTAGACGAGAAATGAAAACCCGTGGCGGACTGGCGTTTTGACATGTTGCCCGCGCGGTCGACGCGGACGAACGAGAACGGCACGCCGCGCATCGATGGCCGCTGCAGCGTCGACAGGCGGTGTGCGACCGTCTCGTAGCTGACGGAGTAGAACGCCGACAGCCGCTCGACGTCGTACCGGAACTTCTCCGCGACGTCGTGGAACTGCCCGTAGGGCAACACCGTCGCTGCGGCGAAGTAGTTGGCAAGACCCAGCCGGGCCAGCGTCGTCGACTCGTCGCTGGTGAACTTGCCCTCCTCCACGAGCTTGTCGATGAGGTCGCCGAACTCCAGGTAGGCCAGTTCGGCCGCCATTTTGAACACCTGTTGTCCCGACGACAGGTGGCTGCCGATCTCCAGCGTCTTGGTCGCCGGGTCGTATCGGTGCAGCACGGTGTCGCCGAGGTCCATCCGCTTCACGATGTGGACGCCGTGCACGGCTCTCAGCCGATCGGAAAGATCACGTGCAAGGTCGCCGCGGTGCATGCGCAGGCCGACGGTGAGGTCTTCGGCCGCGGTATCGAGCTCGTGCAGGTAGTTCTGCCGCTGGTAGAAGTAGTCGCGCACTTCCTCGTGCGGCATCGTGATCGACCCACTGCCGCTGCCGTCGGAGAAGCGGTCCTCGGTGGCGGCGGCCAGCTGAGTGGTGGTGATCCGGTAGCGCCGATGCAGGTTGACCATCGCGCGGGCCAGCGTGGGATGTGCGTTCACGATGTCGGCGACCTCGGCGAGGTCCACGTCGATGTCGAGGTCGCGGTCCATCGTCACCTCGCGCAGCTCGGCGACCAACCGGGTGTCGTCCTGCGACGCGAAGAACGTCGCGTCGACGCCGAAGACCTCGGTGATCCGCAAGAGCACCGCGACCGTCAACGGGCGCACATCGTGCTCGATCTGGTTAAGGTAGCTCGGCGAGATTTCGAGCATTTGCGCCAGCGCTGCCTGACTGAAACCGCGCTCGCTGCGAAGTTGCCGCACGCGCGAGCCGACAAAGGTTTTTGCCACGTCAGCCAGCATAACCGGGTGCGAAGACCGCCTTCGCATACTTGGCAGGTCGGCGGCTATGGCAGGATCGTGCCGGTTGACTGACAGGGGAGAACACAATCATGGCGGGAATCGCAGGTAGCACCGGTCTGGCCAAGGTGATGATGCCTGTCCCCGACCCGCACCCAGATGTCTTCGACAAGCAATGGCCGCTGCGCGTCGGCGACATCGACCGCGCGGGACGACTGCGGTTCGACGCCGCAACCCGCCACATCCAGGACGTCGGCTCCGACCATCTACGGGAGCTCGGCTTCGAGGAGACCCACCCGTTGTGGATCGTCCGCCGCACGATGATCGACATGATCGAGCCGATCGAGTTCCAGGACATGCTTCGGCTGCGGCGATGGTGTTCGGGCACTTCGAATCGATGGTGTGAGATGCGGGTGCGTATCGACGGCCGCAAGGGCGGTCTCGTCGAGTCCGAGGCGTTCTGGATCAACATCAACAGGGAGACACAGGGGCCTGCGCGCATCGCCGACGACTTCATCGAAGGCCTGCAGCGCACCACCGACGTCGACCGGCTGCGGTGGAAGGCTTATCTGAAGGCCGGTAGCCGCGAGGACGCTTCGCAGATTCGTGACTACCCGGTGCGCGTCAGCGACATCGACATCTTCGACCACATGAACAACTCCGTGTACTGGACGGTGATCGAGGACTATCTGTTCAGCAATCCCGAGCTGCTGAAGAAACCGCTGCGGGCGACCATCGAGCACGACGCCCCGGTCGCGCTTGGCGACAAGCTGGAGATCATCTCTCACGTGCATCCCGCGGGTTCGACCGAACGATTCGGACCCGAACTGACCGATCGCACTGTTACAACGCTCACATACGCGGTCGGAGACGAGACAAAGGCCGTCGCGTCCATCTTCGCGCTCTGAATCGGCTCATTTAACAGTACGGGCGTACTGACCTGCACGAACCGCCTACTGGCCAGTAGCTACTGAACCGTTACAGCTGATTGCCCCTTTGCAAACTTCGCATGTTAACGGCTGGCGTTAGCGAAACTTGGCAATTGAAACGGTGGACCTGCAGATACGGCTTGGTGCATTCTCGAATTAGCACAACAGCGAAGTTGTTTGGGCGTTAGCAAGCCGGGAAGTCCGGGGACGCCGTAGCGATGTTCGACAGAACGTAAAGGAGCAGTCCGATGTCCACCGTTGGCACGCCGAAGTCACCCGAACAGATCCAGCGCGACTGGGACACCAACCCCCGCTGGAAGGGCATCGAGCGCACCTACACCCCGGCCGATGTGGTGGCCCTGCAGGGTTCGGTAGTCGAGGAGGCCACGCTGGCCCGCCGCGGCGCGGAGGTGCTATGGGAGCAGCTGCACGACCTCGAGTGGGTGAACGCGCTCGGCGCGCTGACCGGCAACATGGCCGTCCAGCAGGTGCGCGCGGGCCTGAAGGCCATCTACCTGTCCGGCTGGCAGGTCGCCGGTGACGCGAACCTGTCCGGGCACACCTACCCCGACCAGAGCCTGTACCCGGCCAACTCGGTGCCGCAGGTCGTGCGTCGCATCAACAACGCGCTGCTGCGCGCCGACGAGATCGCCAAGGTCGAGGGCGACACGTCCGTCGAGAACTGGCTCGCGCCGATCGTCGCCGACGGCGAAGCCGGCTTCGGCGGTGCGCTGAACGTCTACGAGCTGCAGAAGGCCATGATCGCCGCAGGCGTCGCCGGGTCGCACTGGGAGGATCAACTGGCTTCCGAGAAGAAGTGCGGTCACCTGGGCGGAAAGGTGCTCATCCCGACTCAGCAGCACATCCGCACGCTGACCTCGGCGCGGTTGGCAGCCGACGTCGCCGACGTGCCGACCGTGGTGATCGCCCGCACCGACGCCGAGGCGGCGACCCTGATCACCTCGGACGTCGACGAGCGCGACCAGCCGTTCATCACCGGTGAGCGGACCAAGGAAGGCTTCTACCGGGTCAAGAACGGCCTGGAGCCCTGCATCGCCCGCGCCAAGGCGTACGCGCCGTACTCCGACCTGATCTGGATGGAGACCGGCACGCCCGACCTCGAGCTGGCCAAGCAGTTCGCCGAGGGCGTCAAGGCCGAATTCCCCGACCAGATGCTGGCCTACAACTGCTCGCCGTCGTTCAACTGGCGCAAGCACCTCGACGACGCGACGATCGCCAAGTTCCAAAAGGAGCTGGCATCGATGGGCTTCAAGTTCCAGTTCATCACGCTGGCCGGCTTCCACGCCCTGAACTACTCAATGTTCGATCTGGCCTACGGCTACGCCCGCAACCAGATGACCGCGTACGTCGAGCTGCAGGAGCGCGAGTTCGAGGCCGAGGAGCGCGGTTACACCGCGACGAAGCACCAGCGCGAGGTGGGCGCCGGTTACTTCGACCGGATCGCCACCACGGTGGACCCGACTTCGTCGACGACGGCGCTGACCGGATCGACCGAAGAGGGTCAGTTCCACTGACGATGAGCGGGCGTAGCCCGCGAAGAGGAAGTGGAACCGAAGGCAGAAGCCACTGACGATGAGCGGGCGTAGCCCGCGAAGAGGAAGTGGAACCGAAGGCAGAAGCCACTGACGATGAGCGGGCGTGGCCCGCGAAGAGGAAGTCGGAACCGAAGGCAGAAGCCACTGACGAAGAGCGGTAAGTTGTCGCATCGGGCCCTCGTGAAGTTGCGCGGGGCCCGATGCTGTGAAGGGGGAAACGTGAGCGATTCAATTGAACGAGTAGGCGTCATCGGTGCCGGGCAGATGGGCTCGGGCATCGCCGAGGTGTCGGCGCGGGCCGGCGCGGACGTGATGGTCTACGAGCCGACGGAAGCGCTGACGACCGCGGGCCACAACCGCATCACCAAGTCGTTGGAGCGCGGCGTCAGCGCAGGCAAGGTCACCGAACGCGAGCGCGACGCCGCACTTGCGAAGCTGAAGTTCACCACCAGCCTCGCCGACCTGTCCGACCGCCAGCTCGTGATCGAGGCGGTCGTCGAGGACGAGGCCGTCAAAGCCAAGATCTTCGCCGAACTCGACGAGCTCATCACCGATCCCGATGCGGTGCTCGCGTCGAACACCTCCAGCATCCCGATCATGAAAATCGCTGCGGCAACAAAGAATCCGAGCCGAGTACTCGGCCTGCACTTCTTCAATCCGGTGCCGGTGCTGCCGCTGGTCGAACTCGTCAGCACACTCGTCACCAGCGATGGCGCGGCCGCGCGGGTCGAGGGCTTCGCGAGCGGCGTGCTGGGCAAGCAGGTGGTGCGCTGCGGCGACAGGTCGGGATTCGTCGTCAACGCGCTGCTGGTGCCCTACCTGCTCTCGGCGATCCGGATGGTCGAGGCGGGCTTCGCCACGGTCGAAGACGTCGACAAGGCAATCGTTGCCGGTCTCTCGCACCCGATGGGCCCGCTGCGGCTGTCCGATCTCATCGGGCTCGACACGATGAAGCTCATCGCGGACTCGATGTACGCCGAGTACAAGGACCCGAATTACGCTCCGCCGCCGCTGTTGTTGCGGATGGTCGAGGCCGGTCAACTCGGCAAGAAGTCCGGCCAAGGCTTCTACGAGTACTGATTCGGGTAGTCCTTGCTGCAAGGCCCAGTTCCTCCGCCACCTTCAGCCGTGACCCAACGTCGGCCCGTGCGCGGGCGCCGGCTTTCCAGGCACTTCCCAAAATCGGTGGACGCACAACAACCCAGAGCGTCCGGCTTCTTCGTCGGGTATCGAGCTGCGGGAAACCTTGGGCAGCTTGTCGCACAACGCGTCAAGTACTCGATCCTATTGTGCGACCGCCTATTTAGCGTCTGGCCGGTCGACGATGGAGTGCGGCAAGGTGTGCATCCACGGCGCCGTGCACTCGACCGGGCGGGCCGCGGCGGATGGATCGTCGACCATGGCAGGAATCGCGTCTAGTGGCGGAAATGCGCATCTTACGGCCGTCGCTACGCTGCCGAGAGCCGGTGCCTACGATCGGGTGTTATGTCGACTGTCGGTGCCGGCGGCTCGGATGCCGCAGTTCAGGTGACCGCCGAGAACTGGCAGTTGCCGCCGTTCAATCGCTGGGCGTTTTGGCACGTCAAGGAGATCCTGCCGACCCTGCCAATTCCGCGCCAAACTGGGCCGTCACATGAATTGATCCCGGCCACCGCATCTACCGTTGCCACCGATGTGACGCTGACCAGCGTGGACGGATCAGTCGTGACGGCGGGGCAAGTGATGACCGACACGTACACCGACGCCTACATCGTGATGCATGACGGCGCCCTGGTGGCCGAGTGGTATGCACCGGAGGGGGCCCCTGACCGTACGCATGCGGTGATGTCGGTGTCGAAGTCGGTGGTCGGATGTGTCGCGGCCGCACTGGTCGACCGCAACCTGCTGGATACCGACCAGCCGGTCACCGAGTACGTACCAGAGCTGGCGGCCAGCGGCTATGCCGATGCGACGGTGCGGCACGTGCTCGACATGCGCAGCGGCGTGCGATTCCGCGAGGATTACCTTGACCCGGAGGCCGAGGTGAGGGTGCTGGGGCGGTTGATCGGCCCGGCGCCGCTGCCCGGTGCGGCATCGCCGCGCGGGATGTACCAGTATCTCGCCGGGCTGTCCGCCGAAGCGCCGCACGGCCAACGCTTTTTATACCGTTCTGCCGAAACCGACGTGTTGGGCTGGGTGTGTGAACGAGCGGCCGGCAAGCCGATGGCTGAGTTGATATCGACGCTGATCTGGCAGCCCCTCGGCGCCGAGTTTGATGCCGAAATCATTTGTGACGGGCTTGGCACGGCAGTGCACGACGGGGGCATGTGCGCCACCGCGCGGGATCTGGCAAGGTTCGGCCAGATGCTGCTTGACGGCGGCTCCGTACCTGACGAGGGTGTCGGCAAGCGAACTGTGATCGGACCGCGGTGGCTGCGCGAGGCATGGGCGGTCGACGCCGACGCGCGCTCCGTCTTCGTTGCCTCTCCCGCGGAGGTGTCGATGCCCGGGGGGTGGTATCGCAACCAGTTCTGGTTCCGCCCGGGCCCGTACGGCGACGTGCTGCTGTGCCAAGGCATCTATGGTCAACTGGTCCACGTCACCCGCCGCACGCGCACGGTGTGCGTGAAATTGTCGAGCTGGCCGGAGCCCCAAAACCCCGGTTACTCGCAAAACACGTTGCGCGCGTTTGACGCGATCGCAGGTGCGCTTGCGGGCCGGCCGTCCACCGGGGATAACCCGAGGCAACCGGGCGTCATCGCGGGCCGGAGCCGTCACGGCAAGTCCGATCGATCGGGAAAATGAGGCGGGTAAGTAGAGTTCGCGCCATTTGACTGAAGGTGGGCCGGGTTCGGCCTACGCTCGATTCACGCACGACGTGCACCGCGACGACGCCGTGGAGTCGAAGGCGCAGGAGGCGATTATGGCCGAACAAAAGACTCGCAGGACGCGTAAGCGGCAGCCGTCAACGGCTCCTAAACGCACCTTGTTGCACCCCTTCGGTAGCCGCGGACTGGACGGAATCGCCGAAATACGGACCTTCTTTCGGACGAATGTGCAGCCCATCTACTTCGTTGGCCCGACGGCCTTCAATTTGCTCGGCATCGACCGCTGGGTGCGCAACTTCAACTACGTCACCTATTACGACTCGTGGGACGGCGCACATCCACGGGTGTTCACTCCGAAGAACAAACCGTACGTCGAGTTCGAGTCAAGCGAACATATCAACAATTACCTGCTGCGCGATCCCGAGGTGCGTGCCCACCTGAAACGCCGTGGTGGCACACCGATGGTGGCGATGGTTTTCTTCGACGAGGAAACCGAGGATATCTGCCGCGAACAGGGCTACAAACTGATTCTGCCGTCCGACTCCCTGCGGCGGCGGCTTGATTCGAAGATCGTCACCACCCAACTGGGCAACGAGGCCGGAGCCCCTTCGGTCCCGAACGTGATCGGTAAGGCCGGCACCTATGCCGAGCTGCAGGCGCTGGCGGACTCGGCCAAACTGAGCGGCGACCTGGTGGTGCAGACACCCTACGGCGACTCAGGCAAGACCACCTTCTTCATCAAGTCGGAGGCGGACTGGGACGACAACGCCGAGGACATGACGGGACAAGAGCTCAAGGTGATGAAGCGGATCAACAACAACGCCGCCGCGGTGGAGGCCTGCATCACCAGGCATGGCACGATCGTCGGACCCTTCATGACCGATCTGACGGGATATCCCGAACTCACCCCATACAAAGGTGGCTGGTGCGGAAACGATTTGTTCCCCGAAGCGCTTTCGGAGAATCACCGCGCAACTGCCATCAGCCACGTGCGGAAGATGGGCGATCGGCTCGCACAAGAAGGCTACCGCGGGTTCCTCGAGGTCGACGTGTTAATCGACCTCGACACCGACGAGGTGTACCTCGGCGAGATCAATCCGCGCATTTCCGGCGCCTCGTCGATGACAAATGTGACCGCAGGCGCATACGCAGACGTGCCGCTGTTCCTGTTCCATCTCTTGGAATTCATGGACGTGGACTACACAGTAAACGTCGAAGAGATCAACGACCGCTGGCGTGAGCTCGCCGCCGTCGATGTTTGGTCGCAGTTGATCATGAAGGAGACAGAGGCGGATTCGGTCGAGCGATTTCTGGCCGCACCCCGGACAGGCACATGGCACCTCGGCGAGGACGGCGAGCTCATCTTCGCGCGGGTGAGCAACGACTGGCACGAAATCACCGGCGAGGACGAGGCGTTCTTCCTGCGGGTCTATGGTCCTGGGGATTTACGGTTCAGTGGGGCCGATTTGGGCATTCTGGTGACCAAGGGTCGGATGCAGACGGCGGAGGGGCTCACGCAGCGCTGCCGGCGTTACATCGACGGCATCCGCGGTCATTACCAGTCGGAGCCGCTGCCGAATCCCCCCGCCGTCACCCCGCTGGCCTACGTCAAGTAGCTGGCGACGCCGGCAGGTCGGCGGTGCGGTGGCGCAAACCCACCGGCCGCATCGTCGGCTTCACGCCGCCACCAAACCCTTGCGCTTGACCCGGCAGATTTCCAAGGCGGCGACGCTGAGTCAGGGTTTACCAGGGAAGTATGGGTGGGGGGTGTTTGGCGCTGGTGGCGTGAGTAGCTTGAGGTTGGGGTGCGGGTTCGCCCGGTCCTTTGTCTAGTTCACTCTCCTCGCCAGCGACCAGCGTCTCGTACGCGAAGTGCTCATGCATCCACGCAAGATGGTCGTTGCGGCACTCCACGATTCGCTCGGTGTCCCACAGCGGCATGTTCTGCTGTTTGAAATGCGTCTCCATCAGCGCCGGGTCTACCTCGTAGACGTCACGGAGCCGCATGATCACACCGTCGGAGATGCGACGGGCTTCCGGGCGGGTGTACTGCTGCTTGTAGATGAACTTTCGCATGGCTTCAGTCCTCTTAATCCTGATACGCCTCGTCGAGCATCTGCTTGCCCGGATTCATGATGTTGTTCGGATCCAGCATCCGTTTGACCTTCTTCATGACATCCCAGCCGCCACCCATCTCCTCAGGTACGTGTTCGGCGTCACCGGCACGGGTAGTGCCGTGGCAGTTGCTCATGGAACCGCCGTACTTCAGTGACACCTGGGCCAGTTCGGACTTGAACCGCACCCATGCCGCCCAGTTGTCGTCGTTGAGCTTCTCCTCCCAGATGCCGATGTCGATCTCGGCGAGATAGTCGCCCCACGGCTTGTAGGAGGCGCTGGTGTAGCAGTACATGCCCCAGTTGTCGAAGATGCCCCACTCGTCGATGTAGCGCTGTGCGATCGCGGTCCACTCCTCGCGTACCTTCGGCAGCACCGTCCAGTTCAGCGAAGCATCCTCACAGTGCCAGGACATCGGCACCACCTGGCCGCCCGGAACGCGCCCGTGCAGCGGGTTCGCATAACGGTCGTGCCGGGACGCCCAGTCCCCGACGGCCATGTGGTCACCGGTGTAGCGCCCGCCTTCGGCCCGGCCCTTCTCCATCAGGATCTTCGAGGCCGCGCTCACCTCTGCCTTTGTCCCGTAAAGCGCCGTTGCGACAATCGAATTCACCCAGGGCGGCATCGGGATGAACGCTTCGTCATCGCGGCGCAGGTACTCGACTTTCTTCTCGTCGAACAGCACGGTGCCGGCGAGGGTGGCGATGCCCGAGGTGACGATGTGATACACCGTGCGGTGCGCCTTCAGGTAGTCGTCGAACGCGAAGAACGCCGCAAATTCGGCCTCCGGTTTGGGGACGACCTCCAACGTCGCCTCGGTGACGATGCCCAGGGTGCCCTGATGGCCCATGAACAAATGCTTGAGGTGGTAGCCCGTCGAGGACTTGCGGATCTTCTTGCCGCCTCCGTCGCCGACGCGAATGATCTCACCGGTCGGCAGCACGATCTCGAATGACATCACCAGATCGCGACTGTGTCCGAATCGGGTGCCCAGCAGGGAGAATCCGCTGCAGGCGATCCGGCCGCCGACCAGCGAGCAGGGGTACGATGCCGGCGTATCAGGGTGGAACACACCGTATTTGCTCAGTTCTTCGTTCAGCTTCATCATGCTGATGCCGGGTCCGACGGTGACGCAGCGGTCGGCCAGGTCGACCTCCTTGATCTCGTTCATCCGCTTGACGTCGACGATGATTCCGCCGCGCAGCGGGACAGCGCCGTCGTTGAGTCCGGTGCCCCCCGCTCGCGGTACCAGCGGTATGCCCGCGCGGTTGGCGAGCTTCACGATCGCCGATACCTGCTGCGCGGTTCGTGGCAAAACCACTGCGGCAGGGACATATTCGCCCCACCGGTGCACCGGGAACGGTGCCGGTACCCGGGCGCGATTGGTTCGGCTCGAGATGTTCGTCAGTACCGAACCCGGCTCGTTCATGATCGCTTCAAGGTCGGCGACGACGGCGTCGTCCAACGTCCGAACGGCGGTGGTCATCGGGTCACCTCCAATTCGGACGCGCCGCGCCGGCCACCGATGTCGATACCGGCCGATTCGGCGACGAGCTCGATGATGTCGGCGACTTCGATGCCGACTTCGTGGCCGGCGGTGGCAAGCGGCCGTTCCGACCACACGCACGCGCTGACCAGCATGTCCACCCCGAGCTCGCGGGCCCGCGCCAGCCGGGTGCGGCTGATCTCCGCGGTGATATCGGGTTTCTCGATCGGCAGCCCACCGCCGCCACCGGAGCAATACGACCACTGGGTGACGTGGTCGACGTCCTTGAACGTCAGGCCGGGAATCGAATTCAGGATGAAGCGGGGTGCTTCGTGAATGTTCTTGCGCTTGTTCAGTCGACACGGGTCGTGATATGTGACTGTCTTGTTGATCGGCTTGTCCAGGACGAGCTTGCCCTCTTTGATCAGATCTGCGACCAGCTCGACGATTTGGACCACCTCGAAGTCGAAGTCCGCGCCGAAGTATGCCGGATAGTCCTCGGTGAAATGGATGTAGTCGTGCGGTTCGATCGCGATGATGCGCTTCACTCCCGATGCACGCCAATCGTTTACGTTGTGCTCGGCAAACGTCCGGGACTGTTCCACATAGCCCATCTCCGCGGCCGGACCGCCACAGCACCATTGCTCGTTCATCAGCCCGAACTCCACGCCGGCCTTCTGTAACACCTGCGCGGTGGCGCGCGTGTTGGAGGTTCGGTAGAACGCCGCCTCGCAGTCGACGAACATGATGGTCTCGCCGCCGATCGGGATGTTCAGTCCGTCGGCCCAGTTGCGGACGTAGGCCTGGCCTTGCGGCTGGCCGTCATCGGTGGTACCGAGCACCGGCTCGTTGGTGAGGTCACGGGTCAGCCGATTCCAGAGTTTCCAGCCGTCGCGGTCGAGTCCCTTGTCGACCATCAGTGCCCGCGCCGCGCGCACCACTTTCACGGTCTCGGTGCGCGCCTGATAGAAGTCGCCGACGAACAACGTGTTGGGGCAACGGATTTCGCAACCACCGCACTGCACGCAGTGGACGTAGTCGTCGGCGACGTCCTCGATGTCGAGCAAGCCGCGGTCCATCGCGATGATGTTGGCCATGAACGCGGTCGGCGTGTGGTTTTCGTTTCGGGTCACCTGCATGACCGGGCACACTTCACGGCAAAACTTATGGCCCGAGGAATAGCAGTTGTACCCATTTTCGCGCCAGCGTTCGACGAACTGTTGCTGGCCATCGGCAGGGGGTTTGCTGGAATAGTCCGACTTCTCTTTTTCGGTCGTCATATCGCCTCCCTCGAGCGGTGTCGGTGCACCAAAAGTGGCTGGTCCGAGCCTAGACCCGGGCAGCACACGCCAACCGCGAAAATTGCAAACGCACCTACCGATAAACACGAGTTTTCAAATTTTTGTGCGCGACCCGTGATCAAAAGTCGATCCTTTGGTTCCTTCGCGGTGACAAGATGTCAGCTGCGAAGGCGACGGACCAAGGAGGCTCGCCATGACCGGTGCGGTTGAACCTCGACGAAACGCAGCTTCGGACGACACCCACCTGGAAGCGCTGGGCTACTCCGGGCAAGACTTTCACCGGTCGATGAGCCTGTGGTCCAACATGGCGCTCGGCTTCACCTACCTGTCACCACTTGTCGGCGTGTATTCGCTGTTTGCGTACAGCCTCTCTATCGGCGGTCCGCCCGCGATGTGGTGGATCGTGATCGTGGGCTGCGGCCAGTTCCTGGTCGCCCTCGTGTTCGGTGAAGTGGTGTCCCAGTACCCAATCGCGGGTGGCATCTATCCGTGGACCAGACGGCTGTGGAATCGCAAATACGCGTGGATCGTCAGCTGGGTGTACGTGTGGGCGGTCATCGTGACCGTCACAGCGGTGGCCGAGTTCGGCGGCGGTTTCGTCGCTTCGCTCTTCGGTATCGAACACACCCCGGTCATCCAGTTGGTCACCGCCGTCGGGCTGCTGCTGCTGGCATTGGCCATCAACTTCAGCGGCACGCACATGCTCGCCCGGGTTGCCAAGATCGGGTTGGCGGCGGAACTGATCGGGGTGGTCGCGCTGGGGCTGTATCTGCTCGCCTTCAAGCGGGTGAACTCGTTCTCGGTCTTCTTCGACTCGATGGGCGCCGGCGGCGACACGGCCTACATCATCACCTTCCTCGGCTCGGCGCTCAGCGGGCTGTTCCTGTTCTACGGCTTCGAGGCGTGCGGCGATGTGGCCGAGGAAGTCGACGATCCGACGCGGCGGATCCCCAAGGCGATGATGCTGACCATCATCGTCGGCGGCGTTTCCGGATTGATGTCCTATGTCGGCTACGTGTTGGCCGCCCCCGACCTGCAGGCGATCGTGAACGGGGAGGATCCGGACCCGATTCCGGCGATCCTGGAGAGCTCCCTCGGCACGGCCGGGTCGAAAATCTTCCTCTGCGTTGCGGTCATGGCATTCATCTCGTGTGTGCTGTCGCTGCAGGCGGCGGGAAGCCGGCTGATCTACGCCTCCGCGCGCGACCGGATGCTGCCCATGAGCGGCTGGCTGTCACGCATGTCGGAGCGCCATTCGGTGCCCACCAACGCGCTATTGGTCGCCTGCGTCGTGCCCATCCTCATCTGCCTGTATGTGTACGCGGCGCCGGATCAATTGCCACGCATTACCGCGTTCGCGGTGCTCGGCATCTACATTGCGTTCCAGGCAGTGGTCCTCGCGGCGCTGCGGCAGCGGCTGAAGGGCTGGCGACCGGCGGGCAACTGGAACCTGGGTCGGTACGGCTTTGCCGTCAACGTGCTCGCGCTGTGCTACGGGATCTTCGCAATGGTGTTGCTGCTCAAACCCGGCGACACGGGTTCCTTCCTGGACAGGTGGGTCGTCGCGATTGGGCTGGCCATCGTCCTGGTGACCGGACTGCTGTACCTGATGATCGCCCGCCCGGACCGTCACTCCGACGACGTCGGGGAGGGCGACGCCATCGAGGTAGCCGCCAAGCTGCGGTCGCTTCGGGCCGGATCGAGCACCGAGTGACTGGCGGCTGGATCGCAATCCAGGTGGATTTGACACGTAATCTGCCGTCGCGGCAACGCTGCCTCGGAGCGGTCCTTCCCTCCGGGTGCCGCGGTGTCGAGCCGGGGCGTTGAAATATCCAATCGCCGACTCGGCCATCTGAAGCTCACTTCACTGTCCAACTCGGCCATGGACCCGGAGCATGCGTCCTCCCTACGATTTCGCTGACTCGACTGGAAGGACCATCGATATGACGGCGGTAGAGACGGCGGTGGGCGGCCCGCACCTGCACCAGGCCCGGCGATTGGTCACCGAGGTGCCCGGACCGCGGTCGTTGGAGCTGGCTGCGCGGCGGCGGTCGGCCGTGCCGGCCGGGCTGACCAGCAGCGCCGGTGTGTACGCGGCGGCCGCCGGCGGTGGGGTCCTCGTCGATGTCGACGGCAACTCCTTCATCGACCTGGGCAGCGGCATCGCAGTCACCACGGTCGGTAATGCGGCCCCCGACGTCGTCGCCCGCGCGTCGGAACAGCTGGCGCGCTACACCCACACCTGCTTTCTGGCCACCCCGTATGAGCCCTACATCGAGGTCGCTGAAACGCTGAACCGGATCACACCCGGCAACCATGAGAAGCGCACCGCATTGTTCAACACCGGCAGCGAGGCGCTGGAGAACGCGGTCAAGTACGCCAGGGCGGCCACCGGACGGCCTGCCGTGGTGGTTTTCGACCATGCCTTTCATGGCCGCACTCTGCTCACCATGACCATGACCGCCAAGAACCAGCCCTACAAGCACAGCTTCGGTCCGTTCGCCCCTGAGGTGTACCGGGCGCCGATGGCCTATCCGTACCGCTGGCCGTCGGGTCCTGCCAACTGCGCTGCGGAGGCGTTCAGCCAGTTCGCCCACTTGGTCGACTCCCAGATCGGCGCCGACTCCGTGGCCTGCGTGGTGGCCGAACCCATTCAGGGGGAAGGTGGATTCATCGTCCCCGCCGACGGATTCCTACGGCGAGTGGCCGACTTCTGCCGCGATCGCGGCATCCTGCTGGTCGCCGACGAGGTCCAGACCGGGATCGCCCGCACCGGAGCGTGGTTCGCCTGTGAGCATGAAGGACTGATCCCGGACCTGATCACCACCGCCAAGGGACTGGCCGGCGGCTTGCCGCTGGCCGCGGTGACTGGTCGCGCCGAGATCATGGACGTCGCCCACCCCGGTGGAATCGGCGGCACGTACAGCGGCAACCCGGTCGCCTGCGCCGCCGCCCTGGGGGTGTTCGACGAAATCGAGACCCATCAGCTGCTGGCCCGGGCACAGGCCATCGGTGAGGTACTACTTCGCGAGCTGCGCGACATCGCCGCGTCCACGGACGTGATCGGCGAAATCCGGGGCCGCGGTGCGATGATCGCCGCCGAGCTGGTCGTGCCAGGCACCCGCGATCCGAACCGCGAGGCGGTCGCCGCGGTCACGCGGTACTGCCACGCCAACGGCGTATTGACCCTGACCGCAGGCACATTCGGCAATGTGCTGCGGTTTCTGCCGCCGCTGGCGATAACCGACGGCCTGCTTTTCGAGGCGCTCGCCGTTCTCCGCGACGCGTTCCGCACCCTCTAAATCCCTACCGCTCAACGTCTCTCGGGAGGAGCACACAATGACCATCACGACCGCATCGCCGCCGGCCAGCAGCCACCGCGCACCATTGGAACTGTTCGACATCGACCGGCTGCTTGAAGACGACGAACGCGACATCGCCGCCACAGTGCGCAAGTTCGTCGACACCCGACTTCGGCCCAACATCGAGGGGTGGTTCGAATCGGCTACTTTGCCAAAGGAACTGGCAAAGGATTTTGGGGATCTGGGCGTGCTCGGCATGCACCTGGACGGCTACGGCTGCGCGGGCACCAACGCCGTCAGCTATGGGCTGGCGTGCCTGGAGCTGGAAGCCGGCGACAGCGGGTTCCGCAGCTTCGTTTCGGTGCAGGGCTCGCTGTCCATGTTCTCGATCTACCGGTACGGCTCGGAGGAGCAGAAGAGCGAATGGCTGCCGAGACTGGCCGCAGGGGAGGCCATCGGCTGCTTCGGGTTGACCGAACCCGACTTCGGCTCCAACCCCGCCGGGATGCGCACCCGTGCCCGCCGCGACGGCACCGACTGGGTGCTCAACGGCACCAAGATGTGGATCACCAACGGCAACCTCGCCGATGTGGCCACGGTATGGGCGCAGACCGACGACGGTATCCGCGGATTCCTGGTGCCCACGGATACCCCGGGCTTCACCGCTAACACGATCCACAAAAAGCTGTCCCTGCGGGCGTCGGTGACGTCCGAACTGGTCTTGGACAATGTGCGGCTGCCCGCCTCGGCGCAGCTGCCGCACGCCAGCGGGCTGTCGGCTCCGCTGTCGTGCCTCAACGAAGCCCGGTTCGGGATCGTGTTCGGCGCCCTGGGCGCCGCCCGTGACAGCCTGGAGACCGCGATCGCGTACTCCCAGGCGCGGGAAGTGTTCGACCGGCCGCTGTCCAGCTTCCAGCTCACCCAGGAGAAGCTGGCCAATATGGCCCTGGAACTGGGCAAGGGCATGCTGCTGGCGGTGCATCTCGGTCGCATTAAAGACGCCGGGGGAGTCCGGCCCGAGCAGCTCAGCCTCGGCAAGCTGAACAATGTGCGCGAGGCGCTGAGCATCGCCCGCGAATGCCGCACCCTGCTGGGCGGCAGCGGCATCACGTTGGAGTATTCGCCGCTGCGCCATGCCAATAACTTGGAATCGGTGCTGACCTACGAGGGCACTTCCGAGATGCACCTGTTGTCGATCGGCCGCGCGCTGACCGGCCAGTCCGCCTTCCGATAAACCCGCCGAGTTCAGATGGATACGACCATGACCGCTCCCGTGGAGCTGCACAACCTCGTTGCCGGCCAGTGGCTCCCCGGCAGCGGTGCGCCGTTGCACAGCATCAACCCCGCCAACCCACACCTCATCGTGGCTGAAGGCCGATCCGCCGAGACCTGCCAACTCGAGGCTGCAGTGGCCGCCGCGGCCGACGCCCAGGCGGCGTGGGCGGCCACACCGATCCATCAGCGCGGCGCCGTGCTGATGGAAGCGGCCGCCGTGGTGGAGCGCAACGCAGCCTCGTGGGGTTTCGAGCTGGCCGCCGAGGAAGGCAAGACGAAAGCCGAAGGCATCGCCGAAGTGCGTCGCGCCGCCCAGATCCTGCGCTACTACGGCAACGAAGGCGACCGCCAAACGGGAGAGATTTTCGCCTCACCGCGGGTCGGTGAGCAGATCCTGGTGACGCGCAAACCGGTCGGGGTCGTTGGCGTAGTCACCCCATTCAACTTCCCGATCGCGATCCCGGCCTGGAAGATCGCCCCGGCCCTGGTCTACGGCAACACCGTGGTGTGGAAGCCGGCCAGCGCGGTGCCGCTGCTGGCGATGCGATTTGCGCACGCGCTCACCTGTGCGGGTCTGCCCGCCGGCGTCCTCAACCTAGTCATCGGCGGGTCGTACCTCGGCGACAGCCTGGTCGACCATGAAGGCGTGGACGCCATCACCTTCACCGGATCCACCGGCGTAGGACGGCGCATCGCGGCGGCCGCCGCCCGCCGCGGAGTACCGGTACAGGCCGAAATGGGTGGCAAGAACGCCGCTATCGTCCTCGACGACGCCGACATCGACCTGGCGCTGGAGCAGGTCATATTGGGCGCGTTTCGCTCCACTGGCCAAAAGTGTACGGCCACTTCGCGATTGATCGTCACCGACGGAATCGCCGAGCGGTTCCTCGGTGCGCTGCGAGCCCGCGCGGACGCGCTCATCGTCGGTGACCCCACCCACGACAGCACCGAGATGGGTCCGGTGGTAAGCGATTCTGCGTTCCAGAGCATCTCTGCCGGCATCGAAACCGCCACCGCGCAAGGCGCCATGCTGCTCGCCGGTGGACGGCCCTACACCGAGGCCCAATTGTCAAATGGTTACTTCATCGCGCCGACGATCGTCGAACTGGACTCCCAGCCCGCCGACGTGTGGACCGAGGAACTGTTCGGCCCCGTACTAGCGGTGCGACGCGCCGCCGATGCCGAACAGGCGTTCCAGCTCGCCAACGACAGCGAATTCGGGCTCTCGGCAGCACTGTTCACCCAGGACCTCACCCGGGTGCTGCAGGCCGTCGAGCAGATCGACGTCGGCGTCCTGCACGTCAACTCCGAATCCGCCGGTGCTGACCCGCATGTGCCGTTCGGCGGTGCCAAGAAGAGCGGCCTGGGTCCCAAGGAGCAGGGCGGTGCGGCAAGGGAATTCTTCACCCACACCACCACGGTGTATATGCGCGGTGGAGCGGCGCGCGTATGAATCCCGGCGCCCTAGACGGTCTCGTTGTGGTGGATTTCAGCCGCGTACTGGCCGGCCCGTACGCCACCATGATGCTCGGCGACTTCGGTGCCGACGTCATAAAGATTGAACGCCCGCAGGTCGGTGACGATACCCGCGAATGGGGGCCGCCGTACGATTCTCAGGGCGTGGCAACGTATTTCAACGCGGTC
>CAWDAC010000025.1:0-96508 GCA_963800125.1 uncultured Actinomycetota bacterium | reverse complement strand
ACACGGGACCGAAGCTACGACCGTCAGGGGATTGCCGGGTGGTCGAACGACCACGGGTGGGCCGATTCCAGTTGGGCGGCGACGCGTATGAGGATGTCCTCTCGGCCGTAGGCGGCAGCGAGTTGGATGCCGATGGGGAGGCCGTCGGTGTTGCGATGCAGGGGCAGGCTGATCGCCGGTTGCCCGCTCATGTTGAACGCCGGGGTATACACGGCGAACCGCCCTGCCCGGCGCATCGGTGCCGTCGGGTGCTCGGGGTTGTTCTCGAACTCCGTCAGTGGCACCGGCGGCTCGGCCAGCGTCGGCGTGAGTAGCAGGTCCCAGCCGTCGGCCCACCACTGCTGCAGCCATCCAGCGTGTCTCGTCGGCCAGACCACTCATCGTTCCCCGTCGTACCACGACCGATACCGACAACTGCAAGCGAAGTTACGTCCCCTTGGATGCCTTGGATGACTTCAAGCGAAGAGGTGACACCCGCACCGGCACGCCGGTCAAGTGAGCCATTCCGGCCAGCTTCTCGAGGTCTTCCGGCGCGCTGGACATGAGCCGGTTGACATTCGCGCCGCCCGCACGGTTCGCGACCCGCCAGCCGCCGGTGCCCTTATGGCCCCAGCCGTGCGGGACCGCGACCACGCCCACAACGATGTCCTTGGTGACGATGACGGGAAGCTCGATCTCGCCGTGCCGCGACGTAATGCGCACCGTGTCGCCGTCGACGATGTTCGCCGCGGCCGCATCATCGACGTGCATCCTGGCGTGCTGGACGCGGCCGCCACGCATCAGCAGCGGCGCGTTGTGCATCCACGAGTTCTCTGAGCGCGTCTCGCGCATTCCGATCAGCCGCATCGGATATCCGTCGGGGACCTGCCTGCGCGACAGCGCCTCGACCTCGTCGGCGATCTCGTTGTGCCGCAGCCGCACCCGGCCGCCGCGATAGACGACGACCTTGCGTAGCACGCCATCGCGCAGGTTCGGCGCCAGCACCATGCCGTGCGGATGGTCGGCCGCCAGTCGCGAGAAGGTCAGCCCGCCGCGGCGCAGCCCGAACCGGTCGCCGCCTGCGCCGAGCCGAATCACGGCGTCGACGAGCAGCCGCGGCGACAGCCGAGAGCCGAACAGTCCCATGGCCTTTCGCGCGGCAGCCAGCATGGCCAACGCCGGTGTGCGCCGCCACATCCGGGCCATCAGGTCGTCGATGATCTCCCACTCGGTGCGGGCTTCACCGACCGGCGCGACGACGGCCTCGGTGGCTTGGCGGAACGGCGTGGGTTGCAGGGTCTGGAACGCCAGCGGGAAGTCGTCGCGCTCGTACATGGTCGCCGCTGGCAGCACGTAGTCGCAGTGCGCGGTGGTCTCGTTGATGTACAGATCGATGCCGACCTTCAGGTCCAGGCCGCGCATCGCGTCTTCGAGTTCGTCGCCGTTGGGCACCGAGAGCACCGGGTTGCCCGCGCTGACGAGCAGCGCCTTGATCTGACCGCGCCCCGGGGTGGTCATCTCCTTGGCCATCACCCCGGCGGGCTCGGACATCAGCACCGAAGGAAAGCCGCCGATCCGGGATCGCCTGCGGGTGTAGATGGTCCGCAACACGGCACCGCCGACCTTGTTCAGCCACCGTTCCCCCGGAATGCCGAGACGGCCGAACATGCTGCCGCCGGGCTGGTCGAGGTTACCCGCCACCAGGTTCACGGCATCGAGCAAATACGTTGTCAGCGTTCCGTTTTCGCCGGTGCTGGTGCCCACCCTGCCGTAGACGGCCGCCCGTGGCGTACGGGCCAGGTCGCGGGCCAACGACCGGACAGTGTCAGGCGCGATGCCGGTACGCTCCTGGGTGGCCTCCGGGCTGAACGGCTCGGCCAGCTTCTGCAGCCACTCGACGCCGTCGGCCAGCCGTTCGATGCGTGTCGCCGGCCCAGCGGCTCCGCCGACGAGGCCTTCGTCG
This sequence comes from uncultured Actinomycetota bacterium, assembly GCA_963800125.1. Taxonomy (GTDB): domain Bacteria; phylum Actinomycetota; class Actinomycetes; order Mycobacteriales; family Mycobacteriaceae; genus Mycobacterium. Next base: position 94,566 of record CAWDAC010000025.1, on the reverse strand, counting down.
AACAGCACATGCAGCAGCGAGAGCAGGAGGTAGGCGTCGCCGTCGGGAACGATGCCCAGCCACTCGAACTGGGCGGCGGTCTCGGTCCTGCGCGGATCGATCACAAGCACCCTGCCGCCGCGTTTGACGATGTCGTGCATGCGGTCCTTGATCCGCGGCACGGTCAGCACGCTGCCGTGCGAGACGATCGGGTTCGCTCCGATGACGACCAGGAAGTCGGTGCGCAACACGTCGGGCACCGGCAGCGCCAGCGGCGAGCCGTACAGCAGCTGGCTGGCGACGAAACGGTTGTTGACGTCCTGCGAGCCCGCGCTGAACAGGTGCATCCGCATGCCCATCGCGGCGACGAACATCGGCAGCCACAGCGTGTGGCTGTAGCTGAAGGCCCCGGGGTTACCGAAGTACCAGCCGATCCCGCCCGGGCCATGCCGACGGTGGATGACGGCGAGCCGTTTGGCGATGTCGGTCATCGCCTCGTCCCAGCTGACCGGTTCGAACCGGCCGTCGGCCACGCGGCGCAGCGGGGTGGTGACGCGGTCGGGGTCGTTCACCACCTCGGTGAACGCGATGCCCTTCTGGCAGGCGAATCCGGCGGACAGCGGATGATCCTTGTCGGGCCGCAGCGCAACCAGCCGACCGTCTTCGACGGTCGCGACCATGCCACACAGCGGCTCGCAGATCCGGCAGAACGTCGATCTGTGCTCGACGCTCGGCATAGACGCCTAGCGCTCTCCGGAGACCGGGATTCGTCCAGTGTCCGTCTCGTCTTCGCCGATGCGGTGCCGCGTGCCAGTCCCCTCGTCGGGCAGCGTGTGCACGGCGTACTTGTGCGTGCCCTCGAGGTCGTCGCGGATCGCTTCCTGGGCGGCCGGTGGCAGGGTGTGCATCATCTCGCGGACCCGCGCCTGGCGGCGGCCGACGGCCTGACGCTCCGGCATGCCGGGTGTCGCCTGGATCTGCGGCGGCACGCCCTCGATCTCCTCGACACCACCGTCGTGATGGCCGGCGTCGACCATGGCCTGCTCTTCGGCCATCTGCGCCTCGTCCTTTTCCTCGGACATGCCGATGGGGCCGATGCGGCGACCGTTGAGGAACTGCCGGACCACCGGCTCGTCGCTGGTCAGCAGCACCTCACGCGGGCCGAACATCACCAGGTGCTTGCGGAACAACATGCCGATGTTGTCGGGCACGGTCCGGGCGATGTTGATGTTGTGCGTGACGATCAGGATCGTGGCGTCGATCTGCGCGTTGATGTCGATCAGCAGCTGGCTCAGGTACGCGGTGCGCACCGGGTCCAGACCGGAGTCGGGCTCGTCGCAGAGGATGATCTGCGGGTCGAGCACCAGTGAGCGGGCCAGGCCGGCGCGCTTGCGCATACCGCCGGAGATCTCGCCGGGGAACTTATTCTCGTCGCCGCCGAGGCCGACCAGCTCGAGCTTCTCCATGACGACGTTGCGGATCTCGCTTTCCTTCTTCTTGGTGTGCTCACGCAACGGGAAAGCGGTGTTGTCGTAGAGGCTCATCGAGCCGAACAGGGCGCCGTCCTGGAACATCACGCCGAACAGCGTGCGGATCTCGTAGAGCTCCTTGGCCGAGCATTCGATGATGTTGGTGCCGTCGACGATGATGCTGCCGCGCTCTGGGCGCAGCAGGCCGATCAGCGACTTCAGGAACACCGACTTGCCGGTACCGGAGGGGCCCAGCAGCACGCTCACCTCACCCGGCGGGATGTCGAATGTGACGTCTTCCCAGATTCGCTGGGGCCCGAAGGACTTCGTCAGTCCCTCGACCTGAATTCCAATGCCCACGCGAGATCCTTCCGCCGGTAGGTTCTACCCGCCACACGCCTCCCGCCTGTGGCTTGAGTCACTGTAGCTTACGAGGCCGGTCCGGCGACACTTGTCGGTGGTCACAAGTTGGTCCCCACCAGCAAGGACGGCACAAACGACTGTGGGGCTGGTCTGTTTGCCAGACCAGCCCCACAGTGCAGACTTGTCGGCTACCGCCGACGTGTGGTGAAACTACTTGACGGTGACAGTCGCGCCGGCGGCCTCGAGCTTCGTCTTGGCCTCCTCGGCCGCGTCCTTGGCGACCTTCTCGAGCAGCGGCTTGGGGGCGCTGTCGACGAGATCCTTGGCCTCCTTCAGGCCGAGACCGGAGACGATCTCCCGGACGACCTTGATGACGCCGATCTTCTTCTCACCGGCGGCCTCGAGGATGACGTCGAACTCCGACTGCTCCTCGGCGGCCTCGGCGGCAGGAGCAGCGGCACCGGGAACGGCGGCCGCGACGGCGACCGGAGCGGCGGCGGTGACGTCGAAGGTCTCCTCGAACGCCTTCACGAACTCCGAGAGCTCGAGAAGGGTCAGTTCCTTGAACGCGTCGAGCAGTTCGTCAGTGGACAGCTTTGCCATGGTTTGGGTCCTTCCTTAATTTCTTACGGGGCTAGTGGGTGGATGTGATTTATGCGGCTTCTACGCAGCTTCTTCGCTGGCCTTCTTCTCCTGCAACGCGGCGGCCAACCGGGCAACCTGCGACGCGGGAGCGTTGAACAGGGCTGCGGCCTTGGTCAGGTTGGCCTTCATCGCGCCGGCCAACTTGGCCAGCAGCACCTCGCGCGACTCCAGGTCGGCGATGGCCTCGATCTCGGAAACCGTGACCGGGCGGCCGTCCATATAGCCGCCCTTGATGACCAGCGCCTTGTGGTCCTTGGCGAACTTCTTGAGCGCCTTGGCCGCGTCGACGGCCTCCCCGCTGACGAACGCGATCGCGGTAGGGCCGACGAACAGGTCGTCGAGACCCTCGATGCCCGCATCCGCCGCAGCACGCTTGACCAGCGTGTTCTTGGCGACCGTGTAGGTAGCCGAGTCACCGAGCGATCGGCGCAAGTCTTTGAGGTTGGCCACCGTGAGCCCGCGGTACTCGGTGACGACGGTTGCCGTCGCCTCCTTGAACTGCTCGGCAATGTCGGCAACGGCGGTGGCCTTGTCAGCCCGGGCCATTCATGCCTCCTTGTGGTGGGTGAACCGACGGGAGGGGCCGAGAATGACGAACGCCCCGACGCAGAATGGTCGGGGCGCGCTAAATACACGACTGCCTCGTCCTCCTGCGTGGGCCGCCGGGGCAATCCCGGACCTTCAACCGATTTCTCGGTGACCGACGGTCTTCGGTGGAACACGTCAAGAGTAGCGTGCCGCCCGCCGATCAGCCAAAACGGCGATCACCTTCTCCCGCGAGAGTGCGTGTCTGCGGGCCGACACGCCGCTAAATGGCGGCACTCCGCGCACGCTCGCGCGGTTATGAGTGTGCGCTGTCGAGCAACGCGGCGGCGCCGACGAGGCCGGCATCCCCGCCAAGCTCGGCGGGCACCACCCGCAGGCCGCGCAGGAACGCCAGGCGGGCGTGCACAGCCAGCGCCTCGCGCAGCGGGTCGAACAGCAGTGCTCCCGATTTCGCCACGCCTCCGCCGACGACCACGAGGTCGAGGTCGCACACCGCCCCCACCGACGCGATCATGGCGGCGACCGCGCCTGCGCCGCGCCGGAAGGCCCGCAACGCCACCGGGTCGCCTGCGTTGGCGGCATCGGCCAGCTCCTTGGCATCGGCCTCGGCAGGCGCGTCCCACCCCTGCTCGCGCGCCCACTGCGCCATGTGCGGGCCGCCCGCAATCGTCTCCACACAGCCGCGGCCGCCGCACGTGCAGGGCGCCCCGTCGGGTTCGACGACGACGTGGCCGACGTGTCCGGCGTTGCCGGTGCGACCGTCGTAAGGCGCGCCGTCGAGCACCAGCCCGCCGCCGACGCCAGTGGAGACCACCATCCCGAGCAGGAATTGCGCGTCGCGGCCCGCGCCGCGCCACCGTTCGCCGAGCGCCATGCACAGGCCGTCGCCGCCCAGCCGCACCGGCGCACCCACCAGTCCGGACACCCGCTCGACTATCGGAAAGCGTTGCCACGCAGTGATATTGATCGGGCTGATGGTCCCCGTCGGCAGGTCGATCGGCCCGGCCGACGCGATGCCGACGCCGCGGACGTGACCGCCTGCAGCGGCAAGGGCCTCGGTGACCAGCGAGTCGACCACCGCCCAGATCGCCTCGGCGTCGCTGTCCGGCGTCGGCAGCTGCGCGTGGTGAACAAGCTCGCCGTCTTCATCGACCAGCCCCGCGGCGATCTTCGTGCCGCCGATGTCGATGGCGAGGGTCGGGTCGGCCATCAGTGTCTGTGGGTGTTGTCGGGCTGACGGGGGTCACCGGGATGCTCGTAGCCGGGAGCGAGCCGGACCAGCTCGGCGCGCCTGCCGTCGAGCCACAGCCGGAACGCGCGGCGGCGGGCGGCCCCGCGTAGATGGTCGACGATCAACGGGCGCACGGCATCCAGCGGCGGCGCATCCACTGTCGCGGTGCGCCAGCCGTTTCCGGCGTCCGACGGCGTCGCGAAGCGCAGCGGGTTGCGGGCGTGGTAGTCGGCCACGTCGGCGCCGCTGACGTCGACCGCGGCCGTGATGTGGATGAACATCACCCGGGCGAGCGGGTCGGCCAGCGCCGCGGCGGCCACGCTGCCGATCTCCAGCCGCGCCGAAATGTCGGGCAGCAGCTCGTCTTCGGCGGGAGCCCCGTCGGCGGTCAGCCCGGCCGCAGCGGCCTCGGTGACGATCACCCGTTCGGTCACCAGCAGCTGGGTCAGCCACCGGCGCAGCTGTCGGCCTTCGCTGGTGCCCGCCCTCGGCAGCGACGCCGCAGGCACCGTGCCGCGCAGCTCGGCCTCCCGCACATCGACATCGGCGACGGGTACAAACATCCCGGCGACCGTCGCAGCGACATGCGCGTGACTCATCGGACCGTGACCTTCACGGCGGGCGAGTACAGCAGCCGGCCCGCGCAGCCCACCCGGACCAGCGCCCACCACTCGCCGGGCTGCACCCACGGCGGCGGGGCAACGTCGAAACCGAGTTCCACCGTCTCACCGCGCGACAGCACCGCGCCCTGCGCGGCAGGCCCTATCCACTCCCAGGTTCCCCACGGGCTGATCAGATGCGCTTCCACCGCCAAACTCGCGCCCGCGGAAGTGCCGACGGTCACCGCCAGCCGCGCCTCCTCGCCGGCCGCCACCTCCACGTCCTTGGGCTCGCCGACCAGATAGACCAGTTCCCCATGCTCCGATGGCGGACCCACCGAGACGGTGGCGACGTCTTCAACGACCTGCCGCCAGGACGCCGGCATCGTCTCCGCGTCGTCGCCGGTGACGACAAGTTGCGCGCGTACCGGATAGAGCCCGGATGGGGTGTCCGGCGGCATCGTCACCTCGATTTCGGCCTCCAGATGCTGCCCGCTCGGCAGCACGAACGGTAGACTCGCCAGGCTCGCCGTCCAGCCTTCTGGACACACCAACCGCACCGTACCGTGCAGCAGGGAATCAGTGCAGTTACTGGCCGCGGTAAGCCGTAGCAGCACTTGGCCATTCGGCTCGGCGACAGTGGCCTGCGGGTGCAGGTGCGCGACGGCGGGCAGCCCGCCCAGCGGCGCGGGGCCGCGGTTGTGCAGCCAATATCGGGCGTAGAGCGGCTGTGCCGCCTCGACTTCGGGAGCCAGCTGCGTATGGTCGGCGTCGAGCAGCTGCGGCATGTTGAGCCGGGTCAGCACGGTGGCGATCTCATAGCCGTGCAGGGTCAGCCCCTCGAACGCGAGGTGCTGCCGCAGGCGCGGCTCCTCGAGCAGGTCGACGCGCGACGCCGAGGACAACCGGTGTAGCCCAGATGTGATCGCGACATCGGTTGTGGTCCCAGATGTTTCGACGAGCCGGACCGCCACCGCCTCGGTCGGGTCGACGGCCTGACTACTGCCGGATGCAAGCGGGTTGCCCGCCGCCTTCAGCGCACCGAGATGGACGGACCCCGCGGGTTGGATTTCCAACAGCGAGCCCCAGCTGGGCAATCCGCCTGCGGCGCTGCCGTTTCCGACGACGGCTAGCAATGGGTGCGAGAACTCCGCGCTGCGGGCGGGCACGGCCGCCGACCGCCAGTCGCCGTCGCCGGTGGCCAACGCGTAGTCGAACGTGTGGGTCCAGTGCTGCAGCTGGAAGTTCGAGCCGTCGGGTGCCGTGCGCCGCGGCGGCGGGTCCATCCACACGCCGGACGGCCAGCCGGTGCACGATCGCATCAGCGACGTGTGCAAGGTGCCTTCGGTGTCGACGGCGAAGCCCGGCACCCCGCGGTTCAGTACCGCAACGGTCCGCTGCTCGAACGGCTCCAGCTCCGACGGCGCCTGTCTGCCCGACCGAGATCTCGGCGTCGGCGAGATCATCCACGACCGACGCGACCGCGTCGTCGAGGCCGTCGCCGCCGGCGATGACGAGCACCGGCAGCGCCCGCACGTGCCGCAGGTCCGCACCGGGCAGCCACGTCGTCGCCAGCGGTGCCGCGGCGGGCACCCACACCCTGGCCGTCCCGGTGGCATACAGCTGCCGCTTGAGTTCCTCGGTGTAGGCCGGGTCGGCCTCGGCCAACACGGCCGCGGTGAACGAGTTCTGGTCGGGCCCACCGAGCGCGATCCGGGTGTCCGGCAGGTTGGAGTCGACGTCCAGGTCCCCGTAGCGGGGCTTGTCGGCGCTGCTGCAGGTGGCCGTGACACCCGCACGGCCCAGCGCCACCATCAGGTCGCGAGCCAGCGGCGCCGACTCCGCCTCGCTCGGCGACACCACCTCGGCCACCGACACCGCACGCACGCCCTGCTTGCTTTTGCTCCTCGCGTCCGCACCGCCGACCCTTATCCGCACGGCCGACGACAGCCCGAACCAGCCGTAGGCCGGATTGTCCAGCGTGTAGGGATGTTTCGCGGTGTCGACGGACTCGTCGGAACCGGGCTCGTGAAGCAGCGCGAAGCCGCGCCCGATCACCGCGTCGCCGACCTCGCTCACCGGCATCGCCCCCGGCACCGGGCACGGCCAGCGCAGCCGCAGCAGCTTGTCCTCGCCGGTGAACTCGTCGATCGTGGTGCTGCAGTCCACCCGCGCCACGTCATGCCACAGCATGAGCGTCTGGGTGTAGCGCAACATCGAACCGATCCGCCCGCGCACCACCAGACGCTCGCCGAGCGGTGAGTGGTAGCACTGCACCGACTCGGCGACGAAGCTGGACGAGACGACCACCGGCCCCTTGGGCAACAGGTGCCACGGGCCCTCGCCGGCCTGCGGGTGTGCCGGGTACTCGTCGTAGACCGCCAGCTCGTTGCCGACCTTGCCGTCGGCGAGAAGTTCGCGGCCGTCGTCGGTCAGGGAAGTCACCCCGCCGCCGCGGGCCGGGTCGACCCGCAGCCGGTAGCGCTCATTGGCGATCTCGTTGCCGCCCACCGGCTCCCAGCCGGCCTGCGCCGACCCCGCCACCAGGCGATATCCGCGCCAGCCCAGCGATGGGACGTCGCGCGCCAGCCAGGTGACCGATCGCCCGCGATGCTCGACGAGGGCAGGCAGCTCGGCGCCATCGGCGTCGATCACCCGCACGCCGTCTCCGAGCGGCGTGTCGAGCCGGGCCGTCACCACATCGGTTCGCTTGTGCGTCAACGTATTCCACACCACCATCGATCCTTCGACGGCGCTGGAGATCAGGGTGAGCGCGTTGTCACGCGCCGAGCGGCCCAGCTCCCACGCGTCGCGCCAGCCGGTCAGCAGGTCGAGGTATACCTGGTCGGACTCCGAGCCGGTGATCGCGTCGTGATGCGCACCGTAGGCCAGCTGCACCCACGCCTTCTCCAGCGCGGCCTGCGGATAGGTGGCGCCACCGAGCAGCGCAGCGAACACCGCGAACTTCTCGGCATCCAGCACCGCGTTCTCGGCGTCACGGTTGGCCTGCTTGGTGTCGATGAAGGAGACGTCCTTGCCGGTGTAGATGGGGTTCATGTCGCGGGTCTGCGGCGACGGCTCGATCCCCCGCTCGTGCAGTTCGGCCCGCACCGACGCGAAGAACTCCCGCGGCAAGCCACACACGAACCGCGGCCAGGTGTAGCGCGCATTCCAGTCGCGGTGAATCTCGGTGACCCACTTGTTCGGTGGCGTGTAGTCGGTGCCGACCGGCAGCAGCACGTTGCGCGTCAGTGCGACCGTCTTCAGCGCCGAGAAAAGTTTGTAGGTCGCGGTTTCGGCCTCTTCGAGAGTCGCGGCCTCGTCCATCCACCAGCCGGCCGAGTAGTGCGCGGGCATGTAGTGGGTGAGCAGGCCGCGGCCCGACGGGGCGATCCACTCGAACTCACTGGAGAACTGCATGCGCTCGGGATCGCCCTGGTTCTGCATCGGGCCCCACTGGTGGTGCGGCCCGCGCGCCCACGAGCTCGAGGTCAGCCCGGCGTCGGCAGCCATGCCGGGGAACTGCGGGTCGTGCCCGAATACGTCGAGCTGCCACGCGGTGGCCGGCTCGGCACCTACCACGTCGCGCTGAAATCCCATGCCGTGCACGAAGTTTCGGATCGTCGTCTCGGGGCTGGTCAAGTTGGTGTTCGGCTCGTTGTACGCGCCGCCCATGATTTCGACGCGGCCGTCGCCGATGAACCGGCGCAGATCGGCGCGGTCCTCCGGATGCGTGTCCCAGTACGGCTTGAGGTAGTCGACCTCGGCGAGCACGAACTTGTATTCCGGTTCCCTGCGCGCCATTTCGAGGTGTGCGGCCACCAGGTTGAACCCGTTCGTCTGCCTGCACCGCCCTGGCGGCTCCTCGGTCCACAGGCTGGTGTAGGCGGCCTGGGTGTTCCACCACACCGGGTCGTAGTGGAAGTGGCTGACCATGAACATGGTCCAGCCCGGCTCGGCGACGGTGAACTCGAATTCGGTGCTGGTGCCCTCGAACAGCACGCGTGCCGCACGGCGCTCGCCGGGAACGGGGTCGCGAACCTCGACGGGCACGTCGACCACGCCGCCGACCGGACCGGCCGAAGGTGGCTCGGGCGTGGTCAGGCCGTCGCCCTCGACGGTGATCGGCGACGTGCCGCCGGTATGGGCGACCCGGACAAGTTGCAGCGGCGCTTCCGACGGCCCTACGAAGAGGTCCGTCGATTCCGCCGAGGTCACGCCGAACGCCACGACCGTCACCCTACGTAGTTATGGCCGTGAAACGTCCACAACGAGCGCCCGATGATCAGAGATCGGCAAAAACGGGGCCAGGCATTGGTCGGTCCGCAGCGTCGGATCGTCGGTGAGAATGTGGTCGAGCTGGCGATGCGGGTCGTTGGCGGGGAAAGTCGGCGCCCCACCGAGTGGCCCCAGCCCGTACCAGCGCCTCGCCTTGGGTGGCGTCATGTTGAGGTCGCCCATCAGGACCCGCGGTCCGGGGAAGCCGCGGAGATCCCGGACGAGGTGGCGCAGCTGCACGCGGTTCCAGCCCGGCACGAATGACAGATGGGTGTTGGCGACCGTCATCGGTCCCAGCGGGGTGTCCAGCCGCCCGACCATCGCCGCGCGCGGTTCCTCGTGCACCATTAGCACCCGGTTGGGCCCGCGCAGGTACATCGGAAACGTCATCGGGATCCGCGGCAGCCGCACCACCTGCCAGCTCTGCACCGGAAACCGCGACAACAGCGCGATGCCGTATGCCGCCGTGCCTGGTTGTTCGCGTCCCGTCGCCGCCATCCACGTCGCTCCCGGTGTACCCGAGATCGCCGCGACGAATCGGTGCGTCACCGCACCCATCGCCTCGGCGGCCAGCGCCGTGAGGTCGGCCATCGCCGAGCGGGGCTGGTCGAGGTCGACCTCCTGCAGCGCCAGCACGTCGGCGTCGAGCTGGCGAATGGACGCCGCGAGCCGGTCCAGTTCGACGGCGCCGTCGTGGACGCTGCGTCCGTGCAGGATGTTGAAGGTGGCCATTCGCATCCGCATGGGTATGTAGTACCCACGATGACCAACATCGACCTGCGTGACGCGCTGAAACGCGCGGCCTCAGCGCTCAAGGCGGACGGGCCGGAGTTCGCGCTGGCCGGCAGCTATGCGTTGTGGGCGTACGGCGGGCCCGAGCCGGTGCACGACGTCGACTTCGTGGTCGCCGAGGCGGACACCGAAGCGGCGGCGCTGACGATGGAGAAGGCCGGTTTCCGCATCGAGCGCACGCCGGAGGACTGGTTGTTCAAGGCGTGTGTCGGCGAGGATTTCGTCATCGATGTGCTGCATCAGCTCAACGGGAAACCGGTGGACGCGGACATCATCGCGTCGGCGGAGGAGCTCGACGTGCTGGCGATCCGGATGCGGGTGCTTTCGCCGACGCATGTGATCACCGAGAAGCTGAACTCGCTCAACGAGCACCATTGCGATTTCGCGGCGCTGTTGCCCGCGATCCGCGCGGTGCGCGAGCGGGTGGACTGGGAACGGGTGCGCGCGGACACCGCCGCCAATGACTTCGCGGTCGCATTTCTGGTGCTCACCGACCGGTTGGGCATCACCGGTTGACAGCCGGTTAACGGTGTGGTCTTTGTCACACACGACGTACGCGTGATCGTTGACTGAACTACCGGTGTTGTTGGGCCGCAGTTCATTTCGGTTAACGTCCGGCGCACGTCCACGGCGCGCCGGGTGAAACAGAAGCATAGTTGTGCCACAGTGGAGACATCATGACGAGTGACTCCAAGACGCCGACGGGCGCGACCTGGCGGGACCCGCTGTCAGTGGGGTTCGAGGCGCATCGCCGGCTGCTGCTGCTGCGCCTGCGGTTGCGGGGAAACGCCGCTAAGCGCGGACGTCACGGCCTGATAGCTGCGCGCCGCAGCCGCTCGGCGACCGACTCGACAGCATCTGCCACTTCAGGTGGTTCGAGCACCTCGAAGTCGGCGCCGACCGTCGCGAAATAGAACACCATCCGCTCCGGGTCGTCGGCGCCCGCTGTGACGATGCAGGCGTCGGGCCCGTCCGCTTCGATAGTCACCGATGACGGCGAGAAGTGCTGCGCCACAACCTGTTCGGGGGCGAAATAGCGGACGCGCGCGACATGCCGATACGGCGACGCGCTGATCGACCGCCGCACGTAGGCCGCAGCGTCGGGCGCGTCCCTGGCGACGAACGTGCTGCCGTGTGCCCGCACGTCGCGCATCCGGTCCAGGCGAAGACTGCGCCAGTCCTGGCGGTCACGGTCGAACGCCAGCAGATACCAGCGCTTTCCCGTGGTGACGAGCTGATACGGCTCGAGCCGCCGCTGGGTAACGCTGCCTGCGCGGTCAACGTAGGCCGCCGACACGTGTTCGCGGTCGCGGCAGGCGCGGGCCAACGTCATCAGCACGTCGGGTTCGACGGGTGAGTCGGACGAACTCCAGGTCAGCGTGACGGTGGCGTCGTGCACCGCCGACACCTGCGAACGCAGCCGCGACGGCATCACCTGATCCAGCTTGCTCAGCGCCCGCAGCGCCGACTCGCCGACCCCGGCCACGCTGCCGCCGGCGGCCAGCCGCAGGCAGACAGCCATCGCCACCGCCTCGTCGGGGTCGAGCAGCAGCGGCGGCAGCGCCGCGCCCGCGCCGAGTTGGTAGCCGCCACCGTGACCCTTGCTGGCATACACCGGATATCCCAGGTCACGCAGCCTTTCGACGTCGCGGCGCACGCTGCGGGTGGTGACACCGAGCCGTTCGGCCAGCTCCTCGCCCGTCCACACCCGTCGCGACTGCAGCAGACCCAGCAGCTGCAGCACCCTGCTCGTCGTCTCGGACACGCTTCCCAGACTCCCACACTCTTAGGACAGAAACTGTCCTATATATGTGAGAGGTTGGTGTCATGAGCTCGAAGACGAACACTGTGACCACTCAACTGGCCGACCAACTCGACTACCACTGGACCCATGCCCTGCGGCCCCGGCTCGACGGGCTCACGGACGACGAGTACTTCTGGGAACCCGTGCCGGGCTGCTGGACCGTGCACCGCGACGGGCGCATCGACTTCGAGTTCCCCGAGCCGGATCCCACGCCGTTCACCACGATCGCCTGGCGGCTCGCGCACGTGATCGTCGGCGTGCTGGCGATGCGCAACCATTCGCACTTCGGCGGGCCGCCTGCCGACTACCAGAGCTGGCAGTACGCCACCGATGCCGCGACCGCGTTGCGCCAGCTCGACGAGGCCTACCGGAAATGGATCGCGGGTGTCCGCGGGCTCACCGACGATGATCTGGACCGTCCGATCGGGCCAGCCGAGGGCCAGTGGGCCGAGCATCCTTTCAGCGAGCTGATCCTGCACATCAATCGCGAGATGATCCATCATGGCGCCGAAATCGCCTGCATCCGAGACCTTTACGCGAACAGCCCCGAGAAGAAGGAGAAGTAGCGAATGCCCGGAATGCCCCCGCCCGCCAAAGACGAACGCCAGACGGTGCTCGAGTTCCTGCGGTTCAACCAGAACGCGTTCTTCGCCGTGGCCTATGGGCTGACCGACGATCAGGCGCGGTCGAAGCCATCGGTGAGCGCGCTGTCGATCGGCGGCCTCGTCAAGCACGCCGCCGGTGTGCAGCGCGGCTGGATGGAGCGCGTCAAGGCGGCGCCCGAGTATCCGCCGAAGGACGAACGGCCGATGGCAGAGATCATCGCCGAGTACGAGGACGAGTACGTGATGCGCGACGACGAAACCCTCGACCAGCTGCTAGACCGGCTGCGCGCACAGAACGAAGACACGCTGCGCATCTTCAACGAGGCAGACTGGGACACGCAGGTCCCGGTGCCGCACGATGTGCCGTGGTTCCCGCAGGACCTCGACTTCTGGAATGTTCGCTGGGTGGCCCTGCACCTGATCGAGGAGCTGACCCGGCATGCAGGGCACGGCGACATCATTCGCGAATCTGTCGACGGCGCAACGATGTACGAGCTGATTGCCGCAGCAGAGGAGTGGCCGGAGACCGACTGGATCAAGCGCTGGAAGCCAGCTGTCTCCACGTGACGCCTCGAGCGCACGGGCTAGCCAACCCACGGCGATTCAGTATGGGGTCGTCGCCACTCGCTCGGTATCAGGGATAACCGTGACCGTCAGGGTTTGACTGACCTCGGCGCCGTCAGGGTCCACGACGGCTAGTCGCAGCATGTGTCGGCCAACGGACAACCCGCTCACCGTCGCCCGGAGGCCGTCAGCGAGGAATCCGTCGCGGTGCGAGGTCCAGTAGGCGTACGTGGTGTCAGGGGCTCCGTCCAGGCGGGTGTTCACCACACCGGCGAGCTCGACCTGGCTGCCTTGCAGAATAGATGCCCCAGCCTCGGGGAGGGTAATGGCGACGTGCCGCACAAGCTTCCGCCCGACCACGGCGTCAGGCACATCGACCAGTGTTGTTCGAATACCGGCCGAGACCGCGAGTTGGAAACGCACGCTCTCGACGCCGTCCAGCAGTTCTTGGGGGACATCGACTTCAGATCCATTGATTCCGTTGGCAAGTGGGATCCACGTCCTGCCGTCATCGGGCGTGTAACGCAGCATGAGGTGCGGCTTGGTTTGAGCGCCTGCTTGTGCTTTCCAGCTGATCTTCACGGCGGTCGTCCCGTCGTCCTGGCGGGTTTCGGTCACTTTCGGTTTACCGACCAATGGCTGTTCGACCGGATCCTCAACCTTCCACCGGGCCAGTTCGACCTGATCGCAAACGACGACGACATCAGACGCTGAGTCATACCACGGCAGTACCTCTTGAAAGTCTTCATACGGCGCGGTGTGAGCCCGATCGGCGGGTCGTGAACAGTTGAGCGATGCGAGGACGACGCCGTTGCGGTCTTGCAACTCAAGGAACAGGTCCGATCTGCCCTTGCCGGACGGTGCCCGAGCCTCACCGGGCAGGTGTAGCGCCCAGTCCAGATCTACCGACTGGTCGCGGTGCAGCCGAAACGCGATGAGCAGCTTCTGCGCATCAGAAAGAGTTGACGATTCGGCTGCGTCTCTGGCCCAACCGAGTATCCGACCGTTGAACGCCCGCAAATAATTGTAAGGTGAAATCCATAGCGGCAGTGGACAATAGCTCATGATGTCGCCCGCCTCCGAGCCGAACAGAGTCCACGGGAAAGCCCCAGTCAGATTGACACCCCACTCGCCGATACCGGCCCGCGACACCGCGTTTGTGTAATCGGGATAGTTGCTGTCGATCTGAACGAGCGTCAGGTTGGGATTGACGCAACCTGCGACGTGGTCGTCTCCTGGAAGCAGCCAATGACCGAGTTCATGTGCGAACAGCGAGCCGAGGTTAACCGTCGACGTGAGCGACTGATTGATCTGCTGACCAAAGGGGCCGCCGGTCGGAGCTTGATGAGTCGGCATCATGGCGACATATAACTCATTCACCCCTGGCGTCGGAGTTGTCCCGTCGTAAACGGTTTGGATATCAGCGCGCACCGCGGCGTAATCGTTGAAGGTCTGCAACTGCCCCGAGAAGCTGCGTGTACCGCGATCGCGAATGTCCAATCGTGACACCGGCCAAAGCCGCTCGGCCGTTGCCATCGTCGTTTGGCAATTGGCAAACGACGGCGCGGCGAATTGCAGTGGGTTGGGGGAACCCGGGACGGTTTGGGAGAGCGCGATACGGAAGCAGTGGATGATCGGCACGCGTCTTTCTTGGAACGACGACGAGAGTGAATAGCTGCTGTGGTAGGCACTGGTGTCGGCGGGTTCTGATTCGTGGCCGACGAACCACGCGTGCACATCGAACCTGGCCTGCCCCCAGCACAAGTCGGGCGGCACGAAGAAGTTCAACGTCGTCCAAATGTCGTTTCGCTGCGAGGTTGCCGACGGATCCATCCGGGGGGTCGCCGCTGCGGTGATCCTTCGCCTTAATGTGTCGTACTTCAGCGTTGTCGAGTTGTACCCCATGACATCGCAGTAGCCGTTGACAAAGCTGGCTTCGGTAAGCAGCGATGTCATGTAGACGCGCACGAGCAGCGCCTTGCCTTCGACGAGAAATACCGAATTGTCCGCCCCCGCGCCCGATCCCGCGACCGAGTAGTACTGGATCGCTTGCGTCAGCTCGGGGCGTTGGAGGTCAAGCAGCCGGGGCACGGTGGTGGGCAGGGTGAAACAGCCCTGGAAATGCATCTCGTCTCGCCAATACGAGATGTGGTCGTCGATTTTTTCGATGTTGTGGGCTGCTTCCTGCTTCGCTTCTTGACTCGTGGCGGCCTGATAGCGATCAACCCACTTTTTCCGCTCCAGCTGCAGGCGCTTGATTGTTTGGTCGAGGTTGCGGCACTCGGGTCTGCTCAGATCCGGCTGTCCAAGAAAGCCAGCGCGTACCGTGTGCAACTCTTCAGCGTCGAATTCGGACATCGCAGTCCCCTTGCCTTGCCGCTGCTGCACAGACAGTACCGCTCGAGCCAATGCAAACAGGGACTATCAGTTTTTCCCGTCAATACCTGTGTGCTCGGCGAAGAGGTAGACAGAAGGGATGCAAACCAGAAGCGGGACGGCCCGCTGTGGTGACCCCTCCTCCCCGGTGGAGCTGTTCTACGAAGACCTCGGTGACCCCGCCGACCCGCCGGTCCTGCTGATCATGGGCGTGGGCGCGCAGCTGCCGATGTGGCCCGACGGGTTCTGCGATCAGCTGGTCAAGCAGGGCTACCGGGTCATCCGGTTCGACCACCGCGACACCGGCCTGTCGACGAAGATGCGCGGCAAGCGCGCCAACGGCTCGATCTACCCGCGGGTGGGGCGCTATCTGCTCGGTCGGCGCAGCCCGGTGCCCTACACGCTCGTCGACCTCGCCGGCGATGTGAAGGGTCTGCTCGACCACCTCGGCATCGAGCGTGCCCACGTCGTCGGCGCCTCGATGGGCGGCATGATCGCCCAGGTGCTGGCGGGCAGCCATCCCGACCGGCTGGCGTCGCTGGGGCTGATCATGTCCAGCTCGGGCAAGCCGCTGTCGGCGCTGCCGCGGTGGCGGGTGATCAAGCTGGCGTTCGACCCGCCCGCCAGGGACGCCGCCTGGGAGGACCGGCTGGCCGTCGAGGTCCGCAACATCTCGGTGATCAACGGCCCCAACTTCCTTCCCCCGGTGGATGCGCTGCGCCGCCGCGTCGAGGAACTGCGGGCCCGCAGCGACTACCCGCAAGGCATGCGGCGCCAGTTCGACGCCATCCTCGGTACCGGCAGCCTGCTGCGCTACACCCGCCGCATCACCGCGCCGACGGTCGTCATTCACGGCTCCGACGACCCGATGGTCCGGCCGCGCAACGGCCGCAACCTGGCCCGCGCAATCCCCGGTGCACGGTTCGTCGTCGTCGACGGCATGGGCCACGACCTGCCCGAGCCGGTGTGGCGGCCGATCGTCGAGGCGCTCACCGAGAACTTCGCGTTGACCCTGCGGTCAGGACGCAAAAGTGCGAGTGAGTGACGCCCTCAACGCAGAGTCGACGCCTGTGACCGGGTCCACACGTTTTCACGCATCTACGTGGACTTTGAGACACTGCTTGCTATGAGTACGACTAAACATCGTGAGGTGGCCAAGCTGGATCGGGTGCCGTTGCCGATCGAGGCCGCCCGCATCGGCGCCACGGGTTGGCAGATAACCCGCACCGGCGCACGGGTCGTCACCAAGCTCGCAGGCCGCGGCTCGCTACAGCAGAAGATCGTCAGGGAGATCCCGAAGACCTTCGCTGACCTGGGCCCCACCTACGTCAAGTTCGGCCAGATCATCGCGTCCAGCCCCGGCGCGTTCGGCGAGCCGCTGAGCCGCGAGTTCCGCAGCCTGCTCGACCGGGTGCCGCCCGCCGACACGGACGAAGTCCACAAGCTGTTCGTCGAGGAGCTCGGCGAAGAGCCGAAGAACCTGTTCAAGACTTTCGAGGACGAGCCGTTCGCCTCTGCATCGATCGCGCAGGTGCACTACGCCACCCTGCACAGCGGCGAAGAGGTCGTCGTCAAGATCCAGCGGCCCGGCATCCGCCGTCGCGTCGCCGCCGACCTGCAGATCCTCAAGCGCGGCGCGCAGCTCGTCGAACTGGCCAAGCTGGGTCGCCGGCTGTCGGCTCAGGACGTCGTCGCCGACTTCGCCGACAACCTCGCCGAGGAGCTGGACTTCCGCCTCGAAGCGCAGTCGATGGATGCCTGGGTGGCGCACATGCACGCCTCGCCGCTGGGCAAGAACATCCGGGTGCCGCAGGTCTACTGGGACCACACCAGCGCGAAAGTGCTGACGATGGAGCGGGTACACGGCATCCGCATCGACGACGCCGCTGCCATCCGCAAGGCCGGCTTTGACGGCGTCGAGCTGGTCAAGGCGCTGCTGTTCAGCGTTTTCGAAGGCGGGCTGCGGCACGGGCTGTTCCACGGCGACCTGCACGCGGGCAACCTGTACGTCGACGCCGAGGGCCGCGTCGTGTTCTTCGACTTCGGCATCATGGGTCGCATCGACCCGCGGACCCGCTGGCTGCTGCGCGAGCTGGTGTACGCGCTGCTGGTGAAGAAGGACCACGCCGCGGCGGGCAAGATCGTCGTGCTGATGGGCGCGGTCGGCACCATCAAGCCGGAGGCAGAAGCCGCCAAGGACCTGGAAAAGTTCGCCACCCCGCTGACCATGCAAAACCTCGGCGACATGTCGTACGCCGACATCGGCAGGCAGCTCTCCACGCTGGCCGACGCCTACGACGTCAAACTGCCGCGCGAGCTGGTGCTGATCGGCAAGCAGTTCCTCTACGTCGAGCGTTACATGAAACTGCTGGCACCGAAATGGCAGATGATGAGCGACCCGCAGCTGACCGGCTACTTCGCCAACTTCATGGTCGAGGTGAGCCGCGAACACAAGGACGAGGTCGACGTTTGATGCAAGTGCGGACAGGAATCGCACGGACCGGCGGCTCGGACAACCCGATTGACATCTACTACGAGGACATGGGCGACCCGAACGATCCCGCGGTCCTGCTCATCATGGGACTCGGCGCGCAATTGTTGTTGTGGCGCAAGGGTTTCTGCGAGAAGCTCGTCGACCAGGGCCTGCGCGTCATCCGCTACGACAACCGCGACGTCGGCCTTTCGACGAAGCTGAACGGCCGCCACACCGGCGTACCGCTGCTCCCGCGGATGGCTCGCTCGTTCCTCGGCATGCGCAGCCCGGCGGTCTACACGCTGGAGGACATGGCCGACGACGCCGCCGCGCTACTGGACCATCTGAGCATCGACCGTGCTCACATCGTCGGCGGGTCGATGGGCGGCATGATCGCGCAGATCTTCGCGGCCCGGTTCAAGGAGCGGACCAGGACGCTCGCGGTGATTTTCTCCAGCAACAACCAGGCGATGCTGCCGCCGCCGGCGCGCAAGCAGCTGCAGGCCCTGTTGCAGCGCCCGGCAGACGCCACCCGGGAGGCGATCATCGCGAACGCGATACGGGTCGGCAGAATCATCGGCAGCCCCGGCTACCGGGCGCCCGAGGAGCGGCTCCGCGCCGACGCGATCGAGAGCTACGAGCGGGCGTACTACCCCGCAGGCATCGCCCGCCACTTCGCCGCGGTGCTGGGCAGCGGCAGCCTGCTGCACTACGACCGCCAGATCACCGCACCGACAGTGGTGATCCACGGCAAGGCCGACAAGCTGATGCGGCCGTTCGGCGGGCGGGCGGTGGCCCGCGCCATCAAGGGTGCGCGGCTGGCGCTGATCGACGGCATGGGCCACGATCTTCCCGAGCAATTGTGGGACCAGATCGTCGGCGAGCTGAAGACGAACTTTGCCGAAGCGCCCTGATCACCGGCGTTTCCGATTCGGTGCTCACCGTGAAATCGGCTAGCATCCCCAGGCGGGATGCATTCGGGGTTGGACCATGACGCGTCCCGGGGCAGGGCCTCCATCGAATCTTCGGGGGAATGCCATCCGTACGTAGAGAGGCACACATCGACATGTCAGATAAGGGCAAGACGAGCCTGAAACCGCACTTCGAGGACGTGCAGGCGCACTACGACCTGTCCGACGACTTCTTTGCGTTGTTCTTGGACCCGACGCGTACCTACAGCTGCGCGTACTTCGAGCGCGACGACATGACGCTGGAAGAGGCGCAGCGCGCCAAGGTCGACCTGGCGCTGGGCAAGCTGGGCCTGCGGCCCGGCATGACCTTGCTCGACGTCGGCTGCGGCTGGGGCTCGACGATGATGCGGGCGATCGAGAAGTACGACGTCAACGTCATCGGCCTCACGCTGTCCAAGAACCAGAAGGCCCACGTCGAGCGGGTATTCGAAGGTTCGGACAGCCCACGGTCGAAGCGCGTCCTGCTGCAGGGCTGGGAGCAGTTCAGCGAGCCCGTTGACCGCATCGTGTCGATCGGTGCCTTCGAACACTTCGGCCACGACCGCTACGACGACTTCTTCAAGTTCGCCTACGACGCGATGCCCGAAGACGGCGTCATGTTGCTGCACACGATCACGGGGCTCACCGGTCCGCAGATCGTCGAGCGCGGCATGCCGCTGACCTTCGAGTTCGCTCGCTTCATCAAGTTCATGATCACCGAGATCTTCCCCGGCGGCCGGCTGCCCTCGATCGAGAAGGTCGAGGACCACAGCGGTAAAGCCGGCTTCAAGCTGACGCGCCGCCAGTCGCTCCAGCTGCACTACGCCCGCACGCTGGACATTTGGGCCGAGAACCTGAAGGCCCACAAGGACCAGGCGATCGAGGTTCAGTCCGAAGAGATCTACGAGCGCTACATTAAGTACCTGACCGGGTGCGCCGACGGCTTCCGCGTCGGCTACATCGACGTCAACCAGTTCACCCTGGAAAAGTAAAAACGCATCCTGGGCCCCGTGTATGGGGCCTGGGCGAACCAAGTCGCTAACGGGTGACCGTTGCGTGGGTCTTCATCAGGATTGGAACCCGATGTCCGAGAAGTCAGCAGCCACAACGAAGAAGACGCAGAGCGTCGACGAGGTTCGCGCGCACTACGACGTCTCCAACGAGTTCTTCCAGCTGTTCACGGATCCGACGCTCACCTACAGCTGCGCGTACTTCCCACGTGACGACATGACCCTGGAAGAAGCGCAGATCGCCAAGCTCGATCTGAGCCTCGGCAAGCTCGGGCTGAAGCCGGGCATGACGCTGCTCGACATCGGCTGCGGCTGGGGTTCGATCATGAAGCGGGCGCTGGAAAAGTACGACGTCAACGTGGTTGGCGTAACGCTGAGCGAGAATCAGCACGCGTATTGCCAGGAGTTGCTCGCCAACGTCGAGTCAAACCGTTCACACAAGGTGTTGCTGCAGGACTGGTCGGAGGTCAGCGAGCCCGTCGACCGGATCGTCATGATCGAAGCGTTGGAGCACTTCGGATTTGAGCGCTACGACGACTTCTTCAAGTTCGCCTACGACATCATGCCCGACGATGGCGTGATGATGGTGCATTCGATCACTGCCCTCACCCCGACGCAGATGGCCGAGCGCGGCATGCCGATAACCTTCTCGATGGCCCGTTTCATCAAGTTCGTCATGACCGAGATCTTCCCTGGCGGCCGGTTGCCATCGATCGAGAAGTTCGAGGAGCACTCGACGAAGGCCGGCTTCAAGGTGACCCGGGTCCAGTCGATGCAGTCCGACTTCGCCAGGACACTGGACATGTGGGCCGAGGCCCTGGAGGCCCGCAAGGACGAGGCGATCGCTATCCAGTCCGACGAGGTCTACGAGCGGTACATGAAGTTCCTCAGGGGCACCGCGGACAGTTTCCGTATCGGCTACATCGACATCAATCAGTTCACGCTGGAGAAATAGATCAAAAAGTCGGCCAATGGGCACCTGATGAATGGCTCGAGCGGCCCGGCGCCAGGTATGGTGCCGATCAAGTCAGATACCCTGCGCGCCAGGTTTCTGATCGAGCATTATCAGGAGGCGAGTTGACGGACATGTCCGTAAAGGCAGGCCGGATGCAGCCGAATTTCGAGAATATTCAGGCTCACTACGACCTTTCCGACGATTTCTTCGGGTTGTTCCAGGACCCAACTCGCACGTACAGCTGCGCGTACTTCGAGCGCGACGACATGACCCTCGAAGAAGCGCAGGTCGCGAAGGCCGACCTCAACCTGGACAAGCTGGACCTCAAGCCGGGCATGACGCTGCTCGACATCGGCTGCGGCTGGGGCGCCACGATGAAGCGGGCGCTGGAGAAGTACGACGTCAACGTCATCGGTTTGACGCTCTCCAAGAACCAGCACGCCTACTGCGAAGAGCTGCTCGACACCGTGGACACCACCCGCTCGCATCAGGTGCTGCTGCGCGGCTGGGAGCAATTCTCCGACCCCGTCGACCGCATCGTGTCCATCGAGGCTTTCGAGCACTTCGGGTTCGAGCGCTACGAGGACTTCTTCAAGAACGCCTACAACATCCTGCCCGACGACGGGCGGATGACGATCCAGAGCAGCACCGCCTTCCACCCCGACAACTACCGGGCGCGCGGGAAGGCGCTGACATTCGATCTGGCCCGGTTCATCAAGTTCATCATTACCGAGATCTTCCCTGGCGGCCGCATCCCGACCGCCGACATGATGGTGGAGCAAGGCGAAAAGGCCGGCTTCGTCGTGCCCGAGTGCCTGTCGCTGCGGTCGCACTATGTCAGGACCCTGCGCACCTGGGCCGACACGCTGGAAGCCAAGAAGGACCAGGTCCTCGCGATGACCACCGAAGAGGTCTACGACAGATACATGAGGTACCTGCGCGGCTGCCAGCACTACTTCACCGACGAGATGCTCGACTGCAACCTCGTCACGTACCTCAAGCCCGGCGCCGCGGCGTAACTTTTCGCGAGGGCGCTGTCGGATTAGCGCGACGCCGTTCGTCGGACAGGTAGAGAGTGGGACACAGGGTTCCGCCCGCTACCCCGGAGGTTCACGACGATGTATTACTTCGCACTGCTGCTCGGCACCGAGACCACTTCTGCACCGGATCCCGAGGCGCAGGCCGCCGAGATGGCGGCATATCAGAACTTCCACGCCAAGGCGGCGTCCGCCATCCGCGCGGGCGACGCGCTGCAGCCGTCGGCGACCGGGGTTCGCATCACCGGCGGGCCCGACGCTCCGACCGTCACCGACGGCCCGTTCGCCGAGAGCGCCGAGGTGGCGGGCGGGTACTACGTGTTCGAGGCGGAGAACCTCGACGAGGCGTTGGCGCTCGCCCGTGACATCCCGGCCGCCAAGTACGGCGCCGTCGAGGTGTGGCCGATGGTCGACTTCTCCCCCGCCCGCGCGCCGCTGACGAGTGACAGCTGGCTGGCCCTGCTGTTGGAGCCGCCCGGCAGCTCGGTAGAGCCGGGCAGCCCGCGGTGGGACGAGGGAATCAAGGCGCACATCGAGTTCGGCAAGGTCGCAGGCGATCGCGCGGTGGGCGGTGCTCCGCTGCACCCGCCCACGACGGCGACGACGGTACGGGTTCGCGACGGCGAGGTGCTGTTGACCGACGGGCCCTTCGTCGAAGGCGCCGAGGTCGCCAACGGGTTCTACTACATCAACGCAGCCGATCGTGACGAGGCGATCAAGGTGGCGTCGATGATCCCGGCGACGACGGTGGAGCTGCGGCGGCTGGCCGGTATCTCCGGGCTCTAACACCGAATGGCCAACCTGGACAGCGTCTTTCGGCGCGAATGGGGACCGGCCGTGGCCGCGCTCGCACGCTGGTCCGGCGACCTCACCGTCGCCGAGGACGCTGTCCAGGAGGCCTTCGCCGAAGCGCTGCGGGCCTGGCCCCGCGACGGTGTGCCGGACAACGCCGGCGGATGGGTCGTCACGGTTGCCCGCAACCGCGCGCTGGACCGGCTGCGGCGCGAGTCGGTCCGTCCGGGAAAGGAACTCGCCGCCGTGGTCGACGACATCCTGGCCCGCACCGATCGCGCGGGCGTTCCGCCTCCGGTCCGCGACGACGAGCTGCGGATGATGTTCACCTGTGCCCATCCGGCGCTGGACCGGCCGTCGCAGCTGGCGCTGACGCTGCGGCTGATCTCCGGCCTCACCGTCGCCGAGATCGCCAGGGCGCTGCTGCAGACCGAAGCGGCGGTGGGACAGCGAATCACCCGGGCCAAGAGCAAGATTCGGCACGCGAACATCCCGCTGCGGGTACCGCCTGCCGACCTGCTGCCAGAACGCACCCCGCACGTGCTCGGCTGTATCTACTCGGTGTTCACCGAGGGCTACTGGTCGACCGCCGGACCCTCGGCGATCCGCGACGAGCTATGCGATGAGGGGGTCCGGCTGGCCGGTGAACTGTGCGCGCTGATGCCCGACTCGCGTGACGCCCACGCGCTGGCGGCCCTTGTGCTGCTGCATGATTCCCGGCGGCGCACCCGGGTGGACGCCGACGGCGCACTGGTGCCGCTGGACGAGCAGGACCGTGGCCAGTGGGACCGCGGCAGAATCGCCGGCGGGTTGCAGCGCCTGCAACTGGCCGCAGGCGCGACGGGATCGTATCTGCCGCAGGCGGTGATCGCGGCGCTGCATGCGACGGCGCCCAGTTGGGAGCAGACCGACTGGGCGGCGATCTGCAGGGCCTACGACCGACTGCTGGAGATCGCCGATTCACCGGTGGCGCGGGCCAATCGCGCACTCGCGATCGGGTTCCGCGACGGGTTCCCGACTGGTCTTGCCGCACTCGAGGATGTGGCCGACGATCCACGGCTGGCGCGATCAAGCACCGTGCCGTCGATCCGCGCCGACCTGCTGCGCCGGGCAGGCCGCACCGACGAGGCACTCACCTGGTACCAAACGGCGTTGCAGGCCAACGGTTCCGAACCGGCCCGCGCGTTTCTGCGCCGGCGCATCGCCGAGTGCTCGGCCTGAGCGCGCCGTGCAGTCGCACCGCGAGCGGTACAACCGGGAGGTCAGTTGAGCGGGACGTCCAGGATCGGGTGATCATCGCCTGCGCCCGGGCCGTCGAAGTGCCACCACTCACCGGAGTACACCTCGAGCCCGCCTGCCTTCATCCCTTCGCGCAGCCACGCGCGGTTGGCCTGCTGCTGGGCAGAGACCCCGTCGGTGGCGAAAGCCTTTGCGCGTGGCGAGAAGTCGTCGAACCCGGTGCCCATGTCTATCAGCCGCCCGTAGTGCGCGTCGGCCAGCGTCACGTCGACCGAGCGGCCCGCTTCGTGACTGCGCGCATACGCGCCAGGCCGCGCCACCCAGTTCGGATCGGGCACCGCCTCGAACATCCGCACCTGCACCGCATGCGGGCGATAGCAGTCCCAGAACACCAGCTTCGCCCCGCGGGCCCGAAACGCGTCGGCGGCGGCGGCGAGCCCCGGCGCCAGCGACTCGTGCACCAGGCAGCGCGCGTCGGGCGGATACAGCGGCGTGCCGACAAAGTTGTCCGCAGTCGCGTAACGCAGGTCGACGACGGCGTCGGGGATGACGCTGCGGATGTCGACGAAACCCGCCTCGGCCGCAGTAACAGGCTCAGCGCCCGCGACGGGACTAGGTTCGGCCATGGCGAGGATGCACAGCAAGCCGACCCCCAGCGTGCGCAGATGTCGGCGCAACAACGGCGCGTTGCGTGCAGACACACACACTCGCGGCACGATAGTCCTCATTTTCTGGCTGCTGATGTCTGTCTGTCTCTATCGCTATCGGGTCTGTGTTCATGTCGGCCCTCACTCTGGGGCTACGGCGCTGATCGTGCCGGGCACCGAGACGCCGAACGCGAACATCGTCACCAACTACCGCGAGCACGCCGGCGACGTTACATGCAGGGAACGGCGTGCACCAACGAGTCCAGCTGCCCGGCGAACAGGAGCCTGATCGCGAATCAACTACCCCGCGTCGTTCTGGCCTCTTTTCTTCATTGGCAACTGGTGCCCGGAACAACCGAGCCGATTTACGCATGTGTTAACGATCACACAACGCACTGGTTTGAGACGGTAGAACAGGGGACGTGTTTGGCGACATTCCATCCGTCGCTGACGGATTCGCGCAACGCCGTTCGGCGGACGAATAGAGAGTGGGATACAGGGTTCCGCTCGCTAACCGACGATGCACTACTTCGCTTTGTTTCTGAGCCACGAGTCCGTGGAAGGCCTGATCCGCGGCCATCTCGGCGGCCTGGGCCAGGTCCGGGCTGGTGACGCGCTGACGCCTTCGGCCAACGGCGTGCGGATCACCGGCGGCCCCGACAATCCGACCATCACCGATGGCCCCTCCCCAAGGCGCGGAGGTCGCCGGTGGCTACTAGGTGTTCGAGGCCCAGAACTTCGACGAGGCGTTCGGCGGCTCGCAGGCGACCGCGCTGAGCATGCGCGCAGTGGCCGCCGCCTATGTGACATCCCCGCGGATTCCCGACGCCGTCGAGGCGATGATCGCGCTCGGCCGCCATACCGAAGCCGAGCCCCTCATCGCGGCTCTCGAGGACAACGGGCGCCGGCTCGACCGGGCCTGGATGCTGGCCGTCGGTGCCCGGTGCCGCAGCATGGCGCTGGCGTCGTTCGGCGACGTCGAGGGAGCCAACCAGATGGTGAAGCAGGCGCTGGTCGAGTAGGGCCGGATTCCGATGCGGTTCGAACACGCCCGCACACTACTTTGGCTCGGCAAGGTTCAGTGTCGTCAACGCCAAAAGGAAGGCGCCGCCACAGCTCTGCGTGAAGCGCTGGTCGCATTCGAAGACATGGGCGCGGTACTGTGGGCCGACCGTGCTCGCGCCGAACTCGGCCGCCTCATCGGCGACGGTCAGTAAGCGCACCGGTTCGGCCCAATCGTCGAACTCGAAACCGTCGACCGCGACAGCCGATTGCGTTCCGCTCCAGCGCAAACCGCGCATTACCGCTGTCGTGGATCGGCCAGCTGGGCGATGTACGTTCCTAACAGGAACCCCTCCTCCTACCGCAAGGAATCCAGTTCCGATAATCCAGTCCAAAATGCCGGTGCCGCTCCGCTGGGCGCGGCCGCGAAGTCCGTCTGTCCCATGATCGTTCGCTCCGTTGAGATTTCGTTTGGGTGAAGGCGTCGGTGAAGACGGTGGTGACGTCGGGCCCGCTGACGGTACGCCGCGCGAGGCTGGCAATAACCAGCCGGCAGTGGTCATCGAGGGGGTTGAGGATTTCGCACCGCCGCCGGCGACAAAGGCACAGCCAGGCCAACGTTCTGTTGATCCTTTTGCTTCGTAGAGCACGTCCTCGGTTATATCGGCTAGGTCTGTAGAGCGTGGCTGATCCGAGCGGGATGATTCGATACCGCATTACCTCACGACCGTGAGCCTCTAGGTATTGCTGGAATCGGTCGGTCAGTTACGCCTCTTTCTCAATGGCAGGGCCGCTTGCTCTTATTCACCAGACGTTGCGCGGGACAGGCGGGCATCTCGCGGGACAGGCGCGTGTGATGTTGACGACGCCGGCCTTACGCTGCCGTCGGCACTGACAACCAGTCCTACGTGACCGACCGGTGTCGCGATGCCTTGCGCCCATGGCGGACATCCGCCACAGAGTGGCTAGCCGGCCCCGCACCAGTAGTGGTCGGCAAGCGTCTCGGCCGGCTCAGTCAGCAGAGCCAATGGGCACAGTTGACCGAGCAGACGTTCGTCGAACGTCGGTTGGATCTCTGTCACGGCACTTCGCAGGATCGCCAGCCGACCGCGGTACCCGTCAAGCACAGCCTTCATGGTCTCTCGGGGCAGCTGCTGGTGGAGTTTGACGTGAAGCAAGACAAGTCCGGTCGTCTGGTGATCGGTGATCTCCGGGACGATGATCACCGGCCTCCCGTCGCTGCGCCCAACGGCAACGAGCGCTTGGCGCTGTTCGGCGACAAGGAGTTTCGTACCCAGCAATCGATGGTCCCATTCGGTACGCGAGGGCAGTGCCTGCGCAATGCCGCTGCGGCCGGTGACGGTGATGTACTGACCCTTAATCGCATAATGCGTGGTTCCGATGACCTCGGACACTACCGGGTCCAGAGCGGCGACTGTGCGAACAACGTTGTAAGGCAGCGCGGCTCGCTGTGCCCCGCTGTCCAGCACCGCCTGTAGGAGCGGAACGCTCAATATTGCTTCGTCGCTGCGGCTGGTTCCGACTGTCACGGTCTTGGCCTGATGACGGATGGTGTCGATGGTGCGCGACACCTCGTTTGTCCCCGCGGTGAGGGCGGCGATCAGCTCCCTGATGACTCCTGCCGGGCCGCCGTACTGCGACAGAAGGCTGTCCTCCGAGCGAGTGGTGATGGCGTGCAGAGCAACAGCGATTTTCGCTGCAGCTCCCGCACTTAGCGAGCCGTCAAAGCGGCCGGCATCCAGCCTGGCCATGAAATCGCCGCACGACGGCACCAGAGTGGTGGTCAGCGCGACAAGCATCGCCGCCGGATCTCTGCCGTGTGCCTTCGCCGCCTGCTCGATCGCAGCTCGCGCCTCGCGCAACGGCATTGCCTGCTCATCGATCGCCAACGCTGCGTGGTAGCCGAACAGGTGGCCGGCCATCGCCGAGAGTACGAATGCCAGATCGGGATGAAAAGGGGGCACCCAGATGACCCCAGCAGCGGCGGTGAATCGCTCATCGCCTTCGGTGGCGACGACAATCGGCACACCGTTGTGCGAGGCGAAGATTTCCACCTCCTTGGCTATGTCGTCCGCGGCCGAGCCCGTCATGCCGGCCGCACACACCAACGTGAGAGGTTCGGCGGACAGATCGATGTGCTTCTTATCTGACGACTCGTCGCACGAGATCGATCGGTACGTGAGTTCTGAGCATTTGATGCGGATCTCTTCAGCGGCGATCCGATTGCGCGCCGACCCGACGACCGCCCAGGACCTTCGAAGCGGCGCGTACTCCTCAGCCAGCGCTGCGATTTGCTTTTCGCCGTCTAGCACCTGCTGCAGCGCGTCGGGAAGCATCAACAGCGCCGACAGCAACTCGCCTTCGTCAGCGCTGCCGGCGCCGTCAGCTGCCCGCCCCAGTGCACACGCAAGCAGGATGCCAGCGGCGACCTGGCCATAGAAGGCCTTCGTGGAGGCAACCGACATCTCGACGTCGCGACCGTCGGCCGTATACAGCACGCCATCCGCCTTGGACGTCAGATCGCTGCCTCTGCGGTTGACGATCGCGATGACGATTGCGCCGCGCTGCCGGACCAGGTCCACAGTGCGGTTGGTGTCAGTTGTGGTGCCGGACTGGCTGATCGCGATCACCAGGGTGTCCGACATGTCCGGAACAAGGCCGAATCCGGACAATTCGCTTGCCGTTGTCGCCCTCACATCGACGTTCGCCCGTGCCAGGGCAGCAGCCGCGGCAGCCGAGATCGCTTGTCCGGCAACAGCGGCGGTGCCTTGTCCGATGACAATGACCCGCCGGATGGCGCCGTCGGCAATCCCTGTCAGCAACGCGGGCGGAAGCACATCGTGGCCAAGCACCGCGCGTAGCGCGCCGTTGACGGAGGCGATTCGACCGCGCAGCGTCTTGCGCATCGAATCGGGCGCTTCGTGCAACTCCTTGTCAAGGAAGTGCTCGTGACCGCGCCGGTCGATGTCCCGTGTGGTGATCGACGCCGCCAGGATGTCCGCGTCGGTGACGGGCCGGACAGATCCGTCGTAGGACCACCGGCTAAGCGCCCTCAAGTCGCCTGCGGTAGTGCTGTCGATCGCAACGACCTCCCCCGAGTTGCCGTCGAGCCGAATGTATTCGCGACAGTGCTCCACCAGGCCGTAGAGTTCGGAGGCGACGATCGTCATTCCCTCTGCCGCACCGACGAGAAGAGATTGGCCACTGCCGCGTTGAGCGAGCAGCACTTTCTCCGGGTCTGCCGCACAGTTGGCGGCGATGGCAACCGAACCGTCGAATTGTTGCACCGTGCGGCGGAAAGCCGTCGTGGGATCGAGGCCATCGGTGATGTGTCGCGCGATGAGGATAGGAATCACTTTTGCGTCAGTGGAAATTTCCGGCGCGATCTGAAGATTATGGTCAGCGATGAGGTCGGCATAGTTGTCCACGTCGCCATTGAGAGCCGCGACCACGTAGTCGGTGTCCGCATGCCGCCAAGAACGGGTGAGTTCCTCGCTAGTCAGGGGATGCGCGTTGGCCTGGTTGATCATCCCCACACTTGCCCAGCGGGTGTGCCCGAGAACCGAAACACGAGCTGTGGGCGCCTTTAATGCTTCCGCCAGCAGTTCGTCGTCAGCGATCGCGGCGCGCAGCGCGCGGCCATTGTCGCCAAGCCGGCCGATTTCAGCTGCGCATTTGTACACGATGCTCAAGTGGCCAGCGGGCGTCCGCACGGCGGTGGAGGTGAACAGCGGATCGACACACCGGTCGGCCAACGTCGCTGCGATGCGAGGCTCGCTGAAATCGATGTCGTGGCCGGTGACCATGACATGAAGACCGGCCGAATCGCGGCCGCGCAACTCCAGCCGGTCCAGCGACGACAGCGCCACCTGAATCGCCGCGTAGGCGTCCAACGCCGCCCCGCTAGGGCTTCCACCCGCCAGCTCGGCTACCTGCGTGGCGAAGCCCAGGCGGTCTTTCCCGATTGCCCACCACGCATCTTTCAACGTGACCATGGCGGCATTGAGCCGCTCGAGGTCCTCGGCCGGCGCGATGGGTTGTTCGATCGTGGCCTCGAGCCCCTGAATCTGCGCACCGATGTGGGCCGAGAGGTCGGCGATCGCGTCGGCGACGGCAGGTTGGTCGAGCAGGCAGCGCAGACCCGGGGTGCCTCGCAACTCGGCATCAATCCCGGTCAGGATATCCGCGACGTTCTCGAGATCAACGGCTCCCGGCGGCTGCTCGCTCAGGTCAACAAGGTGGTCCCGCGCCGCCTTCATCCGATCCACAAGCTCGCGACCGTCGGGAGCGCAGCGGTCGGTTCCGCTGTACAGAACAGCGACGATTCCACACATGCCCTACATCCCTTCCAGAGGTATTTCGGGCCGGAACCCAACCCACTGACGATCGCGGACTTCAACTGAGACAGAACGCATGCTTGGTATCTCCTAATTGTGTTGGCTCGGTGTCACTACGGGACGACCGGAGGTTGGTGGTGATGATCAGAGTCCATGGGCCGGCGGGAACGTCAGCGTGTTCGACGAATCGCCAGACCGGCTGTTGCAGATGACCGACTCGCCGGTGGTGCGGGCCAACCGCGCGCTGGCGCTGGGTCTCCGGGACGGCCCTGACGCCGGGCTGGCCGCACGGGAGAAGGTGGCGCACGATCCGCGGCTGACGCGTTCGAACCTGGTCGCGACGGTGCGGGTCGACCTGCTGCGCCGAGCGGGGCGGCCGGCCGAAGCGCTGCTTTGGTATCGAGAAGCAGTGCACTTCAACGCTTCTGAGCCCGCCCGCGCCTTCCTGCGCCGGCGCAGCGCGGAAATGCAGCGGTCGAGCGGCATCGCGCGATCGATCGTCAACTGACTGCACACGATTTCGCAGCTTCCCGAACACCGTTCGCCAGATCGGGATCGTTGGCCGGGGTTTGTGCGGTCGGGTAGTTGGTCGCGATGCTCCACGCGAACCACGCGAGGCCACCTACCCCGGCGCTGCAGTAGCCGCGAGCCTGAGCCACCATGTCGGCGGGGGTTGGTGGATCGGTTATTGCGCCGTTCTTTGCTCGTCGACCCCCGAAGGCCTGGGCGATACCGAGTAGTGGCTGCTGACTCGGGTCCCAGCCGTTGGCTTGCAGGCTGCCCTTGATTTCCGGAAGCAAGCCCCGCATCTCCCAGTCGATGCCTGTCAGAGGGGGTCGCTCTCATGCCGCGAATCGGCGTAGACATAGGTCGCCACGAAATCGCAACCCGCGGCTGTGAAGTTCGCAGCACGTCCCGGTTCCCAGTAGTTCTTGCCATTTGGCCCGAGCCCAGCACTGAACCCACAAATTTTTGGGCGGCCAGCGGGAATCAAACTCGCCACTTCATTGAGGACTGGCTTCAAACTGCCGAAATCCCAGTCCGGCGTGCGTCCAGGACCCAGTATCCCGCGACGAGGGGGTTCGCGCTGTATCTCTGACCAGCGCTGCCACGTCGTAGTAGAGCTGTGATCAGAGTAGCCAGGTCGCAGACGCAAAAGATTCCGCCCCCGACACGCCTGGCGAGGTGCGGGGGTGTGGGTGCGTGTGCACTCATAAGCGGAAACCAGGTCAGCGACCTCAGCGCTGATCACTCGCATGTCGGCCTGTACGAGGGACTGCCCTAGCGGGCTTGACCGGTCGGGCGGGGGCCCATAGAGAAACACGTAGTTCAACCCAGACGCACGCGCGGATTCCACCATCTCCGGCGTTGTTAGGCCCCAAGCCGCAAGCAAGGGCTGGCTGAAGGGTGTGGCTGGAGTGCTATTAGCCCGCTCCACTGACCACACCACCGCGGCAACCACCACTATGCCGAGGATCGCGGCGATGATTGCCCGGTTGGTCGCCGACGAGCTCCAGCACTCTTGAGCAAGTTGGCCAGGTGTTCTGTCCCAAAACCTCTGCTCTGGAGCGACATCCAAATCCATCTGGTAGTCGTCGGTGGTCAATGTGCCGACGCTGGCCAATTGAAGACCGAAGCTGAGACGAATCATTCACAGACATCCCCATGTCCGATTCCTGCCCTCTGGCGTGTCGCGCTATCGGCCCGACGATGAGCGCCAACACTCTTCCTCGCTTGGCACTTCCTCACCTGGTATTCACTGGTGTGGCGACGGAGCGACCTAATTCGCCCGCACCCGATATAGATAACAGTTGGCGCCAGCACGGCGAAGAGCATTGCCGCACCGACAACGGGCCACACTGGGAATGGCTTCAGCGCCAAACTCATCGCGTAGTCGTCGGTCGTCAATGTACCGACAGTCGCTAACTGGAGACCGAAGCTCAGTCTCCGCGCATCAGATGGAATCGGCGGAAGCTCCCACGTCGACTTCCTCCACTCCGAAGAGGGAGCGATTTCAGGAGACTGCGTCCAATAAAGCCAATGACCCTGACTGTTGCGATAAAATATCACGAACCGAGTCGGGGCAGTCGATGTGCAAGAAGCGCTCACCCTGAATTTCTGCCCAGGCTTCACGGAAGGAGCACAAGCACCGCTGTCTTCCTCGATGATCAGCTTCTGATCACCCGAACTCCACGAGCCCATTGTGATCTGTTCGGCCCATCCCCCCGTGTGCGCCGACGGGACGCGGGTCCATGTCGCGGTGTTGACGCCATAACTTGAGCGTTGCCAGCACTGGACCTCGATATTGCTTTCGCCCTTTACGTCAGGTGTCTCGAGGGACGCATTGACCAATTGCCCGTCTGGTCGCTGATCGATCGGCCCATCGACGAGATTCTGGACGTCACCGCCGATGATGTGGTTGACGGTCGCCACGGAGATCCCTTGGCTTGCTTGCGAGTCGAGCCAGTCCAGAAGCTCCGCAAAATCATTCACGGACATCCCCATTCCCGAGCAGTTGTCACAGATTTCATGGAAGGCGATGGGCACCCACCCTCCGCCATGGTCTTGCGCGTCAATGATCTGTTGCTTGATCGACGAGACCGTCGTCTCCCTTGTCACAGGAGTGGCTGTCCGAATCGCATAAGGGTCGGCAGGAGGTATCGACTCACCGAACACGCAAGTCTCGCAAGTGCCCTCTTTCGATAAGCCCTCTTCCGATCGCGCACTGTTGTAGCCGCAGTGCTTGACAATCTCTTCGGTGCGGGGATCAAGGGATGCGTACGGGTACGCAAACGATGTCGCCGTGAACCCTTTTCTTGCAAGTGCAACACGGTCATCACAGATCTGACGCGCCTGTTCAGCCGGATCAAGCGTCGGCAAGTGCAGGTGGTTGACGTTGCCCGCCGATCTCGTTGCCATCAGCTTGGATCAATTGAATCTGCTCAATCGTCAATCGTCCCTCGAGGCCGATGAAGCCGCTC
Organism: uncultured Actinomycetota bacterium; assembly: GCA_963800125.1. Classification (GTDB taxonomy): domain Bacteria; phylum Actinomycetota; class Actinomycetes; order Mycobacteriales; family Mycobacteriaceae; genus Mycobacterium. The sequence continues at coordinate 61,871 of CAWDAC010000025.1, read as the reverse complement.
GGAACGAAAAACGTTCCCTTCATGTTATGCTGAGCCAACAACCGCTGAGCATTGAGTTGCGAAGCGAATCCATCGTCAAAGGTCAACGACACCAACGTCGGCGGGGTATCGCTAGGCTCCGCTGCCGCCGTCGCCGGCAACCAGATCGCACCCAGCGCATAGATCGCCAGAAGCACTAAGCTCCATAAGCCGGTCAGGCGTGACACACGCGGTTGGCTTCGAGAAACTGTCCGAGTCACTGCTGCCCTTTCGATACTAAGGCGCGCTGACCAAGAGTGAGATCGGAGCAGCCGCCTGTTGAATCGGTCGTCTGTTTCGGATAGAGCGTCGAAATCGACCGCTCCCGTGGTGCTGGAAGTGTGAATACTCGGATGTCTCCGTCGTCATCGAACCAATGGCCGATGTCATCGTCTGCGATGCTGACTGGACTAAGTGGGCCTGCGGGCAACTCCAAATTGTTGAGGTGGATATCATCGTAAGCTACACGCGTGTTCTGGTGAGCGGCGAGCGTTGCCGGGTCGACTTCGCGAGTCCGCCAGCGGTTGTCGAAGAGCTTGCCTAAGGCGATGTAGCGAATCTGTATCAGGAGAAACGCGTTGAGAATTATAGCCCCGGGAGTTCCAACAACCCAGCAGAGCAATTTGTCGCGGCGAGACAACCTCGGTCGGCCAATGAGGTATAGGGCGGACCCAGCGTAGCGAACGATCAAGTACGCACCGATGTAAGCGATCAGAACTAAACCATGACCCGAGTACCGGCCACCTACTGAGACGGCCGTTTGGATAATGATGTACGCGGTCATCGCTGGTGTGATCAACAGCTGCGTTAACCCGTACAGCGGACTTAGCAACTTCTTCAAGGTGAGGTGCCGGAAGACGTACGGCAACATCCACCACCAGGATCGCGCCCACCGAAGCCGTTGCCGGTAGGTTCCGCGCAGCGTGTCAGGCATGTCAGTTTCAACGCACGCTTCGGCAACGGCCACAACCTCACCACGCCGCAGAGCTCGCAGCGCAAGCCATCTGTCGTCGCCCGTCCCGCACTCCACTGCGTATGCATCGAGGTGGTCATACAACAGTTCGCTACGGTACAGAGCCAATGCACCCGAGGTTGTTTCGAGTGCGCCAAGCATCGAACGAGAGGCTCGCATCATCACGCATGACGTACCAATATCTATGTCAGCTGCCAAGCTGACCCAGTTCGAATGGTAGTTACGGATATAGATCATGCCAGTCGCCGCTTGTACGCGAGAGTCAGACATTGCACGAAGAAGGTGCTCGCAGGCATCTGGATAGGGTTCAGAGTCGGAATCAACTGTGAGAATAAATTGGTAGTCGTCGCGCGAGAATCTGCGTAGTACGTTCACTTGGGCACCGCGCTTGCCTGTGTTCTCTTGCCACAGCCAGGTAACCCTAGGATGGTGCACGGTAGGCGTCACCGGGACCACTGAACCGTCATCGATTACCACGATATCGACGGGAACCGTTTGCGCCAGTAGAGCTTTCACGGTCCCGTGCAAACCGCCAGGATCTTCGTTGTAGCTCGGAACGATGCACAGAACTCGACCTTGGGCGACGGGGTTGTCCTTATACCTCCGCCCAACGACGAACGTGATGAAGCAGGCCGAGATCACCGAAGCCCCGAGGTACCAATAGGTCAGCAGGATGAGGTCATCAGTTTGATGATGCACGAGCACCGTCACTGCGACCAGCACGCAGATGGCTATGGCCGATACCGCGGCGCGGCTGAGCTGCCTAGTCATCTGACACCCAGCCCCGCCATTTCGCGAGCACACGGAATACAGGAACCCCTCCTACTACCGCAAGGAATCCAGTACCGATAATCCAGTCTAAAATGCCGGTGCCGCTCCACTGGGCGGCAGCGAAATATGTCTGTCCCATAATCGTTCGCTCCGTTGAGATTTCGTTGGTCAGTTGACACGGTGACCGATGATGTCGGCTACTCGGAATGTCATATCGAGGACGACCGGCTGCTTGGCGAGCCAGCCATAGTCCACACCAGCGTGCAACGTGTGGACCAGGACGAGGTCCCACTTTGCGCCACTCGGATGTCGCTCGCGCATCAGAGTGCCCGTGCTCGGGGTATCGAGAAACTCGATCAGAGGGTCTGCGAAAGCGACTGTGGCGCCGGCCGATGCGAGTTGATCGATTATTTCTATCGCAGGTGATTCGCGGAGATCCGCGACGCCCGGCTTGTACGTCACTCCCAATATCAGTACCCGCGCATTTCGCGTTTGACGGCCAGCATCACCGAGCATATGTTTCGCCTGTATCACTACATCGCGGGGGCGCGTCGCGATCGCTGTCATCGCCGTCCGCATCAGTGGCGAATCAAAACGACGCGCGCGCAATTGCCACAACAGATAGTGCGGATCGCACGGAATGCAGTGTCCCCCAGCACCCGCACCGGGATAGAACGGCATGAAGCCGTACGGTTTGGTGGCAGCGGCTCGGATCACTTCGATAATGTCGACGCTCAATTCCTCTGCTGCATCGGAAAACTCGTTCGCCAGCGCGATGTTGACCGCGCGGAAAGTGTTCTCCAGCAGCTTGGTCATTTCTGCCGCTTCTGGCGACGACACGCTGTGCATCGCGCTGGCGGTGTGACGCAGCACCTCCATCGCACGCCGTGTACACCCCTCGGTAACGCCGCCAACTACGCGCGGTGTGGAGTCCGGCGCATGAGCTTCCACGCCGGGGTCGATGCGCTCGGGGCTGAATGCAATGAATACGTCTCGGCCAACTTGGAAGCCCCGCGCCTGCAACGGCTTTACAAGAAGTTCGCGCGTGCAGCCGACGTAGGTTGTGGAGGTCAGCACGATCGTCTGGCCAATTGTCGCGTTGTCAACAACGCTGGCGCATGCTTCCGACAATGCGGTCAGGTCGGGAGTTTGGTGTGCATCTATCGGTGTTGGCACACAGACGACGATCGCCTCCGCGCTCGACACGGCGGAGGGTTCAGTCGTCAGTTTGACGAATTCGCCTTGCAGGTGGCGCGCCAGACGCTCGCGGTCCCGGTCCAGCAGGTCCACCCGCCGTGACTTAATCTCAGCCAAGCGACTCTCGCTGATATCAAACCCGATGATTTCTGCGCCGTGGTCAGCTAGGGACAAAGCCGTCGGAAGCCCGACGTAGCCCAACCCCACCACCGCAATTCGTCGTCCTTGGAGCGTATTGCCAGCCCCTGCTCCGGCAACCGTCGCTACGACTTTGGCTACTTGCTCGGCTGTCGGCGCGGCTTCGTCGTCATCAATAGAATCGATGAGCGTTGGCTCACCCGTCCCAATGCCCTGTCCCATTGTGAACACGCCCTTCTGCTGTGTGCCGTTGCTGTTCGAAGCGCGACCGATTCTCGGCACGCCGTAGGTCTCTTCACCGCCGCGCTGGATGGATTGAGGGTTAACAGACACGCGAAGTGATTCGGTCTGCGTTCCGCGGCTACCTCGGAACATCAACGCCACCACCTGTCGACGAGTCATGAACTGTGGGCCCTTCCGCGCCGACGATCCAAACGGGTCGCGTGCCGGAGATCGCATAGATCACCCAGTACGCATCGACCGCCCCGAATGATCCGACCGTGGCCGGAATCAGTTGGGCCAGAACCTCTTCGTTGACAGTCACGCGATTCGCGGCAATCGTCGCGCGCCAGCCGGCCCTTTCCAGGGCGTTGCGAGCCTCACCGATGAGAGAGATGCCGGACAGCACCCTTCCCACTTGCTCGACGGAGTGAATCTCGTCTGTCGGCGTCACCGCCGCTAGCTCGCCGTTTTGGAGTTCACCCCAGGCACGACAGGTCAGGGATCGGCGCCCGCGGAATTGAGCTTCCAGAGGGCCGGCGACCGGTAGGTCATCGAACGGCTGGGTTGCTGTGGTGCTCGCTGTCACTTCTCTAACTCACTTCTCGTCGTGGAGACCGTGGCCCGCAGGCAGCAGCGCAGTCACGCTTGATCAGCGTGCTTACGTCGCCTGTGGGCAGGAAACCTGTTCTGCCAGTTCGGTATGCCCTCACAGAGGGCAGCCCAGCCGATTAGCTGGGTACTGCGACCCCCGTTGTTAGCCCACGCAATGTTGGTTTGCGTGGGCCCCCCAACGCAATCGGGTGTCTCCCAATGCTTTGAGACCGGCCACCCTGCCTTGGCAAGCCAAGGGGCCCATGTCTGCCTGCTGTCGTTCGGTATGACTGCAACAATAGGAAGGGAGCGGCAACTATGTCAATTCATTAGCGATGTTTTCCGTGTGAGATGGCTCACGCACCGGTCGCAAAGGTAAGTCTTGAGTGCGCAGATTTCCGCCTATTTCCTTCCCTCGATGTCCGCACCGTTTGTCAGCCGTGGTTATCGGGGTGCTGGACACCAAAAGTCCAACGACTAGCGAACCCGGGAGACGCCCATGACGACCGCGTACGTACTCACAGCGGGCAGCGGCGACAGCTTAGCTGGCAACGCGTCTCTTATGACATGCTCATCCGGCCGAAGTTCGCCACCGGCGCGGATCTACTACGAGTCCGCCAATGGCGTACCGGGGAGATGGGCACAGCCGTCGGATCACGTACTTATGCGCGCGACGGCCGAGTTACCAGCTACCGATCAACACGTTGTTGCGGCAGCGTTTGATTCTGTTGTCCGGTGTCTCGCGACCGACGCGCCGGTGCTGATTGCCATCGACGATGTGCAGTGGCTTGATCCGTCGAGTAGCGCGATCACAGCTTTCGCAGCACGGAGGTTCGCCGGACCGGTCGGCCTGCTCATGACCGAGCGATGCGAGCCCGATTGCGGCAGCAATACAGCCTGGCTGCAGCTGGCCAGACCCGATGCCATCAACCGACTTCGCATGGGCCCGTTGAGTCTGGGCGGATTACACGCCTTGGTCTCTACGCGGCTGGGGCGATCCTTTCCCCGACCGACGATGGTGCGGATTGCCGAGATCTCCGCTGGCCATTCGTTTTACGCGCTGGAACTGGCTCGTGCGATCGAAGCCGGTCGACGGCTGTCCGTCCGGTGTTGCCCGGCTCGCTGACCGAGCTGATGCGTCAACGAATCGGGCGGCTGGACAGAGATTCACAGGCCATGTTGCTGACCGCCGCGTCCGTCGCCGATCCGGCCGTTGAACTTCTCGCTCAGGTGAGCGACACCAGCATCGACCACGCTGCCGACTTACTCGAAGAGGCCGAGAGCAAGGGCCTCATCTCCATCGACGGCCATCGCGTGCGGTTCTCCCACCCGCGTCGGCCCGAACCATCTACACCGATGCCAAGCTCGCACAGCGACGCACGGTCCACCGCCAGCTCGCCGACGTCTTCTTGCCCGCCCGAGTTCGAAGACACGGCATATGGCCCTCGCCGCGTCCGGCGCAAACCCCGAAACCCTCCAAGCTCTCGACAGCGCCGCTACCGCGGCCGCCGCGCGTGGTGCACCCGCGGCCGCGGTGCACCGAGCTGGTTGACCTGGCGCTCGGCCTCGGTGGTGACGAGCCGCCCCGACGACTCCGGGCAGCCAAGTACCACTTCAAGGCCGGCGATGAGCAGCTGGCCCAGGCGCTGCTGAGCGGACGATCGACCAGCTCCCGCCCGGGATCCTGCGAGGAGCCGGCCTGAACCTGATGGCCGGAGTCCGCCTGTACGACGAGAGGCTGGACACAGGCGACTTCCCTTCTCGAACGGCGTTGCTGGTAAACACACCGTCTCGTCGGCTTTTGCCCAGCGGATGGTCGCGAAGTTCGATGAGTCACTGGAAACCGTTCGCACAGCGGTGTCGCATGCCGAGGAGGCCAGCGATCCGGCCCTCATCAGCATGGCGCTGGCGATGTCGGTGCAACTGAACTTCATGTTCGGCAACGGCGTCGACGAGGCAAGTCTGCGCAGGGCAGTGGAGCAGGAAGATCCTGATGCTGATGACCTCCTCCCGTTTCGTGCGAGCGTCGTCAACGCGCTGGTGCTTGCTTGGACAGGACAGCTGTAGGAAGCCTGTACGCACCTGGCTGAGACTCGAAACCACTGCGTCGAACGAGGCAACGAGAACGACGTGATGGCGGTCACGAGCCTTATGTCGCTGGTCTAAGTTTGGCGAGGCGACCTGTCGGAGGCCGCGCACTTGGCCGACGAAGCCATGGAACGAGCGGAGCAGGGTGACGGCACGCTTGCTGTCGCGCTGACCATGCGGGCGCTGGTGGCCGCTTGCCTTGGGCGCGAACACGATGCGCGTGCCGATGTCCAAGCCGCTCTCGACCTTGCTCGCCGCCGCGAGTCACCGCGTCTCATGGAGTGGCCCCTCAAGATCCTGGGATTCCTGAAGGTGTCGTTCGGCAACTACGCTCAGGCTGTGTCGGCCCTGCAACCACTGCTGCGCGAGTTCCAAGCCGATCCCGGCACGGAAATCGCGAGTGCGTTCTTCCTCCCGATGCCACCGAGGCGCTCGTCTCACTCGACCGCCATACCGGAGCCGAGCCGCTGATCGAAGCGTTAAGGCAACGGCCGCCGGAACGACCGTGCCTGGATGCTCGCCGTCGGCGCGCGGTGCCGCAGCATGTCACTGGCCGCCCGGGTGACGTCGACGCGGCCGAACGAATGGTGCGCCAAGCCTTGGTCGAAGACGACCGGATCCCGATGCGGTTCGAACGCGCGCCCTGCTCCTGCTCGGCCAGCTGCAGCGTCGTCAACGCCAAAAAGACACTGCCACCGAGACGTTGGAACAGGCGCTTGCTGCCTTCGAGGACATCGGAGCTCCGCTGTGGGCAGACCGCGCGCGCCGAACTCGCGCGCACCAACGTCGCCCGGAGCCGAGACGTGCTCACCCCCTCTGAGCGACGGGTGAACTGGCGGCATCGGGCAAGACCAACCGCGATGTCGCTTCTGTGCTGTTCATCAGCTCGAAGACCGTCGAGGCCAATCTGGCCCGGATCTATCGCAAGCTCGGGATCAATTCACGCGCCGAACTGGGCCGCCTCATCGGCTAACCGCCAGCAGACGCAGAATCGCGTTGCCAGAGCAACTTTCGTGCGACTTTGCGTCTTCTCGCGGGAGAAACGTCAGGCCTCGGCGAAGTTGCGGGTAACCGACGGGTCGACCGGAATGCCCGGGCCGGTCGTCGTCGACACGACGATCTTCTTCAAGTACCGGCCCTTCGACGACGACGGCTTGGCCCGCAGGATCTCGTCGAGCGCGGCGCCGTAGTTCTCGGCCAGCGCCTTCTCCTCGAACGACGCCTTGCCGATGACGAAGTGCAGGTTGGCCTGCTTGTCGACGCGGAAGTTGATCTTGCCGCCCTTGATGTCGTTGACCGCCTTGGTGACGTCGGGAGTGACGGTGCCCGTCTTCGGGTTCGGCATCAGGCCACGCGGGCCGAGGATGCGGGCGATGCGGCCGACCTTGGCCATCTGATCCGGTGTGGCGATCGCGGCGTCGAAATCCAAGAAGCCACCCTGGATCTTCTCGATCAGGTCGTCGCTGCCGACCTCGTCGGCGCCTGCGGCCTTGGCCTCCTCGGCCTTGTCACCGACGGCGAACACCGCGACGCGGGCGGTCTTACCGGTGCCGTGCGGCAGGTTGACGGTGCCGCGCACCATCTGGTCGGCCTTGCGCGGGTCGACGCCGAGCCGGATGGCGACCTCGACGGTCGCGTCCTGCTTCTTCGACGACGTCTCCTTGGCCAGCCGCGCGGCTTCCATAGGGGTGTAGAGGTTGTTGCGGTCCACCTTCTCGGCGGCTTCGCGATATGCCTTGCTGTTCTTGCTCATTCGTGTCTCCTAATCAGAGGTGTGGTTGCGATGAGCGCTCGCGCGAAGAGCGTCCACCTTGGCGGGCCGGAGCTGGCCCTCCCACGGGATCGCGCCGAAATCTACTCGACGGTGATCCCCATCGACCGGGCGGTGCCGGCGATGATCTTGGACGCGGCGTCAATGTCGTTCGCGTTCAAGTCTTCCTTCTTGGTCTCGGCGATGTCGCGCACCTGATCCCAGGTCACCTTGGCGACCTTGGTGGTGTTCGGGGTGCCCGAGCCCTTCGGCACACCGGCGGCCTTGAGCAGCAGCTTGGCCGCGGGCGGCGTCTTGAGGTTGAAGGTGAAGCTGCGGTCCTCGTAGACGGTGATCTCCACGGGGATGACGTTGCCGCGCTGGTTCTCCGTCGCGGCGTTGTACGCCTTGCAGAACTCCATGATGTTGACGCCGTGCTGGCCGAGCGCGGGACCGACGGGCGGGGCGGGGTTGGCCTGCCCGGCCTGGATCTGCAGCTTGATCAGCCCGGCGACTTTCTTCTTCGGGGCCATGGTGGTGCGGTGTTCCTTTCTCGCTTAGTTGCGATTTCGGCGTGATTTCCAGCGCTGAGCGCAGGTTTTCACGCCCAAATCACTAGATCTTGGCGACCTGGTTGAAGGTCAGTTCGACAGGTGTTTCGCGGCCGAAGATGGACACCAGCACCTTGAGCTTCTGTTGTTCGGCGTTGACCTCGCTGATCGAGGCGGGCAACGTCGCAAATGGGCCGTCCATGACGGTGACCGACTCGCCGACCTCGAAATCAACCTCGATGGGCGCCCGTTCAATTCCTCCGGTCTCCGCTGCAGCGGCGGTCGAGGCGGCCTTGCCGGTTTTCTTGGCCTGGCCCTGCGGCAGCAGGAACTTCACCACATCGTCGAGTGTCAGTGGCGACGGCCGCGACGTCGCGCCGACGAAGCCGGTGACACCGGGGGTGTTGCGCACCGCGCCCCACGACTCGTCGTTGAGCTCCATGCGGACCAGGATGTAGCCCGGCAGCACCTTGCGGTTGACCTGCTTGCGCTGGCCGTTTTTGATCTCGGTGACCTCTTCGGTCGGCACCTCGACCTGGAAGATGTAGTCGCCGACGTCGAGGTTCTGCACGCGGGTCTCGAGGTTGGCTTTCACCTTGTTCTCGTAGCCGGCGTAGGAGTGAATGACATACCACTCGCCGGGCTTGGCGCGCAGGTCGGCCTTCAGCGCGACGGCGGGGTCGACGTCCTCCTCACCCTCTGCCTCGGGCGCTGCCTCAACGGCGGCCTCCTCAGCCTCGGGCGCGGCCTCAACGGCGGCCTCCTCAGCCTCGGGCGCGGCCTCAACGGCGGCCTCCTCAGCCTCGGGCGCGGCCTCAACGGCAGCCTCCTCAGCCTCGGGCGCGGCCTCAACGGCAGCCTCATCGGCTTCCGGGGCAGCCTGCTCGGTCGTCATCGGTAGCCGGCGCGGCTCTTCGGTCTCGTCGGTAGTCGGCGCCGGCTCTTCAGCCTCGAGCGACACCTCGGCTTCGGGCGCAGCGGCCTCTGGCGCAGCAGCCTCGTCAGCTTCGGTCGTCTCGATCACGTCGACCGTTTCACCCGAGGGCGTGTCGCCATCGAAGGTAGTCACGGTTTGTCAGTCCTCTCAATCATCTGGTCAGCCGAACACCAGCATCACGAGCCGGGCCACGCCGAGGTCGACCAGTCCGATCAGCGTCACCATGAACGCCAGGAAGACCAACACCACGGCGGTGTAGGTGACCATCTGTTTGCGGTTCGGCCAGATGACCTTGCGCAGCTCGCCGATGACCTCGCGCAGGTAGTTGATGACGTACGCGATGGGGTTGCGACGGGGCGGCTTGGCGCCCTTCTTGGTCTTCTTCTTGCGCTTGGCTTCGTCCTCTATGCTGGCGGCTTCCTGGGCCTCGGACGTCGTTTCGGTGTCGTCGGCAACGGCCCCGCGCCGCGACCGCTTGCCGGTGGGTCGCACCGGCTGCGTCACCACGGAGCCGGCACCTTCGCGCTCGTCGCTCACCGCATGCCTTTCGTCCGGTTTTGTGGTCACCTTCCAGTGTCCACGCTTGTCGAGTATTCAGTTGAGCAGGGGCGACAGGACTTGAACCTGCAACCTGCGGTTTTGGAGACCGCTGCTCTGCCAGTTGAGCTACGCCCCTTCAAGGATGACCCTGCTGGCAGGCCAACCTGCACGTGTCCGGGACTTACACAATTTGCGCGCTCCCCGTTCGGTCGATCAGAAACCGACGGACAGCGCGCTTAATTGGGAAAACCCCGAGGTCCGAGTGTACATCGGCCCAGGTCTTCGTTACTAATCCGTCCCCCGCAAGCGGGCGGTACCCCCACCTAGTCGGCTGGATCGGCCGGCATCACTGGCTCGGCCGGAGTCGCTGGGTTGGGCGGCGTCGCCGGGTCGGGCTCCGTCTTTGAACGGGTTGTTCGGTGTCCGCACGACCTGGCCGGTTTCGGTGTCGTACTTGAGCGATATCGAGTTGTCTCCCTCGTGGCCCATCATCGTCGTGAACGCCTCGAGGAAAAGCTCGCCGTTCTCGTCGAGGGCCAAATTCCTGGTCACGACGATGTCCGCGCCGAACCGTTCGTCGACGGAAATGACCTCCATCCGACCCCACACCTTGTCGCCGGCCAGCATCGGCTTGTGGTAGTGGAACTTCTGATCGACCTGCACGATCTGCATGGTTTGGAAGCCGGTGTCGACCTTCCTGAAGAAGTCCCGCTGCATCAGCAGCGCCAGCGTCGAGATGAAGGTCGGCGGCGCGACCAGCGAGTCGTGACCGAGTTCGGCGGCGGCCGCTTCGTCGTAATGCGCCGGGTCGTCCGCCTTGATCGCGGCGGCGTACTCGCGGATCTTCTCGCGGCCGATGACGAAATAGTCGGGGTACTCGTGGACCATCCCAAGGATGTCGGTTTTGATGGCCATCTGCTACGCCAGCTTCGCGGTGGCGACGGCGCGGCCGAAGATCTTCTTGCCGCCCGTGGTGGCCGAGATCGCGATGGTGACCGACTTGCTTTCTGGCTCAACGGACTTCACCCGGCCATTGAACACGATCTCGGCACCTACACCGTCGTTGGGCACCGGCACGACGGCGGTGAAGCGGACGTTGTACTCCGTCACGGCGGCGGGATCGCCGACCCAGGAGGTGATGTACCCGCCGCCGAGGCCCATGGTGAGCATGCCGTGTGCGATCGCGGTGTCCAGCCCGACCTGTTTGGCGATGTCGTCGTCCCAGTGGATCGGGTTGAGGTCTCCGGACACACCCGCGTAGTTCACCAGGTCTTGCCGGGTCAACGGGATGACCTTCTCGGGAAGCTGGTCGCCCACCTTCACCGAATCGAACTCACGCAGCGCCATCGCTAAAGCCACCTTCTTCTCCCTCTTCGCCTGTACGGCCCGCCAGGGTCGTGTAGGTCTCCTGGACAATTTCGCCGTCTTGGTTGGTGATGATGTTCTTCGTCACGATGATGTCTGCACCGAACGACTGGCGGATCGAGTGTACGTAGACATCACAGTAGAGGCGGTCACCTGCCTTGATCGGCATCAGAAACTTGAGCTCCTGATCGACCTGGACGATCTTCTCGTCCGCAATCGCGATGTTGTTGCTCTGGAACATCGCCAGCTGCGCCTGGTAGCCGAATATCGAGATGAACGTCAGCGGCGCCAGGATCGCGTCGTGACCGAGGTCGGCGGCGGCGCTTTCGTCGTGAAACGCCGCGTCGTCGTTCTTGACCGCGACGGCGTACTCGCGGATCTTTTCCCGACCCACCACGTAGTGGTCGGGATGCTTGTAGTGCATTCCGACCAGGTGCGAAGACAACGACACGGCTAGCGACCTACCTAAGTCCTCAGCAAACCCCAGCGGGTTGTCGAGTCAGCGCGACTCTTTGTGCGGCTGGTGCTTCCCACAGTTGGGGCAAAACTTCTTCAGCTCGAGCCGATCGGGATCATTCCGACGGTTCTTCTTCGTGATGTAGTTGCGGTGTTTGCACACCTCGCAGGCCAGGGTGATCTTCGGCCGTACGTCGGTACTGGACGCCACGTCAGCTGCCCTCTTTTCACAGTTTCTCGTTCTTGTCTTGTAGCGATGGCCGGACTCGAACCGGCGACCTAACGATTATGAGTCGTTCGCTCTAACCGACTGAGCTACATCGCCCTGCGCCGCCAGTGGCCCCGGCGTCCACCGAGCCCCCTAACGGAATCGAACCGTTGACCTTTTCCTTACCATGGAAACGCTCTACCGACTGAGCTAAGGGGGCCTGACCCCGCGCAGTCACGCTCGTGGGCCTTAAAGAGGGTACATTCTCGCGGTTTGCCTCGCCAAACCGCTTAGAGCCCGACGGTGGCACCGTCCGAAAACTGCCCACTTTGCGGACGGGGCTGGCGTGTCGGGGCTGTGATAGGACAGATCCATGCCGGAGTCGGTTGCAGCGGGTGATATGGCGCGGGTGGCGGTCTACCTCGATTTCGACAACATCGTGATCTCCCGCTACGACCAGGTGCACGGGCGCAACTCGTTCCAGAAGGACAAGGCTCGGGGACTGGAAAACGACAATCTGACGAAAGCCACCGTCGACGTCGGAGCGATCATCGATTTCGCGTCGTCGTTCGGCACCCTGGTGCTGACCAGGGCCTACGCCGACTGGTCGGCCGACCTCAACGCCGGCTACCGGGGCCAGCTCGTCGGCCGCGCGGTCGACCTCGTGCAGCTGTTCCCGGCCGCCGCCTACGGCAAGAACGGTGCCGACATCCGACTCGCGGTCGACGCCGTCGAGGACATGTTCCGGTTGCCGGACCTGACCCACGTGGTGATCGTCGGCGGCGACTCCGACTACATCGCCCTCGCACAGCGGTGCAAGCGGCTGGGCCGCTACGTGGTCGGCATCGGTGTCGCAGGCGCCAGCAGCGGGTCGCTGGCCGCCGCCTGCGACGAGTTCGTCACCTACGACGCGCTGCCCGGCATCCCCACCGTCGTGCCCGAGCCGCCGAAGAAGTCCACGCGGCGCGCCAAGTCGAAGGAAACCGACGACGAGCCCGAGCCTGCGGACCCGCAGGCCGCGGCGACGGGTCTGCTCGAGCGGGCGCTGCGGATCGGCCACGAGAAGGACGACGCCGACTGGCTGCACAACTCAGCGGTCAAGGCGCAGATGAAGCGGATGGACCCGTCGTTCAGCGAAAAGTCGCTGGGCTTCCGCTCATTCAGCGACTTCCTGCGCGCGCGCAGCGACGTCGTCGACCTCGACGAGAGCAGCACCACCCGCATGGTGCGGCTGCACCGCGAGAGCTAATTGGCAGTCGAAGTCCCACCCGACGCCTCGGGGCGAAGGGTGCTCGCTGCGAACCAATGTCATCAAATGATGACGCAGCGCAAAAGGCCGCGTCCTAGGGCGGAGCTGTCAGCTGCCGATTGGACAGGGGCTCGCCGGTGTCGTGAACTCACACACCTAGGCTGAGGCCATGACCGAACGCCTGTACTTTCGGCAGCTGCTGTCGGGGCGCGACTTCGCGCGGACCGACATGTTCGCCCAGCAGATGCGCAACTTCGCCTATCTGATCGGCGACCGGGAAACCGGTGACACCGTCGTCGTCGATCCGGCGTATGCCGCCAACGATCTCGTCGACGCGCTAGAGGCCGACGGCATGCGACTGTCCGGCGTGCTGGTCACCCACCACCACCCCGACCATGTCGGCGGGTCGATGATGGGCTTCGAGCTCAAGGGCCTGGCCGAGCTGCTGGAGCGGCAGAGCGTTCCCGTCCACGTCAATAGCCTTGAGGCGGACTGGGTTTCGCGGGTCACCGGCATCGCGCGCAGCGATCTCACCGCGCACGCGCATGGCGACAAGATCAACGTCGGCGACGTCGAGATCGAGCTGCTGCACACCCCAGGCCACACTCCGGGCAGCCAGTGCTTCCTGCTCGACGGCCGCCTCGTCGCGGGTGACACGCTGTTCCTCGAGGGCTGCGGCCGCACCGACTTCCCCGGCGGCAACGTCGACGACATGTACCGCAGCCTGCAGCAGCTGGCGAAGCTGCCCGGCGACCCCACGGTTTTTCCCGGGCACTGGTACTCGCAGGAGCCCAGCGCCTCGCTGTCGGAGGTGCGTCGCACCAACTACGTGTACCGGGCGAGCAATCTGGATCAGTGGCACATGCTGATGGGCGGCTGATCTCGCAGTAGGGTTTCTGACCACGGCGACGCCGCCGTGTCGGAGCGCCCGCGGCGCCCAACGGGAGGGGATCCACTCGATGACGACACCGCCCACCCCCGCAGGCTGGTATCCCGATCCGGAGCAATCCGGCGGGCTCCGGTACTGGGACGGCAGTAGCTGGACCGACCATCGAACCCCTGCGCAAGCGCCTCCCGCGCATGCCGCCCCCGAACATCCCGACGACCAGCCTGCGTTTGCCCGCGAGCCGGCCCAGCCCCCTGGTACCGAACGCGTGGGCGCCCATCGCGCTCCGGAGCCGCCCGAGCCCGTCACCGAGCAGCCGACGGTGCAGGTGCCGCTGCGCGAGCCGGCACCCGAGCCGACCCCCGAGCCGACGCCCGTGCCGCCCACCGAGCAGCCGACGACGAAGATGCCGTTTCGCGAGCCGGCGCCGTACGCGGACGCCACCACACCGACGCCGGCCGAGCCACCGGCCGTCGAGCCACCGCCCGGAACGGAGCCGCCTGCCCCGGTCGACAACAGCAAGCTGGTGATGTGGTTCGGTGGCGCCGTCGCCGCACTGCTACTGGTGTGTGTCCTGGTCGCCGTCTACGTGTTCGTCATTCACAAGAACGACACCGTGCAGATCAGCGCGCCCACGACCACCAAACCGTCGGCGACAACGACCGAAGAGGAGACGACGACTTCGGCGGAAGCCACCGCGACCGAGTCGCCGACGGGCACCGCCCCGGTGGCCTCCGACGGCCCGCTGGAGTTCACGGTTACCGGCCTGGAGAGCGCAACCACAATCACCGACCCCACGAACGAGTTCCTGACCAAGGACGCGCAGGGCGAGTTCATCGTCGTGCGCCTGACGGTTCGCAACACCAGCCCGGACCCGGCGACGTTCGTCGGCACCTTCCAGAAGCTGAAGGCGGCGGGCACCGTGTACTCCATCGACGACGAGGCGTCGTTCTACGTCGGCGGCGGCCCCGCGGAGATCCCGCCCGGCGGCCAGGTCGACGTCGGCGTCGCCTACGACGTGCCGCCCGGCACCGTGCCGGAATCAATTGAGCTGCACGCCGATCCGACCAGCCCGGGCGTCGAGCTGCCGGTGTAGAACGGGGGTGTGGCCGACACCCTCTATGCCGACGTGTCCGAATGGCAGGTGGGCGTCGACGACAGCTATCCGTATCGGGTTCTGTGCATCCGGTCCAACGACGGAACGCACCGGGACCGTGAGTGGATTAACAACTACGGCTGGTGCCTGCGCAATGCAGCCAGCGGGCGGCTGACCTTCTTCATCGTCTACTTCGTCTGGCGGCCTAACTGGCAGCAAACCGTCGACACGTTCAAGGATCAGGTCCGCGCCCCCCACCCGAAGATGTCGGTGATGCTCGACGTCGAGTCGTGGGACGGGCAGATCCGCGGCGACCGGTCGGCCGGTATCAACGCCGCCTACGAGGCGGTCGGCGCGTTCGTCGGGTCGACGGCGAAGGTGATCGGCTACGGCAATGTCGGCGACCTGAACAACCTTTGGCCGCAGAAGCCGCCGGGCCTCCGGTTGGTCATCGCCGCATACGGCCACAACCCGCCGTATCCGGGCAAAGTCGCGCACCAATACACCGACGGCCAGGGTTACGGCGGCGGGCTGCCCGAGGGGGCGCCGCCGTTCGGCCGTTGCGACATGAACTCGGCCGATGGCCTGACCGCGGAGCAATTCGCCTCCGCATGCGGCATATCGGTCACCGAATCCGCACCGATCCAGCTCGCACGCTCGGGAAATCGCAGAAAAAAACGAGTGGAGTAGTGCAATACGCAGGACACGGCGGCCAATGCTTGGCAAACTCGAACTGTCAGCGTCTTCAGCGATGAGGACGTGTGGTCAGGGAGTTTGCCGTGAAGAACCTCGTGATGTGTTTCGACAGCACAAATGACCACCCGGGTCCGCGCGATGCCACGAACGCGGAGGCTCTGTTCCGGTTGCTCGACGCCACCGGCGATGACCGGCAGACCACCTGGTACGACGCCGGCGAAGCGGCGCTCACCTCCGTTCAGCTCTTCAACCCCGCGGCACGCCGCTGGCGAGAGGCCGTCGTCGCGGCGGCCCGCGAAGCCGTCATCGACGCGTATGCCTTCTTGGCCGAGCTCTGGGAACCCGACGACCGGATCTTCCTGCTCGGTGCGGGTCGCGGCGCGTACTGCGCGCGGGCGCTGGCCAGAATGCTGGGCACCATCGGGATGCTGCCGGACCGCGCGGACCACGTGCTGGAGTACGCGCTGGGTGCCTACGCGCTGCCCGTCACGCGCCGCACGCCGCGCGACTGGGGTCAGGTCAACCGGCTGGCATGTGCGCTGTCGGGGCGACGTGATATCGCGGTGCCGGTGCACTTCCTCGGACTGTGGGACACCGTGAAAGTACCTGGCGCGCCGCGACTTTCCGCGGACGACTGGTTGGGCAACGTCGTCACGGGCCGGCACGCCGTCGCTATCGACGGCGGATACGGTCCGTTCGGCGAGTGCCGGATCGGCGGGCGCGACGACACCATCGAGGAAGTCTGGTTCCGCGGCACACACTGCGACATCGTCGGCGGGCCGAACGCGTACTGGCCGCTGGCCGATATCACTCTCGACTGGATGCTGGACGGTGTCGTCAAGGCGGGTGCGGTGATTCGCGCCGGAGGCCGGCAGCGCACGCCTGCACCGACCGAGCTCGACGCTCTGGCCGAGGGCGCCCGGTCACTGCGCTTCCGCAGGGTGCCGCCCAACGCGCTCGTGCACGCCAGCGTCGAGGTGTACCTGCGAGCGCATCCCGACTACTGGCGTCGGCTGCCCTGGCGCATCGTCTGGTCCGACCTCAACTGGGCGGCGCGCGCCGAGCGTCTGCTGCACCCCGACACAGCGCCTGTGGCGAAGGCGGCAGACGCGACGAAAGCAGCGCCCGCCGCCGCCGACGCGCTCACCGCGGTGGCGTCGTAACCCAAACGCACTGCCCCACGGACTAATTCAGCATGCGAACATCCCGCCCCTGCCGGTCCTGAGGGGTAAAGTCGCTGGTTATGCCGCAGAACTGGCCGGTCGTCCAGCGCGAAAACGAATACACGACCATCCAGTCAGCACTGGTCGACCAACAGGGCGTCTGCGGCATCGTTTTGGTCGGCGATGCGGGCGTTGGCAAAACAACGCTCGCTCGCTTGGTGACACAGTCACTGCCGACGCGGGTGCAGTGGGTGGCAGGCACCGAATCGGCGCGCAGCATCCCGCTCGGCGTCTTTGCGCACTTGGTGGGCGCTGCCACGTCACGAGATCCGGTCGCATTCCTGGCGGCGGCGCGCGAAACGATTTTGTCTGAAGGACATTCGGTGATCGGCGTCGACGATGCGCATTTGCTCGATCAACTCTCGGCAACGCTGCTGCATCAGCTGGCGATGGACGGGTCGGTGCGCATCGTGGCCACCGTCCGGTCCGGTGAGACGGTTCCCGACGCGATCACATCGCTGTGGAAGGACGGTTATCTGCAGCGCCTTCATCTGATGCCGTTCACCAAGGATCAGTGCGTGACGCTGATCGAGTCGGCGCTCGGCGGCCGGGTGGAGGGGCTGTCCGCCGACCTGATGTGGGAGGCGTCCGGCGGCAACGCGTTGTTCGTTCGGCATCTGGTCGAGGGCGCGCTGGAGGCGGGCACGCTACGTCAGGTTCGCGGGGTGTGGCAGCTGCGCGGCCGGACCGCCGTCACGTCGGAGTTGGCCTCGCTGCTCGACAGCCGCGTCGATCAGCTGCCCGACAATGTGCTGCACGCGCTGCGGCTGTTGACGTTCTGCGAGCCGCTCGACCTTGACACGTTGAGCGGCATCGCCGGTGAGGACGCCGTCGAGGAGGCCGAACGCCGCGGCCTTATCCGCGTCGTCGACGAGCACAGCAGCATCGATGTGCGGTTCAACCACCCCCTGTTCGGTGAGGTCATCCGTCGTCGGCTGGGCATGGCAGGCGCGCGCCGGCTGCGCGGTGAGGTGGTGCGGGCGCTGCAGGGCCAACCGTTGCGAGGTCCGACGGATCGAATTCGGCTAGCGGAGTTGACCCTCGACAGCGACCAGTCCCCCGAGCTCGACCTGCTGGTGTCCGCGGCGCGCGATGCCATCGACCTGACCAATGTGACGCTCGGCGAGCGGATGGCCCGGGCGGCGGTGAACCGCGGTGGCGGGCTGGTGGCCAGTGAGCTGTTGGCACGCTCGCTGCTGTGGCAGGGCAACTCCGCAGAGGCCGAGGAGACGCTGATCGCGTTCGATCCGAACAAGATGAACGAACTGGAGCTGGTGCGGTGGGGATTGGTGCGGATCGCCAACCTGCACTGGTCGATGGGCGACGCCGAAGGTGCCGACGAGGTGCTGGAGTTGTTGTGCGACAAGGTCTCTCACGGGGGTCTCAAGTTGGTCGTCGCCGGTGTCGCGTCGGCGTCACGGCTGTTCGAGAACCAACTCGAGGAGGCCGTCACGCTCTCGGAGGGGGTGCTCGCCAACCCCGACGCGTCCGCTGCCGCCGTCGAATGGGCGGTATTCGGTGGCGCGCTGGCGCTGGCGTTGATGGGCCGGGCCGATGACGTCGCGGCTGTCGCCGAGCGCGGGCACCAGTTCGACGACAAGGTCGACGGGCTGCTGCGCTATCTGACCGCGTTCGGCGAGGTTCGCGCGCTCGTGCTCAGCGGCGACTTCGAGACCGCCGCAAAGCGATCCGCCGACATTGTCCGAATCACCTCGGCCGGCCAGTATCTGGCGTGGGGTATGGCCAATGTTCTGGTCGGGACGGTCGAACTCGGTCGCGGCCGGTTCGCCGACACCGTCTCTCGCATGGAGCAGACCGTCGCCGCGCTGACGTCGGAGTCCGCGGCGTCGTGGAGCTTCCCGGCCCGCCTGCTGCTGGCCCAGTCGTACTGCGCGTTGGGCCGCGCCGATGCCGGCGCCAAGATGGTGGCAGAGCTGCGGACCCGCAGCGGCAAGCACGTCGCGGTATTCGGTCCCCAGCTGCGGATCGCCGAGGCCTGGCTGGCCGCCGCGGAGGGAAACGTCAGCGCCGCAATCGAATTGGCGCTAGACGCAGCGCGGCTGGCGTCGGAGTCCAAGCAGACCGCGATCGCGATGCTGGCGCTGCACGACGCGGTCCGGTTCGGCGACCAGACGTGCCTGGACCAGCTGGCCGATCTCTCCGACGACACCGGTGGCCAGTTGGCGTCGGTCATCGCGGCGCACGCCAGGGCGGTACGCGACCGTGACGCCGCAGGGCTGTTCGAGGCGGCGCAGCAGTTCGAGCAGATCGGCGCCCTGCTGTCGGCGGCCGATGCGGCCGCGGGGGCGGCGGCGGTGTTCGAGGCGGCCGACGACCGGCGCCGCAGCGTCGAGGCTGCCGCTGCGGCGAACCGGCTCGCCGCGGAGTGCGGCGGGATCCGCACGCCCGCTCTGGATCTGGCCGCGCACCCGCTGCCGCTGACCGTTCGCGAACGCGAGATCGCCAATCTGGTTGCGGCGGGCCTGAGCAACCGGGAGATCGCTGACCGGCTGGTGGTGTCGGTGCGCACCATCGAGGGCCACTTGTATCGCGCCTGCACCAAGCTGGACATCTCCGACCGTGAAGAGCTGGCGGCGATGATCCGCACCGGCGTCAGCAAATAGCTTTTTCTCCCGCGAGCTGGGCCCACGCGCAAGCTGGGGAACGCAGAAGTCCCCGTTATTGGCCCAGAAAGGGTGCTTTTGCTCGCCGGTTCGGCGGCGAATTCTGACGCTGGCGGCAGGCCGTGGTATAAGCGACGCGTGGGGATTCTCGATTGGTTCGATGACCGTGCCCGCGATGTTGCGAACTTATCCCCCGGCGCATGGACGGCGATGGCGGCCTGGCTGGCCGTCTGCGTCACCATTGCGGCCCTGGTCTACGCGTGGCGGCAATTCCACCAGGCCAAAGACCAGAGCGAGGATCTGACGCAGCCCAACGTCGCCATGTACATGGAGCCCAGCGCGTCGGACTGGCACCTCATCGAGCTGGTGGTGAAGAACTTCGGCCAGAAGCCCGCGTACGGAATCGAGTTCGAGTTCGCCACCCCGCCGACGGTCCCGCGCTATGAAAACGCTGACGCGGACCATTACGTCGACATCGTTCCGCTGAAGCTGCCCGCGGAAATCCCCTACCTCGCGCCGTCGCAGGAGTGGCGCACGGTGTGGGATTCGGCGCTGGACCGCAAGCCGCTGGGCGAGTCCATCGAATCGCGCTTTGACGGGGCCGTCACCTTCTACGACCAGCCCAACTCGTCCCGGCAAGGAAAGGGAAAGCGCACCGCGCACCAGTACCGCACTCCGGCGGTGCTCGACTGGGCGACGCTGCACCCGGTGGAACGGCTGGAGCTGTTGACCACCCACGACCTGGCCCGCCAGCAGAAGCAGAAGCTGGAGCTGCTGCGCGGCCTGCTGACCTACTACCACTATGCGACGACGGAGAGCCGCCAAGAGGTGCTCCAGGCCGAGATCAATCGGATCAATGCGGCCGCCAACGAACAACGCGACCGCTACCGCAGTCAATACGCCGTCACGCCGTCCGAGCCGCCCGCTCCGGTGGCGCCGGTGGAGGTCGACGAACTACCACCGGGGCCGCCCCAGCGATACGACGCGCCGCCCCCGCGGTACGAAAACGGCCTACCCCCGTCCTATGACGAGCCACCGCCTCCGTACGACGACGAGCCGCCGTACGACGACGACAATGCCGAGACCCGGGTCATCAACGGGCGGCACCGCCGCGGCCAGCCCTGACGCGCCGAACTCGTCGGGCCCTTGGCTTTCGTAACAACGTTTCGTAACATCGATCTGAAACGAAAGCCCACGTCAAGGGAGACCCGATGACCAGCCCGGTGAATTACGAGCTCAACGAGTCCGTCGCGACGATCACGCTGGACGACGGCAAGGTCAACGTCCTCGGGCCTGCGATGCAGACCGCGATCAACGAGGCGCTCGACCGCGCCGAGAAGGACGACGCCAAGGCCGTCGTGCTGGCGGGCAATCACCGGGTGTTCAGCGGCGGGTTCGACCTGTCCGTCTTCCAGTCGGGCGACGCGCAGGCGGCGCTGGGCATGCTGGCCGGCGGTTTCGAGCTGTCGGTCCGGTGCTTGACCTTTCCGAAGCCGGTCATCATGGCCGCGACGGGTCCGGCCATCGCGATGGGTTCCTTCCTGCTGCTGAGCGGCGACTACCGGGTCGGCGCTCCGAAGTCGCGGTGCCAGGCGATCGAGGTGGCGATCGGGATGACGATCCCGATCTCGGCGATCGAGATCATGCGGCTGCGGCTGACGCCTGCGGCGTTCCACCGGGGCGTGTCGATGGCGGCGACGTTCGTAGGCGACGACGCGATCGCCGGTGGCTGGCTGGACGAGATCGTCGACGAGGACAAGGTGCTGGCGCGGGCGCAGGAGGTCGCAGCGGAGGCGGCGACGACGTTGCATGCGGGCGCGCATCTGGCGAGCAAGTTGAAGGCGCGCGAATCCGCGTTGGCGGCTATCCGCGCGGGAATCGACGGGCTGCCAACGGAATTCACGGCCAGCTAGGTCGCTGCGATGCCGAGGGCGAAGCAGCGCACGCCCGAGCTCCGGGATCGGGTGCTCGACGTTGCGGTCGCGACGCTCGGCGAGGAAGGGATCGCCCGGTTCACGACGCGGCGGGTGGCTGAGCGGGCCGGCACGTCGGTGCCTGCGGTGTACGAGCTGTTCGACGACAAGGCCGGCCTGGTGCGGGCGATGTTCTTCGAGGGCTTCCGGCTGCTGGGCGGCGAGCTGGCCAAGATCCCGCAGACGGATGACGCGCTGGCCGACGTGGAGCGGCTGGTGCCGGTGTTCCGGCTGTTCTGCCGGGCGTATCCGAAGCTGGCGCAGGTGATGTTCTCGCGGCCGTTCGCGGACTTCGAGCCGGGACCCGATGAACTGGCGGCGGGTTCGGCGGTCCGGGAGGTGTTCGTCGGCCGGATCCAACGGTGTATCGACAAAGGACTGCTCGGCGGGGACCCGACGGACATCGCGCACGTATTGCTCGCGCTGGCACAGGGTTTGGCGGTGCAGGAGGCAGGTCGATGGTTGGGCACGTCGGCGCCGGAGATCGAGCGGAGATGGAAGCTGGGCGTGCGGTCATTGCTCGACGGGTTCGGCTGGGCCCCGCCAGCCCGCTAGCAGGATCCACGCTTCGGTGATGCCGGAGAGATCCCGACGACCGCACCGGTCCGCGGTTACCCCTCATGCTGCCCGCCTTCGAGCGACTGTGTCGCTCAAAGCATTGAGCAGCTATGCGCCTAGCGACAATGTCGCTCACGAGGCGGGCAGTTACAGGTCGAGGACGACACCCTGGTGTGGTCCGACATCTACGAACCGGATCACGCGACCCTGGCCGACCTGGCGCAGGAGCTCGGGCTCAACAGTTGGGCGGGCAGGAGTACGGGGTCGGTGCGTTGGTGCACGGTCTGCTCGAGGTCGTCGTCGACGGCCACTTCGAGGCCGTGCAGGCACTCGACGACGGCATCGAGGCCATCGAGGACGACCTGTTCGCCAACAATAGTCCGCGGGGTAGACTGCAGCGCAAGACTTTTCGGCTGCGCAAGGATCTGGTCAAGCTGCGTAGGGTGGTGTTGCCGATGCGGGAGGTCGTCAACTCGATTCAGCACCGCAGGCTGGACGCCAGGACCGCGCCGGAACTCGATCCGCTGTACGCCGACCTGTACGACCATGTGTTGCGGGTGTCCGAGTGGACGGAATCGCTGCGGGACATGATCACCACGGTGTTCGAGACGAACCTGTCCCCGGTATCGATACCGTCGGCGGCTTCGTGACGAGCACGGCCATCATCGTTTCGCTTGTGCTGGTGCTCTATTGGATGTTCAAGCGGCGGGACTGGTTGTAGCGCTCAACACCCCAATGACCTCGCTGCCGGCCTGGTAGCGGACGGTGAACCCGTCGCGGTGCTCAACGAGGCTGCTGTGCTCGTATCCGGTGCCCCAGCCGCGGTATGTCAGTACCGATTCGCCTATGGTGCAGGAGAATTCGGGTACCGCGTCCCAGGCCGCCGGGTAGCCCGCTGCGGATTGACCCGCGATCCGACCCTGCTGAGCTGCGTCGCGCCAGTGCTCGGCCGGTATGCGTCGGCCCGCGGTGACGTTGTAGGCGAGCGCGACGTCCCCGGCCGCATAGATGTTGAGCGCCGAGGTGTGCATGCGCTCGTCGACGACGATGCGACTGTTTTGGGTGTCGAGGCCGGCCGCCGTTGCGAGCCTGATGTCGGGGCACACCCCGGCGGCAGAGACGACGAGTTCGCCCTCGACCGCCTCACCGGTGTCCATGAGCACTCCAGTGTCCTCGACCGCGGTCACGGTTGCCGACCCGATGAAGCGAACACCGATGTCGGACAACATCTTTGCGACGCGCTCGCCGACCTCGGAGCCAAATCGGCGCAGCAGAGGCACAGGCTCGGGCGCCACCAGCGTGGTCAGCATGCCGCGGGTGGCCAGGCTGGAGGCCGCCTCGCAGCCGATCAGGCCACCCCCGACCACGACGGCCGACTCGGCGTGCACCGCGACCATCCGCAGAATGACGGCGTCGGCGAGGGAGCGCAGACTCAGCGCGGCTTCGCCGCCGGGGACTTTGAGTGGGACAGCAGTCGAGCCGCAGGCCAGGACCAGATGCCAGTAGGGGTAATGGCGGCCGCCGGCGGTCACGACCTCTCGATTGCCCGGGTCGATGTGCTCGACGGTGATGCCGCGCAGCAGTTCGACGTTGTGTCGGCCGAACCAGTCGGGGCTGTGCAGGTCGAGCGTGGCCTGCCGACCGCACAGGTACGACTTGCTCAGCGGCGGCTTGGCGTAGGGCAGGGCGGGGTCGGTCGTGATGATCCGGACGGGAATATCCGGGTGCCTGCGGCGGAACGCCTCCGCCGCAGCCAACCCCGCCGGCCCGCTGCCGATGGCGATAAACCCTGGTGCCACCACAATTCCTGGGTACCACCCGAGCGGCTCCCCTACCCCGAACCGTCAGGCTTTGGTCACAACTGCCCCGCGAATCGGAAACACGCTGTTCAATGGTGTGACGCACTGTCCTGGGAGGTCGGATGACGGCGTGCTCGGCGTGTGGCACCGAAGCGCTGGAGAATGCCCGTTTCTGCCATGGGTGCGGTTCCCCGGTCGGCTCGTCAGAAGCCGCGGCGGAGTATAAGCAAGTGACTGTGCTGTTCGCCGACGTGGTGCGCTCAATGGACATCGCCGCGGCGGTGGGTGCCGAGCGATTGCGCGAGATCATGACGGAATTGGTCAAACGCGCAGCGGTCGTAGTGCAGCGCTACGACGGGACCGTGGACAAGTTCACCGGCGACGGAATCATGGCGGTCTTCGGAGCTCCGGTGGCCTTGGAGGATCACGCTTTTCGCGCCTGCCTGGCGGCGCTGGATCTGCAGGCGGAGGCGAAGCGGCTGGCCGTCGAGGTCGAACACCGCGACGGTGTCGATCTGCAGCTTCGGGTGGGCCTGAATTCGGGCGAGGTGATCGCAGGCGAGATCGGCTCGGGCCCTTCGGGTTACACGGCGATCGGTGAGCAAGTCGGGCTGGCGCAGCGGATGGAATCGGCTGCACAGCCCGGCGGGGTGATGCTCAGCGAATCCACCGCGCGGCTCGTTGCGGAGGCAGTAAGCTCGACGAGCCGGAGTCCGTGCACATCAAAGGCGCCGATCTCCCGGTGCCCGCGCGTCGCCTGCTGGGCGTATCCGAACACGGGGCGATCGGCCGCCGGGACTCGACTCTGGTTGGCCGCCAATGGGAACTGGCCGCGCTCACCGGCGTGTTGGACCGATCGACCACCGGCGCGGGCGGTGTCGTCGGAGTGGTCGCGCCGCCGGGTGTCGGGAAGAGCCGGCTCGTCGCTGAATTCGCGGCCGTCGCGGCTGGCCGTGGAGTACCGGTGTTCTCGACGTTTTGCGAATCTCACGCCAGGGAGATCCCGTTCCATGTGATAGCCCGGCTACTCAGGGCTGCCTTCGAGGTGGACGAGCTCGCCGACGAGGCGGCGCGCGAGCAGATGCGGGCCCGAGCCCCCGACGCGGAGGCCGAGGATCTACTCCTCCTTGATGATCTGCTCGGTATCCGCGACCCCACTGTGCCGTCGCCGGACATTGCGCCCGAGGCCCGCAGGCGTCGGCTGACAGCTTTGGTCAACGGGGTGTCGTTGGCCCGCTCGATCGCCGGCCGTGTACGTGATCGAGGATGTGCATTGGATAGATCAGGTCAGTGAGTCGATGCTGGCCGATTTCCTGTCCGTCGCTCCGCGGACCCCGTCGCTGGTGCTGATCACCTACCGGCCCGAATACCGCGGCGCGATCAGCACAACGCCCGGCGCGCAGACGATTGCGCTGGCCCCGCTGAATGATTCGGAAACGGGGGCTCTCATCACCGAGCTGTTGGGTCCGGACCCGTCGCTCGCCTCGTTGACGACCCAGATCGCCGAGCGGGCGGCGGGCAACCCGTTCTTCGCCCAAGAGATCGTCCGAGACCTTGCCGACCGCGGGGTGCTGCAGGGCGAGCGGGGAGCGTATCTCTGTCCAGAAGGGGCGGCCGAGGCGAGCGTGCCCGCCACCTTGCAGGCGGCCATTGCCGCCCGCATCGATCGGCTTGACGGCGTGGCCAAGCGCACGTTGAACGCCGCGGCGGTAATCGGCTCGCAGTTCGGTGCAGAGCTGACGGCCGTCCTGGTGGGTGACACCGCGCTATCGCAGTTGGTGCAGGCCGAGCTGATCGATCAGGTCAAGTTCACCCCCCGCGCCGAGTACGTGTTTCGCCACCCACTGATCCGTACTGTGGCCTACGAGTCACAGCTCAAAGCCGACCGCGCGGCATTGCACCGCCGGTTGGCCACCGAGATCGAACAGCAAGACCCGGATTCGGCCGACGAGAATGCGGCTCTGATCGCCGAGCACCTTGAAGCGGCAGGCGATCTACCCGCCGCGTACGCCTGGCACATGCGCGCCGGAACGTGGTCGGCCAACCGGGACATCGTCGCCGCACACACGAGCTGGCGTAGGGCACGCGATGTCGCTGATCGTCTACCTGAAGATGCCCGGGAGCGGATGGCTATGCGGATCGCTCCGCGCACGCTGTTGTGCGCAAGCGCATTTCGCGTCGGCGGCAGCGGCGCCGAGACCGGCTTCGACGAACTCCGCGAGCTGTGCGATGACGCGGGAGACAAGCGTTCGTTGGCGATCGGCATGACCGGCCTGGTGGCGCAACAGTTCACTGCCCACCGTCCTGAGGCATCGAAGCTCGCCTCTGAACACACCCGACTGCTCGAGTCCATCGGCGACCCCACGCTGACTGTCGGACTCACCCTCGCAGCGATTTGCGCGAAGTTCCAAAGCGGCGAGGACGCTGAGGTTTTGCGGTTGTCGGAGCGCGTCATCACCCTCGCCGACGGGGATCCTACGAAAGGCAGCTTGGTCATCGGGTCACCGTTGGCATTGGGGCTCACCTTTCGCGGCGGGGCGCGATGGTGCCTTGGGCTTCCCGGCTGGCGGGACGATTTCCGCAAGGCCATCGACATGGCGCGCGCTGCTGACGCAACCACCCTCGCCCTCGTGGTCTTCTACATCTACGCTCCGGCGATCCGTTGGGTCCTAACTGCGGATGAGACCGCGCTGCTTCTCACCGCGGAGACGCTGGCTCTCGCGGAACGGTCAGGCGACGATTTCGCACTGGACTTGGCTCGGTGTGCCCGAGGTGTCGTCCTGGTGGAACGAGACGGCCCCGAGTGTGCAGCCGGCCTCGCCCTGCTTGCCGAGGTCCGAGAGGACATTCTGCGCGACCGGTTCAGTCATGCCGTGTTGGCTTTCATCGACATCGAGGCCGCAACGGTGAAATTGCGGCTCGGAGACTTGGACGGCGCCATCGACTTGTCACGGGCAGTGTTCGACCAGCTGTTCACCGGTGAGGGCCTGTTGACGATCGCCACCACCGTCTTCGTGGAGGCGCTCCTGCGCCGCGGCACCGAAGCTGATATCCAGGATGCGCAAGCCGCGATCGAGAGGTTGGCCGAATCGCCGATCGGTCCAGAAGTCGTGGTTCTCGAACTGCACCAGCTGCGGTCGCGGGCGTTACTTGCCCAGGCACAGCGTGATGAAAGCAGCTACCGGGAGTTGAGGGATCGCTATCGCACGATGGCGACTTCGCTTGGTTACCATGGGCCATATCGCGGCGGCCGAGGCGATGAGTTAACGCAGAACGCGACCTTTGCGTGGAGTTCGCCGATTGGAAAGGTGGCGGCGGTAGCTTGACCAGGCGTGACCTCGGCGATCGCACTTCCGGCGCTGATGGACCCGATGTACTGGCTGGGCGACGGCGGGGTGTTCGGGTCAGCGGTGCTGGTCGGGGTGATGGTCATCATCTTCGTCGAGACGGGTCTGCTGTTTCCGTTCCTGCCCGGCGACACATTGCTTTTCACGGCAGGCGTCATCGCGGCGCAGGCGTACACGCCCGTCGACATCTGGACGCTCACGCCGTGCACGGCGCTGGCGGCAATCCTTGGGACTCAATGCGGATACCTCATCGGCAGGCGTGTTGGCCCGGCCCTGTTCAAGAAGGACGACTCACGGTTCTTCAAGCGGCGTTATGTGACGTCGTCACATGAGTTCTTCGAACGACACGGCCCCAAGGTCTTGGTCATCGCGCAGTTCATCGGCGTCATCCGCACGTACACGCCGGTCGTTGCAGGTGTATCGACAATGCGATACCCGGTATTCCTGACCTTCAGCGTTATCGGCAGCGTTCTATGGGGTGTTGGTCTTCCCGTCGTCGGATTCTTCCTCGGCAACGTCGCGTTCGTTAGGCACCACATCGAGCCGATCGTCGTTGTGATCGCGATCGTGTCGGCGCTGCCCGTAATCGCCTCAGTAGCAGCTGCATTCATACGCGGACGCCGCGCCGACGTCCCCGACGCCCGCATGTCTGGCACCAGGTCCTCGGCCTTGCCTCTGCGCCGCTAGTAGCCGGTGCATTTACGCCACTTTGCCGCCTCGGCTATGGGACCATCTGCCCATGAACCGAGAGGACGACCCCGAGGCCCGGATCAGGGAGCTCGAGCGACCACTCACCGATCTCGCGCGGGCGAGCGAACTGGGTACCGGACCACAGACCGGCGGAGGCGCATACGTACCTCCTCCTGTTCCCGCCTACAACGCCCCCGACTACAGCACGCCCGTCTACGGCGCGCCGCAGCCCTACGGCAGCCCCGCCTACGGCCTCCCGCCCGGCACCCCGTACGCCGCGCCGCCGCGAAAGGTGACCGCGGGCAGTTCCTGGGTGGTTTTCGGGGTGATTGCGGTTGTGTTGGTGGCCATCGCCGCAGGCGTCATCGTCTGGACCACGAAGCTGTCGGGCCTCATGACCGCGGATGAGATCGGCACTCCGGGCGTGCCCGAGCCGAGTGTGGTCGTGCCCAGCATTCCGAGTGACCCCGGCGTGATCACCGCGCCGCCGGGTGCGCAGGTCAGCATCGCCGGCGTCGAAAAGAACAAGACGATCGCCTGCAACGACGGCTATGTGAACGTCAGCGGCGTCCACAACACGGTGAACATCACCGGCCACTGCGTGAACGTGACGGTGTCCGGCATGAACAACATCGTCACCGTCGACATCGCCGACGCGATCAGCGCTTCCGGCTTCGACAACCGGGTCACCTACCACTCCGGCTCGCCACAGATCGATAGCGGTGAATCCAACGTCGTCGAGCAGGGCTGAGCTTTATCCACCAGGGCCATCAGCCATAACGATGAGGACAACGCCCCGATAACCGACAGACAATTTGTCACACTGGCTGCACGTCTGCGGCGGTCCAGTCGTAGGGCAGGAACTTTCCGTCGAAGGTGACGACGACGCGGTCGCCGGCGGGGTGCGGTTTCTTCTCGAGGGCGACGCTGAAGTTGATGGCGCTCATGATGCCGTCGCCGAACTGCTCGTGTATCAGCTCCTTGATCGCGCCGCCGTAGACCTGCAGGACTTCGTAGAAGCGGTAGATGGTCGGGTCGGTCGGCACCGCGGTCGGCAACCCGCCGCGCATCGGCACCGCGGCAAGCACCGGGACCGCCGACTCGTCGAGACCAAGCATCTCCACCAGCCTGCTCCCCAACTCGGCCGGTATCGGGTGCTGGCCGAGCAGGGCGGAGGTGGTCCAGACGACTGGCTTGTCGATGGCGTCGGCGAGTTGCTGCCAGGTCAGTCCCTTCGCCAACCGGGCGGCGACAATCTGTTGGGTTATCTCGTTTCGGGTCATGCGACCATCATCGCCGACGGCGCGGCTTGTGCCCGTCCCCCAGGATCGTGTTGAGGAAGTCGAACATGTTGGCTTCCGTCAGGATCACCATCAGGCGTTCAGCGCACTCCCCTGACGCCATTGCTTCCAGGGCACGCTCCAGTCGCCGCCCTGCGAAAGTTGCAGCGGGGGCCCGCCGGTGTTGCGGACCTCGACGACGTCGCCGGGGACGGAAAAGTTGAAGAACCATTTGGCGTTGTCGCCATTGAGGTTCAGACAGCCGTGCGACGTGTTGGTGTTTCCCTGTGCCCACACGGTGGCGTTGAGCTGATGAAGATAGATGCCATCGGTGCTGATGCGCGTGGCGTACGGGATGGTCACGCGGTAGCCCAGGCGCGAGCCTATCGGCAGCCCGAAGGTCGAGGAGTCCATCACCACCGGGTTGGCCTTATCCATGACGGCGTAGACGCCCGGCGGCGTCCAGAACGACAGGGTGGTGCCGCCGATGGTCTGGGTGCCGCCCATGCCCATCGAGGTCGGCATGGTCCGGACGAGCTTGCCGTTGTCGAACACGCTGACCTGTTTTGTCGCGTCGTCGGCGATCGAGACGTGGGAATCTCCGATCTTGAAGGAGACGTGTTCATCCTCTTCGCCGTAGAGACCGTCGTCGAGCCGTGTGCCGTAGATCTCGGCGGATACGGAGACGGAAGTGCCCGGGGCGTAGTACTTCTCAGGTCGCCAGTGGGCGGTCTGGTCGTCGAGCCAGTTCCAGGATCCGGCGACGGGCGGGTTGGTGCTGACGTGCAGGTGCCGCTCGGCGGCGGCTCTGTCGGCGATCGGTGCGTCGAAGCGCGCGACGACGACGGTGCCGATGCCGTACGTGCCGCCGTCCTGGATCGGGGCGCCGGCGGTGGTGTCGAGGTAGACGGCCGCTTGGTAGTCGGGCGACAGGGTGGTGAAGCTCGAGGTTTCGCGGGATGGCATGCCGCCGGGTCCGCGGGCGGTGATGGTCATGGTGTAGGTGCGCCCATAGCCGAGTTGACTGGTCGGATGCCAGCCCCTCCTGTCGCGGGTCAGGACGCCGGGAACCGGCTTGCCGGAGTCGTTGACCATCGTGACGTCGTAAATGGTTCCGGAGAAGGCGGCGACGGACACGGGTGCGGCGGGATTGACGTCGTCAGTGCGCGGCCGCGGAAAGACTCCCAGCGTGGCGGGCCGGGGAGGCGCCGGGTCAGGGGCGGACAGGGTCTGCGCGGCGCTTGCCACCGGGCACTGTCCGGAGCACTGGGCGGTGGTCGTCTCGACATCCCCGCCGAGCAACACAAGAGCCGCCACCGCGATGGCGACGGAAGTGACGCGAACGCGACGAGACCAGGGCAACAGCACTCCAGATGGATCGGCACGGGCCGGGACATTCGATCGATTGGACGATCGGCCCCAATAATAGGCGGCCCGCCTAATCGGCTCATGCCGTGCCAACGTCTGTGCGGATTCGTAATGCAGTCGTTTCGACGTGTTGTCCTCGGCCAGACGCGGTTTATTCGTCGGGAGTCAGCTCGAAGACGGGAATGACCCGGTCGGTGCGCTCCTCGTACTCGCCGAATCCCGGAGCGCGCTGCACGATGATGTCGTAGATGCGGTCGCGCTCGTCTCGCGGTAGTTCGTGGGCGACGACGGACTTCGGCGGATCCGATCCGATCTCGACCGTGACATTGGGATTGGCGCGCACGTTGAACACCCAGCCCGGGCTCTGGTCCCGGCCGGCAGCCGATCCGACGACGTAGGTCTTCCCGTCGATGTCGAAGTAGCCGATCAGGTTGAGCCGCTCGGCGCCGCTCTTGGCGCCGGTGGAGGTCAACAGCAAGAGCGGGAAGCCCTCGAACTGACCGCCCACCTTGCCGCCGTTGCGGCGGAACTCCTCGATGTTGCGTTCGTTGAACTCGCGCTCGGCGGTCATCTCGTCGTCAGGCATAGCCCCATCGTGGCACGGATTTCTTCCCACCGAGCCAGGCTTCAGCGCGCCGGAGAACCGTCGGAGACACCGGTGTCGCGGCGGAACCTGATCATGCTCCTGCTGCCGTGGATGATCAGCGTCCTAGGATTGGGCGGGTGAGCCCGCAGCGCGTCGCCGTCATCCCGGGAGACGGGATCGGCGGAGAGGTGATCACGTCGGCGCGTGCAGTGCTCGACGCGGTGTCGGAGCGGCACGAAATCGAGTTGTCGTACACCGAGTTCGACTGGTCGTGTCAACGTTACGAGCGCGAGGGCGCGATGATGCCGGCCGACGGCATCGAGACGCTGCGCAGGTTCGACGCGATCCTGCTGGGCGCGGTGGGATGGCCGGGCGTGCCGGACCATTTGTCGCTGTGGGGGCTGTTGATCCCGATCCGGCGGGCGTTTCGCCAATACGTGAACCTGCGGCCGATCCGGGTGTTCGACGGCGTCGAGAGCCCGCTGCGGACGGCCGGCGACGTCGACTTCGTGGTGGTGCGGGAGAACGTCGAGGGCGAGTACAGCGAGATCGGCGGCCGGATGAACCGAGGCTTCCCCGACGAGATGGCGGTGCAGGAGTCGGTGTTCACGCGCGTCGGGGTGAGCCGGATCGCGGACTTCGCGTTCGAGCTGGCGCGGACGCGGCGCGGATATGTGACGTCGGCGACGAAGTCGAATGGGATCGTGCACACGCTGCCGTTCTGGGACGAGGTGGTGGCGGAGCGGGCGGCGAAGTACCCGGATGTGCGGCTCGACAGCGAGCACATCGATGCGCTGGCGGCGAAGTTCGTGCTGCAGCCAGAGCGGTTCGACGTGGTGGTGGGGTCGAATCTGTTCGGCGACATCCTGTCTGACCTCGCGGCGGCAGTGGTGGGTTCGATCGGTATCGCGCCGTCGGCCAATCTGGATCCGACGAAGGAGTTCCCGTCGATGTTCGAGCCGGTGCACGGGTCGGCCCCCGACATCGCCGGACAGGGTGTCGCCAACCCGGTCGGTGCGGTGTGGTCGACGGCGATGATGCTGGATCACCTGGGCCATAAGGCAGCGGCGGGTGATGTGCTGTCGGCGATGGAAGCCACGTTGGCGAAGCCGGAGACGCGGACGGGCGACCTTGGCGGTAGTGCGTCGACGGTCGAGGTGACCGAGGCGCTGGTCGCGCAGTTGGCGTAACCCCAGATTCCGCTTCTCGGAAAGCGTCGGGCGCTTTGAGCGTCCAGACTGCCTTCGTTTGTGGAGCGTCAACAAATGATGACGGGACTCGCGGCGGTCCCAGATGCTTGTGCGTCTGCGCAGTGGACGGGAACTTGCCCTCGAGATTGTTCCACGACCAGGTTGTCGGCGGGCGCACATACGCTTGACGCGACCGGTTGCCGGACAGAGGGAGGTGGTCATGTGGGCGGGGCAATCCGGGGCGGCGCTCATCAGAGGAGCTTCGCCATGAGGACAGCCGTCGCGTACCCGACAAGGTCCCCAGGCAAAGAGCCACGCAAACAGAGCGACGCTATGTCAACGGCACCTTCAGCCGGTGCGCCAGGTCGGGCCCTCCCACCTCTCTGATGAAGTCGGGATCCCCGCACACCACAAGCTGGTCACGAGCGCGCGACAGCCCGACGTAAAGGCGCTCCCTGGATCGCTCGCGGCGCTCCGATCCGTTCACCACCAAGACGACGGCCCGGCGCTCCAGACCCTTGAAGCCGAGTACATGTCCGTAGAAAACCTGGTCGACATCCCAGAAGCTGTCCCAGTACTTCTCGCTGCCCTCCGCTTGCCGCGCAATCTGCTCAGGGTGACGGCTGCCCGTGGTCAGCAGCGCGACATCCTCTGGCCGCCAACCGTTGTCGAGAAGTGCCTCGACCTGGTCGTCGCCGACACTCATCGCGTCGTCGGCGGTGCATGGCACGAACGACACGTCCGGCCCGTCACCGCCCATATAGCGCATCGGGCTCTCGACGAGCGGCTGAAATGCCGTCGCGATCTGACGGGTATTGCGCAGATTGTGATCAAGGACCAACGGCACCAACGGAACTGGCGGTGAACCGTGCCGGTCGAAGACACGCTGACCTTCGTCGCTGAAGATGAACAGTCCGCCGCTGTCGGGATCGCGAAGCGCCGCCAGGATGGGTTGCCACCAGTTGTCGGCGAAGTCCTGTGCCTCGTCGACGACGATCGCATCGAAGCGATGCCCGGGCATCAAGGTGGCAGCGAGTTCGGTCATCTCGCGGGGCAAGTCGTACTCCCAGAACTGCCGGCTCTCCGCAGTGCGCACCGACTCGTCAGGTCCCACAGGGGCGCCCCACTGCACGCCGAGGCTGTGGAACTCTCCAACGTAAGCGGGCTGCTGCCTGCGGGACCACGACGAGGTCAGCCGGCGGAGATATGAGGCCAGTCCGTGCGAGTAGCAGACCAACGCGACCCGCTTACCGTCGGCGGAGAGCCGTCGCGCCTGCTCGACCGCAAGGAACGTCTTGCCGCTGCCGGCGCCGCCGCGCACCTCGATGCGGTTGAGCAGGCGAATCGCGTTCAAGGATCACCGCCTGGTGCTCGGTGAGGATTTGGGCGGCGTCCTCGTTCTCCTGTGCTCGTGCGACGGTGTCGCGCTGCGTTAATCCCCGACCGCTCAACACGGTTCGCAGCTGATCGATGCCTTCGGACTTCAAGAGAGGATTCGTTGTTTCCCGCTTGAGAAGCACTGCGCGCAGACGCGACGCCAGTTCCGTCAGTTCCGACTTGTCCGTCACCTTCCACCGCGGACAGTCCGGCAGCGCGAAGTCCTGGGAGACGTTGGCGCCCGGAAGGACGACAGCGTGGTCCCAGCGCAGCCAGGGCTGTTTCCAGCGTTGATCGCCTTCGACGAAGGAACGCAGCGCGTAACAGCCTTCCCGGACTTGCTCGACCGGGTTGATCGCCTTCGGCCCGCTCGCTGTGCTCTGTCGCCAGGTGTTGCCGTCGTGCCAGACGTTGCCGCCCTTGACCTCGACGCAGATGATTCCGGCAGCTTCCATGGCGACGACGAAGTCGATCTCGTGGTCTTTCTTGTGGTCGGTCACGCGTTGGCCTACGACGATGAGGTCATCAGGCCCGAGCTGCTCATCAAGGGCACGCCAGACCTTCTCCTCCCAGTCGTTGGCAAACCGGGGTTCCTCGGGCAGCGTGACGGGCATCGGCTAGCCAGCGGACCCGATCTGCGCTTCCAGCTCGTCGAGGACGCGCCGAAGCTCAGCCACCAGCCAAGTGGTGTTCCGCTGTTCGTAGACCTTCAGCAGTGACTTGTAGTACCAGAGGTGCTTCTGGGGGTCGTGGACGCTGAACCGCTGCCACAGTTCGTCACCGTGCTCGCGGAAATCACGCAGGATGGCCCGCGCGTTATCGAGCTTGTCGGCGAGCGAAACCAGGATCGTGTCCTCCGAGGCCTCGCCGAGATGCTCTACATAGCGCTCCTTGCGCTCCTGCCACGGCGGTTTGGGCTCCTCGAACGTGTCGCTGCACTGCGCGACGATGTCTGCGACCTCTGGTCCGAACTTTCTGCCGATCTCGGCAAGTGTCTGTTGTCCGCCCTGGTCTTCAGCCGCGTCGTGTAGGAGCGCGGCGATCGCCTGGGTCTGGCTACCACCTGCTTCGATGACCAGGCTGGCCACCGACAGCAGATGCCCGAGGTAGGGGATGTCTCCACCCTTGCGGGTCTGGTTCCGGTGCAGCTCGGCCGCGTAGGCCAGCGCCTCGTCGAACTGCTCGGTCAAGCGCGGCTCGGTTGTCATACTCGGCATGTCGTGCCCCTTCTTCACTTCTTCAGTCACCTTCACTGTTGCACAGGGGTCTGACATCGTGAACCCCGCGAGCAAACTTTCGCGAATCCCTCACGATGTCGGACCTACGCCCTATCGTGGCCCCCAATGGCGCTCCACCTCCATCGTGCTGATCGCACCGACCTCCTCGCCGACGGGCTCGGTGCGCTGCTGGCCAATCCCCTGCCCGACCCGTTCGCCGAGGAACTGGTGCTGGTCTCCGCACGGGGCATGGAGCGCTGGCTGAGCCAGCGGCTCTCCCACGTGCTCGGACGAGGCGATCGGCGCCGACGGCGTCTGTGCCGGGGTGTCGTTCCGCTCCCCCGCGTCGCTGATCGCCGAGATCACCGGCACGGTTGACGACGATCCCTGGTCGCCGGACGCGATGACCTGGCCACTGCTGGACGCCATCGACACCAGCTGCAACGACGACTGGTGCCGAACGCTCGCAACGCATTTGGGCCACTTCGACACCGGCGACGAAGCCGAACTGCGCCGGGGCCGCCGCTATGCGGTGGCACGCCGGCTGGCGGGGCTCTTCGCGTCCTACGCTCGCCAGCGGCCACAGATGCTCGTCGACTGGCTCGACGGCAAGCCCACCGACGGCGTCGGCAACAGCCTCGACCAGGACCTGCAGTGGCAGCCCCACCTGTGGCGGGCACTCGTCGACCGCATCGACGCCGACCCCCCACACGTCCGGCACGCACAGACGCTCGCCCGGCTGCGGGAAGGCCCTGCCGACCTGCCCGAGCGGCTCTCGCTGTTCGGCCATACCCGGCTGCCATCCACCGACATCGAACTGCTCGAGGCGCTGTCCACCCACCACGACCTGCACCTGTGGCTGCCGCACCCGAGCAACGACCTGTGGCAGGCGCTCGCCGACGTCCACCAGCCCGTGCCGCGCAAGGACGACACCAGCCGCCACCGGGCCCACCATCCGTTGCTCGACACCCTCGGCCGCGATCTTCGCGAAATGCAGCGCAGCCTGCCAAGCGGCGACACCGACGAATTCGTCGGCGCCGCACCACGACCCGACACCCTGCTGGGTTGGCTGCAGTCCGACATCTGCGCCAACGAAGTCCGCCCCGGCTCGCGACAACTCCGCGACGACGACCGCTCGGTGCAGATCCACAGCTGCCACGGTGCCGCCCGACAGATCGACGCGCTCCGCGAGGTGCTGCTGGGCATGCTGCACGACGACCCGACGCTTGAACCGCGCGACATTCTCGTGATGTGCCCGGACATCGAGACCTACGCGCCGTTGATCATCGCGGCGTTCGGGCTTGGTGACGTCGTCGGCGACATCCACCCGGCCCACCGGCTCCGGGTGCGGCTCGCCGACCGGTCGCTGACACAGACCAACCCGCTGTTCGGCGTGGCCGCACAGCTTCTCGATATCGCAGGCAGTCGGGCCACCGCCAGCCAGGTGCTCGATCTGGCCGAGGCCGCACCGGTCCGGGCGCGCTTCGGCTTCTCCGACGACAATCTCGAGACCATTTCGCAGTGGGTCCGCCAATCCGGCATCCGCTGGGGATTCGACGCGCCCCAGCGCGCGCCGTTCGGGCTGGAGCGGTTCCTGCACAACACCTGGCGATTCGGCGTCGACCGCATCCTCACCGGGGTGGCGATGTCCGACGACTCGCAAGCCTGGCTTGGCACCGCGCTGCCGCTCGACGATGTCGGCAGCAACACGGTGGAACTGGCCGGCCGGTTCGCCGAGTTCGTCGAACGGCTGACCCGCATCACCGAACGCCTCACCGGGCCGCAGACCCTGTCGGCCTGGCTGGACGCGCTCCGCGACGGTGTCGAACTGCTGACCCGCGTCGACACCAACGATGCATGGCAGTTCTCGCAGCTGCAGCGCGAGGTCTCAAAGATTCTGTCCCAGGCGGGATCCCGTGCGGACACGCAGATGCGGCTCACCGATGTGCGCTCGATGCTGGCCGGCCACCTCGCGGGCCGGCCCACCCGCGCCAACTTCCGCACCGGGACGCTCACCGTGTGCACCATGGTGCCGATGCGGTCCGTTCCGCACCGTGTGGTGTGTCTGGTCGGACTCGACGACGGCGTGTTCCCGCGCCTCGAGACCGTCGACGGTGACGACGCCCTCGCGCGTGAACCGCTGACCGGTGAGCGCGACATCCGCTCGGAGGACCGCCAGCTGCTGCTCGACGCCATCTGCGCGGCCACCGAGACGCTTGTCGTCACCTACACCGGCACCGACGAGCACTCCGGCCATCACCGGCCCGCGGCGGTTCCGCTGCTGGAGCTGCTCGACGCGCTCGACGGCACCACACCACAGCCGGTCCGCAACCAGGTCGTCACCGAACACCCGTTGCAGCCGTTCGACATTCGCAACGTCGAACGCGGCGCACTGATCCCCGGCGAGCCGTTCACCTTCGACCCGATTGCCCTGCGCGCGGCCCGCGCCGCCGCCGGTGACCGGTCGGCTCCGCGCCCGTTCCTGTCCGGGCCGCTGCCGGAACCGCCGCACGACGACGTGTCACTGGACGACCTGCTCAACTTCTTCAAGGACCCGGTGAAGGGGTTCTTCCGCGAGCTCGACTACACGCTCCCGTGGGAGGTTGAGCCAATCGACGACGCCATCCCCGTCGAGATCGACGCGCTGCAGGAGTGGCAGGTCGGTGATCGCCTGCTCAACGACCTGATGCGCGGGGTCGACCTCGAAGTCGCCACTGGTGCCGAATGGCGTCGCGGCACCCTGCCGCCGGGAAAGCTTGGCTGGCGCAAGGCGCGGGCCATCAGTGACTGCTCGGCCGACTTGGCCGATGGCGGCGCTGCGGCGACGCGGCACGCATCCCGCCATGGGCCACGACATCGACGTCGACCTCGGCGCCCGCCGCGTCACCGGCACGGTCGCACCGGTCTACGGGGACCGCACGGTATCGGTTACCTACTCCCGGCTGGCCGCCAAACACCTTCTGCAGGCGTGGATCTCGCTGGTAGCGCTCGGCGCGCAGAGGCCGGAACGAGAGTGGGAGGCGTACTGCGTCGGCCGCAGCGGTAAGAACGAGGTTCAAGTGCGGATGTTCCGACCGCCCGAGGACGCGACGGCAGTGTTGCGCGACATCGTCGCGATCTTCGACGCCGGACGCCGCGAGCCGCTGCCCTTGCCGCTCAAGACATCGTGCGCGTGGGCGCAGAAGCGCCACGAAGGCCGCGACCCCAGCTGGTACGCGAACAGCAACTGGGAAAGCCCGCGCAACACCACGTTCGGTGAGGACGCCGCAGAGGCGCACGTCGAGGTGTGGGGTCGCAATGTTCCACTGACCACGCTGCTGGCCGCGAAGCCTCGGCCGGGTGAAGAGGTCGACGGCGAGGAGAGCAGGCTCGGTGCGCTCGCCGCGCGGCTGTGGTTGCCGATGTTCAAGGCTGAGGGGCGGCCGTGATGGAACCGTTCGATCTGACGGGCGCGTTGCCCACGCCCGGCACCACCACGGTGTTGGAGGCCAGCGCGGGGACGGGCAAGACGTTCGCGCTGGCGGGCCTGGTCACCCGGTATGTCGCCGAAGGAGTGGCGACGCTGGACCAGATGCTGCTGATCACTTTCAGCCGCGCCGCCAGCCGCGAGCTGCGGGAGCGGGTGCGCGGTCAGATCGTCGATGCGGTGGCCGCGTTGGAGGGCCGCGACGTCACCCGCAGCGACCTCATCGACCACCTGCTGACCGGCCCACCGGACGCGATCGACGCGCGGCGCACACGGTTGCGTGACGCGTTGGCGGGGTTCGATGCGGCGACGATCGCCACCACCCACGAGTTCTGCGGCCTGGTACTCAAATCGCTTGGCGTGGCGGGCGACACCGACTCCGGGGTGCGACTCGTGGAAGGCCTCGACGACCTTGTCACCGAGATCGTCAACGACCTCTACCTTGCCGACTACGGCCAGCAGACAGATGATCCGCCGCTGGGCTACCAGGAGGCGCTCGCGATGGCCCGCACCGTCGTCGGCGACCCGTGCGCGCAGTTGCGGCCCGAGCACCCCGACGAGGGCAGCGAGGCTGCGGCGCGGCTGGAGTTCGCGACGAAGGTGCTGGCCGAACTGGAGCGGCGCAAGCGCAGGCTGGGCATTCTGCACTTCGACGACCTGCTGAGCCGGCTCGCGAAAGCCCTTGAGCCCGAGGACTCCCCGGCCCGTCAACGCATGCACCAACGATGGCCGATCGTCATGGTGGACGAGTTCCAGGACACCGATCCGGTGCAGTGGCAGGTGATCGACCGCGCATTCGGCGGCCGCTCGACCGTCATCCTCATCGGCGATCCGAAGCAGGCGATCTACGCGTTCCGCGGCGGCGACATCTTCACCTACCTCGAGGCGAGACGGACCGCGCGCGCCCAGCAGACCCTCGGCGTGAACTGGCGCAGCGACGCGGTGTTGGTGGATCGCCTGCGGACCGTGCTGCGGGGCGCGGAGCTGGGGCACCAAGACATCGTCGTGCGGGATATCGAGGCGCATCACCATGGTCACCGCCTGGCGGCGCACCGCACAACGCTCCGTTCCGGCTGCGGGTGGTGAGTCGCGAGGGTTTCGGGGTCGACCAGGACAAGGTGATCCCGATTGCCAAGCTGCGGCCGTACATTGCCAAGGATCTGGCCGCCGATGTGGCCGAATTGCTCGACAGCGGTGCGACATTCGACGGGGAGTCGCTCGACGCGGGTGATATCGCGGTCATCGTCGAGAGAACTGAGGACGCGCGGCGCTGCCGGGAAGCGTTGGCCAACGTGGGCATCGCGGCGATCTACACCGGCGATTCCGACGTGTTCGAACGGGAGTCCGAGGCGGCCGATGCGTGGTTGCGGCTGTTGGAGGCGTTCGACCAACCGCACCGCAGCGGTCTGGTGCGATCGGCGGCGGCGACGGTGTTCTTCGGGTTGACGGCCGATGACCTCGCGGCCGGCGGTGACGAACTGACCGAGTGGATCACCGAGACGATTCGGCAGTGGTCCGACCAGGCCCGCGAGCGCGGGGTCGCCGCGGTGTTCGAGGCCGCGCAGGTGGCCGGCATGGGCGAGCGGGTGCTGAGCCGGCGCGGCGGCGAGCGGTTGATGACGGACCTGGCACACGTCGCGCACCTGCTGCACGAGGTCGCGCACCGCGAGCGGTTCAGCCTGCCCGCGCTGCGGGACTGGCTCCGCCGCCAGCGCGACGAGCGCAGCGGCCCGACCGAACGCAACCGCCGCCTGGACAGCGACGCCAAGGCGGTGCAGATCATGACGGTGTGGGGCAGCAAGGGCCTGCAGTTCC
Source organism: uncultured Actinomycetota bacterium (assembly GCA_963800125.1). Lineage (GTDB taxonomy): Bacteria > Actinomycetota > Actinomycetes > Mycobacteriales > Mycobacteriaceae > Mycobacterium. The sequence goes on along the minus strand of CAWDAC010000025.1, from coordinate 21,626 downwards.
CGATCGTGTATCTGCCGTTCGCGTTCAACCGCCACGTCTTCGTCGACGACATCCCGCTCTATCACGACGACGCCGACGTCCGATGTCTGCACATCGGCGGCAAGGACAGTCCCGACCGTGACGCGATCGAGGAGTTCAGCCGGATCGAGGCCGCCCGCAACGATATTCGGCTGACGTATGTCGCGCTGACGCGGGCGGAGTCGCAGGTGGTGGCGTGGTGGGCGCCTGCCTCCGACGAACGCAACGGCGGCCTGTCGCGGCTGATGCGCGGGCGACAGGCCGACCAGGCCGAAGTGCCGGACCGCTGCGATCCGCGGACGGTCTCCGACGACGAGGCACTCGAATGCTTCCGGGAGTGGGAGCGGGCGGGCGGCCCGGTGATCGAGGAGGCGACGATCGCCGACGCGGTGGCACCGCCGCGGCCGGCGCCGTCGACGGATCTCGGTGCGCGGCATTTCCATCGGGCCATCGACACGACGTGGCGGCGGACGTCGTACTCGGCGTTGATCCGCGGCGCCGAGACTGTGGGGGTGGCCAGCGAACCGGAGATCACCGAGCTCGACGACGAGGTGGGCGACGTGCCGGTGGCCGCGGCGCCCGCCGGCGCGGGTGTGCCGTCGCCGATGGCCGACCTGCCGACGGGCGCGAAGTTCGGCACGCTGGTGCACGCGGTGTTGGAGACCGCCGACCCGTTGGCCGAGGATCTCGTCGCCGAGCTGTCAGCGCGGGTCGACGAGCACAGCATGTGGTGGCCGGTGGACGTGTCGGCGTCGGAGCTGGCCGCGGCGATGGTGCCGATGCACGACACACCGCTGGGCCCGCTGGCGGACGCGTTGACGCTGCGGCAGATCGGCTTGGCGGATCGATTGCAGGAGTTGGACTTCGAGTTTCCGCTCGCCGGTGGTGATCTGCGCGAGGCCGGCCCTGACATCCGGTTGGCCGACGTCGGCGCGCTGCTCCGGTCTCACCTGCCCGCCGACGATCCGCTGGCGGTCTATGCCGACCGGTTAGCGGGCGATGCGTTGGGCGGGCAGTCGCTGCGCGGGTATCTCAGCGGGTCGGTGGATGCCGTGCTGCGAATTCCCGACGGGGACGGCCACCGCTATCTGGTCGTCGACTTCAAGACCAACTGGCTGGGTGAGTCGGACCGGCCGTTGACGGCCGCGGACTACGACCGCCCACGGCTGGTGGATGCCATGCTGCATTCGGACTATCCGCTGCAGGCGCTGCTGTATTGCGTGGTGCTGCACCGGTTCCTGCGCTGGCGCCAGCCGGGCTACGACCCGCAGCGGCATCTGGGTGGGGTGCTGTATCTGTTCCTGCGCGGAATGTGCGGGCCGGAGACGCCGGTCGTCGACGGGCATCCGGCTGGGGTGTTCGGTTGGCAGCCGCCGGCCGCGTTGGTGGTGGCGTTGTCGAATCTGCTGGACGCGGGGAGGGCGGCCGCGTGATTCCCGCGTTCGTCGATGCCGAGGTGCTGGAGCCGGCGGATGTGCATGTGGCGCAACGGTTGACTGCGCTGGCCGAAGAGGACGACGAGCGGGTGGCGCTCGCGGTGGCGTTGACGGTACGCGCGCTGCGCGGAGGTTCGGTGTGTGTGGATCTGGGGTCGGTCAGCTCGCAGATCGACGTTGCGGGTCTGCCGTGGCCGGACCCGGACGAGTGGTTGGCGGCCGTGCAGGCTAGCGCGTTGGCGGGAACGCCGGAGGTGCTGCGTGTGCGCGACGGGCTGCTGTACCTCGACCGCTACTGGCGTGAGGAGCAGCAGGTCGCCGACGATCTGCTGAAGATGCTGACCGCACGGGTAACCGAGGCGAATCCCGCTGTGGCGCGGCTGTTTCCGCCGGGGTTCGAGGAACAGCGGGAGGCCGCCGAGATTGCTTTATCGCAAGGGCTGACGGTGCTGACCGGCGGGCCAGGTACGGGCAAGACCACGACGGTCGCGCGGTTGTTGGCATTGTTCGCCGAACAGGCCGAGTTGGCGGGGCGGTCACGTCTGCGTATCGCGTTGGCGGCGCCGACGGGTAAGGCGGCAGCACGGTTGGCCGAGGCGGTGCAGTTGGAGGTCGACCGGCTCGACGCCGTCGACGAGGAGCGGTTGGGAGGGTTGCAGGCGACTACGCTGCACCGGCTGTTGGGCTGGCGCCCCGAGTCGTCGTCACGGTTCCGGCACCATCGCGGGAACCGGCTGCCGCATGACGTGATCGTGGTGGACGAAACGTCGATGGTGTCGCTGACGATGATGGCGCGGCTGTTGGAGGCCGTGCGGCCGGAGACGCGGCTGCTGCTGGTCGGGGACCCCGATCAGCTGGCCTCGGTGGAGGCGGGCGCGGTGTTGGCTGACGTCGTCGATGGGCTGTCGGATCGGGCAGACGCGCGGATCGCGGCGCTGCAGACGTCGCACCGCTTCGGCGAGTCGATAGGTGAATTGGCGGCGGCGATCCGCGTCGGTGACGCAGACCGGGTGGTCGAGGTGCTGCGGGCGGGAGGCGAGCACATCGAGTGGATCGAGGCCGACAACCCGGCACCGCACCTGCGGAAAGTCGTTGTGCCACATGCACTCGAGCTGCGACGGGCGGGGCTGCTGGGCGACGGCGCGGCGGGGTTGGCGGCGTTGGAAGAGCACCGCCTGCTGTGTGCGCACCGACGCGGACCGTTCGGGGTTGCCCACTGGAACCGTCAGGTGGAGCGGTGGCTGGTGGAGGCGACGGGCGAGCCGATCTGGTCGCCGTGGTACGCCGGGCGGCCGGTGCTGGTGACGTCGAACGACTACGGTCTGCGGCTGTTCAACGGTGACACCGGGCTGACGGTGCTGCAGGACGGGGCGCTGCGCGCGGTGATCGCGAGCGCGGCGGAGCCGCTGACATTTGCGACGAGCCGGCTGGCAGACGTCGAGACGATGCACGCGATGACGATCCATAAATCACAGGGCAGTCAGGCTCGCGACGTGACGGTGCTGCTGCCGCCGAAGGAGTCCCGGCTGCTGACGCGCGAGCTGTTCTATACGGCGGTGACGCGGGCGAAGGAGAAGATCCGAGTGGTGGGCCAGGAGTCGTCGGTGCGCGCCGCCGTGCAGCGGCGGGCGATCCGGGCCTCAGGACTAGGACGGCGGCTGCAAACCGGCGACTGACTCGCGGTGCTATGCCCGCGTCAACATCCCACGCGCGAGAAGAACGCAGCCGTGAAGAGCGCGATGATCAGGGCCACAGTTGTCAGGCCCTGGACTGCCGTCACGACGACGGCCGTGATCGCGGCAACGCCGATCACGAACAGGAGGATGCCAATCAACACGCGGGTGTCGGGGCGCGATGCTGCGGCGCGCGTAGGGCGGATCTGGGACGCGACCACCGCACCGTTGTGCGCTTCTGCCATGGGACACCCCTTTGTTGTGACGGCAGACACAATATAGCGTCACAGTGAGCTGTCTCACAGCCTCCGCGTCAGTTTTACGTGATCTTCACGCTTCCGAGGCTGTCCAGTCCAGCCAGCGTTGGTTTGTTGCCGCTGAGGCGGAGGTGTTCCGGGGATGGAGGTGTTTCCGAGGGGCCCGGTTCGATGCCGTCCGGCCACGGCCGGACGTCAGGACGCTGTAGGAATGAGCACCGCAACGTCGCTGTGCAGGTGCGCCAGGCCGCTGTCGAGAGTCGCCAACTGCCCGTTGCGGCTGCGTGCGAGCTGAGCAAGGTAGGCATCGGTCACTTGTCGGTGACCGACTACTCCCCCTAACTCGACCACAGCGAAAGACACACTGTCGGGCCAAAACTCGTGGCCGCTCGCACGCTCGATTGCGCTGACGACCTCGCGCGCAGCCGCGGCGGATTGGCCGGTCCGCAGCAGAAATCGAACAAGACTTCCCTGCGTGATCGGGCATGTCGCAAATCCTGCGTCAGATGCCGTCAGCCATTCCGCAGCCGCGTCGTGATGCACATGCTCGGCGACGACTAGTGCGATGAGAACGTTCGCGTCGAGCAGCGCCGTCACTCCTCATCCTCCAGCGACCGCACATCCTCTGAGGTCACGACCGTCCCCACGCTGACGAGAGGCAATCCCGTCCTGGGGTCTGTCGAGATGGCCGTGGCGCTGCCGGCTCCCAGGCCGCGTCGAATGAGGTCGGCGACGGTTTCGCTCAACGTGCGGCGAGTGTCGCGCGCAATCGCCAGCGCCTGTTTATGCAGGTCGTCGGGGAGATCAATAGTCGTACGCACACCCAACCCGTAAGCATCAATGCATCATGATGCAATGATGCGCTCCAGATCGCGACCAGCGGCGAGTACGGCCGCGGCACGGGCCGGGACATTGAATCGATAGAGCGATCGGCCCCGTCATAGGTCGCCTCACTCGGTGTCGTTCTCCCGGTCCAGCCGGATGCGCGACACCAGGAGTGCTGCTGCGATGAACCACACGGCGGCCACCGCGAACGCCATGCCGTAGGCGATGCGCGCCGACGACACCTCACGGATGACGGTGATCAGCGTGCCGGTGGTGATCGAGCCGAGTGCCTGCGGCAGCACCAGGCAGATGTGCCAGACGCCGAAATCCTTGCCTGCGTCGCGCCCGTCGGGCAGCACCCGCAGCGCGAGCGCCCAGTCGGCGGCGCCGTACACCCCGTAAACCAATGCGTACACCGGGACGAGCAGCACGATCAGCCACAACCGCGGCACCGCGGCGACGACGAGGTAGCCCGCGACGGTCACCGCCATGATCCAGCTGACGGCGCGCACCACGTTCACGGGGCCGTACCGCCGCACCAGCATCGCGGTGGCCAGGCTGCCCGCCACGCCCAGCACCGCGCCGACGCCAAGCAGCGCGGTGGTCAGCTGCCCGGCCCGCTGTTCGGTCATGCCGAGCACGAACTGTAGGTAGAGCACCAGGAATGCGAGCACCGACCACACGCCGAAGTTGTTGAGCAGCCGAGTGATCAGCACCCAGTAGAACGCGCGGTTGTCCGCCCACGGCAGATAGAACGACCGCACGAACCGACCGACACCGGGCCACGGCTCCGGCGGCACAGGGACAGGTTCGGGGACCGCGCGCAGGGTGACCACAAGGCAGATCAGGCTCAGGCCGATCCACACCGCCGTCATCGGCCACGGGTCCGTCCGACTGAACACGAGGGTCAGCGCCAGCGTGCCCACCACGGTTCCGAGGATGGTCATGACGTTGAGCCAGCCGCTGGCTTCGGCCCGCTGAGCGGGATCGACGACGTCGGGGATCAGGCCGGCGTAGGGACCCGCGGCCCAGTTCCAGCACAGCTGCAGCACGAGGTAGGCCGCCACCACGGCGACCACGCTGGCCGACAGCGCCCACCCGAGCGCCAGCAGCGCGACCGCACCGGCCAGCACACCCGAGATCAGGTACGGCCGCCGCCGGCCCCGCGGGTTGCGGCTGCGGTCGGACAGCGCCCCGGCCACCGGCGGCACGACGGCGGCAACGACGGCGCCCGCGGCGATCGTCAGCCCGGACCACAGCTCGCGGTAATCCGCGGACATGTTGGCCACCGCCTGCGGAACGACGATGGGCGCGATCGTGAGCCACTGGGCGTTGAACGCCAGCCACAGCGACGACATCGCCGCCAACCGCCACTTCGGTAACAGCGGCACACCGTCATCGTGCCTGCAAGCGCCCGCCCGCGCAGTGCAAACCGCGTTAGCATTCCTCCGAGGAGGTCGGGTGGACGGAACCGGCAAGGCCACCACCGTGGTTCGGATCTTCGAAAGCTACGGCTGGAAGGACGCCAGCGACATCGCCGGGCGTCTCAGGGACTCGTTGCAGCAGGCCGGCTACGAGGTGTGGATCGATCGCGAGCACCTGCGCGCCGACGACAAGCATTTCTCGATCGCCCTGGAGCAGGCGGTCGTCGACTCCGAGGTGGTCATCGCGCTGCTGAGCCCGCATTCGGTGCGGGGCCTGGGTGCGCACGATGACCGGGCGAGCATCTGCTACAACGAGATTCGGCTCGCCGAGGAGCTTGCCCGGCCGATCGTGCCCGTGCGGGTGCAGCGGTTCACCGGCGCGGCGCCGCTGCTGATCATCAAGTACCGCATCCTGGATTGGCTGGACTGGCACGATCCTGACCGCTACCAGAACGGGCTGGCCGAAGTGCTGGCGGCGGTGGAGGCGGCGCAGGCGTGCGAGCTCATGTTGGACCGCGACATCTCGCTGCAGACGTCCAACTTTGCGTCTCAGTTGCGCACCGCTGCAGACGATTTCACGGGACGCGACTGGCTGTTCGACGGGCTGGCGCAGTGGTTGGACAGCGCGCAGCGGTGCCTGCGGCTGGAAGGGGTCACGGGTACCGGAAAGACCGCCGTCGTCGCCGAGCTGGTCCGGCGCAACCCCGGCGGCCGGCTTCTCGCCTTCCACTTCTGCACTCCTTTGCAGCTGGGCGCGGTGGGTTTCGTGCGCTCGCTGGCCGGGATGCTGGCTGCCAGTATCGATGAGTACGCCGACCTGCTGAACTCCGGACGGCTTGCGCATCAACTGAATTCGTCCGACCCGTCGACGATGCTGATCGACGGCGTCCTGGAACCGCTGCGGACGGTGCCGGTGGACGGCCGGTACTTCATCGCGGTGGACGCGCTCGACGAGGCGATCGGAGCCGACGCACAGATGTCGATACCGGTTCTGCTGGCGCAACATGTCGACGACTTCCCGCCGTGGCTTAAGCTGATGATCACGTGCCGTCCACAGCAACGGGTTCAGGGCCTGTTCGGGACCGCCGAGGTGTGGTCGCTCGACGACGACACCGCGCAGCGGGCCGACTTGTCGTCGTATCTTCAACGGCGGCTCGTCGACCCTGAGGTGAAGCAGCGGATCGAAGACCGGGCGGCAGGTAACTTCCAGTACGCATCCACCGTGCTGGACGCGCTGGCGGCCGGCGAGATCGATGCGGCCGAGCTCGACGCGCTGCCGCGACGGCTCGAGGTGTTCTACTACCGGCGCGCCGTGCAGCGCTTCCCCACCGCCGCGGCCTACCGGCCGGCCAGGACGGTGCTCGAGGTGTTGGCGGCAGCCCGCGGCGGTCTGACCGCCGCACAGCTGGCCGCGGTCACCGGGCTCGGCGTCGACGAGCTGCCGTCGGTGCTCGACGCGGTCGGCTGTTTCGCGGCGGCCCCGTCCGGCGTGTGGCGCATCGTGCACCAGTCGATCGCGGACTGGCTGATTTCGCAGGACGCCAAGGAGTTTCGCATCGACGTGGCCGCAGGCCGGGATCGGCTCCTCGCGTTCTGCCGGAAATGGAAGTCGAACCGCGATCCGTACGCGCTGACGCATGTCGTCACCCATCTGCTGGACGCCGGACATGTCGACGATGCGGCGGCGGTGATCCGCGACGGCCTGTTCGAGCTGCGCAACGACGTCGTCGGCGAACCGCGGCTGGACGGCGAGGACACCAGGGCACTGACCGCGGCGCTGATCGCCGCCCGCGACCAGGCGCGCATCGTCGCCTTGGCGCGGACCGCGAATACCTGGCAGCGCGACGGGGTCGCTTCCGCGATGGTGGCTGCGCCTGCCGACGCTGCCGGTTTCATCGACGACGTCGTCGGTGAGTTGCTGACGGTGTCGGCATGACCGGCCAGCCGTCCGCTGAGGTGCTCAGCGCGCGATACGTGGCGATCCGCACCGCCGAGGCCGCAGGCATGACCGACCGTCTGCTGCAAGCCGCACGCGACAAGACACCGGGCGTGCGGCGCATGCTCACCCCGATGCTGGTGCGCTTCTGGCTGCGCGAGCGCGAGAACGGGTGGCGCCTGCTGGAGAAGATCGCCGACGGCGCAGTGCGTTTCGGTGGCGTTCCCGATGCCGGTACCACCGAGCTGTTGGGGGCGGTGTCGGTGGCGATCCTCGACGAGGCTCGCCGAACGCCCGCGGATTTCGACCGGCTGGGCGCGCTGTGGCGGGGTCTGTTCGACCGGCTGCAGGGCGGTGCGGTGGCCCGCGGATTGCGGGTGCTGGGGCGCGGTTTCGTTTTGCGGCGCAGCGCGCGCCCGCTGGCCGAGCGGTTGCGGCGGCAACCGGCCTATCAGCCGTTGAACTATGCGGAGATGCAGGTCAGTTTCACCCGGCCGGACGACTTCCGGCAGCGCTGGCGCAAAGTCCTTGCAACGCTGCAGCATCCGGAGACCGCACCCGCGCCGATAGTCGACGTGCTGACCGAGCCGGACCTGCCGTTCGACGTGTATCTGATGATGTGCGCGGAGCGAGCCCTGATCTACCACGGGGCGCGCACCGATCCGGCCGCCGCGCTGGACACCGCCGATGCATTGTTCGACCACGGACCGCGGTGGTTCCGTTCATCGGTGCTGTTCTATATGCACCACGTGCTGTCGTCCTGGCCGCATGTCGACGACGCGACGCTGGCCTGGTTCGAGGACCTGACGTTGAGGTATTACCGCGACGGGGATTGGTTGACGCACACCACGGTCGGCACACTCGAACGGGCCAACCTGGTCGCCAACATCGACGTGCTGACGGCGCGCCACAGCGCGGCCCGCACGCCGCACGTGTTGGCCGACCTGCTTGAGGAGGCCGTCAGGGCGGGTGAGGAGCAGCGGATGGGTGCGTTGTTCACCGCGGTCGACGGTGTGGCGTTCTATCACCGCGACGGAGCGCTGGCGCTGACGATGCTCGAACGGGCTTATGTCGCAGGCGGTTCGGCGGTCGAACGCCGAGTGCTGGCCAGCTTGGCCAGTGTACGCCTGGCCGATCAGCCGCTGGTGGACGCGGTGTTGGCGCAGAGGGTGGCGTTCGCGTCGATCCGCCCCGAGGACGTGGCCGCCACCGAGCCGTCGGTGGGCGACGATGACTTCAACACGTTGATCGACCAGTTTGTGGTGCAGACCATGCTGACGTCGGACAGGTTCCGCGCGCAGCTGTGTCGGGCGTTCGAGCGGGCGCTGGCGGTCCAGGACGTCGAGGAGTTCCTGGTGCAGATCCTGGAATGGGTCCGCGACGAGGTGGGTGCCCGGCCCGATGGGCGCAGACGAAGGGGACGTCAGGCGAGATAACGCCGAGGTCTGCGCTGGCCATTACACCTGCAGCAACGCTAACCCCACCTGGTGAGGTCGAAGCCACCGCTGGCGCAGCGCTCGTCGTAGTTGGCGCAGGCGACGATGTGGATGACGACGCGGTCGAAGTGCTTGGCGCGGTGGCATTTTGATTCGACGATGAACACGCGGACGCAATCATGATCGCGCTCATTGCCGCCTCGGCAGCGACTCCTGACCTATTCATAGCCGGTCGGTTTCCTTATTACTTCAGCGTCTCCAGGGAGCGACTGCCCAACCCAGGAAGGTTGCGCCGGGCGACGGGTTCCAGGTGTTCATCACCTGCACGTTGTGGCCGGCTCCTGCCAGCCCTTGGTAGCCGGCCACGAGCTCTGCGAGAACAAGGCCCTCGCAGCGGCCGACCTTGATACAGGACTGCTGTGATCACGCATTGCGGTGCCACCGTCGGGTACGTTGTGGCATTCTCCAGCCTATGGGCGGGCACCTGTTCATCATCAACGGCGATCTCACCAAGATTGCGTGCGACGCCATCCTTATCCCCACCGATTACCGCTTCAACATCACCACGCACTGGCAGGACTTCCTCGACGAATACCACGCAGACCAATTGAGGGAATTTCAATCGCACGCCGCTGAGAGTTGGGGATCAGAACACGTGGTCCAGCTTGGCCACGTCGACAACATGCCCGAGGTCTGGCTGGGCAACATCGGTCGAGTCGGCGATCACTCGGATTTTGAGACGTTCAAGCCCGCATTGGCTGAGTTTGTTGCGAAAGCAACCGAAGCTTGCAAGGCGAACACCTCGCCCCGTGACTGCGAATGGCCGAAACCAAGGCTCGCGGTCAACGTCGTCGGATCCGACCAGGGCGGAGGTTCTCAAAAGAAAGGCGACCTCGTCCTCGGCCTCGTCGAGACATTGAGCGACCTCGCCACCAGTGCCCTCGATGTCGACATCATCCTCGTCACCTTCGGAGCCAAGCCCTACGCCGCGGCGCAACGCGCCCGCCACATTCACTTCGGCGGCAACGACGATGAAACCCTCAGCGCGAATTGGAAGTTCGAAGATGAGCCATCCACCGGCGGCCTTGTCCAATATGCCCGCCGCCTGGCCGATGAGGCAATCTACAACCAGTTGGTCCTTTTCATCGGTGCCGGTGTGGGAAGCGGTGCCGGGCTCCCGATGTGGGGGGATCTGCTCAGCGAGGTGGCCACCAACGCGAACATCGAAGGCGACTCTTTCGTCCGCCTGACAAGCAAGGACCTACGCGACCAGGCCACCATCCTGGAACGTCGCCTGGAATTGCAGGAAACGAACCTCAAGCAAGCCGTCGCTGACCGGCTGAAAGCACCGTGCTACTCGCTGGTGCACGGGCTGCTGGCTTCGCTGCCAAGCAAGGAAGCGGTCACCACCAACTACGACAAACTGTTCGAAACCGCGTGGCGGACCGGCGGCCGCGAGCTGGCGATACTGCCCGCAGAAGCAGTAGAAACAAGCCGCCGATGGCTTCTCAAACTGCACGGCACCGTGGACAAGCCGCACGAGATCGTCTTGACTCGCTCGGATTATCTTGACATGCCTCGTCGATCCGGCGCGCTGATGGGGCTCGTCCAGGGACTACTCATGATGCGGCACATGATGTTCGTCGGCTACTCGATGCAGGATGAGGACTTCCACGAACTGATTCACGAAGTACGTACGGCACGGGGTGACAAGCCTGACCGCGAGCTGCGAGCAACCGTTCTCACTTTGCGCGAAGATCAGCTTGACAGAGAACTGTGGATCAAGGATCTCCACATCGTGCCGATGAGTGCAGACAGGGAACCGAAAATGCGAGATGACGTCGCGGCCCGACAACTCGAGATGTTCCTCGACTTGGTCGGATACCTGTCGACGACTTCGGCAGCGTTTTTCCTCGACGACACCTACAACGCGCTATCCGAGGATGAGCAAGAACTTCGTGAGGATCTGGCCAAGCTCGTCGCGAAAACCAAAGATGCTGAACGGGACCAGGTCGCTTACAAAGTCCGTCGGTTCCTCAGCGACGAACTCGGAGCGGACGTGACCACAAAGGACACGACACGTAGTGGTCAAGCACCAGCGGGACGAGCGGCACGTTCGTCGGTGAACACGTAGAGGCAGCCGGTCTCGTCATCCTTGAGCGCGCCAGGTGCGGATCCCACCAGGCGTCGGCGAAGTCCTGGGCCTCGTCCCTGTTCGGGCGTGCATGTCGATGCGATGACGGTTCCGCAGCCGTCGAACGGCGTGCGGTTCGCGCGTCAGGGTTGGCGCAGCGGCTGCGCGGGTGACTCAGAACTGGCCGCTGATTACCCTGCCTCCTCCGGGGCCGCTACGTCCGCATTGGCAGAGGAGTCTGCGGCGCCGCTGTCAGAACTTTCCGGCTCGGCCCCGCTTCGCCAGACTCCTCGCCGCCGCTGGCACCCTCATCGGAGGAAGCCTCTTCCGGGGCTACTTCCTCTTCGGAGCACTCGACGATTCGACCCAGGCCACCATCTCCCCGGCGCCGTTGTAAACGACGCTGGTCGGCGGATCGCCCACGGCATCGAAGTAGACCTTGCCGGTCGACATGCCGCCCGGCAGCAAGGTCATGCCACTGAGGCCCTGAGGTGTCCAGACATTAGCGAGGGCGGGGTAGTTCTGCCCGCTCTCGGCTTGGGCGCTGAAGGCTGGGATCACAGGAGTGGCCAGCCCGTATATCGCGTCGGCGCGCACCGTGGCTTCGTACAGCTGGCCGGAGACCGGATACGGGATGGCGTCGGCGCTCGGGAGAAATTTTGAGACGGTATAGGCGATCTCCCCGCCGTTAGGGTCACTGACCGTCTGCTGGAGACCGAACACTTGGCCGTCGGCCGCCGACGCCGGCGCGACGGCACCCACGCTGAACATGACAGTTGCGGCCGCGACGGCTCCGGCTAACTTTTTGATTTCCACCTTGACTCGCCCCTTGGGTTGACCTGGTTTTCCATCCCGCACCGTACCCGCACGAGTCAGCGTCCGAAACCCCCCTCCGGCGTACTGTTCCAGCGTGCAGGTCGACGTGATGACGGTTCCCCAGCCGTTGGACAAGATCGGCGACCTGGCCCGGCGTGTGCAGGCCGCGGGGTTCTCCGGGCTTCTGTTCACCGAAACCGGTCGTACCGCCTATCTCAACGCGGCCGTGGCATCGCAGGCCGCGCCGGGCCTTGAACTCTCAACCGGCGTCGCGGTGGCGTTTCCACGGAGCCCGTTCGTGACGGCGGCGACGGCGTGGGAACTGCAGGAGGCGACCGGCGGGAAGTTCCGGCTCGGTCTGGGCACGCAAGTGCGCACGCATGTGATGCGGCGCTACGGCATGGCCTTCGAGCGTCCGGGTCCGCGGCTCCGCGACTACGTGCTGGCCGTGCGGGCGTGTTTCGCCGCGTTCCGGACAGGGAAGCTCGACCACCACGGAGATTTCTACGACCTGGACTTCATCACTCCCCAGTGGAGCCCGGGTCCCATCGACGCACCCGATCCAAAGCTCGACATCGCGGCGGTGAATCCGTGGATGCTGCGCATGGCGGGCGAAGTGGCCGACGGAGTGCATGTCCATCCGCTCGGCGAGCCGGGCTACATTGCGCGTCATCTCCTGCCGAATGTGGCTGCGGGAGCTGATAAGTCGGGGCGCTCACCATCCGATATTGCGGTGATCGTGCCGGTCATGACGATCGTCGGTGACAGCGACGAAGAACGTCACAACGAGCGTGAGCTGGTGCGAGCGAGCATGAGCTTCTACGGAAGCACACCGAACTACGCCTTCATCTGGGACGAGGCGGGTTTCGAGGGGACGACGGCCCGAATCCGGGAGAAGCAGAAGGCCGGCGACTTCAAGGGGATGGCGGCACAGATCACGGACGAACACATCGCGGCCTTCGCCACGGAGTCGACGTGGGACGGCTTGGCTGACGCGTTAGTCGAGACGTACGGCAGAGTCGCAACGCGCGTCGTGCTGTACAACGCGCTCGGTGATCCAGAGTGCGTCGAGCGATACGGCGCCGTCGCGCAACGGGTAGCCACATCGTGACTCCAACCTGGCTGTCATCAGATTCGGCCGGACGCCCGCGGCCGATCATCTGCCGGGCCTATCGGCGCTGCTGCGGGTAAGTCGTGATGTCGGCGCGATTTCTCGGATCGTGCAGCAGACTTGCCCGATACTCGTTTGCACATGTCCACTGGTTCCATGGAGGCCCCCGTGATCCGGAGTTCCGATGGTGACGCGGAGTCTCCGTGGTCGCCGCGGGAGGCCGAGTTGCTCGCGGTGACGCTCGAGCTGCTCCAGGAACACGGCTACGACCGGCTGACCGTCGACGCGGTGGCCACGACGGCACGCGCAAGCAAGGCGACGCTCTACCGCCGATGGCCGACCAAGGCCGAACTGGTGTTGGCCGCATTCGTCGAGGGCACCCGGCAGGTCGCGGTCGACCCCGACACCGGCACGCTACGCGGCGATCTGCTGCAACTCGGTGAGTCGATCTGCGCTCACGCCAGCACCCATGCGAGCACGATCCGGGCGGTGCTCGTCGAGGTCTCCCGCAGCGCGGAGCTCGACGCCATAATGCAGGAACAGTTCCTCGACCAGCGAAAAGCCCTCATGACGCACGTCTTCGAGCAGGCCGTCAACCGTGGCGAGATCGACGCCTCTGCCATCACCGAGGACCTCTGGGACGTGTTGCCGGGCTACCTCATCTACCGCTCGGTGCTGACCGGTCGTGCCCCATCCCGCCGCACCATCCAAGACCTCGTCGACAACCTGCTGATCCCCGGCCTCACCCGCCACAACACCAGGAGGTCGTGAAGATCCAGCGAACACCGGTATGGCTTGTGCGGTCCGGTCCCGTACCGTACTGTCACTAGGTTGATATTACTCCCCTAGTGGAGAAACGTCGTACCGTCCGTCAACGTGTCGCCGCTCGTCGAAAGGGTCACGGATGCAGCGGTTTTCGATCGGCAGCCGATTGTTGCGACGGTGGATGCTTCTGGTGGCGGTGCTCGTCGTCGCCGTGGCGGGATTCGCGGTGTACCGACTGAACGGCATCTTCGGCTCCAAGGACGTCACGTCCACCCCCAGCGGGGCCGCGAATGAGATCGTTCCGTTCAACCCGAAGCACGTCGTCATGGAGGTATTCGGCGCCCCGGGCACAGTCGCGACGATCACCTATCTGGACGTGAACGCCCAACCGCAGCGGGTCGACGACACGACGCTGCCGTGGTCCTACGACACCACCACCACCCAACCGGCCGTCTTCGTCAACGTCTCCGCCCAGGGCGACACCGACTCCATCGGCTGCCGGATCAAGATCGACGACGTCGTCAAGGACGAGAGAACGGTCAACACGTTGAACGCCTACACCTACTGCCTGGACAAGTCCGGATGAGCAACCACGTCGCCGAACGGCCAACGACGACGGACCGGGTCGCCAAGTGGATTCGTCGGCTCTGCGTGCCGATCGTGTTGTTCTGGGTAGCCGTCGCCGCCCTGACGAACGTGCTGGTGCCGCAGCTCGAGGCGGTCGGCGCCGAGCACAACGTGGCGTTGAGCTCCCCCGATTCGCCCTCGCTGCAGGCGTTTCAGCGCATCGGCAAGGTGTTCCACGAGTTCGACTCCGACAGTGCCGCGATGGTGGTGCTCGAGGGCGACCAGCCCCTCGGCGCCGAGGCCCACCACTACTACGACGAGCTGGTCAAGCGGATCGAGGCGGACACCAAGCACGTCCAGCACGTGCAGGACTTCTGGGGCGACCCGCTCACCGCCGCCGGCTCGCAGAGCCCCGACGGAAAGGCCGCCTACGTCCAGGTGTTCCTCGCCGGCAACCAGGGCGAGGCGTTGTCGTTGGAGTCCGTCGACGCGTTGCGCGACATCATCGCCAACACGCCCGCGCCACCGGGCATCCACGCCTACGTCGCCGGCTCGGCAGCCCAGATCGCCGATCAGTTCGAGGTGGGCAACGAAAGCACCGTGACGGTCACCCTGCTGACCGTCGGGGTCATCGCCGTGATGTTGCTCATCGTCTACCGCTCGCCGGTCACCATGATCCTGGCGCTCGTCACGGTGCTCATCGAGCTGTCAGCGGCGCGCGGGATCGTCTCGTTCCTGGCGAACGTCGGGCTCATCGGCCTGTCGACGTATTCGACCAACATCCTCACGCTGCTGGTCATCGCCGCCGGTACCGACTACATCATTTTCATCCTCGGCCGCTATCAGGAGCGGCGAAACGACGGCATGGACCGGGAGGCCGCCTTCTACGACATGTACCGCGGGACGTCGCACGTGATCCTCGGCTCCGGGCTGACCATCGCCGGCGCGGTGGCCTGCCTGTCCTTCACCCGGCTGCCGTACTTCCAGAGCCTGGGCATCCCGGCCGCGATCGGCGTGCTTGTGTCGCTGGTCGCCTCGCTGACCCTGGCGCCCGCGGTGCTGGTGGTGGGCGGCCGGTTCGGTCTGCTGGAGCCCAAACGTCATACGGCCAAGAGAGGCTGGCGGCGGATCGGGACGGCGATCGTTCGGTGGCCCGGGCCGATCCTGATCGCCACGCTGGCGCTCGCCTTCGTCGGACTAGCCGCACTGCCCGGCTACAAGGTGAGTTACGACGTCAGCCGGTACATGCCGGCCAGTGCCCCATCCAATGTGGGATACGCCGCCGCGGAGCGTCACTTCTCGAAGGCACGGCTGAATCCCGAACTGCTGATGATCGAAACCGACCACGATCTACGGAATCCCACCGACATGATCCTGTTGGAGCGGGTGGCCAAGGCTGTCTTCCACACCGACGGCATCGCCCAGGTTCAATCGATCACTCGGCCTCTGGGCACGCCCCTGGACCACACGTCGATCCCGTTTCAGATCAGCACGCAGAGCGCGGCGCAGATCAACAACCTGCCCTATCAGCAGGACCGCGCCGCCGATCTGCTCAAGCAGGTCGGCGTCATCAACGACTCGATCAACATCCTGCGGGGGCAGTATGCGCTGCAGCAGCAGTCCAGCGCTGTGACGCACGAACAAACCGTGGCATTCCAGCAGACCGTCGCCGTGGCTCAGGACCTGCGCGACAAGATCGCCAACTTCGACGACTTCTTCCGGCCGCTGCGCAACTACTTCTACTGGGAGCCACATTGTTTCGACATCCCGATCTGCTGGGCGCTGCGATCCCTCTTCGACGCACTCGACGGCATCAACGCGCTGACCGACCAACTGGCCAACGTCTCGGGGAGCATCGCCAAACTAGATGAGCTGCAGCCGAAGCTGTTGGCGCTGATTCCGCCTCAGATCCAAAATCAACAGACCAACCGCGACCTGACGATGACGAACTACGCCACCACGTCGGGGATCTACGACCAGACCGCGGCGGCGCTGGCGAACTCCACCGCGCTAGGCCAGGCGTACGACGCGTCGAAGACCGACGACTCCTTCTACCTACCGCCGGAGGCGTTCAGCAACCCCGAGTTCCAGCGCGGGCTGAAGCTGTTCCTGTCGCCGGACGGCAAGGCCGCGCGGATGATCATCACCCATGACGTCGATCCGGCGACGCCCGAGGGCATTTCGCACATCGACGCGATGCGGCACGCGGCCCAGGAGGCCGTCAAGGGTACGCCGTTGGCCGGGTCGAAGATCTACATCGGCGGTACGGCATCCACCTACAAGGACATCGCAGACATGGCGCACTACGACCTGATCATCGCCGCCATCGCCGCGCTCAGCCTCATCATGCTGATCATGATGTTCATCACGCGAAGCCTGGTCGCCGCGCTGGTCATCGTGGGCACGGTAGCGCTCTCGTTGGGCGCCTCGTTCGGCATGTCGGTGTTGGTCTGGCAGCACCTCATGGGCGTCGACTTGTATTGGGTGATATTGCCGTTGGCCGTCATCCTGCTGCTGGCCGTGGGGTCGGACTACAACCTGCTGCTGGTCTCCCGGTTCAAGGAGGAGATCCACGCCGGCATCAACACCGGCATCATCCGGTCGATGGCGGGCAGCGGCTCGGTGGTGACCGCCGCCGGCCTGGTGTTCGCCTTCACCATGGCGTCGTTCATCTTCAGCGACCTGCGCGTGCTCGGCCAGATCGGAACGACGATCGCCCTCGGCCTGATGTTCGACACGCTGATCGTCCGATCGTTCATGACACCGTCCATCGCCGCGTTGCTCGGACGGTGGTTCTGGTGGCCGGTGCGGGTGCGCCAGCGGCCGATTCCCCAGAAGTTCGGTGACGAGGACACGCGACAGCTTTCGCTGTTCTAGTCGGACGACCGAGCTGGACGGCTTGACCGACTAAATCCACCGAGCTGACGCTTGCGTTGCAGATCGGGGAGGCGGGCCGGCGGCCAGAATGTCGTGGCAGAGCCGCCAGCCGCGATCGGTGAGCTCGTGAACGAATCGCCCTCCGCTGCGTTGCGATTCGATGAGCCCCAGCTTGTTGAGTTTGTCGCGTCCTGGCTTGTCGAGTTTCGGCCCGAAGGCCACGAGATCGGGATTTGGGACGGGACGCGACTCGGCCATCAATACGAGGAGCACGGATCGTTCGGTTACGGTCAGATCCGCCGGAGAGATAGTCACGTCTGCAAACTCATCGACTTCAAGAATGACCGGTCGCCCGACGCTGGGGTTGCCACCTGCTGGCCGGATAGTGAGCGGAAGTGATTGATACAGCGTGCTAGGGAGCGGTATCGGTGTGGCGATCGGCGTTGATGTCGGTGGTGGCTGCCAGGATGTGGTGCATGGCTGAGGGGCGGTCGCTGCGCCGGATCGCGGATCCGGTGGTGGCCGCGGCGCCGGCGGGTGTGCGGATCCGGACTCGGATACGTCCAACGGCCGAGGTTGCCGACGCGCTGAGGGCGGTCGGGACTGTGCTGGGCGGGTTGTACCGCGGCGAGTTGGCCGAGCGGATTGGTCTGGGGCGATTGGATTCCAAGGCCCACGCAGCGTGGCGTGCGCAGCGCAAGCAGGCACTCACCGCGGCGTCGTCGTCACGGTGGGCGGGGGCGATCACCCGC
Source organism: uncultured Actinomycetota bacterium (assembly GCA_963800125.1). Taxonomy (GTDB): domain Bacteria; phylum Actinomycetota; class Actinomycetes; order Mycobacteriales; family Mycobacteriaceae; genus Mycobacterium. Next base: position 3,599 of record CAWDAC010000025.1, on the reverse strand, counting down.
ACCGTGGAGGACCAATACCAGCTGGGGATGCGCGGGTTGGCCACCCATGTGGCCGATCTGCGTGCCGCGGTGGCGGTGCTTGAGCAGCGCTGCGCGCTGCGCCCCGGCGAACTCGCACCGCTCGAGGACGACGAGTCTGGTCGGCGCAGGCGATCGCGGCGACGCCGGGGCTATCGCAGCGCGGCCGAACGGTTCGCCAAGACCCGGCGCCTGGCCACGCTGAGCTGTCGGCTGAGCATCGCGGAGTGTGCCCTGGCGGCGGGCCGGCCGTCGATCACGGTGGGCGGGAAACGCCTGTGGCGCAACCGCAATCACCTCGACACCACCGACATGAGCGAACAGCAGTGGCGGGACCGCTGGGACGCGGCGCGACTGTTCCTGACCGCCGACGGCGAGTCGGGCAAGGCCGGCGGCAACGAGACCATCCGCGTCGACGCGGCCGGCCAGTTGCGCATCAAGACTCCGGCCGCGCTGGTCGAGCGGTTCGGCTCGCATCTGGTGATCGCTGATCCGGTACGGTTCGGCCATCGCGGCGGCGAATGGGCTGATCGGGTCGCGGCGCGCCAAGCGGTGCGCTATGACATCAGCTACGACCCCGATCGTGACCGCTGGTATCTGGACGCCTCCTGGAAGACCACCCCCGAACCAGCCCGTGCTATCGATGAGTTGCGTGCCGGGCGGGTGCTCGGGGTGGATCTCAACGACGGGCACCTGGCCGCGTGCGTGATCGACGCATCGGGTAACCCGATCGGTGAACCGCTCAGCATCGACGTGCTCACCGCGGGCCTGGGTGCGTCGCGCCGTGATGGGCGGGTGCGGGCGGCGATCACGTATCTGCTCGAGAATGCTGACCAACAGAATTGCTCGGCGATCGTGATCGAGAATCTGGACTTCGCCGACGCGCGGGCCACCGGCCGGGAAACACTGGGCCGCGGGAACCGCGGAAAGCGACTGCGTCGCACCGTGGCCGGGATTCCCACCGCGAGGTTTCGGACCCGGCTGATCGGCATGGCCGCCCGCCGCGGGATCGCGGTGATCGGGGTCGACGCCGCCTACACCAGCCGCTGGGGTGCCCAGCACTGGCGTAAACCCCTGCAGCACCAGACTTCCGAACCGGTCACCGGGCATCATGCCGCGGCGGCCGCGATCGGGCGACGTGGCCTCGGACTGGCGATCAGGCGTCGGCCGGCAGGACCCCGCAGCGGACAGCGGACCGCTGCGGGCACTCCACCGGTCAGGCCCGACCACCAGCCGAGCACTACACCACGACGGCGCGGCAGTTCCGGCCCACCGACACGCCCACCACGAGGCGTGCCGGTCCACCGGAAAACACCCGCCGCCAGCGGCCAAGACCGTTCGGGCCGCACAGGACTCACTCCTGCTCACTAATCAGGAACGGTTCGGCGCTGGCAGGCGTGGCGGTCGGTCGGCAAGCGAGCCGGCATGTGGGGTGTCTTTGTGGTCGGCCCCACTTCTCGGCGCGTGGGCGCAATGCCTGACATGCACCCCCGCCCACTCGTATCACCACAAGACGGCGACTGCGGCCGCCACGAATGAGAGCGCCCCTACCGATATGAACATGAACGCGGCACCGGGTTACGGGTGCGCCGCCGCCGTGCGTCGCCCACGCCGTCGTTCGATGGGTTAGAGCCTAGGCAGCGCGACGAGGCCGCCGAAACGTTCCGCCCGACGCCGGTTGGCTGCGCGGCGCACTCGGCCTGCGGTAGCCTACTGGCCGAGGTGGGCGGCGGGCGGTATCAGGCCCGACGTTCTTGCAGGGATGTACCTCTGACCTACTGGCGGTATCCCGAGGGCTACCACCACCTCTGCGGGCCAAGTTGTAGGCACTTCTGCAGGTCGGCGTCGGCGGCCCGCACCGCGGCTTCCTTGACGCGGTAAGCCGCAGCGACTTCAGCGAAGCGGCCGGTTGTCAGGTTCGCTCGTAGGCACACCACTCGTTCGATGCCGGCCGCGACCGCCGCGGGGCCGTGCAAATCGACAAACACGCCCTCGTCGGGCAGCCGCCACAGCGCAGCGAGGCAACGCAGAACGGCGGGCAGGCCAAAGATGGGAATCACGCTCCGCCACAACGATTCGCCGACAGGGCCGAGCGGGACTCGGGGTTGCGGCGGCGCGTGCACACCCGCCCGGCCGGGTCCCTGCACCCATCGGCGCAAGTGCGCCGACTCGAACGGCCAGTCGTAGGGCAGGATCTCGTCGATCTGTCCAGCGCTCCCCGCCGCCTGCCACCGGAGCAGGAAGGGGAAGCGATGCCCCGCCGCGATATCCACGTAGCCGCTGGACGCATGGCGTACGCCCGACGACGCCGTTGTTGTGCGCGCTGCGACGGCAACCAGGTCCTCGGTCGGCGGGAGCCCGACCGCCCAGGCGGCGCCCGACGGGCCGTACAGCCGGATCGCTGCCGCCGCAGGCGAATCGGGCGCACAGATACGCGCCAGCCGCCGGTCGTTGCGAACCACCGCGTCCCACGCTTTTCGGGTCAGCTTGTCGCCGAGTTTGTCGAGCTTGGCCGGCGTCGGGCCGGGATCGGCGCGCACCACCGGCCGGTGCTGCCTCGGTGTAGGCGGTGGTGTGACAACCTGTTTCGTCTTCGCAGTCGGCTTTGCCAGCGGTCTCGTGGGCTCAGGTGCGAGCCGGACCGTAGGCCGGGGAACGCAGTTGGCGCACCCGAGCCTCGTCTTGGTGGCGACGAGTCGTTCATCGGCACCGCAGTGTGGACAGGCGACGTCGGCGAAACGGGCGAGCGGGATCAGCCAATCGAGCGTCAGCGGGAAACGTCGGTCGCCGCGACGGATGTCGACCGGCAACCGCCATACCGGCATCTCGTAGATGTGCAGCCGATAGGGTCGGATCTCCTGGCTCGCTTGGTATTTCTGCCGAGTCTCCTCGATCCGCCGGGCACGCTCGTTCCGTACACTTTCGGCGTGTGCATCCAGCAGCTCCCGGCGATCGGCAGGTGCTTGCGCGCGCCGACGCTCGAGCGTCGCGAGCGCATCCCGGTAGTAGGTCTCGACGCGGTCAAGCTCCGCGTCGCGCGCCTTGCCGATGTCGTCACCGAGTTCGGATCGCCGCCGCTCGGCGCACTGCTCGATAACCCGGTCCGCACATCGAATCGCCGCGCTCACGCCGTTGAGCAACGGCGCACCATCTTTCGGCACTGCCGATAAGGCGGCAAGCTTCATACTGACGTGGGTTGAGAGCTGGCGTTGCGATTGCACATCCACCCAGCATTCGGCGCATTCCTGGTAGTGGTCGTCGCTCGACAGCGTGTAGTCGACCAGCGCCCCGACACGCAGTATCGCGCGAACCGACCGGGTCGGTGCGCCCCTGGCGTCGACCCGTCCGTGCTCGACAGTGAACTGATCGCGCGCCGACGCCTGCAAATGCTCGGCCGCGGGTGGCGGCGTGGCGGTCACCGGGACGGCCAGCGCGGCGACGTCACCCACCGCCAACACCTCGTCGGCGCACCGACTCAGCGCGGGATGCCCGGCCGAGAGCAAGGTCGCACCGTCCTCGCGAGCGACATCGGGATCGGCGGTGACTTGCAGGACCTCCGGCAGCTCCAGCATCGTCTGCAG
>CAWDAC010000024.1:0-61939 GCA_963800125.1 uncultured Actinomycetota bacterium | reverse complement strand
CGCGAGCGGATGACCACCCAGGACGTCGAGGCGATCACGCCGCAGACCCTGATCAACATCCGTCCGGTCGTGGCGGCGATCAAGGAGTTCTTCGGCACCAGCCAGCTGTCGCAGTTCATGGACCAGAACAACCCGCTGTCCGGCCTGACCCACAAGCGTCGCCTGTCGGCGCTGGGCCCCGGCGGTCTGTCCCGTGAGCGCGCCGGCCTCGAGGTCCGCGACGTGCACTCCAGCCACTACGGCCGGATGTGCCCGATCGAGACGCCTGAGGGTCCGAACATCGGTCTGATCGGCTCGCTGTCGGTGTACGCGCGGGTCAACCCGTTCGGCTTCATCGAGACGCCGTACCGCAAGGTGAACAACGGTGTCGTCAGCGACGACATCGAGTACCTGACCGCCGACGAGGAGGACCGCCACGTCGTGGCGCAGGCCAACTCGCCGATCGACGACAAGGGCAAGTTCACCGAGGAGCGCGTGCTGGTCCGCCGCAAGGGCGGTGAGGTCGAGTACGTCTCGTCCACCGAGGTCGACTACATGGACGTCTCGCCGCGCCAGATGGTGTCGGTGGCCACGGCCATGATCCCGTTCCTCGAGCACGACGACGCCAACCGTGCCCTGATGGGTGCCAACATGCAGCGCCAGGCGGTTCCGCTGGTGCGCAGCGAGGCCCCGCTGGTCGGCACCGGTATGGAGCTGCGCGCCGCGATCGACGCCGGTGACGTCGTCGTCGCGGACAAGGCGGGCGTGATCGAGGAGGTCTCGGCCGACTACATCACCGTGATGGCCGACGACGGCACCCGGCACACCTACCGGATGCGCAAGTTCGCCCGCTCCAACCACGGCACCTGCGCCAACCAGCGCCCGATCGTCGACGCCGGCGACCGGGTGGAGGCAGGCCAGGTCATCGCCGACGGTCCGTGCACCGAGCAGGGCGAGATGGCTCTGGGCAAGAACCTGCTCGTGGCGATCATGCCGTGGGAAGGGCACAACTACGAGGACGCGATCATCCTCTCCAACCGCCTGGTCGAAGAGGACGTGCTGACGTCGATCCACATCGAGGAGCACGAGATCGACGCCCGCGACACCAAGCTGGGCGCCGAGGAGATCACCCGGGACATCCCGAACGTCTCCGATGAGGTGCTGGCCGACCTCGACGAGCGCGGCATCGTCCGCATCGGCGCCGAGGTCCGCGACGGCGACATCCTGGTCGGCAAGGTCACCCCGAAGGGTGAGACCGAGCTGACCCCGGAGGAGCGGCTGCTCCGCGCGATCTTCGGTGAGAAGGCGCGCGAGGTCCGCGACACCTCGCTGAAGGTGCCGCACGGCGAGTCCGGCAAGGTCATCGGCATCCGGGTGTTCTCCCGCGAGGACGACGACGAGCTGCCCGCAGGCGTCAACGAGTTGGTCCGCGTCTACGTGGCCCAGAAGCGCAAGATCTCCGACGGCGACAAGCTGGCCGGACGGCACGGCAACAAGGGCGTGATCGGCAAGATCCTCGCCGTTGAGGACATGCCGTTCCTGCCGGACGGCACGCCGGTCGACATCATCCTGAACACCCACGGTGTGCCGCGACGGATGAACATCGGCCAGATCCTGGAGACCCACCTCGGGTGGGTGGCCAAGAGCGGCTGGAAGGTCGACGGATCACCCGACTGGGCGGGCAGGCTGCCCAAGGAGCTGTTGGAGGCCGAGCCGGAGACGATCGTCTCGACGCCGGTGTTCGACGGCGCCCGCGAAGCGGAGCTGCAGGGTCTGCTCTCCTCGACGCTGCCCAACCGCGACGGCGACACGCTGGTCGACGAGGACGGCAAGGCGGTGCTCTACGACGGCCGCAGCGGCGAACCGTTCCCGTACCCGGTGACGGTCGGCTATATGTACATCCTCAAGCTGCACCACCTGGTGGACGACAAGATCCACGCCCGGTCCACTGGCCCGTACTCGATGATCACCCAGCAGCCGCTGGGCGGTAAGGCGCAGTTCGGTGGCCAGCGGTTCGGTGAGATGGAGTGCTGGGCCATGCAGGCCTACGGCGCGGCGTACACGCTGCAGGAGCTGTTGACCATCAAGTCCGACGACACCGTCGGCCGGGTCAAGGTGTACGAAGCGATCGTCAAGGGCGAGAACATCCCCGAGCCGGGCATCCCCGAGTCGTTCAAGGTGCTGCTCAAGGAGCTGCAGTCGTTGTGCCTGAACGTCGAGGTGCTGTCGAGTGACGGCGCCGCGATCGAGATGCGCGACGGCGACGACGAGGACCTGGAGCGCGCTGCCGCGAACCTGGGAATCAACCTGTCCCGCAACGAATCTGCCTCCGTTGAGGACTTGGCCTAACTCGCGGCTCAGCCGCGGTGCTTAATAGAACTGCTAGTCCCGCAAGGGGAAAGGGAGTTACGTGCTAGACGTCAACTTCTTCGATGAACTCCGCATCGGCCTGGCCACCGCCGACGACATTCGCACCTGGTCGTTCGGCGAGGTCAAGAAGCCGGAGACCATCAACTACCGCACACTGAAGCCGGAGAAGGACGGCCTGTTCTGCGAGAAGATCTTCGGACCGACTCGCGACTGGGAGTGCTACTGCGGCAAGTACAAGCGCGTCCGCTTCAAGGGCATCATCTGTGAGCGCTGCGGCGTCGAGGTGACCCGCGCCAAGGTGCGCCGCGAGCGGATGGGCCACATCGAGCTGGCCGCGCCGGTCACTCACATCTGGTACTTCAAGGGCGTGCCGTCGCGTCTGGGCTACCTGCTGGACCTGGCGCCGAAGGATCTCGAGAAGATCATCTACTTCGCGGCCTACGTCATCACCGACGTAGACGAGGAGATGCGGCACAACGAGCTGTCCACGCTCGAGGCCGAGATGGCCGTCGAGCGCAAGGCCGTCGAGGACCAGCGCGACTCCGAGCTCGAGGCGCGTGCGCAGAAGCTCGAGGCGGACATGAAGGAGCTGGAAGACGAGGGCGCCAAGTCCGACGTCAAGCGCAAGGTCCGCGACGGCGGCGAGCGCGAGATGCGTCAGCTCCGCGACCGCGCACAGCGTGAGCTGGACCGGCTCGAGGAGATCTGGAACACCTTCACCAAGCTGGCCCCCAAGCAGCTGATCGTCGACGAGGTGCTCTACCGCGAGCTCGTCGACCGCTACGGCGAGTACTTCCAGGGCGCCATGGGCGCGGAGTCGATCAAGAAGCTCATCGAGAACTTCGACATCGACGCCGAGGCCGATTCGCTGCGTGAGGTCATCCGGAACGGCAAGGGCCAGAAGAAGCTTCGTGCTCTCAAGCGCCTGAAGGTCGTCGCCGCGTTCCAGCAGTCGGGCAACTCGCCGATGGGCATGGTGCTCGACGCGGTGCCGGTGATCCCGCCGGAACTGCGCCCGATGGTGCAGCTCGACGGTGGCCGGTTCGCGACGTCGGACCTCAACGACCTGTACCGCCGCGTGATCAACCGCAACAACCGCCTCAAGAGGCTGATCGACCTCGGTGCACCCGAGATCATCGTCAACAACGAGAAGCGGATGCTGCAGGAGTCGGTGGACGCGCTGTTCGACAACGGCCGCCGCGGTAGGCCCGTCACCGGGCCCGGCAACCGTCCGCTCAAGTCGCTGTCGGATCTGCTGAAGGGCAAGCAGGGCCGGTTCCGTCAGAACCTGCTCGGTAAGCGTGTCGACTACTCGGGCCGTTCGGTCATCGTGGTCGGCCCGCAGCTCAAGCTGCACCAGTGCGGCCTACCCAAGCTGATGGCGCTGGAGCTGTTCAAGCCGTTCGTGATGAAGCGTCTGGTCGATCTGAACCACGCGCAGAACATCAAGAGCGCCAAGCGGATGGTGGAGCGCCAGCGTCCGCAGGTGTGGGATGTGCTGGAAGAGGTCATCGGCGAGCATCCGGTGCTGCTGAACCGCGCACCGACGCTGCACCGGCTGGGCATCCAGGCCTTCGAGCCGATGCTGGTCGAGGGCAAGGCAATTCAGCTGCACCCGCTGGTGTGCGAGGCGTTCAATGCCGACTTCGACGGCGACCAGATGGCGGTGCACCTGCCGCTGAGCGCCGAGGCGCAGGCCGAGGCCCGCATCCTGATGCTGTCGTCGAACAACATCTTGTCGCCGGCGTCGGGCCGCCCTCTGGCCATGCCGCGACTGGACATGGTGACCGGCCTGTACTTCCTGACCACCGAGGTCCCGGGCGACGTCGGCGAATACCAGCCGGCCGCCAAGGACAAGCCGGAGTCGGGCGTGTACGCGTCGCCGGCCGAGGCGATCATGGCGCTGGACCGCGGTGCGCTGTCGGTGCGGGCCAAGATCAAGGTGCGGCTGACGCAGCTGCGTCCGCCCGCCGAGTTGGAGGCCGAGCGGTTCGGCGACGAGGGCTGGAAGCCCGGCGACGCCTGGACGGCGGAGACCACGCTGGGCCGGGTGATGTTCAACGAGCTGCTGCCGATCAGCTATCCGTTCATCAACCAGCAGATGCACAAGAAGGTGCAGGCGGCGATCATCAACGATCTCGCCGAGCGCTACCCGATGATCGTGGTCGCGCAGACCGTGGACAAGCTCAAGGACACCGGTTTCTACTGGGCCACCCGCTCGGGTGTCACCGTGTCGATGGCCGACGTGCTGGTGCCGCCGAACAAGCAGGAGATCCTGGACCGCTACGAGAAGGAAGCCGACGGGATCGAGAAGAAGTACCAGCGTGGTGCTTTGAACCACGACGAGCGCAACGGCGAGCTGGTCAAGATCTGGCAGCAGGCGACCGAAGAGGTCGGCGAGGCCCTGCGGGCGCACTACCCGCAGGACAACCCGATCATCACGATCGTCGACTCCGGTGCGACGGGTAACTTCACCCAGACGCGAACGCTGTCGGGCATGAAGGGTCTGGTGACCAACCCGAAGGGTGAGTTCATCCCGCGGCCGATCAAGTCCTCGTTCCGTGAGGGCCTGACGGTGCTGGAGTACTTCATCAACACCCACGGCGCCCGAAAGGGTCTGGCGGACACCGCTCTTCGCACCGCCGACTCGGGTTACCTGACCCGTCGTCTGGTGGACGTTTCGCAGGATGTGATCGTGCGCGAGCGCGATTGCGAGACCGAGCGCGGCATCAATGTCATGCTGGCCGACCTGCAGGCCGAGTCGCTGATCCGCGACCCGCACATCGAAACGTCGGCGTACGCGCGGACTTTGGCCGCCGACGCCGTCGACGAGAAGGGCAACGTCATCGTCGAGCGGGGTCACGATCTCGGTGACCCGGCCATCGAGGCGCTGCTGAACGCGGGCATCACGGAGGTCAAGGTTCGCTCGGTGCTGACCTGCACCACCGGCACCGGTGTGTGCGCGATGTGCTACGGCCGTTCGATGGCGACCGGCAAGCTGGTCGACATCGGTGAGGCCGTCGGCATCGTCGCCGCGCAGTCCATCGGCGAGCCCGGCACGCAGCTGACCATGCGCACCTTCCACCAGGGCGGTGTCGGTGAGGACATCACCGGTGGTCTGCCCCGCGTGCAGGAGCTGTTCGAGGCCCGCGTGCCGCGTAACAAGGCGCCAATCGCCGACGTCAGCGGTCGGGTTCGGCTCGAGGAGACCGAGGCGTTCTACAAGATCACCATCGTCCCTGACGACGGTGGGGAGGAAGTCGTCTACGACAAACTCCCCAAGCGCAACCGACGGCTGAAGGTGTTCAAGCACGAGGACGGCTACGGAGCGGCTGCTTGCCGACGGCGACCACGTCGAGGTGGGCCAGCAGCTGATGGAAGGCTCCGCGGACCCGCACGAGGTGCTGCGTGTCCAGGGCCCCCGCGAGGTGCAGATCCACCTCGTCAAGGAGGTCCAGGAGGTCTACCGCGCTCAGGGTGTGTCGATCCACGACAAGCACATCGAGGTGATCGTCCGGCAGATGCTGCGGCGCGTCACGATCATCGACTCGGGTTCGACGGAGTTCCTGCCCGGCTCGCTGACCGAGCGTGCCGAATTCGAGGCCGAGAACCGTCGGGTGGTTGCCGAGGGCGGGGAGCCCGCGGCCGGTCGCCCGGTGCTGATGGGCATCACGAAGGCGTCGCTGGCCACCGACTCGTGGCTGTCGGCGGCGTCGTTCCAGGAGACCACGCGAGTGCTGACCGATGCGGCGATCAACTGCCGCAGCGACAGGCTTCAACGGTCTGAAGGAGAACGTCATCATCGGCAAGCTGATCCCGGCGGGTACGGGCATCAGCCGGTACCGCAACATCCAGGTGCAGCCGACCGAAGAGGCGCGGGCCGCCGCGTACACGATCCCGTCCTACGAGGATCAGTACTACAGCCCCGACTTCGGCCAGGCCACCGGAGCCGCGGTTCCGCTGGACGACTACGGCTACAGCGACTACCGCTAAGTCACCTTTCTGCGCGAGCAGACGCAAAAGCCCCCGCACGCACGGCGTGTCGGGGGCTTTTCCGTCTGGTGGTCCTCCACAGACCTGCATCAGTCCACAGATTCGCGTCGGCGTGTTCAACGGACGCGGATCCGCCGACAGCATTGGGAAGGTGTTCATCGACGACGTCTTCTCGGCCAACGGCGGATTGGCCACCACGCAACAACTGCTTGCGGTCATGTCGCGCAAGGCGTTGGCGTCCCATGTCAGGACTGGGGCCATCGTCCGGGTCTGGCACGGCGTCTACGCGTTGAGTCCGCCGGACACAATTGAGCGGCTGGCGGCACTCGATCTGATTACGGGCGAGCGGATCGTTGCGTGCATGACGACGGCGGCACAGTTGTACGGCTTCGCTACCGAGAAAGACGACGCTGTCCATGTCCTCGATCCCGGGGTTCGGATGCGACCGATCAGCGGGTTGATGGTCCACCAGCGGGTCGGGGCGCCGCTGCGGCGGGTCGAGGGACGGCTGGCGACGGCGCCGGCCTGGACAGCGGTCGAGGTCGCCCGCACGCTTTGGCGTCCTCGAGCGCTCGCCGTTCTCGACGCCGCATTGCACTGCAGAGCCTGCACGCGTGACGAATTGAACGCCGCAATCGGCGAGCAGAAGGGTCGACGCGGCATTGTCAAAGTGCGAGAGCTCATGGCGCATGCCGACGGCAGAGCGGAGTCAGCCATGGAAAGCGAAGTGCGGTTGGTGTTCATCGACGGCGGGTTACCGCTACCCGAGCTCCAGTACGAGATCGTCGACCGGTGTGGTCAGCTATGGCGGGTCGACTTCGCGTGGCCGGACGCGATGCTTGCCGCTGAGTACGACAGCATCGAGTGGCATGCCAATCCCGCAGCGTTCAAGCACGACCGGATCAAGACCGCGCGGCTGCAGGAATGTGGCTGGTCGGTCATGCCGATAGTCGTTGACGACGTTCGTCGTAACCCGTTTGATCTCGTCGCACGAATCTTCAGGCATCTGGGACACGCATCGCTCGCTGGCTGAGCAGACGCAAAAGTCCCCGACACGCCCGCTCGCGTGGGGGCTTTTGCGTCTGCTCGCGCGGAAAAGTGTCCCCGCGCCTTACTAGACTGGGCCGCGTGCTTATTGGTTCGCACGTCCACCAAGACGACCCCATCGCAGCGGCTGAAGCCGACGGCGCCGACGTGGTGCAGTTCTTCCTCGGCAACCCGCAGAGCTGGAAGAAGCCCAAGCCACGCGACGACGCCGAGACGCTGAAAGCGTCGAGCATGCCGCTGTACGTCCACGCGCCGTACCTGATCAACGTGGCATCGGCGAATAACCGCATCCGCATCCCGTCCCGCAAGATCCTGCAGGACACCTGCGACGCGGCGTCGGAGATCAACGCCACCGCGGTGATCGTGCACGGCGGCCATGCCGACGACAACGACATGGAGGCCGGCTTCGAGCGGTGGGTCAAGGCGCTGGACTACCTCGAAACCGATGTGCAGGTGTACCTGGAGAACACCGCGGGCGGCGACCATGCGATGGCCCGCCACTTCGACACCATCGGCCGGCTGTGGGATCACATCGGCGACAGCGGCATCGGCTTCTGCCTTGACACCTGCCACGCATGGGCCGCCGGTGAGGCGCTGATCGACGCGGTCGACCGCATCAAGGCCCTCACCGGCCGCATCGACCTGGTGCACTGCAACGACTCGAGAGACGCGGCAGGCTCAGGTGCCGACCGTCACGCCAACTTCGGCACCGGTCAGATCGATCCCGACCTGCTCGTCGCCGTCGTCAAGGCCGCCGATGCGCCGGTCATCTGTGAGACCGCCGACGAGGGTCGCAAGGACGACATCGCCTTCCTGCGCGAGCACGCCGGCTGAGCACATTTCGGTAAACGAACGACCCTAAAACTCGCGGTAGCGCCGAGGTTAACTAGGCTGCTCAGCGTGTCCGCAATTGACGACCAACCGTCAATTGCGCTGACGCACGTCGACGTCCCCGTCGCAACGCGCGGTCGTTGGCTCAAGATCGTGCGGTGGGTGGCGATCGGCGTGTGGGCCGTGGTCGTGGTCTTCCGCACGGTGACCGACGGCTTCGCGTTCAACCGCGAGTTGCTGCTCCTCTACATCTGCACCGGCTTGGCGGCTGCCAGCATCGGACAGGGCCGCCGCATGCTGTACGTGGTCCGGGACTGGCTGCCGTTTGCGTTGGTCCTCGTCGCCTACGACCTCAGCCGGGGTGCGGCGACGCTGATCGGCAGGCCGACCATGTGGCATTGGCAGGCCGACGCCGACCGTTGGTTGTTCTTCGGGACGATGCCGACGGTGTGGCTGCAGGAACGCCTGAAATTGCCTCATCCGCCGTGGTGGGAAGTTGTCATCAGCACCGTCTACATGTCGTTCTTCATCCTGCCGTACGTGGTGGCGGGCGTGCTGTGGCTGCGTAACCGCGACGAGTGGAAGGCGTTCGTCAAGCTGTTCGTCGGGCTGTCGTTCGCGGCGCTGGTCATCTACGCACTACTACCCGCCGCCCCGCCATGGGCCGCGGCCCGCTGTACCGCTGCTGACGTGGAAGGTGGACCCTCCGGCCCGCGCTGCATGTTCCGCCCCGCGCGCGGTGTCCCCGACGGCGGTCTGCTCGGCGCGATGCAAACCAACCAGGACGGGGCCAACGGCTGGATCGAGCGGATCGTCGGGCGTGGCTGGGGCAAGCTGAACATGCACACCGCGACCGCGTTGATCGACCAGGGCCAGGCCAGCGTCAACCTGGTCGCCGCCGTCCCCTCGCTGCACGCGGGGCTGACCCTGGCAATCGCGGCGTTCCTGTGGAATCGCGTCCATCGCGGATGGCGTCCGCTGCTGGTGGCCTATGTGCTCGTCATGGCGTTCACTTTGGTGTACACCGCCGAGCACTACGTCATCGACATTCTGCTCGGCTGGGCGCTGGCCGCGGTCGTTCATGGTCATCGTCAAACTCTTTGAGGCGCGACGGCTTAAACCTGATCAAGACGGATGCTGAGGTTCAGCTGAGCTCTTCGCTGTGACCCTGCGAAGAGGCCGTCGCCTCCCTATCGTGGAGCCGTGCCTGTCCGACTCACCGCGCTGGCTGGCCCTGCTTCTGGTAGCCGCTGGCTGCTCGGCGCCGGGTTCGGCTGCCCCGCAAGGTTTCACAGTGGGCTCCACGACGCACACGATGAGCTTCGGCGGTGTGGACCGGTCCTACCGCATCTACATTCCGGAAGGGCGTGCAGACGCCCGCACCGCTTGTAATCATGCTGCACGGCGGGTTCGGCAGCGCACAGCAGGCCGAAAGGGCTTACGGCTGAGACCAATTGGCTGAAAGCGCGAACTTCGTCGTCGCGTTCCCCGACGGCGAAGGCCGAGCATGGAACACCAACGGCGGTTGCTGCGGGCGGCCAGGCCGCCAGAACGTCGACGACGTCGGCTTCATCAACGCGGTGGTCAACGACATCAGCGCCAACGTCGGCGTCGACGCCAACCGCGTCTATGCACCGGCATCAGCAACGGCGGTATGATGGCGTACGCATTGGCCTGCAGCACCAGAACATTCGCGGCCATCGGTCCCGACTCGGCAACCCAGCTGGACGGCTGCGGGGCGCCGCATCCGACCTCAATCATGCATATCCACGGCACCGCCGATCGGCTTATCCGCTACGACGGGGAGCCCGGCGTCGGCGTCGCTCGCATCGACGGGCCGCCGGTGCCGGATCGCAACGCGTTCTGGCGCGGTGTCGATCAATGCGCGCCGCCGGTGACCACCACCGACGGACCGGTGACCACATTGACCGCCGACTGCGCCGAAAACCCGAAAACCGCAGCGTTGTGCTGATGACCGTCGACGGCGGCGGGCACGAGTGGCCGCCCTTCGCGACCGCTGGACTGTGGCAGTTCTTCGCCGCCCATCCCCGGCCGAGCGCCTAGAAGGCTCGGGCGGGGGTCGCGGTTACGATCGCCGAATGGCGGACACCGAACCAGAACAGCAGCCTCAGTCCCATCCAAGGCCGTCGGCGAACACGACAGGGGGAGGGGCCCGCTGGGTGGCGCTGCTCTCGCTTATCGTCGCGTTGACCGCCATCGGTGTTGCCGCATGGGCCCTGGTGATGGCATGGCCCCAGGACGACGAAACCGAGCAGCCGAGCGCAGAATCGAAAGTAAAGGTCTGCGCCGCCGTCGACACTGTGGGCAAGGCAGTGCAGCTGCAGACGCACGCCGATCTCGGCCCCGACCCGATCGCGCAGACGGCGGTGGCGGGCAACGCCCGGTTGGCGCTGATCGGCGGCGGCGAATATCTGCTGAGCCGCCTGGACGACCAAACACCGCCGGAGCTGGCCGACGCCGTTCGCTCCTTTGCGAACAATCTGGACGACATCGGGATGAACGCCCTCGCCGGGGTAACCAACGAGGACCCGCAACAGGCCGCCCGGCTCACCGCGGGTGAGGCCGGCAGGAACAAGATCGCGGACCTCTGCAAGTGACGATGGTGCATTACGGCTATTGTACGGCTGTCGGAAAAATGTAATATGAAGGCATGCCAGACACGCATGTCGTCACCAACCAGGTTCCTCCGCTGGAGAACTACAACCCGGCCACGTCTCCGGTACTCACCGAGGCGTTGATCCGCGAGGGCGGCGAGTGGGGTCTCGACGAGGTCACCGCGCTCGGCGCGCTTTCCGGCAGCAGGCAGGCGCAACGCTGGGGCGAGCTGGCCGACCGCAACCAGCCGATCCTGCACACCCACGACCGCTACGGCAATCGTGTCGACGAGGTCGAGTACGACCCGGCCTACCACGAGCTGATGAAGGTCGCGATCGGTCATGGACTGCACGCCGCGCCATGGGCCGACGACCGCCCCGGCGCGCACGTCGTCCGCGCCGCCAAGACGTCGGTGTGGACGCCAGAGCCCGGCCATATCTGCCCGATCTCGATGACGTATGCCGTGGTTCCCGCGCTGCGCCACAACGCCGAGCTGGCCGAGGTGTACGAGCCGCTGCTGACCAGCCGCTCCTACGATCCCGAACTCAAGGTGCCTGCCACCAAAGTCGGTATCACCGCGGGCATGTCGATGACCGAGAAGCAAGGCGGATCAGACGTACGCGCGGGCACCACCCAGGCGACGCCCAACGCCGACGGCAGCTACAGGTCTGACCGGACACAAATGGTTCACCTCCGCGCCGATGTGCGACGTGTTCCTGGTGCTGGCCCAGGCGCCCGGCGGGTTGTCCTGTTTCTTCCTCCCGCGAGTATTGCCCGACGGCACGCGTAACCGAATGTTCTTGCAGCGGCTCAAGGACAAGCTCGGCAACCACGCCAACGCCTCGTCGGAGGTCGAATACGACGGCGCCACCGCGTGGCTGGTCGGCGAGGAAGGCCGCGGCGTTCCCACCATCATCGAGATGGTCAACCTCACCCGGCTGGACTGCACGCTGGGCAGCGCCACCAGCATGCGCAGCGGCCTGACCCGCGCCATCCACCACACCCAGCACCGAAAGGCGTTCGGCGCCTATCTGATTGACCAGCCGCTGATGCGCAACGTCCTCGCCGACCTGGCGGTCGAGGCCGAGGCGGCCACCATCATCGCGATGCGGATGGCAGGTGCCACCGACAGTGCGGTGCGCGGTGACGACCGTGAGGCCCTGCTGCGCCGCATCGGCCTGGCCGCCGGCAAGTACTGGGTCTGCAAGCGGGCCACGGCGCACGCCGCTGAGGCGATGGAATGCCTTGGCGGTAACGGGTACGTCGAGGAGTCCGGCATGCCGCGGCTCTACCGGGAGGCTCCGCTGATGGGCATCTGGGAGGGCTCGGGCAACGTCAGCGCGCTGGACACATTGCGGGCCATGGCAAGTCGACCCGAGTGCGTCGACGTGCTGTTCGACGAACTGGCCAAGACCACCGGGCAGGACCCGCGGCTGGACGCCCACGTCGACGGGCTCAAGCAGGCGCTGGACGACGTGAAAGATCTAGCGACCATCCAGTACCGCGCACGCAAGGTCGCCGAGGACATCAGCCTGGCGTTGCAGGGCTCGCTCCTGGTGCGGCGCGGGCATCCGGCCGTGGCCGAAGCCTTCCTCGCCACCCGGCTGGGGGGCCAGTGGGGCGGCGCGTACGGAACCATGCCCGCGGGCCTGGATCTCGCGCCGATCCTGGAACGGGCGTTGGTCAAGGGATGATTTGCAAGCGAGAAGCGAAGGCGGATCGCGCATGACTCACGCGATCAGGCCTGTCGATTTCGACAATCTGAAAACGATGACCTACGAGGTCACGGACCGGGTTGCGCGAATCACGTTCAACCGCCCTGAAAAAGGCAACGCGATCATCGCCGATACTCCGCTGGAGCTCTCCGCGCTCGTCGAGCGCGCTGACCTCGACCCCGCTGTACACGTCATCGTGGTGTCGGGTCGCGGGGAGGGGTTCTGCGCCGGATTCGATCTGTCCGCATACGCCGAAGGCTCGTCGTCGGCGGGCGGTGGCAGCCCCTATGCAAACACCGTGCTGTCGGGCAAGACGCAGGCCATCAACCATCTGCCCGATCAGCCGTGGGATCCGATGATCGACTACCAGATGATGAGCCGCTTCGTTCGCGGCTTCTCCAGCCTGCTGCACGCCGACAAACCCACGGTGGTCAAGATCCACGGGTACTGCGTCGCCGGCGGCACCGACATCGCGCTGCACGCCGACCAGGTGATCGCCGCATCCGACGCCAAGATCGGCTATCCGCCCACCCGGGTGTGGGGTGTCCCCGCCGCCGGGATGTGGGCACACCGACTGGGCGACCAGCGCGCGAAACGCCTTCTGCTGACTGGTGATTGCATCACCGGCGCGCAGGCCGCCGAATGGGGGCTGGCGATCGAGGCGCCCGACCCCAAGGACCTCGACGAGCGCACCGAGCGGCTGGTCGAACGGATCGCTGCGGTGCCGATCAACCAGCTGATCATGGTCAAGCTGGCGATGAACTCGGCGCTGCTGCAGCAGGGCGTCGCGACCAGCAGGATGGTCAGCACCGTGTTCGACGGCATCGCCCGCCACACCCCCGAGGGCCACGCGTTCGTTGCCGACGCGCGCGAACACGGTTTCCGGGATGCGGTGCGCCACCGCGACGAACCATTCGGCGATCATGGCCGGAAGGCCTCCGGGGTGTAGCCGTGCCGAAAACGCTCTCGCGGATGACGGCGCGATCGGTAGTGCTCAGTGTGCTGCTCGGCGCGCACCCGGCATGGGCCACCGCAAGCGAACTGATCCGTCTCACAGCAGATTTCGACATCAAGGAACCTACGCTACGAGTCGCGCTGACCCGGATGGTCAGCGCAGGAGACCTGGTGCGATCCGAGGACGGCTATCGACTGTCCGAGCGGCTGCTGGCGCGCCAGCGACGCCAGGACGACGCCATCAACCCGCAGCTGAGGTCATGGGACGGCACTTGGACGACATTGGTGATCACCAGCGTCGGAATCGATGCCCGCACTCGAGCCGGACTGCGGACCACGTTGCAGCAGAACAGGTTTGCCGAGTTGCGCGAAGGCGTATGGCTGCGACCGGACAATCTGAAGATCGCCCTGCCGCGCGAAGTGCTGTCGAGGGTGCGCGTGCTGCACGGGTACGACGACAGCCCCGCCGAACTGGCCGCCCAATTGTGGGATCTGCCGGGCTGGGCCCGCACCGGCAGGCGACTGCTCGACGACATGGCCGCCGCCACCGACATTCCGGGCCGATTCGTTGCGGCCGCAGCTATGGTGCGCCATTTGCTCACCGATCCCGTGTTGCCCGACGAGTTGGCGCCGTACCGTTGGCCCGGTACCTCCCTGCGACAGGCCTACGCGCAATTCGCCGCCGAGCTGGTGGCCAGACGAAACGAAACCGAACTGATGGAGGCGAAATGAGTGTGCGAGTCGAGCGCAGCGGAGCGGTCACCACGGTTATCATGAACCGGCCCGAGGCGCGTAACGCCGTCAACGGCCCGACGGCGGCCGAATTGTTCGCCGCCTTCGACGAATTCGACCGCGACGAGTCGGCATCGGTCGCGGTGCTGTGGGGTGACAACGGAACCTTCTGCGCCGGGGCGGATCTCAAGGCGTTTGGCACTCCGGACGCCAACCCGGTGCACCGGACCGGGTTGGGGCCGATGGGACCGACCCGGATGGTGATGTCCAAGCCGGTGATCGCCGCCATCAGCGGCTACGCGGTGGCCGGTGGTCTCGAGTTGGCGCTGTGGTGCGACCTGCGCGTGGTGGAAGAGGACGCCGTCATGGGCGTCTTCTGCCGACGCTGGGGCGTTCCGCTGATCGACGGTGGCACCGTCCGGCTGCCGCGGTTGATCGGGCACAGCCGCGCGATGGACATGATCCTGACCGGCCGCGGCGTCGACGCCGCCGAGGCCCACGCGATGGGCCTGGCCAACCGCGTCGTGCCGAGGGGCCAGGCCCGGGAGAAGGCCGAGGAACTCGCCGCGGAGCTGGCCGCGCTTCCGCAGCAATGCATGCGGTCCGACCGGATGTCACAGCTCAACCAGTGGGGGTTGACCGAATCCGACGCCATGGACTTTGAATTCGCCAGCATCTCCCGGGTCAAGGAAGAGTCACTGGCCGGCGCGCAGCGGTTCGCCAAGGGCGCCGGCCGCCACGGCGCAAGCGTCTGACCTCAGCCCTTGCTGATCTTGTTGCCTGAGCCGGTGTCGTTGATCTTCGGATCGCCCTGCTTGTAGGTGACCGTGTTGTTGAAGCCGACGACGCTGAGTTCCTTGTCGACCTGGTCCAGGGTGACCGTGTTGTCGGCACCGCCGATGTTCACGTTGGCGCAGGTGCCCTGGATCGTCAGCTTGTTGTTGGAGCCGCCGACATTGAGTGATTTCCCGTCCGCGCAATCGATGTCGGCCGTCGTGCCGATCGAGCCGTAGTTGATGGTGTTACCGATCTCGACCTGGCCGCCCGAGGTCCCCACCGTCGCCGTCGGGGTGTTGGTGTCATTGCTCTCCGAACCGCAGCCGGCCAGCCCGATCACGGCGACGGTCGCGGTCACACGGACCAACACAGGCATGTGCGCGCGCATGGTTCCTCGCTTCTCGTTCGGTAGGACGACAACTGGGGCGATCACGCCGGAACGCGGTCGGTCCGGTTCGTCATGCCCAGTTCCCGGCCGCGGTCCCAGACAAACGACTCGCCATTCTTGTAGAAGACGGTCTGGTCGTTGCCGTCGACCGTGATGTCGTTGATCACGTTGTCGGCGACCACGATGTTCGACGAGCCTTGCACCGTCACGGCGCAACACGTGCCGAGTGCGGTGACCGTGTTACCGCTTCCCAACACGATCAGAGTCGACTCGTTGCAGTCGATCGTCTTAGTGACGCCGATCCCGGTGATGTGCGTGTCGCCGTTCTTGGCCTGCGCAGCAGGCACACCCACGGCGAGCGCGGCAGGCAACGCGACCAGACCCGTCGCCGACGACCGGCTCAGCGCTTTCCAACCCCCAGCCGCCATGGGTGTAGAGCGTACGTTGCGGGCCCGATTCACGGCAGTACTTGACCAGTTCCGTTCACGGGTGGGTGTTCTCCGAACGATTCGCGGCGGAGCGATGTGCTGGGTAGCGTGTTGAGCGATGCGTTGGCGTGTCAAAGGGGTCGCTGTCGCGGCGGTCACAGCGGTGGTGACCGTCGCAGGATGTTCGCAGACCGTCAGCGGGACCGCGCGGAGGGCCCATCCGACCGTGCCCGACCCAGAGCGCAGCTACGGCTACGTCGACGACCGGTGCGGGCTACTGCAGGACAGCTCGATCCAGGAAATACTCGGCGCCGACAATGTGACGCGGCCCTACAGCGGTGCGGTGTGCCAGTACGTGTTGGAGCGCGACTCGGTGCCCGATGTCGGCGCCGGTGCGCCTCCGACGACGATGATCGACGTCACCTTCTCCTGGTTCGAGACCGGCAACCTGGACCGTGAACGCACCTTGGCCGAACAGCGAGGCGCGCAGATCACCGTGACCGTCGTCGAGCGGCACCAGGCCTTCCTGGCGCGCCGCGACACGACCGGCGCGGGCTGTTCGGCCACCGCGGCGGCCGGTTCCGGTGTGCTGAGCTGGTGGGTGCAGATCCGCGGCAAATCCGACGTCGACGCCTGCAAGGACGCCGAGAAGCTCCTCGCGGCCACGCTGTCGTCGGAGCTGTGATCATGTTCCGTCCCACGTCGGTCCCGAGGTACTGTGCTGTGCTGCTGGCCGGTGTCGCCCTGCTGGCCGCCGGTTGCGGCTCGCCGGACCAACCCGCCGCGACGGAGACGCCGGCCGTTCCTGCCGGCGGCGGCTTTCAGAGCGGGGAGTGCAACAACGTCACCGATGCGGATATCACCAAGGCGGTGGGATCGGCGATGTTCACCAAGGTCGTGGTGAGCGACGCCGGCTGTTTTTGGCAGGAGAACATGATGCTCGGTTCGTTCGGGGCGGGCATGGGAATCTCGACCTGGTGGTATCGCGGCAGCGATATGGACACCGAGCGGACCCTGGAGCAGCAAGCGGGCCGCACGCTGACCGAACTGTCCATCGATGGCAACAAGGGGTTCAAGGCCTTCGACGCCAACGCCTGCAGCATCTACGTGTCCAAGGGCGGCGACGTCATCACCTGGTCGATCCAGACGATGAATCCGGCAAGCCTGCCCGATCTGTGCGGCATCACCGAGAACCTCGCACAACTCAGTCAGGACCGTGTCAACTGAGCCGACGGAAACTAGAGGTGTTAGTCTACAGTCGATCCGCTCGTTGATATGCCGTCTACCAGCACCTTTACGACATCGGGCATGTGCATAATGCTCCGACTGTAGAATTATCGCATGCCGACGGATTTGCTCGATATGGATGATCTGCTCACGTCATGGCTGCGGCGCTTGAAGGGTGAGCACAAGAGCCGCCACACCATCGCCAGCTACAGCACCGCCGTGCGTAGCTTCATCGCGTTCTGCCGCGACCGGCAGCTGCCTGCCGAACTGTCTCGCGACAACGTGGTCGCCTACATGGCTAGCCGCAGCGGGGAGGTGTCGACGGCGCGGCTGAACCTGTCGGTGCTGAAGATCTTCGCCAGATGGATCGCCACCGAGGAGGACTTCGACCCGTCTGGTGTGTTGTCGGTGCGGCCACCGAAACCGGATCAGCGCAGCGTGCCCGATCTGACCGACAACGAGGTGGCCCGGCTGCTCAAGGTGTGCGAGGGAACCGAGCTGCGCGACAAACGCGATAAGGCGCTCGTGGCGCTGTTCTGTGAAACCGGTCTGCGCGCCGCCGAGATGCTCGCCTTGGACGTCGGTGATGTTGATCTGGATCGCTGCGTCGTTCATGTCCGTCTCGGTAAAGGCCGCAAGAGCCGCTACGTGCATTTCTCTGTGGGCACCGCCAGCATCCTGGACCGCTACGTCCGTGCCCGGCACCGCTCTGTGCTGCGCCCCACTACCGGGCCGCTGTGGGTGTCGGCCAGAGGCGACCGGTTGACATACACCGGCATGCATACGGCGCTCAAGCAGCGCGCCGCCGACGCCGGGATCACCGGTTTTCATCTGCACCGGCTGCGGCACACGATGGCGGTGCGGTGGATGCGCCACGGCGGCAGTGAGACCGGCCTGATGGCGCACGCCGGGTGGACGTCGAACACGATGATCAGTCGCTACGTGAAGGCCGCCTCGGAGCAGCTGGCCGGTGAAGAGTTCGACCGGCTCGGCCTCGGGGTGGTCGACCTGTGAGCCACAACGACGGGCTGCACCGGTTCTTCTGCGAGCAGCCGTTGATCGCCGCCGTCTGCACGCACTGCGGCAAGCTGGCCGCCGTCTACCGGGGCCACCATATCGACTGCCCCGACACCGACGACGAAGGCTGGCGACCCGAGGGGAGGTGCCGGTGCGACCCGCCGCCGCCGCTTCCCGCCAGGGGCGAGATGGCCGCTCAGATCGCGAAAGCCTGTACCGGCGAACGGGTGTTCCTACACCGCGCCCCGGTCAAGATCTACATTTAGCGCCGCCGAATTATCCGCGAATCCTGCGGTAGCATAAGGCCTCACATGCTTAGTCGGTGACGACACCCACCCGAAGGTGAAGCGCTTCGGAACCTTTCCCGAGAGGGTTCCCGAAGCATGCTCCCCGCCGAGCGCGTGCTGCGCGCAAAACTCGCCGCCCACGTGAGTTGGGCCAACACCGAAAACCGCAGCGCCAGAACCGCTAACGGCCGCCGAGCCCTGGAAGCCAAATGGCTCCGCGAAGCCGACGGCGACCCGGTACGCGCCGAACACCTCCGCCGGGCGTTCTACACCAAGATGGCGCTGAAATCCGCGCAGGCCCGCCGCCGACGCGCCGCCACCCGCAACAACGGCGGTGACGCGTGAGCACCGAACCCATGACCTGGCGTGATATCCGCGCCGAACTGACCGCTGATCAAGCCGCCGAACTCGAAACGCTCGAATCCAATTCGAGATTCAACGATCACAAACTCTTGGTTCTCGCCCGCTGGTCGGCGGCGGCGAATCTGGACGACGCAATGGTGGGTGTGCCACCCCCGGCCGGTGCGCTGTGGTGCGGCTACTGGATCGGCGTCGGCGGTGATCGGGTCCGCGAGTACGCCATCGCTGGACACGTCGTCGGCGGCGTAACGGCAGAGCTGCGAGGCTTGCAGCGCGTTGACGGCTCCACCGAACGCCGTTGGATCTATGTGGTCGGCGACGATGTCCATCTAACGGCCGAGCAAGCCCACGGACTGGCCGCCGCATTGCAGGAGCTCGCCGCCATCCTCGAAACCGGCGGTGACCCCGATGCCACCTGATAAAAGCGGGGCGCCGGCCCCCCACAAGGAAGAACCGGCGGCCACCGACACGGCCCCCACGACCGCTGAAACCAATGGTAGCGGCACGCCGTGCATCCCCGAACTACCGCCGGGCGTCGACAACCTGACCGCCGCGCTGGCCTACGCCGCCGCCGGGCTGTACGTCCTGCCGGTCAGACGCGGCACCAAAGACCCCGGCAGCGTCGTCGGCAAGCACTGGCAGGACAAATCCAGCCGCGACCCGAAGGTGATCGCCGCCTGGTTCGCCGGCACCGACCACGACATCGCGATCCACTGCGGGCGGTCCGGTCTGGTCATGCTCGACGTCGACAAGCCCGACCTCGTGCCCGACGGCTGGTGGCAGCATCTCGACACCGCCCCGTACCAATCCAGCCGCCCCGATGTCCGCCGTCGCGGGCACTACCCATTCGCCATGCCACCCGGCCGCACCATCGGCAACCCGGCGCACCCGTGGGGCGAAGTCAGAGGGTGCAACGGCGTCATCATCGCCGAACCGAGCTTCCACAAAGACGGCGGCCACTACAAGTGGGAACGCGCCGGCCCCGTCCCAGCGCTACACGACGACATCGCCGAAAAGCTACCCGACGCCTCACCCGCCGAAGACGCCGCCACCGACGCGCAGGTCGCCGCATTCCTGACTGAGCACACACGGAGCACCAACCCCGGCGTAATGCGGCCACTGGTGACCGCGCTGCGCAACAACTTCGCCAACGGTAAGTCGCGTCACCTGTCCACCGTGTCGGCGTTGACCGGGGCGCTGAAAGAAACCCCCTCGGCCTGTACCCGGCGTGGGTGGCCGTCGAAGTGATCAAAGCACTGTTCCTCACCGAAGTCGCCAAAGAGCCGATATCGGACAAACAAAAAGCGCCGCGAAACGGTGCGGTGGCACTGTCGGAATTCAACGGCATCCTCGCCTGGGCCGTCGCGCAGGCACTCGCCGCCAACCTCGACGAAGTACGCGCCCGCGTCGAAGAAATGTTCGGCAGCCAACCACCACCAGAACCGAAACCGGTCCCACCGGTCCCGCTGCACGACGCGCTCACCGTGTTCAAAAAATGGCTCCACATGGACGACACCGCCCCAGTGATCGCCGTAGCCGCCACCGTCGTCGCCAACCTCGCAGCCGGCGACCCCGTCTGGTTCCTGCTCATCGGCCCACCCTCAGGCGGCAAAACCGAAATCCTGTCCGCCTGCCTAAACCTGAACTACATCGTGCCCGCCGCCACCATCACCGAAGCCGCGCTGCTATCCGGCACAGCCAAACGCGAACGCGCCCAAAACGCCACCGGCGGACTGATGCGCCAAATCGGCGACTTCGGCATCCTCCTCGCCAAAGACTTCACCTCTGTTTTGAGTCAAAACATGGACACCGCCAAAGCGGCCATGGCCGCCATGCGCGAAGTATTCGACGGACGCTGGGACCGCCCCGTCGGCGCCGAAGGCGGACGCGTCCTGCACTGGGTCGGCAAATGCGGATTCATCGGCGGCGCAACCCCCTCATACGACCGCTACGGCGCCGTCGTCAACGCACTCGCGACCGCTACCTACTGCTGCGGATGCCCGACGTCGACGCCGCCAAACAAGCCAAAGCCGCGCTGAAAGCCGCCCACCACGAAAAGAAAATGCGCACCGAACTGTCCGCCGCCATGCACGGACTGATCGCCAACGCCGACCTCACCCGAGTCCAGAACAGCCTCACCGACGAGGAAGAAGAAAACCTCACCTCGCTCGCCATATTCACCGCCACCGCCCGCACCACCGTGGAACGCAACGGCTACACCGGGGAGCTGCTCGTCATCCCGCAACCCGAAGGCCCCGCCCGGCTCGTCAAAGCCTTGCGCCAACTCCACGGCGCAATGGTCGCGCTCGGCGTCGACCACAACACCCGATGGGACGTGCTGGCCCGCATGTCGACAGACTGCGCCCCCGCCATCCGCACACCCCTCATGCTGGCGCTGCTCGCCAACAAAGGGTGGGCCAAAACGGCGGCCATCGCCGAAGCCGCCGAGCTCGTCCCAAAAACCGCCGCCCGACACCTCGACGACCTCGTCCTGCTGGGAATGGCCGAACGGAAGAAGGCCGAGCGGAAGAAGAAGACAACGAAGTCCCCCGACGCCGACGCCGCCTTTTTCGCCGACGCCGACGCCGACGCGGACGCGGACGGTGACACCGACGCGGTTGGCTCCCCGGCGGACAACTCCCCGTTCATGTGGCAGGCCACCACATGGCTACGCGAACACTGGCCCGGAAAAGTAAGACAGAAAACTACTACTACGAGAGTAAGGGTACAAAAAGAGGCCGATACACCCCCGCCACACACACCCCCCGCTACCCCCCGGTCGTAGGTTTCTGTCCCACTTTCACCGCGGACGACGCCGCCTCCCTCAACGGCCACGCCGACGGCCCGGCACCCGACGACGGACGACCCGACCCCGTCTGCGACATGTGCCCCGCCCCGCTGGAAACACCCGCAGCCCTCGCCCGCGGACGCTGCCAGAAATGCCACCTCATCTCCGCGACCCCCGCCCCGCCCAACAACCGACAGGAAACCGCGCAATGAGCATCGCCATCAACATCGACCTCGTCACCGAAGTACTCCTCGCCGACGGCTGGCACACCGTCACCGACGACTCCTTCAACCTCGACTCCTACGAATACATCCACGGCGACCTCTACAGCGACCGGGGCGTGACGATCCTGCTCGGCGGCGGCACCGACCGCCTCGTGCCCGCGACCGGTTTCACGTTCACCGACAAAACCGGCCACCGCATCAGCGGACCCCTCACCGCCGTCCTAGCAGTACGGCAAAAGGCCACCGACCCGAAGGACAACCACCGATGACCGCTGCCGCCTGCCCGCACTGCCACTCGACGCTCGACCTCACACCGCCCGGCGGCTGGTGCCCCGAATGCGAACGCCCCGTACTCCTCGGGCGCGGCGACGGCCACGGCCTCGACGTGTGGTGCCCGCACTGCCGACGCGACCACCACCACGGCCGCCACGACCCCGCCACCGGATGCCGATACGACGGCACACAGCGAAGCGTGTGCGACTGCCCTCCCGGTACCGGCGACGGGCACCGCGTCGCCCACTGCCACAGCGACCGCTCCCCCGTACCACGACACCGGCTACATCGTGATCGAGGCACACCCGTGAACCGCCGCCAACGCCGCGGCCAACACAACGCTGCCCAACGCCGCCACCAACAATTCGTCGACAAACTCCACCGCCTCCAAACCGCAGCCAACAAAGACGGAAAACCCTGGCGCCTCCACGGGCTCACCGGAGCATGCCGCGACTGCAGTGCAACCGCCGCGTTCACCGGACAGCCTCACAGCCGCATCGTCATCGCCGAGATCTACCACGACCAGCACTGCCCAGCCGCCGCCGGCATCACCCCGTGGCAACCCCACCCCATCGACTGAAAGACCGCACGACCCGCCGCCGCACCACGAAAGGCAACACCTGATGAGCGCCACCACAATCGAATGGACCGACCAAACCTGGAACCCCGTCGACGGCTGCGACAAAGTCTCACCCGGCTGCGACCACTGCTACGCCGAAGCCATCGCCACCCGATTCGCCGGCGGCAAGGCATACCCCAACGGGTTCAAGGTGACGCTGCACCCCGAACGGCTCAGCCACCCGCTGCACTGGCGCAAACCCCGACGCGTCTTCGTCAACTCCATGTCCGACCTGTTCCACGACCAGATACCCGACGAGTTCATCGCCGACATCTGGGACGTCATGGGCGCCGCACCACAGCACACCTTCCAGATCCTCACCAAACGACCAGCCCGGATGCGATCCCTGCTCAAACACTGGCTGACGCTGCCTAACGTGTGGCTCGGTGTCAGCGCCGAAAACCAGCGGTGGGCCGACATCCGCATCCCCACCCTGGCCGAAACCCCCGCCGCCATCCGATTCATCAGCGCCGAACCGCTACTCGGCCCGATCAACCTCACCGACCACCTGCCCGGCCTCGACTGGGTGATCGCAGGCGGCGAATCCGGCCGCCACGCAAGGCCGATGCACCCCGACTGGCCGCGCTCCATCCGCGATCAATGCCAGGCCGCCGGTGTCGCGTTCCTGTTCAAACAGTGGGGCGGGCGCACACCGAAAGCCGGCGGCCGTGACCTCGACGGCCGCACCTGGGATCAGTACCCGGCCGACACCGTCCAACTCCGACTGGACGTATGACCAATGCCCCAACGCATCCAACTGTCCCGCAAGAAAGGCTGGCGTAAACCCGCCGGTGCCGTCGTGGTCACCCGATCCACCCGGTGGGGAAATCCGTTCCCCGTGATCGACGATGACCGGGAATTCGCCGTCCACCTGTACCGCAGCTGGATCACGCTGCACCCGCAAGCCCAACCGCTACGCGACGACCTCAAAACACTGCGCGGTAAAGACCTTTGCTGCTGGTGCCCGCTCGACCAGCCGTGCCACGCCGACGTGCTACTCGAGCTCGCCAACCAACCCACGAAGGAGAACAGTGAACCGCCGCCCGCACCGCCACCCCGCCAGTCCCGTCCCATGGTGTGAACTCACCGCCATGATCCTGCGCGGGGTGCCCACGTTGCCAAACGCCGCCTGCCGCGGACACCCACGGCTGTTCGACGGCGACACCCCCGAACACCGCTCGAAGGCAATCGAAATCTGCCAACACTGCTGCCCCGAAATCCACAACTGCCACAAATGGGCGGCCGCACTGCCGAACAGCCGCCGAGTCTCCGGCGTCGTCGCAGGTAAATACCGCAACGGAATTCACCGAAAGGAGAAGGAGATCCCGAAACAATAAAACCACCCCGACCCCAATAGAATCGCAATTGAAAGGATCTCCGATATGCATCCGAATTCGAATTCGAGCACCATCGCGTTGGTCACTGTGGCCGCCGAGGTAGGTATCGGCGCCGACGAGCTGGCCCAACGGTTCGGCGATGCCGTGATTGTCGACGCCGCCGGTGTGCGGTGCATCTCAGCCGAACGCGCCCGAGAATTCATCACCACGCACCGCGCCCTGCGACAGGCCGAAGCCGAACGGCGCAGACGCCGCCGGGCCGAACTCGCCGCACGCCCCAACCCTGTCCGCGAACGGCTCGCCGCCCGAAAGCGCGCCGAGGAACAGCTCGGCCAGATCGGCTCACCCGGCGAACCGCTCGACCCACGAGAAGCGTTGGCAACAATGCAAATGCTCGACGGCGCCACAGATCGGCGACTCGCCGCCAGCGCCCGTAGGCGCGATGAGCAGACCACCGGCCAGCTCGTCTACCGCCGATATGGCGAAATGGAGGAGTGAAGCCATGCAATCGATCCAGCTCTGCGGCCCAGTGTTACCGCCGCCGAAACTGCGACTGTCCACCGAGCGCAGCACACCGCTGCCGACCGAGGCCCGCCGGGCCGCGCTGCGGGCCGCCGAGACGCTCCGCCGTGTCGATGAAACCCTCGCCGCCAATGCGCCGTGCCACTATTGCGAAAGCAGCTTGTACGAAGAGATCCCCGACGACGGCTGCCCTGCCTGCGCCGGCCGTTACCGGCAATACGCAAAGGACCTCCGCTCGGGGATGCGCCCCGACATCGCCGAGGCGATGGTGCGCTACCGGCACGATCGGCGACGGTCGACGCCCGCAGACCACCCCTCTAGGCTGCTGGTGCCGGTCGAACACCACCCGCCGACGCCGATCATCAGCATCCGGTGAGCAAACCGGCAGCCCGATGTTGGCACGAATACCGCAGGGCACACACCTCATCGTGGCCCGGGACGGCGACACCAACGTCGTGCTCGCCAGACATCACAAAGAGAACCGGATGGTCCCGCTGTTGACGTTCACCGCAGCCGACGGCGAGCACTACACCTTCGAACTAAGCCTGAATCCGTGGATGGGCCGGTGATGTGATCGGCGTGTGAACAGCGAAAATGCCTTCTGAACTGGGACAATACGAGTGTTGAAGTCGATCTTGTCCAGAGTTCTGAAAGGCATTTTCGGTGCAATCATCGTATACGTTCACCGCCGGGTCGGCGGTGTTTGACGAGCAGAATCTGGTGTCGTCGGCCGGATTGGTGCCGGTGCTGGAACTGGCTGAGCAGACCGGTCTTTCGCAGTTGATCGGCGAGCAGGTGGATCTGCCGTCGACCCGGGTGAAATCCGGGGCGGTGAACCCGGCCGGCAAGCTGACCTCGATCATCGCCGCAATGATGTGCGGCGCGACAGCATCGACGATGCCAACGTGCTGCGCGCCGGTGGCACCCCGCGGGTGTTTCACGAGGTGTATGCGCCGTCGACGTTGGGATCTTCTTGCGCGAGTTCACCTTCGGCCATGCCAACCAGCTGGCCGCGGTGGCCCGCGCGCATCTGGTGGCGCTGGCCGCGCGCGTGCCGCTGCTGCCGGCATCGAGCAGCGCGTGTTTTTGGACGTCGACTCGCTGCTGCGCCCGGTCTACGGGCACCACAAACAGGGCGCCTCGTTCGGGCACGCCAAAATCGCCAGCCGCGCGCTGCTGCGACTGGGCCTCTCACCGCAGATCACCACCATCTCGACGGCGACCACGGCGCCGGTGATCGCCGAAGCGCGACTGCGCTCGGGGCGGGCCGGCTCCGGGCGCGCGGCCGCCTGGCAGGTCAAGCAAGCCATCGGCACCGCGCGCGCCTGCGGGCCCTGCGGCACGATCATGCTGCGTGGCGACTCGGCGTTCGGCACCAAGAAGGTGATCACCACCTGCGTGGCCGAAGGTGTCGAGTTCTCCCTGTCGGTGAGCCGAAACAAGCGCATCACCAAGGCCCTCGAGGCCATCGACGAGTCCGCCTACACCCCGGTGCACTATCCCGGCGCGGCGCAAGACCCCGACACCGGGCAGTTGATCTCTGATGCCGAGGTCGCCGAAACCCCCTACACCCTGCGGCTGGGCCGCGGCCGCAGCCTCACCGTGCGGCTGGTGGTGCGCCGCGTCAAGCACGCCCGCTACCCCGATGCGCTGTTTCCGGTGTGGCGCCATCACCCGTTTGTGACCAACTCCGAGTTGCCCACCGCCGAGGCCGACATCACCCACCGCCGCCACGCCATCATCGAAACCACCTTCGCCGATCAGGCTAAGACTCCCGACGTGACCGCCCTGCACGACTCTCTCTCGCTCATGTTCGCCGCAGACCAGGACACGGTCAGCTCGTGGTGGCGGCAGCTCGCCGACGGCTCCGACGGTCGCCCGCGTGCACCTGAAACGATCTGTCACCTGAACGGGCGCATGAGGGAGGACGGCTTGACCCTGCTGCCGTGACGGAGGAGGAACCGTGACCATGAGACGCCGCAACCTGCGACGCACACCCGCCCCACGGCACACCGCCCGACGCCGCCAACCCACCGGCGACACCACCCGACGAGGTTACGGCCACCTTCACCAACAGCTGCGAGCGAAGATCAAACCCACCGTCGACGCCGGGTTGGCGACATGTGCGCGCTGCCACCAACCCATCCACCCAAGCGAGCGCTGGCATTTAGACCACACCGACGACCGCACCGGATACCTCGGACCCTCACACTCGGACTGCAACATCAACGCAGCCCAAGGCCGGCGCTTCCAACCACAACCACCGAAGCCAAGGGCACGGGCGCTCGCCTTCTTCGACCGCCCCCGACGGCCTGCGGTAAACGACGCGAAACACGTTGGCGCAGAGCGGAATCCAAGATCCGACCGCTGAATGTCGTTGCGCGGGTAGAGCATTCGCGGTACACTAACCCCCCATGCCAGCAAACCCGCTCCTCGCGCCCCCGCTTTTTTAAGGAGCGAAAAAGACTCGCTGACTACGTCAGGAGTGATCCCTATCCGACGTTTTTCCACACGCGTCTAATAGTCAGCAAACATATGACCTCGAGCACCGAAAACGACTGCGCCGCAACGGTTTTCGCAATCGAAAGTGACTGCGGCACAACGTGTTTCGGTGCCATTCATCTGGTGGGGGGAACTCCACTGTCGGAGCTCGCCGAGCGGGGGGCGGCGCCCATCGGCCTCCAACCGGGGACGCCAGCGCTCATTCCTGGCCCGCCGCGAGGGAGCAACGGTCGAGGGTGGTGAAGGGCTATGAGACCCTGGTCGGTTCAGGTGAACACGGGCATGATCGCGGCTGGTTGGTTGCAAGGATGATTGATTCCCGCGCCGCAGCTACCCGCATGGTGGACATGATCGTCAAGGTGGATCGCTGGGTCTCCGCACCTTGGTGTGAGTATGGCAACTGGCCGATTGGGTGATTTGGCAAATCGTGATCATCAATGCTATAAGTTTGCTGCGTTGTCCTTAGCCAAGGACCTCACAGACCCGTTCGCGGAGGGCGGGCAAATCGGTACGAGATGGGACTGACAGTGGACATTCGCAGGATTGTGGTCGGCTCGGCGCTGGCCGCTGGAGTTGGTGTGGCGGGGATGCTCGGAGCGGGCACGGCCAGTGCGGCGCCGGGTATCTCCTACGACGGCGGCCCCGGTGACCCGATAGGAATCGGCGACAACTCGGCCACCGGTGCGCAGGCCAATGCGTCCAACGACAACCAGGCGTTGGCGATCAGCGTGTTCCGGCCTGCCACGGCCACGGCGGATGGGTTTAACAGGTCCGGGAACAAGGTGTTCGCGCTCGACGGCACGGCGGGGTTCCAAACCAACTACACGAACCAGGCTCCCGACGACCATAACAACCAGGTGATGGCGATTAACGGCACCGCTACGGTGCACGGTGAGTGGACCAACGTGCTCGCCGTAGGCAGCAAGGTTTCGAACAGGTCCACCGGCGCCATCTACCCGGGTGGCGGTCAGGATTACGTATATGGCGGGCCGTTGGCTTACTTTCCCGTCGTCGTGCCCAACACCGTGGTAGCCGTCTGCGGGCAGCGGCTCTCAGGAAGCCAAGACATCTTTGAGGTGTCCGGAAACGTCACCTGCGTGTCGTAGGAGCCTGACTGCCCCGGCACCACAAACAACAAACGCTCTCTGAGCGATGTCCCAGGCGTCAACCGGGGGCGCGGCTGGGAAGGAAACGACAATGGGGTACGGCAGGTATGTCAGACGGGCTGCCGCCCAGGCAGTCGCCACGCGGATGACGGTGTCGATCGGCGTCGCAGCCCTGGTAGTGGTGGCCACGGTTATGCCGATCCCGACGGCGTCGGCGTCAGACGCACCACCCGCAGGCAGTCCCTGCCCCGGCAACGCCACCGACTGTCTTTATGTGCCACCGCCCGACAGAATTGCTCTGGTCCTGGGCGGCACCACCGTTCCGACGCCCGACCAGGTCTACCTCGACACCGTCAGGGATCACTTCATCGGGCCGACTCAGCCGGGCCACGTCGAGTATGTCCCGGTGACGGCCCCTATGGAGCTGTGGCCCCTCACAGGAGGGCTCCGTGTGGTCTGGCTCCTGCTTGGGCCTCAGAGCGTCTGGGGGTTCGACGGCCCAGGATGGCCCGACGAGCCGCTGTGGAAGCTCACGGGGTTCTTCGACCTCACCTTCGACCAGTCGGTGGCGGATGGGGTCACTGCTCTGGAGCAGGCGATGGCCGACAACCCCGACGAGCCTCTGGTGATCTTCGGCTACTCGCAGGGCGCGGTCATCGCGAACATCGAGAAGGGCAAGCTGGCCGAGCAGTACCCGGAAGGGACCGATGCGCCCGACATCGAGTTCTTCCTGATCGGCGATCCCAACGTCCCCAACGGCGGCATTGCGGCACGGTTCCCCGGCCTCTACATCCCGATTCTCGACATGAGCCTGAACGGCGCGGCACCGACCGACACCCAGTTCCACACGGTGGAGGTCATCAGCCAGTACGACGGTGCCAGCGACTTCCCGCTGTACCCGCTCAATCTCTTCGCCACCGCGAACGCACTACTGGGCGCGGTCTACACGCACCCGCGTGACCTCGAACCCGGCCTGGCTGACGATGCGGCGGGACCGAAGCCGATCCACACCACGACCGGCGACACCGACTACTACTTCTTCGAGACCGACGATCTGCCGCTGTTCGACCCGCTGCGCATGGCCGGGGTGCCCGAGCCGGTGATCGACGTGTTCGAGCCGGTGGCCAAGGTGGCCGTGGAGCTGGGCTATGACCGCAGTATTGACCCGGGGGAACCCACCCCAGCACGGCTGATCCCGCCACTCAACCCGGCGACGGTGGCCGGCGATCTCGTCAACGCAGTCGGCGAGGGCATCACCAATGCCGCGGCCCTCATCGGCGCGCCGAAGCCGCTGCGCATGCCCGCGCCCCTCACCGCCGATCGGAACGCGGGGGTGGAGCAGGTCGTCTCGGCGCCGGGAACCATCCTCGCGGTCACCCAAAACGATCTCCAGCGCCAGGTTGGTCGAGAGCTGGCTGCCACACGAGATCAGATCAACCAGACCATCGGTGCGGTGAAGTCGGTCATCGGAGACGGACGCACCATCGTGCGGTCCGCCCACAGTGCCAACGGCTCACCTGCGGCGACCGCCAGCGCTGCGCGGAAGACGCCGGTGCGGGATGCGATCAAGAACGCCAGCAGTGACATCACGAAGGTCGTCACCAAGGTGTCCGACAGCGTGAAGCGGGCGCTCGGCGGCGGCAATGACGACGACGACACTGGCGACGGGGGGCGGTAAGTCCGCCGAGTCAGTGAAGACTTCCCCTCGCCTCAGTCTGGTCACGCCTGGCGACTCATACCCGCCGAGCTTAATCATCCTTCGGTGTTTGCACGGTGCAGAATAATGAGCGGCACAACGCTGGTCAGCGACCTTTGATTGCCTACACACGTATAGCGCTGCTGCCGCGTTAAGAGGTGTTAGTTTTCGCATATGGCAGCTCGGCCGGAACCTCAGTCGCCCGGGGCGGCGGCCCGGCCGGCGACATCGAGTGCCGGTCGACGACCCGCCAAATTGAGCCGGGACTCCGTCGTCAACGCCGCGCTGACCTTCCTTGATCGCGAGGGCTGGGACGCGCTGACGATCAACGCGCTCGCCACCCAGCTCGGTACCAAGGGTCCGTCGCTGTACAACCACGTCGACAGCCTGCAAGACCTGCGCCGCACGGTGCGGATGCGGGTCGTCGGGGACATCATCGAGATGTTGAACACCGTCGGTCAGGGCCGCACCCGCGACGACGCGGTGATGGCGATGGCCAGCGCCTACCGCAGCTACGCCCACCACCATCCCGGGCGGTATTCCGCGTTCACCCGGATGCCGCTGGGCGGCGGCGACGATCCCGAGTTCACCGACGCCACTCGGGCCGCTGCGGGACCGGTCATCGCGGTGCTGGCGTCCTACGGGCTGGACGGCGAAGACGCGTTCTACGCCGCGCTGGAGTTCTGGTCCGCGATGCACGGATTCGTGCTGCTGGAGATGACCGGAGTGATGGGCAGCATCGTCGACACCGATACGGTGTTCAGCGATATGGTGATGCGGCTCGCGGCGGGCATGCAGCGCCGATGAGCACTCGCGAAGAGCGTTCAAACCAGCTGCGCATCCGTATGGGCTGACCTGCGGTAAGGGGGTCCGTAACGGGTTTGGAGCGACGTACTCTGCCCTGGTAATGTGGACGGCCGTGCCTGGCAGATAGGCGGTTGCCGCACGCCGGGCCAATTCGCATGTCGTGAGCATCGGAAATGGATCGCCAAAATTCCGGTGCGGGCGCATGCACGACACTCCCGGTCGCGGGGTAAGCGAGCGGGGCATAACAGCAGTACAGAGACTTAGAACCACACGAAGAGACGAAGAGAGAAAGCCGGTAGATGCCAACCATCCAGCAGCTGGTCCGCAAGGGTCGCCGCGACAAGATCGCCAAGGTGAAGACCGCGGCCCTCAAGGGCAGCCCGCAGCGCCGCGGTGTGTGCACCCGCGTGTACACCACCACCCCGAAGAAGCCGAACTCGGCGCTTCGCAAGGTGGCGCGCGTCAAGCTGACCAGCCAGGTTGAGGTCACGGCCTACATCCCGGGCGAGGGCCACAACCTGCAGGAGCACTCGATGGTGCTGGTCCGCGGCGGCCGTGTGAAGGACCTGCCCGGTGTGCGCTACAAGATCATCCGCGGCTCGCTGGACACCCAGGGCGTGAAGGCTCGCAAGCAGGCGCGCAGCAAGTACGGCGCCAAGAAGGAGAAGAGCTGATGCCGCGCAAGGGACCCGCGCCTAAGCGCCCTCTCGTCAATGACCCGGTCTATGGATCGCAGTTGGTCACCCAGCTGGTCAACAAGATTCTCCTGAAAGGGAAGAAATCGCTGGCCGAACGCATTGTTTATGGTGCGCTCGAACAGGCTCGCGACAAGACCGGTACCGATCCGGTCGTCACACTGAAGCGCGCTCTGGACAACGTCAAGCCCGCACTGGAAGTTCGTAGCCGCCGCGTCGGTGGCGCGACCTACCAGGTCCCCGTCGAGGTGCGCGCGGAGCGTTCCACCACGCTGGCACTGCGCTGGCTGGTGGGTTTCTCGCGGCAGCGCCGGGAGAAGACGATGATCGAGCGGCTGGCCAACGAGATTCTCGATGCCAGCAACGGCCTGGGTGCCAGCGTCAAGCGGCGCGAGGACACCCACAAGATGGCCGAGGCGAACCGGGCCTTCGCGCACTACCGCTGGTGAGAAACGCCGGCGTGCGGTGCGGCCGCCGAGCGTGACGACCCAGCAACCAAGCAAACCGAAAGAGTGAAACTTCCGTGGCACAGAAGGACGTGCTTACCGACCTGAACAAGGTCCGGAACATTGGCATCATGGCGCACATCGATGCCGGTAAGACCACGACGACCGAGCGCATCCTCTACTACACCGGTATCAGCTACAAGATCGGTGAGGTGCACGACGGTGCCGCCACCATGGACTGGATGGAGCAGGAGCAGGAGCGGGGTATCACCATCACCTCCGCTGCGACCACCACGTTCTGGAAAGACCATCAGATCAACCTGATCGACACCCCCGGGCACGTCGACTTCACCGTCGAGGTGGAGCGCAGCCTTCGGGTGCTCGACGGCGCCGTTGCCGTGTTCGACGGCAAGGAGGGCGTGGAGCCGCAGACCGAGCAGGTCTGGCGACAGGCCGACAAGTACAACGTCCCGCGCATCTGCTTCGTCAACAAGATGGACAAGGTCGGCGCGGACTTCTACTTCTCCGTGCGCACGATGGGGGAGCGGCTCGGCGCGAACGTCATACCGATCCAGCTGCCGATCGGCGCGGAGAGCGAGTTCGAGGGCATCGTCGACCTGGTCGAGATGAACGCCAAAGTGTGGCGGGGTGAGACGAAGCTCGGCGAGACCTACGACACCATCGACATCCCTGCCGAACTGCAGGAGAAGGCCGACGAGTACCGCACCAAGCTGCTGGAGGCCGCCGCCGAGACCGACGAGGAGCTGCTGGAGAAGTATCTGGGCGGCGAGGAGCTCACGGTCGAGGAGATCAAGGGTGCGCTTCGCAAGCTGACGATCACCTCCGAGGCATACCCCGTGCTGTGCGGCAGCGCGTTCAAGAACAAGGGCGTGCAGCCGATGCTCGACGCGGTCGTCGACTATCTGCCGTCGCCGCTGGACGTGCCGGCCGCCACCGGACATCCCCCCGGCAAGGAGGACGAGGTCATCGTCCGGGAGCCGTCCACGGACCAGCCGTTCGCGGCGCTCGCGTTCAAGGTCGCCACGCACCCGTTCTTCGGCAAGCTGACCTACGTCCGGGTGTACTCAGGCAAGGTCGACTCCGGTTCGCAGGTCATCAACGCCACCAAGGGCAAGAAGGAGCGGCTGGGCAAGCTGTTCCAGATGCACTCCAACAAGGAGAACCCGGTGGACACCGCGTCCGCAGGCCACATCTACGCGGTGATCGGCCTCAAGGACACCACCACCGGTGACACGTTGAGTGACCCGAACAACCAGGTCGTGCTGGAGTCGATGACCTTCCCCGATCCGGTGATCGAGGTGGCCATCGAGCCCAGGACCAAGAGCGACCAGGAGAAGCTGAGCCTGTCGATCCAAAAGCTCGCCGAGGAGGATCCCACCTTCAAGGTGCACCAGGACGTCGAAACGGGCCAGACGGTCATCGGCGGCATGGGCGAGTTGCACCTGGACATCCTGGTGGACCGGATGAAGCGCGAGTTCAAGGTCGAGGCCAACGTCGGCAAGCCGCAGGTCGCCTATAAGGAGACCATCAGACGAGTCGTCGACAAGGTCGAGTACACCCACAAGAAGCAGACCGGTGGTTCGGGTCAGTTCGCGAAGGTGCTCATCTCCATCGAACCGTTCACCGGCGAGGACGGCGCGACCTACGAGTTCGAGAACAAGGTCACCGGTGGACGCATCCCGCGCGAGTACATCCCGTCGGTGGATGCGGGCGCTCAGGACGCCATGCAGTACGGCGTGCTGGCCGGCTACCCGCTGGTGAACTTGAAGGTCACCCTGCTCGACGGTCAGTACCACGACGTCGACTCGTCAGAGATGGCGTTCAAGATCGCCGGTTCACAGGCACTGAAAAAGGCTGCCGGACAAGCGCAGCCGGTCATCCTGGAGCCGATCATGGCCGTCGAGGTCATCACGCCCGAGGACTACATGGGCGATGTGATCGGCGACCTGAACTCCCGCCGTGGTCAGATTCAGGCCATGGAGGAGCGGGCGGGTGCACGCGTCGTCAAGGCGCACGTGCCGCTGTCGGAGATGTTCGGTTACGTCGGCGACCTTCGGTCGAAGACCCAGGGCCGGGCGAACTACTCCATGGTGTTCGATTCCTACGCTGAAGTTCCGGCGCAGGTGTCGAAGGAGATCATCGCGAAGGCGACGGGTCAGTGAGAATCGAGGCCGTTTGCGGCCGAGGATCGGAGCTGACCCGGAGTCGAGCAATGCGAGTCCGCGAAGGCGACGGGTCAGTAAATCTGACCTGTTGCCACCGCGGCGAACAACAACTGCAAAGATCAACACACTGCTTTACCAAGCACCAACAAGACGTCCAGGAGGACATAGAAGTGGCGAAGGCGAAGTTCGAGCGGACGAAGCCGCACGTCAACATCGGGACCATTGGTCACGTTGACCACGGCAAGACCACGCTGACTGCGGCTATTACGAAGGTTCTGCACGACAAGTTCCCCGACTTGAACGAGGCGTCGGCCTTCGATGACATCGACAAGGCTCCCGAGGAGAAGGCGCGTGGCATCACGATCAACATCGCCCACGTGGAGTACCAGACCGAGAAGCGGCACTACGCCCACGTCGACGCTCCCGGCCACGCCGACTACATCAAGAACATGATCACCGGCGCGGCCCAGATGGATGGCGCGATCCTCGTGGTCGCGGCCACCGACGGCCCGATGCCGCAGACCCGCGAGCACGTGCTGCTGGCCCGCCAGGTCGGCGTGCCCTACATCCTGGTTGCGCTGAACAAGGCCGACGCGGTCGACGACGAGGAGCTTCTCGAGCTCGTCGAGCTGGAGGTCCGCGAGCTCCTGGCCGCCCAGGAGTTCGACGAGGACGCCCCGGTGATCCGGGTCTCGGCGCTGAAGGCGCTCGAGGGCGATGCGAAGTGGGTCGAGAGCATCGAAGAGCTGATGTCGGCTGTTGACGAGTCGATTCCGGACCCGGTTCGCGAGACCGACAAGCCGTTCCTGATGCCCGTCGAGGATGTCTTCACCATCACCGGTCGCGGCACCGTGGTCACGGGTCGCGTCGAGCGTGGCGTGATCAACGTCAACGAGGAAGTCGAGATCGTCGGCATCCGTCCGGAGACCACCAAGACGACCGTCACCGGTGTCGAGATGTTCCGCAAGCTGCTCGACCAGGGCCAGGCGGGCGACAACGTCGGTCTGCTGGTCCGCGGCGTGAAGCGCGAGGACGTCGAGCGCGGTCAGGTTGTCGTGAAGCCCGGCACCACCACGCCGCACACCGAGTTCGAGGGCAGCGTCTACATCCTGTCCAAGGACGAGGGCGGCCGGCACACGCCGTTCTTCAACAACTACCGTCCGCAGTTCTACTTCCGCACCACCGACGTGACCGGTGTGGTGACGCTGCCGGAGGGCACCGAGATGGTGATGCCCGGTGACAACACAGACATCTCGGTGAAGCTGATCCAGCCCGTCGCCATGGACGAGGGCCTGCGCTTCGCGATCCGCGAGGGCGGCCGCACCGTCGGCGCCGGCCGGGTCACCAAGATCGTCAAGTGATCTGACGTAAACGCCGAAGCGGCGCTCACCCGAAAGGGCGGGCGCCGCTTACTTTTGCGGACCGGACCAAGCTCCCCGTGTAAAGTGTGGCAAATGACGACGGCACCGATGGCTGACCTTGGCGTGCCCCTCTCCGATGTTGTTGAAAAGCTCGATAAGTCGGGATTCGTCTGCCTGGAAGACGTAGTCTCACCGCAATGGCTGGACGAAGCGCGGGAAAGCGTCAAATCGCGCCTCGCCGAGTACGGTGAGCACGACTTCTGCATAATTCGCCCGACAAAGGACAAGGATTCACCCGCGGATCGCTTCGTTACCGACCCGACCGTGCGCGAGATTTTCGAGCGTCTCGCGATGGCTCGTTGCCCGCAAGGGCTCGCAGAGAACGAAGAAATCTACAGTGTCCTTCGAGTACTCGCCGGGCCCGAAAGGAACGCCAGTTCCCTCCAATTTCACTATGACGCCGCTGTCGTCACCATGCTCGTGCCACTGTTCATACCGTCTGCGGGCGCCGGAAAGTCCGGAGAGTTAGTTGTATTTCCGAACAGGCGGCCTTTTCGACGCTCTGCGGTGGTTAATGTAGTCGAGAAAGTCCTTACACAGAACCGGTTTTATCGAAAACGAATTATCCGGGAACTCAATCGAGCGCCCGAGAAATACTCGGTACAGCTGGTGCCGGGTAACGTTTACCTGTTCTGGGGCTACCGTACATTCCACGGCAACTTGGGCTGTGCGCCCGACACCGTTCGGGCCACCCTGCTTCTCCATTACGGAAATCCGCATGGTCGGCATCCAGCCCTGGTCGGCGCCAAGTATCTGAGACGGATGGTTGCGCCGTCCTCCGAGCACCCCGAATCAACGGTTGTACGGTTGTAGCGCTGGTCCGGCGCCGGCGTCTGACCTGAAGCACGCCCTACTGGCGCTTACCCGAAAAGTGGGCGCCACTTTGCTTTTCGGTCTTGAGGCCTAGTCCATGGTCAGGACCATGCGGAAGCGCGCGGCCCCGCTCATCATCTTGTCGTAGGCGGCCTGCGCCTCCGACAGGGGGAGCGTCTCGATCATGGGCCGCACACCGGTCAGCGTCGAAAACCGAAGGGTGTCTTCCGAGTCCTGCGATGTTCCGGAAGCCTGGCCCTGCACGGCGGTCGACTTGAAGATCACTGCCGCCGGCGGGATCTGCATCGGGTCGGTGGATGCTCCGACGATGAAGAGTTGCCCGCGCGGCTTGAGGCCGCCAAGCGCGGGCGTCATCGCGTCCGGCACAGTGACCGTCGAAAGGACGACCTGGGCGCCGCCGAGCTTGTTCAGTTCCGCAGCGACGTCGGAGGCCTTCGAATCGATGTAGTGGTGCGCGCCAAGCTCTTTCGCCAGCGGGCCCTTTTCCTCGCCCCGAGCGATCGCGACGACCTCAAAGCCCATCTTGACCGCGAACTGGACGCCGAGGTGGCCGAGCCCGCCGATCCCCAGGATGGCAACCACGTCGCCCGGCCGAGCGACGGACTCGCGCAGTGCATTGAACGTTGTGATACCCGCACACAACAGCGGGGCGGCGTCGACATCGGAGAGGTCGTCGGGGATGCGTGCGAGGGCCTCCGCGGGCGCGACCATGTACTCCGCGTAGCCGCCGTCGTACGCGATACCCGGGACTTGGCCGTTCTCGCACGAGATGAAGTCGCCGCGGCGGCAGGGCTCACAAGTGAAGTCGCAGCCGCCGAACCAGCCGACGCCGACGCGATCCCCGACGTTCCAAGCGTTGACGCCTTCACCGACCGCATCCACCTCGCCCGCGATTTCGTGCCCGGGGGCTCGTGGGAAGGAGTTGCCAAGCGCGCCCTCCACGGTGACGGAATCGGAGTGGCAGACGCCGCAGGCATGGACCTTGACGCGGACATGCCCTCGGCCCGGCTCAGGGATTTCGACATCGGCCAACTCGAACTTCGCATTCGCCGCGGGCACGCGGGCGATCTTCATGGTTGCCACGCTCGGGACATTACTCCGCTGCTGGGCCACGTGGATTGGCGGAAAGCGCAGCGGTGCGCAACCGCGCGACCAGCAACACCACCGCACCCGCGGGCAGTAACAAGGCCGCCAGCACCCACAGAATCAGGTCAATCGCACCGCTGGCCGACATTCCG
Source organism: uncultured Actinomycetota bacterium (assembly GCA_963800125.1). GTDB lineage: Bacteria > Actinomycetota > Actinomycetes > Mycobacteriales > Mycobacteriaceae > Mycobacterium. The sequence goes on along the minus strand of CAWDAC010000024.1, from coordinate 24,524 downwards.
CCGGGCTGCAGCATTTCCAGCGCCGTCCCCGACACCGCGACGCCGACTCCGGCAAGGGTGACCAGCGACGGGAGCGTCACCCCCGCAGCCTCGCCGGCCCGCTCGGGCCGCACCACCGCCTGTGTCGCCACCGTGGCGAACGCAGAACAGCGCCATCGACACCGCCGCCAAAATCCAGCGAGAACGCACGGTGCCGGCCGCCGAGGTCGCCCGCCGACGATATCGACTGCGACCGAGGTCAGGGACAGCTGTAACGCATGAGACCGGTGAGGCGATGATCATCGCAACGGCATCGTTTTCGCTGATCGGGTAGGGGGTTCTTGTGTTTTTTCGGATCGGTGCGATGGCCTACGCTGCCGCTGTCGGTGGGAGCGCGTTGGTCGGTCTGACTGTCGGCGTCGCGCACGCCGACCCCAGTTGCCCCGACGTCCATTGGATCGGCGCCGCCGGCTCTGGTGAGCGTGACGACCACCTTGCCGCGAATGGCGGCATGGGCCGGGTGGTGTTCCAATCGTTCAGCGCCCTCCAGCGTCAGCTCCAGCAAGAAGGCCGCACCATCACCGCCGAAGCGGTCGAGTATCCCGCGTTGGATGTGCCCGACGACCCCGGCGTGCTCGACTGGGCCGATTTCATGGGCAGTGTGGATGCCGGGACGGCCGCGTTGGGCGGGCAGTACGCGTCGTTCTCCCAGCGATGCCCAAACACCAAGGTGGTGCTGGCAGGTTATTCACAGGGCGCGATGGTGGTGCATCGGAACCTGCATGCGCTTGCCCAGAGTCCCAATCTGACCGCCGCGCTATTGATCGCCGATGGTGACCGGATACCGGACGACAACACGGTCAACGTCGGTTCGGCCCCGTCGGACCCAGAAACTGTGGGCGGTGCCGCGCAGGACTGGCCCACTTTGGCGCATGCCCCTGAGAAGCTGCCTGCGAATGTCGGTACCCGAACCATCAGCGTGTGTGACGCCGGTGACGCGGTCTGTGACTACGACCCGGATGCCGACGAGGTGTCTCCGAAAGCCGTGGCGATTCACAAGAGCTACACCGCCGGAGCGAGCGACGGGCAAATGTGGACCTGGATGGTCCACCAACTGCTCGGGCCGCCATCACAGGCGACTCCTGAGGTCGTCGCGACCAGTACCTAACTCGGCGTCAACAAGCCCCTGTTGGCGCTAATCTGACACGCGAACCGCTCGGCGAAGCGAGGAGCGAGGCAGATGTTGTGGCGTTACGCGAAGGCTCAGCTCTGGGTTCTGCTGTGCGGCGGTCTGGTCGGCCCCATTTTCCTGGCCGTGTACTTCGCCACCGGTCAGAGCGGCTTGTTGAAGTGGATGTTCTACGTCGGCCTGCTCATCACCGCCGCCGACATTCTGATCGCCTTGGCCATCGCCAATTTCAACGCGAAATCGGCGGCCAAGACACAGGCCCTCGAACAGAGCGGTGTGCTGGCGTTGGCTCAGATCACTCGGATGGCCGAAACGGGCGCCCGGATCAACGACCAGCCACTCGTGAAGCTGCAGCTGCACATCGCGGGACCGGGCATCGCACCGTTCGACACCCAGGATCGCGTGATCGCCAGCGTGACGCGGCTGGGCAACCTCACCTCCCGCAAGCTGGTGGTGCTCGTTGACCCGGTCACCCAGCAATTCCAAATCGACTGGGAACGAAGCGCTTTGATCAACGGCCTAGTGCCTGCTACCTTCACCGTCGCCGAAGACAACCGGAGCTACGACCTCAGTGGCCATACGGGTCCGCTGATGGAGATCCTGCAGATCCTCAAGGCCAACGGCATCGGCATGAACAACATGATCGACCTTCGGAACAACCCCGCTGCCCGTCAACAGGTGCAGGCGGTCGTCCGACGTGCCGCAGCGCAACAAACACCTGCGGGACTCGGTCCGGCGCCGCCCCCTGCAGCGCCGCCGCCCGCTCAGTACATGGGACCGCCGGAGCCCTCCACCTCACAGCGGCTCCAGGAACTGGAAACCCTGCGCGCGACCGGTGCCGTCTCCGAGGAGGAGTACAACGCCAAGCGGGCGCAGATCCTCTCCGAACTCTGATAGGAGCCAGAGCCGGCACGTGACCTCCACCGAAGAACGGACCGAGCCTGACAGTCAGAAGGTCAGCCTTCCGACGCTGACCGCGATGGTCGTCGGGTCGATGATCGGGTCCGGTGTGTTCCTGCTGCCACGTCGGTTCGGCACCGAGACGGGTGTGCTCGGGGCGATCATCGCGTGGACCATCGCCGGGACCGGAATGCTGATGCTGGCCCTCGTCTTTCAGAGTCTTGCGACCCGCAAGCCCGACCTGGACGCAGGCATCTTCGCCTACGCCAAGGCGGGATTCGGGGACTACATCGGCTTCAACTCGGCGATCGGGTACTGGGCGTCGGCATGCGCGGGTAACACATCGTACTGGGTGCTTATCACGGCCACCATGAGCGCCGTCGTGCCCGCATTCGGAGCCGGCGACACGGTTGCCGCAGTGATCGTGTCGTCGATCGGTGTGTGGCTGTTCGTCTTCCTCGTCTTGCGCGGCGTCAAGGATGCAGCGGTCATCAACTACATCGTGACCATTGCCAAGGTAGTGCCGATCCTGGTCTTCATCGTGATCGCCATCGTCGCCTTCAAGGCCGACATCTTCACCGACAACTTCTGGGGCGGCGAAGGGTATTCGGCTTCGTCGATCTGGGACCAGGCCACGGGCACGATGTTGATCACGGTATTCGTGTTCTTGGGCATCGAGGGCGCTAGCGTTTACTCGCGGATGGCACGCAAGCGGGAGGATGTCGGGCGCGCCACGGTCATCGGATTCCTCAGTGTCCTCTGTGTTTTCGCACTCGTGACATTGGTGTCGTACGGCGTCATGCCGCAGGGCGAACTCGCGGGCGTGAGCCAGCCGTCGATGGCGGCAGTGCTCGAATCCATCGTCGGTCCTTGGGGTTCGATCTTCATTCGCGTCGGTGTGATCGTTTCGGTGTTGGGCGCCTATCTCGCGTGGACCTTGATGGCCGCCGAGGTGCTCTACATTCCGGCGACCACCGACGACATGCCGAGATTCCTGGCCCGCACAAATCGTCATGGCGCACCGATGCCGGCGCTGATCATGGCCGCCGGGCTGATCTCTCTGCTGCTCGTCGCCTTGCTGTTCGCCGCCGATGCGCTCGATTTCATGCTGGACCTAACGGCTGCTCTGTCGCTGATTCCCTACCTCCTCGCGGCGGCCTACGCGTTGAAATTGGCGGCCAGTCGCGAGACGTACAGCGACGGCAAATCACTCGTCGTTGACATGGTCGTCGCCGCGGTGGCGACGGTGTACACGCTGTTCTTGATCTATGCCGCGGGATTCGACAAGCTTCTGTTGTCGTGCATTTTGTACGCGCCGGCGGCAGTGCTGTACTTCATCGCCCGTCGCGAACGGGGCCTGCGTGTGTTTCGTCCCGCCGAGGCCGTGCTGTTCGGCGTGATTGTCCTCGGCGCCGTCGCCGGTGTGGTATCGCTGGCAACTGGAGCGATCGCGATCTAGCTGCCCACTCCGTGAAAGGAGCTGACGATGACCAGTCCGTCCGCGAATTACGGCGTCGATTCCGAGGTCGGCAAGCTGCGCAAGGTGTTGGTGTGCTCCCCGGGTCTGGCTCATGAGCGGCTGACGCCGACCAACTGCGACGACCTGCTCTTCGACGATGTGTTGTGGGTGCAGAACGCCCGGCGTGACCACTTCGACTTCATGGACAAGATGCGCGACCGTGGCGTGGACGTGGTGGAACTGCACAACCTGCTCACCGAGACCATGGCCGTCCCCGAGGCCAAAGCGTGGCTGCTGGACCGCAAAATCGTGCCGAACGAAGTCGGTCTCGGCTTGGTCAACGACACCCGGGGCTATCTGGACTCGCTGCTGCCGCGCCGGTTGGCCGAGCTGTTGATCGGCGGCCTGTCGACCCGGGAGCTGCCCGCCGACATCCAGTCCGGGTACCGCGCATTGGCCCGCGAGGCGGCGGGCATCACAGAGTATCTGATGCCGCCGCTGCCCAACTCGCTCTACACCCGGGACACCACCTGCTGGATCTATGGCGGTCTCACGCTCAATCCGCTGTTCTGGCCGGCCCGGCACGACGAGACGCTGCTGATGAAGGCGATCTACCAGTTCCACCCCGACTATGTCGGGTCGACGGTGTGGTGGGGCGATCCGGAACAGGCCTGGGGCATGTCGACGATCGAGGGTGGCGACGTGCTGGTGCCCGGCAACGGCGTCGTCCTGATCGGCATGAGCGAACGCACGTCGCGGCAGGCCATCACCCAGGTCGCGGCAGAGCTGTTCGAGCACAACGCCGTCGCCAAAGTCATCGTCGCCGGGATGCCGAAGCTGCGTTCCGCGATGCACCTGGACACGGTGTTCACGTTCGCCGACCGCGACGTGGTAACGATCTACCCGGACATCGTCGATTCGATCCAAACGTTCGTCCTGCATCCTAGCGACACCGACCCGGGCGTGGAGGTCGAGGAGGCGACCAAGCCATTCGTCGAAGTGGTCGCCGCGGCCCTGGGACTCGACGCGCTGCGCGTGGTGGAAACCGGTGGTACCGCCTATGACTACGAGCGCCAGCAGTGGGACAGCGGAAACAACCTCGTCGCGGTCGAGCCCGGTGTGGTGTTCGCCTACGACCGCAATACCCACACCAACTCGCTGTTGCGGAAGGCCGGCGTCGAGGTCACCACGATCGTCGGCGCCGAACTCGGCCGTGGGCGCGGGGGCGGGCACTGCATGACGTGTCCGATCATCCGCGATGCGGTCGACTGGTGAGGCGGTAGAACACGTTCCAGTTCGGCTGTTAGCCTGGTCCGCAGCATCACGAAAGGAGCAGCGGTGACTGCAGCCGGCGGACCCCTGGACGGACGAGTGGCATTCATCACCGGTGCCGCGCGCGGTCAGGGCCGGGCCCACGCGATCCGGCTGGCCAACGACGGCGCCGACATCATCGCCATCGACATCTGTCGACCCATCTCCGACACCATCACCTATCCGCTGGGCACCTCGGAAGAACTCGCGGAGACGGTCCGGGCGGTGGAGGCCACCGGCCGCAAGGTGCTGGCCCGCGAGGTCGACATCCGCGATCTGGCCGCGCTACAGAAGCTAGTTGCCGACGGGGTCGAGCAGTTCGGCCGGCTCGACATCCTGGTGGCCAACGCCGGGGTGCTGAGCTGGGGCCGGATGTTCGAGATGTCGGAAGAACAGTGGGACACCGTCATCGACGTCAACCTGAACGGCACCTGGCGCACGATCCGCGCGGCCGTCCCGGCGATGATCGAGGCAGGCAACGGCGGATCGATCATCATCGTCAGCTCGTCGGCCGGATTGAAGGCAACCCCCGGCAACGGGCACTACTCGGCGTCCAAGCATGGCTTGGTTGCGCTCACCAACGCGTTGGCAATTGAAGTGGGCGAGTTCGGGATTCGCGTCAACTCCATCCATCCCTATTCGATCGAGACGCCGATGGTAGAGAAGAAGGCGATGATGGACCTCTTCACCAAGTACCCGAGCTATGTTCACAGCTTTTCACCGATGCCCTACCAACCGGTCAACCACCAAAGCAAGAAGGGCCTGATGGAATTCATGGAACCCGAGGAGGTTTCCGACGTGGTTGCCTGGCTGGCCGGCGACGGGTCGGCGACGATCTCGGGCAGTCAGATCGCTGTCGACCGCGGCACCGCGAAGTACTAGCCACTCGCCCACGAGGTGCCCGCGGCTCGCGAGCTGGGCCCACGCGCAAGCTGGGGAATGCGAAATCGCCCGACACGCCGAGGAAATGGGGGACTTTGCGACTGCTGGCGCGGTGAAATCCGTTGGGCAGCATCTGCGCTCGGTCGACATGCCGCGGCAGCCTCGCGCCCATCCATCAGTTTCACCCGCTCAGGCGTATCGAACCACTCCGGTCACGATCTGAGCCGGGCCATCGATGCGATGACCCCTGCCCGACTCGTGTCGGCTATCTGGACGGGATGTCTCGTAGCCGCACCGACAAGCACGTCACGCAGCCCTCGAGCTTCTCGAACTCCGAGATGTCCACCAACACGGGGGTATAGCCGAGATCCGAAAGCAGGTCAGCACTGCGCGGAGCGTTGTCGGCCATCAACACCAAGTCGCCGCCGAGAAGCACCACATGCGCGCCGGACTCCTCAGGCATCGGCATGAAATGCGGGAAGAACCCGGGGTCGTCGAGGGCGGGAGGCCAGCCGATGATCATGCCGTCCGGCAGTGCTGTGACGGCGGTCTTCAGGTGCAACACCTTCGTCACCGGTACGGCGATGACACGCATGCCGAGCGGCGAGAACACCGCCCTCAGCTGTCGGATGCCCTCGCCGTTCGTGCGTCCTCCGCGCGCGACGTACATGATGTCGCCGACCTTGAGGACGTCGCCGCCGTCGAGAGTGCCGGGTGCGGTGATGCGATGCACGTCGTAGCCGAACGTAGACACCGTCTGCTCTGCGGCGGTGGTTTCAGGCTGGCGGGTCGGCGTACCCGGTCGCGAAATGACCACCGTCTCGCCGAACACGACCATCGTGTCTTCGACAAAAACGCTATCCGGGGAGTTGTCTGCGGGCGGCACCTCGACCGTGCGCCAACCCGATCCGCGCAGCGCCTCACCGTAGGCCTCCCACTGCTCGACCGCGCGCGCGACGTCGACCGGCTCGCGCTCGATGTGCGAGACGATTCCTTCGTCGAGCCGCGAGCTCGGGCGGCGGATCAATGCGGTCGCGCTCATCTGTCCTCCCATGGGTTAGCCCGCTGTCGGATCCTCGATGGCACCGCGTCGAGCGACGACGACGGGCACAGGGGAGTAGCCCGCATCTTGGTCGCGCGCGAGCGAGGAACTCCCGCAAGACCGGCTGAGGCTGCTCGACCAGACCACGAGCACGTCACCGTCGCTCCAGGCGATGTCGTTGACCGCCTCGTCCCAGGTGCTTCCTTTGCCGATCTGCGCGGATAGCGGCTGGGAAGCCTTGGCCGGCATCGGCGCCCGTCTCGCGATCGGCGACGCCGCGGAGCTGACGCAATCCGCCGGTTTGCGTCGCAATAGCTGGCTTCGAGGTGAACTCACGATTCCTCCCAGCCCCCGGCCGGTCTGCCAGGCCTCACGCTATACCCGCCCGCCGACCCGCCGGACACGAATCAGCCGGTGAGGACAGCGTTCTTGCCCCGCGGTCCGCACCCACTTTGCCTGCTCCATGGACGATGGCGATCTTCTGTTGAACACTGCCCGGTCTCCTGTCTCGACCTGTCATGATTCCACCGCGTACTTGTTCGCCCACCGGCAGAAGTCACCCACGAACAATCTATTGGGACAACGGATTTCGCACACTATACTGAGCGAGTTTCCCGACGCCAGCCTACGCACCTACCCTCGACGGCCTCGCGAGAAAAAGGGCAAGCTCGGCCGGGAAAAGAGACATGCACAGTCGAACGTAACGCCCGTGGTCAGCTCATGGCTTCCCAGATCCGCCCATCGGCCCCGCTCGCCGAGTTTGCCGAGTATGCCTGCCACTAGTGGCTCGGCTATCGCAGTCGCTGGGACTACTGAGTCGAATGGACCTAGACCGTCAACCGTCACGGAGAGAACCAGATCGGCGACCTCGGCTGCCGGCGATAACATATGTTCACGCGGGAGTTGGCTGTAGAACTTTCCGTTCCCGTGCACCAAGTGATGGAGGGTCGTGAGCATGGCGAATGAATTCACTTCTGCGGCAGACAGCGCACAGCAGCCGGTCACAATATTCGGCCCCGACTTTCCCTTTCCCTTCGACGACTGGATCGCGCACCCGGCCGGACTTGGTTCGATCCCCCGGGAGCGCCTCGGCGAGGAAGTTGCCATCGTGGGGGCTGGTATCTCCGGCATGGTCGCGGCGCACGAACTCATGAAACTGGGCCTGCGGCCCGTCGTGTACGAGGCTTCTCACCTGGGTGGCCGGTTGCGTTCACAACAATTCGAGGGTGCGCCGACTGGCGTGATCGCCGAGCTGGGCGGAATGCGTTTCCCGGTTTCGTCGACCGCGTTCTATCACTACGTCGATCTTCTGGGGCTACCGACTGCGCCGTTTCCCAACCCGCTGACGCCCGCGTCCAACAGCACGGTTATCCATATTGAAGGCACGACGCATTACGCCGAGCAGCCCGACACCCTGCCGGCGCTATTCCGGGAGGTGGCCGAGGCTTGGGCCGATGCGCTTGAGGAGCGTGGGGTTCAGCAGGATTCAGGATGCGATCCGGGCCCGTGATGTTGCGACCTTGAAGTCCCTGTGGAACAACCTGGTGCCGATATGGGACGACCGCACGTTCTACGACTTCGTCGCGAGTTCGGAAGCGTTCTCGAAGTTGTCCTTCTACCACCGTGAGGTGTTCGGTCAGGTCGGGTTCGGGACCGGGGGTTGGGACTCCGATTTCCCGAACTCGATGCTGGAGATCTTCCGTGTCGTGATGACCAACTGCGACGAGAACCAGCGCCTCATAGTCGGGGGCGCCGAGCAGGTACCCCGTGGCCTGTGGGAGCACGCGCCGTCGAACCTTACCTACTGGCCGGCGGGCACCAGCCTGGCATCGCTGCACTCTGGCGGCACCAGGCCGGGTGTAGCTCGAATAGCCCACGCCGACAATGGGTTTGAAATCACCGACGTGTGGGGAGTGGTCCGGCGCTTTCCGGCGGTGCTCGTCACATGCCAGGGCTGGCTACTGACCACCCAGATACAGTGTGAAGAGAGTCTGTTTTCGTACAAGCTGTGGACGGCGTTGGACAGGACGCGATACATGCAGTCGTCGAAGACTTTCGTGATGGTCGACCGACCGTTCTGGAAGGACAAGGACCCGAACACCGGCCGCGACGTCATGAGTACGACGCTGACCGACCGGCTGACCCGCGGGACGTACCTCTTTGACAACGGCGACAACCAGCCGGCCGTCATCTGCCTTACCTACTCCTGGATGAGCGACGCCTTGAAGATGCTGCCGCATACGGTCGAGCATCGGGTTCGGCTCGCACTTTCGGCGCTCAAGAAGATCTATCCCGACGTCGACATCGCAAGCCACATCGTCGGCGACCCGATCACCGTCTCCTGGGAGGCCGATGAACACTCCCTCGGCGCGTTCAAGGGTGCGCTACCTGGACACTACCGATACAACCACCGGATGTACTCGCACTTCATGCAGGACGACCTGCCCGCCCACCAGCGTGGCATTTTCCTCGCGGGTGACGACATCTCGTGGACCCCGGCCTGGGTCGAGGGCGCGGTACAAACCGCGTTGAACGCGGTCTGGGGTATCGAGCGCCATTTCGGTGGTCATACCCATCCGGACAACCCGGGTCCTGGCGACGTCTTTGCCGAGATCGGGCCAATGGACCTTCCCGACTGACATGCAGCGGTGTCCTTCTGATGCGTATCGCCATCTATCAATGTGAGCCCGGACCGGGGCAGGTCGATAGGAACCTGGAGCGGCTGGCGCGCATCGCGAAACAGGCCTCGGCTGAGGGCGTCGCGCTGCTGGTTTGCCCCGAGATGTACTTGACCGGGTACAACATTGGGGTCGACGCGGTTCGTCGGCTGGCGGAGCCCAGCGATGGCACGTCGGCCCACGCGGTGGCCGAGATGGCCCGGGAGAACAGCGTCGCGATTGTCTACGGATACCCCGAGCGCGGTGCCGGGGACGCCATCTTCAACGCGGCCCAGCTGTTCGATGCAGAAGGGACCCCGATCGCTAACTATCGTAAGACCCACCTATTCGGCGACCTCGACAACTCGATGTTCTGCGCGTCGGACGCCGACTCTGCGGTAGTCGAGTTGGGCGGATGGCGGGTTGGGATGCTGATCTGCTATGACGTGGAATTCCCGGAGAATTCGCGAAAACTCGCGCTCCGCGGTACCGATCTGATCATCGCCCCCACCGCGAACATGGTGCCGTTCGATGTCGTCGCCACCACGATCGTGCCGGCTCGGGCATATGAGAACCAGGTGTATGTGGCATACGCCAATTACTGCGGTGACGAGAATGGGCTCGAGTACTGCGGACTGAGCTGCGTGGCGGCGCCGGACGGTTCCGCCGCGGCGCGGGCCGGGCGTGACGAGGAGCTGATTGTCTGCGAGCTCGATCACGGCCTCCTGGCCGCATCACGCCAGACCGCCACCTATCTAGCCGACCGTCGCCCCCAGCTCTACGCGGCATTGTCGACTCCAACTCCCGAATACGAAGAGTGAGAGCCGTAACGTCGCGTCTCGGTGCGGTCAACCTGGCGGACACGCCAATCTGTGTGCCCGAACAGGTCATCAACATCGAGGACGGAGTGTATGCATACACAATGGGCAGTGCGTATGCCAACTTCCGCGAAGACAACCGTGGGTCGATTTCCGGGAAGTACGCCGACCTGGTCGTGTTGTCGCAGGACATCTACCGCGTCGATCCCGATCAGATCAAAAACACAAACACCGACCTGACCATGGTTGATGGTGAGATCGCCTACTCACGATGACAACGCCCCGTCTGGCAGGTCGCTCCGCGCCGAGCCAATCCGACGACCAGCCGGCCCGCCGCCCACTCATCGCGTCCTGCTCGATTGACTACGTCCCTCGGAAGAAGGTCCCTCGAAAGAAGATCTCTCGAAAGAACGGCACAGCAACGTCTGTGTAACTCGAAGCCTACGGCCAGCGGCAGCGAACACCCTCAAGGAAAGGTAGGGGACAGTGGCATCGTTGAAAGAACAGGTGTTGCGACGTAAACCGGTGCTCGAGATGGAGCACGAAACGGGCGCAGACACCGGACGCAGCGAACTCAAGCGCACGGTCGGACTGGGCGGTCTCGCGGCGATCGGTATCGGCGGCACGATCGGCACCGGGATCTTCTTCATCCTGAGCCAAGCGGTCCCGATGGCGGGGCCCGCCGTGATCGTGTCGTTCGTGATCGCCGGAATCGTGGCCGGCCTGACCGCGGTGTGCTACGCGGAGCTGGCCGGGGCCGTCCCGGTGGCCGGCTCGTCGTATTCCTACGCCTACACCACGCTGGGTGAGCTGACGGCGGTCGTGGTGGGCGCCTGCCTGCTGCTCGAATGGGGCGTCGCGGGCGCGGCCGTCGCCGTCGGGTGGTCGCAGTACGTCAACCAGTTCCTCGGCAATGTGTTCGGCCTTCAGCTGCCCGAGGCGCTGTCGAACGCACCGGAGCAGGGCGGTGTGTTCAACCTGCCCGCGGTGGTCCTGGTGGTGATGGTCGCCCTGCTGCTGATCCGCGGGGTCAGCGAGTCGGCGAAGACCAACGCCATCATGGTGGTGATCAAGATCTGCGTGCTCATCATGTTCATCGTCATCGGCGTCCAGGGCTGGAACTCGGAGAACCTGACTCCCTTCGCTCCGTTTGGCTTCGCCGGCATCACAGCCGCCGCGGGCGTGATCTTCTTTACCTTCGTCGGCCTGGACGGTGTCGCCGCGGCGGGCGAGGAGGCGAAGAACCCGCATCGCAACCTGCCGCTGGCGATCATGATCTCGCTGGTGACGGTGACCGTGCTGTATGTGCTGACGGCGCTCGTCGCCGTCGCCGCCCAGCCCTCCGACCAGTTCGAGGGGCAGGAGGCCGGGCTGTCCCAGATCCTCGAGAACGTCACCGGTTCGTCGTGGCCGGGCACCGTGCTCGCCGCCGGGGCGATCATCTCGATCTTCAGCGTGACCCTGGTCTCGGTGTACGGCCAGACCCGAATCCTGTTCGCGATGTCGCGCGACGGCATGATCCCCGAGGTGTTCCACAGAGTGAACCCGCGGACGCTAACCCCGATCCCGAACACGATCTTCGTCGCGGCGGTGATCTCCCTGCTGGCCGGTCTGATCCCGATCAACTTCCTCGCCGAGATGACCAGCATCGGCACGCTGGTGGCGTTCATCACCGTCTCCATCGGCGTCATCGTGTTGCGGCAACGCCAGCCGGAGCTACCGCGTAGCTTCAAGGTGCCGGGGTATCCGGTGACCCCGATCCTTGCGATTCTCGGCTCGCTGTGGATCATCACCAGCCTGCGGCCGGTCACGATCTATGTGTTCGTGATCTGGGTTGCCGTCGCGTTTGTCTGGTATCTCTTTTACGCGCGCAACCACTCGCACCTCGGTAGGCACGAACATGTCGGCCTCGCCGCCGGGGAGGAGACTCCCCTATGACCATCCTGGTCGGGTACCCCATCAACCGGCGGGCCAGGGCGGTGCTCAGCCTGGCCGGCATGCTGGCGCGTTCCAGCGGCGAGGACGTCCTCGTGTGCACGGTAATCCCGGCACCATGGATGCCCGGCCTGTCCCGGGCGGACGAGGGGTATCGAAGCTACATCGAAGATTCGGCCGAGGTCGCGGTCGCCCAGGCCCGTGGCGACCTTCCCTCCGACGTGTCCGCAAAGTTCATAACGGTTCATGCCCGGTCGGCTCCCAGCGGCATGCTGGAGGTGGCCCAGCAGCACGAGGTCAGCATGATCGCGGTGGGATCGGCCTCGGCCGGCCAGTTCGGGTACATCGGGTTGAGCAGCGTTGCCGAGCGGTTGCTGCATAGTTCCCCGATTCCGGTCGCCCTGGCGCCCCGCGGCTTCCGCGCCAGGGGTGGCAAGGTCGGGCGGGTGACGCTCGCCTACACCGGCGGCGGGCAGGGCGGTGCGCTGCTGGGCGCCGCCCACACTGTGGCGGGTAAGTTGAGCGCGGAGTTGCGGCTGGCGTCGTTCGCCGTCCAGCTCTCCCCGCCCGAAACGGCCCGGTTCCGTGCAGAGGGGGCGGCGGTGACCGCCGAATGGACCGCAAACATTCGCTCCGCTGCCCAGGAAGCCCTGAAGGGGGAAAGGGAGTCGCGCCAGCAGGCGGCCGAACCCGAATTCGTCATCGGGCATGGCCGGGACTGGGCGGAGGCCTTCGACGAAGTCGAATGGCAAGCGGGCGACCTGCTAATGATCGGTTCGAGCGAGTCGGGACCCATTGCGCGGGTGTTCCTCGGGTCCCGGGCCACCAAAATTGTCCGGCATTCGCCCGTCCCTGTTCTAATCGTCCCCCGCGGTGCCGTGAAGGAGCTGTCCCGGGAGTGACGACAGCGCGCAGCAGCCGGTCACAATTCGATCTCGGATTTGGTGATTGACACCCACCGTCGTCGCGCAGACTGGAGCCGTGGCACCGTCCAAGAAACCCGTCTGGCCGGCTGATCTGGCTGGCTGACACATGGCCCCCGATTCGACTTCGGATGTCGACGTTGTGGTGGTCGCGGCGGGCATAACGGCCTGGTCGCGGCCGCCTACCTGGCCCGCGCCGGCCTGCGGGTACGGCTGCTGGAGCGGCTGGACCAGGTGGGCGGGGCGGCGGTGTCGGCTCACGCCTTCGAGGGTGTCGACGCACGGCTGTCGCGGTACTCGTATCTGGTCAGCCTGCTGCCGGCGCGCATCGTCGACGATCTCGGTGCGCCGGTGCGGCTGGCCCGGCGCCGCTACTCGTCCTACACGCCGGACCCGGCCACCGGGGGACGGACCGGCCTGCTGATCGGTCCGCACAGCGGCTTCGCCGCGGTCGGGGCGGGCGCGGACGAGAGGCCGTTCGTCGAGTTCTACCGCCGCTGCCGAACGGTGACCGAGCGGCTGTGGCCGACGCTGATCGAACCGCTCCGGACCCGCGAGCAGGCGCGCCGGCTTGTCCTGGACGGCAGTGATCCCGAGGCCGGGCAGGCCTGGCACGCGCTGATGGAGCAGCCGATCGGGCAGGCCATCACCGATGTGTTGAACAACGATCTGGTGCGGGGTGTGGTGGCGACGGACGCTCTGATCGGCACCTTCGCCCGCGCCGATGACGACTCGTTGCAGCAGAACGTCTGTTTCCTGTATCACCTGGTCGGCGGCGGCACCGGCGATTGGGACGTTCCGGTGGGTGGCATGGGTGCGGTAACGGAAGCGCTGGCCATCGCGGCGGCGGGCTTCGGCGCCGAGATTGTCACGGGTGCAGATGTTTACGCGATCGATCCGGACGGCGAGGTGAGTTATCGTATCGGCGACGACGAGCGTCGCGTCCGCGGCCGGTTCGTCCTGGCCGGTGTCACGCCGGTGGTCCTCGCCGGTCTGCTCGGCGAGGTTGCGCCACCGCTGGCCCAGGGCAGCCAGGTCAAGGTCAACCTGATGTTGCGGCGGCTACCCCAGCTAGGCGACGACCGCGTCACCGCCGAGCAGGCGTTCGGCGGCACCTTCCACATCAACGAAACGTGGACCCAGCTCGACGCGGCGTACTCCCGGGCAGTCGGCGGCGAGATTCCCGAACCGATACCGTGCGAAATCTACTGCCACTCACTGACCGACCCGAGCATCCTGTCCGCTGGGCTTCGCGAATCCGGTGCGCAGACCTTGACCGTGTTCGGGCTGCACACCCCGCACTCGCTGCTGTCAGGCTCGGACCCCGACGAGATGCGCCAGCGGCTCACCGATGCGGTGTTGGCATCGCTGAATTCTGTTCTCGCCGAGCCGATTCAGGATGTTCTCATGCTCGACGCCAACAGCCGGCCCTGTGTCGAGGCCAAGACCACGCTCGACCTGGAGAGCACGCTGCGCATGACCAGCGGCAACATCTTCCACGGCGCGCTGGCCTGGCCGTTCGCCGATGACGATGATCCGCTGGACACCCCCGCCCGGCACTGGGGAGTGGCCACCGGACACGACCGAATTCTGTTGTGTGGCGCCGGGTCCCGCCGCGGCGGAGGGGTCTCTGGCATCGGCGGCCACAACGCCGCGATGGCGGTGCTCGCCGCGGGCTAACGGAAGCCCAGCCGGCCTCGAGCAGCTCCAGCAGTCGGACCGGGGCAAGCGGCGAGTAGACCGCCGCCAGGTCGTCCGAGATGGGTGGGGGAAGGCTTCTGGGTGGCGACTGTGGATCGAGTCCTGGTCGGCGAGCCTGCATGAGCCGGCCTTGCGCAAGGTCGTGGCGGGGCTGGATGCGCGCTGGCGAGAAGTTGTGACCGAGCTCATCACCGAGGGCGTCGCGGCAGGCGTGTTCACCTCGGCGGACCCGCGCGGATCGGCGTGGCGGCTGACCGCCCTGATCGACGGCCTCGCGGTTCAGAACGTCGCGTTGGACAGCACGGCGACCGACGCCTAGATCGCCGACTGGGTGGAGAGCGCGCTGCGGTTGGAGTTGGGCACCTAGACCGCCACGTATCTAGCCGACCGTCGTCCCCAGCTCTACGCGGCATTGTCGACTCCAACTCCCCAATACGAAGAGTGAGAGCCCAAACGTCGCGTCCCGGTGCGGCCGGGCGGTCCTTCCCGGCTGGCCGCGGTCGCCGAGCGAGTTCGGAAACCGAAGAGGGAAGATCTGAGCTGACACGGCGAACGGCAGCACCACACTGGGCTTGGCCCGGCTCGTACACCACTCTGCTGGAGGCAACTATGTCGGCATTGTCGTACGGCGCACTGACTTAGACCACGTCGATCTCGACCACTGGTAACCCGAGCCATTCCGCTGTGCTGGGGTCGGAAGGCCGCAATCATTGTGCTCATCCACACCCAGTTTGCGGCCTGTCCACTATGTGTGGCTTGCGAGATCGGAGGCATTCCCAGATGAGCGACACGCAGCCCAGCACCACCTTCTTGCCATCCCTTTCGCAGGAGGACCTGCCGTATGTCAACGCCGTTCGCGCTTATGCGTCAAAGGAATTTCTACGGCTCGACGTCCCAGGCCACACAGGTTCCGCAGCCACTCAACCGGAGCTAGCCGACATGTTTGGCGAGTCGGTATTGGCGCTCGACGTACCGCCGCTGGTGGACGGCATTGATCAGGGGCCCGTTCCCACCCCTATGCAACAGTCGGCCCAACTGGCGGCGGAGGCCTGGGGCGCCCACCGCACCTGGCTGCTCACGAACGGCGCGTCGAAGGGCAACTTGGTCACGTGCCTGGCGCTGCGTCATGTCGGGGAGCTGATCGTGGCCCAGCGGAGCATGCATTCGAGCGTTATGGATGGCATGGTGCTCGGCGGCCTTCAGTGCCATTTCGTCCAGCCGGTAATCGATGTCGATCTAGGGGCCGCGCACGGGATCACGCCCGAATCCCTGGCCGAGGCACTGGACACCTTTCCCGGCGCCGTAGCGGTGTACGTTGTCTCGCCGAGCTACTTCGGCGCGGAATCGGACCTTCAGGCGCTGGCCGATGTCGCCCACTCACGAGCCTGCGCCCTGATCGTGGACGGGGCCTGGGGGTCGCACTTCGGTTTCCACCCCGACCTTCCGCAGAATGCACTGGCCAAGGGTGCCGACGTGATGATCTCGAGTACCCACAAGCTCGGCGGGAGCCTCACCCAGTCGGCAATGCTTCACCTCGGCAAGGGCCCATTCGTGGATCTGTTTGAGCCCCTTGTGAATCGGGCCTTCCGCTCGATGCAGTCCACCAGCGCGAGTTCCATCCTGATGATGTCACTAGACGTGGCCCGCAGGAATCTGGCGGTGCACGGCAAGGAGCGGATAAGCCTGTCGATCGAAGCCGCAACCAAGCTGCGGCAGGGTGTGCGGGACGCGGGCCGTTTCGAGGAACTCTCAGACCGATTCCTGGCCACTCCCGGAATCGTCGCCGTCGACCCGCTTCGCGTGGTGATCGATACCCGCCGCGGGGGAATCAGCGGTCATGAGGCCCGCAAGATCCTATTCGACGAGCACCGCATCCACGTCGAGATGGCCACCGACAGCGCTATCGTCGCCGTGATCGGTGCGGGATCGGCGCCCGACATGGAAAGGATGCTCCATGCGCTCCATGCGCTGCCCGACGCTGGCGCCGCCGGAAATCCGCCCATCACGCTCCCTACGCCCGGCGAGGCGGTGATGTCGCTTCGCGAGGCATACTTCTCGCCCTCTCAGCTGGTGCCCACCTCGGAGTGCATCGGCCGAGTGTCCGCCGAGTCCCTCGCCGCCTACCCACCTGGTATCCCCAACCTGTTGCCTGGCGAGATCATCACCGAGGAGGTCATCGACTTCCTGCTCCGCACGGCGCGTTCGCCGTTCGGACATGTCCGAGGCGCGGCCAAGCCCGACCTGAGCCGCATGCGGGTGCTTATCAAGTGATCGAGCGGATGCATTGGTCGCGAGTTCTGTCCTCAGGGGCGACGAAAGAGCCAGTGGGACCGACCAACTCGGTGCGAGAGCTATCGACCTCAAGAGGTCGGGGTAGGCATAGTGCGAACGATGCCGGGACGGTGTGGATCTGGCCCGCCATCGCCACTCCAGAAATGCTGTGCGAAAACTCACCGCCAACATGAGCCACAAACAATGGCGGGGAGTGGGTCTCCGCGGACATCGAATAGGTCGAATTGTGCCAAGGGCTACCGATTCCGGGCGACTAGATCTAAGGAAGCAGGATAAGCCCCGGTATCGGGGGTCGTCTTGCCCGCGAATATGACGACCGCACTATTGAATTGGTCACCGGAGTTGTAGCCAAGATAAAGCGTCATCTCGGCCTGCAGCGACCGCTTCAGCACCGCCGTGGTCAGTGCGTTGAGCTATTCATCGGGGTCACGGACCGCTCACCGTCGGCGCGTCGAATGCCCTGAGGGTTTCGCGCGGTCACGAATGGATCGGCCTCGGTTCACCCGTTAGCGAATTCTTCCGCCTGCCCGTGCGGCACTACCACCACCGGAACGGGTGAGCTGCGCAGGATTTTGGCCCCCCTGGACCCGAGAAACACCTGCGCGATCGGGCCGACTGGGCTCGAGCCGACCACCAGCACGTCGTCGTCGTCCCAGCCGACGTCGTCGATCGCCTCCTCCCAGCTCTCGCCGTGTCCGACCACGGTCTCCACTTGCCGTGGCACCTTCGCCAGCTCCTCGACCTGCTCGAGTGCGGCGTGCACGCTCTTCTGGAGGTCAGTGATCCACTCCTGCAGCACCAGGTCCTCGGAGTCGGTGCCGAGCCTGGTCGTATATGCGGGGCGCGACCACACCGCGAACGACGCGATCCGCAGCGAAGCGCCGACCCGTGCCGCCACCCTGGCCGCGGCAAGCAACAGGCTCCCCGCGCTCGCCGACCCGCCGTACGCCGCGGTCACCCGCTTCACCTTCGCCCCCGGCTGGCTCCGGAACCCGCGCGGCGCCAGGGCGATGGCGACCGGCGAGCTGTGCAGCAGCCGGTTGGTGACACTGCCGAGCGAGATATGCCCGAACACGCCGGCCGACGACGTACCGACCACGATCATGTATGCGTCGTACTGCTTGGCCACCTCGAGCAGGCCCGCGGGCGCGGACCGCGCGCTGTGCCGTTCGAACCTCGCCGATACGTCACCCGGCAGGTTCTTGCGGGCTAATTCCAGTGCCTGGTCGGCGATCTCGTCGAGCTCCTTGCGGTACTCCGCGTCAATCCGGGCCATGCCGGGGACCCACGGCGCCGGAATGACCGAGCAGACCACCAGCTCGTCGCCGATGGACCGCGCCAGCATGCTGGCCAGGTGAAGTGCCGTCTTGCCACGTTCGTCGGGTGCGTAAGCCACGATAAGTGTCATTGCGCCGCGCCTAGTCGTGGATCAGGCCGACATGTTCGTGCCGGCCGAGATGAGAGTGCCTGTAGCCGTACACGGCATACCAGACCATCGCCACCGCAACCCAGATCAGGAACACCCAGATCGTCACGACGCGCAGGTCCTTGATGATCCAGAGCGTGCCGATGATGGCAAGGATCGGCGTGACCGGATACCCCGGCACTTTGAACCCGCGCGGCAGCTCGGGATGAGTACGCCGCAGCACCATCACGCCGACCGACACCACGCAGAACGCGACCAGCGTGCCGATGCTCGTCATTTCGGCGAGGAAGTTGATCGGAATCAGCCCGGCCAGCAGCGAGATCACGACCGCGACGATGATCGTGTTCGCCACCGGGGTGAGGGTGCGCCGGTTCACCCTGTGGAACAACTCGGGCAGCATGCCGTCGCGCGACATCGCGAAGAGGATGCGGGTCTGGCCATACAGCGTCACCAGGGTCACGCTGAAGATCGAGATCACCGCGCCCGCGGCGACTACGGTGCCCGGCCACGACGCCCCGACGACCTTCTCCAGGATTGCCGACAGCCCGGCCTCCTGGTCCTCGAACTCGGTGTACGGCTGGGCGGCCACCGCGACGACGGCGACCAAGATGTACAGGGTGGTGACCGTGATGAGTGCGATCAGGATCGCCAGCGGCATCGTCCGGCGCGGGTTCTTCACCTCCTCGCCCGCGGTCGAGACAGCGTCCAGACCGATGTAGGAGAAGAAGATGATGCCCGTCGCCGCGGTGATGCCGGCGAAGCCGAACGGCGCGAAGTCGGACAGGTTATCGGAGTTCCAGCCCGTCGCGCCGAGAACGATGAACAGCACCAGCACAGCGATCTTGATCAGCACCATCACGGCGTTTGTCTTGGCGGACTCGCTCACGCCGCGGATCAGCAGCAGCGCGCACAGAAACACCAGGATGACCGCGGGTAGGTTGAACAGCCCGCCCTGCTCGGGCGCCTGCGACAGGCTCTCCGGAATCCTGAAGCCGAACAGGTTGTCGAAAAGCTGGTTCAGGTACTGCGACCAGCCGACGGCGACGGCCGCGGAAGACACGCCGTACTCCAGCAGCAGGCAGGCGGCGACACCGATGGCCGTCACCTCGCCGAGCGTTGCGTACGCGTAGGAGTACGACGACCCCGACACCGGTACGGCGCTGGCCAGCTCGGCGTAGCAGATCGCGGTGAGCCCGGCGACCACGCCGGCGATCGCGAACGACACGATCACCGCGGGCCCGGCGAAGGGGACGGCCACCGAGAGCACGAAGAAGATGCCGGTGCCGATGGTGGCGCCGACGCCGAACATCGACAACTGGAACAAGCCGATCGTGCGGGCCAGTTCACTGCGGCCGGTGTCGGCGCCTGTCTCCTCGGACATCTCCGGAACGGGCTTGCGACGGAATAATTGTTGGAGCGTTGGCATGATTCCTCCTACCAAAGGCGCTGGGAAGCGTCGCCACTCATGAAGTTTGACACCGAAGACGGTCAGTGTCAGCGAGTCGGACGTTCTGATACGCAACAGCGTTTTCGCCTGATCCGACGTCGTACTTCCCATTCGTCAGTGCCTTTACCGGCGGTTGCGCACAGCCTTGAGCGCAACCCCGATTCAGTCATGTCGGCGGTCTTGTCCAGGGGCGAGGTGTACGACGTTGTCGCGTGATTCTTCGATGGGGTGATTTTGGCGGTCAGTGCCGCCGGGTGGGCCTCCTGTTCTGATGGTGGGTGTTGGTCGCTGCGGGATTTGCCGAGGACGTCGACGTCGAGGTGGCGGCGTGGTTCGGCCCATTCGTCGTGTTGTTCAGCGAGCACGGCGCCGACGAGGCGCGACTGCTGCGCCGACACCGAGCACACGCTCGCGATGCTCGACGCTGGCACGTTCGACTTGCACCTGACGGCGGCGGCCGCAACGGCTGTCCCCTGGCCGCGCTGCGCGCCCTCGACCGCGTCGCCGAGTTGGTCGCGGTCGGCGTCACCCGCTGCGGGGATTGCGTTGTGACTTTGTCGTGCCCGGCCTGCGGCAAGCGCCATGTGCACGGATGGTCTTGGGACAGTGTCGAGCCCGGCGCGGCGCCCGCACTGCCGGTTCTTGTCGCCCCACGACGACTAGATACCTCGCCCAGCCCGGAAGCTGTTGGCGCACTGTGATACTGGGCCGCGGAGCCCCGGCGACCACCGGTGGCCAGGAGCCCGTCTCACCTGAGTGAGGGTGACGCGCCACCGGTTGCCGCCACGGCGCCGTCGGCGGGCCCTGCTCGAAAGCCGCCCGCACCAATACCTTTCGTGGGTGTCAGCATGCGCGAATTCTCACGAGTAATGAATCGTCAAGGAGCACAACAACATGTTTTTGACAACCACCGGCGGCGCGTGGATGCCGGTGGAAACGCTCAGAACCCGATCGACTCGAACGCCCGCTCGCCCCCGTCCTCGTCGTAGCGGAACCGGTCCGGGTTCGTGCGGGCCTCGGCGAGGTCGAGCGCGATGCACTGGACCACTGCGGTGAGCGCGAAGATCGACAGGGGTTCGCCCAGGTCGCGCTCGGCGAACCTCACGACTTGGGCGCCGTCGAGCTCGACCGCCGCGGCGATGGCCTCGACCCGCTCGGCCATCGGCCCGCCGCCGTCGAGCACCAGCGTGTCACGCCCGTCGAGGGCCACGCTGGCGTGGGCATGCGTTGTTAGCTCGAAGACGTCGCGTTGGTAGCGGCGGAAGTCGAAGACATTGCAAACGTCAGGCTTTCCGACGTCAGGAAGGAAGCTCGCGTAGTGCGCGGAGGTCACCGCGTGAGTAGTGGTGCGTAACATGTGGTTCACGCGGGAGTCGGCTGTAGAACTCTCCGTTCTCTTGCGCCCAGACGATGGAGGGTCGTGAGCGTGGCGAATGAATTCACTTCTGCGGCAGACAGCGCACAGCGGCCGGTCACAATATTCGGCCCCGACTTTCCCTTTCCCTTCGACGACTGGATCACCCACCCGGCTGGCCTGGGTTCGATCCCCCAGGAGCGCCTCGGCGAGGAGGTTGCCATCGTGGGAGCCGGCATGTCCGGCATGGTCGCGGCGTACGAACTCATGAAAATGGGCCTGCGGCCCGTTGTGTACGAGGCTTCTCACATGGGTGGCCGGCTGCGTTCACAGCAGTTCGAAGGTGCGCCGGCCGGCGTGATCGCCGAGCTGGGCGGGATGCGTTTCCCGGTCTCGTCGACCTCGTTCTATCACTACGTCCATCTTCTGGGGCTGGACACTGCGCCGTTTCCCAATCCGCTTGCACCGGGTTCTGACAGCACGGTCATTCACATCGAAGGCACGACGCATTACGCCGAGCAGCCCGACACCCTGCCGACGCTGTTTCAGGAGGTGGCCCAGGCGTGGGCCGATGCGCTGGAAGCCGTGGGGTTCACCAAGATTCAGGACGCGATCCGAGCCCGTGATGTTGCAAGCTTGAAGTCCCTGTGGAATAACCTGGTGCCGATATGGGACGACCGCACGTTCTACGACTTTATCGCGAGTTCGGAAGCGTTCTCGAAGTTGTCCTTCTACCACCGTGAGGTGTTCGGTCAGGTCGGATTCGGGACCGGGGGTTGGGACTCCGATTTCCCGAACTCGATGCTGGAGATCTTCCGTGTCGTGATGACCAACTGCGACGAAGACCAGCGCCTCATAGTCGGCGGCGCCGAGCAGGTGCCGCGTGGCCTGTGGGAGCACGCTCCGTCGAGCCGGACCCACTGGCCGGCGGGCACCAGCCTGGCATCGCTGCATTCTGGCGGCACCAGGCCGGGTGTAGCGCGAATAGCCCACGCCGACGACGGGTTTGAAATCACCGACGTGTGGGGAGTGGCCCGGCGTTATCCAGCGGTGCTCGTCACCTGCCAGGGCTGGCTACTGACCACCCAGATAAGATGCGACGAGAGCCTGTTTTCGTACAAGCTGTGGACGGCACTGGACAGAACGCGCTACATGCAGTCGTCGAAGACATTCGTGATGGTCGACCGGCCGTTCTGGAAGGACAAGGACCCCAAGACCGGGCGCGACGTCATGAGCACGACGCTGACCGACCGGCTCACCCGCGGGACGTACCTCTTTGACAACGGCGCGGACAAACCGGCCGTCATCTGCCTCACCTACTCCTGGATGAGCGACGCCTTGAAGATGCTGCCGCATACGGTCGAGCATCGGGTTCGGCTGGCGCTTTCGGCGCTCAAGCGCATCTATCCCGATGTCGACATCGCCAGCCACATCGTCGGCGACCCGATCACGGTCTCCTGGGAGGCCGATGAACACTCCCTGGGCGCGTTCAAGGGTGCGCTACCTGGACACTACCGATACAACCTCCGGATGTACTCGCACTTCATGCAGGACGATTTGCCCGCGCATCAGCGTGGCATTTTCCTGGCGGGCGACGACATCTCGTGGACCCCCGCCTGGGTCGAGGGCGCGGTACAAACCGCATTGAACGCAGTCTGGGGGATCCAGCGGCATTTCGGTGGTCGCACCCATCCGGACAACCCAGGTCCTGGCGACGTCTTCGCTGAGTTCGGGCCAATTGAACTGCCCGACTGAGATACACCGGTGTCATTCCGATGCGAATCGCAATCTACCAATGTGAGCCCAGACCAGCGCAGGTCGATCGGAATCTCGAGCGGCTGGCGCGCATCACGAAACACGCATCGATGGAGGGCGTCGCCCTGCTGGTTTGCCCCGAAATGTACTTGACCGGGTACAACATTGGGATCGACGCGGTTCGTCAGCTGGCGGAGCCCAGCGATGGCACGTCGGCCCACGCCGTGGCCGAGATGACCCGCGAGAACAGCGTCGCGATTATCTACGGATACCCGGAGCGTGGTACCGAGGATGCCATCTTCAACTCGGCGCAGCTGTTTAATGCAAAGGGGACCCCTCTTGCTAATTACCGTAAAACCCACCTGTTTGGTGACCTCGACAACTCGATGTTCTGCGCGTCGGATGCCGACTCTGTGGTTGTGGAGTTGGGCGGATGGCGGGTTGGGATGCTGATCTGCTATGACGTGGAATTCCCGGAGAATACGCGAAAACTTGCGCTCCGGGGTACCGATCTCATCGTCGCCCCCACGGCGAATATGGTGCCGTTCGAGGTCGTTGCCAACACGATCGTGCCGGCTCGAGCATATGAGAACCAAGTGTATGTGGCATACGCCAACTACTGCGGTCACGAGAATGGGCTCGAGTACTGCGGACTGAGCTGCGTGGCAGCACCAGACGGGTCCGACGCCGCGCGAGCCGGGCGTAACGAGGAGCTGATCATCTGCGAGCTCGATCACGGGCTGCTGACCGCATCACGCCGAACCGCCACCTATCTGGCCGACCGTCGCCCGCAGCTCTACGCGGCATTGTCGACTCCAACTCCCCAATACGAAGAGTGAGAGCCCAAACGGCGGTGAGCTTTCGCCATGGCCGCGGCGCTGGTCGCCGGGCACGAGCCAGTCGTCGAAGGCAAACGACATGCGGGACTTGTCCCATCGCGAGATGAAATCCGTTGCCATCAGCTCAAGAACGATGGACTTGAGCGAGGCTGGACGTGCCGGCTTCCCTGCGTTACGAGACGGTCGAGCGGTGGCACGATTGCGGTACTCCAGCTGTACCGGACACCACTGACGCTATCGGCTAACGTGCCGGCAAGAATGTCCTGCACCGTCGAGTGGCTCTCGTCCAGCCGCACCACCGAGGGATTGCCAAGCGGTGCATCGGTCGCCGGCAGTGGTCGCGGACTTGAAGTTCCGGCCGAAATCAGATGGGTGGGAATGAATTCGCGCATGTGTCGGAATGCCCAACGCACGTTTGCGGTTGCTGCCAGTTTGAAACGTTGACCCGGACGTCGGTTGGCGGGGAAAGCCGCCTGGGCCGCGAGATCATGCCACCGAGGACAGCGGCATCGCTGGCGCGTGCTCCAGTCTTCACGCCCAGGTCCGAGGCTTAGGTCACCTCTGACCACCCGGCGGTATGTACGTGTCGGAGTAGTAATTACCCAGGTCCTCGTA
>CAWDAC010000023.1:0-127629 GCA_963800125.1 uncultured Actinomycetota bacterium | reverse complement strand
GCGTGCGTTGGATGACGTCCTTGCCGAGCGGGGTTTGCCCGAGGCGTCGCATGGGCATATCGACGAGCACGGCACGCAGCGCCATGCGGTCGCTCCAGTGCTGGATGCCGTTGCGCGTCGCGAGGTGCGAGGCGTATTCGGCGGCGCTGTAGCCGTTCCACATCTTGCTGCGGTGGAAGATGCGTGACAGGGCGTCCCATTGCGTGCCGCACTGGGTGCCCATGATGATCATCTCGTCGGAGTAGCCGAAGTCTCCTGAAAAGTACTCCGGGGCACCGGCGACGTGGTCGGTGCCGGTGGCGGTGGTCAACAGTTGCGGGTTGGAGCGCGGGCCGCCGGGCTGCGGTCCGTGCTGGTCGTAGGGCAGCGTCAGCGAAATCACCCTGCCGTCGCGGACCAACGCGGCGGCCGCTCGCACCTGTTGGGGGCCAACGAGGTTCATCGCACCGAGCTGGTCGTCCTCACCCCATTGGCCCCACCGGCTGTATTGGTGATCAAGTCGTCGAGGATCGTGGCGTCGGTCATGAATTTGCCTTCACATCGAGGGTGTCCAGGGTGCGTTGCAGCCAGCCGAACATCAGCGGGATCACTTCGGGCAGCTTGGTGGTCGCACAGTGCCCGGTGTCGGGGATGAGGTGGACCTCGGTATCGCGACGGCCTTCGAAGACCAGGGTGTCGTGCTGGGGGACGTGTACGTCGTCAGCGCCGTTGACTACCAGCATCGGCACGTTGATGTCCTGATCCAACAGCGGACGTAGCGAGAAGGTGCTGACCGTCGCAGCCAATTCCTCGGCGCTCGGTCGGTGGTCGAACCCGAGGGCGTTTCCGACGATGCCGTCCATGCCGAACTGCATCATCGAGGCGTCCGTGCTGAATGCGTCTTCGACCGGACCACCAAAGACAATCGCGGCGTCCACCTCACCGGCCAGACCCGAATGAGCCGAGTAGTGACCGCCCATCGAGATCCCCATATGAACCACGACGCCGTTGCCCAGCGCCCGCGCCTCGGCGATCAGGCCGCGCACGATCTCCGCACCGCCGTCCGGGGTCATCGGTACCGTCGATTCGCCGGTCCCAGCGATGTCGAAGGCCACCACCCGGACGCCGGTAGTCAGCGCCGCCAGCACAAAAATGGTGTGCATGTCCATCTTCCAGCTGTCCACCCCGCCAGAGGCGAGCAACACCGGTGCATCTGCCGCCAGTCCGGGCGCGCCGAAGATGTGCACCGGAACCGGTGCGCTGGCACCCCGATACGGCACCTCGAATACCCGCCGCTCGAAGTCCACCCCGAAATCCGGTGCGGCAAGCAGATACTGCTCGAGCTGGCGCGCCAGTGCCTGGCGCTTGGTGTCATCGGCCAGGGTCGGGAATTTGGCCCAGCCGTAGGCCAACGAGGCAAGTTGATGCCGGCCCTGCGCGGCGTAGCGTGCGGCCAGCGCCGTCCACTCATATACCCAGCCGCCGGGAGTGTCGGGCCACATCTCGGTGATTGCGGAATGCACCGCGTCGACATCTTGGGCGGGCAACCCGGTGTTGACCATCTGGGGATTCCGCTCGTCGAACAGGTCCTTTGTGTCGACTGGCCATTGAAAGGACATCACGAACTCCTTCATCTCCACTTGCTTAACGCAGGAGTACTGCGTTAAGCAAACGTAGCACTCGCAAGCGAGTTAAAGCAAGAAAGTTGCGTTAGGATGTTCGGCATGGACGAAGTAGCGGTCCAACGCCGCCGGACCGGGGGCCGGTCTGCTCGCGTCCGCGAGGCCGTCCTCAAGGCGACACTGCGGGTGGTGGCCGAACAGGGCGCAGACGCGGTCAGTATCCGCGAGATCGCCCGACAGGCCAGGGTGCATGAAACGTCGATCTACCGGCGGTGGCGCACCAAAGAGCACCTCATCCTCGACGCGCTGCTCGACTACAGCGAGGAACAGCTCCCCATCCCCGACACCGGGACGTTGCGTGATGACCTGGTCGCCTTCGCAACCTCTGTCACCAACTACCTCGCCAGCCCCCTCGGACGGACGGTGGCCAGGTCGATGGCCGTCGCTGACGACGACGTCACCCTGGCCGCCACACGCGCCCAGTTCTGGCAATCGCGATTCGACCTCGCCCGCGTCATAGTCGACCGCGCAACATCACGTGGCGAACTGCCCGACGACATCGACCCGGCCATGGCCCTAGAACTACTGATCGCACCACTGCACTTCCGAACATTGCTCACCCGACAACCAATCGACGAGCAGCGCGCCGGTCAGGTTGTCGACCTTCTCCTCAAGGGAATCGCATCCCGATAGGCAGCCGGCTCGAAGGGCCCCCGATCCGGTTTGAACATCGGGACCGAGCCGCGACGGCATCAGCTCGGCATGCACGGTAACTCCGACACGCCATTTCGAGACCGTCGTTAGCTTTCCGGGTTCGCCCGTCGTCATCGCATCGCCTCGGCCCACTTGATATGTCCTTCGTAGCCGAGCGCTCTCGCCATTGCGCGGTAGCGATCCCGATAGTCGCGGTAGGCGGTCTCTTCTCGGCGCGCGCGGGCGAGCAGCGCGTGCAGCCGCAACAGCACAACATCGCGCAGCATGAAGCCGTCCGCGGGCGGGCGTGCCAGGCGGTCGATGGCGGCCTCGGCTTCGACCACGTCACCGTCGGCCCCGCGATCGAGCAGTGTCTCGACCAGAACATCTGTCGCAGCAGGGCCCCACCCCAGCAGCTGTCCCTCGCGGAACAGATGGTCGGTGGCGGCGCGCATGAGCGGTATGGCGTCATCGCGATCTCCACGCCGAGCCCTCTCACGTGCCACGTACACATTGACGATCGGTAACTCGCCCAGGTTGTATCCCCGGCGCAGGAACGCGTCGCTGACCTCTGCCAGGAGCTTCTGTCCGCGGCCACGCTCCGCAGCCGTGTGGCGGTGCACCAGCGCAACGCCCAGCGTCATCCGGGCGTCGGCCACCGCGAGATCATCACCGGCTCGTTCGGCAATCCGTAGCGCATCCTCGATCTCGCGCACCGCGCGATCGTCGGGCCTCAGCACGCCATCCGGTATCCCCACGAAGTAGATGTAGGTGACCACCGCGACGTGGGTAACGGGATGCTGCGGCATCGATTGGGAACTGCAAGCGCTGACGGCTGCGACGATAATGGCGGTCAGCGCGACCACGGGGCGAATCGACTGGCAAACCCGCACACGGTTTCGAGTATCAGGACGGATCCTTTCGGGCTTGGTTGTCGGGACTCGATCGCCGGGCGAGATGGGCGGGTCGCGCGATAACGTCAGCCGCGCCCCGACAGCGGGCGGTCACGCGAAGATGATCGACCGACGAACACACGGTGCTCGCAGGTTCGTGGTCGTTGTGGTGGTGCCGGAGGCCTCCGTCGTCGTGACGGACGCCCAGGTTCAGTGTTGTCGTGGGCGTGGTCG
Organism: uncultured Actinomycetota bacterium; assembly: GCA_963800125.1. GTDB lineage: Bacteria > Actinomycetota > Actinomycetes > Mycobacteriales > Mycobacteriaceae > Mycobacterium. The sequence continues at coordinate 124,208 of CAWDAC010000023.1, read as the reverse complement.
ATGTGGGCACCACCCGGGCGACCTTGGGGTTGTCGGGGTGTGTGATCAGGTGGGCCGTGATGACCTGGGCGCCCTGGCTGAAGCCGAACAGTGTCACCGGCCCGTCCTCGGCAGCTATGGCGGCGTCCAGAGCGGTGACGCCCGCCGGGATCGAGGTCGCAGCATCCCAGCCGGGTACTCCACATACGAGCAGGTATTGCCCCCGCAGACCTCGCCCATCAGGTCGGTCTGCTGGCTGTCCCATTCGGCGGTGCCCGGCGAGTACACCGGCCAGACCTGGCTGCCGCGCACCATCAGCACCGAGGCCGCATCGGCGGATGCGGTGGTGACCATCGGGGCCAGCGCTGCGGCAGCGGTGGCCGTTGCCACCAGCGCGATGCACCTGAGGTTCTTCATGGCTGCTCCTTCGGAGTGATGATGAACCGTTCGGTTCAGGCGGCCCGGCCTTCTGTAGCCACGGTGCGCCGGGACCGAACCAGGCCCTTGCCGTTGCCGAAGGCAGTAGCGAGCTTTCGGGCTTGGCCAAGGCCCAACGAGCCTGCGTTGGTGCCGCTGCCGATCGCCAAGGCGCCGTCGAAGCTGCCTTCTGCAAGTGCCTGGGTCGGGAGGTCCTTGCCCCCATAAAAGGGGTTGGGTCCGCGGTTTGCGGGCTGGCGGGCATTGAGTACCGCGAACAGCTCACGTCGGCGCGACCCACGCGCCGGGTGCAACAGAGACGTCACCGGGCCTCCTTGTGTTCCTCGCTGGCTTCTCGGTAGGCGGCGAGCACCTCCTGGGAGAACGCTCCCCGGTCGGCCACGTCGTAGCCGTTGTCGCGAGCCCAATTCCGAATCGCCAGCCGCTGCTGGCGTGGGAAGTCCAACGCCGAGTTGCCCTGCTGGCGCGGGGCAGCCGCGAGCCGCTGCTGGCGTGGGAAGTCCAACGCCGAGTTGTCCTGCTGACCCGGTGCAGCCTCCGGTTTGCGTCGGTTCCCGCCGCGCAGCTGCCGCCCCGCCGACACGAACGGCTCCAGCGCCGCTCGCAGCCCCAGCAGGTTCTGCGGGCACAGGTCGATCTCGTAGAAGTCGGAACCGAGACTGAACCGTTGCGTGAAGATGCCGTCACCTTCGGTGCCGTCGATGTCATCGACGATGATCACTTTCTTAGCCATGTTGTTCGTATTCCTTGTCTTCCTCGTGCCGGTAATACCCGACGACTATGGGGGCCGGAGGCAAACACGAGGCAGTCACTGGCGTCGCCGATGATGCGGGTGTAGGCGTCCATCGCGTCCTCCGACCCCGAACGGTTCGGTGTGACGTCGCCGCCGCCGAATGTGAGGAGCCGGGGTGGTTTATTGGTGGACCGCCACGATGGGCTCGTCGGCGTAGTTTTCCTGGTGTGTTTGGCGCGCGTCGTCTTCGCTGGCGGCGTAGATCGTCCGCGCGATGTGTTCGCCATCCCCGTCTTCGCTGACCACGATAAAAACGTCGTGCATGTCAGCCCCGCAGTGGTCGAACCGTGACCAGCACTTCTCGACCCCGGCGGCGACGAAGCCGTGCGCGTGGCTGGCGTCCAGCGCAACCACGGGCGCGTTGCCGCTGTACCCAACATGGGGTTCGGTCACAAAGGTTCTCCCGGCGGGTGTCGTTCTAGTGTGTGTGACAGCCACCAGCCCCCTCGTGCCAGTGGCGTGTTCCAGTAACAGTAGGAGACAAACGGCAAAAATATCAAAAATCTGGTAACAATTTCCAAGTGAGATTTATCACATTCGGTCGCCGACGGCAAGTCAGGGGGTACGGATTTCCGCCGGCTGCATCCTCAGACGTCCGCACGGTTTGTCGGACGTGGGCGTCTGGGTGCTGTCAGACTGAGGTCCGATTAGCTGCGGATCCGGGAGGCGGCGATGGCGACGGTTTTTGTGGTGACGGCGGGCAGTGGGGACAGCTACCGCATCGAGCGGGTCTACCTGGACAGCGAGCAGGCCTACGGGTTCGCCCAGGACTACAACGGCATCGCGCCGGTGGATCCGGTGCAGGTGGAGGAGTGGCAGGCCGGTGGGCCGCCGGCCGCCTACGACGGCCCGTACTGGCGGGCGGAGTGGTGGGCGCGCATCCCGGCCAGTAAGCGTCGCGGCGCGCTGCGGCACACCGACGAGGGTGACCGGTTCGACGACTTCGCCATCCGCCAGGAGTGGTGGACCGGGGAGGCGCTGCCGGAGGCCACGGTGGTGCGCCGGGAACTGACCGGGGTGCCCAAGATCGAGGTGGTGGGCCTGTCCAAGGAGAAGGTGGAGGAGATCTTCTGGGACGCGGTGACCCAGGCCCGGGCCGAGCTGGCGGGTGTGCCGAGGAAATAGCTTCCGCTCTTTCGTGCGGCGGATGGAATGAAGCGGGCATGGCGGTTCGACTTTGCCGCCCTGATGCGTCATGATGCCTGCATGGATCGACGCTCTCTGGAACGGCTCGGCCACTACATCGTGAGCCGGCGCGTGGCGCTGGGTTACCGCAACCGCACCGACCTGGCCGGCAGCCTGCAGTTCACCGTGCGCACGCTGGCCGACATCGAGCACGGGGTGCGCAAGGCCAGCCCGGGCACCTACGCCATGCTGGAGAACAAGCTGGCCTGGACCCCGGGCAGCATTGACACCATCCTGGCCGGTGGGGAACCCACGGAAACCGTGGTCGAACTGCGCCGCCCCACCCCCAACGCCCGGCCCGAGGGATACGCACTGCGCCCGACCAACCCCAACGCCCTGTCGCAGGTGTCCACCGAGGAGCTGCTGCTCGAGCTACGACGCCGCATCATCGCCCCCCGGACCAGACGCCACGACACCTGGGACGACTGGGACGACGGCCTCGACCCGCACGGTGACTGGCCCGAACAGGGCTAGCAGACCTGGTTCGACGAATGGCCCTTCTGGTCGAGTCGCTGATCTTTGCGGTCACGTGCGCACCGATACCGGGGCAGCAGCGATTGGCTGTTTGACCAATCTTCGCCAATGGGTTGTTCGCCCGATGCGCGCTGCAGGGCCGCCTTCGTAATGTGCTGCCATGTCTTCCGTTTCATACCGACACTTCACTGGAACCGCAGCCGAGAACTACCAGCGCGACTTCGTGCCGGCGATCGCCACGCCGGTATCCCGAGATCTGTTGCGGGCAGCCGATCTCCGGCCGGGTGAGCGTGTTCTCGATGTCGCATGCGGCACGGGCGTGATCTCGCGGCTGGCAGCCGAACGCGTAGGCCTCGGCGGCTCGGTGACCGCAATCGACATCGCACCGGACATGATCGACGTGGCGAAGGCGGTCGCCGGGCCGGATGGCGCCAAGATCGACTGGCGGACAGCCAATGCTGAGTCGCTACCGCTCCCGGACGCCTCAGTCGACGTCGTGCTGTGCCAGATGGGCTTGATGTTCATGGAGAACCGCTCCGCCGCTATCGCTGAGATGCGCCGGGTGCTCTCGCCGACGGGCCGAGTGGTGGTCAACACGCCGGGCCGGATCCAACCGGTCTACGAGCATCTCGAGCGGGCAATCGTCGAGCACATCAGTCCCGACCTTGGCGGCTTCGTGAGCGCCGTATTCTCCATGCACGACCCCGACAAGGTCGCCGCGTTGCTGCGTGAGGCCGGGTTACGCGATGTGTCGGCAATGGAGTCGACGACGATCTTTCGCCTGGCGGCACCGGCCGAGTTCCTCTGGCAGTACATCAATCTCACTCCGATGGCGGCGTTCATTGACCAGGCACCTGACGATGCGAAGGCGGCGCTAGAGCGTCAGTTCGTCGATGGAGTGCAGGCCCACGTCATCGACGGTGTAACGGTCGTCGAGCAGCCGATGGTGATCGCGACGGCTAACCGGTAAGAGCCCACCGCAGGCTCCCAGCCGAATGCGGCGCGGTCGGTGGCCAGGAAGTCCCGGATCGACGTGCGCAGCTTGGCCAGTTCGCCGTCGTTGGCGCACAGTGCCTCGAATTCGCTCACTGAGCACCAGAGTCTAGTGAGCCGTCGGGCCCAGCAGGAATTGTCATGTCCATCTCGCGGCCGGCCGACAATACTCGGTGAATGTGACTGTTGCACCACGCCGCGACCGCCTGCGCGAACTGCTCGATGCCGTCGTCGACGCGGACAACGCCGATGTTGGCGACATGGCGCGCAGCAGCTACTCGTCGGAGTTCCACTTCTCCCGGGAGGTGCGCCGGCTGACCGGGGAGTCGCCCGCCGCGTTGCGGCGCCGAATCATGCTCGAGCGCTCGGCCTGGCGGCTCCGTGGCGGTGAAAGGGTGTCGACGGTCGCGGCGGACGAGGGCTGGTCGTCGGCCGAGGTGTTCTCCCGCGCATTCCGCCGCACGTTCGGAGTGCCGCCGTCGCGAGCGGCCGATATCGAGTTCCGGCTGCCTGCGCCCAACGGCCTGCACTTCCACCCGCCGCAATCACTCTGGCTAGACAGCGACGGCGACACGAAGGAGCCCGACATCTCACAGCTGATGGTGGCGCACGACATCGCCGATACCGCATATCTGATCAACAAGGCCACGGAATTGTCGAAGGAACAGTGGCAGCAGGAGATTTCACCTGGCCAGGTGGTGCTGGAATGGGACGGCCCGGAAACCAGCGTGGGCGCCGTGCTCGGCGCGATCGTGTGGACGAAGGAAGTCTGGCTGGCCACCATCGAGGGCCGAGACTTCCCGGAGCGGGAGTTCACCCAACCGGGGTCGACCAGTGCGGCGCAACTGGCCGCACACCACGATGATCTTGGAAACCGGTGGAGCGCAATGGTATCCGAGTACACCGCCGAGGGTCGGCTCGGCGACACCATCATCGACGCACTCTGTGACCCGCCCGAATCGTTTCAGCTCTACGGCATCGTCGCCCATGTGCTGACCTATTCGGCTCACCGCCGTGAACTGGCCCGCACGATGCTGGCCCGCCACGGGGTCGGTACCGGCCGGGGTGATCCGCTCGACTGGATGAGAGGCAGCTGACATGGCGACTATCTATTTCACGGCGTCCAGCCTGGACGGCTACATCGTCGACGAGCACGACAGTCTGGACTGGCTGACCTCCCGCAAGATCGACGTCGATGGGCCATTCGGGTATGAGGCATTCATCAATACCGTTGGCGCCCTGGTGATGGGGTCGGCGACCTACGAATGGGTGGTGAAGAACCAGCCGGGCGAGTGGATGTACGAGCAGCCGTCCTGGGTGCTCACGCACCGACCGCACATCATCATCCAAGGGCACCCGGTGCAGGCGTTCGACGGGGACGTCGCGGATCTGCATCCGAAGCTGGCGTCGGCCGCGGCCGGAAAAGACGTGTGGGTGGTCGGCGGCGGCGAGGTGGCCGCGCAGTTCGTGGCGGCCGGCTTGATCGACGAGATGATCGTCACCTACACACCGTGTTCGCTCGGTGGCGGCTCTCCGGTGCTGCCCGTCCGCTCGGAGTGGGTGTTGGCGGAGTCGGGCGTCAACGGCGACTTCGTCTGTGCCCGGTGGTGCAAGACCTAGCGGTCGGTGCTGACAGTCGGCAGACCATGCCGCCGGACGAATTCCCTTGACTTGATCAGGAATTCGATCTGGCAGCCGACGTCGCGCAACGGGTCGACACTGCGGGTCGACCGGCACAGCACGACGGCACCCTCCAGCGAGGCGATGCACATGATGGCCAGTGAAGCCGCGTCGGCTTCATCAAACCCGTCAATGACGAATGCTCGGGAGAGCGCGTCGCGCCAGTGGCCGAAGATGCTGCCCGCCACCGAGGTCAGCTGCGGCTCCTCATCCGCCGAACCGATCGCCGCGGCGACCACCGGGCAACCCGCGGTGAAGTCACTCTCGGCCAGCAGCTGTTCCCAGAACTCAACGAACTCGCTGACCAGGTGCATGCCGCCGTGCTGGGCCGCTTCATCGATGACCCCGGCGATCGCATCGCCCGCATACTGCAGCGCCTCGACCAGGATCTGATTCCTGCCCCCGGGGAAGTGGTAGTACACCGAACCGCGGGGGGCGCCGCTGCGCGCCAGCACCTCGTCGATCGTCACGCCTGCGGCACCGCGCTCGCGCATCACCGCGGCGGCGCTGATCAGCATGCTGCTTCGCGTCGAACCCCGCTTGGTTCGCGTCTTGGTTGCCGGCACGGTCTAAAGAGTCCTCACACCGCGTGCGGGTTGCGAAGCTGCACCGATCGCCAACTCAGGCTGCGCGGGGCGAAGCGGAACAGCGGCCGACGGCGGTCAGGCACACGATGCGTGAACTGGTGGCCGGCGAAGTTGAGCTCGATGACCCACATCGTGTGCCTCCTAACGGATGAGCGGCGCCGTTGCCGACTCACTGACTATGTCGAACAGCATAGAACTGGTGAGACACGTGCGCAATAGCACTACCTCGAGATTCGGCGCCGGGATCGGTAAACAGCAGGTGAACGCCCATGAAGGCGCAGGTAGGGAGATCGGCTCATGATGAACCTAATTATGAATCGTTGCATAATTCCGCCGAGAGCGGTTGACTCGACTGATGACAGCATCGGAGCTGACCCTCGAAACCGTCTCGCTGGAACGCGATGGCCACGTGCTGGCCATCGGCCTGAACCGGCCGGAAAAGCGCAACGCGTTCACCATGGCGATGGTCGCCGATCTGGCACGCGCGTACGCGCTGCTTGAGTCGGATGAAACCCTATGGGCGGGGGTACTTTTCGCACACGGGGACCACTTCACCACCGGTCTCGACCTGGTCGATGTCGGCCCGGCCATCTTGGCCGGCGCGCTGCCCATTCCCGAAGACGGCCGGGATCCATGGCGGCTTGACGGTCCGTGGACCAAGCCGGTGGTCGCGGCGGTACACGGCTGGTGCATGACGGCCGGCATCGAGCTGCTGTTGGCTGCCGACATCCGGATAGCCGCCGCAGGAACCCGCTTCGCCCAGATGGAAGTCAGACGGGGGATGTACCCGTTCGGCGGCGCCACCATCCGGTTTCCCCGCTTGACCGGATGGGGCAACGCGATGCGCTGGATCCTGACCGGCGACGAATTCGACGCCGCGGAGGCCCACCGCGTCGGCCTGGTGCAGGAGGTCGCCGCCGACCCGGCCGCCGCGGTGGCGCGGGCCAAGGCGATCGCGAAGACGATCGCGGAAAGCGCCGCGCCGCTGGGTGTCAGGACGGCGCTCGCGTCGGCCCATCTGGCCCGCGAGCAGGGCGACGAAGCAGCGATTGCCCGTCTGCAACCCGACATGACCGCGCTCTTCGGTACCGCCGATGCCGCCGAGGGCGTGCAGTCGTTCATCGAGCGTCGGCAAGCCCGGTTCCAGGGCCGCTAGAACGGGCTACGCTCGGCCCAGTCGCGGCGGAAGGGCTAGCCATGGGCCACTACAAGAGCAATGTGCGCGACCTCGAGTTCAACCTTTTCGAGGTGCTGGAGCTGGAGAAGGCGCTGGCAACCGGCGAGTTCGGTGACCTCGACGGCGAGTCCGTACGACAGATGCTCGACGAGGCGTCGAAGCTGGCCGAGGGACCGCTCGCCGAATCGTTCGCCGACGCCGACCGCCACCCTCCGACGTTCGACCCTAAGACGCACGTGGTGACGATTCCCGAGTCGTTCAAGAAGTCGCTCCGGGCCTGGCAGCAGGGGGAGTGGTTCCGGGTCGGGCTCGACGAGGACATCGGCGGTGTGCCCGCGCCCGCGATGGTGGCGTGGGCGGTGAACGAGTTCCCGCTCGGCGCCCAGCCCGCGGCGTTCATGTACCTGGCCGGTCCGGTCCTCGCGAACATCCTCTATCACATCGGCAACGAGCAACAGCGGCATCTGGCATCACTTGCGATGGAACGCAATTGGGCCGCCACCATGGTGCTCACCGAACCCGACGCCGGGTCGGACGTCGGCGCGGGCCGCACGAAGGCGGTCCAACAGGCCGAAGGCACCTGGCACCTCGACGGGGTCAAGCGGTTCATCACCAACGGCGACACGGACGACCTGTTCGAGAACGAGCTGCACATGGTGCTCGCCCGGCCCGAGGGCGCCGGACCGGGAACCAAGGGCCTGAGCCTGTTCGTCGTCCCGAAGTTCCTGCCCGATCCCGAGACCGGCGAACCCGGCGAGCGCAACGGCGTTTTCGTCACCGGCCTCGAACACAAGATGGGGCTCAAGGCATCGGCGACCTGCGAGCTGACCTTTGGCCAGCACGGCGTCCCTGCGGTCGGCTGGCTGGTCGGCGACTCCCACAACGGCATCGTCCAAATGTTCAAGATCATCGAGTACGCGCGAATGATGGTCGGCACCAAGGCGATTGCGACGTTGTCGACCGGCTACCTGAATGCGCTGGAGTACGCGAAGACCCGAGTTCAGGGTGCCGACATGACCCAGATGACCGACAAGACGGCGCCACGGGTGACGATCATCCACCACCCCGACGTGCGCCGCGCACTGCTGACCCAGAAGTCCTACGCCGAAGGTCTTCGTGCGCTCTACCTCTTCACCGCCGCGCACCAGGACGCTTCCGTAGCGGCGATCGTCTCCGGCGCCGACGCCGAGCTCGCCGACCGGGTCAACGACCTGCTGCTGCCGATCGTCAAGGGTGTCGGCTCCGAACGGGCCTACCAATGCCTGACCGAGTCCCTGCAGACCCTGGGCGGATCGGGGTTCCTGCAGGACTATCCGATCGAGCAGTACATCCGCGACGCCAAGATCGACAGCCTCTACGAGGGCACCACCGCGATTCAGGCGCAGGACTTCTTCTTCCGCAAGATCGCCCGCGACCAGGGGGTGGCGCTGCAGCACGTCGTCGCGCAGATCCAGAAGTTCCTGGACAGCGACACCGCTCGGCCCGAGCTGGCCGGCGGCCGCGCACTGCTGAGCAACGGCGCTTTCCGACATGCAGGCGATGACGGCGACCATGACCGGATATCTGCTCGACGCCCAGGAGAACGCTCGCGAGCTGTATCGGCTCGGCCTGGAGTCGGTGGCCTACCTGTTGGCGGTCGGCGACCTGGTGATCGGCTGGTTGTTGTTACTCCACGCCGAGATCGCGCTGAACGCCCTCGACAGTGATCCGTCGGATCGCGACCGCGAGTTCTACGCCGGAAAGGTAGCCGCGGCAAACTTTTTCGCGAAGAATGTGTTGCCGCGGTTGACCGCCGAACGGAAGATCGTCAAGGGTGTCGACCTGACGATCATGGACCTACGAGAGGAAGCTTTCTGATGAAGGTGATCACGTCGATTGACGACGCCAGTGCGGCGGTGGGAGAGGAACTCGGCGTCAGCGAGTGGCAGGAGATCGACCAGGAGCGCATCAAGGCGTTCGCCGATGCGACCGGGGATCACCAGTGGATCCACATTGACGCCGAACGGGCGAAGAACGAAAGTCCCTACGGCGCAACGATTGCGCACGGGTTCTTGACGCTGTCCATGATCCCGGCACTGACCAAGGACAACTATCGCGTCGAGAACGCGAAGATGGCCATCAACTACGGGATGAACAAGGTGCGGTTCATCGCCGCGGTGCCTTCGGGCGGCCGGATCCGCGCACGCTCCGAACTCGTCGATGCCGCCAAGGTCGACGACAACACGGTCAACATGACCGTGAAGCACACCATCGAACTCGACGGGTCGGACAAACCGGCCGCGGTGGCCGAGACGATCGTGCGGGTGCTGTTCTGACAAGCTCCACCCGCTGCCCATGTGATGAGAGCGTTCTCATGTGTGTCTCACGCCAGGGCCATCGCACGTGAGCACTCTGGATGGCGTGCGGCTGCCAGTGACGATTCTGCTCGGTGCGCTGATTATCGGCGGCATCATCGGCGCCGTGGGAATAAACATGCAGCCGAAGTCTGACGACAGCCGGCTCGAACCGATCACCGTCGAGACACCGCGCGACACCCGCCCGGCCGCACCTCCACCGGTGCCTGCGGCACCGATACCGACCTTGGCTCCGACCACCGTGGCATCGATTACCACCGACGTTCCGGCACCGCCACCGGCAACCTTCGATCCGATCGAGACGACCGACGATGGGGGCCACCATAGAGGTGGAGACGACAGAGGCGGCGATGATGGGGGCCACGGTGGCGGAGACGATCGCAGCGGCAGCAACAGCGGTCCCGGCTGACGCCGAACCCGGCACTGCCCGGCGTCGATTGGCTGACCGCCTGCTCCCGTCGGCCGCACGCACCCGAATCATCGGATGGGTGCTGTTGCTGGTGTTCACCGCACTCGGCCTGGTCACTTTCGTGACATGGCGGTTGCTCATCGCCGCCACCGATGCCCGCATGCAGCAAGAGCTCCGCTTCGAGATACAGCAGTTCGCTGAACTGACCGCTCCGGGCGTGAACCCGAGAACCGGTATGCCGTTCGCAAGCGTCGACGAGGTGATTCGCGAAGCGATCGCCTACAACGTCGCCAGGCCCAACGAGAAGTTCCTCGGTTACGTCGACGGTCAGTACCGTGCTCAGAGCAGACCACAGGTTGACGACCGTGCCGCATTGGCCGGTGACGCCGACCTCGCCGACAGGGTTGCGTCGATCACAGATCCAACCCGGGGAACCTATCGACATCCCCAGCTCGGCGAGATCGTCTATGCCGCGGTACCGGTGACGTTGATGGGTGATCCTGCGCGCGGCGTGATCGTCGCGGCCTACCTGGCCGATGAAGAACGCAGCGACGCCGACGAGGCCGCCCGGCTCATGCTGATCGTTGGCGCGGTCACCCTGTTGGGCGCGGTTGGCGCCGCTTGGCTGGTGGCCGGGCGCATCCTCCGCCCGCTGCGCGATATCACCGAGACAGCGCAGACCATCACCGAAACCGATCTCTCGCAACGCATCCCGTGGCGCGGCGGCGTCGGCGATGAACTCGGTGACCTGGTCGCCACCGTCAACGGCATGCTCGACCGGGTGGAGACCGGCGTGGCTGCCCAGCGGCGGTTCGTCGACGACGCGGGCCACGAATTGCGCACGCCGATTACGATCATTCGAGGGCACCTGGAAGTGCTCGATCCCAACGATCCGGCCGACGTCAGCTCGACGGTCGCCCTTGTCGACGACGAGCTGGAACGGATGAATCGCATGGTGTCCGACCTATTGCTGCTGGCTCAGTCCGAACAGCCGGCCTTCCTGCATCCCGAACTGGTCGACGTCGCATCGCTGACCACCGATACGTTCGACAGCCGAGCGGCGCGCTGACGCGTTGACCGCGCTGGCTGCCGGCACCGAGTTGGCATGTGCCTGCGAGGAGTCCGGCTATGCGGCCGGGCAGCGCGACGAAGCCCCGAATACGACCGCGGTCGTGTATGTGGTCGCCGACGAGACCACGGTGGACGCCGCTACCGCGGCCGCCGCACAACCTGAGCCGCAACCGTGCAGCGCGCCGCCAGCGTTCGTGATGGGTGCCGGGGTGATGCCCGCACCACTGCTGGCCGCCACACTGGATCGCGCGACCCTCCGCGAAGTCCACCACCCCGGTGAAGCGCCGCCCGAGCCGCGTTATGTGCCGTCGCGGAAACTGGCGGACTTCGTGCGCTGCCGCGACCTGACGTGTCGCTTTCCCGGCTGCGATCGACCCGCCACCAATTGCGACATCGACCACACCGTGCCTTACCCGGTCGGACCGACCCACCCGTCGAACCTCAAATGCCTATGTCGGTTCCACCACCTGCTCAAAACGTTCTGGAACGGGCTAGACGACGGATGGCGTGATCGCCAACAACCCGACGGCAGCGTTATTTGGACCGCGCCGACCGGGCACACCTACACGACCTACCCCGGCAGCACGCACCTGTTCCCGAAGCTGTGTAAACCCACCAGCACGCTGTGGCCGGGAGAGCCACATGCCGCGGGGGCGACCTCGACCGCGGGGTAATGATGCCCAAACGCCGACACACCCGAGCCCACAACACGGCCAAAGCCATAGCCGCCGAACGCCGACTCAACGAGAGTTACGCCGCCACGGTAAGCGAGTTCGGGAACTCCCACGAATCGTGGCGGTCGTGGCGTACAAGTGCGCCGTGCTCGAACGACCCGCCACCCTTTTAGGGCGGCCGGCTACTCGGGTGTGTAGCCGAATGGCAGCAGCACGCTCTTTGCCTGCGTGTACTGCTCGATGCCCTCGGGTCCGTTCTCGCGGCCGATGCCGGAGTTCTTGTAGCCGCCGAACGGGGCGCCCGGGTCGAACGCGTACATGTTGACCGCGTAGGTGCCGGTGCGGATCTGCGATGCGATCTTCATCGCCTTGTCGTTGTCGGTGGTCCACACGCTGCCCGCGAGCCCGTACACCGAGTCGTTGGCGATGCGGACTGCGTCGTCCTCGGTGTCGTAGGGGATGATCGCCAGCACCGGCCCGAAGATCTCCTCCTGGGCGATGGTCATCGAGTTGTCGACATCGGCGAAAACCGTTGGCTGAACGAACCATCCGCCGTCCAGGCCCTCGGGACGCCCGCCGCCGGTGACCAGCCGCGCACCCTCCTCGACGCCCTTCTTGATGTAGCCTTCGACGCGTTCACGCTGCTTCTCGCTGATCAGCGGACCGACCATGGCGCCCGGGTCGTCGGGCAGCCCGATCGGTATCGCGGCCGCCCCGGCGGACACCTTCTCCACGACCTCGTCGTAGCGCGACCGCGGCGCCAGGATGCGGGTCTGCCCGACGCAGGCCTGCCCGCAGTTCATCAGACCCGAGAACAACAGCATCGGCAGCGTGGAATCCAGGTCGGCGTCCTCGAGGATGATCGCCGCCGACTTGCCGCCCAATTCCAGTGAGCATGGCTTGAGCTTCTCGGCCGCGATCTTGCCGATCTCCTTGCCCACCGCACTGCTGCCCGTGAACGTGAACTTGTCCAGATTCGGGTTGGCAGTCAGCGCGCGCCCGGTCTCGGGACCGCCGGGAACGATGGACAGCACACCCTCGGGCAGGCCGGCTTCGGCGAACATCTCCGCCATCGCGAAAACCGACAGCGGGGTTTCTGCGGCCGGCTTGAGCACCATGGTGCAGCCCGCGATGAACGCGGGTCCGAGCTTGTTGGCGGCCAGGAAGAACGGCACATTCCACGCCGTGACGGCGCCGACGACGCCGATCGGCTCACGCACCACCATCGTCTGGCCGTATACGCCGTCCCGGAAGTCTCGCCAGGTGAACTTGTCGGCCGCGCCGGTGTAGTACTGGAACGCCGACATCGCGGCGCCGTACTGCATCATGTCGACGATGGTCGGCGGCTGACCCGTCTCGGCGGCCAACAGGAACTTCAGCTCGTCGCCACGCTCCTCCATGAGCTTGACGGCGGCGCCGAGCACGGCGGCCCGCTCCTGCGGTGACATGTGCGGCCACGGGCCTTCGTCGAAGGCCTTGCGCGCGGCCGCGCATGCGGCGTCGACGTCGGCCTGGCCCGCCAGCGGAACCTTGCCAACCAGCTCGCCGGTGGCCGGCGAATGCACCTCGATGACCTCGGCGCTCGAGGGCTCCACCCACTTGCCCCCGATGAACAGCTTGTCCCACTCGGTCTTGAATGCCGTGCTCTGCGTCATGGCGCCACCCTACCCACGATCGGCCAAAACGAGAACATGTTTCAGTCGAGGGATCGCGGCGGCCCAAGGACCAGCACCAGATTGCTCACCAGAAACTCGCGCAGCACCGGCACGCTGCGTCATCCACCACGCCCATCTCGGGTGGTAGCGGGGGAATGCGGCGACCAGCGCGCCCGAGCTCGCCCCGAAGTTCAAACCGTCCGCGGCGGAAACGGCGAACAGTGACGATCCGTAGTTGTTCTTCGGCGGATGGCCGTGCTTGCGGGCATAACGCGCTGCGGCGCGGGCGCCGCCGAGATAGTGGCTCAATCCCGTCTCGTGCCCGCCGAACGGGCCCAGCCACACCGTGTAGGACAGCACGGCCAGGCCGCCGGGCCTGGTGACGCGCAGCATCTCCCGAGCCAGTCGCCACGGCTCCGGCACATGCTCGGCGACATTGGAGGACAAGCAGATGTCGACGCTGGCGTCGGCGAACGGCAGCGCCATGCCGGAGGCGCGGACGTAGGTTGCCGTTCCGCCGGTCGAGGGGCCTGCATGCATCTCGGAGGGGTCGGGCTCTACGCCGATGTATTGGAACCCGGCGTCTTTGAAGGCCATGGCGAAATAGCCTGGGCCGCCACCCACGTCGAGCAGTGTCCGGCCGGCCGCAGGCTCGCGATGAGTCGCCCGCCACAGGTCGGTGACCATGGCGGCGGTGTCCTCGGCGAGCGCGGTGTAAAACCGGGCCGGGTCGGTTTGTTCGAAGTGAAACTCCGACAGCAGCCGGACCGACCGGGACAGCGTTGCCCGCCGGGCGAAGAGTTCGGTGGCGGACATCACCCGACCCTATGAGGCGGTTACGCTGGCACGGATGTCTGGCCACCGGTTGCCGCGGGTCCGCTCCGTGCTGTTGCTGTGCTGGCGGGATACCGGCCATCCCCAGGGCGGCGGTAGCGAGGCGTACCTGCAGCGCATCGGCGCGCAACTGGTCGAGTCGGGCGTCGAAGTGACGCTGCGGACCGCGCGCTATGCCGGTGCGCCGGCACGCGAGGTCATCGACGGCGTACAGATCAACCGCGCGGGCGGCCGCTATTCGGTCTACATATGGGCGGGTTTGGCGATGGTGCTGGCCCGCATCGGGCTCGGCCCGCTGCGGAAAGCGCGGCCCGACGTGGTGATCGACACCCAGAACGGAATCCCGTTTCTGGCGCGCCTCGCGTACGGTCGCCGGGTTGTCGTTCTGGTGCACCATTGCCACCGCGAACTGTGGCCGGTTGCGGGCCGCAGGACCGGGCGGTTCGGCTGGTTCGTCGAGTCCCGGTTGTCGCCATCGCTGCACCGGCGCAACCAGTACGTGACCGTGTCGCTGCCCTCGGCGCGGGATTTGACCGACCTCGGCGTCAACGCTGCGCACATTGCGGTGGTACGCAACGGGCTTGACGAGGCGCCGCCGCAGACGCTCGAGCTACCGCGATCGGAGAAGCCGCGCGTCGCACTGCTGAGCCGGTTGGTGCCGCACAAGCAGATCGAAGACGCGCTCGACGCCGTCGCCAGGCTGCGGCCACGGATACCCGGCCTGCACCTCGACATCGTCGGTGGCGGCTGGTGGCGCGAACGCCTCATTGACCACGCGCGGCTGCTCGGGGTTTCCGACGCGGTCACGTTCCACGGCCACGTCGACGATGTGACCAAACACCAAGTGCTGCAAAGGTGCTGGGTGCATGTGCTGCCGTCGCTCAAGGAGGGCTGGGGCCTCGCAGTCACCGAGGCCGCTCAGCATGGCGTACCCACGATCGGCTACCGGTCCTCCGGCGGGCTGACCGACTCGATCGTCGACGGCGTGACCGGCCTACTCGTCGACGACCACGACGAAATGGTGGTGGGGCTCGAGCGCCTGCTGTCCGATCCAGTGCTGCGCGATCAGCTCGGCGGCAAGGCGCAGGCCCGCAGTGGGGAGTTCTCCTGGCGGCAGAGCGCCGACGCCATGCGCGAGGTACTGGAGTCGATGCTTGCTGGCAAGCGGGTCAGCGGGCTTGTCTGACACGGCGCCTCGGCGTCTGTTATCGACCAGGTTGTGGGAGTCCCACCCAGACGTGATGCCGCGTGCGCTCGCCCGCCACGAGCGCATCATCGCCGACGCGGCCGCGGCGCGTGACGGCGCGGTGCTCAAGCAGAAGGGCGAAGGCGACAGCACCTTCGCCGTCTTTGCGCGGGTGAGCGACGCCACGGCCGCCGCGTTAGCCTGCCAGCGGGCACTGCAATGCGAGGACTGGCCGAACGGCATCACTCTGTACGCTGGTGGCACTGACCTCGTGGCGTACTGCGCCCAACGAAGCCCTCATCGCGTTGGAAGAGTGCATCGCTCCGGATCGGATCTCGTCCTCGATGCGTGGCCGAGCGTTGGCATTGGCCGCCCAACTACGAGCCACGAAGGCCGATGCTGAAGCCGTGACAGCGCTACGCCAAGCCATCACCGAAACCCACCGCCATGGCGATCGCACTGGCGTTGCGACAGCGTTCGACCGCGGCATCCAAGTGCTCGTGCACCTCGGACATTACGAGCTGGCAGCGGTCCTCGGCGGCATTGTTCACCGAGGGCGTCTTCGCCAACACCTACGGCGTCCCTGCTCACGAGCTACCCGATCGTCTGCGCGCGCTCGAGCAGCCGCAAAAAGAACTCGGCGCTGAAAGGTACGCGGCTGCCATCGCGCGCGGCGCGGCGATGAGCTACGACGAGGCGCTCGACTTGACGACCAGTGCTCTAGACAGCTGGATCAGGGGTTGACCAACGCCCTAGGCGGCGTCGAAGGCGACCGGAAGTGTTGCGGGACCGGTGATTCCGACTAATGGCTTCCACTGGGTAAGTCCGTCGTGTCGCAAGTTGTGCATGCGACTCGCCATCACGGTCAGGGCTGCGGCAAGCTCGCGGCGGGCCAGGTTCGCACCCAAGCAGTAATGCGCACCGGCGCCGAACGTCTGCATCGGCGAGGCGCCCTCGCGCGTGATGTCGAAGCGATCCGGCTCGACGTACACGTCAGGGTCGTGGTTGGCCGCTGCCGTGTTGCACATGACGAAGGTCCCCTTCGGGATCATCACACCCCCGAGTTCAACGTCTTCGGTGGTCATGCGCATCGCACCGAAAATGACCGGGCAGAATCGCATCACTTCTTCGACTGCCTTCATCGCCAGATCCGGCCGCTCGCGCCAGAAGCTCCCACTGCTCGGGGTAGTCACAGAATACGTCGACCGCTGCGGCCACCTGATTGCGCGTGGTGTCGGTGCCCGCCATCAGGATGCCTGCCGCGAGCATTCGCAGCTCACGAAGTGTCAACCGGTCGCCGTCGTCCTCGGCGCGGATCAGTTCGGAAATCAGGTCGTCGGTGAGCGATTCGCGTCGGCTGGCGACCATGTCGTCGACATAGTCGTCGAGTTCCGCCCATGCCGTGAGGATGTCGGACTCGTATTCGGCGACGTTCCAGCTGAACAACTTGAAGAAGTCGTCGGCCCACGCGGAGAACAGGCGCCAGTCCTCACGAGGAGCACCCAGCAGCGCGGAGATGATCGGCACCGGATAAGGCCGGGCGATGTCAGCGACGACCTCGCAGCGCCCCTCTGCGCTGATCGGATCGATCAACTCGTTGATGATGTCGACGATGATGGCGTCGAGCCGCGTCACCGACCGCGGTGTGAATGCCTTTGACACGAGTCGGCGCAGCCGGGTGTGATCGGCGCCGTTGATGGCCAGCAGGGTGGTGCTTGCGCGATGCCACAACGGGCCCGACGTGATGCCCTGCGTCTCCAGACCCAGTCCAGGCGGCACGATGAATCGGGCGTCGCGCAGCGTGGCACGCACCAATTCGTAGCTCAGGATCTCGGGACCGTGGGCTCCCATCGCGATCGGCCCCTGTTCGAGCGCCTTCCGTAGGTTCCGGTGCGCTTCGTCGGGATTCGGGGCGTCCTCGTACTCGACGGTCGGCAGGTCTGCTTCGAACACGGTTGGGACGCTCATGGCCATCTCCTCAGGCTCGGGACGATCGACAATGACCATGTTTCTGCCGCCTGAGGAGGGCGGATAGCGTAGTCGACTACCCCAACGTGAGGGCATCACTCGTCGGGGGTTGGTCGGCGTCGTGCCCACCCCACGAGCAAACCCACGAATCCGACGACCAGTACTCCTAGCCAGGTGAGATGGGTACCGACCAGCAACCCGCGACCGGACGCCGCGGGGTAGTCGCCACCGACCTGGTACACCGTCACGTCCTCGTCTCGATATGCCACTGGCAGCGGCAACGTCCGGGTGTCGCCGCGGGAGTCGACGACCACCCAGCCCACCCCGGCGCGGGCCAGTGCCTCGTGGTCCGCCCCCGCCGCCAGCAGCCGGTCCACCTCCCGCGCGCGGCCGCCCTCGCCGGGCACCAGGCGCCCGGAGATCGTCAGGTCACCGGTCGTCAACACGTCGGCGCGCACCCAGCGCGGCAGAGGGTCCAGCACGGGCGCGTCGCCGGCCCAAGGGAAGTGCCGCATGCTGTCGGCGGGCAGCACCGCCACTGGCCGTGGGTCGGCGTTGATCACCGCGGCGGCTGCCGCCCAGCCCGGCGGGTACTGCACCGCGACGACCTTGCCGCCAACCCCCCACGCCAAGTCCGGCAGCGTGGCAACCAACGCGAGACTGCACACCGTCGCGGTAGCGAAGTCGGGCAGCCAGCGTCGCAGTGTCACCACGGCCGCCGCGGCTGCCAGCGTGTAGCCCGGCACCGCCAGTGCCACCCACTTCTGCGCGTCGCGCACCACGCCCAGCCCGGGCAGCGCCCGCACCGTCGACTCAACGAAGGCCAGCCCCGGTCCGGTCGCCATGACGGTTGGCACCACTACGGCGGCGGCCGCCAGGATGAGCAGCGGAACCGCGGTCGGCCTGCGCACGGCGACCGGTAAGCCCGCCGCCACCACACCCAGCAACACGACGGCGGCCACCACCGCGAAAAGCGTTGTCCGGGAGTCAGGTACGGCTTCGGCGTTCCAGATGCCGCCGAGGCTGGCCAGGCTGCCCAGCGTGCCGAGGCCCGGCTCGGCTCGTGCGGCGAAGGCCGTGACTCCCTCGGCCTGTGACGAGGACAACGACTCCGACACCATCGCGGCGACCAGCCACGGCAGTGCCGCGACGACTGCCATGGCCAGCCCCACCGCCGCGCACACCCGACGCGGCAGGCCGGAACCAGGCGCCAGCGCGCAGACCACCGCCACCGTTGCGGCCAGCAGTAGACCGGTCGGCGTGAACCCGGCGAGCGCTGTCCAGAACGCCAGCGCGCAGATCTCCGTCCACAGCGGTGCCGACTCCGAAGTTTGTTTCGCTCCTCGCGTGCGCGGTGTTTGTTTCGCTCCTCGCGTGCGCGGTGTTTGTTTCGCTCCTCGCGTGCGCGGTGTCCGCATCCGCAGCATCGTCGCCGCGACCCACGGCAGGCAGCCATAGCCCACGAGCAGACTCCAGTGCCCCTGCAGCAGGCGTTCGGCGACGTAGGGATTCCAGATCGCCAGCGTGGCCGCGACGAACTGGCCGGACACGCCCGCGTCGGGCAGCACCGCTGCGGCCAGCCGCGCACAACCCCAGCCCGCCAGCCACAGCCCGGCCACCAACAGCACCTTGACCACGACGCCGCCGTCGACGAGATGCGAGGCCAGCGCCACCGCGAAGTCCTGCGGCACCGCCCGCGGCGCCGCATCCGAAAGGCCAAGCGCCGCATCGGATAAATAGGACCGCGGCGTCGACACCGCGTCGCGCAGCAGAAGGTAACCCGGCGCCAACAGCGGCGCGGTCACCAGCAGAGCGAGCGCCAGCGCATACGCCGGCACCCCGAATCTCGCCAGGTAGCGCGCGATCAGACCGGTCGGTCGGGAGGCCGTCTTTGCCGTTGCGCAGGCAACTTCTCCGTCTCGGCCTCCGCACCCGGCACCGGCTCACCTTCTGGTCCGCGGGCGAAGAAGCCGTGATCGGCCTTGTCCAGGCCCGGGTCGATCAGCGCGGACTCGGCCCGCAGGCTGAACGAACCCAGCAGGGCGCCACCGACGAGCGCCACCAGGCCCATGGCGGTGAAGGTGATCGGCAGGATCCGTCCCCACAGCGCCACCCGGTCCCGCTCGTCGCGGGCCCGGGCCACCTGGCTCTCCACCGTCTGCTCGTTGGAGGTGACGGTGTAGTCGACGAACGTCACCTCCGGCTTGAGGGCTTCGCGCGCGTAGTAGTGATTCGCCCGCTCCTTGGCCTTGACGATGGTGCCCGACACCGGATCCACCCAGAACGTGCGCTGCGCGGCGTAGTAGCGGGTCATGGTGATCGGTTCGTTCGGATCGCCGGGCAGGCCCCACAGCGACGCCCGCGCGGTGACCTGGCTGTCTTCGTCGTCGTCGTAGAGCGAGGCGTACTTGACCGGTTCGACCAGCTTGCCGTCCGAGTCGTAGCCGACGTTCTGGGTGAACCGGTAGGTGGTCAGGCCGTTGACGTCCTCCTCGCCGTCGTAGTTGGCGTCGAAGGACTTCTGCGCGATCGGGTCGAAGTAGGGATACGTCTTCTTCTCGGTGTCGAACGGGAAGCGGTACGCCAGCCCCTCGTGTGGCAGCGCGATATTGGTCGGTGGCTGGTCGTCCTCGATGGTGCGCGGTTTCTGCACTGCGCCACCGGGATTGCTCTCGCTGGAGACCGCCATCGCGGTCTTGCGGTCAAGGGTGACGGTGTCGACGATGGCCAGCAGAAGGCCGGTGTCCTGCTGCTTGTCGGCGCGGCGCAGGGTCGTGCCGACCTGCAGGGTGACGACTTCGGCGTTCGACGGCGCCTCCACACTCACTTGCTGCTGCTGCGACAGCGGCACGTTCTTGTTGACGACGAACCGGTCGCCGTTCAGCGACTCCGGGTCGAACGCCGTTCCCGTTCCGTCGCTGACCAGTGTGGCGTCCAGGTCCAACGGAATCTTGGTGATTTTGCCGTTGGTGTAGGTGGTCAGCAGCAGCGCGGCGATCAGCAGGGCCGCGCCCAGCCCCATAAGCCCGCATGCCGCGATACGCAACGCCACTGCGCGGTTCAAACCGTTCCTCCTTCGGTTTGGGCAACCCAATGCTCAGCGACCCTAACAGCACAAACTAAGGCCATTGCTTTACTACGACAGGTTCCGCGGCGGGCGGCGTTCGTGACCCGACCATGGGCTGCTTGACTACCCCTTTTCCGACGATTCGTATCGGCCCGGCACACTGGTCGCTGTGGCACAACCGGAAGGCGTCGGCGGAACCCGGTCCTTCCTGCCTGCGGTCGAGGGAATGCGTGCGTGTGCGGCCGTCGGTGTGGTCGTCACCCACGTCGCCTTTCAGACCGGGCACACCGGCGGGGTAGCGGGACGGCTGTTCGGCCGGTTCGACCTTGCCGTCGCGGTGTTCTTCGCGCTGTCGGGCTTCCTGTTGTGGCGCGGCCATGCCGCCGCGGCGCGCGGCCTGCGCCCCATCCCGGCGACCGGGCACTACCTGCGGTCGCGCCTGGTCCGCATCATGCCCGCGTACCTCGTTGCGGTCGTGGTGATCCTGTGCCTGCTGCCCGACGCGAAGGCCGACTTCACCGTCTGGCTGGCCAACCTGTCGCTGACCCAGATCTATGTGCCGTTGACGCTCACCGCTGGCCTGACCCAGATGTGGAGCCTGGCCGTGGAGGTGAACTTCTATCTCGCGCTACCCGTGTTCGCGCTGCTGGTACGGCGGGTGCCGGTGCGGGCGCGAATCCCGGTGCTCGCCGCGGCCGGTGCGGTGAGTCTGGGCTGGACTTTGATCCCGTTCGACACTCCATTCGGGGTGAGCTCGGTGAACTGGCCGCCTGCCTTTCTGTCGTGGTTCGTCGCGGGCATGCTGTTGGCCGAACTGACGGTGAGCCCGATCGGTTGGCCGCATCGGTTGGCCAGGCAGCGCATAGCGATGGCCGTCATCGCGGTGATCGCGTTCCTGATTGCGGCGTCGCCGCTGGCGGGTTCGGAAGGCCTCACGCCCGGCAGCGCGCACCAGTTCGTCGTGAAGATCGCGATGGGCGCGGTTCTTGCCGGCGCGTTGCTCGCGCCGCTGGTGCTGGACAAGCCGGACACCCCGCACCGCATCCTTGGTAGCACGACGATGGTGACGCTGGGCCGGTGGTCCTACGGGTTGTTCATCTGGCACCTGGCGGCGTTGTCGATGGTGTTCCCCGTCATCGGAGCGTTCGCGTTCAACGGACACATGCCGGTGGTGCTGGTGTTGACGGTGGTGTTCGGCTTCGCGATCGCCGCTGTCAGCTACGCGTTGGTCGAATCGCCGTGCCGGGTTGCGTTGCGGCGCTGGGAATATCGCCGCAGCAGTCCCGATGAGCCGGCCCCGCCGTTGGAGTGTGCCGTCAGGAGCGTGTCCGAGCCAGCCGCGCGATGACGTCGTCGCGCACCGCAGACCTCCGTGCCTTGCCCGCGTCGTCGCGCAGCGGCGTGTCCGTGAATTCGACGGTGCGGGGCACCTTGTAGCCGGCGATGCGGTCGGCCAGGAAGGCTACGACGGCGGCTTCGTCGAGCCCGTCGGCCTGAACGATCGCGTACGGCACCTGGCCGAGGTCGTCGTCGGGGACGCCAACCACCAAGCACGACAACACGTCCGGGTGCGCGCACAATGCCCCTTCGATCTCGGCCGGGTAGACGTTGCGGCCGCCGACGGTGAACATGTCGACCCTGCGGTCGTTGAGGTATAGGTAGCCATCGGCGTCGAAGTAACCAAGGTCGCCGAGCGAATCCCAGCCGTCGCGGCTCTTGGCCGTCGCGCCGATGTATCGGTAAGTGGCGGGGCTGCCGGGCGTCGGACGCATGTAGACCTCACCGCTCACGCCTGGCGGGCACTCGTTGCCGTCGTCGTCGAGCACCTTCATCTCGCCCGCGATCACTCGGCCGACCGATCCGCGGTGTGCCAGCCACTCGCCACCGCTTAGCGCGGCCAACGCCTGAAGTTCGGTGCCGGCGTACAGTTCCCAGAGCACATCGGGGCCGAGCAATTCGATCCATCGCTCTTTGACGGTGGGCGCGCATGGCGCACCGACGTGCCAGAACCGCCGGATTGAGGACAGATCGTAGACATCCGGGTCCGCGTCGTACACGGGCAGCAGTCGGTGCATGATGGTTGGCACCGTGGCCAGCCAGTTGACTTGCTGCTCGGTGACCAGCCGCAGGAACTCGCCCGGTTCGAACCGCGGCATCAGCACGACGTGGTGGCCCATCGCCAGACCTATTGTGGTCGCTGTCATTCCCGTGTTGTGGGTCAGCGGAACCGACACCAGCTGGGCGTCCTTCTCGTTGGTGCCGAGGGCCAGGCCCAACGGGGTCAGGTCGACGCGGCTGTCACCGCCTGCCTCAATGAGTTTCGGCCGGCCGGTGCTGCCCCCGGACGCCATCGCCTTCCACGACGGCGACACCGCCTCCGGCAGCGCGGCGTCGGATATGGCCGGATCCGGGATGAAGCCCGCCGGCACGCTGGGGACCTTGCCCGACGGATCGGCTCGGCCGACGACCAGCGCTCGCGGACGCAGCGCCATCAACCCATCGAACTCGTTGTCGGGCAGACGCGCCGGCAGCGGCTGGGGAACTGCGCCGAGCTTCCACGCCGCGATCGCGGCCTGAAGGAACTCAATGGAGTTGGGCAGGGCGATAGTGATGTAGTCGCCGACCCCGACCCCGACGCCGCGCTCGGCGAACGCATGCGCCAGCCTGTTCGTCGACCGATCGAGTTCTGCGCGGGTCAGTGTGCGGCCTGCGCAGGTGACTGCGGGCGCGTCGGGATCCAGCTGCGGCCAGTCGTGATAGCTGGGTGCCGATCGGCGGCGTCAGCTCCGCCATTGTCAGTAGCCGCCTTGGTTCTCGAAGATCTTGCGCGGGTTGTCCACCAGCATGGTGGTGATCTGCTCGTCGGTGACCCCGCGCGCCTTCAACGCGGGCAGCACGTCGTTGTGGATGTGCAGGTAGTGCCAGTTCGGCATGCGCGATCGGGACGAGCTCTTCCGGCAGCCAGTCGATCAGGCACGCGGCATCGTGCGACAACACCATCTTGTCGGCATGACCCCGTTCGCACATCGTCGCCACGGTGTTCACCCGGTCCTCGAACGGTCAGGAACGTGTCGAGCCCGAAGCGGTCCATGCCGATGTAGGAACCGTTGCCGAGCAGCTCCTCCAGATATCCGATGTCGGTGGTGTCCCCGGAGTGTCCGATCACCACGCGGGACAGGTCGACGCCCTCTTCTTCGAAGATCCGCTGCTGCTCGAGTCCGCGCCGGGTGGCGGCGTGGGTGTGCGTCGAGATCGGCACCCCGGTTTGGCGGTGCGCCTGGGCGACCACCCGCAGCACCCGCTCGACACCGGGTGTCACACCCGGTTCGTCGGTGGCGCACTTGAGGATTGCCGCCTTGATGCCGGTGTCGGCTATGCCGTCGGTGATGTCACCGACGAACATCTCGGTCATGATCTCGGGGCCGTCAAGCAGGGTCCCCGGACCTCTGAGGTGGAAGTACATCGGCACGTCGTTGTAGGTGTACAGGCCGGTGGCGACGACGATGTTGATGTCGGTGGCCGCGGCGATGCGGGCGATGCGGGGGATGTAGCGGCCGAGCCCGATCACCGTGAGGTCGACGATGCTGTCCACGCCGCGGGACTTGAGCTCGTTGAGGCGGCCGACCGCGTCGGCCTCGCGCTTGGCTTCGTCGCCCCACACTTCGGGAAAGTTGTTGTTGATCTCGGGGGACAGCACGAAGACGTGCTCGTGCATCAGCGTCACACCGAGATCGGCGGTGTCGATTTGTCCTCGGGCAGTACTCAGTTGCGGCACCCCGCCGATGCTAGGGGGCGACCCTGTCGTCGAGTGTGAAATGACTGCGAAATTCCGGGTCAGAACTCGCAGAGGTTTCACGTTGGCCGACGACCGAAGCCGCCAGGGTGGCCACCGAGATCAGCGCCAGCAACTGAACTCCCGCGGAGTGCCCGGCGTAGCCGTCCACCGATCGCCACGGGTTCTGCGACAACACCGCGCCGGCCAGGATCAGCCCGCCCGCGCTGGTGCCGACCGTGATCGCTTCCGACAGGCTGGGCCGGGCGCGCAGCAGATAGCGGACGCCCAGCGCCGCGCCGACCACGACGACACCGGCCACGCCCGCAACCACCGCGCCGATCGCCAGCACCCCCAGCCCCGTTGCGACCGGGCCGGGCTGCCACGGCCGTGCCGGGTCGGCGGGCGGCGGAGGGCGACGCGCAGGCACCAACGCCAACAGCGCCAGAAGCGGCAGCAGTGCCAGCCCGCCCGCGATTCCGGCGCGGTAGACGGCGTTGGAGCCGAACGACAAGGTGACGGTGCCCGTAGTGCCTGCCGGAACGACCCAGCCCTGCTGCCAGCCGTTGACGGTGACCGGGTTCAGCCGCGTGCCGTCGGCGGTGCGTGCGGTCCACCCCGGGTTGACGCTCTCGGGTACCACCAGCACCCGCGATGCCTGCGACGCGGGAACGTCCACCTCGCGATGGTCGGCACTCCACGCTCCCGTCTGGACGGGATTCGTTGCCGCGCTGGTCAATTGGCGGCCCAACGGCCCGACGAGTTGCACACCGTCGACGACGAACGCCGAGCCGGGGCTGATCAGCAGCTCCTGCTGGCCCGCGGGCAGCGCGATCGGGGCGGCCTGGCAGGGCCGGGCGGGGATCGGGTCGCCGTCCAGCAGCGCGCCGACCGTGGTGGCGATCGACGTCTGCACGAACCGGCCGGCCACTGCGATGATCGGCCCACGGCCACACGGCAGCGCGACCGCCCGCTCCCGGTTGCGGGCGGCGTCGGCGGCGCCGATCGGCTGGCCTTGCCGGTCGAGCACCGCGATCTCGGCCAGGCCGGGCGGCTTGAGCTGGTCGAAACCCAGCGCGGTGCGGTCGATGACATTCTCCCATTCGAGGATGGACACCTTGACCGTGTCGGTGACCCGCGGCCGCAGGGCCACCCTCTGCGCACCGCCCTCGCTGGACAGCCGACGCACCTGCGGGCCATCCCCGAGATCGACCGCGACCAACGTGGGGTGTGCGGGCAGCATCGACGAACTCGGCGTCACCAGCAGCCCGGTCACCTCGTCGCGCGCCGGCAGCGTCAGCGTCAGATTGGGCGGTGTGCGGTGTTGCACCACCCGTTGCGGCGCGGTCCACGCGGTGCGCGGATCTCCGTCGGTGGCCGCATAGGCGGAACCGAGCACGTCGATCGGGTCGGCGTCGCCCGCGGCGCGGGTGGTCCCCGGCTGGCTGATCAGGTCGGCCAGATTGGGGCCCTGCCGCGGCCGCACCCACACCGTCGGGACCACCGATGTCGGCTCATCGACGGTCAGCGTGCGGCTCAGGTTCACCGGCTCCTCCGGGGACAACGCCATCGCCGCCGCACAGTGCACTCCGTCGGGCCCCTCGGCGCAGCCTGACCGACCGAGCAGCTCCGAACCCAGATCCCACTGTGCGACAGCCGAATTCGGTGGCGGTCCCGGCACCAGAACCGTGTGGCGCAGCTCAATCGGATGGGCGAAGCCAGAGGCGTCGTACTGGGTGACGGTGAAGTCGATGATGCCGAACTGCACGCCGGCTGACCCGTCGTCGGTGCCGACCGCGGTGATCCGGACCCACGGCGTCTCTCCGAAGGGCAGCGCCGCCGTCAGTGGCTTGCCTGCCTCGTCGAAGCGCAGCGTGCTGGTGCCGTTGACGGTGGAGATCTCGATCCGGCGGACCTGCGCGCCGACGGCCGTCGCGCTGGGCGTGACGGTAATGGTGGCGTTGGTGACGGGGTGGTCGAAATCGACCTGCAGCCACTGGCCGACGGCCGACTGCAGTGCATTAGACACCCAGCTGGTCGACGAGTCGCTGTCGATGGCCGCGGTAGGTCCGGTCGCGGGAGCGACGTTGGGCAGCGCGGTGGAATCCGCCGCCGAACTCGACACCGTGAGCCGGCCGCCGGTCCAGTCGCCGTGCACCATGCGGGTATCGCCCGCGGGATAGTCGGGCACCCGGTTGAAGGTGTGCCGGGTGTCGCCGGCCGCGCGGATCGCGGATGAATGGTCGTCGACGCGGCCGTAATCGGTCTCGCGGGCCAGCGGGGTGTCGGTGACGGTGACGACCGGTGTCGGGAGCCCCGCGCGCTGCGCGTCGGCGGTCAGCAGCATCGGCCCGAGCGGCGGCTGGTCGAGCAGCCGGCGGCGCTCGTCGAGCCGGAGCAGCGCCTCAGGTCCGCCGTCGACGCGGGCCATGGCGTCGGTGTCGGTGAGATACGGGTTGCCCGGGTCGCCGACCGCATTGTCGACGCGGTAGATCTCCACTGCCGGGTATTTCGGCCGCAGCCCGCTGTCGGTGATGAAGCCCGCTAGCGTGCCCGGTCCGACCTGCTCGCCGAACTCCGCCGCCTTCGACAGGCCGGGCGAACCGTCGATTGCCCGGTGCACCAGCACCGGCCGTGCCGACCGGGATGACTCGGGATCGAGGTCGTTGCGTACCACGACGTACGAAATACCTTGCCGTGCAAGCGTATCCGCAAGCCCCGCGGACGATCGCCCGGCGGCCAGCAGCCGCTGCACCGAGTCAAGTGCGCGGATCGTCTGCGGTGGCGTGAGTGGGATCGAGTCGCGCACCCCCCACGGGCTGTTGCCGAGCACCTGGAGCGGCTCGTCGTGGCTGGTTCCCCACACCTGCGTGGCGAACGGCGCGCCGGGCACCACCAGCACGCGTCCGGTCGGCGAGCCGGCATTGTGCTCGTCGAGCCAGTCGGCCGTCTGGTGCCAGTACGGCGGGATCGCGTCGAACGCGCCCGGCGGAGTGAGCCGACCCGTCCACGCCAGCGACGTGCCAGCCGCGAGCGCCACCAGTACCACGATGCCGACGGCAACCCGCTTGTCGCTTTCGGGGTGGGAGAAGGCGCGCATCCAGTCCCGTCGCGGTGCGCTTCCGGGCAGCGGAATGCGGCCCAACAGATGGGCGAGGCCCAGCACCAGCGGCAGCCGGATCACCGGCTCCAGCTTGTGCACGTTGCGCAGCGGTGTGCCTGCCGCGTCGAGAAACGCCTGAACCTCATGTGCCAGAGGCGATCCCAGGCCGCCCGCGTATCCGGCCGCCAGCAGGACGACGCCGACCAGCAGTATCGTCACCAGCCTGCCGCGGGCAGGCATGGTTCGCATCGCCAGCCCGGCCAGCCCGGCCGCCGCGACCAGGGTGGTGGCCAGCACCGCCACCGACCCGGTGACCAGCGACGCGCCCGCGGTGGCGTCGGGTGCGACGAACGGTGTCCAGCTGTCCGTGCCGCGCAGCATCTCGGTGAGCGACGTCCATTGCGTTGTGACGCCGGAGGACTCGATGAAGTCGAGGAACGGGGGACTGATCCGGCCCAGCAGCACCAGCGCGACGACCCACCACGCGATGGCCAGCACCGAGCACAGCGCCCACCACGCGGTGAACCGCAGCCACAACCGGTTCGGCCGGTGGCAGGCCCACCAGATGAGCGCGGCCAGACAGCCGGTCAGGGTGGCGACCGCGTTGACCGCCCCCATCAGGGCGAGCGCCAGCGCCGACCGTGCGGCAAGCAGCCGCACCGAGCCCTCACCGCGCAGTGCCAAGATGACCGGCAGCAGCACCCACGGCGCCAGCATCATCGGCAGTGTCTCCGACGAGATCGCGCCAATCGTGGTCAGCACGCGCGGCGACAGCGCGAATGCGGCGGCCGCGATGACCCGCGAACCCGGTGAGCCGATCCCCAACGCCTCGGCCACGCGCAGCAGTCCCCAGAACCCGACGGTGAGCAGCAACGCCCACCACAGCCGCTGGGTCACCCAGCCCGGCAGCCCCAGGAAGTCGCCTACCAGAAAGAAGGCGCCGTGCGGGAACAGGTATCCATAGGCCTGGTTCTGCGCCTGACCGAACGGCAGTTCGCTGTTCCACAGGTTGGCCGCGCGCGCCAGGAACCGCAACGGGTTGGCGGTCAGGTCGAGTTTGGTGTCGGGCGAGATCTTTCCAGGCGACTGGGCGAACGTCAGGACCAGCGATACCGCCGCGACCAGCCACAGCCAGCGACGAGAGAGCGGCGCGAAGCGCGCCGATAGATCGGTGGTCAGGCTAGCTTCGGTCGCCGTACTCGACCCGGTTCAGCACCGACGACGCCGGATCGCCTGCCTGCACTGGCGGCTTGCTGTCCTGCTGCACCATCAGCGTTATCCCGAAGATGGCGGCCGCGCCCAGCAATAGGCCGACAACGATGCTTGCCGCAGCGGGCACCAGAAACCGGTCCATGCGGCCAACGTAACATGCGGTAGCGCTGCGGTTCAGTTGCGAGGAGACGTGGCACCGAGAGCACGGCATAGAGCACCGAGTCGCCGTCTGGTAGCGCCATGACAGCATGGCTCCATGGCCTTCCCCCGTGCACTGGGTGCGCTCGCGGTGTTGACCGGCTTATTGCTGGCCTGCTCGCCGGCCACCGAAAAGCCCGCCGCGTCGTCGGCTCCCGCGAACGCCGTCCCTAACGCAGCGCCGCCGCCCCCTGCCTGCGGTGACGCATCGTCGCTGCTGGCCGGAATTTCGACGCGGGACAAGCTGGCTCAGCTGTTGATGGTCGGTGTCACGGGCGCCGACGACGCTCGTGCCGTGGTCGACACCCACCACGTCGGCGGCATCATGATCGGCGGTTGGACCGACATGTCGATCATGGGCGGACCACTTGCCGAAATCGCAAACACGGCGGGTCCGCTTCCACTGGCTGTGAGCGTCGACGAGGAGGGCGGACGGGTTTCGCGTCTGTCCGGCCTGATCGGTAGCCAGCCGTCGCCCAGGGTGCTGGCGCAGAGCAAGACACCTGCCGAGGTCCACGGCATCGCGCTGCAGCGCGGCCAGGCCATGCGGAACCTGGGCGTCACCATCGACTTCGCACCGGTCGTCGACGTTACGACGGAATCCGATGACGAGGTGATCGGCGATCGCTCGTTCGGTTCCGATCCGGCGCAGGTCGTCGACTTCGCGGGCGCTTACGCGCAGGGGCTACGGGACGCGGGCCTGCTGCCGGTGCTCAAGCACTTCCCGGGACACGGCCACGCCTCGGGCGACTCCCATCAGGGCGGCGTCGTAACCCCTCCGCTGGCCGATCTGCAGGCCAATGACCTCGTCCCGTACCGGACGCTGACCACCCAGTCGCCCGTCGCCGTGATGGTCGGGCACATGCAGGTGCCCGGCCTGACCGGCAGCGACCCCGCCAGCCTGAGCCCCGACGCATACGGCCTGCTGCGCTCGGGCAACTACGGCGGTCCGCCGTTCGGCGGGCTGGTGTTCACCGACGATCTGTCCAGCATGGGCGCCATCAACCAGCGCTATAGCGTCTCCGACGCGGTGCTGCGGGCGCTGCAAGCCGGCGCTGACGTCGCTCTGTGGGTGACCACCGATGAAGTGCCCGCGGTGCTCGACCGTCTTGAGAAGGCGCTGGCGGACGGTGAGCTGACGCCGGCGCGAGTGGACGATTCGGTGCTGCGGGTAGCGGCGGCCAAGGGCCCGAATCCGCGGTGCGGAGGCTGATTCGTCACGTATTGCTTACTCTGAAGTAAGTAATACGTCGCAGAAAGGCACCGTCATGGCAGGTGGTACCAAACGGTTGCCGCGTGCCGTTCGTGAGCAGCAGATGCTCGACGCCGCGGTGGAGATGTTCTCCATCAACGGCTATCACGAGACCTCGATGGACGCCATCGCCGCGCAGGCGGAGATCTCCAAGCCGATGCTCTACCTCTACTACGGCTCCAAGGAGGAGTTGTTCGGCGCGTGCCTGAACCGCGAACTGACCCGGTTCGTCGACGTGGTGCGGGCCGACATCGACTTCAAGCAGAGCCCAAAGGACTTGCTGCGCAATGCGGTTCTGTCGTTCCTGAATTACATCGACACCAACCGCGCGTCCTGGATCGTGCTGTACACCCAGGCCACCAGCTCGCAGGCGTTCGCGCACACGGTGCGCGAGGGTCGCGAGCGGATCATCGACCTGGTGGCGCGGCTACTGCAGGCGGGCACTCGCAACCCCGAGCCCGACGCCGACTTCGACATGATGGCCGTCGCCCTTGTGGGTGCGGGTGAGGCGGTGGCCAACCGGGTCAGCACCGGCGATGCCGACGTCAACGAGGCGGCCGAACTGATGATCAACCTGTTCTGGCGTGGGCTGAAGGGCAAGCCGACCGACGCCGGCGGGCAGGACCGGAGCGAGGCGACGGCGACCGCCAACTAGCGCGAACAGACTAGAGCGCGTTGACCGTGCCCTTGAGGTGTGGGTCACCCTTCGTCAGGTGGCGCAGGGTGAGTCCCCAGCCGTCGGAAACCCGCTCCACGTAGAGGCCGGCGCGAGCCGGCAGCACCACCGGCTTGGCGAAGCGCACCGAATACTTCACCGCATCCGGCAGCTGCCCCTCGATGTTCGCCAAAACCGCTGCGGCGGTGAACATTCCGTGGGCGATAACGGTCGGGAACCCGAAAAGCTTCGCCGCGATCGGATTGGTGTGGATCGGGTTGTGGTCCCCGCCGACCGAGGCGTAGTGGCGGATCTGTCCCGGCGTGATTCGCAACACCGCATTCGGCGGCCCCAACTTCGGTTGCTTCTCCGGCGGCGGTTTCGGCTCATCGGACAGGCTGGTCCGCTGCTGGTGCAGAAACGTCGTCACCTGATGCCAGGCGGTGTCGTTGCCCACACTGACGTCGGTGACCACGTCGACGAGCAGACCTTTACGGTGCTCGCGCAGGTTTTCCGGGTGCATGGACACCCCCACGGTGTCGGTGACGGAGATCGGCCGGTACTGCGTGATGTGGTTCTCGAGGTGTACCGAACCCATTGCCGCGAACGGGAAGTCGAAGCCGGTGACCAACGACATCACGGTCGGGAAGGTCAATGCGAACGGATACGTCAGCGGAACCGTGTCGCCGAACCGCAATCCGGTGACCGCCGCGTAGTCGGCGACGTTGGCCCGGTCGATCGCGAGATCGTCGACGGTCAGCGTGCGGTCGGGCAGGTGATCGCCGCGCGGGATGAAAGGCAGCGCTCCGGCGGCCGCCCGGAGCAGGTTTCGCAAGCCGCTTGGCTGTGTCACTCTGCCCACCCTAAGCGCCCAGCATCGCCTGGCCGCAGACCCGGATCGTATTGCCGGTCACGGCGACCGACGCCGGGCTGGCGAAGTAGGCGATGGTTTCGGCGACGTCCACGGGTTGGCCACCCTGGTACAGCGAGTTCAGCCGGCGACTCACTTCGCGGGTGGCCAACGGGATCGCCTCGGTCATCTTCGTCTCGATGAAGCCCGGCGCGACGGCGTTGATGGTGATGCCCTTCTCGCCCAGCTTCGGGGCCAGCGCCTCGGTGAGGCCGATCATGCCTGCCTTTGTGGTCGCGTAGTTCGTCTGACCGCGGTTGCCCGCGATGCCCGCCATCGACGACAGGCCTATGACCCGCCCGCCCTCACCGAGCGCGCCGTTGTCGACGAGACCTTCGGTAAGCCGCAGCGGGGCAAGGAGATTCACCGCGATGACGGAGTCCCAGCGCGCCTCGTCCATATTGGCCAGCAGTTTGTCTCGGGTGATGCCCGCGTTGTTGACGAGGATGTCGACGCGCCCGTCATAGTGCTCCCGCACGTGTTCGGTTATCTTCTCTACGGCATCGTCGGCGGTGACGTCGAGGGTGAGCGCGGTGCCGCCCACCTTGGTGGCGGTCACTCCGAGCGGTTCGTGGGCGCCCTCAACGTCAATGCAGATCACCTTCGCGCCGTCGCGGGCGAACACCTCGGCGATGGTGGCGCCGATCCCGCGGGCCGCGCCGGTTACGATCGCGACCTTGCCGTCGAGCGGGTTGTCCCAATCGGCGGGTGGCGCAGCATCCGCCGCACCGACACGGAACACCTGCCCGTCGACGTAGGCCGACTTCCCCGACAGGATGAACCGCATTGTCGACTCGAGTCCGGTCGCGGCAGGCTTGGCGTCGGGGGACAGGTACACCAGCGCGGCAGTCGCGCCGCGGCGCAACTCCTTGGCCAGCGACCGGGTGAAGCCTTCCAACGCCCGCTGGGCGATCCGTTCGTGCGCGCTACCGGCCTCCTCCGGCGGCGTGCCGACAACAACGATGCGTCCCGACGGTCCGATGTTGCGCAGCAGCGGGGTGAAGAACTCGTAGAGTCCCCTGAGGCCGGCGGGCTCGGTGATGCCGGTGGCGTCGAACACCAGCCCGCCGAACGAGTCCGCCCAGCGTCCGCCGAGATTGTTCGACACCACGTCGTAGTCCTCGGCGAGCGCACTGCGCAGCGGTTCCACGACGCGGCCCTGACCCCCGATGAGCAAGGAGCCCGCCAGCGCCGGATCGCCGGCACGGTAGCGGCGTAGCGTCTCGGGCTGGGGGATGCCGAGCTGCTTGGCAAGGAAGTTTCCCGGCGCCGAATGGACGATTTGCGAGTACAGGTCGGTAGCCACGACACCGAACTTACTCCAGAGTAAGAAGGGTGGGTAGTATGGCCCCCATGGCCAACACAACGAGCCGACGAGTCGCCATCCTCGGCGGTAACCGAATCCCGTTCGCACGCTCGGACGGCGCGTACGCCAATGCCTCCAACCAGGACATGTTCACCGCGGCGCTGGACGGGCTGATCGACCGGTTCGACCTCGGTGGGGAGAAGCTCGGCGCCGTGATCGGCGGAGCGGTGCTCAAGCACAGCCGCGACTTCAACCTGATGCGCGAGTGTGTGTTGGGCAGCTCGTTGTCGCCCTACACCCCCGCGTTCGACATCCAGCAGGCGTGCGGCACCGGCATGCAGGCCACCATCGCCGCCGCCGACGGGATCGCCGCAGGCCGCTACGACGTCGCCGCCGCGGGCGGCGTGGACACCGCATCGGACGCGCCGATCGCGTTCGGCGACGACCTGCGCCGGGTGCTGCTCGGATTGCGCCGATCGAAGTCCAACGTCGATCGGCTGAAGTTGGCGGGCAAGCTGCCTGCGTCGCTGGGCGTGGAGATTCCCGTGAACAGCGAGCCGCGCACCGGTCTGTCGATGGGCGAGCATGCGGCGATCACGGCGAAGCAGATGGGCATCAAGCGGGTCGACCAGGACGAGCTCGCCGCGGCCAGTCACACGAATATGGCGGCCGCCTACGACCGCGGCTTCTTCGATGACCTGGTGACGCCATTCCTCGGCGTGTACCGGGACAACAACCTGCGGCCCGATTCGTCGGCGGAAAAGCTGGCCAAGCTCAAGCCCGTGTTTGGGGTGAAGGCCGGCGACGCGACGATGACGGCGGGCAACTCCACTCCGCTGACCGATGGCGCGTCGGTGTCGCTGCTGTCGACGCAGGAGTGGGCAGACGCACACGGGCTGCCGGTGTTGGCCTACTACGTCGACGGCGAGACGGCTGCCGTGGACTACGTGAACGGCAGCGATGGCCTGCTGATGGCACCGACGTATGCGGTACCCCGGCTGCTGGCCCGAAATGGACTGAGCCTGCAGGACTTTGACTTCTACGAGATCCACGAGGCGTTCGCGTCGGTGGTGCTGGCGCACCTGCAGGCGTGGGAGTCGGAGGAGTATTGCAAGGAACGACTGGGCCTGGACGCCGCGCTCGGTTCGATCGACCGGTCGAAGCTGAACGTCAACGGCTCGTCGCTGGCGGCCGGGCACCCGTTCGCCGCGACCGGCGGGCGGATCGTCGCGCAGCTCGCCAAGCAGTTGGGCGAGAAGAAAAAGGAAACCGGTCAGCCGGTTCGCGGGCTGATCTCCATCTGCGCCGCAGGTGGGCAGGGCGTCACAGCCATTCTGGAGGGCTGACCTGCCGGTTCGATGGCGGTGTAACGGGCCCGCGCAGCCAGTCGATACACCGGATAGCTCCGTGTTGTCGTCTGACCCCCCGACCCGACGGCAACACGGGGCATCTACTTGGGCGGATCCTTTATCGCTTTGATGGGCCCGGAGCGGGCCGGCGGCAGGAACAGATTTCCACGCACGCTTCCTCGCGCGGTGCGGACCGCCACCAGGCCCCAGGTGGCCAGCAGGCCGGCATAGGCGACGACGGCCGCGACCCGGAACGCGGGCAGGTCGGTATGGACGGCCAGCTGGGTGGTGCCGGTGACGAAGGTGCCGACAGGGAACGTGAGGCTCCACCACGTCAGCGCGAACGGCATGCCACGCCGCGCGGTCCGGACCGTGAGCGCGGTGGCCAGCGCGATCCACAGCACCCCGAAGCCCCACACCGGGACGCCGAACAGGATCGCGAAGACGCCCATGCCGTCGGCCAGATGGGCGTCGACGGCCAGGACCGCGTTGGTCCCGAGTAAGCCTGCGGCCGTGATGGATTGACCGAGCGGGCCGAGAACGATCCACAGCGTCGGAACCCGTTCGGTGCCCGATGTCCCGAAGTGCGCGAGACGGCTCCACACCATGGTGGTGATGATCATCGCGGCGACGAACGACAGCCCGAACATCGCATAGCAGCCGTACAGCATGGTTTCTCGGCCCGTGCCGGGTGCCATGTGCGGGATCAGCAAGGCACCCGTTGCCGCGGAAACCATCGGCGGGACGACCGGCATCAACCAACCGCCGAAGGCGGCGTCCGGTTCGACGTTGAACTGCGTGAACATCAGATAGGGGATGGACATCGCGGTGAACAGTCCGCCCACCGTGCCCGCACTCCACAGCACCCAGTCCAGATCGACGGCCAAGCGTTGTCCGATCAGATCCTTGCCGACCAGCACCGCGCCGGCTCCCACCGTCAGCAGCGCCATCGGCGCCGCCCCGTAGAAGTGGGCCATCTGCGGGTTGTACGCGTGGCTACGAGCGACGGTCGGGTGTCGCAGCCAATGCGCCGTCACCGCGACGATGAGCACGACAAGCAAGATGGCGGCGACCACCCAGACCGCCCGGGCGAATACGTGCAGTCCAGGGATCCGCACAGGCAATGTGGCTCCTGCCGTAGCCACGATCCCGGTCCCCATCACCGACGCGAACCAGTTGGGTCCGAGGTTGCCGAGAACTTGTCCCGGGGATTGCAGCGACGACAGCAGCCAAGGCAGTCGTGCCGTTGCCATGCCTCTTCAACTTTCCGCAGTCGTGGGTCATGCTTCGATGGGCCAGAAGTCCACCGCGGCCATTCAATCGCAAAGGGACGTGAGTGCCATGCAGATCAGCCTTAACGTCGGAACAGTTGGTGGTTCGTCGCCGGTCGACGACACCGTGAACGCCCTCGCGCAACTGCGCGACGAGGGCTTCCGCAGAGTGTGGATGCCCCAGATGCCCAACGACGGCGACCTGCTGACCGTGCTCGCCGTGGCGTTGCGCGAGGTCGACACCATCGAGGTGGGGTCCGCGGTGCTACCGATCCAGAACCAGCACCCGATGCAGCTGGCGCAGCGCGCCCTGATGCTCAACCTGATCGCGGGCGGCCGGTTCCTTCTCGGCCTCGGCATGACGCATCAGGCTGTCACCGAGGCGATGTGGGGGATCCCGTATGACAAGCCGTTGCGCCGCATGCGCGAATTCCTTGATGGTCTACAGCCGCTGCTGGCGGGGCAAGCCGCCGACGCGGTCGGTGAGACGGTGACGACTCGCGGGGCAATCCAGGTTCCCGGGGCGCCGGCGCCGGACGTCTATCTCGCCGCGTTGGGTCCGCAGATGCTTCGGTTGGCGGGGCGGCGCACGGCGGGAACGCTCACGTGGATGTGCGGCCCCAAGACGCTGTCGGAACACATCGGCCCGACGCTGCGCGCGGCGGCCGCGGAAGCAGGACGCCCGGAGACCTCGGTGCGGGTCGTCGCCAGCCTGCCGGTCAGCGTGACCGACGACGTCACGGGCGCGCGGGCGCAGGCCGCCAAGGAGTTCGCGATGTACGGGCACCTGCCGTCCTATCGCGCCATGCTCGACCGGGAGGGTTACAAAAATCCCGAGGACGCCGCCATCATCGGCGACGAGAAAACGGTGTCCGATCGACTCGACGAGTTGAGTGCAGCCGGCGTCGACGAGTTCGCCGGCAACATGTTCGACGCCTCTCCCGAGGTGCGCGATCGCACCCGCGCCCTGCTGCGAACCAAGGACTCCTGAAGGCCAAAATTCCCCCTGGTGTGACCGCAGTCACAGGCGTACCATCGACCGCACGACGGGTTCGGGAGTGACCCATCCAAAGAGTCGGCAAGAGGTGAAAGCCGGCCGCGCGAGACTAATGTGACGCACCTCCAATGTCCTCCCGAACCCGCCCTTTTTTGTTCGTGCCCCTGCGGTACGCCTCGTTGACCGCCGCCGGCGGGTACCCGATCGTCAACACGTGATGGCGCGGGGCCGGACTGTGTGGCGGTTCGCCGACGCCGTAGCGCTCGCGGTGGTGGTGGTTGCGGCGGGCATGATGGTCGGGCGTCACTTCGGCGCCCACAAACCGGCGCCACCCATCGCTTCGTCGCTCGCAGCGGACTTCGCCGAGTTCGAGACGAAGCTGCACGCCGTTGCGGGCATAGCGCTAAGTCCAGTTGGTCAGGGGCAGACGCCAATGACTTTGGGAAACTGGCAAAGTGGTCCGGCATGGTCGACGATCAAGTTCCCTTGATCATTGCGGCGCTGCGCGAGCAGAACCCTCCGAGTCACCGAAGCGATGACCGCCGCTATCACCGAATCGGACAATGCGGCAGCCGAATCGATCTGGGCGAGCCTGGGCGATCCCGTTGCGGCCGCGCACAAGGTCGACGATGTCCTCAGACAAAACGGCGACCCGACCACCGTCCAGTCGAAAAAGGTTCGGCCGGAATTCACCGCCTTCGGCCAGACAGACTGGTCACTGACCCATCAGGTGCAATTCACCTCAGCACCCACCCCCGCCCCTTTGCGCCGGAAACACGGTCATTCGGCGGCGTGCCGGACGGCGGGGGGAGGGTTGCGGCCGCGTACGGCGACGCGGCGCTCCTCGCAGAAGTCGCAGCAGAAACGCCTCCCGCCGGCGGCGGTACGGTGCTGGTACCGACGAGGGTGGGTTGGCCGCCTTGCAGGGCGCGCTGCGCCGCCCGGCCCAGACCGCCCGCCGTTCCGTACCGGTCATCGGGATCCTTGGCCATGCCTCGGGCGATGACGTCGTCGAAAGCGACGGGGACACGTGGATTCGTCTCGCTCGGTCGTGGCGGCGGCAAGGAGATGTGGGCGGCCAGCAGATTCTCCAGGCTGTCACCGGAATACGGGGTTTCTCCGGTCAGCGATTCGTACAGCACACACGCCAGCGCGTAGACATCGACGGCAAGTGTGGCCACCGGTTCGGTAAACCGTTCTGGCGCCATGTAATTCAATGTGCCGATCTTCGTTCCAGCCGATGTCAATCTGGTGTCACCCGGAGCCTCCGCGATTCCGAAGTCGACCAGGTATGCGAAATCGGCAGGCGTGACGATGATGTTCTGCGGCTTCACATCTCGATGGATGAGCCCTTCGGCGTGGGCCGCATCGAGCGCCGCGGCGACCTGGCCGACGATGCTGACAGCCCGCGACGGTGTCAGCGGGCCCTTCGCCAGCAGGTCATCGAGCGTCTGCCCCTGGACCAGCCGCATGTCTATGTAGAGGTGACCGTCGATTTCACCCCAGTCATGGATCGGAATGACGTGTGGTTCCTGCAGGATTGCCGCTGCGCGGGACTCGCGCTGGAACCGCGTCCGAAAGCTGCCATCGTTGGAATACTCGTCGGCCAGTATCTTCAGCGCGACAGTGCGTCCCTTGTCGGTGTCGTAGGCCTCGTACACCTCGCCCATCCCACCCTTGCCGAGCAGGCGCGTGATGCTGTACTTGCCGAACGCCGTACCGACGCGCGAATCCTACACGCAGTATCTCGCCGGCGGCGCAGCCACGCAGACCTTTGCCACAGAAGATATGTCACGCCATCAGCGGTGTCAGTTCGGTGCGGGGCACCGAGATTTGGTGTGGCCCGCTGTTGTCCGGTATCACCGCGTTGGTCATCCCCGTCGACGCGGCGCAGTCGTACTGCCCGCAGTTCGTGCACCAGATATCCAACGGCACAACGGTTATCGGTCCGGACCACTGACTCGTGACAGTGCAAAAGGCCCCCGGGAAGAGTCCGGGGGCCTTTTGGGTACGAAGCGGTTCAGAAGGCTTAGAAGGCCGCCTCGTCCAGTTCCATGACCTCGCTGTCGAGGGTCTCGATCACCTGACGCGTGCTGGTGAGCAGCGGCAGCATGTTCTTCGCGAAGAACGACGCCACCGCGACCTTGCCCTCGTAGAAGGCGCGGTCGTCACCGCTGGCGCCCGCATCGAGCGCTTCGATCGCAATGGCAGCCTGCTGGGCCAGCAGCCAGCCGATGACCAGGTCGCCGACGCTCATCAGGAAGCGCACCGAACCCAGGCCCACCTTGTAGAGGTTCTCGGGCTTCTCCTGGGCCGACATCAGGTAGCCGGTCAGCGCCGCCGCCATCGCCTGCACGTCGGTCAGCGCGTTGGCCAGCAGCTCACGCTCGGCCTTCAGCCGACCGTTGCCGGACTCGTTCTTGACGAACTGCTCGATCTGACCGGACACGTGCGCCAGCGCCACACCCTTGTCGCGGACGATCTTGCGGAAGAAGAAGTCCTGCGCCTGGATGGCGGTGGTGCCCTCGTAGAGCGAGTCGATCTTGGCGTCGCGGATGTACTGCTCGATCGGGTAGTCCTGCAGGAAGCCGGAGCCACCGTAGGTCTGCAGGCTCTCCGTCAGCTTGGCGTAGGCCTGCTCCGAGCCGACACCCTTGACCAGCGGCAGCATCAGGTCGTTGACCTTGACCGCCAGTTCGGCGTCGACACCGTGCAGGGCCTTGGCCACGGCCGCGTCCTGATAGGTCGACGTGAACATGTACAGCGCCCGCAGACCCTCGGCGTAGGCCTTCTGGGTCATCAGGCTGCGACGCACGTCGGGGTGGTGCGTGATGGTCACGCGCGGCGCGGTCTTGTCGGTCATCTGGGTCATGTCGGCGCCCTGCACGCGGTACTTCGCGTAATCCAGCGCGTTCAGGTAGCCGGTCGACAGAGTCGCGATGGCCTTGGTGCCGACCATCATGCGGGCCTGCTCGATGACATCGAACATCTGCGCAATGCCGTCGTGGGTCTCGCCGACCAGCCAGCCCTTGGCGGGCTTGTCGTGCTGGCCGAAGGACAGCTCGCAGGTCGCGGAGACCTTCAGCCCCATCTTGTGCTCGACGTTTGTGACGTATACGCCGTTGCGCTCGCCGATCTCGCCGGTCTGGAAGTCGAAGAGGAACTTCGGCACGAAGAACAGCGACAGACCCTTGGTGCCCGGGCCTGCGCCCTCGGGGCGGGCCAGCACCAGGTGGAAGATGTTCTCGAACAGGTCGCCGGAGTCACCCGAGGTGATGAAGCGCTTGACACCATCGATGTGCCAGGAGCCGTCGTCCTGCTTGATGGCCTTGGTACGGCCCGCGCCGACGTCCGAGCCGGCATCCGGTTCGGTCAGCACCATCGTGGAGCCCCACTCGCGCTCAGCGGCGATCTTGGCCCACTTCTTCTGCTCGTCGGTGCCCAGGTTGTAGAGGATGTTGGCGAATCCGGCGCCGCCTCCGTACATCCACACCGCGGGGTTGGCGCCGAGGATGTGCTCGTGCAGTGCCCACATGAGTGCCTTGGGCATCGGCATGCCGCCGAGCTCCTCGTGCAGACCGACCTTGTCCCAGCCGGCGTCGAGCACCGCGCGCACCGACTTCTTGAACGGCTCGGGCAGCGTCACCGAGTGTGTCTTGGGATCGAAGGTCGGCGGGTTGCGGTCGCTGTCGGCGAACGACTCGGCAATCGGGCCCTCGGCCAGCCGGGCCATCTCGCCCAGCATCTCGCGGGCGGTGTCGACGTCCAGGTCGGCGTATTCGCCCTCGCCGAGTGCCTTATCCAGGCCGAACACTTCAAACAGGTTGAATACCTGGTCACGAACGTTGCTCTTGTAGTGGCTCACGTTTCCTCCTCGTTGAGAACGCGACTTCCGGTTGGGTACTTTTGGCTAAGTTACCCACCAGTAACTGCGGCCGACTATACCCGTCGGTAACTTCAACGCAAAGCCACCACGAGCAATTTCCATCAACTAACTAACCCAGCGGTTGATCGGGCCGCCCGTAACCGGCGAAAATGCTGGCTGAAGTGGGGTTTCGTCTACCTGTGATACCTGTCACAGCCTCGTCACACGCACCACTAAGGTAAACGTGTGCAACAGCGTGTGACAGTGTGGGGAACGGGCAATATGGGGTCGACGGCGATCCGGTCGGCGGTGGCTTTTCCGGGGCTGCGGCTCACCGGGGTCATCACGTCCTCAGAGGACAAAGCCGGCCGGGACGCGAGCACGTTCGCCTTGCTGGAGAGTCCGACCGGTGTCGTGGCCACCACCGATGTGGACGTCGCCCTGGCCGAATGCGATGCCGTCGCGTACATGGCGTCGGGGGACATCCGGCCCGAGGAAGCCGTCAACGACATCGAGCAGTGCCTGCGCGCCGGCGCGCACGTCGTCACGCCGTCGCTGTACTCGCTCTACGACCCTCGCTCCGCACCGCCGGAGTGGGTGGCGCGCCTGACCGCGGCCGCGGAGGAGGGTGGGGCATCGCTTCTCGTCAGCGGGGTGGACCCGGGCTGGGGCAACGACGCGCTCGCGGTGATCGCCGCGGGCCTGTGCACCCGAATCCGGTCCATCCACTGCCAGGAGATCTTCGACTACTCGACCTATGACCAGCCGCACGCGGTGAAGGTGCTGTGCGGGTTCGGAGGGCCCATGGGCCCAGAAGACCCCGTCCCGATGATGCTGTTGCCGTCGATCCCGACCATGGTGTGGGGCGGAAATCTCCGCCTGATCGGTCGCGGTTTGGGCATGGAGATCGAGGAGATCACCGAAGAGGTGGAGAGGCGCCCGCTCGAAACGTCGGTCGACACGATCATGGGACGGTTCGAGAAGGGCACCCAGGGCGCGTTCTGGCTCAAGGTCATCGGGAAGTCGAGCGGACGCGAACGGATCGTCATCGACCACATCACCCGTATCCACCCCTCGTGCGCACCGGACTGGCCGCAGCCCGACCAAGGTGCAGGCGATCACCGTGTCATCGTCCACGGGGATCCTGAGCTCACGCTGGTCAGCCGCGCCGACGTGCCGGGCGGTACCAGGGCCGACGGCGGAAACACGACGGCCGCGAACCGTCTGCTCGGCGCCATCGGGTGGTTGGCGACGCAGAAGCCGGGGATCTACGACGGCCTGGACGTGCCTATTCACCCGCCGCTTCCGCCCGAAGTCGAAGCAGAGCGGTGGGCGAGCGAGTAGTGCCAAGATGGACCTGAGATGTCCAGCTCCGCCAACCTGAACCCGTCGACGCTGCGCGAGGCGTTCGGTCATTTCCCGTCCGGGGTCATCGCCATCGCGGCGGAGGTGGACGGCATCCGGGTCGGCCTGGCGGCAAGCACTTTCGTGCCGGTGTCGCTCGAGCCGCCGCTGGTCTCGTTCTGCGTGCAGAACACGTCGGAAACCTGGCCACAGTTGAAGGACCTGCCGCGACTGGGCATCAGTGTGCTCGGCGAATCGCACGACGAGGCGGCTCGCGCACTGGCCGCCAAGACCGGCGACCGGTTCGCCGGCCTTTCGACGATGTCAACCGACAGTGGTGCCGTGTTCGTCGAGGGCACCAGCGTTTGGCTGGAGAGCGCGATCGAACAGCTGATCCCCGCAGGGGATCACACCATCGTGATTCTGCGGGTCAGCGACATCACGGTGCACCCCGATGTGGCACCGATCGTGTTTCACCGCAGCACGTTTCGGCGGCTGGGCGCTTAAGGGCGCTCGCCCAGTTCCTTGCGGTAGCCCTCGATACGCTGCTCGAGTTCGGCGGCGTCGTCCGGCCTGCCCTCCTTACGTGCGAGGTCGGCGCGGGCGGACAGCTCACGAATGGCAGTGCGGATGTCGTTGACGCTGTGGGTTTCTGACATGAAGTTGATGCTGCCTTTCCGGCTTGTGGCGGCGCGCATCTGCCCCGCCAATTCGGTGCGGCTACCTAGAGGCTACCCGGATCGGCGGTGATCTAACGACCTATCAGCGCGGCCTACGGAACAGCTTGTCGCCCAGCCACACCATCGGGTCGTACTCGCGGTCGACGGCCCGTTCCTTCATCGGAATCAACGCGTTATCGGTGATCTTGATGTTCTCGGGGCAGACCTCGGTACAGCACTTGGTGATGTTGCAGAAGCCGAGGCCGTTCTCGTCCTGTGCCTGCTCGGGGCGCCGCTCGAGCGTGTCGATCGGGTGCATGTCGAGCTCGGCCTGCCGCATCAGGTACCGCGGACCGGAGAACGCCTTCTTGTTCTCCTCGTGGTCACGCACCACGTGGCAGGTGTTCTGGCACAGGAAGCACTCGATGCACTTGCGGAACTCCTGTGAGCGGTTCACGTCCTCCTGCATCATCCGGTACTCGCCGGGCTGCAGGTCCTTCGGCGGCGTGAACGACGGGATCTCCCTGGCCTTTTCGTAGTTGAATGACACGTCGGTGACCAGGTCGCGGATGATCGGAAACGTCCGCAGTGGGGTGACGGCGATGGTCTCGTTCTCGGTCGAATGTGGACATCCGCGTCATGCACAACAGCCGCGGCCGACCGTTGATCTCCGCAGAGCACGATCCGCACTTGCCTGCCTTGCAGTTCCACCGCACCGCGAGGTCGGGCGTCTGGGTCTGCTGCAGGCGATGGATGATGTCGAGCACCACCTCGCCCTCGTAGACCTCGACCGAGTAGTCCTGCAGTGCGCCGCCGTCATAGTCGCCGCGCCACACACGCATGCTCGCCTGGTAGGCCATCTAGTTGCTCCGTTCTGGATGCTGGGCCAGTTCCTCGTCGGTGAAGTACTTCTCCAACTCGGAGACCTCGAAGAGGTCGAGCAGGTCCTGACGCACCGGAATCTGCGGTTGCTTGGTGACGCTCACATCGGGCAGGACGGGATCGTCGCCCGTCGTGCGACAAACCAACAGCGTCTTGCGCCAATCGGATTCCATCGACGGGTGATCGTCCCGCGTGTGGCCGCCGCGGCTCTCCGTGCGCTCCAACGCCGCCTTGGCCACGCACTCGCTGACCAGCAACATGTTGCGCAGGTCGACCGCGAGGTGCCAGCCCGGATTGAACTGCCGGTGCCCCTCGACCTTGATGTTCTTGAAGCGCTCCCGCAGTTCGGCGAGCTTGTCGAGCGCCTCGGTGATCTCGCCGGCCTTGCGGATGATGCCGACCAGGCTGTTCATCGAGTCCTGCAGGTCGAGTTGCAGCGTGTACGGATTCTCCGCCGCGTCGCCGTTCGTCGGCCCCTCGAAAGGGCGCAACGCCCGCTTGGCGGCGGCTTCCACATCTTGCTCGGATACCGCTGGGCGGTCGGAGAGCGCGCGCAACGTAATCGGCGGCACCAAGCCCGGCGCGGCGGCCGAAAACCAGCAGGTCGGACAACGAATTGCCGCCCAGCCGGTTAGACCCGTGCATGCCACCGGCGCACTCACCTGCCGCGAACAGTCCCGGCGTGGTGGCCCCCGCGGTATCGGGATCGACCTCGATACCGCCCATCACGTAGTGACAGGTCGGCCCGACTTCCATCGGTTCCTTGGTGATGTCCACCTCGGCCAGCTCCATGAACTGGTGATACATCGACGGCAGCCTGCGCTTGATCTCCTCGGCAGGCAGCCGCGACGCGATGTCGAGGAACACGCCGCCGTGCGGGGAGTTACGG
Source organism: uncultured Actinomycetota bacterium (assembly GCA_963800125.1). Taxonomy (GTDB): domain Bacteria; phylum Actinomycetota; class Actinomycetes; order Mycobacteriales; family Mycobacteriaceae; genus Mycobacterium. The sequence goes on along the minus strand of CAWDAC010000023.1, from coordinate 80,020 downwards.
CCGGCCTTCACCTCGGAGTTGATGGCGCGAGCCACTTCGTCCCGCGGTAGCAGGTCGGGGGTGCGGCGTGCGGAGTCGTTGTCCTTGAGCCACTGGTCGGCCTCTTCGATGGTCTCGGCGTATTGGCCTTTGAACACCGGCGGGATGTAGTCGAACATGAACCGGGTGCCGTCGGAGTTCTTCAGCACTCCGCCGTCACCACGCACGCCCTCGGTGACGAGGATGCCCTTTACGCTCGGCGGCCAGACCATACCGGTCGGGTGGAACTGGACGAACTCCATGTTGATCAGGGTCGCGCCGGCCCGCAGCGCCAACGCGTGCCCGTCTCCGGTGTACTCCCACGAATTCGACGTCACCTTGTACGACTTGCCGATGCCGCCGGTGGCCAGCACCACCGCGGGCGCCTCGAAGAGGATGAAATTGCCGCTCTCGCGCCAATAGCCGAAGGCACCGGAGATACGGCCCTGCCCATCCGGGGCACCCGGACCCGAGCGATCCTTGGTCAGGTCGGTGATGGTGCACTCGTGAAAGACCTTGATGCGTGCCTCGTAGTCGCCGAGTTCGGCCTTGTCCTCCTGCTGCAGCGAGACGATCTTCTGTTGCAGCGTGCGGATGATCTCCAGGCCTGTGCGGTCGCCGACGTGGGCCAGTCGCGGATAGGTGTGGCCGCCGAAGTTGCGCTGGCTGATCCGGCCATCCTTGGTGCGGTCGAACAGGGCGCCGTACGTCTCCAGTTCCCAGACCCGGTCTGGCGCCTCCTTGGCGTGCAGCTCGGCCATCCGCCAGTTGTTGAGGAACTTCCCGCCGCGCATGGTGTCACGGAAGTGGACCTGCCAATTGTCCTTCGGGTTGGTGTTTCCCATGGCGGCAGCGCAGCCGCCCTCGGCCATCACCGTGTGGGCCTTGCCGAACAATGACTTGGTCACCACGGCGACCCTGAGGCCACGCTCACGCGCCTCGATCACCGCACGCAAACCCGCGCCGCCGGCACCGATGACAACGACGTCGAACTGGTGCCGTTCGACTTGCGATGAGGCGCTCGGCCGAAGAGCCTCGCTTGAAGCCATAGATCCTCACTTGCCTATCTCGCCAGGGCTATCTGAAAACGTTTGTCAGCCAATGAATCTGAGATCATGGATAGCGCCGCTGGCCACCAGCGCGATGTAGAAGTCGGTCAGCATCAGAGTCCCGAGCGTCACCCACGCATACAGCTTGTGACGGGTGTTCAGGCGACTCACCTGCGTCCAGAGCCAGTAGCGGACGGGGTGTTTGGAGAAGTGCTTGAGGCGGCCGCCGACGACGTGGCGGCAGGAGTGGCACGACAACGTGTAGACCCACAGCATCACGACGTTGACGACGAGAATGACGTTGCCCAAACCGAATCCGAAGCCGGATGGCGACTGGAACGCCACGATCGCGTCGTAGGTGTTGATCACAGAGATGATCCCGGCGATGTAGAAGAAGTACCGGTGCGTGTTCTGGATCAGCAGTGGAAACCGAGTCTCACCGGTGTATGTCGCGTGGGGTTCGGCCACCGCGCACGCGGTCGGCGACTGCCACACCGACCGGTAGTAGGCCCCGCGGTAGTAGTAGCACGTCAGCCGGAACAACAGCAGGAACGGCAGTGACAACGCCGCGTACGGAAGCCACCACACGTCGGGCAGGATCTGCGGCCAGAAGTGGCTGGCCTCCGGTGTGCAACCCGTGCTGATGCACGGGGAGTAGAACGGTGTCAGGTAGTGGTACTCGGCGACGTAGTAGTTGTTCCGTAGAAACGCCCGCACCGTCGCGTAGATCACGAACGCGGCGAAGCCCAGATCCACGATCAGCGGCGACTGCCACCACCGGTCGGTGCGCAGGGTGCGCTGGGGGATTTCAGCGCGGGTGGCCGAGAAAACGCCGGTGTCCGGACGGTCAGCGGTGGGTGCGCTCACATTTCCCCTTCGGTGGTGGTGGACCTCGAGACGTCGGTAACGGCGTTAGCCGGCGACTCCTCTGTCGTCCTCATCGCCCCAGAAGGCGGTGTCGTCCGGGGTGTCCGGGATGGCGATCTTCTCGGCGGAGTGCCGGTGACGGGTCACCCCGCGGGTGAGTTCCAACTCTTCGGCGTCGATGTCCAGGCGGTCGATGTCGTTGAGAATGCGCTCGGCGTCATTGACGATTCGGCGCATCGCGGGGGTGTCCCCGTACCGCGACGCCAACGATGTCACGCACCGCCGCAGGCCACCGATCAATTCGTGAAGTTCGGCAAATTCGTTAGTGCTCGACATCAGACCTCCTTGGGCTGAAGGTGTCTCGGATCACAGTACGACACCCGATGCTAGCTACATCATGGAGTTCAGGCGTGAGACAGGTCACGTCAAGAGGAAGGGAGGTCCGATAGATGGCGAGCAAGCAGGTTCTCGAAGAGCGGGCAGCGGCGCTGCTCGCGTTGCACCAGCCCGGCAACCCGGTGGTGCTCCCGACGGTGTGGGACGCGTGGTCGGCGAAGCTCGCCGTCGACGCCGGCTTCGCGGCGCTGACCGTGGGCAGCCACCCGGTCGCCGACTCGATCGGCAAGTCGGACAACGAGGGCATGACGTTCGATGACCTGCTCGCCCGCGTCGTGGAGATCACCGATGCCGTGCAGGTCCCGGTGTCCGTCGACATCGAGTCCGGATACGGCGAGGCGCCCGCCCGTCTCATCGACGGCCTGCTCGGGGTCGGGGCGGTGGGCCTGAACATCGAGGACACCGTGCACAGCGAGGGCGGGCGGCTGCGGTCGTCCATCCGAACACGCAGAGCTGGTCGGTGCGCTGCGTGCTGCCGCCGACGCCGCCAGGGTGCATGTGGTCATCAACGCGCGGACGGATCTGTTCCTCCGGCAGGACGGCGACGAGGCTGACCGCGTTGACCGAGCCATCGCGCGGCTGACCGAGGCCGCCAATGCCGGCGCCGACGTGATGTACCCCGTCGGGCGGCACGACCCGGATACGTTGCGGCGCTTGACAGCCGAGCTGCCGCTACCGGTCAACGCGATCGCGCTGCCCGATCAGTCGGATCCTGCGTCGTACGGCCCGCTGGGGGTGGCTCGGATCAGCTTCGGCCCGTTCCTGCAGGCGGCACTGGCCGGGCGGACCCAAGAGATCCTGGCCCGCTGGGCTTAGCATTCCGGCGTGCTGGCTGACGAAGAAGACGACCGAAACCGAAACGGACACGCCGACCACGACGACGACGATCTTCAACCCGTACGTGACCACTACACCGCCGTTGGCAGGTCACGTCTCAGATTGTCATTTCCGTCAATTATGGTGGAGTGATGATTACTCCGACGCGCTTCGTAACAGTCGTTATGGCCGTACTGGCGATGATCGGGTTCGGCACCGGATCGGCGGCGGCCGAAGCGGCCAATGGTGAGATGGTGCCGCTCAGCCGCTATCTTCAGGGCCTGCGATTTCAGCACGGCACGGTTTGTGTCGGCGATGGGCAGCGGTTCCGGCCAAGTGTTCATCGGCACCGGGGGCACGAGCACCGTGACCGCGGACGTGCACTTTGCTATAGGCAAGCCCAACACTCCCTACAACGTCAGATTGATACAGGTGCCCCGACCGGCGTCGCAGCCGTGCAATGGCGGGGACCCCGGCGTCGCGACGGGCGTGTTGAATACCGACGGCAACGGAACCGGCGCAGTGACCGTGAAAGACAGTGTTGGTTCCGACGCGACGGGCGCGTGGGTGTTCGTCGAGGGTCCGCCGGATCCCGGCGAAATCCGCGGCGAGTTTTACACGTCGGAAATCATCACAAGCCTGAAATAGCCCCGGATACCACGAATCCGGTGGAACCGCTTGGGCTCCACCGGATTCGGTCGCGAGTGTTACTTGCTTTCGATCGCGATGCGCTGTGCCTCTGTGCCCTTGTAGGCACCGGCCACCCGTACGGTCAGCACACCGGCGTCATAGGACGCGGAGATCGATTCTCCGGTGACATGCGTCGGCAGCCGGAACGTCCGGCGGAACGAGCCGTAACGCACCTCGCTGAAATGTCGGACACCTTTTGCTGTGTCTTCGATGGTCCGCTCGTCGCGGCGCTCGCCGTGAATGACGAGCTGACCCTTGTCCACCTCGACGTTGACGTCCTTTTCGACGTCGACACCGGGCAGTTCGACCCGGACCACCGCGTCATCGCCGTCCTTGGCGATCTCGGCGGCCGGCCTGAAGCCCTTGAACCAGTCGTCTGCGGCGGCGGGGCCGAAGAAGTCCCGCACCCAGCGGTCGGTGTTCCAGGTGGGTCGGGCCCACAGCGTCACGTTGCTCATAGTTGTCTCTCCTCGGTTCGTCGTGACCGGCACCACGCCGGCCCGCTACCCCTTAAAACTTGAGTCGAGCCCGCTCATGTTCCGGTAGCGCGTTCGCCGTCAGCGAACCGCTCACATCGACCGTCCTGCGCCGGTGAGCACACCGTGATGGGGGCTTCACACGAGGCGACATTGCGGCAATCTGGGCTGCCTAGCCTCGCGGCATGCCGTCAGAAGAGGAACTTGCCAGGCACGTCGTGGTCGTCGGCCACGGCATGGTCGGTCACCGGTTCGTCGAAGCCATGCGGGCACGCGACACCGAGGCGACATGGCGGATCACCGTGCTCGCCGAGGAGGCCGACGCTGCCTACGACCGGGTCGGGCTCACCGGCTACACGGCGCACTGGGACCGCGGCCGGCTCGCGCTGCCCGGCAACGATTACGACGGTGACGGCCAGGTCCGGCTGCGGCTGGGCGCCCTGGTCACCGGGATCGACCGGACCGCCAAGGCTGTTGTCACCGCGGACGGCGAGCGGATCGAGTATGACGCGCTGGTCCTTTCGACCGGTTCCTATGCGTTCGTGCCGCCGGTGCCGGGTCACGACTTGCCGGGCTGCCATGTGTACCGCACCCTCGACGATCTGGACGCGATCCGCGCCGACGTGACGCGCACCCTCGATGCCGGACACACACCGGCGGGTGTCGTCATCGGCGGCGGACTGCTCGGCCTGGAGGCCGCTAACGCGCTGCGTCAGTTCGGACTGCGAACTCGCTTCGTCGAGCTGTCACCGAGGTTGATGAGCCAGCAGGTCGACGCCGCTGGCGGTGCACTGCTGCAGCGGATGATCACCGAGCTCGGCATCTCGGCGCACACCGGGGTCGGAGCCGAAGCCATCGGATCGGTGCACCACGCGGACGGCTCGACGTCGGTGCGGGTCACCCTGAGCGACGACACGGTTGTCGACGCCGGTGTGGTGATCTTCGCCGCCGGGGTGCGGCCACGCGACGAGCTGGCCCGGGCGGCCGGCCTGGAGCTGGCGCCGCGTGGCGGTGTGCTGACCGATCTCTCCTGCGGTACAAGGGATCCGAATATCTACGCAATCGGTGAGGTCGCCGCAATCGAGGGTCGCTGCTACGGGCTTGTCGGCCCGGGCTACACGAGTGCCGAAGTGGTGGCGGACCGGCTGCTTGGCGGTGCCGCGGAGTTCCCCGGTGCCGACATGTCCACCAAGCTCAAGCTGCTCGGCGTGGATGTCGCCAGTTTCGGTGATGCGATGGGCACCACCCCGGACTGCCTCGAAGTCGTGGTGAACGACGCAGTCAACCAGACCTACGCCAAGCTGGTGCTCTCCGACGACGCCAAGACGCTGCTCGGTGGGGTCCTGGTGGGTGACGCCTCCACATACGGCGTACTCCGGCCGATGGTCGGCGAGCCGCTGCCCGGTGACCCTATCGGGCTGATCGCACCGGTCGGTTCCGATGGCGGCTCAACGCAACTGGGCGTCTGGGCGCTGCCGAGCTCGACGCAGATCTGCTCGTGCAACAACGTCAGCAAGGGTGATCTGACCGACGCCATCGCAAAAGGCTGCTCCGATGTACCCGGCTTGAAGGGCTGCACCGCCGCGGGGACGTCCTGCGGGTCTTGTGTGCCTCCTCAGTTGTTCGAGATCATCACCGCCACGTCGATCCGCACCTTCTCGGTCTGCTGGAGCGGTTCGGCACCGGAAAGGGTTGCGACATATGCAAACCCGCGGTGGCTTCCATACTCGCATCCACCGGTTTCGACCACATCCTCGATGGTGAGCAGGCTTCGCTGCAGGACTCGAACGACCACTTCCTCGCCAACATCCAGCGCAATGGCAGCTATTCGGTGGTGCCGCGGGTACCCGGTGGCGACATCACGCCCGAGCACCTGATTCTGATCGGCGAGATCGCCCGCGATTTCAACCTGTACACCAAGATCACCGGCGGCCAGCGCATCGACATGTTCGGGGCTCGGGTCGACCAGCTGCCCGAGATCTGGCGCCGCCTAGTCGAGGGCGGGATGGAATCCGGCCACGCCTACGGCAAGGCGCTGCGCACCGTGAACAGCTGCGTGGGCAGCGACTGGTGCCGTTACGGACAACAGGATTCGGTGCAGATGGCCATCAACCTCGAGCTGCGCTACCGGGGCGTGCGCGCCCCGCACAAGATCAAGATGGGCGTTTCGGGCTGCGCCCGGGAATGCGCGGAGGCCCGCGGCAAGGACGTCGGCGTCATTGCCACCGAGAACGGCTGGAATCTCTACGTCGGCGGCAACGGCGGCATGACCCCCAAGCACGCGCAGCTGCTCGCCGGTGACCTCGACGACGAAACACTGGTCCGCTACATCGACCGCTTCCTGAATCCGGTGAGCGGCGCCCAGTCGGGCTCACTCATGACACCTGTCTATGCAGTCCGTGTTTCCGGGCGATTAACCGGTCATCGCCCCGGCATGTCGCTGCCAGTTGAGGCGTGAAATTCGTCTCACCTGGGCAGCCAAGGCACTGTGAGGTCGGCTGCTAGTCCACCCGGTGCGCGTGCACGACTGTGAAAGGCAGATATACCCGGTCGTCGTCGAGCAGGTCCGCGATGGCGCTGAACCGGGCGGTGACCTCCCGCATCTGCTCCAACATCTCCGGTGGCAGCTGCTCGGCCATCACTTGCGGGAAATCGCCTTCGCCGCTGCGGAATCCGGCGCTGTTGCCCAAATATGTTGTTGGACCGAGGAAGTCGATACGCCAGCCGTTTGCGGTCAGCGTGTCGCGGATGTTCGACTCGGGCACCGATCCCAAGGGCGCGACGAGGCCGTTGATGTTGCCCTCGGAGAAGCAGTACAGGTGCCATCGTGCGCCGGGGCGCGTTGCCCGGTACAGGCTCGCGGCGTAGGCCTGTCGGCCCTCGTCGTCGAGGCAGTGATACAGCGCGCTGTCGACGACAGTGTCGAACCGGCCTTCATAGCCGGTCATGGTGGTGGCGTCGGCGACGTCGAACGTCACGCCGGCCGAGCCGGCAGTCGGGTTCAGTACGCCGGCTTGCGCAGCGCGGTCGCGGGCCTGCTCGATCGCCGCGGGCGAACCGTCGAGTCCGGTCACCGAGTGTCCGCGTGACGCCAGGTAGATCGCGTTGTCACCGAGCCCGCAACCGATGTCGAGCACCTCGCCGGTGATGCCGCCGAGCGCCTCGAGTTCCATCAGCCGAGGCTGCGCCTGCCGGATATCCCACGGTACCCCGGTCGGTTTGGGTCCGCCCTCGAACGTCGGCTCGCCGCGATAGAGCTTGTCGAACGTTTCGGGCGTCGGTTGAAAGGACTGAACCGATTGGGGGGAGTCCGGCGTCGTCACCTCATCCAACGTACGCGGCGCATCACCACACGTCGCCGTCGCGCCAGTCGCAGGTAATCGCCTCGCTGGTGTCCAGCTCGACGGCGATGGGCAACACGAACAGCGACCTGTCGTCGTCTGGGGTGCGCCGCATTCCGGAAGGCGCCAGCACCGACGTCGGCCCCTGCCAAGCCAGCCAGCCCCGCGAGGTGTAGATGTGGCGACCCGCCTTCGAGGAGCTGAGCGCACCGAGTTGGTACGCGCCGCGTAGTACTTGTTCGACCGCGTCCATCAGTGCGCTCGCCAACCCCTGGCCGCGCCAGTCCTCACGGACCGCGACGCCCTCGACGTAGCCGCAGCGCAGCGCCGAGTTTCGGTACAGCAGCCGGCGCTGCACGACCGCGGCGTGGGCGATCAGCGCGCCGTGGTGACAGATCATCGCGTGCATACCGCCTAGCGCGTGCTCCCAGTCGGCATCGGTGAACACGCCTCCGAAAGCGTCGATGACCATCCGGCGTGCGTCTTCGCGGGTCTCGTTGTCGAGATCGGCGGTGTGGATCAGGCGGGCGGTGTGGACCCCGCGCACGTCCGCAGTGTGCACACCCTGGTTCTACCAGGTTTCAGGGGCGTTCAGGAACCGTTGTGGAAGGGTCTGCGCGGCCGCGACCAATGCAGTCGGACGGTCTGTCCCGGCCGGACCTGCGCGATCCTGTCGATGTCTTCCTCGATCACCACGCCGATGACCGGATAGCCGCCGGTGACGGGGTGGTCCGGGCCGAGAATCACCGGAAAACCGTTCGGCGGCACCTGAATCGCTCCGCGGGTGGCACCCTCGCTGGGGAGCTGCCGGTCGTCCCTGCGGTACTCCAGCGGCATGCCGACCAAGCGTATGCCCACACGGTCGCTGCGATTGGTGACCAGCCAGTTGGTACGGACCAGTACGTCGGGGTCGGTGAACCAATCGTCGCGCGGTCCGGGCACCACCGATAGCTCGACGATTTCCTCGATCGCGGCCACTGGCGCCTGGTCGAGTTCGGGGAACTCCTCGGTGTGGTTGCCGATCGGCAGCACGTCGCCCGGCTGCAGCGGCAGCGGGCCGATCGCCGACATCACGTCATAGCTGCGGGAGCCAAGCACCGGGGCGACGTCGATGCCACCGCGCACCGCCAGATACGTCCGCAGCCCGGAATGCGGTGCGCCCAGCGAGATCACCTGGCCATCGTGAGCATATTGAATGCTATTGGTGCCAAACGGAACTCCGTTAACAGCGGGATCGGTGTCGGCGCCCGTCACCGCGATCGCGATGTCGCCTCCGCGCACGCGCGCGGTGAACCCGCCGAACGTCACCTCGATGGTGGCGCGGTCACCCGGGTTGGCCACCAGTCGGTTGGCCAGCTTGTGCGCGCGGCGGTCGGCGGCACCCGACCGCGTCACGCCGAGGTGCGCCATTCCCGCCCGGCCGAGGTCTTCGATCAGGGCCAGCGGGCCGGTGCGCAGAACTTCCAATGTCGTGGTCACGACGACACCTCCCGGAACTGGACCCACAGGCCCGGTGTCAGCAGTGCGGGCGGCTCGCGGTCGGCATCCCACAGGTCCGCGCCGGTGTGGCCGATCAACTGCCATCCGCCAGGCGATTCGCGTGGATATACGCCGCTGAACTCGCCTGCCAGCCCAACTGAGCCGGCGGGCACCTTGGTCCGCGGCTCCGACCGCCTCGGCACGTTGAGCCGTTCGTCGCCGCCGACCAGGTAAGCGAAACCCGGTGCGAATCCGGCGAATCCGACGCGCCAGGGGCTCGCAGTATGCGCGGAAACCACCTCGGCGGGGTCAAGGCCGGTCAGTTCGGCCACCTCGGCGAGGTCCGCCCCGTCGTACACCACGTCGATGACCACGTCGACGCGGCCATCGATCGGCGCTGTCGCTTCGTCGACGGTCTCCGGCGCCAGGTGCAGCTTGCTGAGCCGTTGCCGGGTCGGGGCCTGAAAGCGCGGCCCATCGAGCTTGATCAGTATCGTCCGGGACGCCGGGACGATGTCGACCACACCGAGCAGATCGGCCTCGCGCACGGCATCGGTCCACGCCAATACCTCAGCGGTGCTGTCGAACTGGAGCAGCAGCGCCCGGTCGCCATAGTCGTGGACGGAGCCGATCACGATCAAATCCGTCGCTACACTCATGCAGTTAAGCTACCCGCGAGTAAGTCCGCCGACACCCTTTTGTCGGCCTTGCCAGAGCTGCCTTACCGAAGGCTCAGGAATGCATTAGATCAGCGGTTGGTACGTAGGCTCGCGGCGTTTGAGGAATGCGATCACCCGGTAGGTGACGGGCAGCACGATGACCTCCACCAAGGTCTTGTACAGCCAGCCCAGCGCGACGTAGGTGACGAAGTCACGCCAGGTGTTGATGCCGATCGCCCCGGCGGCGATGCTGCAGAACACTATCGTGTCGGCGAACTCGCCGACGATCGTCGAGCCGACCAGCCGGGCCCACAGATGCTTTTCCTTGGTGCGGGCCTTGATCCGCACGACCGTCCACGCGTTGACGGTCTGGCCCACGATGAATCCGGCCAGGCCCGCAATGATGAGCTGGGTGAAGGGTTTCACCACCGCCTCGAACGCCGCCTGGTTGGTATAGAAGTCGGCGGCCGGCAACAGCGCCGTCACCCAGAACGCCAACGCCGCCAGCGCCTCCATGACGAAGGCGATGAAGATGGCGCGCCGGGTGGCGGCGAAACCGTAGACCTCCGACAGCACGTCGCCGATGACATAGGTCATCGGGAAGACGATGAATCCGCCGTCGGTGATGATCGACCAGTCACCGATGATCGGCCCGAATGCGATGCCCTTGGTGGCCGTCACATTCGAGATCAGCACCAGCCCGGTGAAGACCGCGACCAACATCGGATAGTAGGGAGATCCGGTGGTCGCGAAGCCTGGGTGGGTATCCCTGGAATCGGTGCTGATCACCCGGTAATCAAACCGTCAGCCGAGTGCTTTGGCCAAGGCGGGTGGGAACTGGTCCGCCACCACCGGGTAGGACAACGGCGAACGAGAAGGCGATGGCACCGGCGAGGTCCTTGCCGGTGAAGATGTTGCGTTCGGCGGCGGTCGCCTTCAACTGCTTGAACGTCGGATCCATGGCGAGGCGGCCCTCGTCCTCGGCAGACTCGGTGGTCCAGACGAGCACGTCGGCGGCGTCGAGCACCGACACCATCTGATTGCGTGGAATGAAGGCCCGGTGGTCGCGGCCGAAGGCGTTGATGCTGTCCGGGACCACAAACCCCATCTGGGTGAGGAAATCGGTACGCCAGCCCGCCATCGTGGCGACCACGCTGTCGTCGACGAACGTGCCCTGCAACAGCAGCACCTTTTTCCCGGAGAACTGCGGATTGTTCGTTCCCGCCGCGGCGAACTTGTCGTCGACGCCCTTGACCAGGGCCACCATCTCGTCGAATTTGAACACCGCCTGACCGATGGTGGCGGCCTGGTCCTTCCACGGCTCGAAGAAGGCGTCCTGACCGGACTGCGGGATGGTGGGAGCGATCTCGGACAGCTTGTTGTAGGCGTCCTGGTCGACGCCCGCGTTGGTGGCCACGATGAGATCCGGTTTCAGCGCGGCGATCCGGTCGACCTGGATGCCGTCGGCGAGGCTGAGGACCTCGGGTTGAGCCTGGCCGAGTTTGGGCAGCGCCCACGGCCACACCCCGAACGGCTGGTCACCCCACCAGTTGGTCACCGCGATCGGCACGACTCCGACGGCGAGCAGGTCGTCCTGCTCGGTGAAACCGGCGCTCACCACTCGCTTCGGGGGCGCCGGAACCTTGGTCTCGCCGAACACGTGCTTGACGGTGACCGAGCCGTCCTTGGCCACTTCTCCGGGCTTCTCCGAGCAACCCGCGGCGACCGCCGCAACGCCTGCGGTCATCGCCAGAAAACGCCGCCGCGACCAATCTTTCGGCACTCCGCGAGCGTAACCGCTCAACCAGCTAACTACTGCGAACCGAAATCAGCGAGCCCGCGCAACAGCACCGCGAGCCCGAATTCGAAGGCGTCATCGGCGCGGGCCGGCTTGGGCGCCCCGGTGGCGAGTGCCGCGGCGAGCTCGGGTCCGACTTCGGCGCCGGTTTCCCATGGCTCCGCAGGCGCGGCGAGATCCAGCGCCGAACCAAGCACGAAACTGTCCATCAGGGTGATGACGCGCAATGTGTCGGCGTCGGTGAAACCCGCGCGACGCAGCGTGGCGGCCAGCGCGTTGTACATCGTGAACGCGTGGCTGCTGTTCACCGCGTGGGCGGTCAGCAGCGGAATCAGCCGCGGATAGCGCGCATAGCTGCGGCGATAGGACCGCATGATCTCGGCGACGATATCGGTCCACGGCAGGTCCGGGCGGTCGGCGGGCAGCTCCACCTCCGACATCGCCCGCTCCCGAAGCAGCTCGACGATCTGCTCGCGGCCAGACACGTGGTTGTACAGCGAGGACGGGCTGACCTTGAGCCGGCGGGCCAGCTCGGGAATCGTGAAGCCGCCCGTCGAATTGACCAGATCCATTGCAGCGCTTGCAATGCGATCCGGCGACAACAAGGGCACCGGCGGTCGTCCCATAAAACTCCCCCTTCACCCCTTGCCAAAAACGAGTGTCACCCATCACAATAAACGAAACACATTCGTTTTAGGAGCGAGATGATCACACTAACGGCCACGGCCCTCGACCCGATGTCGCGTTCGACCCCGTCGCACCGCCCGCCGCTGCGCGTAGGGCTGGTACAGCACCGGTGGCGTGCCGACTCCAAGGAGCTGACGACGGCCCTTCGCTACGGCATCGACCGGGCGGCCGGTGAGGGCGCGCGAGTGGTGTTCCTGCCCGAGATCACCCTGCTGCGATACCCCGCCGACACCCCGGCCGGACCCAATCCGGGCGCTGCGGCCGAGGATCTGGTCGGCGGCCCCACCTTCGAACTTGCCGCCGAAGCGGCGATCGCCAACGGCATCTTCGTGCACGCCTCGCTGTACGAGAGCGCCCCGGCTGACGACGGACTGGGCTTCAACACCGCGATCCTGGTGTCGCCCGCCGGTGAGCTGGTTGCCCGCACCCGAAAGCTGCACATCCCGATCTCTGCCGGTTACTACGAGGACACCTACTTCCGGGCCGGACCTGCGGACGAAAACCCATACCCGGTGTATGAGCCCGACGGTCTGGGCGCCCGCATCGGCATGCCGACCTGCTGGGACGAATGGTTCCCGGAGGTCGCCCGCAACTACTCACTCGGCGGCGCCGAAATCGTCGTCTACCCAACGGCGATCGGCTCTGAGCCCATGTTCCCCGCCTTCGACACGCAGCCGCTGTGGCAGCAGGTGATCGTGGCGAACGGCATCAACAGTGGCCTTTTCATGGTGGTGCCCAACCGCACCGGCAACGAGGGCAGCTTGTCCTTCTACGGCTCGTCGTTCATCTCCGACCCTTACGGCCGCGTGCTGGTGCAGGCGCCGCGCGACGAGGAGGCGGTGCTGGTCGCCGATCTCGATCTGGACCAGCGGCGTGACTGGTTGGAGCTGTTCCCGTTCCTGTTGACCCGAAGGCCCGACAGCTACGGCGCGCTGACCGCTCCGGTCGACGCGGCGCGGCCATACGGGGCCGGTCACGCGGCGACTTCCGTCGTCAAGTGAACCCTGGCGGCGTAGGGTCCCGCTGGTGACCGCGACGATCTTCACCGGCGGCGTGATCTGGACTGGGCCGGCCGGAGATACCGACGCGTTGCTGGTCGTCGATGGAGTAGTGCGGGCGCTGGGGGAGCAAGCCCGCGCGTCGGCCGCGGGGTCAGACGAGGTCGACCTGGGCGGGGGCTTCCTGATGCCGTCGTTCGGCGACGGTCATGCCCATCCGCTGTACGGCGGGCTCGAATACGCCGGACCGCCTGTGCGGCCCTGCAATTCGGTCGACGAAATCGTCGACGCCGTAGGCAAATTCGCCGCCGAGCATCCGGACGACGAATGGATCATTGGCGCCTCCTATGACAGCAGTCTCGCGCCCGACGGACTGTTCGACGCCCACTGGCTCGACGCCGCGGTGCCCGATCGGCCGGTGGCACTGAGAGCATGGGACTACCACACCATGTGGTGCAATTCCGTCGCGCTGCAGCGCGCGGGCATCACGGCGGAGACCCCAGATCCGGTACTCGGTGAGATCCCGCACCGCGAGGACGGATCCGTGCTCGGCACGTTGCGCGAGTGGGGCGCTGTGGACCTGCTGACCGCCGTGATGCCGAAGCGCGACGAGGACGTACGGGTGGCGGCACTCGGTACGGCGGCCGACTATTATGCCGCCCGCGGCGTCACCTGGGTGCAGGACGCGTGGGTCGAACCGGCGGATGTCGACACGTACATCGCGGCCGCCCGGCGCGACGCGCTTCGCATGCGGTTCAACCTTGCCCTTTATGCCGATCCGCGCCACTTCGATTCCCAGGTAGGACATTTCGCCGATGCGCGACGCAGAGTCGACGAGGTGGAGTCGCCCCTACTGACCGCCCAGACCGTGAAGTTCTTCGCCGACGGTGTCATCGAGAACGAGACCGGTGCGCTGCTTGCGCCGTACTGCTCCGCGCTACACAACCACGGGATGCGGAACTGGGAGGGGAACGCGCTGGCTGAGGCGGCGTGCCGGGTCGACGATCTGGGTCTGCAGATCCACATTCACGCGATCGGTGACGCGGCGGTGCGCCAGGCGCTGGACGCGATCGAGTATGTGGCGGGCCGCAACGGGCCGCGCGACCGGCGACCGGTGATCGCGCACGCACAGTTGGTCGACGATGCCGACATCGGCCGGTTCGCCGAGCTCGGGGTGATCCCCAATATGCAGCCGCTGTGGGCGCAGCTGGACGCGTTGATGACGGTGCTGACGATTCCACGTCTCGGCGTCGAACGCGCGGACAAGCAGTACCGGATAGGCAGCATCGAGAAATCCGGTGCGCCCTTGGCTTTCGGCTCCGACTGGCCGGTGTCCTCGGGGACACCGTTAAAAGGCATCGCGGTGGGAGTGTCGCGGCGAACGGCCGACGGCGAGCCCGAAGGCGGATGGACCCCCGACGAGATACTCCCGATCGAGTTGGCGCTATCCGCCTACACGGCGGGCGTGGCGTATCAGGCGTTCGCCGAAGGGCGGTGGGGCCAGATCGCACCAGGAGCCGGTGCCGATCTGCTCTGGCTGGACCGCGACCCGCGGACCACTCCTGCGCTGGAAATTCCAGCACTACACGTTCGTGCCACCTATCTGAACGGCAGGCTGGTCTACCCGGCCACGAGCTAGAGGAGAACGACATGTCGTCAACGGCGCCCGCCGATCCCACCGTCCCGCCGCCGTCGCAGGAGGAGGGGGAAGGCCATCTCCGGCGCGCCCTTGGCACGCCCTCCCTCGTGCTGTTCGGCATGGTCTACATGGTGCCGCTCACGGTGTTCACCACCTATGGCATCGTGACCCAACTGACCGGCGGCCGGCTGTCGGTCGCCTATCTGGTGACGCTGGCGGCCATGGTGTTCACCGCCAGGTCGTATGCGCGGATGTCGGCGGCCTATCCGGTGGCCGGCTCCGCCTACGCGTACACGCAGAAGTCGTTCGGGGCGCCGATCGGCTTCCTGGCCGGCTGGTCGCTGCTGCTGGACTATCTCTTCCTGCCGATGCTGAACTACCTCGTCATCGGCATCTACATGAGCGCGGCGATCCCGTCCGTGCCTCCGTGGGTGTGGATCCTGATCGCGATCGCCGTGGTGACCGTGCTCAACATCGTCGGCATCGTGTCGGTTGCGCGGGCCAACTTCCTGCTCCTCGCGCTGCAGGTCATCTTCATCGTCGTCCTGGTGGTGATGGCCTTCGTGACGATCTCCGGATACGGAAGTGTGAACCTGGTGGCGCCGTTCACCGGTGACGGCACGGTCGACGGCGTGACGCCCGATCTTCGCGGGCGCAGCCATTCTCTGCCTGTCCTTCCTCGGGTTCGACGCGGTGTCGACCCTGTCGGAGGAGGCGAAAGATCCCACCCGCACCGTGCCGAAGGCCATCATGATCGCCACGGTGGTGTCAGGGCTCATCTTCTTCGGGTTGTCGTACGTCTCCCAGTTGGCGTTCCCGTCGAATGAGTTCGCCGACGTCGATGCGGGTACGACGGACGTCATGCTGGCGGTGGGCGGTCAGTTCCTCAACATCTTCTTCACCGCCGCGTACGTCGCGGGCTGCATCGGATCGGCGCTCACCTCGCAGGCCTCGGTCGCGCGCATCCTCTATGCGATGGGACGTGACGGCATCATGCCGCGCAAGGTCTTCGGTCACGTGTCGGTGCGATTCGCCACCCCGACGTTCGCCATCCTGGTGGTGTCGGTGATCTCGCTCGCTGCGCTCTGGATCGAACTGGGATTCCTCGCCTCGATCGTGAGTTTCGGTGCGCTGGTGGCGTTCTCGGCGGTGAACCTCACCGTCATCAAGCACTACTACATCGACAGCGGCGACAAGAACGTGCTCAACAACCTCATCCTGCCGCTAATCGGCTTTGGGCTGACGGTGTGGTTGTGGTTCAACCTGTCGGCACTGACGCTGTGGGTCGGATTGATCTGGCTGGCAATCGGATTCGTGTGGCTGCTCGGGGTCACCCGCGCCTTCCAGCGCCCGACGCCGGTGCTCGACATGCAGGAGTAGACCGCTAACCGACGGTGAAGTTTCCGAACACAGTATGGCGAGTCCGAGTGCGACGACGATGTTGACCACGGTCGCCGAGGCGAACAGCGCGATCGGCCGCCATCCGCCTCGCGCAGGCCCTTCAGCGAGAACTCGAGGCCGATCGAGACGAACGCGAAGATCAGGAACCAGGTGCG
Source organism: uncultured Actinomycetota bacterium (assembly GCA_963800125.1). Taxonomy (GTDB): domain Bacteria; phylum Actinomycetota; class Actinomycetes; order Mycobacteriales; family Mycobacteriaceae; genus Mycobacterium. Next base: position 63,551 of record CAWDAC010000023.1, on the reverse strand, counting down.
GAGGTCGTTGACCGTCGCGATCTCGGCCTTGCCGTCTCCGACCCACTGCAGGTACAGCGTGCCGATGATCGACGCGGCGATGAAGCCGAGCACGAACTTCGGGAACCGCTCCCAGAACTGGCCGATGGTGGGCCTGGCATCCTCGGCGCTGCGGCGCTCGACCTTCAGCGCGAAGTACGCGGTCAGCGCGATCGCCACGACACCGATCAACGCGTTCTGGGTGGTCTTGACGATGGTGGCGATCTGCAGTGCGTTCTCGCCGGCGATCGCGCCGGACGCCGCGACCGCGGCGGTGGTGTCGATGTTGCCGCCGATCCATGCGCCCGCGACGGCGTCGGACAGGCCGAGCAGGCCGGACAGCCACGGCAGCAGGAAGATCGAGGGCAGCGCGAATGCGATCACCAGCGACGCGGCGTAGGCCAGTTGCTCGCGCTTGGCCTGCACGGCGCCCGCCGCCGCGATCGCCGCGCTCACACCGCAGATCGACACCGCAGAAGCCAGCAGCGCGCGCAGCTTGTCGTCGAGGCCGAGCCGCCCGCCGAGCCACCAGGTGAAGCCGAACACGATGGAGATCAGCAGCAGCGCCTGGATGATGGCCGGCCCCGCGGCAGTGACGAGCACCTTCAGATTGATCGACGCGCCCAGTAACACCAGGCCGGTCTTGATGAAGAACTCGGTGCGAAAGCCCTTCGACAACGCATCGCGCAGCGCGAGCTTGGTCAGCACCGCGTTGCCGATCAGACCCAAAGCGATTGCGTAGATCGGGAATTCGATCGACTTCGCGATCCGGGCGAAAGGCGTACCCGACGCCCACAACGGCACCTGCACTTCCAGGAAGCGGGTCAGCGCGCCGAGGGCGATGACGACCAGCACACCGGCGATCGCATAGCCGAGGACGGGCCGTGAATCGGCTTGCTCGACGGTCGTCTGTTCGGTCACGGGATCACCCCGCCCGGGATCGCGCCGACGAGCACCAACACCAACAGCGTGAGGCCAACGATGACCGCGAGCCAGTCCTCATTCATGCGCGCAAAACCTACTGACGGTGGTGACCGCCGGGAACGGTTGCGATCAGCCCGAATTCAAACGGTTACAACCTCGCCAGTCGCTTGTTGACCAGCCGCTGCAGCCAGGCGGGAGAAAATCGTGAAGCGACCGCCGACACCTTGGTCTGTGATCCGACCGGGAAGTGCACCTGGTGGATGGCGCGCTGCAGCCGGGACGGCTCGACCGCCGCGACGATCGCGTCGGCGACGTCCTGAGCGGTGAGCCTGATGCCGAGTGACTCGGTCGTGCCGGTCTTGATGCTCTCGGTCATCGCGGTCTGCACATACAGCGGCCACATGGCGATGACGCGGATGCCGTAGGTGCTCCATTCGATGTCGAGCGCCTCGGTGATGCCGCGGACGAAGAACTTCGTCGCGCTGTAGGTCGGCGAGCTCGGCCTGACCGTAGATCGCCGACGCGGAAGCGAGGTTGACGACGACCGACTTCGGCGTGGATCGCAGGTAGGGGAACGCGGCGTGCAGTCCGTTGACGACGCCCTTGGTGTTGATGTCGATCTCTTTGAGCTGGGCGGCGACGTCGATGTCCTCGAAGCGACCCGCCAGCATGATGCCCGCGTTGTTGATCATCACGTCGAGCCGGTCACCGGCCGCCTTCGCGAACTCGCTCACCCGTTGCGCCATCTCGTCGGGGTCGGTGACGTCGAGGTGTCCGGTGACCGCCGTGCCGCCGAGCTCGTCGATCTCGTCGGCCAGCGACTTCAGCCCCACCTCGTCGATGTCGTAGCCGCCGACGGTGAAGCCGTTACGGGCGAAGGTCAGCGCGGTGGCTCGGCCGATTCCTGCGGCTGCGCCGGTGATGAAGACGGCCCTGTTGTCGGGCATACGGTCAGGATCGCATCGTGGCCAAGTTGTGCCACAGGCTCTTCAGGCTGTCGGTGCCGCCGAACAGCGTGGTGAAGTGGGTGGAGTCGATGAGCACGATGTCGCCTGCGCGTTGGCCGGTCGGCGGCATCCAGATCAGGGCGTTGAACTCCGTGTTGCCCGCCTCGGTGAATGGGTGCGGCCGGTTCGGGTCGACGCGTTGACGGCCGAGCACCTGCAGGTCCTTGCCTTCCGGCGCTGGTGAGCTCGTAGTGCGGAAGGTGCGGGTGGAAGTTGAAGGTGGTGACGTTGTCGAGCAGCCGCGGGCTGTCGAGGTCGCGGATGGCGGTCAGCGGCGCGATCTCCTTGGTCCCCTCGACGACCGCGGGCCGCAGTCCCCACTTGTTGTGCACGGGCACGTCGAGCGCCTTCATCAGTGATCGGGTGTACTGGCTGAAGCGTTGTTGACGCGGCACGAGGCGGTCGCCGTGGTGTTCGTACTCGACCTGGCGCTGGCCGTAGTCGTCGGTGAAGCCGACATCGTGATGCGGCGCCAGCAGCAGACAGGTGCCTTCTCGTTTCAGCCATTGGGTGATCGCGTCGATCTCCTCGGGCGCGGCTTCCTGTTCGGAGAGCAGATGGTCGAGCCCGAACACCATCAGCGTGTCGGTGTCGGCCAGGATTCGCTCGTCGATCGGGAGTTTGTAGCCGGCCTGGTCGATGCGCTGGAAGACGGCGACGGGGTGCCCGGTGGCCTCTCCCGCGATTTCCTGGAACGCCAGGGCGGACCGGTGGAACAACTCCAGCGTGCCTGCGATGCCCTGCAGGAAGTTCGCCGCGTCGTACTCCGGTGTCTCGTAGCCGGGCCACAACACATTGCGGACCTCGGTCATGGTGGAGAAGCGGTTCTCCATGGCGGCCGGATCCCGTTGTGACTCCCAGGGATAGCTCCACGTCCAGTAGATGCTGATGCGGCGCCCGCCGGTGTGGGCGCGGGGGACGTGGTTCTGGTTGTAGGTGCGTGCCTGCGGCAGTGCGCTCATGGTCGATCCTTCAGTTGCCGAGCGAGGCCAGGTAGCGCATTGCGTTCATTCCGGGGAGGAAGAAGTACGCGCCGCCCGACAGGGTGGTGAACGCCGGAAGACCCTTGTGCACCTTGCGGATCGGCCTTTTCGGGACGGTGAAATCCAGTGTGCCGTCCTGGGTCCCGCAGATCGGGTCGTGTTCGTTGCCGAGTTCATGGAATCTCTTGTCGTTGATCCACACGTTCTGCGCGAACTCGAACTGACGCACGAGGTCGGCGCAGATGATGAAGGCGGCGATGCCGCGGTCCACCCCGTCGTCGGGTGCACCCTCCGGCAGCGCGGGTCCGTACGTCGCGCCACGCCGGATCATTCGTCGACGGTTCATGTAGTGCGCGGTGTCGCGCGGATTCAACCGGCGGGCATGGGAGCCGAGCGGACACGCATACCCGAACGGATCCATCTCCTTGTAGTTGAAGTCGTTGTTGCGCATCGGATCCGCACCGAGTTCGGGATCGTCCTTGTCCGGTGCCAGCACCAGTGGCGCACCGCTGCGCCAACGGCCCATGAACTTCGCGGCGAGCAGTTCCTGCTCTTCCGGTGTTTCCGCATTCTCGAGCAGATAGTCGCGGAACGCCGCGACGTGTTCCTGCAGTCGGCGGTACGCCATGTAGCTGCCGTTGCGTGACAACACCTCGGGCTCAGGGAGATTCGCCACCGGCCCGTTCTCGTCGGGATATCCCAGGATGAATTCGCCCGGTTCCAGCGCAGCGCCGGAACCCGGCGTCGGCTCCTCGCCGGAGCCCTTCATCACCGGCTGCGACAACCGGTCCCGGAAGCCGAAATGGTCGTGGGCGTAGTTGAACGGTGGTGTCGCGTTGAGGTCGAGGAACGACAGACTGCGCACCCCGTCGGTGCGGGCGAGCAACTTGTCGTGCTCCTCGATGGATCGTCGGCACTGCTCGTCGGTGCGCGAGAACAAGATCGCGATCGCGTGCAGATCGTCGCCGGCCAGGCCGCCGACCCAGTGCTCCGGCGCGTTGGCGCCGGTGTCCCCGAGGATGTCGGCCCGGGCGGCCATGCCCGTGCGGAACTCTTCGGGGAAGGTCTGCAGCGACTCCTCGGGCACGCCGAGCGCGCGCAAGCCGTTCCACGTGAAGGCCAATGTGACCCAGCGGTCGGAGCTGTCCATCGTGGCGGTGGCGTCCGCGGCGGACTGTGTCTTGTCCAACAGCTCGGAGAGCCATGCCCGCCCGCCATCCGGGGTGTCGAACGACAGGAACTCGTAGCGACCCGTGATGGCCGGCGTGCGGGTCAGCAGGATGTGCTGGATGTCCTCGAATTCAAGCACCGGCGCGGTTCACTGCATCTGGTCGAGCATTTCCGAGAAGGCCGCCTTCAACCGCAGCGCCTTCTTGATCTCGTCGGCGGTCACGTAGGGATACTCGCCGTATTCGAGGAAGCTGGGCACCTGGTGCTCCCGGACGAACTTGATGAACGCGTCCGGGTTCTCCTTCCAATCCTCCGGGAACCCTTCGAGATTGGTGAACACCGTGGTGATGCCGGTCTGCGCTGAACAGCTGCACCGCGTCCTCGGTGTACTTATCGAAGTCGGTGTCGAAGATGCCTTGGTACTGGAAGTGCAGACCCGACCCGACGTCGAACAGCACCCAGCGGAGGTAGTGCAGACGCAGCGGCGCGAGCACCTCCGGACTCGCCGCTTGATCGCCTCCTCGATCTGTTTTCCCGTATGCGCGGACCGCCTCCTCGCGGCCCTCCTTGACCTTGGCGATGATGGAGAACCCGTGGCAGGCGGGCGTCCTCGGGAAGACGGGGCCGTACCGCCCGCGCTCCTCCTTGAAGTAGCCCTCCGGGGGAATGGCCATCGCCGACGGCTTGGTCCAGTCCTGATCACTCGTCGCCATGTCGTACCCCTTCATCGACTCTTCAACGGAACGCAGCGTAGCACCGGATTTCGCACCGAAAATGGCCTTTGGTGGTCCAGGACGCGAACCGTTCTGCGTCCGGGGGACGGACGCGGAGCGCCTAAGCGAATGCATTCGCCGCTGTGATCAGAATCATGAAAACTGCGAATACTCCACGTGGAGAGATGAACAGAATTACGCTCCGCATACACGATTCCGGCACGGAGTCGGCGGAGGTCTGCGGTAGCGGGCCGCCTATAAACTGCAGAGAGGGAGCAGCCGTGCGATTAACGCAGCGCTACCTGATATTGGGATTGGCGATGGCGGCCGCCCCCATCGTGAACGTCGTCGCGGCGCCCCAGGCGGGGGCCGATTGCAACTACGCCGCTGGGGCCACCGTGTGTGCGCAGGGTACGGTCCGCGGTGCGGACGGGGTGCCAAGGGCCTCGACTCCGGTCGTCCCCTATCCATGCGAGAACGACTGGTATTGCGGCACCGACTGGGATCTAAACATGGACATGGATCCGGGTTTCGGCGTAGGTCTTCCCGGGCGTCCCGGTGGCATCGGACCACGTCGATGAGTAGCTACACCATGAACCGTCAAACCCTCGATGAAGGAGCTAACATGTTGCCCTCCGTACGCCCCGCGCGCCGCGCGATAAAAGGAGCGATCGGCACCGGAGCCCTTGCCGGTGCAATGCTTTTCGGTGCCGCCGCCATCGCAACGGCGCAGCCGCCAATGCCTCCACCGGGGCCACCCCCAATACCACCGCCGTGCACCGCCGCCGAACTGGCGCGGGTGATGTCGGGCGTCACGTTCGACACGTCGAACTACCTGACCGAACACCCCGCCGTGAACGACTTCTTCACGAGCCTCAAAGGCCAACCCAGGGATCAGATCCGCGATCAGGTACAGGCTTATCTAGACGCCAATCCGGGGGTTCAGACTGACCTTCAGGCCCTCCGACAACCCTCGGTCGCCTTCCGTGATCGCTGTGGGGTGCCCCAAACCCCCTGACCGTTTGGGCGGTGTGGCAGATCAGGTCACGACGAGGGACACGCCGAGTCCGACCATCGTGACGGCGATCAGGCCGTCGAGGATGCGCCACGTCATCGGGGTGGCGAAAAGGCCCGCCAAGCGCCGCGCACCGAGGCCCAGGCTGACGAACCACACCGCGCTGGCGGTGACGGCGCCGACGCCGAACAGCCAGCGATCGTCGCGGTGCTCGTTGGCGAGCGCACCGAGCAGCACGACGGTGTCGAGGTAGACATGCGGGTTGAGGAAGGTGAGCGCGGCGGCGGTCACGAGGACCTCGGCCAGCCGGGCGGGTGTGGCCTCTGACGGAGACAGCGTCGACGGCCGCCAGGCACGCCGCGCCGCGAGTATGCCGTAGCCGAACAGGAACAGCGCGCCGCCGAACTTTGCGACGTTCAGCGCGCCCGGGTGTGCGTTGACCAGCGCGCCGATGCCGGCGATGCCCGCGGCGATCAGCGCGATGTCGGAGACGGTGCACAGTGCCACGACCGGCAGCACGTGCTCACGGCGGATGCCCTGCCGCAGTACGAACGCGTTCTGCGCCCCGATCGCGGCGATCAGGGTGAACGAGGCCACGAAGCCGACGATCAGGGGCGAGTTCATGTCATTGACGTTAGGGATGTTTCCCTGATCAGTACAGCTAATGATTCTTCATCTGCATTAGTATTGCTAATGTGCAGATAGACGGTCAGCAGCTCGCGGCATTGGCCGCAGTGATCGAGTTCGGCAGCTTCGACGCCGCGGCCGAACGGCTTCATGTGACGCCGTCGGCGGTGAGCCAGCGCATCAAGGCGCTGGAGCAGCGGGTCGGCCAGGTGTTGGTGGTGCGTGAAAAGCCTTGTCGGGTGACCGATGCGGGTGTGCCGCTGCTGCGGTTGGCCGCCCAGACGGCGATGTTGGAGTCTGAAGCGCTGGCAGAGACAGCCGGTGGTGAAGGGGCAGGCGGGACGCGGATCGCCATCGCGGTCAATGCCGACTCGATGTCGACGTGGTTCACCACTGTCTTCGAACGGTTACCCGATGTGCTGTTTGACGTCCGCATCGAGGACCAGGACCACTCGGCACGGTTGTTGCGGGAGGGTGCGGTCATGGGAGCGGTCACTACCGAGCGCACACCGGTACCGGGGTGCCGGGTGCAGCCACTCGGGGTCATGCGCTACATCCCAGTCGCTGGCACGGCCTATGCCGAGCGCTATCTGCGCGATGGTTTCACCGCCGAGGCGGTCGCATCAGCGCCCTCGCTGGCGTGGAGCCGTGACGATGCGCTGCAGGACATGTTGGTGCGCAAAGCGTTCCGCAAAGACATTGCGCGGCAGACACATTACGTGCCGACCGCGGAGGGGTTCGGTGCCGCGGTGCGGGCCGGGTTGGGCTGGGGCATGTTCCCGCAGAGCCTTGCCGCACCGAATCTGGACGACGGCTCGTTCGTCCGGATCTCGGATGTGTGCCTCGATGTGCCACTTTTCTGGCAGTGCTGGAAGCTGGAGAGCCCGTTGGTCAAGGCCATCACTAACGCCGTGGAGTCAGCCGCCGCTAGTCTGCGTCGGCACCGGAATTAGCTGGCACCCGACTCGATCGGACATCCTGCGGCGCTGGTCGTTTCGTGGACGGCAACAAGCTGCACCACCAGTACCAGCCCGACACGATGCGCGTGGTGGCCGGCGGCGAGTGGCGCGATGCGCGCACCTTCGTCATGAGCTGGACCTTCGTCGAGTCGGCCTTCCGCGACACGGTGGTGTGCCGCTTCGCGGGGCCGTACATGTGTTTCGACCGCAGCGTCAACGTCAACTCCAGCGCGACGGAACTACCGACGCTCACCGGGACCCGGTCCGCCCACAGCGGGGGTCTTCCGTGCGCGCTTCCATTAGTTCAGGCCGACGAATCCGCGGCTCGCGGCGACCTGGCGTTCGAAGAAGCGCTGTCGCCTGATCTACTCGCCGACCTTCGGCGTGGACGTTCGGCGATCAGTGAGCCGGAGCTGGGTGACCGATGAAATGGCATGCCCCAGTGGGCAACCAAACAGCTGCATGCGAGTGGGCTGGGTCGCGCCCCGGAACGGTGAAAGTAGACCGGGGTGCTTCGCTTGAGGCTCTGCGGGTTTCAACTAGGCCATGAGAGCGGCATGGGCTGCAACCTTCGGCTGGTGTTTCTTTCGGGGCTTGTGCAAGGCCAGGGTGGCTTCGGAGAGGTCGTGCATTCGGAGACTTGCTGTTCGTCGTGGCTTCGATGAGACCGAAACCGCGAGGCGCACAAGGGCTGCCCGGGTTGGGGAATAAGAGACCCTTGGCCGTCAGAAGTCAGCACCGTGGTGTCACCGATGCGCAGCAGGGCGTTGGCTGCCTTGCCCTCAGCTCCGGGCGGGACCTTTCAGCTTCACGCGGCATTTAAACTGCGCACCATCCCGCCCTGACGGCGCTTCTATTTCGCGTAGCTCGACCAATGAGCGCCTATCGATAACCGCGCTTCAGGAGGTGCCGGGCGCCGGCGTTCATGGCTGCGGGGCCGGCGACGGCGAAGTCGAACGCGTCGGCCAGCCGGTCAGTAATGTTGAAGGCCAGGCACACGGCCAAGGCGTCCTGGATCTGGCCAGGGGAAACGCCTTCGGCCAGCACGGCGCGCATGTCGTCCGGATCAACGGTGTGCTCCCGCGTGAGCTTGCCGAGAATGCGAAACGTCGCCCGGAGCGGTTCGTCGATTGGCGCCGTCTCCACATCGGCGAGCGTGGCGGCGACCTTCCCGTGATCGCCGTACCACAGGCCCGACGTGGCCGAGTGCGCGGCGATACAGAACGGGGACCCATTGACCTTCGAGACGAACGCCGCCATCAGCTCGCGATCTCCGATCGACCAGGCTGATGGTCCGCGCATCGCCTCATGGGTGAGATGGCCGCCGCCGTAGAAGTCTGGGCGGTACAGCGCCAGCTTGACAGCGTCGACCACCGGCTGGCGCGAAACCAGCCGAATCAGCGCCAATAAGGCCTTCGTGCGCAGGCGGTGGCCTCGATCGAGGATTTCGAGCCTCATCGGCCACCCCTTTGTCCTTGTGCGCTGGCCAGCGCCGCAAGCGCGTTCTCGTATTGCCGGCTCGCCTGGCCGATAGCGGCGCACACCACGATCTCGAAGATTTGATCCTCGCTCAGCCCTGCGACTCGGACGGCGGCGACATCCTCGTCGGTCACCTTGTAGGCGTGGTAGGCCACCTTCTCGATCAACGTGCGCATCGGTTCGTCAAGACCGGCATTGTCGAAGGCGGCTCGGCGCAGCTCGGTCGGCGCCTTCCCGTCGCCGTCGAGGACGCGAGCGATGAGCGCGCGATGCAACTGGGTTATGTCAGACATGGCTACCGGCAGTCTCCTCTCTCAGTAAGGGCCGTGGCACGCACAAGATCCCTGTCATCGATTGGGTCCTTTCGGCGTTGTCTGGCGGCTTCTACCAGTAAGACGATCGGCGGCTCGCCAGATACGACAGCCCGGGTCTAGGTCCAAGCGATGCGCTCTCGGAGCACGGCTTGTTCGGCGGGGTTAGCGGTCAGCTCGAGTGCGCGGCGGTCGGCGGCCCGGGCCTGGTCTGGGTGGCCGAGTTCGCGTTGAAGATCGGCGCGGGTGGCGTGGTAGAGGTGATAGCAGTCCAGCACGCCAGCGAGGCTGTTCAGTTCCGTCATTGCCGCCTGTGGCCCCGACGTGAAACGCAGCGCGATGGCCCGGTGGAGGCGGGTGACTGGGGACGGTGCGAGGTGAAGCAGCATGTCGTAGAGGAGCACGATCTGCTCCCAGTCGGTGGCCTGCCAGCGTTCGGCTTCGGCGTGGCAGGCGACGATCGCGGCTTGCAGCTGGTACGGGCCGGGCCGGTGCTGTTTGGCGGCGCGGGCCAGCAACTGAGTCGCCTGAGCGATCGCCTCCCTGTCCCACAGGGACCGGTCCTGGTCTTGCAGCAGCACCAGGTGACCGTCGACATCGAAGCGGGCCGCGGCGCGGGCGCGGTGCAGCCGGATCAGCGCGAGCAAGCCAGCGACCTCCGGCTCGGTCGGCATCAGGCCGTGGAGCAGGGATGCCAGCCACTCGGCGTCGTCGACGAGATCGCGCGACTGCGCCCGCTCGGCAGTGCACAAGTAGCCTTCGTTGAACAGCAGGTAGATCACCGCCAGGACCTCGGTCAGGCGGGCACCTAGCTCGTCATCGGCTGGGATCCGGTACGGAATTCCCGCTTCTGTGATCTTTCGTTTGGCGCGGGTGATCCGTTGCGCCATAGTCGTTTCCTGCACTAGGAACGCTCGGGCGATCTGGGCTGTGGTCATGCCGCACACGACCCGCAGGGTGAGCGCAATCTGCGCCTCCCGGGGTAGGGCCGGGTGGCAGCATGTGAAGATCAGCCGCAGCCGCTCGTCTGGCTCGGGCTGGACCGGCCACTGCAGTTGTACCAGTTTGGCGAGATAGTTGTGATCACGCCGTAGTGCGTCCAGGCCGCGGCGCCGGGCGACCGTGAACAGCCAGGAGTCGGGTCGCTGCGGGATCCCTTCCACCGGCCAGTGTCGCAGCGCAGCCAGCACGGCATCCTGAACCAGGTCCTCGGCGGTAGCGAAATCGCCCGTCACATGCACCAGTGACGCGGCCAGTTGGCTCGCGTGTTCTCGTACCACGCGGGCCAACTGGGCATGCACCGCATCAGTCACATGGACTCATGACTCCAGAGGGCGGATCTCGACGATCGGGCAGGCCGGCCAGGTCTTCACCATTTGCAATGCCTCATCCAGATCGGCGACCTCGATCTCGGCGTACCCGCTCACAACCTCTTTGCCCTCGACGAACGGTCCGTCGACGACGACCGGTTCACCGCGGTCGAGTCGCACCGTCGTCGCAGTCTCGGGTGATTTCAGCTTGCTTCTATTCCGCAGCTTGTCCGCATGAGTGGCGAACCATTCGTTGACCCGGTCGTACGCCCGCTCTCGCTCGGAAGGGCCCATCGCCGCAAGATCGCTAGCGAACTGCTCAGTGTCGACGAACAACAGCACGTACTTCATGCCTCACACCCCCTGCATCTCGGCCATCCGTCGCATCATCTCCGCCGGTTCCACGTCCGCCACATGCGTCGCGATGGTCCACCCATGACCGAATGGGTCGATGATGTAACCCTCTCGGTCGCCGTAGAACTGGTCCTGCGGGGGCCGCTGGAGGTGCGCGCCGAGCTTCACCGCCCGCGCGACAACGTCGTCGACGTCCTCTACGTAGACGTAAAGGAAGATGGGGGAGCCGGCAAGGCCGTCGGGCGGCGGCGAGTTGGTCCCGAGTTCGGGGGACTGCTCCTCGACAATGAGGACCGAATCACCGATCTCGATTTCGGCGTAGGCGACGGTGCCGTCGGGGTTGGGAAAGCGCATCCGCTCGGTCGCTTCAAACACTTCGGCATAAAACTTGAGCGCCTTGTCGCCGCCTTGAACAATCAGGCAAGGCGTGATCCGGCGGTATGGATCCGGTATCGGGTTGGGTTTGGTAGTCGATGCCATCCGACGTGCCTCCTTGTTCGGGATGTCGTTCGTTCCTATAAGAAAGACGATCGGCGGCACGCGCGTTACGACAATGGCGGGTTGCCGCCCCGCGCAATGGTGCAAATCCAGCAGGCGTTTGCCTGAGGCTCTGCCGGTTTCCACTATGCCGTGAGCGCGGGTGGGGTTGCGATGTTCTGCTCGTGTTTGTCGGTCGGGTTGAGCAGCGCCAGGGTGGTCTCGGAGAGGTAGTGTTTGTCGGCAACTTGCCATTCGTCGTGGGCTTCGACGACTTGTCCGGGACCTGGTCACGCACCTGATCGAATTCGCATCGTCCGGCTGACCGCGCACTTCTCGGTCAGCTGAATCGGCTGCGGGAGTGCAGCATTGGTGTGCAGCGTCAGCTTTGGCACCGGTGTCATTGGTGGTACTTGACGGTGCGGGGACTGATGAACAGCCGGGCGCCGATCTCGGGGTTGGAGAGCCCGTCGCGAGCCATCCGTGCGATGAGCGCCTCTGGAGCTGTCAGCTGCAGGGTCGTCTCGACGCTGCGTTTGCGGGCTGTCTCGCCAGTGGCCAGCAGTTCGCGGCGAACCCGCTCGGCGAACGCGTCCATGCCCATCCCCTCCAGCATGTCGTGGGCGATTCACCGAGCGGCGCACTCCCGCGGAGTTCGCGCCGTTCGACTGGATCGCCGCCGTCGCCGCCGGATCCATCGTCGGACGGGCGGCAACTGCCAGCGACACCTCCTGGCTCCGCGCGAGTGCCGCACTGAGCTGTTTGCTTGTCACCCACGCAATACTGGCCAGGCTGCGATTCATTCCGCGACTCCGACGATTCATCGACCCACCCACGAAGGTGCTGAACCGCGACGGCACGGTCAACCAGCGCAATATGCAACGCTGCGGGTTGACTCACGCCGATCTTCAGGCAGTGCTACGCCAGAACGGACACGAGAATCTCGACAGCGTTCACCTCGCAATCTTCGAGGCCAAGGGCGCAATCTCAGACCTTAGTTCTCGCGACCAGGAAAGAGGTCAAAGTGAGCGTCGACGCCCACCCGGACCGTCGCGCAAATGATGAACGGTTCATGCGCTGTTACCGCCGTTTCTCTCGATACGGTTCTGCGGATTACGTTGATTTGATCCGCATTACTTTCTCGGCGTTGCGGTGAGCGATTGCGTTTCGCTGGTCGTTGGTAATTTCGGCTTGCTCGAGGAAGTCCGAGACGTTGTCGCAGACGCAGAACGTGGATGCCGGCCTCGGCGTGCCAGCCGAAACCGGGTCCCGAGAACAGGAAATGCACCGCTGCCGACCAATTTCCCGCGTAATAGGCGTCGACAGGGGCTGGAGTCCCGGGTGGACGTAGATGGGCAGGTCAACCTCCTCGGCTGCGGCCAGGACCGGATCGAACCGCTCGTCGTCGAGAAATAACCCACCGCAGGTTCCCATGATGAGGGTTCCCACGAAGCCCAGCTCATTGACGCATCGCCTCATTTCGTCCGCTGCGGCGGCCGGGTCGTGCAGTGGGATGGTGGCGAATCCCCGGAACCGGGTGGGATGCTCCGAAATCTGCTGTGCAAGGTTGTGGTTCACTTTTCGGCACAGCTCGACGGCTTCAGGGTGGTCGAGATTGCTGGGACTGTTTGCGCCATGTGAAACCACCTGGATGTCGATTCCGACCCGATCCATATGCGCCAATCGGTGCCCGCCCAGCTGTTCCGCAGAGTCCTTCGCCGGCATGAAGCCCTGAAGGAATTTGCTGAAGCCGTCGTCCGGAACGACAGCCGGAGGCCCCGCCAGTTCCTGGACACGGGCAATGACCTCGGGATGATGAAAATGCTCTTCGACGGTGATGATTCGCAACGAACTCCCTCACGTCTCGGACAAATGACGAACGAGGCTGGATGGCACCCGCCAGGGTGGCTCGGCCCGCCGCTACCCCGGACTATCCCACGGGCCAGCACCGAAAAGAGGCCAGCAAGCCGCAGTACTGATCGTCGGCTCTGGCCGGAATCACGACACACCCAGTCGAGGGCCGAAGCGCGATAGGAGTAACCCGGAGGTCTCGATCCAATCACCGACCTCGGCCGCCTGTGTGTTGGTGAGTGGTGGATCGACGAGTACCGCCTTGCGGGTTCCCAGGATGAGGGTCGAAGTTATGGGCGACCACATCCGGGTGCTGCCATCGGGCAGCGGCCCACGCCCCGATTGCGGGATCTGGCTTGTGACAAAGAGCTTGTATTGCAAGGTTGAGGTCACAATGTTTCCTTGAGGAAATGGTCGGCCGGGATCACGCCGGCCAGCCGATCGCGTATCTCGGCCGAGAATCGCAGTACGACATCCAGCGGCCGGTGGTGGATCGCGGCTGCAACGACCTTGCCTCGGGCGTCTCGTTCCAGCACGGTGATGCCTCTGATCTCCGTACCACCGAAAGCCGTTGCGCGCCACTGCAGATAAGTCGTCGCCCCGCTGTGGGCCTCCGCGGTGAACTCCAGCGATTCGTAGATGGAGCTCGCCGTCGCCAGCACCGTTGCGACACGCTCTTTGCCTTGGACCGGTTTGGCCAAAGTGCTGGCGTCAAGCACTATCTGGTCGGCGAACTCGTCCGCAAACGTGGCCTGTGATTGTTCGGCGAAGGCACGACGCCATCCCGCGGCCTTGTCGTGGGCTATAGCGTCGCTGAATGCCAGGATCCTGGCGGCGACCTCCTCCGGGTACTCGACATGCAGCCAATGTCCGCCGCGACCGATAATCTCTACACGGGCTTGGGGGAAGCGTGGGTTGATGGCGCCGAGGAGTTGCTCGGTCACGAATGCGTCGGCGCCGCCGGATATTACGAGAACTGGGCCCGTGAACGTACTGACTGGGGGCGCATCCTTCAGCCCGTCGTTCCAGACGTCGACGTATCGGGCGACGACGTCCGGTAGCGCCGATGCTCCGATCTGGGCGAGCCGTTCGAGTTGGTGCTCGTTGAGTTCCGGCGAGATTTGGGATCGGGCGACGCGCTGCGCCTGGATATCGCTAGCGAGGGCGCGAAACGACGCGACCGCCTCGTCGGGCAGCCGCGTGCCACCGAGCGGAACGGGCGTGAGCAGCACCAGGCCGTCGACCCGTTCGGTGTGATCGGCGGCGACCAGTTCGGCGATCTGGGATCCGAGGCTCTGGCCGACGACGATCACCGGAGTGTCGATACCGGTCAGGATCTCGCCGGCCTCGGCGGCAAGGGATTCGAGCGTGAGGTCTCGCGGATCGGCGACGGATCCACTACGCGCGCCGAAGCCCGGCAGGTCATAGCGCACGGTGTTGACTTTGCCTGCTAGCGAACCGATCACGCCGTCCCATACCGTCGCGTCATCAAGGAATCCGTGGATGAACAGCAGCGTGGGCGCACCGATGATGTTCGCCGATGTCTGCGTGATTGTGAACCCGTCGGTCGTCGCGGTCATTTCGTTGCCCCCTGTCGTCGCGCCCGACGCCGACCATTCGGCGGTGTCGATGGGCGAGTAATCGGTCGATTGTCCGTCGAGACGGTCGGCGCGGTGCATACTCAGTTCCTCGACGACGTCATCGGGCAGCGGGGTCGTGAAAATGTTGTCGACGAGCGTGTACTCGGCTGCGAGCCTGCCGAATACGCCCAATGCGCCGACATCGATGCGACCCCGGGACAGATACAAATCGTCGCGTACGTGGATGCGCTTGACTTCTCCCCAGACGACGTGGTCAGGCAGTGGGGGCATCGGGATGATGCGGTCCACAACGCATTCGAATGAGATCGGCGCACCGGCGATGCGTGGGGCCGAAATGACCTCAGACGCAGCCTTCTCTAAGCCAAGTGCATCGAACTCGTCGACGCCGGTGTCGAATTCGAACGCCGACTTGTGCACAGCGTCGGCCTGGCCGATCGTGGCGAGGTTGATGACGAACTCGTTCGTGTCGCGGATGTTGACGAACGTGTCCTTGAGCGTGACGCCGTCGGATCGGGGCTGCAACGAGATCGACAGGATAGGTGGCATCCTGCCCACGACCGTGAAGAACGACACCGGCGCGATATTGCCCACTCCGGTGGCCGCACTCGTGCTCACCCAGGCGATCGCGCGGGGCAGCACGCTGCCGATGAGCAGTTTGTAGCTGGATGTCGGATCGAGATCTGCGGTATCGATGATCATGGTTTTCTCCTTGGTGGGTAGTCGAATTCGAATTCGTCAGGACAGCAACGCCACCGCGCTGTACCAGACGGGGCCCACGTTGAGCCGGCGCGGGTAGAGGCGGATCATGTGGTCGAAAAACTCACCTGGGCTGGGTTTGCCTGCGAGCAGCCGCTGGGCGTCCAGCAGGTAGTCGCGAGTTTCACTGATGATGATGGGGTGATCGGGCAGGTCCTTGTTCTTGTGCCCGGCCACCACCGCGCGGGGATTCAGCGCTGCGACCGTGTTGAGTGCATGCAGCCATGCCTTGATTCCGCCGTTGGCGCTCTCCAGGAGGTACTGGTGCACGCCGTTGTAGGCGACATCGCCGGCCACCACCAGTCCGATGGACGGCACATGCAGCACGGTGGTGTCGTCGGTGTCGGTGTGGCCGACCTCGACGGCCAGCAGGCGCTGGCCCTCCAACTCGAATCCCTCGGACGGGACGCGTTGGTAGACAACGGGACTTGGGGGGATTTGGCCGGGGAAGTCAACGTCCCACATCTGGGCGCGGCCCTCGGTGGCCTGTTCGTGCATCTTCGCGATGGTGCCTTCGGTCGCGTACGCGATAACTCCGGGGAAACGCTGCAGCAACAGGTCGGTGCCGAACCAGTGATCGCCGTGCCCGTGCGTCGCGTAGACGTAGGTCAGCTTCTTACCGGAGCGCTCGATCCAGTCGCCGACGCGTTGTACCTGATCGCGGGTGAACGGCGGGTCGACCAGTACGGCGTCGCGGTCGCCGAAGATGAGCGTGGAGGCGACCGGTGAGGACACCATCGGGCTGCCGTCGGGCAGGCGCTGTTCGCGGTGGCGCGGCAGGCCGTCGTGGACCAGCACCTCGTAGCACAACTGAGTCATGACATTCCTTTCAAGGGTGGGTGGGTGTCCGGTTTGGTCAGGTGCTCGGTGAACCAACCGCGGGCGGCGCCGCCGGCCTCGGCGAAGCGGTCCAGGTAGGGGTCGAAGTGCCCGCCGGCGATGGTGACGAGTTTCTTGGGTTGCAGCGCCCGCTCATAGGCGGCTAGGGCGAGGTCGGCGACCGTGATGGTGTCGTGAAGAGCCACGATCATCAGCAGGGGTGTGGGAGAGACGCGTGAGATCCACACTCCCGGCTCGTAGTTCCGTGCGGCACGGGAGGATCGCACAGTCATGCTGTTGTGCCACACGCCCTCGGGCGTCGGCTGGTTGTAGAAGGCGATGGCGTCCTGGGAGCGGTAGGCGGCGCGGATCGCGGGATCGGAGCTCACGACCGCCTGGGTGGCCGGTGGCTCGCCGTGGAACTGGCGCCGCTCGTCATCGATGAAACCGGCCTCCAGGGCAGACACCTGGTCGGGTGCGACGCGACGCAGACTCTGCTCATAACCGCTGATGGTGGGCACCTGGGCCACGACCGCACGCAGCCTGCGGTCGGTAGCCCCTAGCACGACGGCATGCCCGCCGGCATAGCTGGTGCCCCAGAGCCCGATGCGATCAGGATCGACGGCAGGGAGGCTTTCGAGGAAGGAGATCGCCCGGCGCCAATCGGCGATCTGGACCCACGGGTCGACATCAAAGCGAGGCGAGCCGTCGCTGGCGCCGAAGCCGCGATGGTCATGCACCAACACCACGAATCCCGCGTCGGCGAACAGGCGGGCAAACCCTTCGAGCCCATGTTCCTTCACTCCGGCGAACCCGTGCGCCATGGTGATACCCGGATGCGGTCCCGGGCCGTCGGGCACAAACAGCCAGCCGCGCACCGTCACATCACGTTCGACGGTGAACTCGATGTCCTGTCGCTGCACCATGACTGCTCCTTCCAGGCGGAACAACATCCACGATGTGCGCACTGCGTTCGAGAAGGGGAAGCCGCAATAACCCTGGTATTGGCAGGGACAGCTTTAGGCTCATGTGGTGTTCGTCCTGAAAGTTGGACTGGACTAGCGGGTGGAAGTCCCGTCCCGGTAGGTATCGGAGCGCCGAGTAGCAGGCCCCGGTTCGTTGCGGAGACGTGGCGGGCTGAGCGGGGTGTCGAAAGCCTCTTCGGAGGGAGCAAGTGCGCGGGCCGTAGCGTGAAGCGAACGTCTGCAGCCTCGTCAGAGTCACAACGGAGGAGCCGAGCCGCTCACACCACGGCGAAGGCCATGTCCGGCGAGCCCTGGTCCGAGGTCAGCTCGTCGGGTCCTTCCGGGGTACGGGTGGCGGCACGTGCACACAGTCTGGTTCGGAACAGGAGAGGCCCGTCTGCCCGGCCTGCGTCGGGCAAAGACCAGGGGTATAAGCCGATGGTGAAAGCCTTTGGAGGGCAGCGGGAGTCCGATGGGGTCGTAGTACCGCTGATCGGCGTGCAACATAACGCGCCGGGAGGGAAGGGCCCCAACTTTGATCACGCGCGCGACGCGGGTAAGCGCGAGGGCATGACCGAGGTGACTCGGTCCAATTCCCCCGGCAGGTCATAGACCTGTCGTAGCCGACGACGAGCCGTTGGTGGCGTCGCCGGTGAAAGTGCGAGAACTGCAACGTGCGCTATGGGCTGCGGCCAAGCAGTCTTCGGGTCGGCGTTTCCACGCCCTGTATGACCGTATCTGCAGGGGTGACGTCCTGTGGGAGGCGTGGGAGCGGGTGCGGAGAACAGGGGTGCGGCCGGGGTGGATCGTATCACCTTGGTCGCGGTGGAGGACTACGGCGTGGACCGCATGTTGCGTGAGTTGCGTCGTGATCTCCGCTCAGGGTCGGTATCGCCCAGCGCCGGCCCGTCGCGTGGAGATCCCGAAACCACGAGGTGGTAAGCGGCCGTTGGGGATTCCGACGGAGGCGGCATAGTCACCGGTCGTGCAGTGACGATTTGGGTTTTGTCGTTGTCGCGCATCCGTTCCATCCGTTGCTGGGCTCGCGGTTGGCGGTGTTGTTCGTCAAGCGCCGCGGCGCGGGTGCGGTGTTCGTGTGTGCCGGTCTGGACGGTGGGCAGGTCACCCTGCCGGAGTCGTGGACCGATCGGGGCGCGGCGCCGTTGACGCGACGATTGTCGGTGGAGGGGCTCGCCGACCTGGCGGCGGTGACACGCGCCATTCGGGGTTGTTGATTGTCATGCCTGGTCACGACATACTCTTGTGTGATGAATCTACACAAGAACGATCTGTCGAGTGCGTCGACGCGGGCGCTGCTGGCGCGGCGACGGCGGCTGGCGAGCGGGTTGGGCGACGTGGAGGAGGTGCTGGTGGGGTCGTTGAGCGAACAGACCCGCCGGTGCGGGCGGTCGGGGTGCCGCTGCGCGGCCGGACAGCCGCACGGCCCGTACGTCTACTTCACGCCGAAACCGGCCGGTCGGGGTCGGGCACGGTATGTGCCGGACGGGCTGGTGGCGGCGGTGCGCGCGTGGCTGGCACGTGGCGAGCAGGTGGCCGCGGTGATCGCGGAGATCTCGGCGATCAACGCCGAGCTGCTGGCGCGGCGCGAGCTGCGGTGACCGGTGCCCGCCGCCGCGTCGCTGGTCGTGTTGGCCGGGGCGGCGCGGACCGAGGCGGTGCAGGTGGTGGCGAACATGGCGATCGGTGTGCTGCAAGGTGGTGGCGGTGGTGAACGGCGTGGCGAAAATCGTTGGCGGCCATCGGGATCGGCTGGCGGTGGTGTATCTGCGGCAGTCGTCGATGGCGCAGGTGCGCGAGCACGCCGAGTCCACGATGCGCCAGTACGGGCTGGTCGAGGAGGCGGTGCGGCTGGGCTGGGCCCGCGAGGCGGTGGTGGTGATCGACACCGACCTGGGGGTGTCGGGCCGGTGGGGGGTGGCCCGGGCTGGGTTCGCCGAGCTGGTGTCGCGGGTCTGCACCGGGGAGGTCGGCGCGATCTTCGGGATCGAGATCTCGCGGCTGGCCCGCTCCAATGCCGAGGTGGCGCGGTTGATGGAGTTCGCGGCGATCACCGAGACGCTGCTGATCGATGCCGACGGCGTCTACGATCCGGGCGATGTCAACGACCGGATGCTGCTCGGGTTGAAGTCCACGATGGGCGAGGTGGAGTTGCACGTGATGGCCCAGCGCCTGCAGGCGGCCAAACGCGCCGCGGCCGCCCGTGGCGCGCTACGCACTCCGCTGCCGGTCGGCTACCTCCACGACGAGCTCGGTGCGGTCGTCATGGACCCGGACGCCGAGGTGGCGGCCGCGATCCGTGATCTGTTCGCCGCCTTCGCCGCGTGCGGGTCGGCCTACGGGGTGGTCGCCGCGTTTGACGGGCCGCAGGTTTCCGCTGCGCGCCTACGGCGGGGTGTGGGCCGGGCAGCTGCGCTGGGGCCGGCTGTCGCATGCCCGCGTGCTGGGCGTGCTGAAGAATCCGTGCTACGCCGGGGCGTACGTGCACGGCCGCTACACCTCTCGGCGCACCCTCGACCCGGACGGCAGCGTGCACACCGGGCTCGTCGAACGGCCCCGCACCCAGTGGCCGGTGCTCATCCGCGACCATCACGACGGCTATATCGGCTGGGCCGAGTACCTGGCCAACGAGGCCAGGCTGGCCGCCAACCGCACCCACACCGGGGCGCGCCCACCACGCGAGGGATCGGCGCTGTGTCAGGGCATCATCGCCTGCGGATCGTGCGGCAAACCGATGCGCACCAATTACCACACCGATCAACGCCCGGCCTACGAGTGCTCGCGCCGCGCCGACCGGCAAAGCACCCCGACGTGCCGCTCGGTGGCCGCGGCCACCGTCGACGACGCGGTCGCCGACCGGCTGCTGGCCGCGCTGAACCCGCACGAGGTCGCGCTGGCGCTGGCCGCCGCCGACGCGGTCGCCGACCGACACCACCGCCTCGGTCGCGCCGCCGAGCTCGCCGTCGAGCGTGCCCGCTACGAGGCCGACCGCGCCGAACGCGCGTTCCACGCCGTCGAGCCCGAGAACCGTTTGGTGGCAGGAACATTGGAAAGACGGTGGGAGAACAAGCTCGCCGCCCTCGCCGACGCCGAACAGGCCCTGGCGGCCGCACGCGAGGCGCTGCCACCCCTGCCAGGCCGGGCCGAGCTCGAACAGTTGGCCGCCGACCTGCCGCGGCTGTGGTCCGAACCGACCACCAGCAACAAGGACCGAAAACGCCTGCTGCGCACCCTGATCGCCGACATCACCCTGCTCCCCGAACCCGATCGGGCCAAGGCGCGGATCGGGATCCGTTGGCACACCGGCGCCACCGACGACATCACCGTCACCCGCGTCGTGCACCCCGGCACCGCCAAACGCAGCCCGTCACCCGCGGTGGCGATGGTCACCCGCCTCGGACCCACCACCCCCACCGCCGAGTTGGCCGACCTGCTCAACGCCGCCGGGCACACCACCGGCACCGGAGCACCGTTCGACGGCAAGGCCGTGCAGTGGATCCGTCACGCCTACCACATCCCCGCCCCCAACCCCTACACCGACGGCGAGATCAGCGTCGCTGAGGCCGCCCACCGGCTCGGCTGCAGCACCAGCGTGGTCTACGACTGGATCAAGACCGGCAAACTCGCCGCCCGCCGCGGCACCGGCAATCGGCTGTGCATCCCCTGGACTGAGCAGATCGAAGCCGAATGCCGTTGCCGCATCACCGAATCCGGGCACCTCAACCCCGCCGTCCGCCGGACCCCGCCCCGCAAACACGCCTAACAGCCCCACTGTGTCGGGACCGACTGGCATCATCACTCCGAAAGACCAAGCCGACCAACGCAACTCCATCACCCGACCAGAACATCCCAACCCACGATTGCAGGAGGGGCAGTATGAAACATCCGTCCCCACGGTGCGAGACCGGGTGGCCCAGGCGGCGGCCAAGATCGTGCTGGAACCGATTTTCGAGGCTGACTTTCTTGTCGTGCTCGTATGGGTTTCGGCCGAAACGGTCGGCCACACAGGCGATGGAGCAGCTTCGCGTCGGGTTCATCGAGGGACTCACTCAGTGGTCGAGTTTGATATCGCCAATTTCTTCGGCGAGATCGATCACGACCGGCTGCTCTACCCGGTGAGTCGTCGGGTCTCGGATCGGCGGGTGCTCAAACTGCTGCGCTTAGTGGCTGCAGGCAGGATGTTGGTCGATGGGGTGCTGAGCGGACGGTCGCGGGCACTCCGCAGAGCGGGGTGATCTCCCCGTTGTTGGCCAACATCTATCTGCACGTGCTCGACACCGAGCTCTCCCTCCGCGAGGTGGGTGAGTTGGTGCGCTACGCCGATGACGGTGTGGTGCTGTGCCGTTTCTCGGCACAAGCCGAGCACCCTTAGAGGCGCTGAGAGAGATCTTGTCGTCGTTGGGGTTGCGGCTACGCGGATAAGACGAAGGTGGTCGACCTGCGTGAAGTCGCGAGAGCCTGGACTTTCTCAGTTGTCATTTCCGAGCTCGCATGTCAGAGCGTTGTGAGAACAGTAGCGTATCGTGCGCTATTACCTGCATCGCTGTCCCAGCCAACGATCATGGCCCGATTGCGAGCCAAGGTCCGTGATCTCACCGGTCGCAATCGTCGGAATCGATATCCGTGAGTGATCTCGGAGCTCAATCCGATCCTGCGCGGCTGGGGTACCTACTTCCGCACCGGAAACGCCGCCTATCAAGTTCAGCCAGATCGACCGGTATGTCACGTGGCGGCTGTTCCGCTTGATGGTCAAGAAGCGGGGCCGTAACCTGCGTGCCGGACAAGCCGATCAGTGGACCGAGGAGTGGTTCAACGGGCAGGGCCTGCATCGCCTGCGCGGCACTATCCGCTACCCGAAGGCTGCGTAACCATGTCACAGAAGATCATCGGTAAGCCGTGTGCGGGATAACCGCACGCACGGATTGAAAGGGATGGGGAAACGGATCCGCACTGCGGACGCCGCGCCCCTGACTACCAGTGCGGTGAAAGGCAACGCCCTCGGTGACTACCTTCGTGCGCGGCGCGAACAGGTTCGTCCCGAAGACGTCGGGCTGATACCTGGTGCGCGGCGGCGCGTTCCGGGCTTGCGGCGCGAGGAGTTGGCGATGTTGGCGGGGATCAGCTCCGACTATTACCTGCGGCTGGAGCAGGGCCGCGACAAACATCCGTCCGCCCAGATTCTTGACGCGCTTGCGCGGGCGCTCCAGCTGGATATCAAAGGCACCGAGTATCTGCATCAGCTGGCGAGCGGCGGCCGCAGCGAGCAGCCGGACCTGCAGATCGCCGCCGACGATCTGGACGACCTGATCGATCAGTTTTCGATGCCGACGATCGTGGCCAGCAGATACCAAGATGTGCTGGCCGCCAATCCGATCGCCTGCGCGCTGTCGCCCGGGTTCGCGCCCGGGCAGAACTTCCTGCGATGGCGCCTGGTGGATCCCGCCGCCCGGGAGTTCTTCGTCGACTGGGATGAGGCGACCGATGTGGCGGTCAGCGGGCTGAGGGAAGTCGCCGGCAGCGCTTCCGATGACCCCCGCATGCGCGCACTAATTGACGAATTGTCCGCTGCCAGTCCACGATTCCGCGAACTCTGGGCGCGCGCGGATGTGGGTTACCGGGCGGGGATCACCCACATGCGTCATCCCCACGTCGGCGACCTCTATCTTCGCCGCAACAGATTGTCCGTGCCGCACTCGGGTGGTCAGCACCTGATCATCTTTCACGCCGAGCCCGACAGCCCATCGGCAAGAGCCTTAGAGGCACTGCGATCCTGAACCGCCCCGGCATGTCCGGAGACATCATCCGCCAAAGATCAGAAATCGATTAGGTTGGCTCGCATCTAAGTGAGGTGGACTTGGCGCGGCCGCGGGTCTGGAAGCGCTCGACGCCGCGGTCAGTGTGCACGGCGGCGCGGTCACCTACGAGTACCGACTGGCGCCCTACTACTGGATCGTGCGCATGCTCAACATGGTGGTGTCGAAGGAGATGATCCTGAACTTCGTCGCCCGAGCACTCACTGGGACTACCCCGCAGCTACTAGTGTCCTCTTATTGGTGGCCGCGGTGACGACCGAGTCGGCGACGACGCTGCCTGCTTCGTGGAGTGCCCCGGTCACGGTCGTCGCGCCTGCTGCAACGGCCTTTGCGGGATCGCCGGTGCGGGCCAGTGTCTGCGCGGCGGCGTCAACGGATTGAAACCCACCGAGCAGGATGTCATTCAAAGCCGGGATATGACCGCCGCAACCACATTGATCCCTTCCATCACGCCGACCTGCACGACTCCGTGCGGCGCGACGGTTGGCGTGGGATTGGCCACGACCGGCCGGTTGAGCGCGGTGAAGGTGTCCTGGCGGGCGGTCTCGATGGCTGTGACGACTGCCGGCAGCCCGCCGGCGGCGGCAGGGACGATGTTTGACCAGGCCCACCACGCCGATCTCGAACGCGTTCAGTGCCCTGGGTGCCACAATCGTGCCGTCGCTGATGATGGCGGGCGTGGCGGCGGCGTCCGCGACTCCGGTCACCGACGCGGCGGCGGCGCCGATCGCCTTGAGCAGGTCGCCGGATTGCAGGGCCGTGACGAACGTGCCCGGTGTCTGCAGGATGGCAACGGGCACGGTCACCGCGCCCTGCACGAAGAACGGGCAGTCGAGCAGTAGATGAGCTGATTACCCAGGAAGCTTGTGAGGCGACAGCACCTGAGGTGCCGGAGCCAAAGGTGCGGCGGCCAGCGCGGCGATGCCCGCGACGGCGATCCCGGTGGCTGCGAAGCCGGTGAACGAGCGGCTCGTTGCATGCATAGTGCCCCCTTCGTCATGGTGATATCAGTCACACGAATTCCCGGGAGGCGGGGGTTCAATCCTGCCCGTCCTCGCGAGGCCGACGCATTTCGTCCCGACGGCAGGAGGGTTCGCTGCCGCCGTGAGGGCCGGCTTGGGCTGGGGCCTGTGCCCTCAGACGCTGGCCGAGCGGCCGCTGGCGCCTTCGATCAGGTCGGGTCGCTCGGTTCCCGTCAGGCGCCAGAAACGCCATCGGCCAGCCCGAGTAAACCCCACGTCGGCCACCAGCGACATGGGCTGTTCGGCCGCGGCGGCCGGATTCGACCCCGCAGAGCAGCAGATCACGAGAACGCCGTTCCGCAAATTTGATACCGACAGGTAGACTCGTGCGACGGCTGGCCAAAAGCCGTGTCAATATCAACCAACCAGGCGGCGTCTGCTTTCCAAGTTTCTCACCGCGGGGCCGCTCCTAGGCAAATACGGGTTTTATCGCAGAAAGGGTTTGCTGCAGGCCGCGCAATGAGACACTTGAGTTCGGCTACTCTACCGGCGAGGTCCTCTGGGGGCAGGAGATCACGATTATGATGCGTTGGCGCTTCGCACTGGGTGTCTGCATGGCGTCCGCCGCCCTCCTCGTCGGTAGCGCCGGGGGAGCGATCGCCGCGGCCGATCCCGATCCCGTCGATTCGACTGCCGAGAGCCAGGGTGTTGACGGCTCGACCCAAGGCGTCGATTCGGCGACCGGGCCGGTCGAAGGAGCACAGCCGAAACGGGCACGCCCGATTCGCTCAGTAATTCGAGCCGAGGGAGCCAGGAGGAATCCGCCAGCCCGACAGGCCCGATGACCATGGGTGCCACGACGGGCACCCAGGCGCCCGCACCGACGGGCACCAACGAGTCTGTCACGGCGGTCGCCGAACAGCACAACGAAGGTTCCGGATCCACCACGGCGGTTACCACCGAGGTCGCCTCGAATCCGGACGTAGTCGTGTCGCATTCGCAGGTGGTCGCGCCTCCGCCGGCTGTGGTCGCATCCGACCCGACTGTGGTTGCACCGGCTCGCAAGCGGCTCGCGGCCGTACGGACAGTCGTCGCGCCGGTTAGGAGTGCGGTCAGAGGGGCCGCGAATGCAGTTGGGGCGCTTCCGGCTGTGGTCGCGAAGCTTCCCAGTTCCCCGACACCGGTTAGGGATGTCATCACCGCGGTTCAGGACATGCTCACCTCGGTTGCCGCTGTGGGCAGCTCGGTGACACAAGCGCAGTCTGATCTTGCCTCCTTGCTCGGCTTCCCCGCAATGGCCGCAAGGGCGCCTGGCGGGATCGGAGGAAGCCTCTACGGTGGTGGCCTGTCGGCAGCTGTAGATACGAAAGTGCTTCCGTCTGGAGCAGCGCAATGGCGGCAGATCCTGGTTACTTCGGGTAACTCGGGCGTTGCATCAGTTGGCAACGTCGCCGAGCGTCCGACACTGGGAGGCGTCGCGACCACCGGTTTGAGTCAAGAACTATCGGTTTCTGGGGCGGCGCCGGTCGCGCCGGAGAGCGTCGCCCCGACGGGTGTGCTGTCGATTCTCGAACACACCATCAGCGCCGTCCTGGTACCCGCGTCGCTGACGGTGCTGGCCGCCCTGGCTTTGCCGGGCATCGGCGGTCTCCTGATCATTGGTGCAACCGGGATGATGGTCGGATACCGCCAAGCCAAAGCGGCCTCAATGCTACGAGCAGTGGGAATCGCTCGCTTTGTGCGTGCAGGGCCGTTGGGCGTTGTCCGTTCGGGTTCCCTGGTTGTCCTGCATCCCCGCGCATCGCGCGCCGACCGTCGACAGCCATCGCGGGCGGCGAGTCTTCTCGAGCGAGTCGCCTAGCCAGGCAGCACGACCACATTCAGCTGCAGATCTACCTGCGTCTTGCTGATGCGGCCGTTCACTGGGAGTGGCTCACCGGGCAACCGGCCGACAATCCACTCCAGCCGGTCCTCGTGGCGCCATCGCCGTACCAAACATTTGTGCCGATAACTATTGATTAAACGGCCTTCATAACATAGGTTCGATCATCGTTCGAGCGTGGGATTCAGCCCGCGCCACATATCGGCGGAGGACGAATGGCCGGCAGGCTCGACGGCAAGGTCGCTTTCATTACCGGTGCGGCTCGTGGTCAGGGACGGGCGCACGCGCTCGCGATGGCCAAGGAAGGCGCCGACATCATCGCAGTCGACATCTGTCGTCAGATCGAGTCGAATCCCTATCCGCTCGCGACGCCCGACGATCTCGCCGAGACGGAGCGGTCGGTCAAGGAGTTGGGCCGCCGTGTCGTGGCCAGGGTTGCCGACGTGCGGGAGCGCGGCGAGCTGCGCGATGCGCTCGAGGCCGGCGTCGCCGACCTCGGCAAGCTCGACATCGTCGTCGCCAACGCGGGCATCCTCCCGATGGCTTTTGGCAAGCCAGACCCGATGCACTTCGTCGACGCCACCGACGTCGACCTCCTCGGCGTGATGAACACGGTCGCAGTCTCCTTGCCCCACCTGCCCAACGGGTCGTCGATCATCATCACGGGTTCGACCGCAGGCATGATGCGCGGCACCAGCGACAACCCGATGATGGGACCCGGCGGGGCGGGCTACGGCTGGAGCAAGCGCGTCCTGATGGAATACACCGAGGAGATGTGCCTGCATTTGGCGCCGCGGATGATTCGGGTGAACATCATGCATCCGACCAACTGCAACACCCATCTGCTGCACAACGACGGCATCTACAGCCTGTTCCGCCCCGACTTGGTGGCCGAGGGCAAGAAGCCGACCCGTGAGGAGGTCGAGCCCGCGTTCAACATCTTCCAGGCCATGCCCATCCCGTACATCGAGCCCGAGGACATCGCCAACCTCGCCGTCTTCCTCGCCAGCGACGAAAGTCGCTACATCACCGGACAACAGATTCGCGTCGATGCCGGCTCGCTGCTCAGGTGGCCCAACGGGCCCGGCGGGTAAATCCGCCCGCTCGTCCAGCGTTACTTCGAAGCGGATCGAGCCCGGCGGGACTTCGGCTGCGGCATCTCAAATCGGTCGATGAACCGGTTCACCAGCGCAACAGCCTCGTCGTGACCGCCCGTCGTGCCCAGCGCTTGCTCCAGCACCAACGTGCGGCCGATTGAGGCGACCACGACGGCCAGCGCGGCCGGTGGAAATTCCTCCGCGTCCATTCCGGACTGGCGCACAATGAAATTGAGCGCAGTGATCTGCATTTCACGCCATCGCTCGGACCAGGCCGAGATCTCCGCTCTGATCTTCTTGCGATGGTTGGCAAGGCCCATGAATTCGAGCAGCAGCCGCGTGCCGCGGGGTTCGCTAACCGACTCCCAGAACGCATGCACTCCACGCCAGCGCCTCTTGTTGACATCGAGATTGCTGCGGCGCCGCGACGACACCGCGAGATACAGCTCGTCCATGGTGGGGAAGTAGTAGTGCACCAGTGCGGGTTTGACGCCAGCCAGCGCGGCCACCCGGCGCGACGTGGCCGCCGCATATCCCTCTTCGAGCATGATCTGGATGGTGGCGTCGAGCAGCATGTCGCGAGTGGCGGAGTCCCGCGAGCCAACCTTCTCGGATGCGGTCATGTTGGAGCCTTGCGGTGCGGCGTGTCGGGAGGCGCGGCTCGGCGAAGCACATTCTCGGCATGACGCATCAGCGCGGCGTCGACGAGTCTGCCATCGCGCCCGATCGCGCCCACACCTCCCGCCTCAGCCTTTCGGTAGTCCGCGATCAGCGCGCGGGCATCGGCGATCTCGTCGGGCGTCGGTGTGAAGACCTCGTTGGCGACGGGCGGCGGGCCGGTCTGGCGGTGCCGGGCTCGCGCGGGGGTAGCGGCGGCGGTCCGGGACCGACGTCAGCATGTGCGGCCGGAACAGGTCGTAGTGGTAGGCGTCGACTGGCGGCACCATCTTCTCGGCCTTGGACACGTCCGGATCGATGAACCGGCCGTGCACGTACGGCGGGTGGTACCACTCGCAGACGGAGTCGACGGCGAGTTTCCAGTTGCCCTTGATGTGGGTCGAGAACCCGTACCGCTGCGTCATTAGGTGGAAGGGGTAGGCCTCCATGCCCTAGCAGGCCGTCGCCGAGAAAGGTGCGCAGCGGCACCGGATCGTCGGCGAGGTTGATGAAGATGAAACCGGCCCAGACCTCGCAGTGCACCGGCGGCATGCGCAGCTTGCTCTTGTCGAGGTCGAAGAACT
This sequence comes from uncultured Actinomycetota bacterium, assembly GCA_963800125.1. Classification (GTDB taxonomy): domain Bacteria; phylum Actinomycetota; class Actinomycetes; order Mycobacteriales; family Mycobacteriaceae; genus Mycobacterium. The sequence continues at coordinate 35,199 of CAWDAC010000023.1, read as the reverse complement.
CGTCCTCGTTGGTGATGTGGTTGACGCCGCCGTCCAGGCCGTACCGCCAGCCGTGGTACTTGCAGGCAAACGCCCGGGAGCTACCCGACGACTCCTCCTGGGGGTGTTCCTGCCAGACCACCTTGTTTCCGCGGTGCGCACACACGTTGTGGAATGCGTGGACGTTGTCGTCGAGGTCACGGGTTATCACGATGGACGCAAGTTGGCCGGGCAGCTCGCGCGTGAAGTACGTGCCCTTGCGGGGTAGCCGCTCAATGCGTCCGACGCACAACCAGTTCGCTCGAAGACGGCCTTGCGTTCGGCGGTGAAGAACTCCTCGGAGATGGAGTCCTCGTAGTTCACCGGGCCGGTGCCGAGTTCGGGGTAGTCGGGCGTGAACTTGCCCTCGCCCGGTGGACAGTCGCTGCTGGATGCTCGTCACGATGTGGCTCCTTCGTCGACGTGCTGGCCGTTGGCCGCCGGTTCGGTGGACCACGGCTGTTGGTCCCATGGCCGATCGAGCGGCTCCATCTCTCCGCCGAACGGGAAGAACGCGCGCTGGGCGTAGGTCTCGCGGGCCAGGCCATGGCCCAGCTCGTCGATGAACGCCCGCTTGAGAGGGTTGGTGAACAGCTGACGCGAGTACCGCAGCGTCTAGCGGCGGTCGCCTGACCAGCTCACGCGCCAGTTCCCAGGCCCGGTCGAGCAGTTGGTCCCTGGGCAACACCTCGTTGACCACGCCCCATTCCTTGCGCCTCCTGCGCGCCGAGCTTCTTCCCGGTCAGCAGGAAGTAGCGCGCCCGGGTATGGCCGGCCACGAAGCTCCAGATGACGTGCTGTCCGTCACCTGGCACCTGGCCGCGCGGAAAGTGCGACGCGTCCTGGAAGTACGCGTCCTCGGAAGCAAGCACGATGTCGCCCATCAGCGGGACCTCGGAGTGCATGTTGCACGGACCGTTGACCGCGCTGATCATCGGTACGTCGACGTCCAGCACGTTGAAGATCAGATGCCTCGCATACCAGGCCTTCTCGTCCAACTTCACTCAGTCCGCGAGTGTCGGGCATGAGCTGATACATCGGGCTTTTCCACCGGATCGCCGTTGGGCATCCGGCCCCAGTTGGCGTTGTAGTTCTCGCCGGTGCCGGTGTGGATCAGGACCTTGATCTCGCGGTCACCGGCGACATCGGCGAACGCATCGCGACATGTCGTCGTGGGCCTGCCAGCTCCCAGACCAGGCTGTCGCCGTCGGTGTGGCACTGCATGAACAGGATGCCGTCGTCGGTGAGTTCGAATCGGTAATTCGCGTAGCGACTCTGGTACTCGCTGAATCTCGTCCGCTTGGCCATCTGGCGTCTCGTTCCTGTTTGGGCGATCGCTCAATCAGAGACTACAGGCCGCGCAGCCTGGCCACAACGGGGGCGAAAGCGTCTATCTGCGATTGCTGGACGGTCACATAGTTGATGCCCAGTTCTTCGCGACGCGACTGGAGGACATCGACGAAGGTTTCTACCGAGCCGACCAGCACGTTGGGATGGTCGCGCAAGATCTTTTCCGCAATCCCGGTTTTCGACTCCAGATCAGCGAGCGCGGACTCGGGATCGTTGGTGATCTCGGCGAAGTACGGCGAACTCTCGATGTCCAGGTTCTCAAAGCGATCGGATGCCGCCGCCCGCACGTAGCCCATTCGGCGTTGCGCCTCGGCCTGTGGATCGAGGCCGTCCTCGTTGCGCGCACGAAGGGGACGTTCGAGATACTCACGATGTCGGCTTCGCGTGCTGCCAGCGAGAGTACGCGTGGGCCGCCGCCGCCGACCATGATCGGGGGATGGGGGCGCTGCACCGGCCGTGGGCGACCGGCGAACGGTGACAAACTCACCGGCGCAATCGATCTCCGCACCGGTGAAATGGGATTTGATCAGCGCAATCACCTCCTCCAGCTTGGTGATTCGCTGACCCGCTCGGTCGAAGGTCAAACCCATCGCCGAGTACTCGTCAGCGCTCCAGCCGGCTCCGATCCCGAACTCGAGGCGCCCGTCGGAGAGCAAGTCCAGGGTCGCGGCCTCCTTGGCGAGCACCGCGGGCACGTGATAGTCGATGCAGAAAACGCGACAGCCGATTCGCAGCGTCTCGGTCACCGCCGCGGCCGTTGCCATCGCGGCGATGGGCGCTAGATCCTGCCTGGGAGTGCGGGCTGCGCGCTGCGCGGGTCCGGGTACCAGATAGTGGTCCGCGAGGAACAGCGTGGAATAGCCGAGATCCTGCACCTTCAGCGCGGTGTTGCGCCACTTGCGCGCTTCAGAGGCGTTGGTGGCCTGCACGGCAAAACGAAACTGCGGTCTGCCCATTTTTGGACCCTAGGTTGGGCGGTCGCCTCGAATCAATAGAAGCGAAATCGGCGAATGCCGTCACTCACCCACCAGCACTGGGCTTTTGCTTGACCCCACTGGGAGCCGGGTGATAGGCATGAACCGGCCGGTGATTGGGCGGTCGCCCAGTAAGTGGAAGGCGTGCCCTCATGAAGACCGCACTCGTGACCGGTGGGGCGTCGGGCATCGGCCGCGCCATCGCGCGCCGGCTGCGCAGCGACGGTCACCAGGTCGCGGTCATCGACCTCTCGCCGACTGATGATGCCCACGGCTTCGTGGCGGATGTGACCGACCGCGAGCAGGTGGAGGCGGCTGTGGCCGCGGTGCACGAGGCACTGGGCCCGATCACGGTGCTGGTCAACGCCGCGGGCATCGAAGGGTTCAAGCGGTTCACCAACTTGTCGTTCGACGTCTGGTCCAGGGTCATCGACGTCAATCTCAACGGGGTGTTCCACACCATCCAAGCGGTGCTACCGGACATGATCGACGCCGGTTGGGGACGCATCGTGAACATCTCGTCGTCGAGCACTCATTCCGGCCAGCCGTTCATGGGCCACTACGTCGCGGCGAAGTCGGCCGTCAACGGGCTGACCAAATCGCTGTCCCTCGAATACGGACCCAGCGGGATCACCGTCAACGGGGTGGCGCCAGGGTTTGTCGACACCCCGATGCTGCGCAGCGCAGAGGAGCGTCAACGGCTCGGTGGAACCATTGCGGACCACATCGAGCGCACCCCTGTCCGGCGGGTGGGTAAACCGGAGGACATCGCCGCCGCGTGCTCATTCCTGATCTCCGACGACGCCGGCTACATCACCGGTCAAATCCTCGGCGTCAACGGCGGCCGAAGAACCTGAGGGAGTTCAATGTATTACCGAGACCAACTCTTCATCGACGGGCAGTGGTCGACACCCGATTCGGGTACCGCCATCGATGTGATCTCTCCGCACAGCCAGGAGGTCATCGGCAGAGTTTCCTTCGCGGGACCGGCCGACGTGGACCGGGCGGTCCAAGCCGCGCGCACGGCCTTCGACGGGGTACCGTGGCCGCGGATGCAGCCCGCTGAGCGCATCGCCGCGGTCACCCGTCTGGCCGAACTGTACAAGGAGCACCGCGGCGACATGGCGGAGCTGATCACCGCCGAAATCGGTGCCCCCATTTCATTTGCCAAACGCGCGCAGGTGCGGATTCCGCTGATGATGTTCTCCGCGTTCTGTGATCTCGCAGGCCGCTATGACTGGCAGGAGGCACGTCCGGGCCTGTACGGCAACGACATCCGCATTCTCAAGCACCCGGTCGGAGTGGTTGCGGCGGTTGTGCCGTGGAACATGCCGCAGTTCCTCACCGTCTGCAAGATCATCCCGGCGCTGCTGGCCGGGTGCTGTGTCGTGCTCAAGCCCGCTCCCGAATCGGTGCTCGACGCTCAGTTCTTCGCAGACCTGGTGCAGCAAGCCGATTTTCCATCCGGAGTCCTCAATGTGGTTCCGGGTGACAGCGCTGTGGGGGAATGTCTGGTCAGGCACCCAGGGGTCGACAAGGTTTCCTTCACCGGCTCTACGGCAGCAGGCCGCCAAGTCGCGATGGCATGTGCCGAGGGACTGAAGCAGGTGAGCCTGGAACTGGGCGGCAAGTCGGCGGCCATCGTTCTCGACGACGCCGATCCTGCGAAGGTCGCTGCCGCCATCCAGGCCGCAAGCCTGGCCAACAGCGGCCAGGTCTGTAATGCGTTGAGCCGGATCCTGGTGCCCGCCAGTAGACAGGACGACTTCGTCGACGCGCTGGCCGCCGGGATGGAGTCGATGTCGGTAGGCGACCCGAGCGACCCAGAGACCCAGCTCGGCCCGCTGGTCGCCGAACGACAACAGACCCGGGTGCGGGGCTATATCGAGGAAGGCCAGCGTGAGGGCGCGCGACTGGTCGTTGGCGGCACTGGCCTACCTGACGGCCTCGACAAGGGTTGGTACGTGAAGCCGACGCTGTTCAGCAATGCGCACAACGACATGCGGATCGCCCGCGAAGAGATCTTCGGCCCGGTGCTGACCGTCATCGGGTACGAGAACGACGACGACGCGGTGCGGATCGCGAACGACTCTGAATACGGTCTGGCGGGGTCGGTGTTCACCCAAGACGTCGACCGCGGGTTCGGCATCGCCACGCGGATACGGTCCGGCACGTTCGGCGTCAATGAGGGCTACATCATGGATCCCGTCGCGCCGTTCGGAGGAGTCAAGCAGAGTGGCTACGGCCGTGAGCTTGGCCGCGAAGGGCTCGAGAGTTACCTGGTGAGCCAATCGGTCTCATGTTCGGCGGCCTCAGCCTCGTGAAGGTCGCGCGAATGAATCGTGTCTCGATGACCTTACGATTCCGTCGCGTGACGGCGTCGACGCTCGCACAACGTCGGTAGCCATGGTCCGCTGGATGCTGATGTGTTCCTTCAGTCTTTCGGCTTCCCGCGTGGTCATGGCCGCGGCGGCGTGTTCGGCGTTGTTCGTCATCGCGCTGCCGTCGGCGACCGCCGCGCCAGCCGCGGACGACCAGGGTTACGTCGACTCCACGGCGCGGTGCGCTCCGCCGAACGCGGTCGTGGTGTTCGGCAGCACTGATACGTCCCGCGTCGCGATCTGTAGAACGCCGGGCGGCCAGTACGAGTACCGCGGCGTGCGTATACGCGATGGCGCCAAGCTGATTGCGCCCGCATCCAAATCCGGCGACGGCGAGTACGTCGCCGACAACAACGGAATCTCTTACACGGTAACGGCGAACTCGTTGATCGTGAGTAGCGGCAACCAGACGACCCGTGAAGAGCGGATGGTCGACTTCCACGCGCCGGAATCGTCGCCGGATTCGCCGCCCGCAGCGCCGCCCGCGGCGCCGACGACCACGACCCCGACGACGCCGTTGCCACCACCGTTGCCTGCCGAGGAGGGTGGCGGCGGGTGAGTCGCCGTTCTTCAGCGCACCAGCGGTAGCAGGCGGGGAGCGAACGACTGTAAGCCCCACACCAGCGCCTCGCCGTCGACTTCGTTGGGAATGGTTCCGGCGCCCCGGATCTCATCGAAGTGCGCCACCACGTCCTCGACGGTGGGTTCCAATCCGAGCAAGGCGCCGTCGCTGTGGCTGATGGCGAACCGGCAGTAGTAACCGCCCGTCGCGGAGTAAACCTCGGCGGTGACCGGGCAGCTGCGGTGAACCAGTGCCAACGCCAGCGGGGTCACCCGGCTTGCGGTGTACAGGCCCATGAATTCGGCGGCCTCCAGCGACGCCTCGAGCTCCGGAGGCCTGCCGGTGAGCGCAGCGTCGCCCTCGGGGTTCATTTCGGCATACATCCGGCTGTCGAAGGCCGCCGGTGCGATGGCATTGGCCTTGATGCCGTATCGCATTCCCTCCCAGGCGATTGAGCGGGTGAGCCCGACGACACCCATCTTGGTGGCGGCATAGACCGCCTGTCCGAACGCTCCGGCCAGGCCGGACGCCGAGGTGACCGTCAGGATTCGGCCCCCGCCGTTGTCTTTCATCGCCCGGTAGACGGCCTGAACGGTGCGAAAGGTGCCGCGCAGGTTCACGTTCATCATGTCGTCGTAATCAGCGTCGTCGACATTCTCGAAGTGGGCGTCACGCAGGATGGCCGCGTTGTGCACGATCCCGTCGACGCGGCCCCAAGTGTCCAGCGCACACTCGACAAGCTGCCGCGGACCCAGGGCCGAGGACACGTCTTCGGTGCTCGCCACGGCCTCGCCTCCGGCAGAGACGATTTCATCCACAACGGCTGCGGCCATCGACGGATCCGAGCCGCCGCCTCGAGGGCTGCCGCCGAGGTCGTTGACCACGACGCGTGCTCCGCGCCGCCCAAGCTCGGTGGCCTGGGGACGACCGATGCCGCCCGCGCCGCCCGTGACGATGACGACCTCACCGTCGAACCGCACTTCCGTGTCCATGCTCATCCCCGTCTACAAGTCGGGTGACTCGTTGGGGAACAGTCCCGCCGGGGCGGCACCGTCGACCTCGAGTAACTTTCCGGTGATCCACGACGATGCCGACGACGCGAAGAACAAAGCGGCAGCGGCGATGTCCTCGGGCGTGCCGTTTCGGCGCATCGGGGTCTTGGACTGCAAGCCGGCCCGTACGTCGGGCATGGCATCCATGAATCCACGTAGTGCCTCGGTCTCGACGCACCCAGGCAGAATCGCATTCACCCGCACTCTCGGGGCGAGTTCGATAGCCGCCAGCTGGGTGAGCTTGCCGAGCGCCGACTTCGCGAGGCTGTAGGGGAGAAAGCCCCGCTCGTTCTGCATTCCGGACATCGAGCCGATGTTCACGATCGCTCCGCCTCCGCGGGCAAGCATGTGCGGCAAGGCATGACGCCCGAGCTCGAACGGAGCCGACACGTTGAATCGGAACGCGTTCTCCAGGATCGCGACCGTCATGTCCATGTACGTGCCGAGCTGCTCGACACCGCCAGCGTTGTTCACCAGGATGTCGAGCCCGCCGAGTGAGTCCGCTGCTTGGTCGACGACGTCGCCAAGCGCCTCGATGTCTGTGACGTCGGCGGGAATCGCGACTGCGTTGCGTCCGACCGCCCGGATCTCATCGGCGACCGCGTCGATGTCGTCCTTGGTCCTGGCGACGAGCGCCAAGTCGGCTCCCGCCTTGGCGAACATCAACGCGATGCATCTGCCGATACCCTTGCCGGCACCCGTTACCAGAGCGGCCTTTTCGTCGAGGCGAAACTGTTGGGCGATATCCGGGTTGTCTCCTAACGGTCAGACCTTGATACCGAAGATCTCGGCGGCGTTGCCGCGGCAGATCTGATCGATCTCGTTCGCGGGTACGCCGTCGAACTGCTTCTCGATCCAGTCCGCGGAGAACGGGAACGACCCCTCGTGATGGGGGTAGTCGTTACCCCACATCAGACAGTCGAGCCCGGTGAGGTCGCGTGAGCGAATCGCCAGCGGATCCCACATGAACGTGGCGTGTGCCTGCCGCTTCAGGTAGTAGCTCGGGTGCACGTCGATCTTGGCCGGCCCCATGATGTGGTCGATCCCGAGGTCGTGCAGCCGGCTCTGGCTGAAGTGATGGTCGTAGAACTGCATCGCGAACGCGAGCCACCCCGCATACCCCTCGGTCATGACGACATGCAGGTTGGGATAGCGCTCGAAGACGCCGCTGTAGGTCATCCAGCCCAGCGTCTCGCCCATGCCGCAGGACCGCATGTACCAGCCGATGTCCTGGCGTCCGGGGTAGGCCATCAGGCCGGGCCCGACAAGCGGACTGCGCAGCCCTCCGACGTGCATCGTGATCGGAATCCGCAGGCTGTCGGCGGCCTCCTAGAGCGGTTCCCACTCGTCCATGTAGTAGGGCCGTTCGAATATCCCGTCGGGCAGTAGCGCGGGGCGAAGCCCCATCCCAGCGGCGCGCTCCAGCTCGGCCACCGACGCCGCAACGTCCTTGAACGGCAGGTGGATTCCGGGCGCCACCCTGTCCAGATACGGACCCCAGGTCTCGGCCAACCAGTCGTTGACGACTTTGCAGTAGGCGCTGTCCGCGTCGGCGGGGATGGCGTTGGGCATGTCGGCGATCCGGCCGATGAGCACCGCGCCGTATACGCCGTCGCGTTCGAGATCGGCCAGCTGCTCGGCGGCGTCGAAGCTCGGATGGGCTTCGGCCACAACGTTGCCCACCGCGCCGGTCGCATCCGCCGTGATATCGTGACAATCCGCCGTGATGAGTTTGTCAGGCACCATGGCGCATCCTCTCGTTCTGGTTTGGCAAAATCCAACGGGCTGTGTGGATTACGAATGCTTCGCCTGAAGATCCTCGAGCTCGGGATTCACCGGTCCTGCGGGCATCTCGGGGGAAGGACCGGGAATCCCAGTAGTCCCGGTTGTGCAGGATGCGGCCCGCGTCGTCGGTCTCGCCCACCGATGCGCCACGGCACGCGAACTCCTGACCGAAGGCGGTGCCCGACATCGTCCACTCCACGACGTAGTCGTTGCCGTTCTTCATGCCGCCGTGATAGGTGAACCTGCAATCGGGGATCGCCATCAGGGTGAGCTCGACCATGTTCTTGACACCGTCTGAGCCTTCGTACGCGATGTGGCCGGACACGTCCTCCCACTTGATTTCCGGCGAGGTGATCGCGAGCATCGGCTCGACCTCGTGGGTGTTGAAGGGTGGTTGGCGCACCTACCTCGACGCGGGACGGACCTTGCCTGAACCAATCGTTCGGGCAGATCGGGATTTTGGCGCCGCCGGCAGGTCCACCAGCCGGCGCACCATGTCCAGCAACTGCGATCGCAAGGTGTCGTCGTCGAGGTGGGCGACGAGAGGGTGGGCGACGGTGCCCCCCACCACGCACGTCAGCGCCGCCAGCCGGACCTGCGCTTCGGGGCCGTCGTCGTTGCCGACGAGCATGCCGTACAAGCGCTCGACGAACTGTTGGAAAGGCTGGTGCTCGGAGAGCAGGCGGACGAGCACCGGGTCGAACTGCAGGGTGTTGGCGGCTCGTCGGTGTTCCATGGCGTGATCGATCACCCGGTTGAGCAGGAGCTCGCGTGCGCTTACCGGAGAGTCCTCGGCCTCAGCGGCTTCCAACGCGTCCTCCAGCTTTGCGAGCTCCATCTCCGCGACGGCGATGATGATCTCGTTCTTGGTCTTGAACTGGTGATAGACAGCGCCTTTCGTGACTCCGAGCGCGTCGGCGATCATCTGGTAGGACGTCGCACCGACACCGTAGGAGGCGAAGAGATCCATCGCGGCCTTCAGCGTGCGCATCTGCGCCGCGCTGCGGGGCACCGACCCCAGCCGCGCGGGCCGCTCTCGCCTGGCAACCACAGGATCAGGGTATACGAACGTCTAGGGCAACAAGATCGCCATCGACCGACCGATGGACTAACCTGATGAAATCCTCCAGCTGTCAGAACATCTCGTTGAACCGCTATGACCGCAGCCTCCCGTGAACGCGCCGCACTGGTGAACACGATGCGGGCCGTCGGACCCGACGGCGCGACGCTCTGCGTGGGGTGGACCACCCGCGACCTGGCGGCGCATCTGGTGCTGCGCGAACGCCGTCCAGACGCGGCAGCGGGCATCCTGGTACCCGCGCTGGCCGGATACACCGCCCGCAAGCAACACCAGCTCGCAGACTCCACCGACTGGCCGGAACTGCTGGAGATGGTCGCATCGGGGCCGCCGTTGTACTCGCCGTTGAAACTGCTCGACGCACTGGTCAACACCACGGAGATGTTCATTCACCACGAAGACGTCCGCCGCGCGGCACCCGACTGGCAGCCGCGAAATCTGGACAGCGACTTGGCGTCCGCGCTGCGCCGGCAGGTTCGACTGGCGAGCAGGATGTCATTGGCCCGCTCGCCTGCCACGGTGACGCTGCGTGACGTCGACGGGACGACGCTCGCGTCCGTCGGAAATGGTCCGCAATGTGTGATCACAGGGCCGGCGCCGGAACTGTTGCTGTTCCTGTCCGGCCGCGACGCGGCTCGCATCGGTTTCGACGGCGATGACGAGACTGTCGCGCAGGTGCGCGCCGCACGCCGGCGACTGTAGAGGGCGATCAGCCGGTTTGGCCGGCATCATCCTTCGCGGGGACGTCGGGGCGTAGGTAGCCGATGAGGCATAGACAAATCAGCACCATCGCCGCCACCGGCCACCAGAGTGCAATCACCGCCGCTGCCGCGAACACGCCGATCGTTATGAACGACCTCATGTGCAACAGCCGCCGCATGCGCGATGTGACGTCCTCGCGCGCGGGTAGATCGACCGCTTCCCAGCACAGCGCCACATACGTGATGTTGACCACGACAAAGACAGCCGCGTACATCGCCACCGGTGCGGCGGCGAGCCTGCTCTCGGCGATCCACTCGGTGGTGAACGGAATCAACGACACGGAGAAGAGGTGCGCGAAGTTCGACCACATCAACCTCGGCGTCGCCACTTCCGCATAGCTGAACAAGTGATGGTGGTTGACCCAGACGATCGCGATGAACAGATAGCTGACCGCATAGCTCAATCCGGTGGGCCACAGCGGTAGCAGGGCACTGAAGGTGTCGGCGCTCGGTGGCTTGAGCTCGAGTACCAGGATGGTGATGAGCACCGCGAAAACACCATCGGAAAACAGACTCAGTCGGCGTGTACCGGCTTCTCGCGCGGCCATGGATACCCCCCACTATCTAACCTCCAAATCGCTATTGGAAGGTTACAGGATGATAGGTCAGCCGAGTCGCCGATTTCGAACCACACAGGTCAGATCTGTATCGTGATGCGATCGAACTGATCAGGAGCAACCTTGTGACCCTCAACACCATCGCGCTCGAGCTGGTGCCTCCCAACGTGGAGCGCGGGCCGGAATACGCGCTGGAAGAGGCGCGCAAGGTGGTGCGGATCTCCGCAGATTCGGGCCTCGAGGGCCGGATCCGGCACGTGATGATTCCCGGGATGATCGCGGAGGACGACGACCGGCCCGTCCCGATGAAGCCGAAACTCGATGTGCTGGATTTCTGGTCGATCATCAAGCCGGAGCTGCCCGGGGTGCGTGGGCTGTGCACCCAAGTCACCGCCTTCATGGACGAGTCATCCCTCGGCAGGCGGCTCACCACCTTGGGCGACGCCGGGTTCGAGGGCATCGTGTTCGTCGGCGTCCCCCGCACCATGAACGACGGCGAAGGGTCCGGTGTCGCTCCCACCGACGCCCTGTCGATATACGACCGGCTGGTCGGCAACCGCGGCGTGATCCTGATCCCCACCCGAGAAGGTGAACAGGGCCGGTTCACGTTCAAGTGCAATCAGGGTGCCAACTTCGCCATGACGCAGCTGTTGTACTCCGACGCGATCGTTGGTTTCCTCTCCGAGTTCGCAGAAACCACCGATCATCGGCCCGAAATCCTGTTGTCCTTTGGCTTCGTGCCGAAGGTCGAGACCCGGCTGGGTCTGATCGATTGGCTTATTCAGGACCCCGGCAACGCTGCCGTCGCCGAGGAGCAGGAGTTCGTCAGGACATTGGCGAGCCGAGATCCTGCGGACAAGCGCCAGATGATGGTCGATCTGTACAAGCGGGTGATCGACGGCGTCGCCGACCTCGGGTTCCCGCTGAGCATCCATTTCGAGGCGACGTACGGCGTATCCGGCGCGGCCTTCGAGACCTTAGCGGAGATGCTCGCCCACTGGTCGCCAGAGCGCTAGAGCGCGCGAATCCCGGTGTACAGCAATAACAAACCGACTATGACGAGAATGCCGCCGTGATGACGGCATGCTCACCCTGCATCCAGTCCTTCAACCATTCGAGTTGACGATCGACGCGTTCACCGGCCACCGCGTACGCCAGTATTGGGACGACCACCGTCGAGCCGGCAAGAACGGTGTAGCAAGCAACGGCGATCCATGCGCCGACACCGACCGCGACCGTGCCGATGATCAATCCGGCCGCCCGCGTTCATGACGAGCACCTTGGGGTTGGCGACCGACAGCACGAATCCCACGAAGGCGGCGCCGATGGCGGTGATCCGGCTCAGTCTGCTCAGCAGGGCAGGTGGACGGGTGTCGCGGTTCCGCGTCATCCACCGCCCCACGGCGAGCACGATGAGCAGGACGCCGATCACGATACGCACCCAGGGTGCCCAGCGCGGGGACTCTTGGTCGAGCCCGTCGACGAGATGAGGCACCTGCACGAAGACGGCCGTCAACGCGGCGAGCCCGGCGAGCCAGCCGGCCATAAAAGCCCGGCCGGTGGGTTGTGGACGGTCGGTATGAAGCACCAGCACAACCGCCGGAATGATAGACAGCGGAGAAAAGGCGACAACGAGTGCGAGCGGAATCAGCTCGCTGAGCAACGACCTAGCGGTCGGCGGTACGCGGTGTGACGGATGCGTGCCGGCCGTGCAGCAGGTATGTCAGCCAGCGGATATCGATTAGCACTGTGATCGCCCTTTCCGTTAGGCGGTCTTGGTTAGAAGTGGAAGGAGCCGACGGCGTTCGCTCATGCTGTCGGCGAAGTGATGGAGCGCCTCGGGGACCGAATCCGCGGTGGGAAACGTCTCGCGCTCGCCGGACAACTGCAATGTCCGAAGGACCGGTTGGCTAGCGACGATCGACCACTCCACGCCGGCGTGGTGGCAGTCCTCATCGAGGCGGTAGAGCAGCGAGATGCATTCCGTCGAGAACGAGTTCACTCCGCTCAGGTCCAGCACGAAAGGCTTTTCCATCAGGATGAAGCGCTTGGCGTAGTCGCCGATGTGATCGACGTTCGTGTCATTGACATCGCCGCTGACGGTCACCACAGTGGCCAGCTGACGACACAGCGCACGCATCTGCGCGCCGTCGCAGTCGACTGCTGGGTTTCCGTACATGTTGGCAAACCTAGGCCGTCGATCTAAGGCGTTGGGGAGCAGCCGCTAATACTTTGATAAGAACCGACTTTGGCGTCTTCAGCAAGCTCAGCGGCTACGGAACTGCGCACCGGAGTAGTTTTCCCACGGGTTGTAGTCGGCGAGGAGCGGCTCCTGCGGGGGTCGCTCGTCTTCCGGCACGTGTTGAAGGTTGATTCGGATGCGGTACCAGATGGAACTCGGGCCGCGCATCCCGTCGACCAGGACGTCGGCGGGCTCCAGTTTCTTGGCGGCCTCCCGGTATTTTTCGCGCCAGGTATCCAACGCGGCCATCGCCTCGTCCTTGGTCTTCGTGCGGGCGATCTCGATCAACGGCATCACCGACTGTCGACGGCCGGTTCCCTTCTTCGCGCCCCTCGGCGCCTTTTCCGCCGGGCCGAGACGGTCGGCGAGGTCGAGTAACTCGTCCAGGCTGCCCGCCGCGTCGTCCATGCCTTCCCACGGATCGCCGTGATCCTCGAAGCGCTTGGGCACCGTCGCGATCGTGAAGTCCTCGGGGCGGCAATCGATGACCTCGTCCCAGTGCAGCGGCGTCGACACCCGGGCGTCGGGGGTCGCCCGCACCGAGTAGGCCGAGGCTACGGTGCGGTCCTTGGCGTTCTGGTTGAAGTCGACGAACACGCCCTCGCGTTCCTCTTTCCACCACCGTGCGGTCGCCAGGTCGGGCGCCCGCCGCTCCACCTCCCGCGCGACCGCTTCGGCCGCCAGCCGGACGAATTTGAACGGCCAGCGACGCTGGATGCGCGCATAGATATGGAAGCCGCGTGACCCAGACGTCTTGGGCCACGCGGTCAGTCCGTGTTCCTCGAGAACCTCGCGGGCAACGAGCGCGACGTGGATGATCTGACGCCAATCGACGCCCGGCATCGGGTCGAGGTCCACCCGCAGTTCGTCGGGGTGGTCGAGATCGTCGGCCTGAACCGGATGCGGATTGAGGTCGACGCAACCGAGGTTGATCGCCCAGACCAGGCCTGCGGCGTCGTGAAGAACCGCTTCCTTTGCCGACGTGCCGGAGGCGTATCGCAGCTCCGCGACGTCGACGTAGTCCGGGCGCTTATCGGGTGCTCGCTTCTGGAAGACGGCTTCCTCGGTGATGCCCTTGACGAACCGCTTGAGGATCATCGGTCGGTCCGCCACTCCGCGCAGTGCGCCCCCCGCAACGTCGAGGTAGTAGCGCATCAGGTCCCTCTTGGTGACGCCGATTTCCGGGAAGACGACCTTGTCGGGATGGGTGATGGGCACCTGCTGACCGTCGACCTCCAGGTACAGCGGACCAGCCATATCGTCATGGTAATTACGCAGAATTTTCGGGCCGAACTGCGCCGCTCGTCACATAGGGTGGGGCCATGCCGAAGCTAACTGATCTTCCCTTCCAGGCAGCGGCCAAAATCCAGGAGTACGCCGAGCGTGGCTCGGCCGAACTGCACTATGCCCGCAAGATGTTCGAAGCCGGCGCTTTGAAACTGGAACCACCGCAAAACATCGCCGCATTTGTCGCCGATATCCGGAGATGGGGCGAGTTCGGCATGCTTCCCGCGCTGAACGCCCGCCGCACCCCCAACCGCAAGGCCGTCGTCGACGACGACGGCGAGATCACGTTCAAAGAACTCGACGATGCCGCCCATGCCGTCGCCAATGGCCTGCTGGCGATGGGAGTCAGGGGCGGCGACGGGGTGGCGATCCTGGCCCGCAACCACCGGTGGTTCTTGATCGCCATCTACGGCGCGGCCCGTGTCGGCGCCCGCATCATTCTGCTCAACAGCGAGTTCTCCGGGCCGCAGATCAAGGAGGTCTCCGAGCGCGAGGGCGCCAAACTGATCATCTACGACGACGAGTACACCGCCTCCGTTTCACAGGCCGACCCGCCGCAGGGCAAGCTGCGTGCGCTGGGCACCAACCCCGACAAGGAGGAGTCGTCGGGCAGTACCGACGAGACGCTGGCCGACCTCATCGCGCGCAGCAGCAGCGAGCCGGCGCCGAAGGCGACGAGACATTCGTCGATCATCATCCTGACGAGCGGGACCACCGGGACGCCCAAGGGCGCCAACCGGAGCACCCCGCCGTCGCTGGCGCCGATCGGCGGTGTCTTGTCTCATGTGCCGTTCAAGGCCAACGAGGTGACGTCGCTACCCGCGCCGATGTTCCACGCCCTGGGCTTCCTGCACGCCACGATCGCGATGATGCTGGGGACGACGCTGGTGCTGCGCCGACGCTTCAAGCCGGCCACCGTGCTCGCCGACATCGAGAAGAACAAGGCGACCGCGATGGTCGTGGTGCCGGTCATGCTGTCGCGGATTCTCGACGAGTTGGACAAGACGCAGCCCAAACCGGACCTGTCGTCGCTGCGGATCGTTTTCGTATCCGGCTCGCAGCTGGGCGCCGAGCTGGCCACCCGGGCACTCAAGGATCTCGGTCCGGTGGTCTACAACCTGTACGGGTCGACGGAGATCGCGTTCGCGACCATCGCGCGTCCAAAGGACCTTTCGATCAACCCGGCCACTGTCGGGCCGGTCGTCAAAGGTGTGAAGGTCAAAATCCTCGACGACAACGGCAACGAGCTGCCGCAGGGCGAGGTCGGCCGGATCTTTGTCGGCAACACGTTCCCGTTCGAGGGCTATACCGGCGGCGGACACAAGCAGATCATCGACGGGCTGATGTCCTCCGGCGACGTCGGCTACTTCGACGAGCACAACCTGCTGTACGTCAGCGGCCGCGACGACGAGATGATCGTGTCCGGCGGCGAGAACGTCTTCCCCGCCGAGGTCGAAGATCTCATCAGTGGTCACCCCGACGTCATCGAAGCCACGGCTCTCGGCGTCGAGGACAAGGAGTGGGGTCACCGGCTGCGCGCGTTCGTGGTGAAGGCCGAGGGCGCCAGCGTCGACGAGGACGCCATCAAGCACTACGTCCGGGAGAACCTGGCCCGGTACAAAGTGCCGCGCGAAGTGATCTTCCTCGACGAGCTGCCGCGCAACCCGACCGGCAAGATCCTCAAAAGCGAACTACGCGATATCGAAGTGGAATAGTCGCGAGTGCTGGTCCTCAGGCGAACGCCGCGGCCGACCACGGGACGGATAAGCACACCAGCATCAGGGTCAACAGGAACCACCCCGCGCCATGCCAGATCGGCCACGTGCCGCCGTCGCGCCAGACCAGGTACGTCTTGACGAACGCGCCGATGCCCCCGATGAACAGGATCGCGGGCACGCTCGAAGCCAGAATGATCGATCCCTTGTCGACGACGGCGTATGCGGCGAACGCGATGCCAGCCACCACTATGACCGAGACGCCGTATTCGACCGCCTTGCGCATGGTCGCGGGATCGTTCCACCGCTTCTCGACATCCCTGGCGTTGCTCATGGCTGCCCGTAGCGATCGCGACGAACTACCAAGGACCGTTGACATACCAGGACAGGCATCCTGGGTGGTCCCGGCACGCGATGATCGCCCCCGCATCAGGAGCCGCACCACGAATCCTGGGCCCGCGCGGCGGAAGGTTGCAGTTCACCACGAACGGGTTCCACGGAATCACGCCGTTGACGCACGGCTGTGCGACCTGTTCCGTGTCGGATTGACCGAACACCGCGGGCGTGACGACCAAGAACGCTGCCGCCGCCGATCCGGTGACTATGAGGCGCACGATGCGTCGTTGCAAATCTCTCATCACTACCGCCAACCGCTTGAGGCATCTACCTATTTCGATGGTAGACCTCGTAGCGTGACGTCCCCGGTCGTCGGCCCGACCTCCTGCCTTACGGGTCGCGGGGCAGACCCAACAGTCGCTCGGCGATGATGTTGAGCTGCACCTCCGTCGTGCCTCCGTAAATCGTGGTGGCCCGGCTGTACAGCAGATACTCCGCCCATTTTCCGAACAGCTGCCCGGGGTCGCCGATCGCGCCGTCGGTGCCGAACGAGGACACCGCGAACTCGGCGTAGCCCTGACCGGTGCGCATCGACAGCAGCTTGGAGATCGCCGCGGCGGGCATCGGGTCGCCACCGGCCAGCGTCAGCAGCGTCGAGCGCATGTTGAGCACCTTGGCGGCATGCCCCTCGGCGATCAGCCGCCCGGCGTGGTTCTGACCGATCTGGTCGAACTGGCCGTCCCTGATGAACTCCACGAAACCTTCCAGGCTGGCCATGCCCAGGGGCTCGCTGCTGCCGATCGACACCCGCTCGGCGGTCAGGGTGTTGCGGCTGACCTCCCAGCCCCGGTTCACCTCGCCGAGCACGTACTCGTCGGGAACGAACACATCGTCGATGAAGACGGTGTTGAACATCGCGTTGCCGGTGAGTTCGCGCAGCGGCTTCACCTCGACTCCCTCGCTCTTCATGTCGAGCAGGAAGTACGTGATGCCGTTGTGTTTGGGCGCGCCCGGGTCCGTCCGCGCCAGCAGCGCACCCCACTGCGAGTACTGCGCCGCGGTGGTCCAGATCTTCTGGCCGGTGATGCGCCAACCGCCGTCGACCTTGGTCGCCTTGGTGGACAGGCCGGCCAGGTCGGATCCGGCGCCCGGCTCGGAAAACAGTTGGCACCAGATCATTTCGCCACGGAAGGTGGGTGGCAGGAACCGCTGTTGCTGCTCATCGGTTCCGAACGCGACGATGGACGGAATGATCCACGCCGCGATACCCATCTGCGGACGCTTTACGCGACCGCTCGCGAACTCCTGGGCGATGATGATCTGCTCGACCGGGTCGGAAGCGCGCCCCCACGGCTTGGGCAGGTGCGGCTGCACCCAACCGCCCTCGGCGATCGCGGTGTTGCGCTCCTCACGGGGAATCGCCTTCAGCCCGGCGACTTCTGCGCGAATCTCCTCGCGCAGCTTCTCAGTCTCCGGGTCCAGGTCGATATCGAGCTTGCGCATCCCGGTGCTGGTGGCGATGTCGACAACCTGCTGCGGATAGTCGGCGGCACGGCCGAAGCACGCCGCCAGCACCAGCGCACGGCGGTAGTAGATGTTGGTGTCGTGCTCCCAGGTGAACCCGATGCCGCCGTGCACCTGGATGCAGTCCTGGGCGCAGCGCTGCGCCGCGACCGGGGCAAGCGTCGCGGCCACCGCCGCGGCAAACTCGAAAGCGCTGTCTTCCGAGCCGCTTTCGCGGGCCTCGTCGATGGCACGGGCGGCGTCCCACACCGCCGCGGTGGCCCGCTCGGTGTCGGCGATCATCTCGGCACACTTGTGTTTGATGGCCTGGAACTGACCGATCGGCCTGCCGAACTGCTCGCGGATCTTGGCATAGGCCGACGCGGTATCGGTGGCCCAGCCGGCCACGCCGATCGACTCGGCCGACAGCAGGGTGGACATCAGCGCGCGGGCGAGGACCCGGCTCAGGTTGCTCAGCACGCGGTCGTCACCGACCTCAACGGCATTGGCGCGCACATGCGCCACCGGCCGCAGCGGGTCCACGCTCTTGACGGGTTCGACCTCCAACTGGTCGGCGTCGAGCACTACCCACTCTTCACCGCTGTCGATTGCGACCGGCAGCACCAGCACCGACGCCTGCCCCGCCGCGGGAACCGCCCGCACCTCGCCCCGGATGACCAGGCTGTCACCCTGCCGGGTGGCGGTCAGCCCGGAATCGATGGCGTATGCGGCGATCACCTCGCCTGAGGCCAGGTCGTTCAGCAGCTTCGCCTCGGGGTCGTGCGCGGAGATCAGCGCGCTGGCGATGGCCGACGGAACGAACGGGCCGGGCACCGCGCCGTAGCCGAACTCGGCGATCACAATCGCGAGCTCGAGGATCCCGAACCCCTGTCCGCCAACGGCTTCGGAGAGGTGGACGCCTTGCAGGCCTTGCTCGGCGGCGGCCTTCCAGTAGGGCGGCGGGTTAGGAATGGGCCGTTCCAGGGCCTCATGCAGAACGTCCGATGGTGCCACCCGCGCCACCAGTGACCGAACCGAATCGGCCAGGTCGTTGTGCTCAGGACTGATCGCAATGGGCATGCCGCGTGTCGCCTCCCTAATAACCGGTCGGTTGGGAACGAGCCTACCCGTGTCTCATC
The DNA here is from genome assembly GCA_963800125.1 of uncultured Actinomycetota bacterium. Lineage (GTDB taxonomy): Bacteria > Actinomycetota > Actinomycetes > Mycobacteriales > Mycobacteriaceae > Mycobacterium. The sequence goes on along the minus strand of CAWDAC010000023.1, from coordinate 16,459 downwards.
CGCGACGGACAGGCGCATTGACCCCGTTCACGACGTTGGCCAGCGCCTGGCCGTCGCGGATCCGCCGGCAGTTGTCGACGGCTTCGGCCAGGTAGCGGCGCATGGTGTCGACCGTGTACCAGGTGACGTGTGGAGTGAGCACGACGTTGTCGAGGCTCAGCAGCGGGTTGTCGGCGGGTATCGGCTCGACCGCGAATACGTCCAGCCCGGCGGCTGCGAGGCGTCCGCCGCGTAGCGCGTCGACCAGCGCGTCTTCGTCGATGATCGGTCCGCGTGAGGTGTTCACGATGACGGCGCTGGGCTTCATCAGGGCCAGCGCGGCCGCGTCCAACAGGTTCGACGTGTCCGCGGCCAGGGGGAGGTGCAGCGAGACGATGTCGCTGGCGGCCAGCAGGTCTGGCAGCGTCCGCCAGCCAGGGTGGCCATCGTCGCCGGTACTGGTGTGCAGGACGTCGGCACCCATCGCGGTCACGATGGTCTCGACGCGCTTGGCGATGTTGCCGTATCCGATGAGGCCCACGGTGCAGCTGCCGATGTCACGCACCGTTTCACCGAGGCTGGGATCCGACGGCCAGCCCGTTCCGGCGCGAGTGGCCCGGTCCAGCTCCGGCAGTCGGCGCAGTGCCGCCAGCATCAACAGAACGGCGCCTTCGGCGACCGAGGCGGCATTCGCCCCCGGCATGTTCGCCACCGCGATGCCGAGGCGCGTTGCGGCCTCGACGTCGATGGTGTTGACGCCCGCGCCCAGCTTGTGCACCAGCCTGCACTGTGGCGCCCGCTCGAGATCGGAGTCCGACAGCGGCCGCAGCACATGCCAGATGACCTCGGCTTCGGGCAACTCGCGATACAAGGTGGCGTCGTCATCCTCGGCGCAGTACCGGATATCCAGCCAATCAGTCTCTGGCGCAAGAAAATCCAGCACCTTGTCGCCGGGAACGAAATGGGCTAAGACCCTTAGCGCCACCGTTTCGCGATCCACTGGGCGATCGTATCGGCCTTCTCGCTGCGCGCTCCCGGCGTGGTGAAGTAATGGTCGGTGTCGATCGCGCACTGTGACTTGTCCCTGCTCCCCAGAGCGTCGTAGATACGCTGGGCGTCGGACGGGTAGACGCCGGTGTCCTGTTCGGCGTTGATGACCAGTGCGGGGCAGTCGATGCGGGCCAGGTGCGGCTCGGCACGCGTCTGTGCGTGTCGCAGGCTCCACATGCCGAGCCAGCTGCGCAGTGTGCATGCTGCGGCGATGCCGTGCGCCGATCGGTTGGCCTTGACCGGGACGCCGGCGTAACACAGATTTGGTTGACGCTTGCTGGGTTCCAGTGTGGGGTCGACCATTCGCGGATCGGCCCAGGTGCGCATGACGGTGAACGGGCGGTCGGAGAAGCCGGCCGCGCGCACCCGTTTGAGCTCGCGTTCCGCCCAATCGGTGATCGCATTGTTGCGGGTCACCTGTGCCGATCGGTAGCGGCTGATGAAGTCCTCGCTGTAGGGCGGACCGTTCTTTGGGTCGAACAGGTCCAGATCGGAATCGGTTGAGATCGGGTCGTTTTCGTCGACCACCGACGCGTCCATCCACGCGGTCAGGACATCCGGACGACCGGGGTGCGCGGCGCTGGCCACATAACCGTCGGCGGCAGGCAGGTCGGCAAGCCCAGCGGCGGGCCGCATGCCTTCAAGTGGCGTCACGTGGGGGTGGACCGCCTGCGCCTGGTAGGCCGCCATCAGCGAGCCACCGCCGGAGTTGCCGAGCAGCACGACGGTTTCCACTCCCTGGACCTCACGTAACCAACGGACGCCTACGCCGATGTCGACGAGGGCGTGGTCGAGCATGAAGCTGCTTTCAAATCCACGGAATCGGGTGTTCCAGCCCAGGAAGCCGATACCGCGGGTGGCCATGTAGTCGGCGAGGTAGTGCTCGGAGAAATCGATTTGATAGTGGACGGCGATCATCGCAACCTTCGGCTTGCGTCCGACCCCGCGGTGATACAGCCCTTGGCAGGGATGGCCTCCCGACCGCGCCCTACGCGCCGTAGGGGAGGGCAATCCTACGAACTCGTGCGTCACTCCCGGTGTTCCGGATGACGTGGTCTTGGTCATGTCGGTCCGGTCTCCTTGTGATAGTTCGTCCGATAGAACACGGTCGCCAGCGTGTTGATACGGGCTTCGTCGTCGACCGAGTCAGCGCTGCCGATACCTGATAGCTGTGAGTAGCAGAATTGATTCAGCATTGAAACCAGTGCGACTGCAATTAGTTTCGGGTCATCATCGACGGAGAAGCTGTGATCAACGAGATAGGCCATGGACTCCTTGGAGTCGTAATAGTTGTAGAACGAGGCGGTCGACTTGCCTGCTTCGGCGGCGATGTCGGAGATGGTGGTCGCTAGAAATCCCTTGCGCGCGATCACTACTCGCGCGGCCGCGTCGATCGCCGCCTGCGTCTGGCGCCCACGCAGGGTCGGCAACTGCTCGCGCGGACTGACCGTCACGTTCCCCTCGCCGACATTGATCGCACCTGAATCTGATGTTAGATTCAGATCTCGATCTTGGCAGGAGTTTCGCGACATGATCAAGCCCGACAATCCCAATTCCGAGTTCCAACTCGGCGGCATCAACCATGTGGCGCTGGTGTCCTCGGACATGCAGAAGACCGTCGACTTCTATTCGGGTGTGCTCGGCATGCCGTTGATCAAATCGCTCGACCTGCCCGGCGGCATGTGTCAGCACTTCTTCTTCGACGCAGGCAACGGTGACTGCGTGGCGTTCTTCTGGTTCCCCGACGCAGCCGATCGGATGCCAGGCATCTCGTCGCCCGCCGCGATTCCGGGTATCGGTGAGATCACCAGCTCGGTGAGCTCGATGAACCACCTCGCGTTCCACGTGCCCGCCGAGAAGTTCGACGAGTACCGACAGCGGCTCAAGGACAAAGGGGTGCGGGTCGGCCCGGTGCTCAACCATGACGAAAGTGAGGAGCAGGTCTCGCCGACGGTGCATCCGGGTGTCTATGTGCGGTCGTTCTACTTCCACGACCCCAACGGCATCACCCTCGAGTTCGCCTGCTGGGTCAAGGAATTCACCGAGGCTGACAGGCAGACCCAGCCGAAGACCGCGGCCGACGGCCGCCCGCCGGTAGCCGCTGGACGTTAGGCCCGGTACAGCTTGGGCTCGGCGAGCTGGTCGAGAACCGATCCCAACTGGTCGACGAGCTGGTCGGGCTCGAGGTCAACCTCACCGGCTAGCCACGCACTGATGGTCTGCACGACACCCCCAACCACGAAATATGCAGTGGCCTTGACCTTGTCGTTCTCGCGCACCTGCAACGTGTTGACCACCTGCTGTCCCGACAGCATCGCCATCCGCCCGCCGGCTTGCACTCGCTTGCGCGCCAGCACGGGATTGGCCAGACGTGAACCCCTGGCCGCGCCATTGTGAGGGTCGGTGCACGCACTGCGTCAAGCCCTTCGCCGCAGGGATTCTCGATCTGATCGAGCTGCGCTGCGACCTTGGTCTCGGTGAATCCCCATGGGAAATCGGGAAATTGCCGACGCTCCGCCTTCACTGGAGCCGGCCAGCGCCGCACTGTCCGGCCCAACGGCGTCTAACACCGCGCGCACATCGTCCACACGTTCATCCAATGACAGCGCATGAGCAGCCGGAACGGAGAGGCCGGTGCCGCGTCGATCGAACACGACGCACTGCGTCGCCCCCGACATTCCTTCCACGAGCGGAGCATACGGACCGGCGGGGTCGTCACAGGTGTCGACGTTAGCGAGCACCCAGCCGGGTACTCAGAGCACCACCGGGGCCCGATTCGCCGAAAACGCGGTAGGCGAGGCGCACGTCGCCGTTTCGTGCGTAACGCACTCGGCTGTCGCCCACCTCATTAGTCTGGCATCTCGCAGTCAGCGAGTTGCCAGAATGCGGGCGTATAACGGGCCCCATGCGTACAAATAACGACACCTGGGACATCACCACAAGCGTCGGTTCGACGGCTTTGTTCGTCGCCGCATCGCGAGCGTTGGAGGCGAATAAGGCGGATCCGCTGGTGGTCGACCCATACGCCGAGGTGTTCTGCCGGGCCGTCGGCGGAGAGTGGGCCGACCTGCTCGATGGAAAGGCACCGGACCACAAGCTGGCAACCGAATTCGGCAGTCACTTCGTGAATTTTCAGGCTGCTCGCACGAAGTTCTTCGATACGTACTTCTATGCCGCTGCCGATGCCGGCGTCCGCCAGATCGTCATCCCGGCAGCCGGTTTGGACTCCCGCGCCTACCGGCTGGCCTGGCCCAATGGCACGGTCGTCTTCGAGTTGGATCAGCCGCAGGTGCTGGAGTTCAAACGTGACGTGCTCGCCGGCAGCGGGGACGCACCGACGGCTGAACGGCGCGAGATCGCGGTCGACCTGCGCGACGAATGGCCATATGCGTTGCTCGACAAGGGCTTCGACCCGTCGACACCATCGGCATGGTTGGCCGAGGGGCTGCTGATCTATTTGCCCGCCGCCGCTCAGCATCACCTCTTCGCGGGCATCGACGCCCTATCGGCACCCGGTAGCCACGTCGCGGTAGAGGAAGCCGTGCCGATGGACGCGTCGGACCTCGAGACGGCTCGTGCCGAGGAGCGGGCCGCCGGCAACGAGGACCAGTTCTTCAGTCTGATCTACAACGAGCAACATGCCCCGGCCGTGGAGTGGTTCGGCAACCGCGGCTGGCGCGGCGCGGCGGTCCGGTTGACGGACTACTTCCGCCAGATCGGCCTGCCGGTACCCGAGCCGGATTCCGAAGCCGCGTTCATGTTCGCCGATATCAGCCTGGTCAGCGCCATTAAAGGGTGATCCAACGCCTGGGCTATCCGTCCTTACCCAGGCTCGCGAGGAACGCGGGCATCCGGCCAACACCGAAGTCGTAGAACCGCGCCCACTGCGGCTCGATCGAGATGCGCACCATCTGCTTGTACATCGACCGCACCTGCCGCTCGAACTCCTCGAGTACGGACGCCTCCAACGACTTCGCCGATGCCGCGATGTACTCGTCGGGGACGCCGTCGACGGTGTCCATGGCGACGACGAGGCCACGCACCAGGAGAGCCTTCGCCGTCTCCGGCGAACTGCCGGTGTCGATCGTCAGTGCGACATTCGCGCGGGCCGAAAGCGCTCGAATCTTGGGGGAGGTTGGCGCCGTGCAGACGACGATGCGTTCGCCGTTCCAATAGAACCCGATGGGGATTACCCGCGGGAGGCCATCGTGTCCGTTGTAGGCGAGCCGGGCCAGAGGGCAGGAGCGCAGCAGCTCCTGCGCGTCGGGGTGGCGAAGTTCCTCAGCCAATTCCTGCGTGTTCATCACACTAGCTTTCCCCTCTACGCAAGAGAACATGCGCTAGGTGAACATGAAGTCGCGCATAAAGCGCGTCATTCTGCGCAGGTAGTCCGGCTGGCTGACGTGCAGGATGTGGTTACCGGGGAACCAGTGGAACGCGCAGCGGTCCCAGTGCTCCCAGAGCAACTCGGCCTGTTGTGGCGGGGCCAGACGGTCGCCCAGCCCGGTGATGATCAGCCGCCGGTCCTTGGGCACCACCGCCGGATAGTTCAGCGGTGAGTGGTACATCGCTGCCGAGGCGGACAGTTCCCGGTCGGTGTGGGTGATCTGGTTGCCGAGCGCTACCAGCATGTTGGCCGGCCACCATTCGTCGACCGTCGACTCGGGAGTGACGACAGGAACATTCGGGATCACGGCCTGGATGCGGTCGTCGACGCAGGCGATCAACGCAGAGGTGTAGCCGCCCAACGACATTCCGGTCAAGGCGACGCGGTCGACGCCGGTGAACTCTAGATAGTCGATCAGAGACCGGAAGTCGTGCACCGCTTGCGCCATGGCCTCGGCGAAACCCGCAAAACCGTTGGCGAAGAGCCCGTAACCACTGAACGGCGAATACTTTTCGGCACGACGCCCATGGAACGGCAGAGTGTAGAGCAGCACGTCATAGCCGGACCGGTAGAACCACGGCAGGGAGAAGAACAACCCGTTGAAGAAATACGCCGATCCCATGAACCCGTGGATCACGCACAGGGTGGGGTGGGGTCCGTCGTCGTGCCGCCAGTGCTGGGCATGTACGACGTTGTTGCGTGCATACGAGCCGCAGCGATCGCGCATCGCCGGGTTGACCGCCTGAAAACTGCTGTTGAACCGGATGTTGTGCACGTGGCCGTTGGCTATCCATTCCGCGATTGGATTCGCCGCGCGTGACGAGATCCGCGGCACCTCTGCGGGGGCGGGAAACGACAGGTTCGGATCCTTCGCGGCGCCCAATTCGGCGTAGAACCGCAGTGCGTCGCGCTGCGCCGACGGCCCGGACCCGCCCAGCGCTGCCTTCGCCACCTGCGGGAGCATTGCCGCGCCGACGAGCGACGCGATCGCGGTTCGCAGGCCGAGATCGGCTATCGCCGATGAATCGACGATCAGCCGCTGGCGCAGTGTGAGATCCACGCGTCGCGGTAGCCCCCGCGAGGTCGCGTCGGCGCCTGCTATATCGGGAACGGGAATGGGCGGATCGACCGGGCCGGCGTCTGACGGCTGCGAACTGGACACGGCCCGATGGTATCCAGCCTGGATGGCTACGTCAGGCGGTAGACCGTCGACCCGCCGATGACGCTGCCCGCATAGTGCTTGGCCACCCAATCGGCGATCTCGCGGGTGTGCGCAGCGCCGCGACTCGGCCCGTAGATGACTTCGCGATGGCCCTTCTCCTCGAAGGATCTTCCGCGTCCGGCCTCGACGTAGTAGGAGATCTTCCCTGCGTGCACGTCGTCGATGAACGACTGAAGTGTGGGCACCGGGTCGCCACTCCACCCGCCGATCGCCATCACCGATGTGCCCGACGAGACTTCCAGCGCAGCAGCGGACTGTGAGCCGTTGGTCGCGGCTGACCATTCGGTATGCGTGTTGGCCAACACTCCGGCCAGGTCAGGATTGGCCGCTTCGTCGCCCATCCAGTTGCCCAGCTGGGCGTCGCCCCTCTTCAGCGCTGTCGGGATCGAGCCGCGGTGCGGCGTGGCGGCGGTCGCGATCGAGAATGCCGTTGGGCCGCCGATTGCGGCCAGCATCCCGACGACGAGTGCGCCCGCGGCAAGCCGGTGCGATCCGAGGCCAAGCACCGCGGCGGCCGCAACAGTCGCGATCGTGCCGAGGACCCATGGGAACCATGGTGATCCAAAGTCGTTGCGGTGCAGAAGTATTGCCGACCATACGGCGGTTAGCGCAATCATCGCGGCCAGTACAATGCGGCCGTCCCAGCCGGCCCGACTTCGCCACGCCCACACCGTCCCGATGCCGACCAGCCCGGCGACGGCGGGCGCCATCGCGACGGTGTAATACGGGTGGACCATGCCGCTCATGTAGCTGAACACCAGCGCGCTCACCACCAGCCAGCCCGTGAACATCGTCAGCGCGGCCTTTTCGCCGCGGCTGAGTCGGCCACGGAAGACGAGGTAGACGCCGAACGCGGCGGCCACCAGGGCCGCGGGCAGCAGCCAGGAGATCTCGTTGGCCATCTCGGCCGTGAAAAGCCGACGCAGCCCCGTTCCTCCGCCCAGCCTGGACCATCCGCGCCCGATGGCCGGAGAACCGAAATCGGCTGGACGATCACGGCCGCCACGGCCAACGATGCGACTCACGCCGTTGTACCCAACGGCGAGCTGCATCACGCTGTTGTCCGTCGAACCGCCGATGTAGGGGCGTGCGCTCGCCGGAACCAGCTGTACCGCCAGCACCCACCAACCCGCCGCAGCGACCAGCGCGGCCGTGGCGGTGAGCAGATGGAGCAGTCGGTTACGCCAGCCGGTCGGCGCCAACAGAAGGTAGGTCAGGGCGAATGCGGGCAATGGTAGGAAGCCCTCGAGCATCTTGGTCAGAAACGCGGCACCCATCACGATTCCGACCAAAGCCAACCAGCGCCACGACGCGGCCTCAACGGCGTGGATCAGGCAATAGCCGGCCACCGTCAACAGCAACACCAGCAGTGCGTCGGGATTGTTGAAACGAAAGATCAACGCCGCCGCGGGTGTGCACGCCAGCGCTGCGCCGGCGAGCAGTCCGGCAGCTGTTCCCGCCCGGTCGCCGCCGAATGCCCGCCGAACCGTGGCGTACAGCACCCCCACCGACGCCGCACCCATCAACGCCTGGGGTGCCAGCACCGACCAGCTGTTCATCCCGAACAAGCGGACTGACAACCCCGTCACCCACAGTGCGGCCGGTGGCTTGTCGACCGTGATGAAGTTGTGCGCGTCGAGCGATCCGAAGAACCACGCCGTCCAATTGTGCGAGCCGGCCTGTGCCGCGGCTGCGTAGAACAGGTTGCCGTATCCCGTTGCCGACAGGTTCAACATGTACAGCGCCGCGGTGGCCGTCAGCAGCGCGGCAAGCACCATCTGCGTGCGCCTGTCGACGTTGGCAGTCATGCCGATCACCGTGCCGGGCGTTGCTGTTCGTCGGGCTGGGCCGCCGCTGCGAACACCCTGTGAGTGCAACGTCTGTGAGTGGAACACTGTCTCCCATGTGGAATCCGGATGTCTACCTCACCTTCGCCGATCACCGCGGTCGACCCTTCTTCGACCTGATGTCGCGGGTGGGTGCCGAGAGTCCGCGCCGGGTGGTCGATCTCGGTTGCGGTCCGGGCAATCTCACCGTCACGCTCGCCGAGCGCTGGCCCGACGCGGTGATCGAGGCGTGGGACAGTTCCCCGGAGATGGTCGAATCCGCCAGGGAGCGTGGCGTGGACGCGCAGGTCGGCGATGTCCGGTCCTGGGAACCGAAGCCCGACACCGACGTGGTGGTGAGCAACGCCACCCTGCAGTGGGTGCCCGAGCACGCCGAGCTGCTGATTCGCTGGGCCGGTGCGCTGTCGGCCGGCTCGTGGATCGCGGTGCAGATGCCGGGCAATTTCAACGCGCCTTCCCACGAGGCCGTGCGTGCGGTGGCACGCCGCGAGCCCTTCGCAAACAGGCTGCGCGACATGCCGTTTCGTGAGGGCAAGGTGGTCAATCCCGCAACCGAGTACGCGGGTCTGCTCACCGACGCCGGCTGTCGGGTGGACGCCTGGGAGACCGTCTATGTACACGACTTGACGGGCGAACATCCGGTGCTGGACTGGATCACCGGCACCGCGCTGCGGCCGGTGATCGATCGGCTGTCCGAAGAGGCGTGGCAGCAGTTCCGTCAGCAGCTCATACCGGTGCTCGCCGAGGCGTATCCGGCGCGCCCGGACGGCCGAACGTTCTTTCCGTTCCGCCGGGTGTTCGTGGTGGCTCAGGTCGTTTGAGCGGCCAAGTTATCCACAGGACACGGGCGGGGCCGACCTGCGCGACGAACCTGAAGTGCCTGTGCCGAAAACATCATCTGCTGAAACGTTCAAGAGCGGTCGCTACACCGCCAGTAGAGCTTCTACCGCCGAAGGGTTCTTGTAGAACACGTCGAGTTCCACGATCAACCCGTCGTGGACCGTGAACACCTCAGCCATGCTCATCTCGACACTCTCGCCGGATGCGCGCGCAGTGAATGTCAGGCGGTAGTAGAGCACGACCTTGTCGTCGTCCACGAGATACTGCATTTCTGGGCTCGGAGTGGGCTCAAGCACCTCGTAGATCTTCATGAGAAGCTCGAAAAAGCCTTCGGGGCCTTGATAATCGCCGCTGTACGGTACGCCTCCCGCTGCATGAACAACGAATTCGTCGTGCAACAGGCTTCGTGCATCGTCGAGCCTCTTATCGCCAATCGCGTTGACGAACTCCACGACGATCGCCCGGCAATCCTTGGTCTTGCCCGTCATCGGACCTCCCACCTTCGGCGGATAATCGCACGAGGCGAACTCTATATACCCCCGAGCAGGGCGATCTGACGATGCGGTCTAACTGGTACAAAACCCGAGCCACACGGCTAGCGCGATCGGCTTGCCGGTCTCCCGAACTCTCCGCGACAGCGCCCTCCCTTAACCTACGATCAAAATTTCGCCGTTCCATCGCCGGTCACTTCCCAAAGGCGATGTCTCTACGGGACGAGCGGAAGCTCAGCGGGCGCCGACCTTGGCTCAAGTCGTGGTGGGTTACTTTGACGGCGCTATGCACAGTCCTATTCGCCATTGGCGGGTACCTCTTTCGCTGATTCTGCGGCCGCTTGCAGCCGGGTGACGATGCGATCGGGATCGATCTCCTGGCCTGGCCGATTGTTCGCGTCGGCGTCGATCGGTAAGCGGATTGCCACGTCGGTGCCATTGGGGTCGCGGTACCACAGGCGCACTCCGCTGGTGTCGTTTGTGGCGCGGTGGTGGCGGGAGCCAATCGCGACGAGTCGCTTGTGCGTGTCGAGGGCAGCGATCGCTGAGGGGGCCGACACCGTGAGTGAAATGACCCCAGCGACTTCGGGATTGGCGTTCATCGCGATGTCGGAATGCTCGATAATTACCCGGAGGCCGGCTGTCTCGACGACCGCGGTTCGGTGACCGACTGTGCGTGGATCCGCGCCGAGAAGCGTGCCCCACCAGGCTCGCATCGACTCCCACTGGTGGGTCAGCAGGACAACCTCGTCAACGCGTGGGTTCATAGCTCTCCTTGACGGTGGCCGTCAGACCTAGTTGATCGAGCGCCGCACCGAGCGCGTCGGCGTACCCACTACTCGATGGGTCCAGCACTGCGGCGATGTGAGCATCCGGGCGCAGCAGTAGCGCCTGTCCTGCCGCCAGCGAACGCAGCGGCCCCCTGCACGCCGCGAGGTCGACACCGATCACCCTCAGTGGGTGTCCGACCGCTGTCTGCGCAACGCGCCAACTCGACTTGTGCTGCGACGCGGCCAGAACCGTCAGCGTGTCGCGCGCTGGGAGGTCGAGCGTGGAGACTCTTGCTCCGTTGTACTGGACCCACGCGTGTGGTAGCCGTCCCCCCACGCGCACGATCGGCGTATAAAACTCGATGTCCGTGACGTCGTCGGATATGTCGCCGTCGTTGAGGAATCCGCGGCTATAGTGCACACCGAGATCGAGGCCCCACGTTCGGTAATGGCCACCCTGGCGGGCGATCACCTCCTGCACCACGTACCGGATGCGTGCTCCGGTACGACCCCGGGAAGTCACCCGGCCAATCCGCTGTATTGCCACCACCATGAGGCCGGCCAGCATCCGGCGTGACGCGGGGCGCGGCAGCGCAGCCATCAGTCGGGACCCGGCCAGAGCCTGCAGCGCGCGCATACCTGATCGGGGCAATCCGAGCGCGGCGAAAACGTCCATCAGACCGTCGAAGTTTTTCACTGAATGCTCGGTATTGGCGATGCCGATCGGTCGGCGTTCCGCCTCGTAGGTGTCGAGCAGATTAGCCGGAGCACGCCCAGAGATTTCCCACGCCAGTTTCCAGGCCAGGTTGTGGGCATCGTGCACGCCGGTGTTGAGTCCGAGACCGCCGGTCGGCGGGAAGCGGTGCGCGGCGTCGCCGATCAGGAATGTACGTCCTTTGCGGTATCGATTGGCGACCTGCGCCGTCATCGCCCAGCTCTGCACCGAGTGGATGTCGACGGCCAAATCCCTGTGTCCCACCGCATCTCGGATTCTGCGCCGGCAATCGTCGGCGGTGAAGTCCTCGAGACGCTGAACCGGCGGGAAGTAGGGAAACTGGAAGACGAAGTCACCGGGTGAGCTGTGCACGATAATGGTTCCCAGCGCGCGTGGGGTGAAGGTCCAGATGACGGGGGCTCGGCGTGACCACAGATAGGGGCGCAGGTCGGCGCTGAAGTGAACGCTGATCACGTGTTGAAGTACGGGGCCGCGCATCTGGAGTTCGCATGTGCTCCGGACATGGCTGCCCGCACCGTCGGCGCCGATCAGATACCGACCTGTCGCGACCCACTCGCCATCGCCGTCTGGGCCGGTGGCTCGAACTTCAACGCCATCGGAGGTTTCGCGGTGATTTTGGTACACGCTGCCGCGCTGGAACTCGACCCGCTTGCACGCTTCGAGCTGATCCCACAGCAACTGCCCAAGTACGTGTTGCGACAGGTTCGCGGCCCGAGTCGGGCTCAAGGTCTGAAGCAATTGGGCTTCAGTCGATTCAGGGTCGTAAATGGTGATCCGGCCCAGTTCGGGTCCGGTCAGAGTGGTTGCATAAACGATGTCACGCAGTTCGTATATCCGCGAGCTGAGGCGGCGCACATCGTGTTCGAGGCCCAGTTCGCGGAAGATCTCCAGTGTGCGGGTGGAGAGCACATGCGCGGCCGGGTGGGTCGACGGGGCCACGCGTCGTTCGACGACGAGGGTGTCGATTCCGTGTTCGGCGAGCAGCAGTGCGGCTGTCGCTCCGGCCGGACCGGCACCGACGATCAGGACCCGAGAAGTGCTCATGTCAGTACCCGGTTGCGCTGAGTTCCGTGTCCATCACCTCGCCAGGCACCAGCGTTTCACGGGATCCATCGTCATCGCCCCTTCCAACCCGCGATTGCCGGAGTCTATATCTGAAGCTGAACCGTCCCCGGTTTTATGCGCACTTCCTTTGTTGGGAAGTATGGCGCGCTTTGTTGGGAAGTATGGCGCGACGGCGAGCGGGTACGACGGAGACACCAAGGCCAGGGCGGTGCGGTGGTCCGCCGGTCGAGGCATCCAGCGGGAAACAGATCGAGGCCGGCGACCATGACGGCCAGGTCACCGCCGCCTGGGTGGCCGCCCAGGAGCTCCGCGCGATCTACCGCTGCCGCGATCGCGACCAATGCGCCCGTCTCTACGACTGGACCGTGACCTGTATCGACTCCCACGTGCCCGAACTGCGACGCCTGGCGAGGAGCGATCGCGACCACCGAGGCACCCCCTGCGGACGCAATGGTCGGACAGCGAGTAATTGAACCGGCTGGGCTTGCTACTCGTATCCCGTCTATGCAGTCGTATCTCGTCTATGCAGAAGGTAAGTGTCATCGCAGTCGACTGATCGTGCCGAGGCGCCCACCGCCAGCTAACATCAGGATAGGTTCGCAGCCCATGCACCCGGTTTGCGGTGGCACATGACCCGGCTGAACAGAGGGTCGGGCGAGAGGAACATAGAAACTGCCATGTCGATCGAATACGAAGTCGAACGCGACATCGTCGAGTACCTGGGCGCGCACTACGGCATCGAACCCGATGAGATCACCGATGAATCCACGTTAGACGATCTGGGACTCGATTCGCTCGGAGTTCTCGCCATCGCGGACATCGTCGGGAATAAGTACGGCATCTCGCTCGACGACGAGCGAATCGCGGGGGTGCGCACACTCTCCGACTTCAAGGATCTCGTCGTCTTGAAGATAGCCGAAATGGCCTGACGGCACCGCGCGGTCTCGTTGACAACCCGAATCATTGGAGCCACGTCAGCATGAGTGCATATATCACGGCCACCGGCGTTTTTCTCCCCGGCTACCCGGTTCCCAACGAGGAAATCGAAGACTACATCGGAAAGGCGGGACGCGCGTCCTCCGACCTGAAGGATTTGATTCTCGCGAACTGCGGAATCAAGACGCGCCACTACGCGATCGACAAGAATCAGCAAACCGTCATCTCGAATGCGGCGATGGCGGCCGGCGCCGTGCGCGACGCCGCCGAGCGCGCCGGACTCGGCCCCAACGACGTTGAACTGCTGACGGCGGCGACGACGATGCCGGACGTGATGGGTCCGGGGCATGCCAGCATGGTGCACGGCGAGTTGGGCTATGGCCCGCTCGAGATCGCGACCGCACACGGCATCTGCAGTTCCGGGATGATGGCGCTCAAGAACGCGTACCTGCAGGTGGCGATCGGCGAGAAGCGCAACGCGATCTGCGTCGCCAGCGAGTTCGCATCACGCGGGTTCAAGAGCACCCGCTACGACGAGATGAGGGCGATTTCGGAGGACGGGTCGTTGCCGATGGAGACCGCGTTCCTGCGCTACATGCTCTCCGACGGCGCGGGCGCGGCGGTGGTCGAGAGCGCGCCCGCGACATCGGGGATCAGCCTTCGCATCGACTGGATCTCGCTGACGTCGTACGCGAACACCGAGAAGGCGTGCATGTACTTCGGCAGTAACGACAACGCATGCTCGAAGACCTGGGGTGACTACCCGACCGCCTCCGCGGCCGCTGTGGACGGTGCGCTGGCGCCGCGGCAGAAGCTCTCGCTGCTGCCGCACCTGGTGCGCGTCGGAATCGACGAGTACGAACGCCTGTTCGCCATGGGCAAATTCGACCCGAAGACGTTGACGTGGTTTCCCGTGCACTACTCGAGCGAACGGATGAAGACCCTGGTGTTGGGCGAGATCTCCCGGCGCGACGTCGCCGCGGGCCGTCCCGAAATGTGGTACAGCAACCTCACGAGAGTCGGAAACATCGGCAGCGCCGCCATCTTCGTCATCCTCGACGAGATGATGACGGAGGGCCTGATCAAGGACGGTGACACGCTGTTGTGCATGGTGCCGGAATCCGGCCGGTTCGTGGTCTCGTTCATGCATCTCACCGCCGTGTCGCCGGCTGCGGCGTCGGAAACCCAGCGATGACCCCGGTTTCCGAGGTCCGTCGGCGACCGAGCAGCATCCCCCTCGCGCGGTCGTGTACCTCTATTCGCAGACCGGACAGCTGCGCGAGGTCGCCGATGCATTGACCGCTCCGATGGTCGCCCGCGGGTGGGACATCCGCTGGGTGGACGTCCAACCGCGCGTCGCGTTTCCGTTTCCGTGGCCGATTCGGCGATTCTTTGGGGTGTTCCCCGCGGCGGTGGATCCGGAGGCGCTCGTGGAGCTCGTCGAGCCGGCGGGCGGCTTCGAAACGGAGCCAGAGGAATTGGCGATCCTGGCCTACCAGGTGTGGTACCTGGCGCCCTCGCTTCCCATCCGGTCGCTGCTGAAAGCGCACCCCGAGGCCTTCCGGAATCGGAGAGTCGTCTCGCTGATCGCGTGCCGCAACATGTGGTACTCGGCGGCGATCGAGGTGTCCGGGCTGTTGCGATCGGCGGGTGCTCGATGCGTCGAGGTGGTCGCCGCGACCGACACACGGCCGCAGTCGACGTCGCTCGTGACCACCCTGCGCTGGCTGCTGACCGGCAGCCGCGAACCCTTCCTGTGGTTCGGGCGGCCCGGGGTCGGCGCCGCGGAACTCGCCCGGGTCGCCGGTGTGGGGCAACGCATCGCCGAGTCGGGGCAGTGTTCGCAAGACGCGGCCCCCATCGTGCCCACCCTGGCGGCGGCGGATCTCCTTGCCGGGAAGGTGTTTCGCAGGTGGGGCGCGACGGTCAGGTCGGCGCGGCGATTCGGCGCGGTGGCGCAGGCCGCGAGCTTGGCAATGTTCGTGCTCGGCTTGGGAATCGGCATCGCGGTCGGTCTGCCGCTGATCGGATGCGCGGCACTCGCCGGCGGCGCGCGGTTCGACAGGGGCGTGCGTGCTTTCGTGCGTCGCCGGATCTCGTCCGGCGGGGCAGCGGTCTACGAGGCGGCGATCGCGTGATGGCGCAGCCGCAGACCCGTCGCTGTCAGGTTCTCGTCGTCCGCGCTGACCACCAGCATGCTGCTGTCCGAAGTGCTGCCGGATCTGGCATCGGTCAGGTGCAGCAGGCCGAAGGCCTTGGATCGATGCTGCGGACCCCGAACCTCAAGCTGGGCCACGTGCTGGCGAACCGCAGCTTCCCAACCGCCGATGCGGGAAGAGCGGCAGGCCTTTCGCGAATCCCTGCTGCCATGACTGGCCCGGCAGGCGGTGAACCGGTGACAGCGGGCCGGATGGGAGACTCCGATGACCGCTGACGCTTCGGAGTATCAGGAAATTGCCGACTGGCTGACCATAAAGGTGGCCGGATACCTCAACGTTCCGCCGGACACGATCGGCATCGACACCCCATTGGCCGATTGTGGGATCGACTCCGTCTTAGGGATGAGGCTGTGCGCGGACCTGCAGTGCGAGAAGGGATTCGCCGTCGAAACCACCATCGTGTGGGATTACCCGACCATCGATGCCATCGCGGCTCATCTGGTCGCCGAGCGAGCGGCGCCGTGACGCCGATCGCCGTGGTCGGCATCGACTGCCGCTTCCCGGGCGCGCCCGACAAGGACGCGTTTTGGCGACTGCTGATGAACGGCGTCGTCACCGACACCGAAGTGCCGTTGCAGCGTTGGGATATCGACGCCTACTACCATCCCGACGGTGTCGCCGGATCGATGAACACCCGACGCGCCCATTTCATCGACAACGTCGACGCATTCGACAATGACTTTTTCGGCATCGCGCCGATCGAGGCGGCGGCGCTCGACCCGCAGCAGCGACTGCTGCTACAGGCGTCATGGCGCGCACTGGAAGATGCCGGAATCGATCCCCGATCGCTGGCCGGCACGCCAACCGGGGTCTTCGTCGGAATGATGTCCAGCGAGTGGAGCAGCCTTCAGATGTTCGACTTCGCCGGGGTCACCGCATT
Organism: uncultured Actinomycetota bacterium; assembly: GCA_963800125.1. Classification (GTDB taxonomy): domain Bacteria; phylum Actinomycetota; class Actinomycetes; order Mycobacteriales; family Mycobacteriaceae; genus Mycobacterium. The sequence goes on along the minus strand of CAWDAC010000023.1, from coordinate 37 downwards.
TCGTGGTGCGGGCAGCGGCTACTTCATGACGGCAAAC
>CAWDAC010000022.1:0-138894 GCA_963800125.1 uncultured Actinomycetota bacterium | reverse complement strand
CCAAATTATCAGCGGAATTTGCTGGCCGTCCTCACGATACCTGACTTCACCGGCGCTATCCACCGGCGTCCAGCTGCTTTAACCTTACCGGCCCGAGATCGGTCGTGCGCCTTAATGACCGTTCCGGATCGTTTGCCGTCGTTGTCGCTGCAACGATATCAGGTGCGGACTTCGTCTCAGACAGGACCGCACCGGTCAGCGGCGCACCCGTCGCCCGAAGTTTGTCCGCAGCATGGCCGAGATCACGTCGCTCTCGTGGTACCCACCGCGAGTACGAGCAGGACACCGTCGGCGGACTCGCTCACGACCGATGCGGTAATCGTCTTCAGCACGGGTGGTGCGGCGACGATCACGTGCGCGTATTCATTCCGTAACTGATCGAAGAGTCCTGCCGCGGCCTTTGTGGCCGCCAGATCCGGGTCGCGCCCATGCTCACGGACAGCGTGTCGGGAATCCCGCCCGCGCCGCGCCGTATCGACCGCTCCGTCGAAGCGTCTTTCGTCCGTCGTGCTCTCGGTCTCGTTGTCTGCCTCGCGGTTGTGGTCGGCTGCCGGCTGGGTCTCATCGCTGGCGACCTCTGCTTCCGGGATGGCGGCATCCAGCACGATCGACCGGCCGCCGGCCAACTCCATGGCACGTCCAAGGTTCGATGCGACCACCGCCGTGTCGACTTCGCCGACGGCCGAGGTGAACACCCAGACGCGGCCCCGATCATCGGCCTTACCGGTCCGGCTGGCCATCGATCGCAGTCGGGTCCGCAGGCGGCGATATCCCTCGAGATCGGCCGCCGCAGGTGCCGAACTCACGCATCCGATCACCGGCACGCCGGCAGCAGCGGCCGCTGGTCGGCAGTTCGGACGACAGGATCAGTCCGTGATCGGATCCATACCGCGACGGCTCCCAGCACCAGGGCGGTGACTGCCGCGAGCGCTCCGAGGAGGATACGTTCGGCACGTTGCTCGCGCGGTTCGCTCGCGGCGGTGACGACCCTGGTGTGCACCTTCTGGCCGTCCTCCCCGGTGGGCGTCTCCAGCGCCTCGGCATAGTTGATGAACTCGGTGGCGAGCGTGTTAGCCAGCAGCCGCGCTTGTGCCGGTGATTCGTCGGTGACCGCGACGTCGATGACGGCCGTCTTCGGCGGCACATTCGTGGCACTGACTTTCGCGGCGAGCTCGGGGGCGGTGAGTGACAATCCCAGCCGGTCGATCACGCGTTGGTTCACCACGTCACTGGTCAACAGTGCGATGTAGGAGTTGATGCGCCCCGCGACGACATCGTCGTTCTCGTACGCAGCGGCGGTTGTCGATCCGTCGATCGACACCATGAGCTGTGTGGTCGAGACGAATTTGGCGGGTGCCAGAAGGATCGATGCCAAACCGAGAGCAAATACCACCCCGGCAACGACAGCAAACGTCTTCCAGTACCGCCTGACCGAGGCGAGGAATGTTTTCATCGTCAATGTGGCGCCTTCGTTTGCATGTCGGACTCGGGTTCTGTGATGGGTTCGGGGTGATCGCCGCGGTCGAAGAGCACCGCGCAGGTGGCGGCATCGGGGAGCAATGTCGACGTCTGCCTCAGCTGCTCGTCCGTTGTGGCACCTTTGCGGACCGCCAGCACAATCATGTCTGACGCGTCCGCGATTGCCGCCGCGTCTGTCACTGCAGGGCAGGCGAGAACCACCCAGGTGTAGTGCTGGCGAAGCTCGGCGATCATCGTCCGCAGCGCGGTCGAGTCGATCAGCTCCGCAATGGAGTCGGTAGCACGGCCGGCACCCAGAAACCGGCCGTGCGCACAGTCCAGCGTCGCTTCGCGCCACTGTGCAGTGTCCGGTGAGCACGTCGGTGACCCCGGGCAGCTCCCGATCCGACAGGCGCTGCGTCAATTCTGCGGAGCCCAGGTCGAGATCGACCAACACCACCGATGGGTCCCGCTCGGCAAGCACGGAGGCGAGGAAGACGGCGGCCGTGGCGGTTGCCGAACTGTGCTCGGGCTCGGTCACCGTGATCACCCCGCCCGGGGGATCACCCATCATCCTCAGCAGGCGGTGGCGAATGCGGTGATTATCGACCGTTCGCGTCCGCTCGGTTCGCCGCCGATCGAGCCGAGCAGCGGACGCCCCGAGAATTCGGGCGGCGTCGCGGGGATCGCGCACCGAATTGTCGAAGATCGAACGGACCACCGCGGCCGTGGCACCCAGTAACAGGCCGACCAGCGTCGCGCCGAGGAGAACGAGCGAGACGGGCGCGCCCCAGGCGACGACGCGTTTCGGCGGCCCGGGCGGATCGACGACGACGAGTTCGGCCCTTGGGACCAGCGAACCCGGAACGGATTCCAGTGTGCGCACCGTCGCCGCGTATTCGGCGAGGAATACCGTCGCGGTCCGGCGCGATTCGGCGGCCGACGCAGCGTCGACCGAGACGTCGATGAGTGCCGTGCCTTGCCGCGGCGATGCATCGATCCGCTCGGACAGCACCTCGGGCGTCACGTCGAGCCCGGCATTCTCGACGACACGGGCTGCGAGGTCGGTACTGCGCGCCAACGCCGAGTAGGTTCTCGCGCGTCCCTGCGCATACGAGTCGCCACCGTCGAGGACTCGGCTGACATCTCCCGGCGTCCGGACGAAGACGGTGGCCTCCGACCGGTAACGCGGGGGTTCGACGAGCAGGAACAGCGCCGTCGCGCCCAACGTGAGCAGGAGGCCCCACACGATCCATCGCCACCGCCGGCGCAGGGCGCGGCCGTATTCGAGCAGGGCGGGGTTCATGATGCGGCAGCCATGCCGTGTTGGGTCAGCGAATCGACCAATGCGGAGCTGAGCTTCGCGGTACGCCACGAGGGTTCGGATGAACGCCGTCCGCGGCCAGCAGTGCGGACGTGTCGGTGCCGATGAACGAGGCGATGGGATCGATAAACAGCACCCCTGCAGCGGCGGGGTCGGATTCGAGGCGCGCCATGAATTCGTCGTCGAATCCCAGGTCGTCGCCCGGCTCGGCGAGGTATCGGGGCCTGACGAAGACGATCTGCGCGTCGGGCCAGGCTCGGCGGGCGTCCGCGATGGTTTGCCTCATCGCCTTGAAGACGTCCTCGCGGGGCGGAAAGTGGTCATTGCGTCCGCCATCGAGGACCACGGTGTCGGGATCGTACTTGGCCGCGAGGTGGGGGATACGTTCGCTGAAACGACGTTGAGACCCCGAGGTACTCGTCGGTGGTTCTGTTCGCAGGCCCACCGCTGATGTAGCCCGTTCCCCCCCTCGCCGCCAGGTCGCAGAACCAACCCATCCGCGACAGCCGCCATGCAGGCATAAGACATCTCGCGAGTTCCGGCTCCTTCGGTGTACGAATCGCCGATGAACAAGGCGGACGGCCGTTCGTCGGCAGCGACCGGACTTCGATCGGCGTGTACGTCCGATGGCACCTGTTCGTTTGCACTGCCTTCGGACAAGCCGAAAACCGTTGCAAACCCTGCGATCACGGCGATGGCGAGTACGATCGCCGCGATGTCATACCAGCGCATTCTCGTCATCGTGCGACCTCTGCGCGGATCCACGCGCCGATCTTGTCGGCGAGTGACGGATTGCCCGTCGTCGTTCGGCCCGCTCAGGTCGGGACGCATCTGATCCTGGTGAGCAACGGGGGATCGACGGCGTCGAGGTACGGGACACCGGCGTTCTCGGCCTCCTTCCGGACGGCATCGCTCACGCGGACGACCGATTCCGGCACCGGCGTCTCGTACCACGTCGGCCCGACGACCAGTGCCTGCTGGCCGCCGAGGACGATCTTGTTGATCGCGTCGACGGCGCCGACGCTGATCGGGCCAGCGTCGGCGAGCCCGGTGTCGGCGATGCCTCCGACGATCAAGATGATCCGAGGGTTTGCCGCCTGCGCGCGATCCACCTGGTAGGTGAAGGCATGTCCGCCCTTGCCGTCGGCGACGAAACCCGCGTCGGGCAGCGCGAAATTGTCCACCGACCATCCGTTGCGTTGCGCCATGAGTGTCGGCCACACCACCCGGTTCTGCGACCCCGGCGGCGTAGTCGTCACCGACGACGGCAATGCGCAGCGGCTGCGAGGGGTTCTCCTCGTCCCGCATCGACCACCGCGATTGCCGACGCCGTGACGACGGCACCGATCACTGCCGCGATCAGGGCCACCAGAAGCGTTCGCCGCGAGCCGATCACCGGTTGCCCCCGACCAGCTCGGTGTAGACGTTCTCGAGCCGATCACCGACGGCATGCATGCCGAGTTCGGTGCGCACGGCTGCCTGCCCCGCTCGCCCATGGCCCGCGCAAGAGATGGATCCGACAGCATCGATTCGACCGCGGCTGCCAGGGCCGGAACCGTCGGATCGGTGACAATTCCGCTGTGCGTGCGTTCCACCAGCGGGGCGAGTCCACAGTCGTCGGTGACGACCACTGGCAAACCTACCGACATCGCTTCGAGCACGGACATAGGATACGGCTCGCGGACGGAAGGCAGCACGTAAACGCTGGCTGCCGCCATCCGCCGGGGAATCTCGGCGGGCGCAAGCGCACCTTCCCAGGAAATCCGCGGCATCGTCCTTCAGTGCCCCCCGCAACGCCGGACCTTCCCCCTCGTCGGGCCCTACCAGCGTGAATCGGGCATCGACGCCCGCGTCGAGTAGTGCCTTCGCCATCTCCGACGAAGGCGATCGGGCGTTTGCGGGGATGCATGCGGGCGACGAAGAGCACCTCCGGCGGTCCAGGAGATTCCACAGCCGGTGGGTAGTCCGGGACACCGTTGCCGAGCTGCGCGAACCGCAAGTGTGGGCCCGCGACGGCGCCGATTTGTTCGCGCTCCTGCGGGGTCAGATAGAACACCGCCCCCGCGTCGCGGAGTATCTTCCTGGTCCAGACCGCGTCCAACGGTGGGGCAAGAGGATGGCGTGACGGCACCACCATGCCATGGGTCTGCAGCACGTAGGGGATGCCCCGTCGTCGTGCGGCCAGCGCCACCGGCAGCACGACGAGTTCGCGGGCGAGATGAATGTGCACGACGTCAAAACTCGGCCCGATGCGGTGGAACCACCTGACAAGTGCGGGTGCGCCCATGCCGGCGAGACGGGTTCCCGGAACCAATGTTCGAGCGGTGAACAACCGGACCGGCACCCCGTCCAACTCGGTGGGCGGGACCCGATAACCCCGGGTGGCGGCCGCGACCGTCACATCGTGGCCCCGGCCGATCAGTTCCGCGCTTTGATTCAGCGCCACGCGTGCGGGGCCCCCATAGGCCCCGTCGGGACTGAGGAGTGTCACGACCTGGAGGATGCGCATCAGCCTTCGGCGATGGTTGCTCGAGGAGGCCGAACGATCGAGTCCGGCGGAACGTCGCTGGTAACCAACGAGGTTGCGCCGACGACAGAGTTCGCGCCGATGGTGACGCCGCGCAGCACGGTGCTTCGGGCACACAACCACGCGCCGTTTTCGATCACGATCGGGCCGTTGTCGAACTCGAAGGTCGGTGACCGGCGATCGTGGCTTCCGGTGCAGAGGTAGACGCGCTGAGAAATGGCGACGTCGGATCCGATAACGATGTTGTCGATGTTGTACAACTCTGCGCCGGTCCCGATCCACGAATTGTCGCCGATCGAAAGCTTCCATGGCCACTGGACGGTCACACGATGCCTGATCAGCACTCCCGTGCCGATCTCTGCGCCGAACCAACGCAGGATCGCGCACCGCAGCCGATTCGGGCACCACACCTGGGTGAAGATCAGCGTGGACATCGCGACCCACAGCGCCTGCGCAGCGAACCCGCGGCCCTTGTCGTAAGGGTGACCGCGCCGCGCCGCCAACGACCGGTTCGATCTCGCACCCGACACGCACACCTCCAGCTGAGACCGAGCGGATCTGGCCAACGTTAGCGAGAATGCGCCCGGCTCCGCATCGAATCGAGCGCAAACAGCTATCGTTTGAGTTTGCGGCCATGGGCAACTTGAGGGGTGACTTCGTGACAGATGCCGGGTTCGCGCCCGTCCGCACCCTGGCGGAAACACAGCGCGCACACAGGATCTTCCTCGGGCAGGTGGCCGTGTTCGCGATAGGCGCGACGTCGTCGCTTCAGCTCGCGAACTTCACGGTCACCGTGCTGTCGGTGGTGTGCCTGCTGCTCGTGCCGGGGTTCCTGCTCATGACGCACCGGGGAGTCGACCTGGTGCCGCTGGTGCTGGCGGCTCTGGGCTGGATCTCTTTCCTGGCATCCTGCCTGGTGAACGGCGTCAGTGTGTTGTGGCCGAACGCAATCGCGCCGGCCGCCTTCGCGCTCTATCTCATCGGCCTGACCGTGCTGACCGGCCGCAGGGTGGATCTGATAGCGACGGTTCTCGCCGGAATCGCAGCCGGTACGCTCGTCTTCTTTCTGACCGAGGGAATCGAGCTCACCCACACCGGCAGTTTCCTCGACCTCTGGAAGTACGGCATCGCCCAGTCGGTGACGATCCTCATCCTGTTCGGGCTGACGAAGGCGCGGGTGCCTCCGCTTGTGCAACCGGTGGTGCTGGCACTGCTCGGGCTGGCCAGTCTCGGCCTCAACTTCCGCTCGCATGCCCTTGTGTGTCTGCTCGCCTCGGCGACCTTGTTCGCCCACCGCTTCCTGGGTTCCCGGATCCGGCGTGGGTGGCAGTTCGCCGGGATCATCGGGTTCGGGCTGGTATTCGCGTACGTGATGCCGATCGCCGCGCGGGCCGGACTGTTCGGGCCTGCGCTGCAGCGCAAGATCATCGAGCAGGAGGCGACCAACCTGCCGATGCTGCTGGCCGGCCGGACCGAACCGCCGATGACCATTACCGCGATCCTGGAACGCCCGTTGCTCGGCTGGGGCAGCGCCAAGAATCTGACGCCGGAGTTTTATACCCAGGCCGAGCATCTCGCGGTTCGGATGGGATTCGCCCCGACGTTCCCGTTCGACGCTCTATTGGCGGTTGCCCGTCTTCGATTACTCCGCGATGCACTCGATCCTGTTGGGTTCCTGGGCCGAAGGCGGCGTGCTGGCTGTACTCCTGCCGGCCTGGCTGTTGGTTGCCTGCCTCGGCATCGTCTGGAACCACCCGCGGTTCGGACTGTGGGCTCCACTCGCCGTAACTGTTGCCCTGCAAGGGATCTGGGATCTCCTCTATGCGCCGTGGACGTACAACACGATCGCCGAGTACGCCTGCATCGCGCTGTTGTTCTGTGCCGTACATTTCCGCGGACAACCGACACCGGGCCATGACCCCGACGGTCAGTGCGGTGATCCCCACGATCGGGCGGCCGTCGCTGCGGCCGTGCCGTGCAGTCGGTGCTCGACCAGACCGACCGGTCGCCGAGATCATCGTCGTCGCCGATACGGATGCGACCCGTATCCCTACCGCCAGATGATCGAATCATGTTGCTCCGCACCGGTGTTGGCATGCGGTCCTGCCCGATGTAGGCAGCTGGGAATCGACGCGGCGCGGCGGCTCGGTGATCGCGCTGCTCGACGACGACGACGAGTGGCACACCACCAAGCTGGCGCGGCAGCTTGACGCCGTCGATTCCATGGCCGGTGCGCATTGGATCGCGTCGTCACGGATGTCAGTGCTGGGTCCGGGTACCCGGCGGCGGACTTGGCCGCGGCGGCTCATCCAACCGGGAGAATCGATCACGGAGTACCTGTTTCGCTTCACCGACCTCAGATTCGGCGGCGCCGCGCTGCAGACCTCCACGTTGTGCTTTCCGGCCGATCTCGCCCGCGAGGTCCGCTGGGACGCCCATGCGGACGCGGCGCACGACGAGCCGAGCTGGCTGATCCGGGTCCAGCGAACGATCCCGGACCTGCGGGTGGTTCAGCTGCCCGATGTGCTGTCCACCTACAACGTCCAGGACGCATCCGTCTCCCGCGACACATCCGACCGCACCGACGACTACATCGACTGGGGACTGCAATATCTGGCCACGGAGTCGCCACGCGTGCTCGGCGACTATCTGTGCACCAGTCCGGTCAGCGCGGCCGTGTCCGCGCGATCGTTGCGCGGAGTGCGACGTTCGATGGGATCGGCGGTACGGCACGGCCGTCCGGGCCCCTTCGCTCTGGCGTATGCGGTCCTGAGTGCGGCGAGGATCGTCGCTCCGTTTGGCGGGTTCGGCAGTTCGGCGATGACAGTGGATCAGGATCGACTTGCACCCGAGGAGCGTCGCGCGCTGCTCTACGGTCCCATCTACCGGATTCTCGGCACGCCCGTAGTCGCCGCTCTGGGGCTCGCGAACACCGCGATCATCGTGCGCGAAACCGGCGAGGCCGTCTTCGGGCTGGTGTCCCTGGTCGCGACGATCGCGCTGTTATTCCCCTTCGCTGACCTCGGCATCGGGGCGACAGTGCTCAGTGCAAGCGCGCAATTGAGCGGACCGAGCCGCGATCCGAAAGCCGCCGACGTCATTCGTCGCGCCTACCGCGTGCTGTTCGCCGTGGCCGGCGTGCTCATCGTGGTCGCGCTGTGCGTGATGGCGCTCGATGGCTGGGCCGCCGTTGTCGGCTTCTCCAGCGGGCCCGACGACCGATGGGCGATCACCGTTGCGGCGTGTATCTTCGCGCTCACCATCCCCGCCGGCCTGGGGGTCCGCATTCTCATCGGCATCGACCGCAATCCGCTCGCCACCCTGGTATTGATGAGTTGCCCGGCGTTCGCGCTCGGGCTGACGCTGCTGCTCTATCTGGGCGACGTCAGCGGGATTTGGTACGCAGTGTCGTCTTTGGCCGGCTTGCTCATTGGCCTGGCCGCTGGGCACGGTGCTCGGGCTGCGCCTCTCCGGCCTTGGCTGGTCCGCCTTTGCCCGCGTATCTGCGTCCCACACTGGGCCCGGGCTGCTTGCCGGAAGCTTGTGGCTGTTCCTCGTGGGGGTCGGGCTGGCGGTCGGTTTACAGACCGGGCGGGTTCTGCTCGCGCACCTGTCTACGCCCGCGCAGCTTTCCCAGTACGCCCTGATGGCCCAGATCTACGCCGTGTGTTGGCAGGTGTTGTCCACCGCCGGCTTGGCCTATTGGCCGGTCTTCGTGAAGCGGCGGGCGGCGACCGAAGAGACGGTCCGGATGTGGTGGCGACTCATCGCGGCGTTCGCCGGGATTGCGGCGATTGCGACGCTGGGCCTGTTTGCCCTCGGCCCGTGGGCAGCGACGGTGCTTTCAGGTGGGCAAATCGACGTATCCGCTTGGCTTGCATTGGCTTTCGGCGTCTTGCTGGTTGGGCAGGCCATACACCTACCGGCCAATGTCCTACTGACCCGGCCGAATGAGGCCCGCTGGCAAGCACTCTGGACGCTGGCGATGGCCGCGCTCAGCATCGGTTTCGGATGCGTGGCGGCAGCACGTTTCGGCGCGGTGGGTGTCGTGTATGCGGCGGCGCTGGCGATCTTCGCCGCGCAGGTTATTCCCGACCTGCTTTGGGTGCCTAGGTTGGTGCATCGCCGTCCCGGTGCCGCCGATTGAGCGGCGTGGCCAATGGTGCCACCACGGTTTCGCCGGGTCCGACGTCGTGGATCACCGTCGCGTTCGCCTCGACCGTCGCCCCGTCGTGCAAGGTGATCGGGCCGATCGATCACCACCGCGCCGGCTCCGACCCGGACGCGATCGCCCAGCGTGGGCCTGCCGGTGGCGTCGTGCCCGATGGTGACCTGTTGATTGATCCAGCAATGGCTGCCAATGGATTTCGCGGTGACGATGGTAGCGAGGCCGTGCTGGATGAAGAGGCCGGGGCCAATCCGGTCGGCGCTGAGGGTGAGGGTTTCGGCCGGTCGTACAGCGTCCAAGGTCCGCGTCGCCAACGCAGCGCATCCACCAGTCGACGTGCTCGGCGAGGCGTCGGCCGATTCTCGAGGGGGCGCGGGCAATCAGTCGAGGCAGATCTCGTGGCGAACGGCGCAGTCGTCATGTGGCTTCTATAACGCCCTCGGCGATGGGAGCGGCCTCGATCGGCGGCTGAACTTCGTTCGGCGGGTGAGCTGCGTCCGGCGACGCGGCGGCCTCGGACTGCGCCTGTAGTCGTTGCGGGCGTGACTTGCGGCGAGTCAGCAGCACATCGACCACCACGTCAGCAGGATAGACAGCCCGGCGCCGGTAGCGAAGATCGCTATTGTCGAACGCGTGCGACTTGGCATCCCCGCCGCTCGGCGCTCGGCGGTGACACGACGAAGGCGCCACCATCTTGTTGTCGGGCACCTGGGCTTGTTGCTGCAGGGTTCGCAGGGTCAACTCGGTCTGCGCGGCAACTGTCAGCCCGACACACAAAAAACCCCTCTGAGCTGCATCGGAGCGGGTTCTATGTTTCTCGGACCGGTCGCCGATCACCCCCAGTGGGCCAAGAGTGCCCCAACGGCCGGGAGTGGGTGTCACCAGTGGGCCACGGGGTCAGCCGAACAGCGCCGCGCCAGCGGCGCGCAAGTCCTCGGGCTGCGCGTCGCTGTAGATGCTCGCGAGACCGCGGGGTCATGGCCCTCCACGCCGCCGCAACGTGCACCGGGATACCGGACGCGAGCATGAGGCTGAGGCTGGTGTTCCGTAGACCCTTGAAGTGGATGCGGCGCAGCCCGGCCCGCTCCCCGCAAACGCTGGAACTCGTCGGAGAACCACTCGTGCCGGACCGGCGTGCCGTCCTCGTGCACCGCGATCAGCCGGTCGTCGGACCATGTGACGCCCAGCGCCAGGGCCTCGGACGGTCAAGACCACGGCTGGTTGTTTTTTCACTTGTTTGCGAAGCTTCCTGATCCTGGCTGGCGCGTCGAAATAGGCGTCGGGGGTCAAGGCTCGGGCGGAGCCCGACCGCGTAAGCGGCCGCAGGGCCTTGACGGCGACGCCGTTCGGCGCACGCTGTTCAGGGCAGGAGAATCGAAAAGGCAGCAGGAGAATCGAAAAGGCTTGTGCTGCTTTCGGCTTGCGGTACAGGGGGTCGGTGTCGTCTTCAAGGCCGGTTTCCCGGCGTGGGGGCAGGCGGAGGGCTGCTGGGTCATTCCTTCTGCGCGCGTTGCTTGAATGTTCGCAGGGGCCGGTCGGGCGGCGGCAATCGAGGAACGGCCACGCCGGGATCGGGGTCATGAGCTGGACGACCCGCGCCGACCGTGAACTGGGTGCGCTCACGCCGCGCGGGGTGAGCGGTGCAGAGCCCGGACATGTGATCGCGCAGCCCGTAGAAGACCAGCTCGACGCTGTCGTCGGGCCGCAGCCACCGCACCGATATTGCGATTGCCGCGGCGATGAGCCACCTGTTCTCGGATCGCGCCGATGCGACTGGTCGCCGGCAGGATTTTCACCGATTCGATCGCCGCCCACCGCACCAGACGCGAGCCCTGCTTGGTGATGTGCCCGCGGTGAACGGTGGTGTCGGACTCGTGATGTCGCGGAGTCAGCCCTGCCCAACACGTCAACTTGGCCGGGCCGTCGAAACGATGCACATCACCGATCTCGGCGACGAACACCGCCGCCAGCACCGGCCCGATCCCGGGGATCTGCTGGATCGCGGTGTAGCCGGCATCACGGGTCAGCCGACGCTGCGCCAGCCCGGTGAACAGGTCGATCTCCGCGTCGAACGCTTCGACGAACCGGCGCAGCGACGCGATCCGCGCCTTGTACGGTGCGGGCATCCTGACCCTGTCCAGCAGCAGGTTGCCCTCGACACCGAACAGCCGGTCATCGCGCACCCAGACCCCGCCCTTGGCCAACGTCTCGACCTCGGCCTTACATCGGGATCGCATCGCGACCAATTTGGCCGGTGTCGCACCAGCTCTCGCAGCTCCCGGGTCTTCGGTGGCGCGATCCAGGCGTGCGGCAGGCGCCCCATCCGCAACAGTTCCGCCAGATCGGCGGCGTCGCGTTGATCATTTTTGACCCGCCGGTACGAGAACGCCTGACCCCGAACGGATGCGCCAGGTGCGCGACGCACCGTGCCCGGCGACGCATCGACGGCCCTGTACTGCCCTCGGTCCTCCGGCACCACCTCCGGCGACTCGCCGGCGCGCGACATCACCTCAGCCATCACGTCACAGTCGTTGAGAATCCGCACCGTCTCCAGATGCTCGCCAGTCTCGGTCATCCGCACCAGCACCGAACGGCGCCGATGCAGATCCATACCGACAAACTGCCGACCCTCGTAGAATTCGCTCACAGGGGCCTCCTTCGTCGTGGAACAACGTGAACACCCCGAGCATGCGCGCTCGGGACGGACACGAGGAGCGGAGGCCCCGCTCCTTCATGACATCAGACGGCACTTTCCACATTCCGACACTCAACAAGCATCAGTTCGTCGGTGGATCGAGGCTAAGCTTCCACTTCAACAAATTCGTAATTGATGGGCGGCGAAACTGGAGAAGACGTGGACGTGCAGGTTCGGGCAGAATTGCACGATTTTATCGTTGCCAACTACCTCTTCGGGGATGTCGCGAGAATGCCGGCGGACGATGATTCACTGGTCGAAGCGGGAGTCGTCGACTCCACCGGGATTTTGGAACTGATCGAATTCCTCGAGTCGCAGTTCGGGATCGAGGTGTCTGAGACCGAGACGGTGCCTCAGAATCTTGACACCATCTCCAATCTCACCCGGTTCGTAATGAGCAAAAAGGCGGCTCGTAAGCCGAGTCGCTAGGCGATGATCCGCCCTCGCTCAGGAGCCTGACCATGACCGTGTTGCACAGCGAGCGCACATCTTACAGTTTGCTGTGCGTTACCCCTCGCGCGCTGTGCGAGCAAGCCCTGATTTGCTGCGCGCTTGCTTTGGTATCTATACTTCGTCTCTGCTACCACTACTGAGACGCGGTTCTCCCTGACCGCGGCTCGGCCCGCGCGCCTTCTTCGAATAAAGAAGACCGAAACCCGGAGGCCAGGATATTGACGCGTCTGCTCGTGAGGTTGTATGCCGTGGGTCGCCTGCGGGGGTTCGTGCTGTGGCTGTTGCGACGGCTCGAAGGTGATGAGTTGCGCTCACCGACGCTCAGGAAGATCTTCTCCACGTACTGGGGTGTGGACGTGGGCATGTACACCCACGGCGGCTGCTTCGTGCCGTGGATGGTCGACTCCCACACGAAGATCGGCAGGTACAGCTCGATCGCGCTTGGGGCTCGGGTCATCAACCACAACCATCCGCTGGAGTTCAAGGGCACCGGCGGGCTGTTCTTCAATCCGGTGCTCGGCATGTGCGACCGCTGGCTCGTCGATCACAACCCGCTGGAGATCGGCAACGACGTGTGGATCGGTGCGAACGCGGTCATCCTGCCCGAGGTCAACCGCATCGGTGACGGAGCTGTCATCGGTGCGGGCTCGGTGGTCAACCGTGACGTACCGCCCTACGCCGTCCTGCTGGGCAACCCCGGCAGGGTCGTCAAATACCGCTTCTCGCCAGAGGTCATCGCACGCCTCCTCGCCGAGAAGTGGTGGGAAAAGGACATCGAGGACCTGGCCGAACGGATCAGCGAGTTTCAGGTCCCGTTGGCGGACGCCGGTGGTGCCGCTCAGCAGGTTTCGGCCCCAGGTCTTACGCCCCGCGTGACGCGCGGCAGGTTGCCGGACGTGTCGATATCCGACCCTTTATCGCGGTAGAGATCATGATTAAGCTCCCGCCGCGGATAACTCAGCAGGGTCCGACTGCCGATGTCCTGGCGGCTTATCTGCCTTGGAGATGAATTGGCACTGGAGAATCGCTTGAACACAAGCGATTATTTGTTGGACCGCAGTGCGCCCGGTGATGTCGCCCTGGTGGATGCCGGGCAGTACTGCTCCTACGGCGACCTCCGTTCGGCTGCAGGAAAGCTCGCCGGGGAGTTGTCGACACTGAGGCTGCCGGCCGGTTCCCGGGTCGGCGTCCTTGGGACGAACTCGCTCTTCTGGGTGGCCGCCTATCTGGCCACCATGAAGCTGAACCACATCGCCGTCCCGTTCTCGGACCAGGTCATGCCCGAGGATGTACGCCGCAACGCCGACCTGGTCGGCTGTGCCGCAGTCTTCGTCGATCGCCGGTGTCTGCGCAGATTCTCGCCCGCGTTCGGCGAGGGCATCGCGGTGATCACTGATGACACGCTGACGTCGAGCCGGAAACCATACTGGCCGGCCGCTTCGCCGACCGATCCAGGCGCGGATGCAGTCCTGATGTTCACATCCGGCTCGACCGACGTGCCGAAAGCCGTCCGGGTGACCCATGGCAATATCCAGGCGAACACCGAGTCCATCATCTCCTACCTGCGCCTGCGGCGCACCGACCGGGCGCTGGTCATCCTCCCGTTCTTCTACTGCTACGGAGCTTCCCTACTGCACACCCACCTACGGCTCGGGGCGCGCGTCGTGCTGTGCAATTCGTTCGTCTACCCGGAAACGACCATCGACCTGCTCGAGGAGGAGGGTTGCACCGTCTTCGCAGGCGTGCCCTCCTCGTTTCAGTTACTGCTGCGTGCCACCAGTTTTGCCGCCAGGGCGCTGCCATCACTGCGGATCATCCAGCAGGCAGGGGGGAAGCTTCCGCCGGTCCTTATCGAAGAACTGATGGCAGCCGCGCCACAAGCGGAGCTGTTCGTCATGTACGGCCAGACCGAGGCTACTGCTCGACTCTCCTACCTGCCTCCCGAAAAGCTCACCCAGAAATCGGAATCAATAGGAAATGGGATCCCGGGTGTTGAGTTGCGGGTTCTGGGCGAGGACATGAAGCCCGTCGCTCCCGGTGAAAAAGGGGAGATCTACGCGACCGGCGCGAACATCTCGCCCGGGTACTACGCGGATCCTGAGGGCTCGGCGGCAAAATTCACCCCGTACGGCTTGCGCACGGGCGACCTTGCCGTCGTCGACAGCGACGGAGACATCATCATCGTCGACCGTCGCGATGACTTCATCAAATCGTGGGGCTACCGGGTGTCGAGTCAAGAGGTGGAGGCGGCGGCTCTACGAATGGAGCACCTGGTGGCCGCGGCCGCCGTCGGCATATCAGACGTCGAGGCGGGCGAGGCGGTCGCCCTGTTCGTCACAGCCCGCCCGGGGAGCGAAGTGTCGGAGGAGGACGTCCTCGCAGTCTGCCGTAAGCACCTGCCGAAGCATATGGTTCCCCGAAGGGTGACCATCATTGACGAGATGCCGTTGAACGCGAACGGAAAGATTGCCAAAACGGCGCTTCGCAAACTGGGCACCGGCCAGGTAACCTCTTAGCAGCGCACTTCGCGGCATCGCTGGTGGATCTTGGAGGGGGTCGGAGCATGACTGGCCGAATTAGCTGGAAGACTCGTAGCCCGATCGCGTTGTTCGGTGTGCTGGGCACTATAGTCGTGCTCGTGCTCGCCGCAGCGGCAGTGCTGGACGACGTCTGGAGGGACAAATCAATGCCGATTCAGGGGATCGCTGCCCCCACGATCACCGCGGACGACTTGACCGCCGTGAATCGCACCCGGGTGTTCTTCGGACATCAGTCCGTGGGGGAAAATGTGTTGGCCGGCATCCGCGGCGTCTACGCAAAGCACAACGTCCCCGCACCTCTGATCGAGCAGGGCAGCACCCAGCCCGGACCCGACGGTGGATTCATCGCTCACCAATTCATCGGCCAGAATGAGCGTCCGCTGCTCAAGATCGAGGACTTCGACAAAACGATGCGTAGTGGAATGGGTGAGCAGGTCGACGTGGTGCTGATGAAGCTTTGCTACATCGACATCACGAGCGGAACGGATGTTGACGCCCTGTTTGCGCGCTACCGGGACACAATGGACGCATTGGAAAAGGACTACCCGAACGCCACCTTCATTCACACGACAGTTCCCTTGACGACGGAGCCGGGGTTCAAGGCCAAGCTCAAGGCAAAGTTAGGCGGTAGTGACCGGTTCGGCCAGGCGGAAAACGTCATGCGGGAGCGGTACAACACACTGATCCGCAACGAGTACGGCAACAGACACCTCTTCGATCTGGCGGCGATCGAGTCCACAAACCCCAACGGCACCAGGGATTCTCGACGTTACGACGGCCAGGTGTACTTCACGCTCTACCAGGGGTACGCCTCGGATCTCGGCCATCTGAACCAAGAGGGTTCGGAGATCGCGGCGACCGCCTTCCTTCAGGCGATCGCCCAGGCGACTCGGAAGTAGGGCGCGATGTGCGGCGGGGCCGGCATCGACATCGTCCCGGTCGCCAGGATTGCCAATCTCATCCGTGACCGCGGCGACGTGTTCCTCACAAGGTGGTTCACGGCGGCAGAGATCGAATACTGCAACAAGAAGGCCGTGCCCAGCCGGCACTTCGCGGCCCGCTTCGCCGCCAAGGAGGCCGTGGCGAAGATCCTGCCCTCCCGTTGGGAGGAGCCGTTGCCATGGCGGTCGATCGAGATCGTCGACAACAGGCACGGCGCGCCCGCCGTCAAGCTGTCCGGTTCCGCGCTCGAGGTCGCACGGCGCGCCGGCGTCGGTGATATCCGAGTTTCGCTGTCCCACTGCGACGAGTACGCTACTGCCATCGCGATCACAAGCTGCGGCCCGACGGCAAACGCCGGTCGCTAATGGATGTGTCGGCCATTTACCGTCAGCATGTGGCGCTAGTTCTCCAGGACTTCGAGAGCCTTAGCGATCCCAACGCGGACCCCCAGTTGGAGGCGGTGAAGGCTGCGATCCTCCTCGAGGACGTGTTCGGAATCCTCCTGTCGGACAACGACATCGATCCCACACTGCTGAACAGGGCGGCAATGGAAGAGCTCATCATCCGGACCAAGAGTCTGACCTAATGTGCGGGATCTGCGGGATCGTCACGGGTGGCGCTCCTCCGGACCTGCATGTGCTCAGGAAGATGATGGGCATGCTCGGGCACCGTGGACCGGACGGCAACGGTTACTACCGGGATAGGTACGCAGCACTCGGCCATACCCGTCTCGCCATTATCGATACGGGGGGCGGCGCTCAGCCCCTATGCAACGAGGACGGCACGATCTGGGTCACCTTCAACGGCGAGATCTTCAACTACATCGAACTGGGTGAGGAGTTGCGGCGGCTCGGTCACCATTTCCGGACGGCCAGCGACACCGAGGTGATCGTCCATGCCTGGGAGGAGTGGGGCGGGAACTGCTTCTCCCGGTTCAACGGGCAATGGGCGTTGGCGCTGTGGGACCGGCGTGAGCAGCGGCTAGTGCTCTCGCGTGACCGCTTTGGTGTGCGGCCCCTGTTCTTCACCCAGACGTCGAGCGGCCTGCTGTTCGCTTCGGAAGTAAAGGCGCTCTTCGCTGATCCCTCAGTCGATCGCAACTTCGATCCGGCAGGTCTCGATCAGACGTTCGGCTACTGGTCGACAATCGCACCCCGCACCGTATTCCGCGGCATCGAGCAGCTCGAGCCCGGGCACTATGCGATCCTCGACCGAAAAGGCCTCCGTAAAGCGCCTTACTGGCGGATCTCGTTCCCCGAGCAGGGGCGCGAGCCGAAACAGGACACGCTGGAGAATACGACCGAACTGCGGGAGCGGCTGGTGGAAGCCACCCGGCTGCGCTTTCTGCGCAGCGACGTTCCGGTCGGAGCCTACCTGTCCGGCGGTCTCGATTCTTCGATCACCGCGGCAGTCATTGCGCGGTACACCGATGCGCCCGTGCACACATTCTCACTGCGGTTCGCTGACCAAGAGTTCGACGAAGGCACCTACCAGAAGCAGATGTCCGCGGCGCTCGGCACCCAGCACCAGGATGTGGTCGTGACCACGTCCGACATCGTCGCGATCTTCCCGGAGGTGATTCGGCACACCGAAACCCCCGTGGTTCGAGCGGCGCCGGCGCCGCTCTACCTGCTGTCAAAACTGGTGTCCGAGAATGGGTATAAGGTCGTCGTGACCGGAGAGGGCGCCGACGAGGTTCTCGCCGGGTACGACATCTTTCGCGAGGCTCGCGTGCGGCTGTTCTGGTCGCGCGACCCGGAATCGACGAAACGCTCACGGGCACTGGAACTGCTCTACCCCTGGATGGCCCGCTCGCCGGGCAAGACACCGGCGTTCGCTCGGAGCTTTTTTGGCCGGAATCTCGATCCGGACGACCCTGCGCTGTCGCATCGCCCGCGATGGGACTCGACGGCAGCTATCAAATTGCTGCTAAGCGGTGCAATGCGAGACGCGATCGACCAAAGTGACGCCCACGACGTCGTGGCAGCGATGCCGGAGGACAGCGAGCACTGGGATCCCTTGAGCCGCGCGCAGTGGTTGGAGATGACCACATTGCTGTCCGGCTACATCCTTTCGTCCCAGGGCGATCGGATGCTCATGGCGAATTCGGTCGAAGGGCGTTTCCCGTTTCTCGATCGGGATGTGGTCGACTTCGCCAACCTGTTGCCGGCGAGGGACAAATTGTTCGGTCTGGAAGAGAAGTATCTGCTCAAGCGTGCATTCGCCGATATCGTCCCCAATGAGATCCTTCGCCGTCCAAAACAGCCGTACCGGGCTCCGGATGCAGCAAGCTTCTTCGCCCCGGGCAGGCCGGAGTGGTTCGATGAGCTCACATCGCCTCAGGCTGTCGAGGCGGCCGGTGTGTTCGAGCCGGCGCTGGTGTCCGGGCTTTTCGCGAAGTGCGCGAAATCCGGCGGAGAGAGGATGAGCAACACCGACAACATGCGGGTGTTGGCGATCATCTCGACTCAGCTAATCTATGAAAGCTTCATCGCCCACAACGGGTGGGGTGCACCGGACCTGGCGCTGCCCGAGCCGTCGGTAGCAATCGACCTGATCACTGACGAGGAGTGCATCGATGACTGACAGTGCTACTCCCTTCGGCCCCGCAAGCCTGGAGATAGACCTCGAACTCGAGACCGAAAGAATCGCGGCGAGCCTGTCCGACTACCTCGTCCGTTCGAAACGGCGAGGGGTCGTTGTCGCACTTTCCGGTGGTATCGATTCGAGCGTCGTGGCCGCGCTGTGCGTTTCGGCGCTTGGCAAAGACCGGGTGTTCGGGCTGCATATGCCTGAGCGTGAATCGTCTTCGGACACCATCACGTTCAGCCAGCAGGTCGCCGACTCCCTGGGCATCGACTCCAAACTTGAGGAGATCTCGCCGATCCTGGACGCTGCCGGATGCTACCAGCGTCGGGATGACGCAATCCGCATGGTCTGCCCGGAATACGGGCCCGGCTACAAGTCGAAGATCGTCCTGCCCAGCGTTATCGACTCCGACAGTTTCCGGTTGTACTCGGTGGTGGTGCTGGCTCCCGACGGAACCCAGACGAAACACCGGTTGAACCCTGGGTCGTACCTCGGGATCGTCGCCGCCACCAACTTCAAGCAGCGCGTGCGCAAGATGCTCGAGTACTACCACGCCGATCGGCTCAACTACGTCGTGTCGGGCACACCGAACAGACTCGAATACGACCAGGGCTTCTTCGTCAAACTGGGCGACGGCGCCGCCGACGTCAAACCGATCGCTCACCTGTACAAGTCGCAGGTGTATGCGCTCGCGGAGCACCTCGGGGTGCCTGCCGCGATCCGATCGCGGCCTTCGACGACAGACACATACTCCCTCCCCCAGTCGCAGGAGGAGTTCTACTTCTCCTTGCCGTACGACCGGATGGATCTGTGTCTTTTCGGGAAGAACAACGCCGTCCCGATCGAGGACATCGCAGCCGCCACCGGACTGACGGACGAGCAGGTGCACCGGGTCTTCCATGACATCGACCAGAAGCGGAAGACGACGGAGTACCTGCACCTGCCGCCGGAACTCGCGGGGGAGGTCCCCGAGGTCGCGCGGGCCATGAAGATCTGACTCTCGTCGCATGCGCCGCATGTCACTACCGGGACGAGGGCGACACGCTGAGTGGCGCTATCGACACGCCCGCGAGCCGGACGGCCAGAACCGGTGCGCTGCACGGCACGCAGAACCGATGGGACACCGTGCAAACGCTGGGCCACCCACGGAGCGGTCGTATGCCGCAGCGAAGGCGCGGGCGCTCCCCAGGTCAAAGCCGCAGCGCAACGACGATTGGCTCAGGCCGCAGATGCGTTGGTGCAACGGCTTTTAGGGATCGCGCTCGATGACGGCCCGCCCGATCACGTCGCGCTCTCGGCGGACATCGCCGCGCTGGACCGGGGCCGGATTGGCAGTCAAATCCACTGCGACACTTGAGGTCACGGCGAAACCGTGGGAAGCCCGTGCTTGCATCGGTGGCAGGCGAGATCGAGGCGGGATCGCGTGCCGAGCACCGCACCGCCGTGGGCCGACCCGACGAACCCGGCACCCAGAGCGCCTTGGCGGATCCTCAGCGAATCCGACGAGATCGTTCTGGCCGACGGTCGCGATCTGATCGTGGACACCTTGTCAGTTGGTTACGCCCTCATGTGCTCGAATTGTCCTACACCTGTCCTACACCTCTTGGCGTTTGAAGCCCTACGCCAAAAGATCTCGGTGACGACGGTCCGCCATTCCGGTGGGATGCCGATCGCCGCGCCCTGTTGCGGGCAGACCTTGATGCCGACTTCCTTCATGTGTACGGGCTAACCCGGGAGGAGGCGGAGCATGTCCTCGACCTGTTCCCGGTGGTCTGCAAGTACGACGAGCGCGACTATGGCGAGTACCGGACCAAGCGGCTGGTCCTGGAGGCCTACGACCGCATGGCCGCGGCAATCGCCAACGGGGTAAAGACTGGCGGCCCTTGGCTGACGTGCCGGCGGGATCCGGTCCGCGCCACAAAGAGACGTGAACGGCTGATACGAGCGACGGCACCACCGCTTGCTACCGCCTTCGATGACGCAAGCGACGACAAGCTGAGTGACAAGACGTACGACCACCTCACGTGGCCGTACGTCCGGTTGCCGACTTAGCGTTGGCATTGGGTTATGTAGTGGCACCGATCTGCTTCACCGTGTCGCAGCCACCGACCGCTGCCACCCCACCGCGATCCGAAAGACATCGTCGGCCCGCGCTTTCGCCGCCGGCTCACAGCGCCCGCACCAGCTGCCCGGCCGGTGCGCCAACAGTTGCTCGAGGCGGCGCTCGACCATCGCCAGGGTGATCGGCCGGCCGTCGGCGGTCTGGTACACGTAGAGCACGAGCTCGCAGGGCTTCCTGCACGCGCACGGGGAAAAAGCTACTACTTCCATACTGCGGTACGGGGTAGGGGTATGTACGCCAACCAGCCCCAAAATCGGGGGTATCCGCGGTTGTCCGCTTACGTACGTGAAACGCTGTGACCTGAAAAACGGACATCAGCGTACAGCCGCGGACTTATTGCGCGAGTCTGGGGGTCAAGTGGTGTTACACGGACAAGTGGTCGCAGGTTCAAATCCTGTCAACCCGACAGTGTGATGTCTCGGGACATCGTTGACAGATGTCCCGAGAGATCATTTACATCTGGAGTCTGTTTTCGGGCGAGTTTCCGCATTTGACGCCGCGTGGTTGGTAGTCGCGGGTGGGTCGAGGATCAGTTTGCGGATGAGGGTTCCGGTGTCGTGCTGCAGGACGCGGATGTCGAGGTCGTCGATTAGCACGGTGACTTTGGTGCCGCGGCGTCGCTTGCTCAGGCCGATGTGGTGCAGGCGGCTGTTGTGGCGGATGGTGATGACGCCGGCGGCGTCGATGGTGTCGTGGCGGACGCGGTAGTGCGGCGGGATCTGGTAGCCGCTGGGGAAGGCTTTGGGCCGGTCGTGAAACGCCTGGATCGGGGTTTTGCGTGCGAGGGCTCGGTGCGGGCGAACGCTGTTGTAGTAGGCCAGGAATTCGTTGATCTGCTGTTGCAGCTCGGCGACGGTGGCTGCTGCGGGGAGGGCCCGCGGGTGCTTCTTGAGCGTTTGGTGGAAGCGCTCGACCTTGCCGCAGGTCTGCGGATGGTAGGGCCGTGAGCGGCTGTGTTTGATGCCGAGTTCGCCCAGGGTTATCTCCAGGGCGGTGCGGCCGTCGCCGCGTTGTTTGGCGGTGAAGATGGCCCCGTTGTCGGTCAGCACCCCTGCCGGTGTGCCCCAGTGTGCGAAGGCTGTGGTGACGGTGTCGACGACATCGGGGCCGGTCGTGACGGGTCGGGCGTGGCTGGCGACGGCGACCCGTGAGTGGTCGTCGATGAGGTCGAGGATCTCCACCTCGGTGTGATCGGCTAGCCGCCAATGGGTGACATCGGCCTGCCATAACTCGTTGGGCAGTTGGGCTTGGAAGCGTTTCCAGCAGGAGCGGGGCCGTTTCTGGGGCTGCGGGGCCACGAAGCCTCGGCGGGACAGGATCCGCCAGATCGTGGACACCGCAGGCACTTTGACGACGGCGCAGTCGCGGGCGAGGTGTTCGGCGATGGTGGTCGCGCCGGCGTCGTAGCCTTGCTTGTCCAGGGTCTTGCGCAGCCGGACGATCTTGTCTTCGAGCGTGGCGCGACCGCGCGGGGGTTGTGGTGGGGTCGGCGCGAGTGGGGTTCGAACGCCGTCGCACCCTCGGTCTCGTAGCGTTTGACCAGTTGCTGCACCCAGTAGCCGGAGACGTCGTAGTCCCGTGCCACTTCGCTTTTGCTGCGCCCTTCCAGCACGACGGCGGTGATGACGAGCTGTGCTTTCGACATGGCCGACCTCCCCGGCGTAACGAGGTGTCAACTATGTCGCGAGACAGCTGCCAACTATGTCGTGAAACCAGACACTGTCAGCCGAGACACTGTCAGCCCAGACAGTCTGCGCGGCAACCAATTCTCGATCATGATCATTGGCGGTGGCGGGCTGGTCGCGGGTACCGGGAACATCTGCGGCACCAACATCGGGTCGTCGGTGCACTACATCAAGCATCGCTACCCGCAAGCCGCATCGTCGGTTTCGAAAGCGATCCGATGATAATGACGCTACTTCGCGAGAACCTCGAACGGAACGGTCTGACGATGTCGAGATCGTCCAACGCCGCGCTCGCCGCCGCGCCGGGCACGATCACGTTGCACTCCGGCGGTGGAGCGGCGGATGGCAGTATCACTCAGCCATCGCTGCCCGGCGCTGGCGCGGTGTGAGCTCGTGGGAAAGGCCGGCAAGAGCCGCGGGACCCAGCCTGCTTCCCGGAAAAGTCTGGAAGGGCGTCGTGCTCGTATAGGTGAACGTCACCGTGTATCGGTCGGCCTTTGTCGGCGGTTGGGCGCGGTGGAAAAAACGACGGGGGTCGACGAATATCGCCGTTAAGCGCGGGCCGGTGACCTGAACCCAGTCTTCTGCCGGGACCACTCGCGCCATCGCGGCGTCGGACAGGAGGCCGGACGAATATTTGAGAATGCGAGCGGCGTGGTCGCTCGCGTTACGGTTGAGGTACTCGAACGGCCCACCACCGTCGCCGACATCGTCGAGGTAAACGATGATCTTCAACATCCGGCGGTCGTCGACGTCCATGTGCCATCGCCGGGTCATGTAATCAACGCCCACCTGCTCCCGCCTTACCGCCACGCCGAGGTAATACACGGGGAGGCCGATGTAGTGTTCGGCCAAGTCGAGGTTCTCGTCCGCCAACCCCCACTCGTAGAGCGCAGGATCGGCCGCCACATCGGGCGGCAAGGTGATTTCCAGCGGCTTCTGCGTGGTCTCGCGCAAACGGTCGACGAAGCGATCGGCGACCTCGAGCACGGCCGCCGGAATCGTCGTCGTCGCGTCCCGGATGGCGATACCGTGATCCCTCAATTCCGCGAAGACGTCGAATCTGTCGCTGGTGAGCCACGGCAGGTTCTCAGCGTGCCGTCCGAGTCGGGCATGGTAACGGAATTCGGACCAAGGCCTGACGATCGGGGCACGCCGGAGTTCCCTCTTGATCTTGCCGCGCACACGCACCCCGAGCTCGCGTGTGTCGGTCTGGTACATGAGTCCCTCCAAAGATGAGTAGTGGAGACGAGAAATGGTACTTCCCCTCCGCGAACATCCGGGCAACGATCAGCAAAGTGTACCGCGGCAACGCGCGAAGCGTTTGCTGGGGGGATTTGCTCTGGTCCGATAACGGGCGCACAGGTGACCATGGTATAAGATGCGCCAGGTCCCGCCGCCCGCAGCTTCAACAAGCGTGTTTCGTTGGTGGCGCGAGGGCATATCGACTTCAAGCGCGTCTGCAGCTGTTGCTGTCTGCCCTGACGTTGTAGACCGCCCACCTGCACTTCAGCTGGCCCGGATCTGCCCCGCCGGTAGCCACCGGTTCAGTGCGCGTTCCCGACGCCGGCTCCGACAAGGAGCCAGACCGATGACCCAATCCCCCTCGAAGCCCCGGGCGCTCCCGCGGCGAAGGCCAGTGGGCTCGGCTACCGCGAGTCGCTCAACGCCAACGAGCAGTCCAAGAAGGACGACAACCCGCTCAACGTGCGGCTCCGCATCGAGAATGTCTATGCCCACGGCGGTTTCGACGCGGTGGGTGTCGTGTATGCGTCGGCCACTGGGCGATCTTCGCCGCGCAGGTTATTCCCGACCTCCTCTGGGTGCCTAGGTTGGTGCATCGCCGTCCCGGTGCCGCCGATTGAGCGGCGTGGCCAACGGTGCCACCACGGTTTCGCCGGGTCCGACGTCGTGGATCACCGTCGCGTTCGCCCCGACCGTCGCCCCGTCGTGCAAGGTGATCGGGCCTATCACCACCGCGCCGGCGCCGACCCGGACGCGATCGCCCAGCGTGGGCCTGCCGGTGGCGCCGTGCCCGATGGTGACCTGTTGATTGATCCAGCAGTGGCTGCCAATGGATTTCGCGGTGACGATGGTTGCGACACCGTGCTGGATGAAGAGGCCGGGGCCAATCCGGTCAGCGCTGAGGGTGAGGGTTGCCGCGGGTCGATAGATCGCCCGCAACAACAGACGCTGCGCCAACGGAGCGGAGCGCAGGCGGTAGTGCACCAGCGTGCGGAACTCGGTTAAAGCCCCGCTCAAATAGGCGAACCGCGAGTAGCGGCCGAGTGCGAGGAGGTCTGTGTCGTTGATGCAGCGCATCCACCAATCGACATCCTCGGCGACCGCGTCGGCCGATTCCGAGCGGGCGACGCCGCACCACAGCGGATATGCCCAGACCCGTGCGAGAGCGAGGAGCATCGTCCGCCGGTCACGGGCCATGGATCAATCGTAGAGACGGCGGCGGCGTCGACCGGTCAACATCCCGGCTGAAGCACCGCCCGAAGGTAACCCGTGGTCTGATAGACGTATTCGAACGCCCATCGGAGAACCGATATGTGGGCAGGGCTCGCCACCATCACAAGATCACCGTCGAAGCAGTGCTCCAGGATGAACCGGGCCCGCGAGATGTGTGGCCGGAAGGTGACGACGATGACCGTCCGCCACCCATATCGCGCCGCCAGATGACGAAGTTCCCGGCCTTCGCCTTTCGTCGTAGGCGGATCTGGCACAAAGCAGTGCAGGTCGAACTCAGGCTGCGGGGTTGCGCAATAGGTGGTCAGCCATGGGTCATCCGGCCCGTTCGGGTTCGACACCACCACCTGTGGCGCCCAGCCCTGTGAGCCGAGGTCGAGGCCGAATGGGTACCTGCCGTAATACGCGCCGCCCAGGATGAGTATGGCGTCGGCATGCCGCAGCCGATCGATCTGCGGACGCACGTACACGGGCCACCCGCCGACCAACACCGCGGTCAGCAGAACGCAGACCGATACCACCAATCGTCGGATGCAGCGTACGCGGCGAGAATCATCGCGCGGCAATGTGCGCCACTGGCTTCTCGCTGGCGAACGACTCGGTGCGGGTCGGCCCCGGTGCGTCGAATTCATCGTCTGACAGGAGCTCCTCACTCGGCGAAGTTGCTCCGTCTTCCAGGGCGTGCGGGAGGAGATTACAGTCGTACTCGCGCAGCGGATATACCCTTCGTCTCGTGGTTTGTATTCAGCACACGGCAGGCATTTTTGTTAGTTCGCCACCATTGTGCTCGACATATCGAGAAATCCTGGCAGCTACCGTCTGAAAATGCGAGGGAGTACGGCGACTCGCACATTTGTCTTCCTCACACCCGCCCGGCGTATGGTCGATCCCTTCCGGACTCGGCGATGAGCGGCCTGGGGCTGACGGCCGGGCAGAATCCGTTAGTGGCGTGCACGCTCTGGAAGTCGCCGCTCGGCGCGCACCATGTAGCGCGAACTGCTGCGGTCACCGCGCCGTATTGGGTGACGAAAGCTGAACGATCACGTCGGTCATCGGCATCGCCAAGCTGACCCAAGGCAAACCCCTTTCGGTCGCTGAGTCGGGGGAGTCGTGTTAACAGGGTGGCGGGGGCGAGGAACTCGCCCGTTCGGCCCGAAACCTCGGCTTTCGTCAGCCGGCTTCGCCATGACCAGTCAATAAATGTGCTGCTGTCGCTATGTCCGCTGTATCCCGATCGGACGCCCTGTGAACTGTGCTGCTTCGGGTCGCGGCATCGGCACGGACACGCT
This sequence comes from uncultured Actinomycetota bacterium, assembly GCA_963800125.1. Taxonomy (GTDB): domain Bacteria; phylum Actinomycetota; class Actinomycetes; order Mycobacteriales; family Mycobacteriaceae; genus Mycobacterium. Next base: position 112,627 of record CAWDAC010000022.1, on the reverse strand, counting down.
ATCGTAGCCGAGGTAGCGGCGAAGCTGTTCGGCAAATCGATATGAGATTGCTCAAGTATGGCGTAGTTCGCCAAAACTTGACACAATCGCCGCTGTGCGAGGAATCATCTTGGCAGGCGGGACCGGGTCCCGGCTGCACCCGATCACCTTGGGGACAAGCAAGCAGCTGGTGCCCGTCTATGACAAGCCGATGATCTACTATCCCCTGTCGACCCTGATGCTCGCCGGCATTCGTGACGTACTGGTGATCACGACCCCGACCGACGCCGCGGCCTTCGCCAGACTGCTAGGAGACGGTCACCAGTTCGGAATCTCGATCTCTTATGCCGTCCAGGCGACCCCAGACGGGCTCGCCCGGGCATTCGTTATCGGCCGAGACCACATCGGAACCGGACCAGTATCTCTGGTCTTGGGCGACAACATCTTCTACGGTTCCGGGCTAGGGTCACAGCTCGCTCGATTCAGCGAAATCGATGGCGGCACCATCTTTGCCTACCGGGTGGCCGATCCCACCGCATACGGCGTCGTCGAGTTCGATGATCAACTGCGTGCGGTTTCTCTGGAAGAGAAGCCGAAAGCCCCACGGTCCGATTACGCGATTCCAGGGTTGTACTTTTATGACAATGACGTGGTCAGTATCGCCGCCGATCTGAAGCCGTCCGATCGCGGGGAATACGAGATAACCGACGTCAATCGTGCATACCTGGAACAGGGCAGATTGGCGGTCGAGGTGTTACCGCGCGGCACCGCCTGGCTTGATACTGGAACGTTTGATTCATTGCTTGATGCGGGCAATTATGTGCGCACCATTGAGGAGCGCCAAGGCCTGAAGATCGGTGTGCCCGAGGAGGTTGCCTGGCGGCGCGGCTTTATCACCGACGACGAGTTGCGCGAGCGCGCCGAACTACTCGTCAAGTCCGGATACGGGTTCTACTTGCTGGACCTTCTTGATCGAGCAGGGTGACGGAGCGGGCCGCGTGCCTGCATCGCGGTCGGCATGCACTATTACCCGCTGCATCTCTGCGAGATCGCAGCCAAATTTCGCGTGGAATTGCCGGTGACGGAACGGTTGTGGACCCGGGTCACCACATTCCCGTTATATCCGGACATGACGCAACCGGAGCAGGACCAGCGGCTGCGGAGTTGTCGGCGCAACTGGGACTCAGATGTTCTGACCTGAGAGGTTAGATACGGAGCTTTGGCGGTGATGGCACCTGTTGCGCCGATCTTGATTGTCGCCACCGAGCCGAATCTAGCACTGTGGGTTATTCGACGGTGACGGACTTGGCCAGATTGCGCGGTTTGTCGACGTCGTAGCCGCGGGCCTGCGCGAGCGACGCCGCGAACACCTGCAGCGGGATGGTTGACAGCAGGGGCTGGAAAAGCGTTGACACCGCGGGTATCTCGATCAAATGATCGGCGTAGGGCGCCACGGTTTCGTCGGACTCCTCGGCGATGACGATGGTCAGTGCGCCGCGGGCCTGAATCTCGCGGATATTGGACAGCAGCTTGGCGTGCAGCGTCGTGGAGTTCTTCGGCGACGGCATCACCACGATGACCGGTAGGCCGTCCTCGATCAGCGCGATCGGGCCGTGTTTGAGCTCGCCCGCCGCGAAGCCCTCGGCGTGCATGTACGCCAGTTCCTTGAGCTTGAGCGCACCCTCCAAAGCCACCGGGTAGCCGACGTGCCGGCCCAGGAACAACACGGTCGACGACAGCGCGAACCGCGCGGCCCAACTCGGCGATGGTTTCAAGATCTTCCAGCACCCGCGATATCAGCTCGGGCATGGCTTCCAGCTCCCGGAACTCGCGCTCCACCTCGTCGGGGTACTTGGTGCCGCGGGCCTGCGCCAGCGCCAGCCCGACCAGATAGTTGGCGGCGATCTGCGCCAAAAACGTCTTAGTGGCGGCCACGCCGATCTCCGGCCCGGCGCGGGTGTAGAGCACCGCGTCGCACTCGCGCGGGATCTGGCTGCCGTTGGTGTTGCAGATGGCCAGCACCTTGGCCTTCTGCTGTTTGGCGTGCCGCACCGCCTCCAGCGTGTCGGCGGTCTCCCCGGACTGCGAAATCGCCACCACCAGCGTGCTGCGGTCCAGCACCGGGTCGCGGTAGCGGAACTCGCTGGCCAGCTCGACCTCGACGGGCAGCCGGGTCCAGTGCTCGATCGCGTACTTGGCCAGCAGCCCGGAATGATAGGCGGTGCCGCAGGCCACCACGAACACCTTGTCGATCTCGCGCAGCTCCTGATCGGACAGACGCTGCTCGTCGAGCACGATGCGGCCGTCGACGAAGTGGCCCAGCAGCGTGTTGGCCACTGCGGCGGGCTGCTCGGCGATCTCCTTGAGCATGAAGTACTCGTAGCCGCCCTTCTCGGCGGCCGACAGGTCCCAGTCGATGTGAAACTCGCGGTAGTCGGTGCGTCCTCGCCGCCGAAGTCGCTGATCCGATAACCGTCGGCGGTGATCACCACCGCCTGGTCCTGGCCGAGCTCGACGGCGTCACGGGTGTGCTCGATGAACGCCGCCACATCGGAGCCGACGAACATCTCGCCGTCGCCGACGCCGAGCACCAGCGGCGTCGAGCGTCGGGCGGCGACGATCGTGCCCGGCTCGTCGGCGTTGGCGAACACCAACGTGAAGTGGCCCTCCAGCCGGGGCAGCACGGCGAACACGGAGGCGACGAAATCGCCTGCGGTGTCGCCGTGCTGCGTACTGCCGGGCGACCAGGTGCACGGCGACCTCGGTGTCGGTGTCGCTGGCGAACTCCACCCCGTCGGCCTCCAGCTCGCGGCGCAGCGTGGCGAAGTTCTCGATGATCCCGTTGTGCACGACCGCGATCTTGCCCGCGGCGTCGCTGTGCGGGTGGGCGTTGCGGTCGGTCGGCCGGCCGTGGGTGGCCCAGCGGGTGTGGCCCAGCCCGGCGTGCCCGCTCAGCGTTACCGGGTCGGTGGCGTCCAGCGCGGCCTCCAGGTTGGCCAGCCGCCCGGCACGGCGGCGCACCGTCAAAGTGCCGCGGCCGTTGACCAGGGCGACACCGGCGGAGTCATAGCCCCGGTACTCCATCCGGCGTAATGCATCGATCACTACATCGCAGGCGGGACGGTGCCCGACGTAACCGACGATTCCGCACATAGCGCAACACAGTACTGCACTCGCCCGCGGGAAGAGGCAAATCCACACAAATTTGCTAAATCCGTGGCGTAGTAGTTGCTACAGCATCTAATATTTGAAGAGCCGTGTAGTAGGGTCGATCTGTTTCTGGGCATTTGAACCTCCGCAGCACGTTCCATCTCAGCAAGTCTGATATCCTGCTCGCGAACGGCCAGAAACCCAATTTTTAGGCTCTATGGTGGAGTCCGCAGATCTGCGGTGCGTATCTAGCTAACTGCATGTCCGCTGCGATCGTTTCTATTGATCCAGTTGTACGAAGGTTAACGGTCGAGGAGGCCACGCGGTGGCGTCAGCCCGATTGCCGTTGCTTGATTCGACGGCAGAGTGTGATAAGTCCCCACTGGCAAACGACAGGGTCTGGCTTGCGGTGGTCGGTCTGGACAATGGGTTTAACGACTGCTGATGAACGCGGCCACCTGCGGACGCTGGCTCGCAAGCTGGCGATCCTGTGAGGAACAGGCGACTGCGACCCTGGGACGAGCGGCCGGTGTGGTGATGCGCACGATGATCATGACCACCCTCGCCATCGGTTCTTCAGCTTCGCGGTGTTCGTGTTGTACCTCGCGTTCGTCCCCATCCGAAACCGTGCCGTGGCTGCCGACGACATCAAAAGGTTATGACCAATTCCGGATGTTCTTGCCACGCGTCATCCGCCCGACGACCGACCAGACCGCCGTCGGCACCAATCGACGTCCCGCAACCGGCCGGCCTGCACAGGTAACCAACGGCTGCGCCTCGCCTAACCCGACCACCTGCTACTCGTTGCCTAGGCGGCAAGATTCAGACGAGGTCAGGGGAGCACATGCCGTCGACACCAACCCCACCAAGGGGCGCTATATCAGCGGAGTCCTACGGTGTGATGGTGTCCTATCGCACCTTGCATCGTTATGCGACAACGGAATTGGGCTTCGGTCAGGCGGCGGGCGACGGTCCCGTCGGTGGGTTCAAGCGAATAGCAGCGGGTCACGGTCTGCAGCGCATGCCGAACACCGCCGCTCTGCGAGTCGGGGTGGCGGTGTCGGGGTGGCGGGATTAGAAGCCACGACCTCTTCGTCCCGAATGAAGTGCGCTAGCAAGGCGTTTGGCGGCAAGGCGTTTGGTGGCAACGGGCCCTGTTGTCTGACCGAGAACCAGCAGCGTGGACGCCCTTACGCGATCGATCCTGACGCGGCTTTGAACGCGGCGACCTGCATGACCCAGCCGGCCGAGCCGCTCAGGGCTGCGGTGGCGCTGTAGGGGCCGGCCGCGGTGACGATCCGGTCTTCGGCGATGTCGCCATCGAAGGTGATGATGCGGGTGGTGAAGTTGGCGCCGCCCGTGGAGAAGACGCCGCCGGTGATGCCGGCCCCGAAGATCAGCGCGCCGGCCGGGGCGGTGACGGTGCCGCTGTTGGCCGACGCGCCGGTGCCCGCAGCGGAGGTGCCGACGGCGAACGGGTTGACCGGGTCCAGGCCGCTGTACTCCAGGGCGCGGATGTCGACGAAGGGCGTGGCCGCGCTGAAGGTGGTTGTCACGGTGTTGGTTCCGGCCGCGGCGGCCTTGATGTTGGTGGCGTAGTAGATCGCCTGGCGCACGCCGCTACCGCTGGCGGTGGGCACCGCCAGCTGGTAGATGTTGCCGGCCGAGTCGGTCACCGAGGTGATGTTCGACGTGGCGTTGTTCCAGCCGATGGCCAGGATGTTGGTGTCCCCAGCGACCTGCGCACTCGTGTAGGTGACCGACACCGAAGACTGACTGGTCTGCGGCGTCGCCGCATTCACCTGCCTGAAAGCGATCGGGGCCGGCGCCGCGACATTGTACGCCACAGTGTTGTCCGTGCTCGTCGACGCAAGGCTGGTGTTGCCCGCCGCATCCGTCGCCGCCCCGGCCGGGACGCTCACCACCACGGTGCCGGTCCCCGTCATCCCCGACACCGCCACGTTGTACGTCGGGCCGGCCCCGGTCACTGCCGCCGAGAGCGTGCCGCCCCCCGTGCTGCCCGCAAAGCTGATGTCGCTCGCGACAAACCCCGTCACCGTCTCGCTGAAGGTCACCGCGAAGTTGATCGGGCCCGCGCTCGTCGGATCCGCTTGGCCCGCCGCCTGGTTGATCGTCACCGTCGGCGCAACCTTATCGATGGTGTAACTCTGGCCCGTGAAGTTGCCGTTGCCCGGGCCCGTGCCGCCCAATCGATTGGCGCTGGTATCGAGGATGGTGTCGTCGTCCACTAGGTTCAGGCCCAGCGTCCCATTGCCCGTCCCCGTATTGGCCGTAACCGTGTACTGGCTTCCGCTGCCGCTCACGGTCGTGATCGTCGCGCCAGTCACCGCTCCCGTGGTCACCAGGGCAAAGTCCGAGGCGCCCACTCCCGTCACGCTCTCGTTGAAGAGCACCGTCCACGACACGCTCGCCGCCGTCGTCGGCGTCGTGCCCACTCGATTGATTGATTGCACCGTTGGCGCTGTCGTGTCGACGGTACTGAAGGCGACACTATTGTCCGTGCTCGTCGACGCAAGGCTGGCGTTGCCCGCCGCATCCGTCACCGCCCCGGCCGGGACGCTCACCACCACGGCGCCGGTCCCCGTCATCCCCGACACCGCCACGTTGTACGTCGGGCCGGCCCCGGCCACTGCCGCCGAGAGCGTGCCGCCCACCGTGCTGCCCGCAAAGCTGATGTCGCTCGCGGCAAAGCCCGTCACCGTCTCGCTGAAGGTCACCGCGAAGTTGATCGGACTCGCGCTCGTCGGATCCGCTTGCCCGGCCGCCTGGTTGATCGTCACCGTCGGCGCTATGGTATCGGCGCCGCCCGCCCCCGCAGCCTTGAAGGTTGCGACCTGCATGAGCCACGTGGCAGAGCTGAGCGAGGCGGTGGCGGTGTAGCTTCCTGCCGTCGTGACCAACCGATCCTCTGCGATATCCCCGTCCTGGGCGGTAATGATGCGGTTGGTAAAGTTTGTCCCCGCCGCCGAGAAGACGCCGGCCGTCATTCCCGCAGCGAAGATCAGCTCGCTGGCTGCACTTGTCGTCACCGAACCGCTATTCGCCGCCGTACTGTTGCCCGAAGCGGAGGCGCCGACATCGAACGGATTCACCGGGTCCAGGCCACTGTATTCCAATGCGCGGATGTCGATAAAGGGGGTCGCCGTGTTGAACGTCACCGTCACGGTGTTGGCCCCTGCGCCAGCCGCCTTGATGTTGGGGGCGTAGTAGATCGCCTGGCTGAGCCCGGAGCCGCGCGCGGTCGGGACCGCGACTTGATAGGCATTGCCGGCCGAGTCGGTCACCGAGGTGATGTTCGAGGTGGCGTTGTTCCAGCCGATGGCCAGGATGTTGGTGTCCCCAGCGACCTGCGCACTCGTGTAGGCGACCGCCACCGAAGACTGACTGGTCTGCGGCGTCGCCGCATTCACCTGCCTGAAAGCGATCGGGGCCGGCGTGGAAACGACATTGTAGGTCGCCGTGTAGGTTTGCGCTGTGGCCGGCACGGTGATCGAATGTTGCTGCGTGCCGCCATCGGACCACGAGGCGAAGTTGTACGTATTGGTGCCGATGGTCTGGTTGGGCGCATTGATGGTGTGGCTGAAGCCGACCAGTGTGTCGTAGACGAACGGCGCCGTATGGGCGATGCCGTCTACGAACACGGTCGCACCAGTGGGCACTGCGGCGAAGGTGAGATTGACTTTCTGCGGGACGACGGTGGCAGAGCTTGTCGACTGCAGCCCGCTCGAGTCGGTGACCGTGAGCGTGATGCGATATCTCGTGTTGCCGCTGAAATCGTGTCCGCTAGTCGGAATCGTGAATGTGCCGCTTGTCACGCCGATGAGGGGCGCGCCTGGGTGTACGTGGCTTTCGTGGAGAAAGTCGATCTCCCAAGCGTATGCACTGGCGGGCAACGGAACACCTTCGTCCGTCGCCGTCGCGCTGAAGGAGATCACATCGCCCGCCTTGAACAATCCACCATCTGAAGGATCGGTACTAAAGCTCGTGATGATTGGTGGATTTCCGACGCTGATGCTCAACGGCGTCGACAGCGTCGAATTCACGCCGTCCGAGACCGTGAGCCGGGCCTGATAGGTGCCGGCGACATTGTACGTATGTGTTGGGTTGGCCACCGTCGACGTGGTGCTATCGCCGAAGTTCCACGCATAGGTCAGTGGCTGGCTTTCGGGATCGGAGGAGCCGGCGCTGGAGAAGTTGACCACTGAGCGGCGGTCGGGCCCGTTGTCGGGTTGCGCCGAGGCCTGCGCGACGGGAGGCAGGTTGGAACCAACGAAGCTGATGCGGCGGATCTTGCCGACGCCATCTTGCGTTGTCCCGTTCCAACCAAGAATATCGACATAATAGAGCGCACCCTCAGGCCCTTCGGTTAGATACACGGGGTCGCCGTACGGCCCCTCGGTCGATCCATCAGAGGGCAAGAAATTGAAGACGCCGGTGACGTTCGCATTATTGTCGAGCGTCAGATACTTGATGGTATGCCCCGTATAGTCGCCAACGAAGAAGGCTCCTTGATAGCTGCTCGGAAACTGGGTGCCGTGATACACGAACCCTGCCACGACGGCCGTGTTGCCGGTATTGTGGTTATAAGAGTAGATAGGGTTCGTATAGGCTGGATTATTGCTCGGCCCTTCGGCATTAGGCCAGCCATAGTTGGCACCCGCCACGCCGAGATTTATTTCTTCCCACGTATCGAAGCCGACATCGCCGATAAACATCCGGCCCGTCGGGGCGTCGTAATAGCCCCGGAAAGGATTGCGCAGCCCATAAGCCCAGATGCGCGGGTCCGCACCGGGGGTGTTCGCGAAGGGATTACCTGGAGCGGCCGATCCGTCTATCGGATTCAAGCGCAAGATTTTCCCTTGCGTACTGCTAAGATCCTGGGCGGGGGGGGCAAAGAATTGTTCGCCAGTCGTGAGGTAGAGCATGCCATCGTTGCCGAACATGATCGCGCCACCGTGGTGATCGGCTCCGCTGTCTCCCGGATCTTCGTAGAGGACCGTCTCGCTCCCAGCGACTATGCCTGTTTGCGTCGCATTGGCAGTGAAGCGCGAGAGACGATCGTGGTTCGGCGACCCGGCCGTATAGGAGACGTAGATGAAGTGGTTCGTGGCATAATTCGGATCGAGAGCAATAGTATAAAGACCCTGATTTGCGAACTGTTGGCCGATGTTCGTGATTTGCAGGAACGGCGTGGGTTCGATTTGGGTATATGGAGGCGAAAGGCGTCGAATGGTTCCGCCAATCTCACCAACCAACATATCGCCGTTAGGAAGAAATACCATGGTGGTCGGCAAATTAAAACCAGTCGCGAGGATCTCGTTTCGGAAGAAGCCGCTGCTCGGAGCATTGAAAGCGACGGTATTGTCTGTGCTCGTTGACGCAAGGCTGGTGTTGCCCGCCGCATCCGTCGCCGCCCCGGCCGGGACGCTCACCACCACGGTGCCGGTCCCCGTCATCCCCGAGACTGCCACGTTGTAGGTGGCGCCGGCCCCGGTCACTGCCGCCGTGAGCGTGCCGCCCACCGTGCTGCCCGCAAAGCTGATGTCGCTCGCGACAAACCCCGTCACCGTCTCGCTGAAGGTCACCGCGAAGTTGATCGGGCCCGCGCTCGTCGGATCCGCTTGGCCCGCCGCCTGGTTGATCGTCACCGTCGGCGCAACCTTATCGAGGGTGTAACTCTGGCCCGTGAAGTTGCCGTTGCCCGGGCCCGTGCCGCCCAATCGATTGGCGCTGGTATCGAGGATGGTGTCGTCGTCCACTAGGTTCAGGCCCAGCGTCCCATTGCCCGTCCCCGTATTGGCCGTAACCGTGTACTGGCTTCCGCTGCCGCTCACGGTCGTGATCGTCGCGCCAGTCACCGCTCCCGTGGTCACCAGGGCAAAGTCCGAGGCGCCCACTCCCGTCACGCTCTCGCTGAAGAGCACCGTCCACGACACGCTCGCCGCCGTTCGTCGGCGTCGTGCCCACTCGATTGATTGATTGCACCGTTGGCGCTGTCGTGTCGACGGTACTGAAGGCGACACTATTGTCCGTGCTCGTCGACGCAAGGCTGGCGTTGCCCGCCGCATCCGTCGCCGCCCCGGCCGGGACGCTCACCACCACGGCGCCGGTCCCCGTCATCCCCGACACCGCCACGTTGTACGTCGGGCCGGCCCCGGCCACTGCCGCCGTGAGCGTGCCGCCCCCCGTGCTGCCCGCAAAGCTGATGTCGCTCGCGGCAAAGCCCGTCACCGTCTCGCTGAAGGTCACCGCGAAGTTGATCGGGCCCGTGCTCGTCGGATCCGCTTGGCCCGCCGCCTGGTTGATCGTCACGCGTTGGCGCTGTCGTGTCGACGGTACTGAAGGCGACACTATTGTCCGTGCTCGTCGACGCAAGGCTGGCGTTGCCCGCCGCATCCGTCGCCGCCCCGGCCGGGACGCTCACCACCACGGCGCCGGTCCCCGTCATCCCCGACACCGCCACGTTGTACGTCGGGCCGGCCCCGGCCACTGCCGCCGAGAGCGTGCCGCCCACCGTGCTGCCCGCAAAGCTGATGTCGCTCGCGGCAAAGCCCGTCACCGTCTCGCTGAAGGTCACCGCGAAGTTGATCGGACTCGCGCTCGTCGGATCCGCTTGCCCAGCCGCCTGGTTGATCGTCACCGTCGGCGCTATGGTATCGGCGCCGCCCGCCCCCGCAGCCTTGAAGGTTGCGACCTGCATGAGCCACGTGGCAGAGCTGAGCGAGGCGGTGGCGGTGTAGCTTCCTGCCGTCGTGACCAACCGATCCTCTGCGATATCCCCGTCCTGGGCGGTAATGATGCGGTTGGTAAAGTTTGTCCCCGCCGCCGAGAAGACGCCGGCCGTCATTCCCGCAGCGAAGATCAGCTCGCTGGCTGCACTTGTCGTCACCGAACCGCTATTCGCCGCCGTACTGTTGCCCGAAGCGGAGGCGCCGACATCGAACGGATTCACCGGGTCCAGGCCACTGTATTCCAATGCGCGGATGTCGATAAAGGGGGTCGCCGTGTTGAACGTCACCGTCACGGTGTTGGCCCCTGCGCCAGCCGCCTTGATGTTGGTGGCGTAGTAGATCGCCTGGCTGAGCCCGGAGCCGCGCGCGGTCGGGACCGCGACTTGATAGGCATTGCCGGCCGAGTCGGTCACCGAGGTGATGTTCGAGGTGGCGTTGTTCCAGCCGATGGCCAGGATGTTGGTGTCCCCAGCGACCTGCGCACTCGTGTAGGCGACCGCCACCGAAGACTGATTGGTCTGCGGTGTCGCCGCATTCACCTGCACAAAAGCCGGCGGAGCCGCAACGGCGGCGAGGGCGACGTCGTCTGTCACCAGCGCCGACAACCCGGCGTTGTCGGTCACCGCACCGTCGGCGAGGGCGACGTCGTCGGTCACCAGCGTCGACAATCCGGCGTTGTCGGTCACCGCACCGTCGGCGAGGGCGACGTCGTCGGTCACCAGCGCCGACAATCCGGCGTTGTCGGTCACCACACCGTCGGCGAGGGCGACGTCGTCTGTCACCAGCGCCGACAATCCGGCGTTGTCGGTCACCGCACCGTCGGCGGTCTGGCTGCTCTGGGTGGTGGTCTTGATGAGGGTCGGTGTCTCGTCGATGAGCGTCTGCTGATTCTGGCGGCGTACCCAGGCCAGCGCCGCCCACAGCGCCGGCGAGTCGACCGGGGCTAGCGGTTCGTTGGAGACATCTGGACTCATGCCCACCCATGCCAGGACACTTGACACGACGCCGGGTATGTCGTTCGACGGTGCCAACGGGGCACTGGCTGCGACTGGAACCGCCGACTTCTCAACAGCATCGGCGTCCGCGGCCGAATAGGTGCTGGCCGCCGAGTCCACCGCTGCTTCTGTCGCGGTGCGCAGTTGAGCGGTCGACGCGTCGGTCACATCGGACCCGGCGGCCACCGTTGACTGCTGGTTCGCCGATGTCGCGCGCGCCGATCCGAAACTGTTCGTCGGGTGGCTGCCCGCGGAATTCGCTGTCGTATGCGACTCAACGTGCGGCGCACCCGGCGTGGGCGCGGCCGCGGTAGTGATTGGGTTTTCCGGTGTTGCGGGCGCTGGCACCGCCTCTGCGGAGGGTGCCAGCTCGGCCGATTGCTCAGTGGGCAACGCTGAATTTGGTTGCTGTGAGGGCAACGTGGCGGCCGGTGGCTCGGCGGGTGCAGCCGTGGCGACGGCAGCGGACACCCCGGTTTGGGTGGGCGTCGCCCCAGCTGATGCGTTGGTGTCGCTGCTCGACGGTGTCGAGCTGGTGTGCGCGCCGCCCGAACTCTGCACAATCCCAGAGCGTGGGTCTGCTGTCGAAGCGCCATTCGGTGACGAGGTCGAACTAGCTTGGCCCTCAACCGAACTCTGCACAGCCGCAGACGTCGAACCTGAGGAGGAGCCAGCCGCTGAGGCCGACGAATTCGTCGGCGACTTCAGACCTGTTGATGACGGACTTGCTGCGGATTCTGACGACGTACTAGACGGACTGGAGTCGGTCGGCTCGGCGAACGCCACCCCCGGTGTGTTTGCCAAAGCGGCTCCTATGCCGAGCGCGACCGCCAACACGCCAACGCGGACAACGTATTGCGCCTTCACCGGCATACCACTCTTCCTTGCTGTGAGGCCCGACGAACGACAGCCCCGTCTCATTCCCTTCTGGCTTGTTGAACCGAGGTATTGAAGTGCCTGTGGAGACGATAGCCGTCAGATCGATCCAAGAATGGCAATTTGCCAAAACAACAAGAGCCAACACGATCGTGATGGTTTGAAGCGGCGCGCTGGACTGCGCAGACACGCTTACAACGACCTCGAACTCGTTTCTGGGTGCGATGGAACTGGGATGCCCGGCTGGGCCGTCGGGGGTTGGTGCGCGGGCGAGTCGCTGCTGCATCAAGCCAACTGTGCGTTGCTTGCGCTCGCATCGCCACGACTGCTGGACGCTGCCGCCTGGGTTAACTGGGAGTTGCTAGTCGGGGTGGAGGCGTTGGTGCGCTGGCACCACCCCGAGCGCGGGCTGCTCTACCCCGATCAATTCCTGCCCCTGGCCCGGCACAACGCTCTCGCGTATGCCATGACCGAACTGGTCGTGCAGCGCGCCCTCGAAGACGCCGCCGTCTGGCATGCGCGCGGCCACCGGGTGCCGGTGGCCGTCAACCTGTTTCCGCCCACCATGGCTGATCTGGATCTCCCCGCCCGCCTGGACGACGCCCTGGGCCGACAGGGATTGACCTCAGCGGCGCTGGCAGTCGAAATCACCGAAGACTTCCTGGTGGGCAACCCCGACCAGGCCCGCGTCGTGTTGGACGGACTACACCGCCTCGGCATCACCATCGTCATCGACGATTTCGGCAGCGGAAACTCCTCGCTGAACTACCTCCGCCACCTGCCGATCGACGAGGTCAAACTCGACCGCTCGTTCACCGCGTCGATCACCGAGGACCCCCGCGTCGTAGCGATTGTGCGCTCGGTCATCGACTTGTCCCACACCCTTGGCCTGTCCACCGTGGCCGAAGGCGTCGAAAACTCAGCCACCGCGGCCATGCTCACCGGCTATGGCTGTGACATCGCCCAAGGCCGCCACTACAGCCCTCCGCTCACCGTCCCCCAAATCCTCCACCTGCTCGCACAACTCACCGACGCAACTGAACGTCGTGAGCGGAATGCGTTAATGGATTGCGATCAGGCCAGAAGGGAGGCAGCCGCGGTGGCACCGGGGAAACTTCCGGCGGCGGGACGGGGTCACCGCTAATTCGGGATCAATTCCATGCCGACCAGCACCACCGCGTTGTCGCGCTCGGGCGCAGTGACGATGGCAAGCGATCGATCTGAGGTCGCACGCAAACCGGGAGCGCGGCGACGATGGCCGCGGTCAACAGCACGCTTCCGCATATTGCTATTCGTCGGAAGCACCGCAGGCGCCGGGAAGTCACCGCCGGAGGTGCAGTGCTGGCTTGGAGTTCGTCCCGTCTGCGTATGGTATCGGAGCGCCTCGAGTTGGGTGCGGTGAACGACGCGACAATTAGTTTGCCATAGCAGCGTGTGCGATAGGGTTAGTCGCTGCCGCCGCATCGATGTGATGGTCGCTCCCACTAAATGGGATCAGGATCCTTGCGCTCGCCATGTCTGTACAAGCATTGCTGTCCAAGCTGGATTGGCATGCGTATCTACGCTGACGACATTTTTACTTCCAGGGTGCCAAAATAGTTTATGCGCTGTTCATCATGCTGAAGCCCCGCGAACGCGGCACCGTCTCATCGACGATTTGTTCCGCCGTCAAGTACTCTGACGATTTTGCTCAGTATTCCTTGCCGAGGCTACCCGCCGGTGGTAGTTTTCTGGTGATCGCGGGCAAGAGCCCAGTTGAGTCGGGACATGCTAGCTAACTGCATCTTCTTTGCGACAGCGGTGGTGTCAGGAAGGGGAGTGGCGTGTTAACCCAGTCGGCATCTCGCCCCGTTTCCGTTTCAGTCCCGGTTGGAAGGCCGGCGGAGGCGATGGCCAGCACTCTCCTCCGCCGGCTAGCCGAATAGGGGATCGCTGATCATGCGGGCCTTGGTCACCGGCGCAGCCGGGTTCATCGGATCGACTCTCGTCGACCGGCTCCTGGCCGACGGCCACCAGGTGGTTGGCATCGACAACTTCCGCACGGGCATTGCCGCCAACCTCGAGCACGCGTTCAGTTGCAACGACCTGAGCCCGAGCCGGTTTACCCTGGTGCAGGTCGACATTCAGGCTCCGGAAGTAGTTGACATCGTCGCGGGCGCGAACCCGCACGTCATCTTCCACCTTGCCGCGCAGGTCGACGTCGACACTTCGGTGTCCGATCCTCAATTCGACGCGCGCAGCAATGTGCTGGGCACAATCAATCTTTGTGAAGCAAGCCGAATAGCCGGCGTGCGACGGATCGTCTATGCCGCGTCCGGTGAATCGCGCTATGGAGCACACGCCCGCCTCCCGGTGGACGAACGCAACCACGTCGATCCCCTCTCGCCTCATGCGGTGGGCAAACTGGCCGGAGAGATGTATCTGCGCGCCTACGCCGAAATGTATGGCCTCGCACCGATCTGCCTAGCGTTAGCCCACGTCTACGGTCCGCGTCAGAATCCGCATGGCGCGGCGGGGGTAATCGCAGTTCTGGGCAGCGCGATGATCACCGGCCTGCCCTTCGCGGTGTACCGGGACGGCGCTGCGGCCCATGACTATGTCTACGTCGACGATGTCGTCGACGCCCTTGTGCGCGCCGGTTGCGCTCCCATCGAAACGACCGGGACATACAACATCGGCACCGGACAGCGCACCACAGTCACAGAGGTGCACGGTCTGATGTCTGCGGCTCTCGATGGGTCGGCGCCGCCCTGTCGCGCCGCGGAACTGAGCGATGAGCCGCGTGCGATCGCGTTAGACGCGACCAAAGCCGAGAAGGAACTGGAGTGGAAACCCACCGTCGACCTTGTCGAGGGCATCCAGCGCACAATTCGCTGGCTGTGTGACACTCTCGAGCCCGAGCCGCTCGTCGGTGTGTGACCGATTACGCGGTGCACGGTGTGACGCGTCGTCGCGGAAAACCTAGACCGTCTTAGGTGCCAAAGGGGGCGACGAGTCGAATGCCCGCGGCGGCGCTACGCCGCGACGAGCTCCACGTCGCTCAGCACCACCGCGTTGTCGCGGGAGGGCACGGTGACGCTGCCCACCAGCCGGCCGTCGTCTTTCCAGATGTTGGCGCGCAGCGTCTCGCCGGGGTACACAACCCCGGCGAATCGCGCGCCGTAGGATGCCACATGCCCGGCGTCCCCGTCGAGCACTGCGTCCACAATCGCCTTGCAGCCAATCCCGTAGGTGCACAGCCCGTGCAGAATCGGCTTTGGAAAGCCTGCGGCGGCTGCGAATTCGGGATCTGAATGCAGCGGGTTGCGGTCACCGCACAGCCGGTAGAGGAGCGCCTGCTGAGGCAGGGTCGGGATGTCGAGTTCCAGGTCGGGGGCGCGGTCCGGTGGTGCCGCCGATGTTGAGGGCCCGCGCTCGCCGCCGAATCCGCCCTCGCCGCGCGCGAAGATCGACCGCCGCTGCGTCCACAGCGGTGCGCCGTCCGGCGTGGTCACCGTCGTCTCGGACCAGATCACCGCCGCCTTGCCCTTGTCCCAGATGTCGGTGAACCGCGTCACCGCAACGCCGGTTCCCGATGGTGGGATCGGCGCCGGTGCCGAGACCGCCTCGCTGGCGTGCAGCACCCTGCTCAGCTCGATGTCGATGCCGGGGAACTTCACCGAGGGTGGTTCGGTCATGTGGAAGCTCTGCGCCACGTTGCCGAACGTCGGCAGCACCTGCGGGGTGCCGTCGACGAGATAACGCAACTCGCGCTTGTCCATCGGGTTGGTGCCCGCGCCAAGACCGAGGTGGTAGAGCTGCACATCGCTACTGGTCCAAGAGAATTCGACCGGATCGAGCTCCGCGCCGAGCGCCTCGTCGAGATTGATCGGCATCAGTTCTTCCCCGCGATGTGCAGTGCGGCAAGATATCCGAACGCCATGGCCGGGCCGATCGTGCCGCCCGGGCCGGGATAGGTGTGGCCCATCACCGGTGCGCTGACATTACCTGCGGCATAAAGTCCGTCGATCACCGAACCGTCGTCACGCAGCGCGCGGGCGTGCACGTCGGTGCGGATGCCGCCCTTGGTGCCGAGGTCGCCCGGCACCATCTTGGCCGCGTAGTACGGCGCATGGCTGATCTCGCCGAGGTTCGGATTCGGCTTGTTGGTCGGATCCCCGTAATAGCGGTCGTAAGCGCTCTCGCCGCGGTGAAAGTCCTCGTCGACACCAGAGCGGGCGAACCCGTTGAACCGCTCCACCGTCGCGGCCAGCGCTTCGGCAGGCAGACCCGTCTTGACGGCCAGCTCCTCCAACGTGTCGGCCGCGACGATGACGCCGGACTCCAGCCACTTCTTCGGAATGCGCTGGCCCGGATTCAGACCCGCAAAAATGTAGCGGTCGCGGTACTGCTGGTCGAATACCAGCCAGGCCGGGATGTTCTCGCCCGGGCCGGGGCCCTGCCCGTACTCGCCGCCGTACATGTGGTGACACGCCTCGACGTACGGCATCGACTCGTTCATGAACCGCTTACCTGTCATGTTGACAATGATCGACCCGGGCGAATTGCGTTCGGACAGCGCGAACCACGGGGCCCCGACGAGCGGCACCGTCGGCCCCCACCACGCGTCTTCCATGATGTCCAGTGCCGCCCCGAGCTTTTCGCCGGCGATGATGCCCTCGCCGGTGTTGGCCTTGGCGCCGACCGTCCATTCGGTGGTGATCGGCGCGCGCTGGTACTTCACCCGCATCTGCTCGTTGTGCTCGAACCCACCCGAACCCAGGATCACACCGCGCCGTGCCCGGATCAGTTCGGGCTCAGTCGATTCGGGCGCGTTGGTGTCGCGGACGTAGATTCCGCGCACCACGCCGTCCTCGACGTACAGGTCGGTGAACGCCGTGTTGAGTCGGACCGGCACCCCGGCCTTCTGCAGGCCGATCCGCAGCGGTGCGATCAGGGCCCGACCCATGCCGACGAGGTTCTTGCCCGTCGCCTTGGCCCACATGGTGCGGGCCCCGACCTTGAGGCTGCGTAGCACGCCCCGCGGATGCCGCTTGAGCATGTTCAACCGAACGTAATCCTGCTGCATCACAACGACGTTGAGCGGAACCTTGCCGTACGGCGGCTCCAGGCCAGACATGTCGGCGCCCAGCTTCTTGGCGTTGAACGGCTTCGGCTCGATGGAGCGTCCACCCGCGCGGCCACCGGGGGACTCCGGGTAGTAATCGGAGTAGCCGGGCACCCAGCACATCTTCAGCGGCGTGTTCTTCAATACGAACGACAGCATCTCGGGGGCGCGATCGAGGTAGGTGTCGATTCGTTCGGGTTCGACGATGTCGCCGATGATGGCGTGCAGGTACGTCCGTGCGGCCTCAGGGGTATCGGTCACGCCATCGCGCTTGAGGATCTCGTTGTTCGGGATCCACAGGCCACCGCCCGATCGCGCGGTGGATCCACCGTAGTGCGCGGCCTTCTCTACGACTACTGTTGATAGTCCCTGATGAGCGGCGGTGAGGGCAGCGACCATGCCGGCGGCGCCGCTCCCCACCACGACGACGTCGAACTCCTGTCCTGTCATGTAGAACACGTTATAGAATTGCCCGGCTTGGGGACAACTGCCCCGGTCGGAAGATACGAGGGGACTTCGCCTAATGCTCACTGTCCAGGTGCGCGACGAGCTGGCCGCCGACCTCGCGGAGGCTGAACGCAGCCGGGTCGCGATCGCCCCGTTGACCACAGGTATCCCGGACATCGACGTGGTCGACGCCTACGAGATCCAGCTGATCAACATCCGGCAGCGGGTCGCCGAGGGCGCCCGGGTGGTCGGGCACAAGGTGGGACTGTCGAGCAAGGCGATGCAGGAGATGATGGGCGTCGACGAGCCCGACTACGGGCATCTGCTCGACGAGATGCAGGTGTTCGAGGACCGGCCGGTGCCGGCCGGGCAGGTATCTGTATCCGCGGGTCGAGGTCGAGGTCGGGTTCGTGTTGGCCGACGATCTGCCGGGGGAGGGCTGCACGGAGGACGACGTGCTGGCCGCGACCGCCGCGTTCGCGCCCGCGATCGAGTTGATCGACACCCGCATCACCGACTGGAAGATCAAGCTGTGCGACACGATCGCCGACAACGCCTCCTCGGCGGGCTGGGTTCTCGGCGGAGCGCGAGTGTCGCCCAAGGACATCGACATTCAGAACATCGACGCCGTCCTGACCCGCAACGGTGAAGTCGTCGCCAAGGGCCGCAGTGACGCGGTCCTGGGCAATCCGGTGACCGCGGTGGCGTGGCTGGCCCGCAAGGTGGACAGTTTCGGGGTTCGGTTGAAGGCTGGGGACATCGTGCTACCCGGGTCGTGCACGAAGGCCATCGATGCGCGCCCGGGTGACGATTTCGTCGCCGACTTCGACGGGCTGGGTTCGGTCCACCTGTCGTTCGAATGAAGGAAGAGGACATGCCGACTCAGGCTCATCCGAAGGCATCCGTCGCCATTGTCGGATCCGGCAATATCAGCACCGACCTGCTGTACAAGCTGTTGCGCTCGGAGTGGTTGGAGCCGCGCTGGATGGTCGGCATCGACCCGGACAGCGAAGGGCTGGCGCGGGCCCGCAAGCTCGGCCTGGAGACCACCCATGAGGGCGTGGACTGGCTGCTGGCGCAACCGGACAAGCCGGATCTGGTTTTCGAGGCCACCAGCGCCTACGTCCACAAAGAGGCTGCGCCCAAATACGCCGAGGCCGGTATTCGGGCGATCGATCTGACCCCGGCCGCGGTCGGACCCGCGGTGATCCCGCCCGGCGAACCTGCGTGAGCATCTCGATGCGCCGAACGTGAACATGATCACCTGCGGCGGCCAGGCCACGATTCCGATCGTCTACGCGGTCTCGCGGGTGGTCGAGGTGCCGTACGCCGAGATTGTGGCCAGTGTGGCGTCGGTGTCGGCGGGCCCGGGAACGCGGGCCAACATCGACGAGTTCACCAAGACCACCAGCAAGGGCGTCGAGACGATCGGTGGTGCCAAGCGTGGCAAGGCGATCATCATCCTCAACCCCGCCGATCCGCCAATGATCATGCGCGACACCATCTTCTGCGCCATCCCGGAGGACGCCGACCGCGACGCGATCGCGCAGTCCATCCGCGACGTCGTCGCCGAGGTGCAGACCTACGTCCCGGGCTACCGGCTGCTCAACGAACCGCAGTTCGACGATCCCTCGGTCAACTCCGGCGGCCAGGCGCTCGTCACGACGTTCGTCGAAGTGGAGGGTGCGGGCGACTACCTGCCGCCCTACGCTGGAAATCTGGACATCATGACGGCGGCAGCGACCAAGGTCGGCGAGGAGATCGCGAAGGAAAGCCTGTCCGCGACGGCCGACGAGCGCTCGCGCGAGGAGCAGACGGCCGGGGCAGGAGGCCAAGCATGAGTACCGACATCTTCTTCAATCCCATCTGGGACATCCGGATCACCGACACGTCGCTGCGCGACGGCTCGCACCACAAGCGACACCAGTTCACCGCCGAGGAAGTGCACGCCATCGTTGCCGCGCTGGACACCGCGGGCGTGCCGGTCATCGAGGTCACCCATGGCGACGGGCTGGGTGGCTCGAGCTTCAACTACGGCTTCTCCAAGACGCCCGAGCAGGAGCTGATCAAGCTCGCGGCCGAGACGGCCAAGGAGTCCAAGATCGCCTTCCTGATGCTGCCCGGCGTGGGCACCAAGGAAGACATCAAGGAAGCCCAGAACAACGGCGGCTCGATCTGCCGGATCGCCACCCACTGCACCGAAGCCGACGTGTCCATCCAGCACTTCGGCCTGGCCCGCGAACTCGGCCTGGAGACCGTCGGCTTCTTGATGATGTCCCACACCATCCCGCCGGAGAAGCTGGCCGCTCAGGCCCGCATCATGGCCGACGCCGGCTGCCAGTGCGTGTACGTCGTCGACTCCGCCGGCGCGCTCGTGCTCGAAGGCGTCGCCGACCGGGTGGCCGCACTGGTCGCCGAATTGGGGTCGGATGCTCAAGTTGGTTTTCATGGCCACGAGAACCTGGGCCTCGGTGTCGCCAACAGCGTTGAGGCGGTGCGGGCAGGCGCCAAGCAGATCGACGGATCGTGCCGCAGGTTCGGCGCCGGCGCGGGCAACGCGCCCGTCGAGGCGCTGATCGGCGTGTTCGACAAGATCGGCGTCAAGACCGGCATCGACTTCTTCGACATCGCCGACGCCGCCGAGGAAGTCGTGGCACCGGCGATGCCCGCCGAATGCCTGCTCGACCGCAACGCGCTGATCATGGGCTACTCGGGCGTGTACTCCAGCTTCCTCAAGCACGCCATCCGCCAGTCCGAGCGCTACGGCGTACCCGCCCACCAACTCCTGCACCGCGCCGGCCAGCGCAAGCTCATCGGCGGCCAGGAGGACCAACTCATCGACATCGCGCTGGAAATCAAGCGCGAACAAGACAGTGGGCAGGCGGTCGCCCGCTAGGGCGGCTAAGCAATATTTTTTTCCCGGCTGCCAGACCGGCCCTGGCCTGGCGTGACGACGCGGATTGTCGGATGGGACGGCCCGGCACAATTTGACACGATGTGCATTGGGTTAGACCTTAGGGACGCGACCGACAGGATCGCAGACCGAAGGAGCAATTCAATGAAGATGTCCGCAACGACCGTTCGTCGCGGCATGTACGGCATGTTCGCAGGCGGCCTGCTTGGGGGCGTCGCGTCCGCGGCGATCGTCATGCCGACCGCCAGTGCGGCACCCGATACGTGCACATTCAGCGGGGTGTCCAGCACCTCGAGCACGGTGTCGGCTTCGACAAGCTCGTATCTCGCAGCCCATCCCGACACCAACCAGGCGCTAACGGACATCGCCAAGCAGCCTGCGGACGAGGCTCAGGTGGCGTACCGCGCCTACTTCGCGAACCATCCGCAGGTCGAGTCCGAGTTGAAGGCCATCAACCAGCCTGCGGCTGACCTGGTCAGCCAGTGCGGCATCGTGGTGCGGCCGACTCCGATCTCGGAGGCACTGCAGGGCGTCTAGCAGACCAGCGGGCAAGTTGATTGAGCCTTGCTCGCACCACTCATCGCGTCGGCACTCTCCGCCGGCGCGATGAGTGTTTACTGAACCGTTTACTGAACCCCACCCCGCCTGTCACATTGGTAACACCGAGCTCGCCGCCGACGAATTCACCTTCAGTGGCCAGAAACCGACTCGAAAGTCGAGCCTGAACAAAGGAGCATCCTGATGAGCCCAGCAGTGACGCATGTGCGGCGAACCGTGTACGGAGTGCTTGCGGCGGGCGTGGCCTGCGCTGCCCTCGCCATTCCCGCTGCCAGCGCAGATCCGGAGGACCCGACGACACCGCCTGCGCCTCCGGCGGCCGACGCGCCGGCTGCTCCGGTGGCCGACACGCCAGCTGCGGCCGATGACTGCAGCGCCGCCGGCCTGGCGACGACGATCAGCTCGGTGACCTCGTCGCTGTCGACGTACTTCGCGGCACATCCGGACGTCAACCAGGCGCTGATCGACGCAACGCGGCAGCCGGCCTTCATCGCGGTCGGGCAGTTCGACAGCTACTTCGAGGATCACCCCGAGCAGGCTGACGAGCTGCGCGCCATCCAGGCGCCGTTAGCGGCTTATAAGGACCGGTGTGGGCTGCAGGTGTCGCCGACCGACGCCCTCACCGTGCTTGCGGAGGTCTAGGTAACAAGAGCTCATCTGCTCCTCACGTGCGCGGCGTCGGCTTTGCTCCGCCCAGCCGACCGGTGAGAACGTCAGCTGTCGCCGTCAGCGCGCGGGCGCGCTTGGCGATCTCCGAGTCGGTCAGAGCCCGGCCGATCTGGAGCGACACGACCATCGCCTGGCGGTGGTGGTGGTCGAACACCGGAGCGGAGATGACGCTGATGTCGTGGCGCTGGCGGCTGCCCGTCGGGGTCTCGCTGCCCAGGTAGACCCGCTCGCCGATGTCGGCGATCATCTCGCCGAGCAGTGCGCGCAGTTCGTCGGGCAGTCTGCTCGACATTCCGGCCATCAGCGCATAGAGCCGCCGGCCGCCGGGGGTGAGGCGCTCGACGAGGTATCCCGTGCGGCGGCATTCGGTGACCACTCGGTCGAGCCGCTTGCCGTCGGTGCGCAGCGGGATGGTCGGTTCCTTGGCCAGCCAGTCGCGCAAGGCGACGTCGTCCCAGAGCACGAACATCAGCCCGACGGGCGGGGCGAATGGATAACTCTGACCCACCCGGACACCGACGTCTGCTCCCGGCGGCCCGACGAGTTCCAACACCGTGATGCGGTCGTCGATCACCGCGGACAGCGCGGCGGTGGTGCCGGAGATCTCCGACAGTCGGCGCAACTCCGCCCAGGCGGCCGGGTCCACTCTGAGGGACTCCTGGGCGGTGTGACCCAAAGTGATCAGCGCCGGTCCGAGCCGATAGGTCTTGTCCTGTGAATCGCGGACAAGATACTCGGAGTCGGTCAGCGTGGTGACGATGCCGAGGCAGGTGGGCTTGCTCAGGCCCAGTCGACGGGCCAGCTCCGACACCCCGAAACGGTCGTGCGGGTGCCGGGCGAGGAAGTCGAGAATGGCCACCACGCGCTCGGTGGGCGGTGATGCCCGACCCGAGGATTCGCGGTTCGGCATCTCAAAAATGTACCTGCACGGTCCAAATATCGAACAAATTGCCGCGCGTGGGCCGTTGACGAGAATGAGAACACGTTCTAGTTTCTAGGGGTGTACTCCCAGCCACTGACCGATGCGATCGCCGAGGCCGAGGCATTGGTCGCCGCAGCTCCGTTCATCGAATCCGAAGCCGACCTGCTGGAGGGCCTGCAGTACCTCGCCGGGTGCATCGCGGGATGCACCCACTTGGCTTTCGATTACGAACGCGACCATCCGTTCATGCAGTCCGGCACCGGGCCCTTCACCAAGATGGGCCTGGACAACCCGGACACCCTCTACTTCGGCACCCGGGTGCAGCCCGGCCACGAGTACGTCGTCACCGGCAAGCGGGGCACCACGACCGACCTGAGCTTTCAGATGCTCGGCGGCGAGTACACCGACGACAACGTTCCGGTCAGCCAGGCGGCGTTCGACGACCGCGAACTCGACATCGCCTCCGACGGCACGTTCGAGTGGCGCGTCACACCAAACAGCCCGTCCCAGTTGCTGGTTCGTGAGGTGTACAACGACTGGTCCGCCCAGCGCGGGTACATCGGTATTGCCAGAACCGACACGGCTGGTACCGCGCCGCCACCCCTGACGCGGGAGCTGATCGAAAAGCGTTACGCGGTAGCGGGAAAGCAACTGGTGCAGCGGGTGAAGACCTGGCTGCAGTTTCCGCAGTGGTTCTACAACACGCTGCCGGTGAACACGATGGTCGCGCCGCGCCTCACTCCCGGAGGGCTGGCCACCCAGTACTCGTCCGTCGGGCATTTTGACCTGACCCCGGAGCAGGCCCTGGTCATCACGCTGCCCGTCACCGACGCGCCGTATCTCGGGTTCCAGCTCGGCAGTCTCTGGTACATCTCGCTCGACTACATCAACCACCAGACATCGTTGAACGGCACTCAGGCGCAGGCCGACCCGGACGGCAAGATCCGGATCGTGGTCGCCGACGCGAACCCGGGTGTGACGAACTGGGTCGAGAGCCTTGGGCACCGCAAGGGCTATCTGCAGTTCCGCTGGCAGCGGTTGTCACGCGAGCTCACCGAGGCCGACGGTCCCACCGTCGAACTCGTGGAGCTTGACAAGGTTGCGGCCGCACTGCCGTACTACGAGTCGAACAAGATCTCCGAAGAAGACTGGCGCGCTCGGATTGCACTGCGTCAGAAGCAGATTGCCGACAGGATGGTGGGATAAGCAGATGGCCGGGATGCTGGACAAGAAGGTCGTGGTGATCAGCGGCGTGGGCCCGGCCCTGGGCACCACGCTGGCGCGGCGATGCGCCGAAGAGGGCGCCGATCTGGTGCTCGCCGCTCGGACCGTCGAGCGTCTCGACGATGTCGCCAAACAGGTCACCGACATGGGGCGGCGCGCGGTGTCGGTGGGCACCGACATCACCGACGAGGCTCAGGTGAACAACCTCGTCGAGGAGTCGCTCAAGGCGTACGGGAAGGTCGACGTGCTGATCAACAACGCCTTCCGGGTGCCGTCGATGAAGCCGTTGGCCAACACCACCTACGACCACATCCGCGATGCCATCGAGCTCACCGTGCTGGGTGCGCTGCGGATCACCCAGGGCTTCACTCCGGCGCTGGCCGATGCCAACGGCTCCGTGGTGAACGTCAACTCGATGGTGGTGCGGCACTCGCAGGCCAAGTACGGCGCCTACAAGATGGCGAAGTCGGCGCTGCTGGCGATGTCACAGTCGCTGGCCACCGAGCTCGGCGAGCAGGGCATCCGCGTCAACTCCGTTGTCCCCGGCTATATCTGGGGCGACACGCTCAAGGGTTACTTCAACCACCAGGCCGGCAAGTACGGCACCACCGTCGAGCAGATCTACGACGCAGCCGCCGTGAACTCCGACCTCAAGCGGCTGCCCACCGAAGACGAAGTCGCGTCGGCCATTCTGTTCATGGCCAGCGACCTTTCCAGCGGGATCACCGGCCAGACCCTCGACGTGAACTGCGGGGAGTACAAGGCCTGATGACCCAGAGGACCGACGTCGGCACCGTCGAGGAACTGCACGCCTCGGCCACCAAGGCCTGCGGCCTCGACGACTTCGGCGCCGACGACGACAACTACCGCGAGGCGCTCGGCACGCTGCTGGAGTCCTACCGGCGCGACGCCGACCTGACGGAGTTCGGCAGCAAGATGTGCCGCTTTTTCGTGCGCAATGCGTTGGTCGCGCGGTTGGTGTCCGAGGCGGCGTGGAGGCAGTATCCCGAACATGCGGACGTGACGATCGAACGGCCGATCTTCGTCACCGGGTTGCCGCGCACCGGCACCACCGTCATCCACCGCCTGCTCACCGCGGATCCGGCGCATCAGGGTCTGGAGCTGTGGCTCGCGGAGTACCCGCAACCGCGGCCGCCCCGCGAAACCTGGTCGGACAACCCGGTTTTCGCCCAGCTCGACGCGCAGTTCACCAAGGCGCACGAAGAGGACCCCGACTACACGGGTCTGCATTACATGACCGCAGACGAGGTCGAGGAGTGCTGGCAGCTGTTGCGCCAGTCGTTGCATTCGGTGTCCTACGAGACGCTCGCCCACCTGCCCATCTACTCGCAGTGGCTCGCCAAGCAGGACTGGACGAAGTCGTATCAGCGGCACCGCAAGAACCTTCAGCTGATCGGCCTCAACGACGCGGAGAAGCGGTGGGTGCTCAAGAACCCCAGCCACCTGTTCGCGCTCGACGCGTTGTTCACGACGTATCCCGACGCGCTGGTGGTGCAGTGCCACCGGCCGGTGGAGACGATCATGGCGTCGATGTGCTCGCTGGCCCAGCACACCACCGAGGGCTGGTCGAACAGCTTCAAGGGCGACTTGATCGGGCGGGACGCGATGGAGACGTGGTCGCGTGGGCTCGAGCTATTCAATGCCGAACGTGCCAAGCATGATCCGGCCCAGTTCTACGATCTCGACTACTTCGAGTTCACCGCCGATCCGATGCGCACCGTAGAGGGGATCTACCGGCACTTCGGCATCGAGCTGACCGACGCCGGCCGCGCCGCGATCGAGGCGAGCCACGCCGAGAGCAAGAAGGGTCCGCGGGCGCCCAAGCACACCTACTCGCTCGAGGACTACGGGCTGACCGCCGACGCGGTGAAGGAGCGCTTCAAGGGGCTGTAGCTAGCCGTCGCCGGGGGACGGGGCGCTGGACACTTCCTCCAGACACCCTTCGGCCACAGCGTGTTTGATGCTGTCGGCGAGCTTCGGACAGGACCGGGTGCGGGCAGGCTCACCGCCGGACTGCCGAACCTCGGCGAAATACGCACAGCGCTGGGTTGCTTCGGAGTTCCACTGCACCGACGTATGTGCGGGCCCGAGCTTCTTGACATCGACCGAAACATGGCAGAACCGGCAGTCGACGGATACCAGCCCCGAGGTCAGGTAGCGTTCGCGGTCACGCTGGGTGGCCGCGCGCAGCGCGGCCGCCCGGTCCGGGTCGGACGCGAAAGTCGGTGCCTTGGACCAAGACCCGCCGGCATCGCCGTTCGCATCGTGCTCGTGGTCGTCGTCGTGAGCGCCATGCAGGAGCAGCATCGACCGGGCCAGCCGGTCAACTTCTGGCACGTCCTGCTTGTCGCGGGAGCTCATGACGAGGGCTGTTCGGCCTTTTCCTTCTCGTCGGCCTGCTGCTTGAGGTTCTCCTCCACCTCGACGTGCCACTTCTCGTTGGCCGCGGTGGTGTCGACCTCGATCTCGAAGCGGTCGGTCATGTCGGGGGTGACGTCGGCGACGTCGACGTAGAACTGCTGATACCAGCGCCGCATCTGGTACACCGCGCCGTCCTCCTCGACCAGCAGCGGATTGTCGATGCGGGTCTTGTGCTTCCAGATCTGGACGTCCTGCAGGAAGCCCTTGCTGACGCCCTCGGTGAACGTCTTGGCCAGCTTGTCGGTCATCGCGTCGTCGAGGCCCTTGGGCTTCTCGACGATGACGCCCCACTGCAGCACGAACGAGTCCTGGGTCACCGGGTAGTGACAGTTGATCAGGATCGACTCGGCCTTGTAGCCGCCGTAGTTGTTGTGCAGCCAGTTGATCATGAACGACGGTCCGAAGTACGACGCCTCCGAGTCCAGGTGCGCTTCCCCGTAGGAGGTGCCCAGGTCGTTCACATCGGGTCGGCCGACGTTGTGCAGGTACTGCGAGGCGATATGACCCTCGAAGACGTTCTTAAAGTACGTCGGCAGACCGAAGTGAATGTAGAAGAAGTGCGCCATGTCGGTGACGTTGTCGATGATGTCCCGGCAGTTGGAGCCCTCGATGAGGATCGAGTTCCAGCGCCAATCGGTCCACTCGTCGCTGGCGAACTCCGGGATGTCGGGGACCCGCACCTCGGGTTGTGGTGGGTTGCCCTCGTGGTCGTGCCAAACAAACAGCAGGCCACTGCGGACGTCCGTCGTCCAGGCGCGGGTGCGGGCCAGGCGCGGCGTGCGCTTGGCGTAGGGCACCAGCTTGCACTTGCCGTCGCCGCCCCAGCGCCAGTCGTGGAACGGGCAGGCGATCTCATCGCCCTTGATGGTGCCCTGTGACAGGTTGCCGCCCATGTGCCTGCAGTACCCGTCCAGGATCTTGATATCGCCGTGGGAATCGGCGAACACCACCAGCATGGTTCCGAAGATCTCGACCCCGTGCGGCTTACCGTCCAGGTAGTCGCTGACCGGGCCCAGGCAGTGCCAACCGCGCGCGAACCGATCGGGCAGCGTGCCAGTGTCGATCTCGCGAATGCCGCTGTGGGCGGTCTCAGTCGTCACTTCGCGCCTCCAGTCATTGCTCTAACTAGAACACGTTACAGTTTTTCGCACCGGATGCGCAACATAAGCCCCATCTACCTGCGGCTGGCGGGTGGCGGCATCGGGGAAGCTGGGCTGGCGAACAGGGTGAGATCTCGAGGTTTGTCGGTCGCGACTCGTAACGTGCGCGGTATGTCGCAGCGTCGGTTCGCGAAGGAGTTGTGTTTGTCGTCGCATTTCGTCGCCTCGGTCGGCTATGTTTCGGAGGCGACGTTGCGCCGTTACATTGAGTTTCAATGGGACGCGGTGGCGGGGTGAGACGCGCTTACGTGTTCCGGTTGCGGCCCACAGCGCGTCAGCATGTCGCGCTGGCGGAGTGTGTGGAATCCCACTGCGAGCTCTACAACGCCGCGTTGCAGGAACGGCGGGACGCGTGGGCGCGCAGCAAGACCCGCATCAACTACGGCGATCAGTCCGCGCAGCTAACCGAGATCCGGGCGGCACGCCCGGATCAGGCGCTGTGGTCGTTCTCGAGTCAGCAGGCCACCCTGCGACGGTTGAATAAGGCGTTCACCGCGTTCTTCGGCCGCGTCAAGAGCGGTGACAAAGCGGGTTATCCGCGCTTCAAGGGCAAGGCTCGGTTCGACAGCGTGGAGTGGCCCAAAGACGGGGACGGCGCGCGCTGGCTGCCCGAGGCCCGGCGCGTGTATCTGCAAGGCATCGGCCAGGTCAAGGTTCACTTGCACCGCCCGGTGGCGGGAAAAGTGAAGACGATTCAGATCAAACGCCAGGGGCGGCGCTGGATGCTGGTCTTATCGTGCGATGACGTGCCGACCAAGCCCCTGCCCGCGACGGGCCGCCAGGCAGGCATCGATGTCGGCATTTCCAGTTTCGCCACCACCAGCGACGGCGAGCACGTCGACAACCCGCGCTGGGCGCGGAAAGCCGGTGACCGGTTGGCCTCGGCGCAACAGCGACTACAGCGTGCCAAGCGCCGATCACGCAACCGGGATCGAAAGCGAGAAACGGTGGCGGCACATCATCGCAAGGTCGCCAACCAACGTAAAGACTTTCACCACAAACAAGCGCGCCGCCTCGTAGAGTCTTACGACCTGCTGGTGGTGGAGGACCTACAGATCGCCAACATGCTTCGGCGGGCCAAACCCGTGCCCGATCCCGACAATCCTGGGCAGTTTCTACCCAATCGCGGCCGGGCAAAGTCCGGGCTAAGTAGAAGTATCAGTGACGCCGGCTGGGGCCGGTTTATTTCAATTCTGCGTGCCAAAGCGGAAGAGGCTAGGCGTATCTGGATTGAGGTCGACCCCCGGCACACCTCCGACTGCTGCGAAAACTGCGGGCACGCAGCACCGGAGAATCGCGTCACGCAAGGGGCCTTCAAATGCCAGCGATGCTCGCATCACGCACAGGCTGACGAACACGCCGCACGCAACCTTCTACGGGCTGGACTGGCCCTTCACGCGCAAGCCGCGTGAGAAGAAGCCGGCGGCTTCCAGCCGTCGGAGAAGTCACCTACCTGCGGTATATCTAGTAGATGCCGCTGTATTCATTTGAGGGCCGGGCGCCGACGGTCGATCCGGGCGCGTTCGTCGCACCCACTGCCACGCTGGTAGGCGACGTTCACGTCGAAGCAGGCGCATCGGTGTGGTTCAACGCGGTCCTTCGCGCCGACTTCGCCCCGATCATCGTCCGCGAAGGCGCCAACGTGCAGGACTGCTGCGTGCTGCACGCCCCGCCGGGCATCCCCGTCGACGTCGGACCAGGAGCGACGGTCGCCCACGGTTGCGTGATCCACGGCGTGCACATCGGGGCCGAGGCGGTTATCGCCAACCATTCGACCGTTCTCGACGGCGCCGTGATCGGCTCGCGAAGCTTGATCGCCGCGCACTCGCTGGTGGTCGGCGGCACGAAGATCCCCGACGAAGTCGTCGCCGCCGGTGCGCCCGCCAAGATCAGGGGCCCGGTCGCGGGAACCGGCGCGCAGATGTGGGTGGACTCCAACCCCGGCGCCTACCAGGACCTGGCCCGCCGCTACATGACCGGGCTGGCGGAGGTCACCGAACCCCGAGGGTGACGCGCGAGAGCTAGATCGGGCGGGCGGTCGCGGCGGCCCGATCCATCTCCCAGTACGCGCGCAGCGCCACCAGCTTGCCCTCGTCGTTGACCTTGTAAGTGAACACCCCTTCGGTGGTGATCTGATGTCCGGCCATGATGGTGACGATGTTCCCGACGTTGGCTTCCTCGTCGCCACATTGGAATGAGGTGTGGTAGTTGAACTCGAGCTTGTCGGTCGGTGCGATCACGTTGTCCCAGAACGCGGAGATGGCGTCGCGGCCGCGATGACCCTTGCCTTCGGGATCGAAATGCGAAGGGCCGATCGGGTCCTCGACGATGGCGCCGTCGGCGAACACGTCCAGCCAGGCTTCTTTGTCTCGGGCGATCACCGCCTCCCGGGAACGGCGACCGGCCGCGTGGGCGGGATGCTCGGTCCGGGTCTGCGCTTGCGTCATGGTTACTGTTCCTGCCATCGAGAGTGGATGTACTTGTCGGCGAACCGCTTCATCGTGTCTAACTTGTCCTGCAACGGCGCGTCAGGGCGCCGCACCCACGGCATCAGGATGTAATCGGTGACGCCGTTTTCGGCGAGTTCTCGGTGCCCCTCGACACCGAACTTGTCGATACAGACGGCCTGGTATTCGAACGGCTGGTCGGCACGGCCGTATTCGGCGCGCAGTACTTCGAGCTTGCCGATTGTGTCTGCCAATTGGTCACCGGTCATCATCGCGCTGGTCCAGCCGTCGCCGATGCGCGCGGCCCGCTTGAGTGCTACGTCGGTGTGGCCGCCGACGTAGAAGGGCACCGGCTTTGACGGTGCGGGACTCATCTGCAGCTTGTCGAAGTCGTAGAACTCGCCGTGGAATTCGACCATGCCGCCGCCGAGCACAAGCTTGATCACGTCGATCATCTCGTCGACTCGTGCACCGCGCCGGGCATATGGCACGCCGCACCATTCGAATTCTTCCGGAGCCCAGCCGATTCCGACTCCCAGTGCAAACCGGTTGTTGGTCAGATTGGCAACCGAGCCGACCTGGCGGGCCAGCAACAGGGGTTGGCGGGAGCCGAGCTTCATGACGTTCGTGTAGAACCGCAGCTTCGTAGTGACCGCGCCCATCGCGCCGGCGGCGATCAGCGGGTCGACGATCGGGGTGTCCGGGTTCCACATCCGCGACCCGTCCGGGGTGTAGGGATAGTCGACCGACTGCTGCTCCATGTAGAACAGTGAGTCCGGCAGCGCAATCGAATCGAACCCGACTTCTTCTGCGGTTTTGGCGATTTCGAGCAGCTCGTCGAGTGGGCTCATCCAGATGCTGCACGAGTATTTCATGTTCGTCACGGCTTGACGGCTGGCTTGTCGGAGGAAACCACCCACATCGAGTAATACTGCGACCCGCCGCCGTAGGCGTGGCCGAGTGCCTTGCGGGCATTGGGTACCTGGTGATCGCCTGCCTTGCCCATCACCTGAATGGCCGACTCGGCGAACCGGATCATGCCCGACGCGCCGATCGGGTTCGACGACAGCACACCGCCGGACGGGTTGAACGGAATTCGGCCGCCGATCGCCGTCTCGCCGGCTTCGGTGAGCTTCCAGCCCTCGCCCTCTGGGGCGAAGCCGAGATTCTCGAGCCACATCGGTTCGAACCAGGAGAACGGCACGTAGACCTCGGCGACGTCGATCTCGTCGATCGGTGAGCTGATCCCGGCGTCACGCCATAACGCCTTGGCAGCGTCGCGCCCGGCCTGCGGGTTGACCTGGTCCCGCCCGGAGTAGGCGAGCGGTTCGGTGCGCAACGCGGTGGCATGGATCCAGGCGACAGGATTGCCTTCGGCCACCCGCGCATCGGCGATTTCCTCGTTGCCGATCACCAGCGCGCAGGCGCCGTCGGACGAGGGGCAGGTCTCGTCGAACCGGATTGGGTCCCAGAGCATCTGGGACGCCATGACCTTCTCCAGCGTGATGTCCGGCTGGTGCAGGTGGGCCAGCGGATTCTTCGCGCCGTTGAGCCGGTCCTTGACCGCGACCATCGCACCGATGTGCGTCGGCGCGCCCGAGCGCCGGATGTAGGACCGCACGTGGGGCGCGAAGTAACCGCCCGCGCCCGCGCCGACCGGTTTGGTGAACGGCACCGGAATCGACAGCGCCCACATGGCATTCGACTCGGACTGCTTCTCCCAGGCCATCGCCAGCACCCGCCGGTACTTGCCCGACTGCACCAGGCTGGCCGCCACCACGCCGGTTGAACCGCCGACCGAACCAGCGGTGTGCACGCGGATCAACGGCTTGCCGGTCGCGCCGACGGCATCGGCCAGGAAAAGCTCGGGCATCATCACGCCCTCGAAGAAGTCGGGCGCCTTGCCGACCACCACCGCGTCGATGTCGTCGAACGTCGACCCCGAATCGGCCAACGCCTTGTCTATGGCCTCGCGCACCAGGCCACTCATCGAGACGTCCTGGCGCTTGGCGACGTACTTCGTCTGTCCGGTGCCCAGCACCGCCGCGAGCTGACCGGCCATCAGTTTTTCCCTTCCAGGACCGCCACCAGGTTCTGTTGCAGCACCGGCCCGCTGGTGGCATGTGCCAGCACCCGCTGCGCCGAACCGTCGAAGATGTGCTGCGCGGCGAAGCCGATGCGCTCCAGACCCGCAGAGAACATCGGGTTGGCCGCCAGCGGACCGCCCGACGGATTCACCTTGGTCGCCGACGGCAAGCCGATGGCCTCGGTCAGGATCAGCTGCTGGTGAGTGAACGGCGCGTAGATCTCGGCCACCTCGATCGAACCGGTGTCACCACCCGTCGCGGCCTTGGCCGACGCCTCCGTCGACGGCGAAGTGGTCAGGTCCCGCGCACCCAGCACCGGGGTCTCGATGCGGTGCTCGATGCCGGTGATCCAGGCCGGGTTCTCCCGCAGTTCGCGGGCCCGCTCGCCGGCGGCCAGCACGATCGCCGAGGCGCCGTCGGTGATCGGGGCGATGTCGTGTCGGCGCAGCGGATCGGCGAAGTACGGCCGGGCAAGCAGTTCGTCGATGCTCTTCGCGGGCTTCTCCGAATCTGTCCGTTCCGACACCGCAAACGAATCCAACGCCACCTGGGCCATCTGCTCGGCTGTCCACTTGCCGGAGTCCAGCCCGAAGCGCGCCTGCAGGCCGGCCATCGACACCGAATCCGGCCACAGCGGTGCCACCGTGTAGGGATCGGTCTGCAGCGCGAGCACTCGGCGCAGGGTGCCGGCCGACGACTTGCCGAAGCCGTACACCAGCGCGGTGTCGACCTCGCCGGTCAGCAGCTTGATGTAGGCCTCGTATAGCGCCCACGCGGCATCCATTTCGACGTGCGACTCATTGATCGGCGGCACCGCCCCGATCGAGTCGATTGCCGAGATGAACGAAAACGCTCGGCCAGCAAGGTAATCCGATGAGCCGGAGCACCAGAAGCCGATGTCACCCCTGGTGATGCCGAGCTCGTCGTAGATCGAGTGGAAGCATGGCATCAGCATTTCGACGCCGTTGGTGGTGCCTTCGGTGCGGCGCACATGCGGCGCATGGGCGAAGCCGACGACGGCTACATCGCGAAAAGTCACAGGTGAATCCCTCTTAGAGGTGGTGCTTGTAGGTGTCGTAGTCGGCGTCGGGTTCGCCGGTGGGCCGGAAGTATTCGATGTTGTCGATGCCAAGGCCCCATTCCTCGCGGGGCTTCCACACCGCCTCGACCCGCATGCCCATCCGCACTTCGGTGGCGTCGATCTCCTGAATCAGGTGCAGGAACGGGATATCCGCGCCGTCGAGCAGCACGTAGGCCGCGACGTACGGGGGTTTGATGCGCTGGCCGGCGAACGGGATGTTGATGATCGCGAACGTCGTCACCGTGCCCTTGTCCGGCAGTTCGACGAAGTTGTCGGTCGGCTCGCCGGTGGCCGGATCGGCTTCCCGGGGCGGGAAGTACAGCTTGCCGTCCTTGCCGGTGCGGGCACCGAGTAGCTTGCCCTCCTCGAGGCCGCGCAGGAACGTGCTCTCCGGAAGCGAAGCGGTGTGCTGGATTTCGATGCTGCTCGGCGTGACCTGCACGGTCACCGGGTCACGGTCGTCGGTCGCCTCGGCTACCGGTTCGGCCTCGTCCCCGAGCTTGAAGTAGGCGATGTCCGTGATCGCGCCGACCGGCTCGTCGACCCAGTGCGCATGCACGCGGGCGCCGGTACTGATGGCGTCCGACGAATCCGCATCGACGGCGTGCAGCAGAGGCGTGTCGGCACCGTCGAGCTTGATCAGCGCCCACGCGAACGGCCGGTTCAGTGGCTGGCCCTCGAGCGGCTCGGGCTGCCAGGTCCAAGACAGAACGGTCCCGACGCTGGCCACCGGTACGATCTCCGTCAATCGTTCATACGTCACGGGGTCGAACTCGGCAGGCGGTACGAGCACCCGCCCATCCGAACCCCGGACGCCGACGATGCGCCGCCCGCGTAGGGCGGTGAAGAACTGGCTGAGGGTAGCTCCGACTGAACGGGTGTAGTCGAAGGACAGCTTCAGCGGTGCCGAAAGGGGCGGTTCATGCGTATCGATCTGCACCGGGCTGCTTTGGCGGGCGGTCACAGCATCGAGTAGAACAGGTTCTAGGAATGGTTTCAAGGTACGGTCTGGACCTGCCAGAAAGGCTGCGGTGATGAAGCAATGAAACTAGGACTCCAGCTGGGATATTGGGGCGCGCAGCCGCCCGCGAATGCGCCGGAACTGGTGGCTGCGGCCGAAGAGGCGGGCTTCGACACCGTGTTCACCGCGGAGGCGTGGGGGTCGGACGCGTTCACGCCACTGGCGTGGTGGGGCTCCGAAACACGCCGGATGCGGCTGGGCACGTCGGTGGTGCAGCTCTCCGCGCGTACCCCGACCGCTTGCGCGATGGCCTCGCTGACCTTGGATCACCTGTCCGGCGGGCGGCACATCCTGGGGCTGGGTGTGTCGGGACCGCAGGTCGTCGAGGGCTGGTACGGCCAGAAGTTTCCCAAGCCGCTGGCCCGCACCCGCGAGTACATCGACATCATCCGGCAGGTCTGGGCGCGGGAGAAGCCGGTGTCCAGCGACGGCCCGCACTACCCGCTGCCGCTGACGGGGGAGGGCACCACCGGGCTGGGCAAGTCGCTCAGGCCGATCACCCATCCGCTGCGCGCCGACATCCCGATCATGCTGGGCGCAGAGGGCCCGAAGAACGTCGCGATGGCCGCCGAGATCTGCGACGGCTGGCTGCCGATCTTCTACACCCCGCGGATGGCAGATACCTACAACGAGTGGCTTGACGAGGGCTTCGCCCGAGCCGGCGCGCGGCGCAGCCGCGAGGATTTCGAGATCTGCGCGACCGCCAACATCGTCATCACCGACGATCGCAGCGCCGCGTTCGCCGCGATGAAGCCGTACCTAGCGCTGTATATGGGTGGGATGGGCGCCGAGGACACCAATTTCCACGCCGACGTGTACCGCCGGATGGGCTATGCCGAAGTGGTTGACGACGTGACGAAGCTGTTCCGCACCGACCGCAAGGACGAGGCCGCGACGATCATCCCCGACGAGCTCGTCGACGACGCCGCGATCGTCGGCGACCTCGACTACGTGCGCGAGCAGATCAAGGTGTGGGAGGCCGCAGGCGTCACCATGATGGTGGTGACCGGTCGAAATGCCGAGCAGATCCGTGAGCTGGCCACGCTGATCTGACCATCGCTTGTCTGTGAATTAGAACACGTTCTACAGTGAGCGCCATGCCAGCCTCGCAGCACACCATTGCCGGCACGGTGCTCACCATGCCGGTGAAAATCCGCAAGGCCACTCAGCACACGGCCATGTTCTCGGTCAACGCCGACGCCGCACAACGACTGATTGACTACAGCGGCTTGCAGGTCTACCGCCTTCTGCCGGGCCGTGCAGTTGTGACGCTGATATTGACACATTTCGTCGACGGCGACCTCGGCCCGTACTACGAATACAGCACCTGTGTAATGGTCAATCCTCCGGAGTCCGATGCGCCCGCACTGCAATCGGCATTCGTTCAGCACATGTTCGTCGACCAAGCCTTTACTTTGGAAGCCGGACGGACGATTTGGGGCTTCCCGAAGGTCATGGCGGACTTCACCATCCGCGATGGTAAGCATTTCGGATTCGACGCCAACATCGATGGCCAACTAGTAATTGGCATGGAATTCCGTCGCGGGCTGCGGCTTCCGTCGGCGCTCATGTCACGGGAGCAAAAGTTGCGCGCGTACTCCTGTCTCGACGGCCTGCCACGTGAAAGTCCCTATGAGGTGTCATTCCACGGCGTGCGCTACCGGCCAAGCGGTGTGCGGCTGTGGCTCGGCGATCACCCGTATGCGAAAGAACTTGCGTCGCTTGGCCTGCCGAAGCGTGCGCTGGTATCGAGTTCGGCCGAAAACGTCGAGATGTCGTTCGGCGACGCGCAGGAGGTTTGACGATGACGACGACCAAGCCCGACGTGGATCTGACCGACGGCGATTTCTACGCCGGCGATTCGCGCTCTGTCTACCGGTGGATGCGCGAGAACGAACCGGTGTTCCGGGATCGCAACGGCCTTGCCGCTGCGGCGACGTACGCGGCGGTGATCGAGGCCGAGCGCCATCCCGAGCTGTTCTCCAACGCCGGCGGCATCCGGCCGGATCAGCCGGGGGTCGAAATGATGATCGAGATGGACGATCCCCAACATCTGTTGCGGCGCAAGCTCGTCAACGCGGGCTTCACGCGCAAACGCGTGAAGGATCTGGATGGGTCGATCGTGTCCCTGTGCGACACGCTGATCGACGCGGTGTGCGAGCGCGGGGAGTGCGACTTCGTCTGGGACCTGGCCGCTCCGCTGCCGATGGCGGTCATCGGCGACATGCTCGGGGTGCGTCCTGAGGAACGCGAGATGTTCCTCAAATGGTCCGACGACCTGCTCAGCGCCTTGAGCAGTACTGCGGCCGAAGAGGATATGCAGGTCACGATGGATGCCTTCGCGGCCTACAGCGAGTACATGAACGGCATGATCGCCGAGCGCAAGAAGGAGCCGACCGACGATCTGGTCAGCGTCCTGGTGCACGCTGAGGTCGAAGGCGAGAAGCTGGAGGATCATCAGATCGTCACCGAGGTGCTGTTGTTGCTGATCGGCGGCGACGAGACTACGCGTCACACCCTGTCCGGAGGAACCAGGCAGCTGCTGCGCCACCCCGATCAGCACCAGCGTCTGGTCAACGACCTGGAACTGCTGCCTAACGCGGTCGAAGAGATGCTGCGCTGGACCGCGCCGGTGAAGAACATGGCTCGAACGATCATGGCCGACAACGAGTTCCACGGCACCCAGCTCCGAGCTGGCGAGAAGATGATCTTGTTGTTCGAGTCGGCGAACTTCGACGAGAAGGTGTTCGAGGAGCCCGAGCGCTTCGACATCACCCGCTATCCGAACAATCACCTGGCCTTCGGCTTCGGCACCCATTTCTGCCTCGGCAATCAGCTGGCTCGGCTGGAGATTTCGTTGATGCAGACCCGCCTGCTTCAGCGGCTGCCGGATATGCGACTCGCCTCCGATGACGAATTGCCGCTTCGTCCCGCGAACTTCGTCAGCGGGTTGGAGAAGATGCCGGTGAAATTCAGTCCCAGTCAGCCACTCGCCGGCTAGCTTTCGACGAACCGCACGTTCTGCTCTACGGGATTCCGTGGCACCCGCAGCGCATTCGCCGGGAACGCCGGGTCCGGGTAGCCGATGGCAAGACCACACAAGACTCGCATGTCCTCGCTGATGTCCAGCTGTTCCCGCACGATGTCGGGGTAGCCCGCGATCGACACTTGAACACAGGTTCCCAGGCCGCGCGCCGTCAACGCCAGCAGCAGCGTCTGCACGAACATGCCGACGCCGATACCGTCGACATAGTCCAGATCGCGGTGCATGCAGACGACTCCCGCCAGTGGCGCCCGGAAGAACTCCCAGTTGCGCAGGACGGCGATTCGTCGCCCCTCGGCGTCGTGGCGGGCAATCCCCATCGACCCGTAAACCAAAGCGCCGAGGTCGCGTCGCATGTGTGCGAAAGCCTCCGGTAACACCGGAACCTTCGGCGATGCGGCGTGAGCTTCCTCCAGCAGCGCCTCGACGAGCCGGTCCCTGGCCGGGCCGGAGGCCAGGATGAGATGCCACGGCTGCACGTTCGAGTTCGACGGGGCGCGCATCGCGAGGGTCAGTGCCTCGTCGACGAGTGCGGGCGGTACGGGCTTGTCCCGCAGGAACAGTCGCGTCGATCGACGTTCGGTGACCGCTTCTTCCAGGTCATACATCGCCGATCCTCTCGGCTAGTCGCGGACGGCCAGGACGGTCTTGCCGGCCCGTCGGATGGCCGCCCGGCCGCTCTCGAACGCCTCCCGGCCTTGTTCGAGTGGAAAGATGTCGGCGATCGTGACGTCGAGCCGACCGCTGTCGACCAGACCGGCCAACCGAACGAGTTGGTCGCGGTCCGGCGTGACGATGAAAAACGTTGCCTGCACACCGAATTCTTCGGCCATGCCGTCGGGCGGCGGCGCCGACAAGGTGATGAGCCGCCCGCCGCGGCGCAGAACCGAAAAGGCTCGACCCAGCGCATCTCCACCGACGGTGTCGATGACAACGTCATATCGGTCCTGCGTTTCGTCGAAAGCCTGGGTGCGCGTGTCGATCACCCGTGTTGCGCCCCGTTGACGCACCAGTTCGGCCACGTCGCTACGGACGGTGGCGGTGACGTCCGCTCCGAGCAGATGGCCGAGTTGTACGGTGAGCGCCCCGACACCGCCTGCCCCGCCGAGCACCAGCACCCTTTCCGACGGCTGCACGTCGGCATGGTCGACCAGTGCCTGCAGCGCCGTCAGGCCCGCCAGCGGGAGCGCCGCGGCGACCACGTGCGACACCGTCGTTGGCCGAGCAGCCAGATCGGCGGCCGGAGCGGCGACGTATTCCGCTGCGGCGCCGTCCCTGTCGAACCTGATCAACCCGAACACCTCGTCGCCTGGCGCGAGGTCGGTGACCCCGTCTCTGACCTCGGCCACCACGCCAGACACCTCGTGCGAGGGGATCACCGGGGTCCCGTGAGACCA
The DNA here is from genome assembly GCA_963800125.1 of uncultured Actinomycetota bacterium. Classification (GTDB taxonomy): domain Bacteria; phylum Actinomycetota; class Actinomycetes; order Mycobacteriales; family Mycobacteriaceae; genus Mycobacterium. The sequence continues at coordinate 74,356 of CAWDAC010000022.1, read as the reverse complement.
CGTTTCCTCCCAGGTCAGCTCGTCGAAGGTGATCGCGGCAGAGTGGACGGCAACCAGCACCTCACCCTCGGCGGGCGCAGGAACGGGCGCGCGCTCGACGACCAGAACCTCCGGGCCGCCGCGCCGATGCGCCCGCAGCGCTGTCATCTCCGCCATACTCGCCATCGAGCTCTCCTGGGATCCCTTGGTCGCAGGCCAATTCAACGGCACGCGGCGACGCCCCGCCAGATGATCGGCAGATGATCGCTAGATGATGAGGTAGCGAGCCACAGCAGTCACAACAGTCCCTAGGTCGGGCGATGTCCCATGTGCCCACCTCACAGCGACAATGTCGCTCCAGCAAGCGTTGTCGCTCAGAGGCGGGCAGGAAGTGGCTCTGCTCGGGTGGTGACCAGAGTGGCGGGTGTGAAACCGGGAAGCGTTACTTCATCTGGAAGTTCGGGGCGCGCTTCTCCTTGAACGCCAGCGGCCCTTCCTTGGCGTCGTCGGACAGGAACACCTTGATGCCGATCTGGGTGTCGATCTTGAACGCGTCGTTCTCGTGCATGCCTTCGGTCTCGTGGATCGTTTTCAGAATCGCCTGCACCGCGAGCGGCCCATTGTTGTTGATCACCTCGGCAATCTCGAGCGCCTTCTCCAGCGCCGAGCCGTCCGGGACGACGTGGCCGACCAGGCCCATTTCCTTGGCCTCGGTGGCAGTGATGTGCCGTCCGGTGAGCAGCAGATCGCACGCCACGGTGTAGGGGATCTGGCGCACCAGTCGCACCGCGGAGCCGCCCATCGGGTACAGGCTCCACTTGGCCTCGGAAATGCCGAACTTGGCGCTCTCGCCCGCAATGCGGATATCGGTGCCCTGCAGGATCTCGGTGCCCCCCGCGATGGCCGGTCCCTCCACGGCAGCGATCAGCGGCTTGGTCAGCCGGCGGCCCTTGAGTAGGGCGTCGATGCGGGACGGGTCGTAGCTGCCGTCCTTGAACGAGTCGCCCGGCGGCTTGGCCGTCGCGGCCTTGAGGTCCATGCCCGCGCAGAAGTACCCGCCTGCGCCGGTCAGGATGCAGGTCCTGATGTCGGGATCGTTGTCGACGCGGTCCCAGGCCTCGACCATGATCGAGAGCATCTCGGTGGAAAGCGCGTTGCGGGCCTCCGGCCGGTTCAGCGTCAAGATCAGAGTGTGTCCGCGCTGCTCAATGAGGGCGTCGGGGCCCTTGTCCGTGCTTTTTACGTCACTCACGGGTCGTCCGCCTTCCTGCATCGATGCCACAGACTTGTCACGAAATGTAACACGTTCTAGTTTGGTCCCGTGGCCCTGAACATTGCCGACCTCGCCGAGCACGCCATCGACGCCGTGCCTGACCGCGTTGCCCTGATCTCCGGCAACGAACAATTGACCTACGGACAGCTGGAGGAGAAGGCCAACCGGCTCGCGCACTACCTGATCGACCGGGGCGTGAAGAAGGACGACAAGGTCGGCCTCTACTGCCGCAACCGCATCGAGATCGTCATCGCGATGCTGGGCATCGTCAAGGCCGGCGCGATCCTGGTGAACGTCAACTTCCGCTATGTCGAAGGCGAGTTGCGGTACCTGTTCGACAACTCCGACATGGTCGCACTCGTGCACGAGCGCGAATACGCCGACCGGGTCGCCAACGTTCTTCCGGACACCCCCAACGTGAAAACCGTGCTCGTGATCAATGATGGGAGCGGCGGCAGCGACGAAAAATTCACGCGCTACGGCGGCGTGGAGTTTTATTCGGCGCTGGAGCAGGGGTCACCCGAGCGCGACTTCGGCGAGCGCAGCGCCGACGACATCTATCTGCTGTACACCGGCGGCACCACCGGTTTCCCCAAGGGCGTGATGTGGCGCCACGAGGACATCTACCGGGTGTTGTTCGGCGGAACCGACTTCGCCACAGGCGAATTCGTCAAGGACGAGTACGACCTGGCCAAGGCGGCCGCGGAGAACGCGCCGATGATCCGCTACCCGATCCCGCCGATGATCCACGGCGCCACCCAGTCGGCCACCTGGATGTCGATTTTCGCCGGCCAAACCACCGTGCTGGCACCGGAATTCAACGCCGACGAAGTCTGGCGCGCGATTCACGATCACAAGGTGAACCTGCTGTTCTTCACCGGTGACGCGATGGCCCGCCCGCTGTTGGACGCGCTGCAGACCGCCCACGACAAGGGCGAGGATTACGATCTCTCGTCGCTGTTCCTGCTGGCCAGCACTGCCGCGCTGTTCTCGACGAGCATCAAGGAGAAGCTGCTCGAGCTGCTGCCCAACCGGATCATCACCGACTCGATCGGTTCGTCGGAGACCGGGTTCGGTGGCACCAGCATCGTCGCCAAGGGCGAGCACCACATGGGCGGCCCGCGCGTGACGATCGACCACCGCACCGTCGTCCTCGACGACGACGGAAACGAGGTCAAACCGGGCTCGGGGGTGCGTGGCGTCATCGCGAAGAAGGGCAACATCCCGGTCGGCTACTACAAGGACGAGAAGAAGACCGCCGAGACGTTCAAGACCATCAACGGTGTGCGCTATGCGATCCCCGGCGACTACGCGGAGGTCGAGGCGGACGGGACCGTCACGATGCTCGGCCGGGGCTCGGTGTCGATCAACAGCGGCGGCGAGAAGATCTACCCCGAAGAGGTCGAGGCAGCGCTGAAGGGACACCCCGACGTGTTCGACGCTTTGGTGGTCGGTGTCCCTGATCCGCGGTTTGGTCAGCACGTCGCGGCCGTCGTGCAGTCGCGGGACGGCACGCGTCCGACGCTGTCCGAGCTCGACGCGTTCGTGCGCAGCGAGATCGCGGGATACAAAGTGCCGCGCAGTCTTTGGTACGTCGACGAGGTGAAGCGCTCGCCCGCGGGCAAGCCGGACTACCGGTGGGCCAAGGAGCAGACGGAGTCGCGCCCGGCCGACGACGTGCACGCCAAACATGCCGGAACACCGTCCTGATGCATACCGAGCTGTGTGATCGCTTCGGCATCACCTACCCGATCTTCGTCTTCACCCCGTCGGAGAGGGTTGCCGCTGCGGTCAGCAAGGCCGGCGGGATGGGTGTGCTGGGCTGTGTGCGGTTCAACGATCCTGAGGATCTCGAGAGCGTGCTGGGCTGGATGGACGAGAACACCGACGGCAAGCCCTACGGTGTCGATGTCGTCATGCCCGCGAATGTGCCGACCGAGGGCACGGCCGGCGACATCGACAAGCTGATCCCGCAGGGCCACCGCGACTTCGTCGCCAAGACGCTCGCTGACCTCGGGGTTCCGCCGCTGCCCGACGACGAAGAGCGCTCCGCGGGTGTGCTCGGCTGGCTGCATTCGGTGGCCCGGTCGCACGTCGAGGTGGCGCTGCGGCATCCGATCAAGCTGATCGCCAACGCGCTCGGTTCACCACCGAAGGACGTCATCGACCAGGCGCACGCGGCCGGTGTCCCGGTCGCCGCGTTGGCCGGAAGCGCTAAGCACGCCCAGCGCCACGTCGACAACGGAGTCGACATCGTCGTCGCGCAGGGGCACGAGGCCGGCGGGCACACCGGCGAGATCGGGTCGATGGTGCTGTGGCCGGAAATCGTTGACGCACTTAATGGTCGGGCCCCGGTGCTCGCCGCAGGCGGCATCGGTACCGGGCGGCAGGTCGCGGCGGCGCTCGCGCTCGGCGCGTCCGGGGTGTGGATGGGTTCGGCATTCCTGACCTCGGCCGAGTACCACCTCGGCGTGCGCCGTGAGTCGGGCGTGTCGGTGATCCAGGAAGCGCTGCTGGCCGCGACGTCGGCCGACACCGTGCGTCGGCGCATCTACACCGGCAAGCCGGCACGGCTGCTGAAGACTCGGTGGACGGATGCCTGGGACGCCCCGGATGCGCCAGAACCGCTGCCGATGCCGCTGCAGAACATCTTGGTCAGCGAGGCGCATCAGCGGATGAACGAGTCGACCGACCCGTCCGCGGTCGCCATGCCGGTCGGTCAGATCGTGGGCCGGATGAATGAGATCCGGCCGGTCGCCGACATCATCGCCGAGTTGGTGCAGGGGTTCGAGGAAGCGACGAAGCGACTCGACGGCTTTCGGGATAACTAGCGCGCCACAAGCTTGCGGGTGATGTCCGCCGCGAATAGCGGTGTCTCCTCCTCCACGTGCTTACGCAGAAAGTAAGGCGTGAAGATCGACGCGGCCGCCAACCGTAGCAGCGCAGGCATCTTTACCTCGACCGTGCAGCGCAACGTCGTGGTGTTGGCGGTTCGCGGGGTAGCCGCCATGGTCCAGCGCACCTGAAAGTGCGTCGGGATCAAGTGGAACACGTATCCGCGGGTGCGCTTCGACAGCATCTCCACCCGGGTGGGTTTGGCGCTCACCTCGTGATAGTGCTGAACCATCAAGGTGCCGCCGATGGTCTCGACGTTGATGGTGCCGCGAATGCCGTCCTGGATGAAGCCGCCCGCGGCGCGGTGGCCCTTGGATGCCGCCTGATAGTCCTCATCGGACAGCGTGAAAAGCCACTTGTCCAGGTCGACCTGCTCGACTGGGGCATCGATGGTGGCTTCGTGCGTGAACTGCATGAGTGTCTCCTTGCCTGAGCCGCTAACTTAACGGCTGTTTACTTATAACGTCGTTTCTACCTCATAAGTAAACGGATGTAAAGTGATCTGCATGACACAGGAGCGGCCCCGCAACCCGAGGGGTGGAGGCGAGCGCCTGCGCCAGGAGATCATCGATGCCGCCGTTGCCCTGATCGCTGAGGAGGGCCAGGAGGGATTGAGCCTGCGGGCCATCGCGCGCAGGGCCGGCGTGACAGCGCCGGCCATCTACTCCCACTTCGACGACCTCGATGGGGTGCGGCGGGCGGTGATCACTTCGACATTCGCCGACTTCGCCACCTATCTGCGTCGAAAAGTGCGCGGCCACCAGAACCCGGAGGACCGCCTCCGTGCGCTGTGCCGCGCCTATATTGCGTTCGGCAGAAAACGCCCTCGGGAGTACGCGGTCATGTTCGGCCCTGCGGCGGATCCGCGTGCGTCGAGAGCTCAGAAGTCGATCGAGACGATGCCCGGCGGTGAGGCGTTCAGCATCCTCCTGGATGCGATTCGTGCTTGCGTGGACTCGGGAGCGTCACAGTCGACGCACCCCGTCGACGACGCGACCGCGGTGTGGGTGGCACTGCACGGCTACGTCGGGCTGCGCATGGCCCTGCCCGACTTCCCTTGGCCGCAAGACGATACGCTGCTCAACGATCTCATCGATCGACTTGCGCGGTTGAAGTAGGAGACACCGATGACCGTCGACGTATGGATGCAGCACCCCACGGTTCGGTTTCTCCGTCACGACATGCTGGCGTCGCTGCGGCGGTGGACCGGCGGCGCCATGCCAGAGACGGACGAGGACGTCCCGATCGAGGCGACGGTGCAGTCGATGGACGCGGCCGGCGTCGACATCGGGTTGTTGTCGGCCTGGCGTGGTCCCAACGGTCTCGACCTTGTTTCCAATGACGAGGTCGACGCCTGGGTGCGGAAGTATCCCAACAGATTCGTCGGGCTGGCGACGGTGGACCTCGACGATCCCATGGGGGCGGTTCGCGAGCTACGCCGCCGGGTTCGCGACGACGGGTTCGTCGGGCTGCGGGTGGTGCCCTGGCTGTGGGGACTGCCGCCGACCGACCGTCGCTACTATCCGCTGTTCGCCGAGTGCGTCGAGTTGGGAGTGCCGTTCTGCACCCAGGTCGGTCACACCGGGCCGATGCGGCGTTCCGAAACCGGCAGACCCATCCCGTACATCGACGAGGTCGCGCTGGACTTTCCCGAACTCGTGATCGTCTGCGGGCACGTCGGATACCCGTGGACGGAGGAGATGGTGGCCGTCGCACGCAAGCATCCGAATGTCTACATCGACACCTCGGCGTACACGACGAAGCGGCTACCCGAGGAGTTGGTCCGGTTCATGCGTACCGGCACCGGTCAGCGCAAGGTCTTGTTCGGCACCAATTACCCGATGATCGGACACCAACACGCCCTGCACGGCCTGGACGAACTCGGCCTCAGCGACGAAGCCACGAGCGACTACCTGCACGGCAACGCCGAGCGCGTCTTCAACCTGAGCCGATAACGCCGGCATGAGGCCGACTGAGCGTGTCCGATTTGTTCACGACGCAACGGGTCCGGCCGACCTAGCGTGCGGGTATGGACATACGAGTGACATCGACCGTCGTCGAGATCGCGGCCAAGGACCTGCAGCGCTCGCTCGACTTCTATCGACTACTAGGGATTGATGTTCCCGACCCGGAGGGCCCGCACGTCGAAGTCGAACTCCCGGGCGGGAACAAGCTGGCATTCGACAAGGAGGAGATCATCGCCGGCATGCACCCCGGTTGGACGCCACCGACGTCGGCGGGCCGGGTGGCGCTGGCATTCGGGCTGAGCGACCCGTCGGGGGTCGACGCCCTGTTCGAACGGCTCACCGCCGCGGGTCATCCTGGCGCGCTCAAGCCGTTCGACGCCCCGTGGGGTCAGCGCTATGCGACCGTCACCGACCCCGATGGCACGTCGGTGGACCTCTTCTGCGCGTTGTCCTGACGCAGCGTCGCAAGCGACATTCCAGTGAGGTCGCGGACCTCGCGGTGCAGGTGCGATTGGTCGGCGTAACCGACCGCCGCCGCCACGGCTGCCGACGAAGCTCCGTCGTCCAATAACCGGACGGCGCGACGGAAGCGCAGGATGCGTCGCAGCGTCGCCGGTCCGTACCCGTAGACGGCGGCGCACTGGCGCTGCAGAGTACGGCTCGACCAACCGACCTGGCGTGCCACGTCGCTCACGGCAGCGCCTTTTCCGAGGCTGTCGGTGACGTGGCGGAGTTGGGGGAGCGACCATGGCGCAGTCTCGTTCGCAGGCTCGTCGGACGCCAGCACGGTGGCCAGCCCGACCAACGGACGGCCTTGCGTGGCAGCGAATCCCAGGTCGATCAGCGGAACACGGCTATTGCGCAGCTCCGCGGCCGGAACGCCGAGCAGCCGGGGCAGCGCGCCTGGCCGAAATCGCAGACCCACGAACGGCTCTCGACCACGCGCGTTGACGAACGCAGCGGTGTCCGGCCCGGCGACGACAACGCGGCCGAACATCCTGATGAGATCCATGCAGCCATCGGGAAGCACGCGGACCGGCTCCGGCGGTCCGTCCACCACCCACGCGCATTCGACGAGCTCGCGTAGTTGCGGCGGCGGTGGGAATTCGCGGTAGCCCACCCCCGCGAGGCTACCGCTGAATCGGCCACACCGCGTCGGTGCAGTCGGTGCCCTCCGCGGCCAGTTGGCGCTTGATCACCTTGAACGTCTCGGTGCGCGGCAGTTCGGCGCTGATGCGCACAAACGACGGCCACTGCTTGGGTCCGAGGTCGGACTGGGTGGTCAAGAAGTCGCGGAAGCCGTCGACATCGAACTCGGCACCCTCGGCCAGTACCAGCGCGGCCATCACTCGGTCGCCGACATCGGCCGCTGGTATCCCGAACACCGCTGCCTCCACGATGTCGGGGTTGCGCAGCAGCACCCGTTCGATCGGTGCGGAGCCGAGGTTTTCGCCGTCGACACGCATCCAGTCACCAAGCCGGCCCGCGAAGAAGACGTATCCGTTTTCGTCCTTGTAGGCCAAGTCGCCGCTGTGGTAGACGCCGCCGCGCATGCGCTCCGCGTCTGCGTCGGGGTCGTTGTAGTAGCCCTCGAAGCGGCCCGCATCCGAGACGTTCACGATCTCACCGGTCACTCCGGGTGGACACGGTTCACCCGTGTCGACGTCCAGGATCTCGGTGCCTTCGGGCAGCGGCCCCAGTGAGCCGGGCGGTGTGTCCGGGGTGCGGGCGATCGCCACGCCGCCCTCGGTCGAACCGAAACCGTCGGTGACCACGGTGCCGAATCTCTCGGCGAACCGCTCGATGTCGCCTGGTGCACCTTCATTGCCGTAGACCGCCCGCAGCGGGTTGTCCGCGTCGTCCGGACGTTCCGGTGTGGCAAGCACGTACGACAGCGGCTTGCCGACGTAGTTGGCGTACGTCGCGCCGTAGCGGCGGATGTCGGGAAGGAATTGCGACGCCGAGAATTTGGGCCGCAGCGCCATCGATGCCCGCGCTGCGACGGCCACCGCCCAGCCGACCAGCACCGCGTTGGAATGGAACAGGGGCATCGACACGTAGCAGACGTCGCTGGGGCCAAGCTCGAATCGTTGCGTCATCGTCGCGCCCGCGATCGCGACCTTGCCCTGGCTGCACTTGACCGCCTTCGGCTCACCGCTGGTCCCCGATGTGAAGATCAACATGAACAGGTCCTCGGGCTCAGCCGTTTGCGCTACCACCGCGGCGTCCGCATGGGCCGCCAATTCGTCGGCCCACTCGACGGAGTCGACGTTCACATGGTCGATCTGATCGAGGACGGCGGCCGACGCCGAGTCCGCGAGCACCACCTGGCAGTCGGCATGGGTGACGTCTCGCTGCAGCGCCGCGCCGCGCCGAACCGGGTTGAGGCCGACCGGGACGATGCCGGACAGCCCCGCCGCGACGAGCACCGCGGAGAAGAACGGCGTGTTCTGCAGCAGCACCCCGACATGCGGCGGCCGCGACGGATCCAGGCGATCCCGCAGTGCGGCGGCGACGGCGGCGCCCTGCCGGATGTGGTCGCGCCAGCTGGTGAAGGTGTCGCCGAAGTACACGCCCTGCTCTTCGACGTCGATGAGCGGCGTCAGCAGGGAGGTGACGGTGGGAAGCTCGCTCACTGTCGGGTCAGGCAGGTGTGTCGGCCAGCTCGCGGCCGATGCGCAGCAGCTGCCCGGTGGCACCGCCGACCGCGAACTCCGTCTGCTTGGCCGCCAGGAAGTAGCGGTGCACGGGGTGATCGGTGTCGACGCCGACACCACCGTGCACGTGCACGGTGGTGTGCGCGACCCGATGTCCCGCGTCGGCTGCCCAGAACGCCGCCGTGTTCACGTCGACCTCGGCTGGCAAATCCTCCGACAGCCGCCACGCTGCCTGCGTCACGGTCAGCCGCAGACCCTTGATGTCGATGTAGCCGTCGGCCAGTCGCGACGAGACGGCCTGGAAGCTGCCGATCGGCCGGTCGAACTGTTCTCGTTCGCGTGCATACTCCGCGGTGAGCTCCAGCGCGCGCTCAAGCACTCCGAGCTGAAATGCGCTGCGGCCCAACGTGCCATGTGTGGTCAGCCAGCCGACGACGTCATCACGGCCGACGACCCGGTCGGACCCGAGTTCGACACCATGGAGCTCGAGATGCCCGACGCTGCCGTGCCCTGTGGTGTCCAGCGAGCTGACCGACACACCGGCGTCGTCCTTCGCCACCACGAACACCTTGGTGCCCGAATCGGTTTCGGCGGGGACGAGGAATGCATCGGCGAGCGGGCCGTAGGCGATCTGCGTGCGGGTACCGGTGAGGCGGAAGCCGTCGCCATTTGCCGTTGCTCGGACGGGACCCTCGCCCATGTCGCCGTCGAGCGCCACGGTGAGGATCTTCTCGCCGTTGACCGCCGGCACCGCCCATGCCCGCTGCAGCGCTTCGGAGCCAAACTTCGCCAGAGCGCCCGCGGAGAGCACGGCCGACTCCAGGTAAGGCACCGCGGCCATCTGCCGGCCCAGCGCGACGAGCACCGCGACCTGCTCCAGCACTCCGAAACCCCCGCCGCCCAACGACTCCGGCGCAGCGGTGGACAGGATGTCGGCGTCCTTGAGCTTGGCCCACAAGTCGTTGTCGAAGCGCTCCTCCAGCCCGTCCAGGTCACGCTGGCGCTCGGGCGTGCACACCGATTCGGTGATGGTGCGCACCAGCCCGCCGAGGTCGTCGGCGGCTTCAGGTTCTGAAAAATCCATGTGAAATCTCCGCTTTCCCTTACCGGTTCACTCGGGGCAGGCCGAGCGCGACCATGCCGATGATGTCGCGCTGAATCTCGTTGGTGCCGCCGCCGAAGGTCAGGATCAGGCACGACCGGTGCATGCGCTCGATCCGGCCACGCAGCAGAGCTCCGGGGGAGTTCGTTCGCATCGTGGCCGCGGTGCCCAGCACCTCCATCAGCAGCCGGTAGGCCTCGGTGGCCAACTCGGTGCCGTAAACCTTGGCCGCCGACGCGTCGGCGGGCGACGGGGCGGCGTCCTCGGTGGAGGCCAGTTCCCAGTTGATCAGCTTGAGCACCTCGGCCTTGGCGTGCACGCGAGCGAGGTTGAGCTGCACCCATTCGGAGTCGATCAGCCGATTGCCGTGCACGTCCTTGGTGTTCTGCGCCCACTCCCGAACACCGTTGAGCGCCAAGAAGATCGGCTGCGCCGAGACGAGGGCCACGCGCTCGTGGTTGAGCTGGTTGGTCACCAGCTTCCAGCCGCCGTTCTCCTCGCCGACCAGGCTGGTGGTCGGCACGCGGACATCCTGGTAGTAGGTGGCGCTGGTGTCGACACCGGCCATGGTGTGCACCGGCGTCCAGGAGAAGCCGTCCGCTGTGGTCGGCACGATGAGCATCGAGATGCCGCGGTGTTTCTTGGCTTCCGGGTTGGTGCGGACCGCCAGCCACACGTAGTCCGCGTAGGCGATCAGGCTGGTCCACATCTTCTGGCCGTTGATGACGTAGTCGTCTCCGTCACGAACCGCGGTGGTCCGTAGCGCGGCCAGGTCGGTGCCCGCGCCCGGCTCGGAGTAGCCGATCGAGAAGTGAAGGTCACCGGAGGCGATCTTGGGCAGGAAGAACTTCTTCTGTTCCTCGGTGCCGAACGCCATGATGGTCGGGGCCACGCTGTTGATGGTCAGGAACGGCACCGGGACGTTCGCGATCGCGGCTTCGTCGTTGAAGATCAGCCCGTCCATCGGCGGGCGCGCCTGGCCGCCGAACTCCTTGGGCCATGACAGCGTCAGCCAGCCGTCCTTGCCCATCTGCGCGACGGTCTCGCGGTAGACGTTGCCGCGCCCCATCTCGCCGGCGTCGCCTGCGGCCAGCGCCTCGGCGCGCTCGGGGGTCATCAACTTGGTGAAGTAGGACCGCAGCTCGCGGCGCAACTCCTCTTGTTCGGGGCTGTAGCCGATCCGCATGGCCTCGTCTTTCGCTCGGGTTAACAGGAACCCTTGGTCCCACCTGCTTTCACACCCGGTTGTAACACGTTCTAGTCTTAGGGTCCAGCGACGATCTCCTGTGGCCCGGTGTGCATCGGGTCGTATTCTGGTGCTGGCATGGTCGGGGGAGGTCCAGCGGGTTTTCGAGGAGGTTGTCGTGCGAGTGGAAGTTGACCGTGATCGGTGTGAAGGTAACGCCGTATGCCTGGGCATCGCGCCGGACTTGTTTGATCTCGACGATGAGGACTACGCGGTGGTCAAGGCGGACCCGGTACCGAGTGACCAGGAGGAGCTGGCCGACCAGGCCATCGCCGAATGTCCCAGGGCCGCCCTGATTCGCAAGGACTAGAGGTATTCATAAGTTGAACGCACAACAGGACGAGCTGACCGACCTGTCCGGCCGGATCGCTGTGGTGACCGGCGCGGCCGCGGGCCTGGGCCGGGCAGAGGCGATCGGGCTGGCCCGCTCGGGTGCCACGATCGTCGTCAACGACATGGCCGCGGCGCTGGACCAATCGGATGTCATCGACGAAATCGTTGCCGCAGGCTCGAAGGCCGTCGCGGTCGAGGGTGACATCAGTCAGCGAAGCACCGCCGACGAGTTGGTTGCCACCGCCGACGGTCTGGGCGGACTGGCCATCGTCGTCAACAATGCGGGCATCACCCGGGACCGGATGCTGTTCAACATGTCTGACGAGGAGTGGGACGCCGTCATCGCCGTGCACTTGCGGGGGCACTTTCTGCTGACACGCAACGCGGCCACCTATTGGCGGGCCAAGGCCAAGGATGCCGGTGGGTCGGTCTACGGCCGCATCATCAACACCTCGTCGGAGGCCGGGTTGGTCGGTCCCGTGGGTCAGGCCAACTACGGTGCGGCCAAGGCAGGCATCACCGCCCTGACGATGACGGCAGCTCGTGCGCTGGAGCGCTACGGGGCACGCGCGAACGCGATCTGCCCGCGGGCCCGCACCGCGATGACGGCCGACGTGTTCGGTGAGGCACCCGAGCTCGCCGAGGGCCAGACCGACAGCCTTTCGCCCGAACACGTCGTCTCGCTTGTTCGCTTCCTCGCGTCGCCCGCATCCGACGCCGTCAACGGTCAGGTGTTCATCGTGTACGGCCCGACGGTAACGCTACTGGCGGCGCCCACCGCCGAGCGGCAATTCACCGCGGACGCCGACGCATGGGCGCCCGCCGAGCTGAGCGCGACGCTGAGTGAATACTTTGCTGGCCGTGACCCCGAGCGGGGTTTCTCGGCAACCAACCTGATGGGATAGTCCTTGAGACCGCACTACATCACCCAGATCTGACCTCTTCACCCGTCCGCGTCTCGGCCAGCGCGTCGAGGAACGACCGGGCCCACCGGTCCACATCGTGGGCGAGTACCTGCCTGCGTAGTGCGCGCATCCGGCGTCGGCCCTCTTCGGGTGTCTGGTTCAGCGCTTCCTCGATCGCGTCCTTGACGCCCTCCAGGTGGTGGGGGTTGGTCAGGTATGCCTGACGGAGTTCCGCTGCGGCTCCGGTGAATTCACTGAGCACCAAGGCGCCGCCGAGATCGCTGCGGCAGGCGACGTACTCCTTGGCCACCAGGTTCATGCCGTCTCGAAGTGGGGTTACCAGCATCACGTCGGCCGCCACGAAGAATGCGATGAGTTCGTCTCGGGGGACTGGCCGGTGCAGATAATGCACGACCGGCTGGCCGACTTCACCATATTCGCCGTTGATATGGCCGACCTGCCGCTCGATGTCTTCGCGCATCTCCTTGTAGCTCTCGACGCGCTCGCGGCTCGGCGTTGCCAGCTGCACGAGTACGGTGTCGTCGCGCTTGACGCGGCCTTCGGCCAGCAGCTCCGAAAACGCTTTGAGCCGAACGTCTATGCCCTTGGTGTAGTCGAGCCGGTCGACGCCGAGCAGGATCTTGCGCGGGTTGCCGAGCTCACTGCGGATCTCCCGCGCGCGCTGCCGGACGCTCCTGTCGCGGGCCTTGCTGTCGAGCGACCCCGAGTCGATGGAGATGGGAAACGCGCCCACCTTGACGGTGCGGAAGCCGATCTGGACCTCACCGAATCGGGAGCGGACACCGACCGACGCGCGTGATGTGTTCGCGCCGACCAGGCGCCGTGACAGGAACAGGAAGTTCTGCGCGCCGCCGGGCATCTGGAAGCCGACCAGGTCGGCGCCCAGCAGCCCGTCGATGATCTCCGTCCGCCACGGCATCTGCATGAACAGCTCCACCGGCGGAAACGGAATGTGCAGAAAGAATCCGATGGTGAGATCGGGCCGCAGCATCCGCAGCATTTTCGGCACCAGCTGCAGCTGATAGTCCTGCACCCACACCGTCGCGCCCTGTGCGGCCGCCCGCGAGGTGGCCTCGGCGAAGCGCCGGTTCACATCGACGTAGCTCTCCCACCACTCGCGGTGGTAGATCGGCTTGACGATGACGTCGTGGTAGAGCGGCCACAATGTGGCGTTCGAGAAGCCCTCGTAATACATCGCCACGTCGTCGGCCGACAGCCGTACCGGGTAAAGCTTCAGATCCTCCTCGACGATCGGGTCCTCGTCGCTATCCGGAATCCCCGGCCAGCCGATCCACGCGCCTTTCCGGCGGCGCAGCAACGGCTCGAGGGCGGTGACCAGGCCGCCGGGGCTCCGTTTCCACTCGGTCGTGCCGTCGGGCAGCCGTTCCATGTCGATCGGCAGCCGATTGGCCACGACGACGAAGTCAGAGTTGCCGGAGCGGACTTCCTGGCCGCCCGCCGGGCTCACCTACGCCTCGAGTTTCGCCGGTCCAATGCCGAGCATCGACAGGAAAATCCGGCATTCATCCGCGTCGGTCGCGTAGGCCGCGACGACGCGCCTGGCCTGGCGTGCGGTGCTGTCGGCTAGCGGCTCGACGTCGCCGATTTCGGCGGGATCAGATTTTGCAGCCATGACACCACCATATATGCGACCCCGGGGCGCACCCGGCTCGGCGTCCGCGACTACCCGATGCTGCCCTCGGAGCCGGTGACCGTCGGGCTGCTGCCCACGGTCGACCGAGGCACTGCTGCCGGTCCTTCGGACGCCGCTTCTTCGGCCAGGCCGATGCATTGGCCGGAGTTGTGGCCGGTGCAGGGGATGCCGGCGCCGCCGCCGCCCGGGATGGTCACCGCGGCCAGGTCGGGGTTGCCGCTGATCGCCTGATACGGCTCTCCTGCGTTCGGCACCAGATGCGGAACGCAGGCGGAGGTGTAGAGGTCGGGTTCCTCACCGGCCGGGCACTGGGCGAGCGGTGTGGCCGCGGGGGTGGGTGTCGCGACGACGGCGATCGCCGGCGCTGCCGCTACCGCGACGGCAAATCCACCGGCAATGATCAGTCGTCGTGCTGGAAACTTCAGGGTCGCCATCGTCACGCTTTCTGTCGATTTACTGATAGGTCTCGTCGGGGCGATTGTATTGAAACTGGACGAAATCTGCAGACATTCCCCGAGTTTCCTGGGAATATGTCGCGCCAAATTGCGGCAGTTACGGCGACAAACTAGCGACACCAAAGCAGAAGGCCGGACACGAAAAACGTGTCCGGCCCGGCCATTATCGAGCTGAGGCGCCAATCCGGCGCCTCAGCCGCTCAATTCGCTGCTACCTCTACGGGCTTGAGCTCACCTCCGAATGCGGTACGGCGATGGGTCCTTCGGCCTGCTGTTCTTCGGCCAGGCCGATGCACTCACCGGAATTTTGCCCAGTGCAAGGGATGCCGCCGATCTCCGGAAGGCCACCGACGGGGGAGGTGCTCTGGAACTCTGGCGAATTCGGCACGATGTCGGGCACGCAGATATTGGTGAACTGGTCTTCGGTCTCACCGCCGGGACACGCCGTGATCGACGGCGTCGAGCTGCCGGTCGTCGGAACGGCGAACATTGCGACCGCCGGTGCCGCAGCGATCGCGACAGCGAATCCCCCCGCAAGGATCAGTCGTTGAGTTGGAAGGTGGAAGGTCGCCATCGTCACGCTTTCTGTGAGTTTGCTGGCCATGTGGTCCGGGAAGTGATGGATGCTGCCAGCGATCTGGTTGCCATCCTTCGATTCCCTGCCTATGCCTCATCCGAAGTTGTGGCAGGAGTTGGCATCTGCTAGCGCAAGCGTACTCTCGGCGAACGGAAAGCATTGCTCGATCCTCAGTAAATTTGGTTCGTTCGTGCCATTTCTGTGAGGCGCCTGTAAGGTTGCTGTGGCACGGCTGGACGGCCTCTGGACCCGAGATTGCGTCGATTCGCGTCAGGGGCCGCGGGAGTGCTAGCAGAACGGTGTGTTTCGGCAGGTCATAGGGCCACGGGTCCCGCCGGTTGGACGTCGCGGCCGTGGACGTAGGGTGCATTACAACTGAAGCATCGGACGTAAACGAGGTGTGCACGGTGGCTAGCCCGGACCTGACCAACGCCGAATCGGTTCCGCAGGAACCGGCCGAGCAGGTGACCTACGAGACCCTGGACGACGGGCGCATCGCTCGTATCTGGCTCAACCGGCCGGACGCGCAGAATGCGCAATCACGCACGCTGCTCGTGCAGTTGGACGAGGCATTCGGTCGGGCCGAGGCTGACGACGCGGTGCGGGTGGTGATTCTTGCCGGGCGCGGGAAGAACTTCTCCGCGGGCCACGACTTGGGTTCGGAGGCGGCCCTCCTCGAGCGCAAGCCCGGGCCGGCGCAGCACCCCACCTTCCGTTCGCACGGCGCAAACGCGGCGAGTATCGCGGAGAGAACGTATCTGCAGGAATGGCACTTCTTTTTCGAGAACACCCGCAGGTGGCGGGATTTGCGCAAGATCACCATCGCGCAGGTACAAGGAAACGCCATCTCGGCGGGGCTGATGCTGATTTGGGCGTGCGATCTCATCGTCGCCGCAGACGATGCAAAGTTCAGTGATGTGGTGACGGTTCGGATGGGGATGCCGGGCGTCGAGTATTACGCCCACCCATGGGAATTCGGTGCGCGAAAAGCCAAAGAGCTACTGCTGACCGGTGATTCGATCGATGCCGATGAGGCTTACCGTCTTGGCATGGTGTCCAAGGTCTTCCCCCGCGCCGAACTGGAGGACAAGACACTGGAATTCGCCCGGCGCATCGCAGAGCGGCCGACGATGGCCGCCCTGCTGGTCAAGGATTCGGTCAACGCGGCAAGCGACGCCATGGGTTTCACCGAAGCGCTGCGGCACGCCTTCCACATCCACGAGCTCGGACACGCGCACTGGGCCGCGGCCAACGAGAACAGGTATCCCGTCGGCCTGCCGCCGGACGTTCCGGATTGGCGCACGCTCGGCGCTCCCACCCCGTCGCGTCGTGACACCCCTTGACGTGCGTGGTTCCATGACGAGAACCTGTTTCAGTTTCCGTAAGGGGTAGTGGTGCAGCTCTCATTGGCGGATAAGACGGTCCTGGTCACCGGCGGTGGCAGCGGAATCGGCAAGGGGGTCGCCACGGCGGCCGTCGCGGCCGGCGCCAACGTGATGATCGTCGGCCGCAACGCCGACCGGCTGGCTGCGGCCGCCGAAGAGATCAAGAGCCACGCTCAAGACGGCGGCTCGGTGCTCTACGAGCCCGCCGACGTCACCAACGAGGACGAGGTCTCCCGGGTTGTCGACGCGGCAACGGCGTGGACGGGCAGGCTGCACGGAGTGGTGCACTGCGCGGGCGGCAGCGAGACGATCGGCCCCGTCACCCAGATCGACTCCGAGCTGTGGCGGCGCACCGTCGACCTGAACATCAACGGCACCATGTATGTGCTCAAGCACTCGGCGCGGGAGATGGTTCGCGGTGGCGGCGGATCTTTCATCGGCATTTCGTCGATCGCGGCGAGCAATACGCACCGGTGGTTCGGTGCGTACGGGGTTTCCAAGTCCGGCATCGACCACCTGATGCAGCTGGCGGCCGACGAGCTCGGCCCGTCGTGGGTCCGGGTGAACTGCATCCGTCCCGGCCTCATTCGCACCGAACTCGTTGCGCCGGTTCTCGACTCACCAGAGCTGAGCGCTGATTACGCGTCCATCACACCCCTACCGCGACCGGGCGAAGTCGAGGACATCGCAAATACGGCGCTTTTCCTGCTCAGCGACGCCGCGAGTTACGTGACCGGCCAGGTGATCAACGTCGACGGCGGGCTGATGCTGCGCCGCGGCCCCGATTACTCGTCGATGCTCGAGCCGGTCTTCGGCGCCGACGGCCTGCGCGGCGTGGTGTCGAACTAACGGCCGGTCGGGCTGGGGGCACCCGCCTCCCACGCCGCAAGCGCACCGACCGCCGACCAGTCGAGGTTCGCACCGCCGCGGGCCAGCAGGGCCAGAAAGCGATCGCGAAGCAGGCTGGCCACCGGCATCGGCACTTCTAACGCCTCGGCGGCGGTCAGCACCAGGCGGATGTCCTTCTGGCCGAGCGTCGCGGCGAATCCGGCGGGTTCGAACTCCTCGCCCGCGATGAGCCCGCCGTACGTCTTGTAGATCGGGGCGCCGAACAGGGTCGAGGTGAGGATGTCGAGGTACTGGTGCTTGTCGACGCCTGCCTTGCCGACCAGCGCCATCGCCTCGCCGAGCGCTTCTATCACCGACATGATGAGGAAGTTGCCGCTCAACTTGATCAGGTTGGCGGTCTTGGGTTCCTCGGACACGACGAACGTGCGCTGACTGAAAGCGTCGAAGATCCCCGTCAGCGCCTCAAGTGGTGCAGGCGGACCCGCGGCGACGACGAACAGCTTCGCGGCCTCCGCCGCCTCGGGCCTGCCGAACACCGGTGCGGCGATGAACTGCTGGCCGGCCTCGGCGTGCGCGGCGGTCAGCCGTTCGGAAAGCGCCACGCTGATGGTCGAGGAGGAAACGTGGGTGGCGCCCCGCGCGAGCGACGCCAGGATTCCGCCGTCGCCGAAGACGATCCCTTCGACGGCGTCGTCGTTCGCGAGCATGGTGATGACCACGTCGCCGCCACATGCGCCGGCGACCGAATCCGCCGGCCTCGCACCTTCGGCCGCGAGCGCCTCGACCTTGCCCCGCGACCGGTTGTAGACGGTGACCTCGTGGCCCGCCTTGATCAGGTTCGCGGCCATGGCCGACCCCATGTTGCCCAGACCGATGAAGCCGATTCTCATGGGCGCAGCCTAAACATCGATCGTGGTCGGCAGCCGCGGTCCCCAGAAGTTCAGGTGGTTCGCGGAGTGCCGTAGGGCCGTCCACCCGGGGATGATCTCCCAGATTCCATACTTGTCGTGCGGGAAATCGCGCAGGAAGATGTTGTCACCGGAGATGCCTTCGTACGCCAACTGGTTGCCGAGATGGAACGTGCGGCCCCGGCCGCGGTGTGGGGACGCGATCGCGTGTACCCACCGGCAGTCGCGTTGCCGCGACGTGAGCGATCCGGACACGAGCTCACGGCCCACCAAGGAGACCACCGCCCCGCCCTGGCTGTATCCCAGCAGGCCGAACGAACCCTGGTGCAGGCCGATCAGCCGTTTGACTTCGGCAACGCCCATGTCACGGGACTTCAAGTAGGACGGGTTCCCGAGCGCTTCCAGCAGGTCCGCGCCGCTGCCGCCGAAGCTCGGGATGCCCCCCCGTTCGCCGCCGCAACCGCTTCCCACGTGCCTGGTACGCAAAACAGTTTGTGCTTGGCCATGGCCCGAGTATGCGCCCGAATGCGAAGGGGCTGCCCGATTTTCGTCAGACGTCAGGGGTTGGCACGGCTTGGCAGCGGTTTGAAGCTGTCCGGCCAAACGGTGTCCCGGTCGTAGTGGATGCCCGTGAGATCCCCGTCGTTGAGCTTGGCGTCCGTCAGGTTCGCGTTGCTGAGATTGGCCTGAGCAAGATCGCGCCCGTGAGGTCGGCCTCGGTCAGGTCGGCGCCAGGCTGGCCCGGCTCAGGTCGGTCCGCGACATGGGACAAGCTGTCCCACAGCAACCGAAAAGCCCAGCTCGGCCAGGACACGGCGGGCAAGCGCGCGAAATCGGGCGTGTTTCGCCGCCGGGGGCCCTACCCTCGTCGATATGTCTCTTTCTCCCGGCGGCGCCGAACGAGTGCCGATCGAAACCGTCCGTTGCGGTGATCCGATCTTCGACGTAGATGGCGGCGGCCAGCACTACAAGGTCTTGGAGCGCAAACCCGTCGACGGCGGCGGCGTCGTCTTGGAGCTGGAGTGCCTGCACAACAATCAGTGTCAGGTGATCGAGAAGTCGTTCCCCGCCGGCTACACGGTCGGGCGATCGTCCCGCCACTTCCTGTAGCACTCGCGAGACTCAGCTCTCGACCACCGCCGGAGACACGTCGGTCTTGCCGCTGATCGCGACGAGGCCACCTCCGATGACCAGCGCCATGCCCAGAATACGAACAGCGTCGGCGGATGGTCACAGATGACCCAGTCGATTAGTGCCGTGAAACGATGACCGTATACACGAACGGACCGAGCTTGAGCGGTAGGCGAGCACGATGAAGGGCGTACCAGCAAGCGGTTCCGGTCGCAGCACGCAGCTGCCTTGCCCACGGCGCTGACCACCGCAACGCAGAAAAATGACAGTGCGGTGAGCGCTGCGCCTATCGCCAAGTTATCAACGTGCCTGTTGCAGATAGACGTTCAGACGGCGGATCTTCGCGTGCGCATCGAATTCGAACACGGTCATTGAGTTCACGACTGTGACGTCTTGACCACCGAAGTGCCGCTCTTCGATCTCGAAGTAGACGAGACCGGGCAGTTCGGAGATGCGGTGCACGGTCGTCTCGAACGCATCCATTGCGCCGGCCCATTGGGTCAACATCTGGGTGTACTGCTGCCAGTTCTGAACTTCGAGGAAGGTGCCGATCCGCTCGAATTCGTCGATGGCCGCGAAGGATTCCAGTGGAGTCCAATCTTCTGGCGTTCGTACCGTGGGCACCAACTGCTTCATCAACTCCTGGTATTCGAGCACCTTTCGGGTCAGTGGTCCGTGTTCATCCACGGGGCTGACCTCCTTGCGCATCGGTGCTGTGTGGGCCGCGGGGAAGAATGTGGGGCAGATCCTCGGTGGTGAGGACTCCTGGTCGGGCGGCGCATATGTACGGGATGGCGTTGACCAACCCGTTCGCGTTGAATGCGGGCACCACCGATGCAAGTTCATCCAGTGGCACCGGGAACGGCATGCTCACGTCGAATGGTGCGTCGCCGTGCACTCGCACCCGCCAGCCGGTTGGCTGAAGGCCCCGGTCGGGCTCTACATCCATTGCCACAAAGCCATACTGTATGAACCGGATACGGTTGCGCCCCCCGCTGCGCCCATGGATGATGATGCGCTGCGCTGCAGCGGTTCCGGCCTTGATCTCTCCCGCGGCGATCTGCAGGTCTTGTCGTGCTGCGGCCACCCCGCCTTCGGCGGTCCACTCGTCGATGTCCAATCCCGCGGCGGCCGCCAGAACGGTCAGCGCCGGTTGGTACTCGCCGAACAGGTGGTTCTTGCGTCGGCAACGCTCGAAGGTCGGCAGTAAATCGGTCGACGTGTATCCGGTGGACTACCCGGCCTCTCTGGATTTCGCGACGGCCGCGAACGGTGTCATCGACGCGAGCAACAAAGTCCAAGCCATGGCCGCGAGTTGTCCGACACCAAGATGATTCTTGGGGGCTACTCGCAAGGGGCGGCCGTGATCGGATACATCACCGCTGACTCGGTGCCTGTCGGCTTTGCACTGCCGGCGGGCCTCACCGGCCCAATGCCGGCCGTGGTTGCTGACCACGTCGCCGCGGTGGCGCTCTTCGGAAAGCCATCGAACGGGTTCTTGCAGACAATCACCACCGCCGCGCCGCCGATCACAGTCGGCCACCTCTATGCGGGAAAGACCATGGACGCGTGCATTCCCGAGGATCCGATCTGCTCGCCAGGCGGCACCGACAACGGTGCGCACAATCTCTATGCGGTTAACGGCATGCCGGACCAGGCCGCGGACTTCGCTGCGCACCATCTCACGTCAACCACGGAGACCGCTAGGTAGGGATGTCGCGCTCGTCGCGGGACGCGCCGGCGCTCAGCGCGACTCCCCTCCCACGATGACGCCGGCGGCCTCTTCGATCGGCTTGATTACCGAGGTGAAGTCCGATTCCGGGCCTTCCTCAGCCAGGGTGGCCTCCCACAACGCCGGGCCGGACCAGACCAGATTGACCTATAGGGCCTCGTCGATATCTTTGCGGATCCGCAGGCCAGTTACTGGGGTGCCGCAGTCGGCGGAGCACACCCTGACTCCGGGTGAGGGTGCGACCTTGTTCGAGACGCGGTTAGAGAACTGGATCCACGAGGCCGCGGCCTATCGGGCTTAGCGTGTTCCGTTCTTGGCGTACTCCGCGATCGCGTCGATGTTGGATTTATCGATGAACGCCGGTCCGGTCAACGTGGGCATTCCGCCACCGATCGTGTTGCGGTTGTTCAAGTACAGCCACAGCGAGTCGATGGCGAGGTAGCCCTGAAGAAACGGCTGTTGGTCGACGGCCCACTGAACTTGGCCGCTCTTGATGGCGTCCACGAGCGCCCCGTTGGTATCGAACGTCACTATCTTGGCCTTGCTGGCCGCGGTCTTCGCCGATTGCACAGCCGCCAATGCGATGGGCGCGCCCAACGTCATGACGGTGTCGATGCTCGGATCCTGCTGCAGTTTGGCAGTGATCGTGGATTCCACCGACGGCATGTCCGTACCGTTGACGTTGAGGTTCTCCACCTGACCGCCGCCAAGGCCGGAAGTGACCCCGGCGCAGCGGGATTCGAGTGCGACGTTCCCCTGGTCCTGAATGACACAGACGACTTTCTTGGCACCGTCGGCAGCCAGTCGCTTGCCGGCGGCTTCGCCCGAGATCTTCTCGTCCTGGCCGAAGTAGGCAATGGCTCCTTGCGACTTCCAGGCATCAATTCCCGCGTTGAACGCGGCCACGGGGATGCCCTCGCTATTGGCCCTTTCGACGGCTGAGGCCAGCGCCTCGGGCCGGGCAAGCGATACGGCGATGCCGTTGACGTCACTGTCGACCGCGGTCTCGACTAGGGCGGCCTGTTCAGGGCCCGACAACGCGGCGGAGTACTTCAGTTCGATGTTGTCCTTGGCCGCTGCGGTCTCAGCCCCCTTACGGATGAGGTCCCAGAATGTGTCTCCCGGCGGCCCATGCGTCACCATCGCGATCGTGAGGCGCGGAGTATCGGCCTGTCCGGCGCCCATCCCGGGGCCAGACTCGCGCGGCTTCCCGCCGGTGCTGGAACATGCCGACAGCAGGAGGAGTGTGCTTAGGCACCCTACGGCGACCCGGAATGCGTTGTGACGACGTCTCTGTCGTGGTGTTGTCATGATTCGTCCTTCTGGATGTCAGCCGACGTGGGCTGAGTTGGCGGCTTTGAGGGTTTCGGCGGCCACTTGCAGGCCTTCGAGCTGACCCAGCTCGACATCTTCGTGTTCGATGTTGACGGCCATATCGGGGTCGACACGCTCGAGCGCCTGCAGGAAGCGGGCCCAGAACTCGGTGTCGTGTCCGCGCCCGACCGCGACGAAGTCCCACGCTGAATCCTCGGGCCACTTGTTCACGACATGCCGGCCGCCGAGGCCGGTCGGGTTCTGGTCCAGGGGGATTCGGGTGAAGCGATCATCGAGAACGCCGTAGATCTTGCAGTTCTCGTTGATACGAGTGTCCTTCGCGGCAGCGTGGAACACCAGTGGACCCAACCATTCGATCGCGGTGACCGGGTCGATGCCCTGCCAGAATAGGTGCGACGGGTCCATTTCCGCACCGACGTGTGTGGCGCCAGTCTTGTCCACGAGCCGCTTGAGCGTCGGCGGGTTGAACACCAGGTTCTGCGGGTGCATCTCGATCGCGACCTTGACGTCGTTCTCTCGTGCCAGCGCGTCGATCTCCGTCCAGAATGGCACTGCCACCTCGTCCCACTGGTAGTCCAGGGAATCGAGATAGCCGGAGTCCCAGGTGTTTACGTGCCAGGCTGGCCACCGGCCGCCTGGGTGGGCATGTGGAAGGCCGGACATCGTCACCACGCGATCCACGCCGAGCAGTCCGGCGACGCGGATCGCGTTGCGCAGATCGTCGGCGTCTTCGGGTCCGACCTCAGGGTCGGGGTGCAGCGGGTTGCCATTGCAGTTCAAGCCCGCGATCGATACCCCGCTGCCGTCGAACGTCGACAGGTACTGCTGCGGGGTGACGTCCCCGGCCAGCAGTTCGGTGACCGGCAGGTGTGGCGTGGGCAGGAACCCACCGGCATTGATCTCGGCTCCGGTGAGCCCCAGGGAGGCGATGACCTCCAGCGCTTCACGCAGCGGCTTGTCATGCAGGATGGCGGTGTAGACACCGAGCTTCATTTCCGTTACTCCTCGTAGTCAGGCGACTTTGACAGTGGCGCCGCCCGATTGGGCGGATTCGGTGACGGCGGCGACGACGCGCAGGCCGTGCAGCCCCGCGTCGAATCCCGGCAGTGGGCCCAGGTCGCCGATGCCGGCGATCTGGTCCAGGAACGCGCGGGTCTGGTAGGCGAACAGGTCGGCCACGCCGTGCCCGACGCCTCCGGCGTCCATTGGCAGCCCCCCGCGAATGTACGGATGATCGGGTCCGATGAGCACCCGGCGAGGCCCGGCGAGGGTCGCCGTGCTTTCCGCAGTGGAGATCTCGAACTCGCCGGGGCGGTGCAGATTCCACGCCGCCGAGCCGGTGGAAGCGAACAGTTCGAATCCGAGACCGTCGGGCAGGCCATGGGCGACCCGCGATGCCGAGAAGGTGCCGACCGCACCGTTGCCGAACGTCGCGGTGAACGTGGCGACGTCCTCGTTCTCCACGGGTGCGACCTCGTCGCTCACGGCTGCCTTGGTGTGGCCGTACGTGACACCGATCGGCACGGGCCGCTCCTTGATCAAGGTCGCGAAGGCGGCGCCTGCGACCTCGGTGATCGGCCCGCAGACGAACTCGCTGAGGTCGATCAGATGACTGCCCACATCGGCGAGTGCGCCCGTGCCGGGCCCGCCCTTGTATCGCCAGGTGATCGGCGCGGTCGGATCCAGCGCGTAGTCGCACCAGTAGTGCCCGTTGAAGTGCACCAGTTCCCCGATGGTTCCAGCAGCGAGTTCGCGGCGGATCTGCTCGACGGCCGGTGAACGCCGATAGGTGTACCCCACGGCGGTCACCCGGTCGGCCCTCTCGGCGGCGGTGACCATGGCTTCGGCGTCATCGAGGGATCCGGCCAGGGGTTTCTCGCACAGGACGTGCTTTCCGGCCGCCAGCAGGCCCTCGACAATCTCGCGATGCAGATGGTTGGCGACCACGACGCTGACGGCGTCGATATCGGGCGCTTCGGCTATCGCGCGCCAGTCGTACTCGGCCCGTTCGTAGCCGTAGCGACGTGCGGTGTCGTCAGCCACATTGGCATTGGTGTCGGCGATCGCAACAAGTCTGACGTCGGGTCGATCGGTCCCGAACAGCGTCGTTGCCGACCGATATCCGGCTGCATGCGCACGCCCCGCCATACCACCACCGATGACGGCGACGCCGATGGATTGATTCGTCACTGCGTGCAACTCCCTAACTCGCGATGGATGTCGATTCTTTAGTCCGGTCTATTAGACCGGTCTAACTCCGCTACTATGAACGCTGTCACTCCCGGCTGTCAACCCCCTGCGGGTATTCGCGGAAACGAGGTGCACGTGGCAAGGGATGGTTCTCGGCCCACCATGCGGGACATCGCCGACAAGGTGGGCGTGTCCAAGGCGCTGGTGTCTTTGGTGTTCCGCAACGCTGCGGGGCCGAGCGCGGAAACCCGGGCGCGGGTACTCGCCGCCGCCGATGAGCTTGGCTACCGGGTGAATCGCACCGCGGCATTGATGACCGCGCGGCGCTCACACCACATCGGGGTCACGATCAACATCCGAAACAGCTTCCACACCGAGATCGCAGAGAATATCGTGGCTGCCGCCGATCGCGCCGGCTACGAGGTGGTCCTTGGTGCCGTCACCCCCACGCACGGCGAGGCGCAGGTCATCGAAACCCTGTTGGACTTTCGCTGCGAAGGTCTTCTTCTGCTCGGGCCCGAGCTGTCGACCGAGGCGTTGACCACGCTCGGTAAGCAGCTGCCGTCGGTGGTCATCGGACGACGCATGCGCGCGAACACGCTCGATGTGGTCCGCACGGCGGACGCACGGGGCATCGGAACCGTGGTGGATTACCTCGTCGGTCTCGGCCACCGTCGCGTTGTGCACGTCTCCGGCGGGTCCGGTGTCATCGCAGCTGATCGCCGCAGCGGCTACCAGCGTGCGATGCGAAGACACGGATTGGACGATCAGAGCGCAGTCGTCGAGGGAGACTTCACTGAGTCGGCGGGAATCGTTGCGGCACAACAGTTACTTGCAGATGTGCCGACAGCCGTGGTGTGCGCCAACGATCGCCTCGCAGTCGGCGTTGTCGATGCGCTGCGCCGCGCCGGAGTTGACGTGCCCGGAGACGTCTCAGTAACCGGTTACGACGACAGCATGTTGGCCCGGCTGGGTCACATCGATCTCACCTCAGTCAGCCAGAAGCCCAACGATCAGGCCGACCACGCAGTCGCGGCCGTGGTGGAGCGGCTCGACAACGGACGCACTGAGGCGCGCTCTGCCGTACTCACACCGCAGTTGGTCATACGAGCCACAACGGCTCCGCCGAGAGGAACAACCTCAGGTGAGCCGGCACCGGGCGCTCGCCGCGAAGACACTGCAGCGCGTCGCGACATCGAAACTGTCTAATCGCAACAGTGTCTCGTACGGCTGTGGTTTCGTTGTCGTCAGGGCTTGGCGAAACCTGCTGCGTTCAAGACCTTTTGGCCCGCCTCATCGTTGACGGCATCGACGAACTTTTGCGCGAGTTCTGGGTTCTTGGACTGCTCGAGCACAGCGATCGGGTAGGTGTTGACTGCGTCGGCGGACTCGGGGAACGGCACCGCGGTGACTTTGTCGCCCGCGCCCTGCGCGTCGGTGACGTAAACGACACCGGCGTCGGCTTGGCCGGTGGTCACCTTGTTGAGCACGTCGGTCACTTGGGACTCTTCGCTGACCGGGTTCAGTTGCACACCCGTGGCCTGCTCCACCTTCTCGGTCGCCGACCCACACGGCACCTGGGGTGCGCACACGACCACCGACAATCCCGGTTGAGTCAGATCCCGGAATGAGGCGATCTTCTTCGGGTTGCCCGGAGCCGCCACGATTGTGAGCGTGTTAGAAGCGAAGTTGACCGGGTCGCCGGCCAGCAGTTCGGCCTGGGCAGCCTTGTCCATATTCTTCGTGTCGGCCGAGGCGAACACGTCGGCCGGAGCGCCCTGGGTCAACTGGGTGACGAGATCGGAGGAGCCGGCGAAGGAGAACTCGATGTCGGTGCCTGGGTTGTCAGTCTTGAAATTCTCACCGATCTCGGTGAACGACTTCTTCAACGACGCCGCAGCGAAGACGATGAGCTTTCCACCGCCGGCGTACTGCTCGTTGAGGAGGGTGAAGACGCTTCATCCGACGAGCCGCATCCACTGACCACGAGCAGTAGTGCGGCCGCAGCAGCGATTCGACGTACGTGCATCACGACTGTCCTCCCGGGGTTTCCACGATCACGGTGGTGGCTTTGACGACGGCCACGGCCACACTGCCGGGCTCCAGCTTCAGCTCGCGCGCCGCGTCGGCGCTCATCAGCGAGACGACGGTGAACGGTCCGCACTGCATCTCGACCTGCGCCATCACGCCGTCGGTGACAACTTTGGTGACCAGGCCGGTGAAGCGGTTACGCGCCGAGCTCGCGATGCTCAGCGGATCCTTGGGCGCCGCGCTGGAATTCGCGACGGCGAACTGGGCGAGTGCCTCGCCGGGGATCACCTTGCGGCCTGACTGATCGCGGTCGGCCGGCAGCGCGCCCTCGTCGATCCACCGGCGGACGGTGTCGTCGCTGACGCCCAACAGGTCGGCGGCGTCGCGAACCCGGATCATCGACACGATGGCATGGTATCCGCATCTTCGGCACATGAGCGGGTTTTGGGCCGCATCCGCGGCTTAGTTACGGGCGTGCGAGGTTCACGACGCGGAGATCGGTGAGGTCCTTTGACGTATCGTGCGCCGCCTAGATCGTCGGGAACAACGAGTCTGGGTTGATCAAGGGGATTGCCGTCCTCGGTGTCGACAGTGCCCGGCATCCGCTCATCGTTCGGGAATGGCTCGTCGGCACGCGCGACGGCGGAAAGCCCAGCCGAAAGCATGATGGACGCGGTCAACATCATTGTCAGGCACCGGCGAATGAGTGTGCTCATGACAACCTTGCTCGGCCCTAACAGGTGTAGAGCTTTCGCGATCGCCGTCACTCTGCCACATCGAGGGCGCGCTAGAGCTGCGCCCAGACGGACTTCGTCTTCATGTAGGCCTCGACTCCTTCGCGGCCGAACTCGTGGCCCCAGCCGGACTGCTTGTATCCGCCGAAGGGCACTGCGTGGTCAAAGACCAACTGGCAGTTCACCGTTACGGTGCCGGCCTGCAGCCGCTTCCCGAGCCGATGCGCGCGGCTGAGGTTGTTGGTCCACGCGGTGGCGGCCAGGCCGTAGGTCGTGTCGTTGGCCATGGCCACGGCTTCGTCGTCATCGTCGAACGGCAGGATCGTCACCACCGGCCCGAAGATCTCCTTTTGGTACAGCCGCATGCCGGGATCGACGTTGGTGAGCACGGTTGGGTGCACGAAGTATCCCTTGCGGTCCAGCCGGTACCCGCCCGTGACGACCTCGACACCGTCGGACTTGCCCTCGTCGATGAATCCCATGACGCGAGTGAGCTGCTTGGCGCTGATCAGCGGGCCGCTCATGCTGCCCTCTTCCTTGGGGCCGCCCAGCTTCATGTTGTTCGCGACGTTGGCGATGCCCTCGACCACCTGGTCGTAGACCCCACGCTGGACGAATATCCGCGAGCCGCACACACAGCCCTGGCCGGAGTGCACGAAGATGCCCATCGCCGCCATGAAGATGGCCTTGTCCAAATCGGCGTCGTCGTAGATCAGTACCGGCGACTTCCCGCCGAGCTCCAGCATGACCTTCTTGAGGTTGCCCGCGGACGCCCGCACGATCTCCTTGCCGACCTCGGTCGACCCAGTGAAGGCCACCTTCTCGACGTCGGGATGCGCGGTGATCGCCGCACCAGTGGTGTGGCCGTAGCCGGTTAACAGATTGACGACGCCGTCCGGGACGCCGGCCTCTGCGATGATCCGGTCCAGAACGAGCGCCGAGAGCGGGGTCTCCTCGGCGGGCTTGACGACGCTGCTGCAGCCGGCGGCCAGCGCCGGCGCAAGCTTGGCACTCGCATTGAAGATCGGGCCGTTCCACGGGAAGATCAGGCCCACGACGCCATAGGGTTCCTTGAGGGTGTAGGCGTGCATGTCGACATACGTATCCGAAGCAATGCCGCTCGTCTTCACGTCGTAGGCGTTGCCGTGGACTTTGGTGCACCAACCTGCGTAGTAGCGGAAGAATTCGGCGCAGGTGGGCACGATCAACTGTGCCTGCATCAATGGCATGCCGGTGTTCAGCGAGTCGAGCTGGGCAAGTTCCTCCGCGTGCTCGTCGATGAGATCGGCTATGCGCCACATGATCTTGGCCCGCTCGCGGCCGGGTAGTCCGGCCCAGACACCCGCCTCGTACGAGGCTTTGGCGCGTGCGACCGCGTCGTTGACTGCTTCTTGTCCGCAGTCGGTGAACTCGGTGATCTGCTCTTCGGTCACGGGGTCGATGATCGGGATGACGTCACCTGTGCCCGGGCGCTTCTGAATGTCGTCAATGACCGTCTGCAGCGTCATCGTGGATTCCTCCCTCATCGTCGAGGCGTTCGATGTGTGTGGATGCTGAGCAACTGCTTAGCATCATCGGCGTGGCACGGTCAAGCTCTAGAACGGGTTACCGATTTCTCCGAGCATCGCCTTTCGGATGAGGGGCAACGGGAGTGGCCCGAGTTTGATGAACGTCTCGTGGAAATCCTCTAGTGAATATGAGTCGCCCAGCTTCGCCTTGTAGTCGTCGCGCAGCTTGAGGATCATCAGCTTGCCCATCGTGTAGTAGCCGTACGTAGCGTCCGACGTCCCTCGTTTCGTCTCGGACTGCGCGACCGCCTGCGGCTGATAGGCATTCTTGACGAACATGTCGGTGGCTTGATCCATCGTCATGCCCTGCGTATGCATCTTGATGCCGACGATGAAGCGGATATCACGAAGCAACGCAAGGTGGACCTGTGCCAGGCGGTAGCGCGGATCGTCGGCGTGGAGGCCTTCGTCGAGCATCATCTGCTCGCAGTAATGCGCCCAACCCTCGAAATTGCTTGCGGCGCTGAAGACCTTGCGGACATCGGACGGATAGTCCTTCGCGTACAGGAATTGCACGTAATGTCCCGGCCAGACTTCGTGCACGGAAATGTTGCTGATCTGAGGTCGGTACCAATACGACATGAAGTCGTCCTGCTCCTCTTTCGGCCACGTCGGATCAGGCAACGTCATGGTGAAGTAGGCCTCGCTCGCAACCTTCTCGAACGGGCCGGGGATGTCCATCGAAGCCGACGTCGTCGCGCGCAGGAACGGCGGCGTCTCCACCACCCGTGCCGGGGGAGCAGGCGGCAGCTCGATGATCCGCTTGTCGCGGACGAACTGCGCCAGACCGTCGAGGTTGCTCTGCGTGACGGCCAGCAGCTGCGACGGCGGCGGGAAGTCTTTCTTCACGTCCGCCAGCACCTCAGCTGGCGTCTTTGTGGGGTCGATCCGTCGCGCGGCATCGGCGAAAGCTTGTTGATTGCGCTTGAGGTCTGCCTCGGCGACGGCCAGCAAGTCGGAAAGCGGAGTGGTGATCATCTCGTCGGCAGCGAGCACCTTCTCGTAGGTGTCCTCGCCCCACGCGAACGAGCCGTTGGACCGGTTCAGCAGATCGCTCTCCAGCCACTTCTTGTAGTTCTCGAGCGCAGCGATAACGGCGTCATTGGCTGTCTTGAATTCGGCGAGCAGCGCGGCGTCTTTCACGTCGGCGAACGCTCCGGGCACATCGCTGGCGAAGAAGTCGCGGTTGCCGTCGACCTGTTCGATGGCGATCTCGGTGTAGATCCGCGGTGGATTATCGAGGTTCGTGCGGGCAGCGGCCAGGACGATTCGGCATCATCTTCAGTCGGCTGATGAGCGACTTGAGGCGTTGCTCGGGTGGAGCGAAGGTGCGCGAGATCATCACATGAGCGTCGTTGGTGATACCGCTGCTGTAGGTGTCAGGATCCTTCGCCCAGGGGCGGATGACCTCGTCGCGCAACAGCATTCCGTCGAGTGCGTGCCTGGACTGCTCGAGGTCGAGTTGAGCTTCGAGTGAAAGTGACTCAGCGTCAACGGCATCGAGCCGCGTCTGGAAGGACTTGATCGCCTCGGCATCGTCCTTGATCGCCGCCGCGGACCGGTCCGCAATCGCGTCGTCGTACTTGTGGATGCCAAGCCTGGTAGCACCGGACGGATCTCGTTTGTAGGTGAACTCCAGAATCTCTCCCGCGAGCTGCCGGAATGAGGCATCACCGGAGCCTGCGGCTGGGGCAGGCGGCTCGTTCGGACTGCTGCATGCCTGCAAAAACATCACAGGGACCAATAGTGCGACGAGCGCTGGCGCCAACCATCTGCTGGGTTTGATCATGACTCATCCCCCTCGAGCCCTTTCGAAGCATGACCACACGACAGGACATACTTAGCATGCTCGCAGCAAGTATCAGGCAATGAAGGAATGAGGAATCGCACGCATGGCGAACTTTCCGAACCCGTCTCAACGACTCATCCTCGCCGTTGGTCTCGCTCGGGCAACCTTCGGCACGCCGACGGCCGTCACGGCGACAACGATGGCCAGCGTTTCCACTCCGGTCGCCGCGTGCACCAGTGGTGAAGAAGAGGACGTCTACACGACGAGCTGCGTACCGACGTCCCGCTCTTTTGGCTCGATTTTCGGGCCGATGCAACTTTATGCAACTCTTGACCTCCGTGATCCAGGTCACATACTTGCCAGTAGTGAACCGATCTACTGACAAGGAGGCAGAGGGGATTGTGGCCAAGCATTCCACTCCCGTGGTCTCTGGCAGTGAGGTTGGGATCATCCCGAATCCGATGTCGGGCAGAGACATTCGGCGCGTGGTAGCGCAAGCATCCGTCTTCCCGAACACCGAGAAGACCTCGATGGTGCTGCGGATCATTCGTGCCGTCGGGGCGCTGGGAGTGGAGCGGGTGCTGTTGTCCACCGATGCATTCGGAATCGCGGCGGGCGTGTTGCGGGAGGTTCGCCGACTTCGCGCCGCACCGGCCGAGGCGCGGGTACGGCTGCCCGAGATGGAGTACCTGACCCTGCCGCATCCCACCGGGACCGCGGCCGACACCACCGAGTACGCACGGATGATCGCCCGGCGCTGCCTGGCGGCGGTGGTGCTGCTCGGCGGTGACGGCACCATGCGGGCGGCCGCGCCGGGCCTCGGTGACACCCCGATGCTGGCGCTGAGCACCGGCACCAACAACGCGTTCCCGATCATGATGGAGGCCACCGTCGCGGGTATGGCGGTGGGATTGATCGCCACCGGCCGCGCGCACGCCCCGACGGCGCGAGCCAAGGCGCTGCACGTCGACGTCACCCGGGCCGACCGCACCCACCGCCACGAGATCGCCCTGGTCGACGTGTGCGTCAACACCATCGACGAGATCGGCTCGCGGGCACTCTGGAGAACCGACACGCTGCGCGAGCTGTACTGCACTTTTGCCGAACCCGACGCGATCGGGCTTTCCTCGATCCCGGGGCGGATCCTGCCGACCAGCCGCTCCGCGCCCGACGGCGTCGCTGTCTTGATCGACGCCGGCCGTCACCCGTCGCGCACCGTGCTCGCGCCGATAGCGCCGGGACTGCTGGAAACGGTCGGCCTGAAGAGCTGCGAGCCGCTGCGCCCCGGGATCACCCGCTACGTCCGGCTGACCCGGGGCACGATCGCGCTGGACGGCGAACGCGAACTCGAATTCGGTCCAGGCGACCGCATCGCCGTCACGCTGGCCGCCGACGGGCCCCGGGTGATCGACGTTCCCGCGACGCTCGCCGGCGGCCATTCGTGCAGCTCAGACCTAGTGATCAGTTCAATCGCAGAGGAGATCCGATGACCCAGATACTGGCCTCACTCGGCGCGGACGCACCCGACGCGTCCGGCCTCAACGAGACCCAATTGCTCGACGTGTACCGCACCATGCGGTCCATCCGAGCCTTCGAAGACCGCGTCCACGACGAGTTCGCGACCGGCGACATCCCCGGCTTCGTGCACCTGTACGCCGGCGAGGAGGCGTCGGCTACCGGGGTTTGCGCGCACCTCGATCCCGACCGCGACACCATCGCGTCCACCCACCGCGGGCACGGTCACTGCATCGCCAAGGGCGTCGACATCAAGCCGATGATGGCCGAGATCTTCGGCAGGCGGACGGGCTCGTGTCGCGGCAAGGGCGGCTCGATGCATATCGCCGACCTGTCCAAGGGCATGCTCGGCGCGAACGGCATCGTCGGCGGCGGTCCGCCGCTGATCTGCGGCACCGCGTTGGCCGCCAAGCTGAAGGGCGACGGCGGAGTCGGGGTCGCGTTCTTTGGCGACGGCGCATCGAACCAGGGCACGACGCTGGAGGCGATGAACCTGGCGTCGGTGTGGAACCTGCCCGCGATCTTCGTGGCGGAGAACAACGGCTACGCCGAGGCCACCAGCTCCACCTGGTCGGTGGCCGCCGACAACATCGCCGACCGCGCCGCGGGCTTCGGCATGCCCGGCGTCATCGTCGACGGGTTCGACTTCTTCGCGGTGTACGAGGTCGCCGGCGAAGCGATCAAACGCGCCCGCCAGGGCGGTGGGCCCTCCCTGCTGGAAATGAAGTTCACCCGCTACTACGGCCACTTCGAGGGTGACCAGCAGAAGTACCGCGGCCCGGACGAGGTCGCCAATGTCAAGGAGACCTCGGATTGCCTCAAGCGGTTCCGCAGCCATGTCGTCGAATCCGGGCGGCTCACCGACGCCCAGCTCGACGAGGTGGACGGCCAGGTCGCCGCGCTGATCGATGAGGCCGTCGCCGAGGCCAAGGCGGCACCGCTGCCGACGCCGGACGACCTGCTCACCGACGTCTACGTCAAGTACTGACCGAAGGAACACGATCATGGCAACACGCAAGATCAGCTATCGAGAAGCGATCAACGAAGCGCTCGCCCAGGAGATGGAACGCGACCCGTCGGTCATCGTGATGGGTGAGGACAACGCCGGTGGCGCGGGGGCGCCGGGCGAGGACGACGCCTGGGGCGGTGTGCTCGGTGTCACCAAGGGCCTGTACGACAGGTTCCCCGGCCGGGTGCTCGACACCCCGATCACCGAATCCGCATTCGTCGGGGCCGCAATCGGTGCCGCGACCCGCGGCATGCGACCGGTTGCGGAGCTGATGTTCATCGACTTCGCCGGTGTCTGCCTAGACCAGATCATGAACCAGGCGGCGAAGTTCCGGTACATGTTCGGGGGCAAGGCGGTAACCCCGGTGGTGATCCGCACCATGTACGGGGCGGGATTGCGTGCGGCGGCGCAGCATTCGCAGGCGTTCTACCCGGTCTTCACCCACCTGCCCGGCCTGAAGGTCGTCCTGCCGTCAAGCCCGTACGAGGCCAAAGGCCTTCTCATCCAGTCGATCCGGGACAACGATCCGGTGATCTTCTGCGAGCACAAGGCGATGTACGACGTCACCGGCGACGTACCGGAAGAGAGCTACACCATCCCGTTCGGTGAAGCGAACGTGGTCCGAGACGGCGACGACGTGACCATCGTCGCGCTCGGGCGGATGGTGTCACTGGCCCAGCAGGCCGCCGACGAACTCGAATCATCCGGTATCTCAGCCGAAGTCATCGATCCTCGTACCGTCAGCCCGCTGGACATGGACACCATCCTGGAATCGGTCGAGAAGACCGGCAGGCTCGTCGTGGTGGACGAGGCCAGCCCGCGGTGCAACCTGGCCACCGACATCTCGGCGCAGGTCGTGTCCGAGGTGTTCGGGGACCTGAAGGCGCCGATCAAGATGGTCAGCCCGCCGCACGTGCCGGTGCCGTTCGCGGGGCCGCTTGAGGATCTCTACATCCCGTCGGTGCAGGACATCGTCAACACGGCCAAGGCCGTGGCCGAGTGGAGTAAGTGATCGCGGTGGCGGACGAACGCATTCAACGGGTGACCATGCCCAAGTGGGGCCTGTCCATGGAGGCGGGCAAGGTCATCGACTGGCTGGTCGCGGTCGGCGACGAGATCGACGAGGGCACCCAGATCTGCGAGATCGACACCGACAAGATTGCGGGCGAGCTGGAGTCGACGTGGGCCGGCGTGATGCGTGCGCTGGTTGTCGACGTCAACGAGAGCGTTCCGGTCGGCGGGACGATCGCCGTCGTCGCGCCGGCCGATGTGCCCCAAGAGGATATCGACGCGTTCGTCGCCGAGGCGCGGGCCCAGCTGGAATCCGGTGTGATTGAGGATGATTCAGGTCCGAAGGTGCACACCGTCGACGTGGGCGGCCGGCAGCTGTCGTACGCCGTGCTCGGGGACGCCGAGTCGGGTAACGATCCGGTGCTGTTCGTGCACGGCTACGGCGGGGATAAGAACTCGTGGCTGTTCGTGCAGGAGCCGCTCGCCGCCGACCGGGTGACCTATGCCCTCGACCTGCCGGGGCACGGGGCGTCGTCGAAAGATGTGGGAGACGGGACCATCCAGACCCTCGCGCGTGCCGTCCTCGGCTTCCTGGACAATCTCGGCGCGAACCGCGTGCATCTCGTCGGCCATTCGATGGGCGGCGCGGTCGTCACCGCGGTGGCAGCCGATCCAGCGGCCGCCGGCAAGGTCGCCTCGCTGACGCTCATCTCGCCGGTGGGATTCGGGCCGGAGATCAACGCCGGCTATCTGCGCGGCTTCGCCGAAGCGGAGTCGCGGCGGGAATTGAAGCCGCACCTGCTTGCGCTGTTCGCCGATCCGGGACTGGTCAACCGCCAGCTCATCGACGATCTGCTCAAGTACAAGCGCCTCGACGGCGTGGATCAGGCACTCCGATCGCTCGTGGGCAACCTTGTCAAGGGAGACGAGTCCGCCGTCGACGTGACGGCGGAACTGGCCGCATTTGGCGGACCCGCCGTTGCGGTCTGGGGCCGCGAAGACAAGATCGTGCCTGCTGCGAACGCAGCCGGTATCGGCAGTGCCGCCACGGTGCACATCGTCGACGGCGCCGGGCACATGGCGCACATGGAGAAGCCGCATGCGGTTGTCGCCGCGATCCGCGAAGCTCTCGGCGCGTGAGGTGAAGTGGCAAGGGGCCAAGATGGGCCAACAGGCCGGGACACGTGGTCCAGCTCGCAAAGTTGGTGGCGACCCGTCCAGCCCGACCGGCGCGAACGGATGGTCATCGTTGCCAAGTCCACCTGAAAAGCGGCAGGTCCATACGCAAGTTCGCCGGATGTGAACTGTGCCGAAATTGGGTCGCACGTTGTCACGGCTTTGTCACACTCCGAAGCAACACGCAGGCATGGGCCGACATGCCCTGGCACCATCGCTCCAGGTCGGTGGACTCCACGGCACATGCCGAGACTTCGCGAACAGCTGCCTTGCGGACTGCAAATCCGTCGACTTACGCCTACGCAGGTTTCGAATCCTCCTGCCACGAGCATCGCCGCGAGAAACGAGCCAGCTGCACCATGGCGCGCCTATCAAGCTCATGTGCTGGAACCAGGAAGCGACGCAAGGCCCTCAAGGAACGCCAGAAGGCGCGCGCGCAAGCGCAGAAGCAGAGCAAGTATCGGTTCGAGCTCTAAGTGATTCCCCTTGGCCGCGTTAGATCCCCACGGGCGGCGGGCGAAGCGTCGGATCGCAAGCGCGCTGGGCAGCTCCTATGCCTTTCGGACCGCCGAGCTGCTGCCGGTGTCCGAAATCGTGCGGCAGACGTGGATCACCGATTTGGCTGAATGTCGTGCGTTGGCGACATGACGGCAGACCTTCGAAATTGTCTAATCGCAACAGTGTCTCGTTCGGTTGTGGTTCGGTTGTCGTTAGTCGTCCTGCACAGGATGAAGGGAGCGAACGTATGTTGCTGTCAGGCAATGCCATCCGCCGCACATTGGTGGGAGTGACTAGTGTTGGGGCGCTGGCAGGCGCGATGCTGTTCGGAGGCGCCTCATTGGCGTTTGCTGAACCCCCGCCCGCACCGGCACCTCCACCGGCGCCCGGGTGCACGGCCGCCGACCTGGCTCAGGTGTCGGGCACGGTCGGGACGGGCATGTCGGGTTATTTGTTCACCCACCCGGACGTCAACAACTTCTTCACCAGCCTTCGCGGGCTTCCAAACGAGCAGCTCCGCGACGAGGTTCAGAAGTACATGGACGCCAACCCCCAGGTAGAGAGGGAAATCAACGGGATTCGGCAACCTTTGACGGATTTGAGGAGTCGTTGTGATGCGCCTGCTCCGGCCGCGATGCCTGGGACGCCGATGGGGCCGCCCTGATCATGCGGCGAACTTCGACCGCCAAGTGAGTTCACCAACGTAAGTAAGGTTGGTAATCACCAATTTTCGCCTGTGAGCGTCATATCTTTGACATCAAGTAACGATGCCCACCAGACGCAGGTCGGTGATGGGGTGAGGAGAGGACCGAGATGAGTTATTGGAAACGGACATGGACCGCCGCGGCGGCGACTGTCTTGTCGCTCGCCGCTGTCCCAGGCGCGATCCTCATAATTGAGACTCCCGGGGTCGCCAACGCCGACGTGTGCGCCAGCGCCGGCCGGCGCATCTCGGTCGGTGGGTGCGCCAACATCGCCGACGCAGTCGCACCGTACGTTCCGCCGCCGGCCTACTACGCCCCGATGCCGTACGACCCACCGCCACCGCCGAACGTCGCCGGTTGTGTCAGCTACAACGGCCGATGGGTCAACGCCAGCGGCTGCAACTAGTAGCGACAGCGGCTTCCGGTGGAAGGACGACCCAAGCCCGAGAAGGACGGACGCCGCTAAGTCCCCGAGCGAGACCTTGGCGCCCGTCGTGGTTCATCTGCGGCAACAACAGATCACCGATCAGCGCGCACCCGCCGGGGGTTCAGACGAGAACGTCGGGTGGATCACCTACGCCGAGGACGTTGAAGAGCGCGGCGACCATACCGTATCCATCAACTCCGACCAATCCATCGCCTTGAACGCCCCCGCCAACGCCGACTCACCCCACAGGCGCAACCACTCCACCGTCTCCGCCGGCCAATTCCGGCAATCAGGCAACTGCGGCTGCGGCGCCGCCTCAACGTCGTAAACCCGCTCCGCAGACCACGGGTTGGTGCGCCGCGCCCGTTCCCAAGAAGCCTTATGCACAGGGCCACGCCCACCCATCAGAAGAACTCCATCAAAAGAACCCAGACTGTACAGAACCCGAGGCGCTATGGCTGCCGGCGTCCGTTTCGAAGCATCCGGAGGGGTCGTCGCCTGGTGCCTGTCGTTTGTTCATCACCGCGCAGGCGGCGTACGTATGCTCCGACGATGGAGCTATCGGGAAGCGAGTTCTGATCACCGGGGTGACTGTTAAAAGTGGACAAATTGTGGGCAGTATGTGGGCACGCCGTGCTCGCGAAAAAATCAACTTTGGCCCAGGGATGCGTTGCTGCGAGACGCTTCGCCGCCGCATGAATCTCCTTGAACCACTGGAAGGTATGAGTTCCGTTCTTCATCCTGTTGCATCTGCATCGCCGATGTGGCTGGAGGGGCGGCGGCATGGACTTCGACTACACGTGCGGCGGGTGAAGGTGCCCGCTCCCGGTGGCTGACGCGAACTCGATGAGGTGATCGGCAGCATCGCCAGCGCGCCGCCCTGGATCGCCCGTCGTGCCGCCGTCGTCTCCTCGGGAACCATGGACAGCAGCCTTCGCCGAAAGCCCTCGCGAATCAAGCGGATCGCGGTGATCGGCACTGTTCATCACGCGCTCGCAGATGGAGTCGCTTCGGCGAACCTCATGGCACGCGGAACGGAGTGGCCGGACTCCGTCCAGGATGAGAGCGACCTGGACGACGCCCCCCACGCAGCCGTCGATGGCAGAACTCATCTGCGCCGGCGGGCGGCGACCATATCCAACGGCTCAAACGATTGCCGGAAATGATTCGGGGACGGCGCGGCCGTACGGGCATATGCCGGCTGCAGCGGCTCCGCGGCAGCGAGGCAGCCACCTCCAGACTCGCGGGCCAGTTCAAGCCGCCTGCGGCATTTGTCAACCACAAGCTTTCCACCCCGCTCAGCGACCTTCGCCAGCGCGACGCTGTCGCTGGCCGAAGTCAAAGAGACCGGCAAGCGGCTAGGCGTCACGATCAACGACCTGGTTCTTGCCATGGCAGCCGGCGGCTTACGTGAACTGCTGGTGCGCTACGACGATCGCGCCGAAGAACCGATTATTGCCTCGGTGCCGGTCGCCACCGACACGTCGCCCGATCGCATCAACGGCAACGCGTTGAGCACCATGCTGGTGTCGCTACCGGTGCAGCTCGACGATCCGCTAGACCGAAGTTCCCCCTGCTGTGTTGACGGGTTGGGGTGTTGACCTGGGGTTTTGTGGTCTGGTGGTGTGGTTGTACTGACTACGCCAGGCCGGCGGCGGAGACGTCGAGTAGTTGGAAGGCCCGCTGTTGCAGCGGGGTGGGTGTGGTTGTCATGGTAATTCTGGCATGTCGTCGTCAGGCTGAATGTGGTCCCCCCCCCCCCCCCCCCCCCCCCCCCCCCCCCCCCCCCCCCCCCCCCCCCCCCCCCCCCCCCCCCCCCCCCCCCCCCCCCCCCCCCCCCCCCCCCCCCCCCCCCCCCCCCCCCCCCCCCCCCCCCCCCCCCCCCCCCCCCCCCCCCCCCCCCCCCCCCCCCCCTGCCTCGCCGAGCTGCTACGCCTGCAGCGTCTGTACCAGGTTTTCCCCCCCCCCCCCCCCCCCCCCCCCCCCCCCCCCCGCAGGTCCGGCTGACCAGTATGGCGAGCCGGGTCGCGAAGGAGAACAACGAATTGCTTGGCCCGGGCACCATCGGGCGTTGGCTGGAGTACGTGCCGTCGATGGCGACGCGAACCACGTTTCGGTGGATATCTAAGCGAGAGCGGAACCAGCTGCTCAACGTGATTGTCTCCAATGTGCCGGGACCCGCCCCCGGTTCGCTCATGTCACCTTCCGCAATGCACCCATTTCGCGCAGCTTCGTCAATGCTTCAGCCGCGTAATCTTTGTCCAGGTTGTCGCCGGCTAATCCATTCGACGTAATCGCTCACAGCTGTCGTGAGGCGTCTTGGTGCGCGCCTCCACCCGAGGTGCTGCATAGTTTCCGCGATGTCCGAAAATGCCGCTGTGGCGCGTGTCGCCAACCCCGGTATCGCCGGGGTCGGGCAGGAATATCTTTAGTGCCTATAGGCTCTATGCCTACAGGATCCTCGCAGATTCCAAGACGGTGTAACCTTTGCTGCCGCCGATGTTTAAAACCTGGTAGTTCGCTTCGTCGTGTTCCTTGCCAGCACCAGTCGAGGTTCGCTCGTGCGACATGGCCGAACATCCACGTAATTGCCCAGTTGTTGGCTATCTTCGACGCGGCGAGGGTGCAGGCCTACCTTCAATCATTTGCAGTGTAAAATCACCCAAGCATCCTGGAGTAAGCGTTGCGAAAGGAACTGTTCCGGGTCTCCTGCACGATCGATACCGCAAGCGCGACGCTGGGAATCCCGTAGTTCCGGCCGAGGGCGATGGCCATCAGTTCCTGAGAGTATTTCGCTGATGGAGTATTGGGTCGCTCGGATTCGCGTGCGTTTCCAGCAATGGCAACGGCTGCGTCCACTCCAATAGACCGCCGCATTTCGGGCAGATTCGCATCCCACTGCCCTTTGGCCGGATCGCGAGCCATCCGGCTAGCAACTCCGCCGCCCTGCGCACACTCATAACGCCCTTCGGCGTAGACGAACTGACTGCTCGCAACGACAACTTTCTTCACCGGCAATTTCTTCGCCACGATCGTTTTGTAGAGTAACGCGGCGCCGACGGTGTTGACGTGGAAAAATTTGGAAAAATTTGAGAGCAAATCCCTTGATGCGCGGCGAGATCAATTACAAGCTTCAACACGGGTTCAGTGCCCGCTCCCTATCCTCGCGGTTTCACACGTCACCGTTCATTTGTTCGGTATCAGCGGGCACCCATCGACCACTTACCCACTCGGCTAAAAGGGGTGGCGTCAGATTATTCAGAGCAAGCGCACCGGCATAATCAGTGCGACAATAGTTCATTCGCGGTGAGCGTAGCCGATGAACCCCACTGCCACCGGTGATGAGTACCCGACTTTTGCCCATGGCTGGCCCTCATGACTCCAGTTCTCGCTGTAGAAATAATTCGTGAGGATATGCCACCCAGGATCATGTGGACGTCTTCGACCGGACCATAATCATTCGCTGGGCACGTCCGACACAGACCAGTAGGCCAACTGGGCCAGTTTGCCGCCTCTACAGCCGCCCAAGCCGGAGCACTTTCAATCCCATTTGCTCTGGAAGTTTCGACTGACGTCACCATGTTCGGGGGATTTTCGGAAGCCGCAATGGCAATCAACAGATCCCCGCGCTGCGCGAGATTCTTCAACGGTCGGCTGAAGACAGCGATTGTAGTCGGTCGTCGTCAGCCCGGGCTCGACAAGAAGGAGACGTTGTCCGGTCAGAGCGGTTACTTTGAACCAGTTTCCACGGCGAAGCGCCTTGATGACCCAGCGTTCCCTTATACAGATCGTCGATCATGTCTGAAGCTGTCGTGGTGCTGCCGCCGTTGCCGATGACGAAAATCTGTTCAGACCTCGCCGTGCGCTTTCCGTTCGATGTCGGCAATGAGTTTGTCGGAATTGGATCAAGCGGGAGCCGGTCGAAGACGTCTTTCAAATCGGTCACGTACGCCTTGGCGTGATCACTGGGTTTTCAGCATTTCTAATATCTCTGCATGTTTAAAATGGCGCGGCTCCCAGCGCGTTCCAGACGAAACGGCATTTCTTCAGGTTCGACAACGCCTGGCGGATGGCCTGCCGTTTGTCGCTCGGCACGACCAACAGCAAATAGCCGCCACCGCCGGCGCCGGCGATCTTTCCGCCCAGACTGCCAGCTTTCACCGCGCGCTCGTACATCTCGTCGAGGTCACTCGAACTGGTCGTGCCATCGGTCATCTTCCGTTTGGCTTCCCAGCCGCGTTGCAGCAACGGCCCGAGTGCGTTAACGTCGCCGGCTTCGAGGAGTTGCCGGACTTCGCCGGCTTGTTGGGTCATCAGTTTCAATGTGTCGGCTTTTCAATACAATATTGGCTTTCTGCTCGTACAAAATGCTCGTCGGCTTTGCGCGTCTTACCGGTGAAGAATAACATCAAGATGTTGTCCAAGTCTTCGAGCGTGCCACGGGGAGCGGGACGGGATTGGCTTTTTGATATCTTTCCCGGGTGCCGAATTGAAAGTATCGCAGACCGCCGAGTGCGGCGATGTATTGGTCTTGGACGCCAATCGGTTTGTTCAGCTGCCGTATCTCGATGTCCAGGCCTCGCGGGCGAGGCGATCGGCTGTGGGTATTTCTGCCAATGAATGCGTAGAGAGCATGCAGCACGCCGACGGTTACCGTGCTTGATGAGCCAAGACCGGAGCCTTCGGACGGGATATCCGAAAGGAAACGAAATTTCCATACCTTTCGTGATGCCGACTTTGCGCATCGCTTCGCGGACAAGGTCGTGTTCGATCCCCGGTCGACCGAGTCGACGATTTCCTTCTTCGACTAGTTCACGTAAATCTTGTCGTCGAAGCGTTCCTTGACAATGCAGTAGACAAAAGTTTGTCGATGGCCGAACTGCACACGGCGCCGCCGTGCTTCTCATAGAAATCGGGCAAGTCCGTGCCGCCGCCGGCAAACGAAATCGCAAAGGTGTTTGGGTGATGATCACTGATTTCAGGTTGTGCGACAGTCTCCTGATCCCGCACGTTCTTCCAACCGAAGGTCTCCCGTCCGTC
Organism: uncultured Actinomycetota bacterium; assembly: GCA_963800125.1. GTDB lineage: Bacteria > Actinomycetota > Actinomycetes > Mycobacteriales > Mycobacteriaceae > Mycobacterium. Next base: position 32,260 of record CAWDAC010000022.1, on the reverse strand, counting down.
CGGTCAGACCTGCACGGTCGCGAAGACGGCCCGGTCGGGAAACCGGCGACGTACGACGATTGCCTGGGGTCTGGGTGAAATGCAGCCATCGCAAAAAAAACTAAACCGATTCTCTCAAAATCCTGCTGCGCTTTCTTCATACCGCTCCGGCCTCCCCCCACGACCCCTGACACCGGGCGCCTTCGGCTCTCGCGGTCTCGCGTGAGTCTAACGGCTATCCCCCCGCGAGCACTTTAGGGAACAGATCCTCCCCAAATTTCCGAAAAACTGCCCCCCCGTGGATAGTAAACCGAGCACCGCCGGTTCGAGCAGATAAATACCAGCGTTGATGAGGTTTGTCCAAATCGATCCTCCCGATCGGGTTTCTCGTCAAAAACCGATCACCTTGCCGGTTGCGTCGGTCTCCACCACCTGCGAAATGGTCTTCGAACGGGAAGGTGAGCCGCCGCGGGTGATCAAGGCCGGCGAGGCATTCTGGGAATGCGGAGGAACACGTCACCCACTATCAGGACGGCAACAAGCACCGACATCCCGGTGCGTTCCTCGCCACAATCGCATGTGTGTTGCAGGTCAGACCGATGTTTGTTGTCGTCGACGTCGACGAGCTCGAGCAGCGCCGGACAGGCGGATAAGGCGGTCATCGATGGGTGACATCGAGGTATGTGATTCTGCAGTGCCGGTCGACGGGGATGTTCCGTTGCCGGGCAAGCACGGGCCGCAGCTGACGAACCACATGGCGAGAAGCCTTGAACAGCCCAACATGATAACAAATATGACTGCAGTTTGTTCATGACAAGACCTCTCTGGTATCTGCTAGCGGTACTAAGTAGCCGAGAAGCATGTAATGGCCATCTGCTGCACAGACCAAATAGCCTGCAGCGACGCCCGATACGACCGCATCAGGATGCTAGCACGGCGACCGGGCCTGTAGCTGATGCCTGGCCAGGCTGCTCACGTCGAGATCTCGGCCCGATACAGATCGCACGACCCGCCCTGCGACACGTTACGGCTTGCCGGGCGCGCTCGACCATGCCGCGCGTATACGGCATGTTCTCGTATCGCCCGCGACGCCCGGGTCCGTCACGCGCCGTCGCATCTGGCCGTCGAGTCCCCGACCCAGCGGGACAGATACCCAAGCCACAGCGGACAGACCCCGCCGCGGAGATACGCGGTAGCTATTCAGTTTCGTCGAGACTCTTACCAGTATAAGCGTGAATAACCGGGCGAGCAAACCTTTTCGAATGGATACGCGGAGTGCGTTAGACGGCCCGTGCGGTGCCGGCGCGGAAAAGCTCTGTGCCTGCAGTTCTGGGAAAATTGATCCCGGCTACACCTGCCGATCGCGCCGGCTTCGTCGCCGTAGTGTCACCGGCGGGATGTGCACGCTGGCCGCAGGCTGAAATATCTCCTTACAGGCGCAGATCGTCCGTCAGTCTTCTGTGTACCGTTTCGGATCACCTCCTTTAAGAAGATACCTGAAGGTCGTGCAGGCCGCGGCCGGCTAAAGCGGTGCGCCTATCGCAAGGCAAACCACCAAATACAGGCTCATTTCTATCTCCCGGTAACTTCAATCCTCGACACGTTTCCGATGGCCGAGAAGTTCAACACACGCCTACCGGCTGTCCTCATGCGCTCGGGACCCGGGCGACCTGCCGCGTCCAAGTAGAAAACTGGGTGGATGCCGATCATCATGGCCGCCGCCGCCGTATAGCCGGTCAGCCTCAAGGAAGACAACGACGAGCATACTGCAGCTGGCCGTGGGTGTCGATCAGGCACTGGATTCGGCTGGCCGATGCCGCGCTGATCGACGAGGTCATGGTGGTAACGGTAAGATGGCTGGGTAGGCGCCGGGACCGCACGGATGTGGCGCCCGGCGAATCGCGCGCGTCGAGCTGCGCGGTGCGACATAGAATCGGCCGAGCATCTGATCGGAACATCACTGATGACGGTTGCACTTCGAGTTAAAAGGCGGCTGACCAGTTCCCCGACGAGCTCATCAAGCTCTGCCAGAGGCTCAATGCCGGTTCGTCGTCTGTTCGCCGGTCGGCTCGACAGCGGCGGCCTTGGACCCTTCCCTACCCGAGCGGCAGTCCGTCGATCCGCTGACTACCAACGGCTTTCGTCGACAATATCATTGTCCAGGTACTCGGTAAGCTGGGCGGGTGCTCCGGTGTGGTCCGATAGCGGATTTACGACGTCGTCTGTCGATGGCGGGGGCACCTGCGAATGACTCGCACGCCTCAACCATTAGCAGCCACAGCGGATGTATGTCGTCGGATCTCCTGCACAGCACCATGTCAAAAAGCTCTATCTACTAACAAAACTCCCTTCCACGTTCGTGGCACACGTAGGTTCTCAAACTCCGTGGCGGATTCTCATACGCGATGGCGGATGGGTGGCGGATGCGCCACGAATATGAGACAAAGCTGGATGGCCAGCAGCTCGCCGCTTTCGCGGCGGTGATCCAGCTCGGCAGCTTCGAGCCGCTGCTGAGCGATGAATGTCACCCCGTCGGCGATCAGTCAGCGCATCAAGGCGCTCGAGCAGCGAGTGGGGCAGGTATCGTGGTCCGCGGAAAGCCCTGTGTGGCAACGGTGGCCGGCGTACCTCTGCTGCAGCCTGCGGCGCAAACCACATTGCTCGAGTCCGAGGCGTTGGCCGAGTTGGGCGAAGGAGACAACCCTACGCAACCCACCCGCATCTCGATCGCGGTCAACGCCGATTCGATGGCCACCTGGTCACCGCGGTCTTCGCCGAACTGAACGACGTGCTGCTCGAGATTCGAGTCGAGGATCAGGACCTCGCGGCGTGACTGCTACATGGGCGCGGTGACCAGCGAACGCTCTCCGGCGCCAGGCTGTCGAGTGCTTCCCCTGGGTTTGATGCGTTACATGCCGGTCGCCACGTCAGCCGTTCGTCGAGCGTTACCTGCCCGATGGTTTTACGGCGGCGGGGGCAGCCGGGTCGGCATCACCGACCTTGCGAGCGTGGCCGAATCGCCGGCGTAATGGTGAGCGAAATTTATATTGTTGGGCCCGCTAGCCGTGGGGAGCGCAATGAACATCACAGTGTGGAGCTACGTCGACCAGCTGAATATCTCGGTGCTCGCCGACGACCAGACGCTCGAAGACACCCACGAGGCGACACGCATTCGTTCAAATCCGCAGGCGGAAGGTTTCCCTCAGGTGGCCAAACGATGCCGAATGTTTGCCTCGCCAAATAGCCGAGTCTTGTCTCCAATGCATGTCGGCGATCGAAGTGCCTCGAGTACGAGGCCTACCGGTTCGCGACTGCAGCACTTCCATCTGGCGGACGGTCAGGAAGTGGTGCTGATCGATAGAACGAAGGATGGCGTGGTCACGGTCGCTGAGGCGGCCAGCAATGACGTCGATGCGATCGACGGTCTGTAGTCGGTCAGCGAACAGTGGTCCAGGGGCGATGCGGCGGGGTGGGTCACGCGGTGGGGGCCGGCGATCGGGTGGGAACCCTGCCCTGTTCCTCGTGGTGTGTGGCGGGGTTCGTGGCTGTCTCCGTCGGCGGCGCGGTGCGCCAATGTCGTCGGTGCCGCCTCCTGTGTCGGCGGTGCCCATGAGGGCGGCGAAGTCGGCTCCGGTCTCGGCCGGCGGTCGGCCGGCGGTTGTCTCCTTGGCTGTCGGACCATTGCCAGGACGGTTGGCGGCAAACGGGCCGTCGCGCATCGTGCGTCGGGTCAGTGAACGGCGGAAGCCGCATCGGTCAGTGGCAGCTGCAGCACGACGAGTGCGGCGTCGTCGCGGCGGGCCAGCAGGTCCGAGGCAGGTACTTGGGCTCGATTACGGGACAATTGGCGTCCAGATTAGCGTAAACTTTGCCGGATCCGTCGGCGCAATGCGGGTGAGCGGGAAGTGGTGAGTGCCAGCGCCGGGCGAACTCGGCTAAACTTGCAATCAAGTCATGGAGAGGACACAGATGCGAACCCAGGTAAAGGCCGATCGAGGTGAGGTCGCATCAGTCGGGCTGACGTTCACGTTCCACGAAGATCTTGCACGCGCAGCAGCTGCGATCAATGCTGACGAACTCGACGTCGTGGTGAATGTCGTCACACAGACTCTGCTGGCAGGACGGGGCGTGATACTGGCGGGCAACGGCGGAAGCGCAACCACCTCTCAACACATCGCAAATGATTGGACCAAAGCCACGCACGGTGGCCCGGCGGCAGGGCCCGTTATTTCCCTTGCGAGCAACGTAGCTGCGCTGACCGCTATCGCCAATGACTATTCTTTTGACGAGGTCTTCGCGCGCCAATTACCACGGCTGGCGAAGTGCACCAGCGTTTTCATCGCGCTGAGCGTAGAGTGGACAATCGCCCAATTTAATATGCGCGGTCCGCGAGGCCAAGCGGCTGGGGCTTAAAACTATGGCCCTAATAGGTAAAAGCGGGTCTCTTGCAGATTTGGCCGATCTCAGGTGTTGCCTATGGGCCCGACTACGGGCTCACTGAAGACCTGCATCTGTCCTTCGGGCACGTAGTCGTCCGGAATCTCCGCGGTGGCCGAGCGCACCTCTCGGCATAGTGAACCAGAAATGCCTCTCCGTACCGGGAACAGACTGTCGTTGCTCACAATGGCAAGCCGCTGAATGGTAAGAGACAACTTGCTGGCGGAAAGCACACATTCTCACACGCAATGCCAACAGCAGCATTGCGCGCCACCTGCGCGAATGGTCGAAGAGTGTTGACGGATAATGTGTTACGGAGCGTCTGAAATTCATCCAAGAACCTGCGGCGTATTGGGCTTTGCGATGGGAGGCTCGATCGTACAACAATTCAAGGCAGAGACACCGTCCGTGTGGTCATTGACGGAAACGCGTCACTGAAGTTTGACAGGCGGACGTATGGGGAAGTTTTAGCGATCTACGAGGATCAACGGGACTGGCATTGCCCCTGCTCTCAAATGAGGTGGTAGCCGCGAGGATGACTACCACTTACGCAGAGGGTATACGAACCTAACTTCAGACCTGCTATCGTTGAGGTACGAAAGAGAGGGGCAGTAGCCATGGGCGGCGGAAATGGTCCTTTGGCAGCCGTTTTTTTAGATCGCGATGGCGTCGTTATCGAAAATCGGACACCATACATATGCTCTCGGTCCGATATCAAGTTTATCGCCGGTGCGGCCAAAGCGCTCCGCATGTTCGCTGCGGCCGAGTATCGAGTCGTGATCGTTACAAATCAAGCCGCAGTAGCGACGGGACTGATTTCCTTGAACGAGGCGTATGACATCCAGCGATACATCGCGCAATCGCTCGAAGATCAGTCGGGAGTCTCGTTGTCTTGGTATCTGTGCCCGCACGCCGAGGCCGACCTCTGCAAGTGTCGAAAGCCGCAACCAGGAATGCTGCTCGCGGCAAGTACCAACGAGAACCTGGATCTCAAGCGATCCTACCTGGTAGGGGATGCGGTGTCAGATGCGAATGCCGCGCTGGCAGTCGGCGTTACGCCCGTCTTCGTGCTCACAGGCCGCGGTGCTGCTGAGTATACGAAGCGCCCTCACTCAATGGCGGATGTTCGAGCCTTTGCTTCGATTGCGGAGTCTGCTCGGTACATTGTACGGAGCCCAATCATATGACATCCGGCGGCGTGATTGTCACGGCAGTGGTACCGGCTGCCGGATACGGCACGCGGATGAATGCGTTGACCGGTGGAGTGATTCCGAAAGAAATGCTGGCCACCCCGCGCGGACCTGTGATTCGGCTGATTATGGAGGAATTGATCGAGTCTGGCATTGAGACGGTCGTAGTTGTGCTCCGCCCTGGCGGAGATGTAGTGCGGGAGTATCTACTCGCGCTCAATAGAGATATGGAGCTTAGTCCACGTCATCTCGAGTTGGTCTTTGTGTATCAAAGTCCGGAACGAACTGGCAACGGAGGTGCTATTCTGAGCGCAGTGGATGTACTCGGGCACTCAGATTTTATCGTTGTGTGGGCTGACGAGATATTGAGTGGCACTCCGCCGCGCGCAGAAGAACTAGTGTGTTCGTTCAATGCACGTGGCGGATCTGTTCCGGTAATCGCGCTCACGACGGTAACCGAAGCTGAGGTGTCCAAATGTGGGATCGCAAAGATTGGAAAGTGGCTGTCTCCTGAGGAGGCGATCGTCACCGATGTGATTGAGAAGCCTCCGTTGCATTTGGCCCCGTCCAGATACGGTTCGATTGGGGGCTGCGTGATGACAGTCGATCTTCTCGCTGCGCTCCGCGACACTCCGGCGCGACAGGACGGGGAGGTCTACTTGTCATCCGCTCTTTCGATATACGCGCAATCTAACCCGCTTCTCGGCCGCGTGGTCTCCTCCAAGTGGTACGAAGTCGGCAGTGTGGATGGGTATATTGGCGCGTTCGTAGCGCTTCTCGATCGGTAACGTAAATTGGATCGAAATTGCTGCGCGGCATATAGACTTGTTAAACTTTGTCACGTATGTCTGATATGTGTCCGGCTGCGGATTCAGAAACCCACAACAGCACTCAGCTCGCCGGATACGATTCCACTGCACCCGGACCCAGCGGGCCGCAACCCGACATCAACCCGATCGCCCGGACAAGTTGAAGAGCCGCTATCGTATGAGTTTGCGGAGATGGGCAAATTCGAGGGGTGACGTGGTGGCAGATACTGGGTTCGCGCCCGTCGGCACCCTGCGGGAAACGCGGCGCGCGCAGGCGGTCTTGCTGGCGCAGGTGGCGGTGTTCGCGATCGGCGCGACATCGGCGATTCAGATCGCGAACTTCACCGTCACGCTGACGTCGGCGGTGTGCCTACTTCTCGTGCCTGGCTACCTGCTCATGGAGCACCGGGGAGCAGACCTCCTGCCGCTGGTGCTCGCGACTTTGGGCTGGATCTCCTTTCTGGTGTCCTGCCTGGTGAACGGCGTCAGCATGCTGTGGTCGAAGGCCGTTTCGCCGGCCGCCTTCTCGCTTTATCTCATCGGCCTGACCGTGCTCACCGGCCGCGCGGTGGATGCGATCGCGACGGTTTCTCGCCGGGATCGCCGCCGGTACGCTCATCTTCTTCCTCACCCAGGGGATCGAACTCATCCACACCGGCAGGTTCCCCTACACCTGGAAGTACGGCATCGCCCACGCGGTGGCGATCCTCGCCCTGTTCGCGCTGGCGAAGGCGCGGGTGCCTGTGCTCGTGCAACCGACGGTGCTCGCGGTGCTCGGGCTGGCCAGCTTGGGCCTCAACTTCCGGTCGCACGCGCTTGTGTGTCTGCTCGCCTCGGCGACCTTGTTCGCTCACCGCCTTCTCGGCTCCCGGATCCGGCGTGGGTGGCAGTTCGCCGGGGTCATCGTGTTCGGGCTGGTGTTCGCGTACGCGATGCCAATCGCCGCCCGGGCCGGGCTGTTCGGGCTCACACTGCAGCGCAAGACGATTCAGCTGGATGCGACCCACCTGCCGATGCTTCTGACCGTGCGAACGGGACCGCCGATGACCATCACCGCGATCATGGAGAGCCCGCTGCTCGGCTGGGGGGAGGAGCGGCATGAAGCTGACGCCGGAGTTGTACGCCCAGGCCGAGCATCTCGCGGTCCGGATGGGGCTCGCCCCGACGTTCCCGTTCGAGCTGTACTGGCGATTGCCGCCCAGCGACTGTTCCGCGATGCACTCGATCCTGTTGGGTTCCTGGGCCGAGGGCGGCGTGCTGGCCGCGCTTCTGCCCGCGTGGCTGCTGGCCGCCTGCATCGCCACCGTGTGGAATAGCACTCGGTTCGGGCCCATCGGCTCCGCTCGCCTTAACGGTTGCCCTGCAAGGGATCTGGGATCTGGTGTACGCGCCGTGGACCTACAACATGGTCGCCGAGTCGGCCTGTATAGCGCTGTTGTTCTGCGCGGTCCATTTCCGTGGACGACCGGCCGGGCCATGACGCAGCCATGACGCCGACGGTCAGTGCTGTGATCCCCACGCTCGGGCGGGTGTCCCTCGTCCGTGCCGTGCAGTCCGTGCTCGACCAGACCCGACCGGTCTCGGAGATCATCGTCGTAGCGGACACCGAACGACCCGTGCCGCTACCGGCTGACGATCGAATCATATTACTGCGCAGCCCCTTTCACATGGGGTGTGACCGGTGCAGGCAGATGGGCATCGACGCTGCCCGCGGTTCGGTGATCGCGTTGCTCGACGACGACGACGAGTGGTACAGCACCAAGCTGGAGCGGCAGCTGGCGGTGGTCGACACCGAGGCTGGTACGCATTGGATCGCGTCGTCGAGAATGGCGGTGCTGGGCCCCGGTACCCGGCGACGGACCTGGCCACGGCGGCTCATCAAGCCGGAACAGTCGATCGCGGAGTACCTGTTTCGCTTCACCGATCTTGGGTTCGGCGGTGCTGTACTGCAGACCTCCACCCTGTGCTTTCCGACCGACCTCGCTCGCAACGTGCGCTGGGACGCACATGCGGGTGCCGCACACGCCGAGCCGAGTTGGCTGATCCAGGTTCAGCGAACTATTCCGGACCTGCGGGTGGTTCAGCTGCCCGACGTGCTCAGCACCTACAACGTCGCCGGAACGTCTCTCTCCCGCGACTCGTCGGACCGCACCGACAGCTACATCGAGTGGGGGTTGCAGTACCTGGGCACCGAGTCGCCGCGCGTGCTCGGCGACTACCTGTGTACCAGTCCGGTTAGCGCGGCCGTCTCCGCGCGGTCGTTGGGCGGGGTAAGACGTTCCTTGCGGTCGGCGTTGCGGCACGGCCGACCCGGTCCCTCAGCGCTGGCGTACGCACTCCTGAGTGCGGCCAGGATCGTCCTGCGTTCGGCGGAGGCGGCAGTCCGCCGATGACGGTCGATCAGGGTCGACTGGCAGCCTAGGAGCGTCGCGCGCTTCTCTACGGGCCGATCTACCGCATCCTCGACACGCCCGTTGTCGCTGCTCTCGGCCTCGCGAACACCGCGATCATCGTGCGCGAAACCGGGGCAGCCGTCTTCGGACTGGTGTCTCTGGTCGCGACGGTCACGCTGCTTTTTCCGTTCGCTGACCTGGGCATCGGTGCGACCGTGCTGCTGCGCGGCGGGATGCTAGCGTGGGGTCGTCGTCCGTGGCTAGGGCTGCGTTTCAAGGGACCTGTTCTTCAATCCGTGACGCGTTGGACGAGGGTTTACGTCCAGACTGATTGGGGGAGGGAGCCTCCTGTCAGGATTGAACTGTTGAACGGCTCAGGGGATGAGGACGAAAAGTCTTCCTAGCAGCGGGAATTGATCATCAGTGATCACTGGAGATGACTATTACTGTGAGCAAAGCAAACTGTGGGCGCCCCGGAGGTCAATCAGCCCCAGTGTTGTCGGCGTCCACGTTGCCAGCGCACGCTCAGGCAGGCGATAGCCCCTCAATGCTCAAGTCGTGGGTTGCACACGCTCAGAGCTCGCCGTCGCACAGCTCGACGAGTCGGCTGGCGGTCCACGCCGGGGTGACGCCTGGCGCACGCAACAGATAGTCCACCCGCTCGCCTGCGGTCCACCCGAACGCCTCGCCGAGCCCGTCGAGCATGGCGCGAAGGTAATGCGGCGACGGCGCCGTGGGCTCGAGGCTCTGCAGTGAGGTAATGGTGAACATCGGCAATCCGTCTAGGTCATCCACATGCAGGACTGTCTCGTAGACACGGGACGGCGTTGCCCACCGTCGGGCGATACCGTTGCCCAACACCAGGTCGCAGCCGACTGAGCTCTTGGCTTCCTGGGCGACCACGTCGCTGAGTTGTCCGAAAGTGAGTAGGTATGCCCGCGCCGCCACTTGGCCGTCGGCGTCAGGGTTGTAGAACGCGATGCCCCCGCCCCATACCGTGGAGCTGCCCGCAAAGGTGATGCCGCCGGCTCAGGTGGATCCCGACGTCGCGTTGGGGCGGCGACTGGTCACGACATCCCAGATAGGTACGGCGGGCGCCCCGTGGGCGTCCACCGGAGATGTAGCAGGCGAACCGCGCCGCATGCATATTCGATCCATAGGCGACGTACCAGACAGGATCGTCGGTTCCCAGACGCAGGCCCAACCGACTACGGATCCTTCCTCGAGTGCGAGCTCCGCCTCCCGAAGGAGTACGGACTGCGCCTCTTCGTAGATCCGCCATGCATCGTCGGGGTTGTCGCCGACCGCGGTCAGGCCGACGCGACCGCACTCGGTGAGGCAGCTGATCATGTGGAACACCACTCCGGTACGGCGGGCTTGGTCGAAATGCAGACCGTGGTCAACCACGGCGTCGAAGAGCTCCGTGACGGTCAATGCCTTGAGGCGTTCGTCCTCGAAGTGGTCGGTCGCGATTAGGTATTTGGGCGTGCCTGTCGGGGTCAGGAAGACTCCGCGCTCGCCGTCGTAGGTGCCGTCGGTGAGGAACTGCAAGGTCAGGAACGGATGGGTGGTACCGCCCTTGCGGAGATTCAGCTCGATCGCGTACGGCGTCCACGCGCCGCTATCATCCTGCACCACAACGAAATCCACCGCGAACCGGCCCAGCACACCGAGCTTCGCGAGATGCCTCCCGATCACCATCGCCGGCTCGGCGATGGCAGCGGCGTACGCGGGATTCGCCGGGAACACGCAGCCGAGATATTTCTGTCCGCTCGCACCGCCCAGAAGCTGGTCGTGAGTACTCAACAGCTCGACGGTGCCGCCCGGCAGCGCCCGCATCTGGACACTGGGACTCTCCAGTGCGACTCCGGTGATCCGTTCCTCGACGATGCCGCCATGCTTCTCGAACGCGGCCAGATAGACGTCGACGGCTAGGTTTTCGGCCTCTGGCTGCATGCTGCGCACGCGGTCCGCGATCACGCTCGCTTCCTCCGACGAGCCCGGAGCCGGCAGACCATCAAGGTTCACCATGGCGTTGCCTGCCCCCGAGACGCCCTCGTTGAGCTTCACGATGACCTGACTCAGCGACGGTCGCCGCACTCGCATGCTCTGCACGCCGGCCACGATGTCGTCGAGCGTGTGGAGGTCTTCGGCCCCAACCGGGCACCGGACCCCGAGTTCCTCAAACGTCCTGCGGCAGCCGGTCTTGCTGCCGAGGTCCGCTAGCCGGGGATCCGCGCCGTACATCGGGAGGCCGAGGGACAGAGCGACGTCCCGCTCGAGCGGTGTGGTGTTGTAGGGGATCAGGTGGCTTCGCGCAGGGTTGGGGATCATTTCCCGGATCTCCCGCAGAAGTCGCGGCCGCGCAAGCAGTTTGGTGCTGAGCGGGACGGGTGATGCGTCACCGACCGGCACCAGGGTGAGCCGGGCCCGGGCATGACTGGGAATCACCCCAGGGAGCAACCCGAGGTAGTACTCCACGATCGCTTCGGAGATCGGCTGCGAGGTTACATAGATCATGCGCAGCTGTGGTTGGCGCAGCAACAGCAACAGAAACAGTGCGCGTTCCTCCATCGCTTGCATGATCGTGCCACTCCCAGGGGTGGTGCGCTCGATGCTGATCGAGGGGACCACGACGACCGATTCGTCGGCGAAGCCGCGCTGCATCGACTCCCAGACGGCCGGCATCGAAAGCTGCAGATCGTCGAACGTGCGGTAGCGCTCGTCCTCGTCGAGTTGCGACAGAGGTCGTCCCGCGGATTTCTGGTCTGGGGCCTCTAGCTGTGTCATGTGCTCACCTGCCTGTCGTCGAGCGCGCTGATGTTGTGGACTCGCACAGAGCGGCTGAATCCCTTGGGCTGCATGTCGCCGACCATTTCGGATACGGATATATGTTCAGTGGCCGCGAGCACGCGGTCGGTGACCAGCACCTGCCAGGGACCGGCGTCGGAACACAGCCGGGCGGCGAGATTTGTGACGCTGCCGATGGCGGCGTAGTCGAAGCGCCCCTCGAAGCCAATCCGTCCGAGGGTCGCGAAACCTTGGGCGATACCGATTCCCAGGGCTAGGTCATGACCGTTGCGGCGCCAGCGGGCGGCCAGCTCGCTTACCGCGTCACGGAGATTCAGCGCCATCCGGACCGCACGCTCTGCCGCGTCGTCGCACGGGATCGGGTCGTTGAAGAACATCATGATGCCGTCGCCGGTGAACCGCTCGAGCGTGCCTTCGTATGCGTGGGCCAACGCCCCGATTGCCCGGTGATACTCGCCCAGCACGCCCATGACCTCTTCGGGCTCACTGGTTTCGGCGAACGGGGTGAAGTTCCTGAGATCGGTGAAGACCACGACGATCTCGCGGCGATGGCTGTGTAGCAGGCTCTCGTCGCCGACGACCAGATCGGCCAATTGTGGTGACAGGAAGTGGCGTAACCGGTTGGTGCGTTCCAGTTCGGCCACCTGCCGGTCGACTCGCGCCTCGAGCTCCGTGTTCCATTCGGTCAGCTCGTCGGCCTGCCGTCGGATCGTGTCGTGGTACCGCTTGATTCGTGCCAGTGACACCACTCGGGCCAGGAGCTCGCTCTGGTCGAAGGGCTTGGTGATGAAGTCGTCGGCTCCCGACTCGAGCGCGGCAAGACGCTGTTCACTTCCGCTGGCCGTGATCATCACGACCGGAAGGAATTCTGTCAGGGGGGTTGATCGGATCCGTCGACATACTTCGTGGCCGTCCATCCCCGGCATCACGATGTCGAGCAGGACGAGGTCGATGTCCTCGGTCTCGAGCAAGGCGAGCGCTTCCACCCCTGACGACGCCGTGAGAATCCGGTGTCCGCGAGGCGTGAGGACCGCATCGAGCAGCCTCAGGTTGGCTGGCTGGTCGTCCACAGCCAGCACGGTTACTGGGGTGTCCATCACTGGCCCTGTCCGTCGAGGAACGCCTCGATCTGGCCGGGTAGTGCTCGCACACTGATCGGCTTCTCGACGTACCCGTTGAAGCCGGCCAGGGATGCTCGCTCCCGGTCTTCGGCCATCGCGAAGGCGGTGACCGCGACGACCGGCACGTCCCGTCCAAGACTCCCCTGCCTCAACCTGCGCAGCGTCTCGGTTCCGTCGATGCCGGGAAGTTGGAGATCCATAAGCACCAGATCCGGGGGATCCTCTTGGGCAACGCGTAGACCTTCTTCCCCGGATTGGGCCTCGATGACCTCGTAGCCAGCGAACTGGAGGACGTCGCGGACGAGTTTGAGGTTTAGCGGATTGTCCTCGACCACGAGGATCCGGCGCGGCGTCACGACGACTCCGAGGAGCTGAGTCCGGATGCCAGGGCACCCACGTTTCGCAGCGCGTCGACCAGTGCGTCGCGATGAACCGGCTTGAGCAGATATTCGTCCGCACCGAGGGCCAGGCCCCGAGACCGATCGTCGACGACTGAGGCGATGACCACTGGGATACCGGCGGTAGCGGAGTTCGCCTTGAGCTCGGCCAGTACCTGCCAGCCATCAAGCCGTGGCAGCTTGATGTCAAGCACAACGGCGGCTGGCAGCACCCTGCGGACCACCTCGAGAGCCTCGACGCCGTCCCTGGCCCGCAGCACCTGAGTCGGTGAACCGTCCAGGTAGGCCGAGAGGAGATCCAACGACGCGCGGTCGTCGTCGACGAGCACTACGACGGGAAGCTCGCCACCCCCGGGCCAGGCGACCTCGTCCCTCTGCTCCGGCAGGCCCGGGACCGAGAAGCCGAACGTGCTTCCGACACCTGGCGTGCTCTCAAGCCACATCCGCCCTCCGAACAGCCCGACGATGCGTCGTGACAGCGTCAATCCAAGACCGGTGCCTTCCTCCTTCGGAGCTCCCCGCCGGCCCTGCTGGAAGGACTCGAAGATCCTTTCCTGGTCCTCTGGCGGCACCCCGATGCCGGTGTCGGTCACGGTGACCACGAGCTCGGTCCCCTCGCGGTAGGCGCGGATGGAAACGCTGCCGCCGTCGGGTGTGAACTTGACGGCGTTCGAGACGAGGTTGAGCACCACCTGCTTGAATCGCAGCTCGTCAGCGTCCACCATCTCGACGTCGTCAGCGACCTCCATCGTCACGGTGATGGCGTGCAGAGCCGCCCTCTCGCGGACCATCGCCAGGGTGTACTCCAGGGCGCTGTCGACCCTGAAAGTGCTCGGCTCGAGCACCATCTGGCCCGCTTCGACCTTCGACAGATCCAGGATCTCGTTGAGCAGCTGGAGCAGGTGTCGCCCCGAGTTCAAAATGTCGTGCAGATATTCGTCCTGGCGCTCGTTGATCTCGCCGAACATGCGATCCAGCAGCACCTCGGAGAAGCCGATCACCGCGTTCAACGGGGTCCGTAGTTCGTGGGACATGCTGGCCAGGAACTCGGACTTGTGACGGCTGGCGATCTCGAGCTCCTTGGTCTTGGTCTGCAGCTCCCTGAACAGGCGTGCATTGACAATGGCCAGCGCCGACTGGGTGGCGAAACTCTGGAGCAGCTCGGACATCTCGGGTGGGAAAGTCCCGACGGTCCGGCGCCGGATCACCAGCACGCCCACCATCTTGTCGCCGCGCAGCAGCGGGACCGCGAGCACCGAGCGCCAGCCGTCCTGGAACAGGATGTCCAGATGCGGGTCGAGTTCTGCCTGAGCCAGGTCGGGGACCTCGAGAGGCCGACGGGCAAGTGCGGTCCGACCGACCAGAGTGGATTCCCGGTCGATCGTGATCGCCCGCAATTGTTCCAGTAGGTCACTGCTGCTGCCGAAGGCGGCGCGGACGTGGAACGAGTCGCCGGACTCGTCGTATTCCATGATCGATCCGCCGTCGGTTCCGGTGAGCCGCACTGCGTTGGTGACGATCCGGTCGAGGACCTCATCGAGGTCGAGGCTCGAGCCGACCGCCTCGCCAACCTCGCGGAGCGCTTCCAGCTGCGCGACCTTGCTTGCCAGCTCGGTCCCTCTGGACTCGAGCGCACGCATCAGGTCGACCTGTCGCAACACGATCGCACCCTCGGCGGCGAACTCCTCCAGGAGCTCGCGTTCCCGGACATCGAAGGGCGAGACATCGGTCCGCCACAGGGAGAGCACGCCGACGACCTCGTCTTGGAGGATCATCGGCGTGGAGAGAAGGGTGCGGAAACCGGCGAGACGCTGGAGATCATGGCGTCCGTATTCCGCGTCCTTGAGCACATCGGGAATCTGATGGGTACGCATGTCCACGGCTGAGCGCCCGACCGTGGACGAATGGTTCTTGGCAATCGGATGGTCCAGCAGGTATTTGCGATACTCCTCCGGCGTCTCGCCGGAGACCCGCGAGATCCGGAACACATCACCGTCGAGGAGGAACAGCTGGGCGGCGTGCGCGCCGCACAGACGCGCGGCGTACTCGACAACGGTGTCCAGCACGTCCCCCGGGTTGGCGAGCGAGCGGCCGAGCGCCGCGAGGATCTCGCGGCTGGCCGCGGACTGGTGGCGCGCGTCTCGCAACTCCTGGTGCTGCCGGAACGAGGCTCTTGTTGTGCGTGTAGTGCGGGACGAGTGTTCGCTCGGATCGGCCATAGTCACCCCCCGTCCGCGACGTCAATTAAAGTCTGTGCCTTTTCTGTGGGCGGGTCAGCCGAACGACGAATCTGTTTAGTCGCGATTTGATATGTGGCCGCTCATACCCGGGTCCTCGGCCGAATCGCGTTTGCTTTCTCCACCAACGCGATGCGCTCCCACGTCTCGGTCGTCTCGCGGGCCAGGTCGCGGTAGGCGCGTTCCATCCCGGCCCGGATGCCGGATTCGTCGAATGTGGCACCGAGCAGACGTGTAGCGGTGCTCTTGTTCCCGGCCGCTAGCCAGTCCAACGCCGCGCCGAGCACCCGCAGCCGAATCTGCGCCCGTTTGGCGGCCGATTCCAAGTTCAGTGCCGCGGCGCGCTGTCCGGCATCGAGCAGCGTCTGCTCGTCGATGTCCTCGGGTGTCCGGCCGTCGAGCAGGGTCTCGATCGCGGCCGCGCCCGCCGCCGTGAAATGCGCTGACTCGGCATCGACCTCGTCGAGAGCCGCGATCGCGTCCGGCCGGTCTCCCGCTCGCGCACGCTGCCTTGCGAGGCCGAACGCGGCGCTGACTTTACTGTGGTCTGTCCGCCACACCATCTCGTAGTAGCGCGCAGCGTCATCACGCATGCCGCGCAACTCGGCGGTTGCAGCGATCGCCAGTTTGGGGGCGAGCTCGCCGGGCAACATCGCCAACACTGCGTTGAAATCCGCAGCGGCCTTGTCGAATTCGCCCTCAAGGAGTGCGCATTGTCCGCTGTACCACCTCAGACGCCAGTCCCCAGATAGCACCGGTTCCAATTCGGCAAGCCGCTTGCGGGCATCCTCGGGGGCGCCGATCTCGAGGGACGCGCGGACAAGCCGCAGCGGGATCTCGATGGAGGACCTGTTGCCGCGCGGTGCGGCGCTCCTGGCGAGGGAGAGGGCGTTCTCGAGTTGGGCGGGCGGTGTGCCGCTCGTCGTGGCCAGCACTGCGGCGCCGGGGTCGTTCGGGTCGACCACGGGGACGGCTAGCGCCGCTATCACATGACCGGGATCCATCGGCGTACTCCGGCTTGCGCCGAAGACCGCACGCTGCGGGCTGAAGTACTTCGACATCCGCGGCTGCTCGGTGCCGCTGTCGGCGGCCGCGATTTCGTGCAGCACCCCGGTCAGCTGGTCGGTCAGCTCTTCGATAGACGAAAATCGTTGTGCCGGATCAGGATCAGTGGCGCGGAGGATTGCGTGGTACAACGATTCGTGTTCCGCGAGCACCGGCACCGTCGCGGGCCCGGGCAGCTGCTCGACGAAACGTCCGCGCTCCTGTGGGACATCCATCACGAGAACGGCGAGTGTCCGCCCGACCGTGTACACGTCACTGGCCACCGTGGGGCCGGTATGGGCGATCTCGGGCGCCTGGTAGCCCAGCGTCCCGTAGATCGCGCACTCCTCGTCGTCCATGGCGACGACCGCGCCGAGGTCGATGAGCTTGAGCTGCTCGTCTGTCTGCATCACGTTGTCCGGCTTGAAGTCGCAGTAGGCGAGTCCCTGCGAGTGCAGGTAGCCCAGTGCCGGCGCGATTTCGACGATGTAGGCGACGGCCTGGTCCGGGGGAAGGGGAGCATTGCGGGCTTTTCGGATCTGCTTCAGCGACGTGCCACCGACGTACTCCATGACGATGTAGCCGACGGGGACGCCCTCGGCGTCGGCGTGCTGCACGAAGTTATGGATCCGGACGATGTTCGGATGTTCGACTTCGGCGAGGGCGAGGACTTCGGCAGCAGCGGCGGCCATGGCGTCCGCATCTCCGGAGTTCAGCAAGCCCTTGAGTACCACCCAGCGGTTGTGCACATTGCGGTCGATCGCCAGGTAGATCCAGCCGAGACCGCCGTGTGCAATGCACCCCTGCACTTCGTACTGCCCGCCAACCAGGTCCCCGCGGGATAGCTTGGGAACGAACGAGTATCGCGTGCCACACACGGTGCAGAAGCCCGCTGCGGGTCCGGGCTGGCCGTCGCGTGCACGGCCGACCGGCTGGTGGCATTCGGGGTTGCCGCAGAACCGGCTCGCCTCAGGAACCTGCGGGTCGGCCAGGATGGCGGCGGCTGGATTGCCTTTCGGCACGGGCGGTATCGCGACGATCCCTGCCCCGAGGCTGCCGCGTGCACTGGCAGATGGGGACGACGCGCTGCGAGCGGTTCGCACCGATGGATCCGAAAAATCGCTCCGCGCCGTTGTGGTCGACAATGTTTGCGGTGCAACGATTTCGGGCGCAGTGCCGCAGATGTCGCAGTGGCCGCCGACGACGGTCCCACCGCATCCGGGCTCAGCGCACATCATGGTCAGTCCCCATACCGTGCCGTCGGCGGACCCGGCGACGGTCCGAGGCTACGCAGATGGGCCTCGTACAGCCGCTCCCACGTTCCGTCGGCGCGCATCTGGTCGAGTGCACCGTTGACGAATCGAACAAGGTCGGTGTTCTCCTTCTTGACCCCGACGCCGTAGGGCTCGATGGCGATGCTGGGACCGACCACCTCCACGTTCGGGTCCTGTGCGGCAAGCCCGAACAGCACCACGTCGTCGGTGCTGATCGCGTCGACCTGTCCCTGTTGCAGCATCACGAGGCAATCGGTCCAGGTCGTCACACCGAAAAGCGTCGGCCTCGGGTCGAGTGCGAATACTGCCGATAGCGACGTCGTGCCCCGCACCGCACACACCCGTTTTCCCGAAAGTGCTGCGGCAGAATCGATTCCCGAACCCTTGACGGCGAGGATGCGCTGGTTGGCGTAGTAATACACCGTGGAGAAGGCGACGCTGCGTTTGCGGTTACAGGTGATCGAGTAGGTCCGGACCACAAGGTCCACCTGACCCGACTGCAACGCCGATTCCCGTTGGCCCGCATCGACCACCCGCAGATCGATTCGATCTGGATCGCCGAAGATACCGCGCGCGATTTCGCGTGCGAGGTCGATGTCGAAGCCTTCCAGCTGTCCCGAAGTGGGATTACGAGAGCCGAACGGATAAGTGTTCTGGTCGACGCCGACGATGAGCCGTCCACGCGCGGCGATCGCCGCCATCGTCGAACCGGGCGGCATCGCACCCGGTGATGGCTGCGGACCGGGGCGCAGGCTGGCTTCCCGATCACACTCCGCGTTCGCCGCTTCCGGCGCGGTCGTGACTTCCTGCGCACCGGCTGGCCTGGCATCGATCGGCGCGACCGACACCAACGGCGGTGGTGTCGCGGTTCCACATCCGACAGCGGTTAGCGCAAGTGCGAACAGCGCCATCGCGATTCGCGCTCTCACAGGAACTCCTTGAGCCGCGGCCACAGCCCGACGACGGCCGCCACCACCGCGACCACCATGAGCGCAATCGTCCCCGCTGGACTCCACGCCAGCCGTGCACCCGCCGCGGACACTCGGTCGCGCAGCGTAGCGCGGGTCTGCTCAATCTGGTCGCGCAAGCTGGATTCGACGACAGCGAACTGCGCCGCCGAAGCGCCGGGGTCGGCGCCGATCGCCTGCGCGACCGCGGCAGGATAGTCGCCGCCCAGGTAGACGTCCACCTGCTTGCGGTGACTCGCAGACCATTTCGCAATGCCGTCCGCCGTGGCCGACGGCCCAGGACCGATCAGCTTGCCTAGGCCCTCGATACGGCCGTAGAAGGACTCTTCGCTTGCGGTGATGTCGCCATGCGCGATCAGCTGCAGGGTCTCATCGGTGCGCGCCTGCTCGGCGAGGATGCGAGCCTTCCCAAGCTGTCCGATCCTCTCCGTGCCCTCGATTCGGCTCTCCTCGATGTCGGCTGCCGCCAACCGGGTGGCTACCACGATCCATCCGATTACCAACACTGCCGCTGCCGCCGCGACCACGAGTCCTACGTTGAATTGCCGCTTCGTGCGGGCGAAAACGATCACCGAGCCAACACCGATCGTCGCAACGACAAGGGTCAGCAGCACAAGACCGACCATCGGCAGCGAACCGACGGCGCGTTGGTCTTCGTCGACCTTGGCGAGATTGTCGGTGTAGATCTTCTCGGCGCCGGGAAGCAGCGATGTCTGCATCAAGGACGACGCTTCCCGCAAGTACCCGGACCCAACCGGAAACCCCTGCCGGCTGTTGGCCCGAGCCGACTCGACCAACCCCGTGTACGCAGAAAGTTGCGCAGAGATATCCGCCATCGCGGTGCGGGTTTCTGCGTCGGTGGCCCCCGCGGTTGCATCTGACAGTGCCGACGCCGCGTCAGCGAGGGCTTTTTGATAACGCGCCCGCATCGGGCCTGTTTGGATCTCGCTGGCGAGAAACGCTGATGCTGCGGCAGCATCGGCGGCCGAGAGAGCCACGTACAGGTTTTGTGCCGAGTAGGCGAGCGGCTCGGATCGATCGAGAACGGCGTGGCGCTCGGCGATCCGACCGGTGAGCTGAGCCACGCACACGACCGCGGCAATGATGCAGCTCACCGCGACAGCGACCGCGATCATGGCGACGACACCGGGCGTCGTGCGCGCAAAACGTCGCAGCCATGCTCCAGAAGCGCGCGGATCCAGTGTCGGCGGAGAGCCCATATCGATCACCGCCCTCTCCCAACGCGATCGTAAATTGCAGAGGGGCTTCTCGTCAGGATGTCGAAATAGAAAGACCCAGGTTGCGGGATTATATCCTTGACCTGGGCATTCTTGTTCGTGGAGTTGCCGAGAATCGCACTCGGGCCCTACGGCATCCGGTGCGTGCCATCGCAGAACGCATCGCGCCAGCCATCGGCTGAAACCCCGACGGTCCCCATGCTCAACGAGCACTTCAAAGAAAAGAGACGACTCGGATTGAGTGAGGATCGGCAGCGGAGCGCGATGCCCGCGGGCCTGATTCTCCCGGTTGAGCCGACAATGACCACCTGCTAGCTGGGAGGGACTGGGAGGCGCAAAGTGGCGCAGCCATACCGCTCGTGGACACAGGCGCGATCGTGCATCCAGAAGTGCAGAGCTGCACCGACGCGATCCCAAAGCCGAATGAATTTTGCTGATCGCCGTCACCAACCGGGGTCGGGTGCCGATAATCGATGCGGCGGCGAAGGTTTTGACTGATCCGAGAGCCAATCTAGGCGTGAAGAGAATCAGGAGTCCACTATGAAGAACGGTGCGAAGGGACATGGGGAAGACGCCCGTCGGCTACGCGAGTTCTCCGCATTCGACAACTTCTCGGACGACGATCTGGAGCATCTCGTCCGAGCAGCACGCCACACCTCGACGTCCGCGCCATGGCCGCTGATTCATGAGCAGACTCCGTCGGACGCCTGCTACATCCTGCTCAGCGGCGAGGCAGCGGTGTACCTCGGCCGGGACCGCGTTGCCGTGTTGCAGCCGGGTGAGGTGATCGGCGAATCTGTGCTCCGCCGCGGGAAACTGCGTACTGCGACCGTAACGACGACCGGGCCGGCCGAGGTGCTGCATATCGGTCGCGATGATCTCGCCAGCTTGCTCGACGAGATACCCGCACTGCGTGAAACCATGGACGCGACTGTCGCGCGACACGCGCTGAGAGCGGCAACAGTCGATCCGAGTTAGCACGGAACCGGAACGGGAGCACACTCGGACTTGCCAACCCAAGACGGACAGGTCGGCTCGGGTGCTGCCGTTGACCCCGGCGCTGACGGCGGCGCCGCGCCGAGCATTGGCGGTCCAGAAGTCGGAGCGGTTGGCGCTCGGGCCGGACTACCGGGCCGGCGAGCTGTGTAGCGAGGCGACGGTATCCAAATTGTGGCCAAGATGCGGCCACGTTCGAGACCGGCCCGCGCGTGTCCGGGGACCGATGCGCTCCACGGCCCCCCACAATCGACGCCATGCCGCTTCAGATTCACACTCAGCCAGACCCGGACCATTTCTGCGAAACGTGCGGAGGTCCCTCAGAACTTATCTCGCAGACCATCACCCCATGGGGGGCAACGAGACGATGGCCCATGAAGTGTCGCCGTGGACACCACGGTGTGCAGACCCGTCATGCCAGAGCCGCCTACCACGGCATCGAAGATGAGCGACACGCGCTTCTGCGGCACTGAGCCGGTCGGTCGGGTACCGCTGACGGGGTGCCGGGTCACGAGCCGGTGTCGGTTGTTTGTCAATTGTGCTGTCAGTCGCGGCGCGAGCTAGCCAGGTCAGCGCAACAGGCGCACACTGCCGGGTGTCGGCAAACTTCACAGCCAGACCATGGGGAGCGACCACCATGCGGACAGACGCGCACAACACGGGCCGCGAAGAGCGCCGTGCGCTGCTTGAGCAGCGGCGCGCAGTAGTGGTACGCCAATTGCGGCGTCTGGCAATCGAATTAACGGACCTCGACAGGCAGCTTGAGGAGATCGTGCAGTCGGAGCGTTGACTAGAGTGCGATCTGGGGCGGGAGGAGACCACCTTGAACCCATTGGAGGCCGCCGCGCACGCCTACCGCGAGGATGACGCTGCGCGTGCAGCCGAACTGAGAGAACCCATCAAGCGTGCCCGTGTGGTGAGCGACCTTTACCACGCCGCTGACCTCATCCGCTCCTACAGCAATAACCAGGGCGCAGCAGCCGAAGTCGAGCGCATCGCCGACAGGGTCGCTGCGGCGGCTGACACCACCTCCCTGTGATTCCGAGTTGGCTTTCTAGGGACTCGATGTAGGCGCTCTATTACGCCGTCGCCTGAAGGGCCTGGTAGATGATCGGCACCAACTCGCCCATGAGCTTCCGCGAAATCTCGTCCACTGCACATCACGCTAGTTATCTGTAACTCTGGCCAAAATGTGGCCACGGTGAGGCCACGGAAGCGATATCGCCGTCTCGGCATCTAGTGTGCTGCGCCTGAAATTCGTGCTATATATTTGGCGAGGGAGTCGAGGATCTCTTCGGCGGTTTTTGTCCAGCGGAACGGTTTTGGGTGATCGTTCCATGCGGTGATCCAGTCGCGGACGTCGTTTTCCAGTGCGGCAACGCTTTTGTGGACGCCGCGGCGCAGGAGTTGGTCGGTGAGTAGGCCGAACCAGCGTTCCACCTGGTTGATCCAGGACGAGCCGGTCGGGGTGAAGTGCATGTGGAAGCGGGGGTGTTTGGCGAGCCATTCGGTGATCGCCGGGGTTTTGTGGGTGGCGAGGTTGTCGCAGATCAGGTGCACGTCCAGTTCGGCGGGAACGGCCTTGTCGATGGCGATCAGGAACTTCTTGAACTCCACGGCCCGGTGCTGGGGGTGCAGTTGGGTGATGACCGTGCCGTCGGCGATGGTGAACGCGGCGAACAGGCTGGTGATGCCGTGGCGGGCGTAATCGTGGGTGCGGCGCTCGGGCATGCCCGGCATCATCGGCAGCACCGGCTGGGACCGATCCAGCGCCTGCATCTGGCTCTTTTCGTCGACGCACAGCACCACCGCTTTGTCCGGCGGATTGTGGTAGAGGCCAACGACATCGACGACTTTGTCGACGAACTGCGGGTCGGTGGAGAGCTTGAACCCGTCGACCAGATGGGGTTTGAGATCGAACCGGCGCCAGATCCGCCCGACCGTTGAGGGCGACAGGCCGGCACGCTTGGCCATCGAGGTCCTCGACCAGTGCGTCGCATTGGCCGGCTTGTCCTCCAGGGTGGCCACCACCACCTCTTCGACCTTGTCCAGCAGGATCGACGGCGGGCGCCCCGGGCGGGGCTCATCGAGCAGGCCGTCAAGGCGGTTGGCGATGAACCGGCGCCGCCACTTGGCGACCGTGTGCTCCATCACCCGCAAGTCGGCCGCGACCTGCTTGTTGGTCGCCCCGGATGCCGCGCAGCCCAAGACGATCCGGGCGCGCAACGCCAACGCCTGCGAGGACTTCGCCCGCCGCGACCAGCGCTGCAGTTGGTCGCGTTCGCCGTCGGATAACACCAACTCAGCCTTCGGACGTCCCGGCCGTTGGCTGTCGATCAACCCATCCACACCCGAGGCTTCAAATCGCTTGCGCCACTTGTCAACCGTCGCCACCGTCACACCCAGATCCGCCGCCACCCGCGCCGGCACCGCCGCCGGCTCGGCCAACGCCAACACAATCCTGGCCCGAACCGCACGCCGCAACGACCCACCCCGCGAGAGGTCGACCAGTCGGTCGCGCTCATCGCCGGTCAGCTCGAATTCGCCAGCACCCGACACCGCAGAAAGCATACGACCATCATAGAAACTTATAGCGCTGATTTACGGCGCGACACACTAGTCTGCAGGTTTGTGAATCAAGCGATCGAACGCAAGCCCGCTGGAGCCTTCGCCGCGGCCCGCCCGCTTCCTCGCACCCCGCCACACGATCACGCGGCCGTCGAGCCAACGAGTCCGTCGGTATGACAAGCTCAGGTGCGCTCCGGCGCGCGGCACTTCTTCTTCGGGCACCAGATACGACGCCGAGTTCTCGTCATCGAGGCCGACTCGCATTAGCGACGTGCGCGGCCGAACAGGAATCGGCGGCGCCGGATCCCTATCGATGACGCGCAGAACGGCCGCGCGCTGAAGGCTCATCGCGCGATTGCTGCCGTCGGCACGCACCGGCACGAACGGAATCCAGTTTTCGGGCACGGTGCTCATCATGTCGTAGCGGATCTTCGCGTCGTTCTCCAAAGGCGCCGCGGTTGGTGCACCCAGTCCCGCGGCAACCAGACGTTCGAAGTACGCCCGCGTCTCGCGCGCCGCGGCGGCGCCCGACCGCCCTCGCCCGTCCGGCGCGGAAATCGTCTTTTCGATGGCCCAGACCATGTTGGCCATCTCGTCGCGCATCAGCACGATCTCTTCGAGCGGTTCACCCTCCTGAACTTTCGGCACCACGGGCAGAAACAGCAAGCTCGAGTCAGTGGCCGACGTGTCATCGCCGCGCACGCTGACGGTGAACATGCTCCAGCGTTGCCAGTCAACGTCGAGTTCGCGGCCGGCGGCGTCGATCCATAGACGATCGCCAAAGACATTGGTGACCGCGATACCCGCAACAGTGGCAATAGATCCGCATTCCAGCGTTTGCGGCACGACGAACCAGTCGTTCGAATAGACGAGGCCGAATTCGATGAAGAGTAACTTCGCCAGATCTGTTGTGTCGGGGCGGATCTCGCCGAAGTTGGTGCGACTGTCCTCGATCGTCCACCAGCGCGGATGCGCCATGCCCGGGTAGGTGAGCGGTACGGGAATCGTCGTTCGAGTCACTGGTTTGCGGGGATCGTGCTCTCCTACAGTCGGTGCGGCGCTCTGCGCCGTTGAATCGATATCGAAGTTGTGCCAATCCAGTGTCCCGTTGCAATACTCTTCTGCGACATAGACCTTTGCACTGCTCTCGGTGCGTGCATCACAACCAAAGCGATACTCGAGTCGTCGCGAGTGCCATGCCGGATTTGACTGCCCATCGGACCGCTCAAGGGTGCGATCCATCCAGCGCACGAACTTCTCCGCTGCCTTGTCGAGTGCAGGTTTGTGGCCATCCAGTACGGCGATCCCGTCGTAAGCGTGGCGTCCGCTTCCGGATATCAGGTATTCGTATAACGCGCCGCCGTCCATTGCGCGACCCGCGACCGCGGCAAAACTCTGCCAGATTTCTGGATGCGCGCAAACTGCGGCATCCCCTGCGCTCGCAGGGTCCGGCAGCCCGAAGCGGTATTCGTTGACAAAGCCTGCCGAGTAATCGCCGATGCCGGCGATCATTTTCAGCCAGCGCCGCCCCATCATGAACCGCACGTCGAGCGCAACACGAGTCGGCCCCACGCTGAACCGCATGGGCTGACTCTCCACCTGCGCCTCCAGCGGTATGCTTGCGTCCAGCATCTGAGGCGCGGCATCGCCGGGACGCAGGCGCATCAGCCTCGTCGTCGCCAGATGCGTCTTCACGCTCACCGGCGAACCCGCGTCCTCACCGGCGAACTCGCCTACCTGCCACTGGCGGCAAAGCATCCACAGCGCATCTCGAACCTCGGCGCGCAACGCACGCTCGAAGTTCACCGTCCGTGGACGACCCTCGACGCGATTCCACAACGTTACGGTCGGAAAGCTCTTGTCCTTGAGCGCCTTCGCCATATCGGGGACGGCAAACCGGTCAGCCATCGTTGGGGCTCCCCAGAAACTGCGCGACTCTGTTCACACGGGCGAAGTTCGCGGCGATCGAAACGCCATACAGCGTGACCGCGCTCGCCGTGGCGGGCAGAAAACGCGCATAGGCCTGCGTGTCGACGTGAGCGGGCTCGACGGCTCGCAGCCGCGCCAGATCGAGCGTCTCATGGATTGCCCCGAGCAGGTCGCTCCACGTCCACTTTCCTTGCATCTGCGCGGGTGTCACCAGAAGCCAGCTCTGCGGCGGCTCGGACCCCGGCCGGTCGAAGTGAAAGCTCAAGCCAGCCGTTTCATAACGCGCTGGCACCACCTCCGTCCATTCGTCGACCAACACACCGCACGTCGCGGCTGCCGGATCATATCCGCTCGCGTAACCGGCCGGATAGTGCGCGGTGTAGAGCAGCCGCTCGCCATCTGGCGGCTTCGCCGGGTCGAACTCGAGCGCGAGCCACCCTTCGTCGGGTCGATAGGGCAACTGAATCGGCTCGATGTCCGGTTCGGTTCCACCGAGCGTTCCCGCAAGAGCAGCCGCCTGCTCCCACGCGTGCATCTTTTCGCGCACCCTCGCGATGCCGTGCAACCAGTCATCCGCGGGAAAGTCGTACTCCATCTCGTCGATCAAGTACTGCGTCAACGCACCGTCTGCGCTCGCGGCATATGCATTTACCAGCTCTGCTGAAGCGGTGCCATCCATCGTGAACTCCGGAATGAGCCTGATGTCGTCACCCAATAGCGCGCTCCCGGCAAGCTGCAGGGCGGCCACCACGGCCGACGGATCCGCGGCGGCGGCGGACGCCTGCAATTGTTGGTCGCATGTGGTCAATCGATTAGCCACTTCGGTCTGCAGCGCCACAAGGCGCGCACGCAGGTCGTCGATGAACTTAGCCGACTCCGCCACTAGGTCGTCCAGCGTGATGGGCGTGAGGTCGAACTGCGTCAGCGGCAACGCTCCACCGATGAGCGTCAGGAGTGCACCGAGGCGAGTTTCCCCTGTCGAGAGCAACCCCCGCAATTGAAGACGTTTCGTGTCGAACGCGGCACGGCGTTGCGGCAAAGCGGCGCGATAGAGCGCCGGAGTCGCGGGCCGCGGCGAGACGGCCGCCGCGGCAACCAGCAGATCGAGCCGGCCGAGCGCGGCGTAGCGTTCGTCGTCCGGTGTCTCCGCCGGCAAGGCATCGTATTCCGTCAACCCGGCATCAAAGGTCGTCAAGCGGTCTTCCCACCGC
Organism: uncultured Actinomycetota bacterium; assembly: GCA_963800125.1. Taxonomy (GTDB): domain Bacteria; phylum Actinomycetota; class Actinomycetes; order Mycobacteriales; family Mycobacteriaceae; genus Mycobacterium. Next base: position 5,657 of record CAWDAC010000022.1, on the reverse strand, counting down.
TCGATGATGCTGCTCACCCGCCCGAGCGCATCGCTGAATGCGCGCCTACGCCATTCGTAGATGAATCCCCAGCCGACCTGTTGGATGCCGAACTGCGCAGCGCGCGCGAACAATTCGACGATGTCGTCTATGGCGTCGTCCACCGGTGCATTGATGACGGCGGCGCTGAGGTCGTTACCGAGCTGATTCAGCTCGGTGCGCACCTTGGTTACCCGCACAGAATCGATGCTCACCGTCGCATCCTGCTCACGCGCCGCCTCGCCCGGGAGAGCGAGATCGCTAGGCACGAGCGGCCGCGACCGTAGCAGCAGCGATCGCAGGTGGCGAATCAGCGGCGCGACTTCGAAGAAACTCTTGAGCGGGGCCGTCAGCCGAGCCGTGTGGCGAACCGTAACCGGCGTATCCGGCCGCGGCGCACGGGTGTCCATGATGTAACGCACGATGCGATCGTCCAGCTCGCTCATTGCGCTCTCACCGTCGAGGGCAACGGTGTAGAGCAAGTCGATCGGCTGAAGCCCAAGCGCGCGTTGTGTGACGGTGGCGTTCTTCAACACATTCGCGACCGGATCGAACCACTCCACGCGGCAACCGACTTCGTCAGCGCTCGGCAGCACTGCGTGTAGCCACTGATTCACCATTGGTTGCGCACGCGAGCGCGGGCTTACCCCCACACCGTTGATCGGTGAAACATCCGGGTTGACGCCCGCCTTGAAATGCAGCCCGAAGCGTTGCGTCAGCGAGAGCCCGCTGCGCGGCGTGCGCACGACTTCCGGCTCCGGCGGGAATGCGCCTTTGGCATACGCATCCATCGTCGCGGCGACACGGTCGTAGTTTCCGAGCACCGCCTGATGCACGCCTTCCGCCAGTGCGAGGTCGGCAAGCGCGTCGTGCGCATCGAGCAGGTTGCCCACTTCGTTGTCGATGGCCGCGCCCTCATCGGCATTCGCCGCGGGCAGGTCAAGGCCGAAGGGATAGTTGCGGTTGCCACTCGTACGCAGGTGCTCGAGGAGCTTCAGACCGTCGACGACGTTATTGGCCTCGATCGTCTCGATCGGCACGCCTTCCGGGGTGCGCGTCGAAGCCAGCTGGTCCGCCACCAATGGGAATCGCTTGCGCAGCGGGTAGATGAAGCGATCGAGCTCCAGCGGCGCATGTCCTTCGTGCAGGCCGCGCTGCAGGCGATAGCCGAGCAGCGCGCCGAGCGGCTGACCGTTACGAATGCCTTCGATGAGCCCGAGCGCGACGCGGACGCGGGCGGACGAAAGATTGACAGCGAGTGCGCCGGGAGCTTGTCGCGAAGCATTGCTGAGAAACCCGGCGCGCAATATCGCCGCGCTCGTCGCCTGATTCAGCGAGGGCGCGAAAATATAGCCGCCGTTCTTCGCGTCCCGAATCAATGGCGATTCATCTGGCTTTGCGGCGAAGACGGTTGCCAGATCGCCTTCGAGCGTTACGGGCGAGAGATCAAGGTCCTTGCGCTGGAGATTCTCCAGCCAGCCATAAGCACCTAGATGGATGCCTCGTCGGACCTCCACGGGCTGGCCGACCCGTGACCCGCGATAACGCAGAGCGGCCAACTGATAGCTGACGAGCCCGAGCAACCACGCATCGAGACGGAAGCTCGCCGTGTCGATGTGCTCGGCGAGACATCGTTCCAGCCGCGCAGTCGGCACGCCTTGCAGGAGATCGAGTGCGGCCAACTGATCCGCGAGCCCCTGTGTGCCGGGCGCACCGCCGATTAAGCTGCGGATCCGACCGATCACGGTGTCCGACCCCGCTGTCACGCGCTGGTCCGTACTATAGAGCGGCTCGAAACGACTTTCCGACGGTCCTTCCCGGCCTGCCACGTGCACAAAGGCTGATTCGCGTCGTGCCAGCGAAGCTTGCTCGGTGGTGAGCGCCGCGGCGTCAACGTGCAGCCGCAGGCTGCTATCCCAGTATCCAAGGAGCACCGCGTGCCGCAGCATTATGTACAGCAAGGCATCGGGCGCACGGTCGTCCCTGAAACCGCGCTCGAGCCGCAGATCTTCGAATGAGCCGCGCGCCGCATCGCTCAGCCAGCGCAGATAGTTGCGTCCATCGTCGGTGTAGGCGCGCACCGGCGCCTGTTCCGAAAGCGGCCGGTCATCGACGATGGGGCCGTTCAACCGGCTCGACTTCGTGAAGAAGAAGCGTGACAGCGCAGCCGGATCGATCTCGCCGTGGTAGCCGAGTTTGCGCAAGAGAGAGCGCGCAGGCTCCTGCAGGCGTGCAGTTTCGATGTGCCGGAGAACCTGTCCCGCGACACGTTCGAACTTCGCGCGGTTAAAGATGTGCTCCAGGCTTTCCGCATTGCGCTGATGAAACTCGACGGACGCGGGATGCAGCCCGAGCACGTCCAACAGAATCTGGTGTGGATCACCGGGCTTGCCGACCCAGGTCGCCGTGGCGGCGAGCTGGCGCCAGTCCGCGCGCATGGCAGTAAGCACCTCGAAAAGGCCGCGCCGGTACTGCTGAAATCCGGGCGGCAAGGTGAGGCCGCCGACACCGGCGATGCGGTCGTGATCCAGCCACTGGGCCGCCGACAGCGCGCTCGTAACGAGCACCCCGTACGGCTGATTGCCTATGCGCAATGCGGGCACGGATCCGCGACCTGAAACGAAATGGGTCTGAAACCAGCGCGTGGCATCGACCTGATCCGACCCGAACACCGGATGCAGCATCGTTTCCATCGCATAACCGAAGGTCGCCGGCCAGAGCGCACGATCCATCGCGCGTGCTTCGACGCCGTCCTTGCCGTTCGCATGCGGAACACGATCGATGACGGCCGGATCGATTCCGAGTGCGTCGACGAGGCACTGGCCATCCTGCCGCAGCCACCAATCATCGCTCAGTGTGAGCGCACCGTCCGGCATAAAGAGCGCGTCGAATGCGGCGTCGGAATTATCGGAGCTGCTGTAGCCCGCGCCCGCCTGGTCGGTGTTGTTCGTGGGCACGCCCTGTGGCACGAGCGCCAATCCCGCGGCTCCGTAGCGGTGATGCGTGAGTAGTTCCTCTAGTTGCTCGCGTCCGCGCTCGGCGTCATCGGCGAGGCGCACGCCAAGCGCGACAATGCGTTCGATTGGCCGGGAAAGGTCGATGCGCGCAGGGTCGAGCGGGATTTTGATGCCCATGCCCACCTCGACGGCCGATTCGAAATCGACCATCCACTTCATGTCGGCGGGCACCACCAGATCGCCCTGCTCGTCCTGCTGCAACTGCTGGCCAGCCGGTGCAGAAGGATCCGGGCCCGCCACCAGCGGCGAGGGGATCGCGCTGCCGGACGCATCGAACACCGGCTTGCCGTCCTGGTAGCCGATGACCACGAATCGGTCCGGCAATACTGACACGCGCGCGGGCGCGGTCCACGAGCGCATCTTCACGTCCGGGAGCGGAGGCAACTGCAACCAAGCGATGCTCAACGTGACGTCGGTACGGAGTTTCGGCGGCGTGGGCTCCACCGCGAGGTTCGCTGGCGCGAACTTTCCGATGAGCTGCTCGGCGTCGGTGACGTCCGGCGCGGCTGCGAGCGTTTGCACTGCCGCCGCTGCGGCTTCGGCGCTGGTTGGCGCAACCCAGATCGCTTTCCAGTAGTCCGCGAGCGCCGCACGTTGGTCGTCGGTGGGCAGGGTCTCCGTCGCGAAGACGAGCACGATGTCTTGCGGATCGCCCTTCGCCACAAGCGCATTCGCATTGACCGGCGAGTATTGGTTCACGATCCACGCGGCGCGGCCGATGCCGTGGCTCGAGACGAGATTCCGCCACGCCGAGCGCCGCTGCGCTTCGATACCGCCTGCAGCCCACGTCTCGATCCAGAACCGCCGGCCGCTTTCGACCTCCACGTCCGAGAGGGCGGCTTCGAAGTTGTCGACCGCGCAGGTGTCCGGATAGATCCGCACCCATAGCTCGTCGTGCGCTGTGCCGTCCGAGTCGACGCGCTTGAAGCGCGTTTCCAGCCGCACGGGCAACAGCAACACCGGTGTCTCATCAGGCCAGGCCGTGATGGACGTGCGTGGATCGGCAACCTCGGCGAACTCGCCCAGCTTAGTGCGGGCGTCTGCCGAAGCGTTGATCGACGACTGCCGTTGGCGGGCTTCGTCTTTCCGAGCGCGATCGAGCGCCCACGCAAGTTCATCGGCCGCGCCCTCGTCGCCGGTGCGTCGTGCTGTGTCGTAGCGGATCTGTGCACGCGAACTCGCGCGCTGAGCCGCGGCCAGCGCATCCTGAGCGGCCGCAGCCCGACGGCGGGCTGCTTCGAGTGCGGCGCGGGCGGTATCAAAATCGGCCATCGTGCCCGCTATGCCGGGGACAACATTTCGGCGGCGTGCAGGGCAACCATGACCGGCGCCTGATACAGGACGTACGCGATCTCGGCGGCGCTCGCGTCATTGTCCCAACGCACCTTTACGTCCTCGAGGCGCTGTAGCTCCTTTTCAGCCTGGCCGGCCGGCGAGGCATTGGGAATCGCCGGTACCGCACCACCAATGGCACGGATGAAGCTGCCCTGCATCGGCACTCGATCCCAGCCGAGATCGTTGTAAACGACGATTTGCACATCGGAAGTCTCGTCGAAACCGAACCGCGGCTCGCCCGGCCGTTCCTTGAGCACGAAGAACCAGCCGGCCGGATCATTGCGCCGCTCACCGCTGCCACCCCGTGCGGCGGGCACGGTGAGATCGAAACCGAAGAAATAGATGTCGGGCTCGATCTTCGCTTGATAGAGCGGCGTGCGCAGCTTCGTGCGCGGCGGGTCGGCCTCCTCGGCCGCGGTGAGCTCGACGAGCTTCCTTTCCTTCGCGCGGTCGATGTCGCCGTTCGACAGCCGCTCCCACTTCGCGCCCTGTGCGTACACGACGGCGTTCGGGTAGCGCTTGAGCAGCTCGCCGCGGATCACGAGGACAACTTCTTCGTTTTCGCCGGGCCGCTCGCGCGCATCGTGGTCGCCCAGCCGCGACGCCGCGGGCCAGCGATGCAGCGGCGGAATGTCGCGCAACCGCTCGCGCAGCGCTGCATCATCGGCCGCGGCACCGGCAAAGAACACCGATACGTCCCAAAACTGCCGAAAGTAGCTGCCGCGCTGGTCCGTTGGATACTCGCGCCACAGCAGCTCGCGCGCGAATTCGTGGTTCAGCCCGACCATGTACGCCTCGATGAACTTCTGGTTCGTCTCGAGCAGCGTGATGCTGTTGTTTTCAATCAAGTTGAGGTTGGGAATCAGCAGTTCGTCCGAGAGGTCGCGAAGCGGCGCGTACATTGGCAGGTCGAAGACGGGGTAGGCCATCGCCTCGACGAGGGTTTCGGATTGCTCGGCGGCAATGCGCGGCGGAACTTTGATCTGCTGACGTGCCAGCCGCGGGATCGTCACCGCCGGATCCACGGCTCGTATGGTGGTGCGAACCGCATCGCTCAGATCCAGAGTCGCACGGTTCGGGCCGTTCTCCCCGAGCCTGTCCGCCGCGGCATTAGCGCGCACGACCGTATTAAGATCGATGAGTGCCTGCTTGAACCGCGTAGCCACCGCATTGTCATTGGCGCTGCCGCTCAGCGTGATTGGCGGACTCGACCCGTGTGGCTGCGTCAATTCAAAGTCAGGACTGGCGGGCAGGCCCGCGATGGATTCCGGCGTCTGCCCCTCTTCG
>CAWDAC010000021.1:0-66948 GCA_963800125.1 uncultured Actinomycetota bacterium | reverse complement strand
GATCGCGTCCACGTGGCATACACCTGACACACCGACCCTGACGAAGTCATGCTGACGCCGCGTACTTCTCAGTGGCGGCGGACAGATCGCGGGCGTGCACCGCGTGGTAGGCGTTGAGGTCGAATGTGCGGGTCCGCTGGCGGAAGCGGAACGTGAAGCCCGGCCACATGGTGGTGATCCGGCCGAACTGGTCTCGATACCAGCTCGAGCATCCGCCGACTTCCCACACCGAGTTTCGCAAACCTTGTTGGATATCAGCGTTGTAGGCGCTTTGCACGTCCTTGCGGACCTCGACGGTCGCGATGCCCCGGGTGGTCGTCGTGCGGATCAGATCCCGCAGATAATTCAGCTGCGACTCGATCATGAAGACGGCCGACGTGTGACCAGACCCCGTCCCGGGCCCGGTCATGACAAACAGGTTGGGGAAACCATGCACGGTCGACCCCTTGTACGCCTGCGCGCCGGCCCGTCGCCATGTGTCGGCGAGGCTGTGGCCGCCGCGGCCGATGATGCGCTCGTTGGTCGGTGAGTCCGTGACATGAAAGCCGGTGGCAACGACGATGACGTCGACCTCACGCACGCTGCCATCGGTGCTGACGATGGCGTTCGGCCGCACCGCGGCGATGCCATCGGTGATGACATCGACGTGCGGTTGTGCCAGTGCCGGGTAGTAGGTGTTCGACATCAGGATGCGCTTGCAGCCGATCTGCCAGCGAGGGGTGACTTTAGCGCGAAGCTGGGGATCGGCGATAGCGCGCTCGATATGGCGCTTGGCTAGTTTCTGCACCGGCACAAGCATTTTGGGTGCATAGGTCAAGGCGAAACCGACGAGCTCCTTGCTGCAGTACATGGCGCTTCGTATCAACCGCTGATAGCCGGGAACGTGCGCGAAGGCAAGGCGTTCTGCGGTCGTGTAGTCGCGGTCGAAACGGGGAAGCACCCACGGGGCGGTGCGCTGATACACGTCCAGCTGCCGCACAGTTTTGGCCAGTTCGGGAATGATCTGGATGGCCGAGGCTCCGGTGCCGATGACGGCGACGCGTTTGCCTGTCAGGTCGAAGTCGTGGTTCCACCGGGCGGAGTGGAAGATCTCGCCCTCGAACTCGTTGAGACCGTCAATGTCCGGCAATGCCGGCTCGGTGAGCGGACCCACGGCCGAGACCACGAAATTCGCCGTGAAGGCCCCCTGCGGAAGTGCTCACGTGCCACCGCGCCTCCTGGGCGTTCCATCGGACCTCGTGAACCTCGCAGCCGAACCGATGTCTGTCGAGCACCTGGTGCTGTCGGGCAACCTGCCGGATGTAGGCCTCGATTTCGGGCTGTTTGGAGTACGAACGGGTCCACCTGCGGTTCGGCGCGAACGAGTAGGAGTACAGGTGTGAAGGCACATCGCAGGCCGCGCCGGGATAGGTGTTCACCCGCCAGGTGCCGCCGACATTGTTTCCCCGCTCGAGGACCAGGAAGTCGGTGTACCCGTCCTTTTGGAGGGTGATCGCGGCGCCGAGTCCGGAGAATCCGGCCCCGATGATCAGCACGCCGACATGGTGGGAGGCGGTGTCGCCGACGTGCGTTGCCGAGGCAGCGCGGCGTGCCGGTGACGGGGGTGCGATGTGAGTCATGGTGCTACTTGGCCAGGACGGCTGCGGTGCGGGCGGAAAACCAGCGTGCCACGGGCGGGGCGATGCGGGTCAGCGCGTAGGTGAGGTGGGCTTCGGGGGTGATCGGGGCGACCGCGCGGTTGCGGCCCACCGCGCGCAGGATGTTGACCGCGACTCGCTCTGGTGAGTAGCCGCGCCGCTCATGCATGCGCGCGATCCGCTCGGCGCGTTCCTCGGCGTTCGGCCCCGCGCGTGACGCTGGTGCGCAGGATCGGGGTGTTGATCAGGCCCGGGCAGATGGTGGTCACCCCGATCTTGTGGCGGCGCATCTCCATGCGCAGCGCCTCGGAGAAGCCGAACGCGGCGAACTTGGTGACCGAGTAGGCGAACATGTACGGAAGCGCCGAGTAGCCGGCACCCAGACGCCACGTTGGCGACTTGACCGCCGGTGCCGCGTTCGATCATGCGGGGGATGAAGCGCTCGCAACCGTGCACCAGGCCCATCATGTTGACGGCGATCAGGCGGTCCCAGTCCTCGGGTGTGGTGTCGAAGAATCCGGCCCCGACGCCGATGCCGGCGTTGTTGATCAGCAGGTCCACCGTGTCGAACCGGGCGTGCACGGCGTCGGCGAATTCATCCATCGACGCGGTGTCGGTGACGTCGACGGTCTGGGCGAGCACCTCGGCGCCCAGCTCGCGGGCGGCTTCGGCGGTCTCCTTCAGCCCTGCCTCGTTCAGATCGCAGATCGCCAGGCGCGCACCGCGGCGCGCGCACAGCAGGGCGGTCGCCCGGCCGATGCCGCTGCCGGCGCCGGTGACCAGCACGACACGGTTGTTCAGATTCTTGATCTTCATTGGTGATTCCAATCGGTGGTAGTGATCGCGGCCCGGTGGGACGCGGCAGGCGCCAGGTGGCGGCGCAGGAAATCCAGCTGATCGGCCAGGGCATCTTGCTGCGCGGGGCCGGTCTCGGCGTCCAGGTGGTCGATGGGGTATTCCCGCAGCTCCCCGCGGCGGGCGCTGGCGGCCGCTCGGCGGGCGCGGGCGGGCGGGGTGATGCTGTCGGCGGTGCCGGCCTGCACCAGCAGTGGGCAGGAAACGCGTGCGGCGAACCTGATCGGGCGGTTGAACGCCACCCCGAGCGCGGTGCGCGCGCACACTTCGTTGCGCCAGCTCGGGCCCGCGATCGGGGTATAGGCTTGCTCCGCGCCGTGTTTGGCGATGATCGCGCGCGAGCCGGGTTCCCCGATCACCGGAACAAGATGCGGCGGGCGTCCCGTCAGCCCTCGAATCGCGTCATGTAGACCGTGCCCGGTCACCCGGAACAGCTGGAGTACGCCCGCGTTGCGGGCGAGCTGCGCCAGTACCGCCACACCGTCCACCGCCGGGGTCACCGACATCACTGCCGCGACGCGGCCGTCCTCGGCGGCGACGCGGACGACATGACCGCCGGAGAAGGAGATCCCCCATAGCACGATGCGCTCAGGATCGACGCCGGGCAGCTGCCGCGCGGCAGCGATTGCCGCGTGATAGTCCTGGCGCTGGCGTGAGGCCGACACAAGCTGACGAGGAGATCCACCCGAGGCGGCGAATCCGCGGTAGTCGAACAACACCACGTGTATCCGGCTGCGGCGAAGCCCTCGGCGTAGGCCACCAGCCCGCCGGTGTCCCGGGTGCTCGCGAAACCCGGTGCCATCACCACACACGGCCGCCCGTCTGCGCCGGCGAATGCTTCGCCGGTAGCCGCGAAATGCCAAGCGGCGCAGCGGTCGTGGCCACTGGTGAAGCTGATCTCGTCCATGAGACTGTCCCTCGTTCATCCGCGGTGTAACCCCTTCCGGGGTGTCGGTTGACTCGAAACTACGGCGGTGATGCGGCGGACGGAATCGCCTGCTGCACACACTTGGCTGAGGGAGGTGTGCCGTGGCACACCGGACTGAGCGGGGCGACGACGTTCTGGAATGCACGCGCGGACAGCAGGGAGCAGGTGTGCCGTCGCATACCTCGATGCGGCAAGTGTGTGCCGTCGGCGATTTCCCGCAGCCCACCATCGTCCTAGGTTGGTCCTCGGCGCTGAACCGTTTAGCGCCAAGCACGCCGACAGACGAGGCCCCGGCCGGTCGATAGCAAGGACACTCCGATGAAAGTTCACCACCTCAACTGCGGCACGATGAACCCGCCCGGCACCGCCTCGGTGGTATGTCACGTGCTACTCGTCGAAACCGACAGTGGCCTGGTGCTGGTCGACACCGGCTTCGGCTCTCACGACTGCGCGGATCCCGCCGGGCGGGTCGGACCACTGCGCCAGATGCTCAGACCCATCCTCAGCCATGAGGAAACTGCCGCCCACCAAATCGAGCAACTCGGCTTCAGGCCAGACGATGTCCGCCATATCGTCGTCACGCACCTCGACCTGGACCACATCGGCGGTCTGTCCGACTTCCCGCAGGCCCAAATCCACGTCACCGCGGCCGAGGCGCTCGGCGCGATCACCTCCCCGTCGCGGTTCGAGAAGACGCGCTACCGATGCGCTCAATGGGCACACCAGCCCAAAATCGTTGAACACGACCCGCGAGGGGAGAAGTGGCGAGGCTTCGCCGCGGCCAAGGAACTTGACGAGATCTCGCCCGGGATCGTGCTGATCTCGCTGCCCGGTCACACCCGCGGCCACGCATGCGTGGCCGTCGACGCCGGCCACCGATGGGTGCTGCACGGCGGCGATTCGTTCTTCCACCACGGCACCCTCGACCGTCACTCCCACGTCCCTCGTGCCCTGGCGGCCATGGAAACTCTTATCGCATTCGATCGAAAAATGGTGCGAGACAACCACGCCCGCCTCGCAGAGCTGTACCTGCGCGCAGACCCCGACTTATTCATCGTCTGCTCTCACGACCGGGCCCTGTACGAGCGAGCTCGCGCACATGCGTAGCGGTCGGTCAAGCGACGGCACGCCGATGCTCAACGGCGCTCAGGCACTGATCCGCACGCTGGTGGACGCCGGCGTGACGACGTGTTTCACGAATCCCGGCACGTCGGAGATGCACTTCGTCAGCGCGCTGGACACGGTCCCGCAGATGCGAGCCATCCTCACGTTGTTCGAGGGTGTCGCCACCGGCGCGGCCGACGGCTACGCGCGGATGGCCGACCGGCCCGCCGCGACCCTGCTGCACCTAGGTCCCGGATTGGGCAACGGGCTCGCAAACCTGCACAACGCGCGAAAAGGCAAGGTGCCCATCGTCAACATCGTCGGCGATCACGCGACCTATCACGCCGCCTACGACGCGCAGCTGCAATCGGACATCGAGACCGTGGCGCGTAACGTCTCATCGTGGGTGCGGACCGCCAAGACCACCGAGGATCTCGGCCGCGACGCAGTAGAGGCGGTCGCCGCGGCGAACGGGCCGCCGGGCCAGGTGGCGACATTGATTCTCCCAGCTGATGTTTCGTGGGAAGACGGGGCCGAGCCCGCCGCCCCGCTCGCACCATCTGTGCCTTCCGCCGCGACCGCAGATGTCGTCGAGGTCGTGGCGACGGCCTTGCGCAGCGGCGAGCCGACCGCGATCCTCCTCGGAGGCAGGGCCTTGCGCGAAGCTTCACTGCGGGCCGCGGCCCGTATCGCCGCGGCCTGCGGCGCGAAGGTATACGCCGAGGTGTTCCCCGCTCGACTGCAGCGCGGCGCGGGCCTGCCGTCGGTCGAGCGGCTCGCGTACTTCGCCGAACCGGCCACCGTTCAACTCGGCCGGATCAAACACCTGATCCTTGTCGACGCGAAAGCCCCAGCGTCGTTCTTCGCCTACCCCGGCAAGCAGAGTTACCTCGTGCCCGACGGCTGCCAAGTCCACCAACTCGTCGCTGACAGTGGCGATGTGGCCTCGAGCCTGGAAGCGCTGGTCGACAGGCTTGGCGCCGCCGGTGTGACGCCGAAGCTGCAGCAGCCTTTCCGGCCGAAGCCACCCACCGGGGCACTCACCGCGGCGAAAGTGTGCCAAGCGATCGGGGCCGTGCTCCCTGAGGGGGCCATCATTTCCGACGAAGCACAAACCTCCGGGCTGACGCTCGCGACCCACACCCGTGGTGCGCCGCGACATGACGTGCTCACCCTAACCGGCGGTGCGATCGGACAGGGTCTGCCGGTCGCCGTCGGCGCGGCGGTGGCCTGCCCCGACCGCCCGGTCCTTGCGCTGCAAGGAGACGGGTCCGCCATGTACACCATCCAGTCGCTGTGGACCATGGCGCGCGAACAGCTCGACGTGACCGTCATCGTCTTCAACAACCGCTCCTATGCGATCCTCAACATCGAGCTCGAGCGGGTCGGCGCCCGCGCCGCCGGTGCCAGAGCGAAATCGCTACTGGATCTTGCCAATCCGAACCTTGACTTCGTGTCCATCGGTACCGGCATGGGCGTTCCATCCGTCCGCGTCGACACCGGTCAGGAGTTCACTGCCGCGCTCGAGCTGGCCCTCGCCGAACCAGGGCCACACCTCATCGAGGCTGTCGTCCCGAGCGTTCAGTGGCTGGAAGCCGAAGGCCATGCGAAGCGTCCTACCGACGCTCCGCATACTTCCCCTCCCGATGGCGAGAGCTGACAAGCGCCGCCTGGTGCCATAGACCGTGCGGAAATACCAGCAGCAGTGGACTTTTCGATGTACGGCTTGAGGTGTTCGTCCAGCATGGTGCGCAACCTGGCCTGCAACACCTTTTGCAATAGCGCGCCGGTGCCGGCGACCTTGGGCCGAAAGCGGATGGACCAGTGCAACTCGGTCTGCGCGCCGGATTGCTTCAGCGTGATCTCGCCTTGGTGACAGGTCAGCGGTGACCCTTCAATGACGCGGTAGCGCAGGCGTTGCTGCGGGCTCGTGGCAATCACTTGCTCCACGACCTGGCCGACTCCGCGCGGGCCTTGCATCAGGCGTTCGGAACCGGCGCCGTGGCGCTGTGTCCAGCCTTCCTTGCGCACCGTGACCGGGTCGAAACCGATCCACCGGGCCATGTTGTCTTGATCGGTGATCGCTTCCCACACTTTGTCGGCCGGTGCGTTGATCTTGATCCGGTGTTCGATCCGGCGCGTATCCGGATCCGGGCGCTTGTGTAAGGGTCGTGGCTCGAAGCCGAAGATCCGGTCGGCCAGTCCAGGCGTCGTTCGCAGGATCTCGACCGAAAAGCCGTGCGGATCATTGACGTAAACCACCGAGCCGGCCCCGGGCAGGTGAACGGGTCGGCAATTGGGCTTGGCGCCAAACGCTTCGGCACGTCGATAGACCGCATTGAAGTCTGCCTTGCGGCGCGCCCCGAACGCGATGTTGAGAATGCCCTGGTCTGACAGGCGGTAGTCATGGGGCCGCGGCTTTCCAACGGGATCGAGGTACTGCACCACCTCGATCAGCACCTCGCCGCCGTCGAACAGCCTGCTCTCCGTGGTGGCACCCGCCAGCCCCCACAACGCCTCGTGCTCTGGCGTGTGAAGGGCCACGGTGCTGGCCTTGAGGCCGATGCCCGTCTCGAAAAATGCTGCGGCATCTAACAACTGGGGTACCGACAACGTCACCGAACGGATCGCCGACGGGCAATCGACGCGCCCGCGCCGGTTGAATTGCGGCAACGGGTCGTCTTCCATGATTTCGACGTAGACGCCGTCGGGATTGCGGACGCAGGCGCGCCGCCTGCCCCGCTCGCCCTGTGGCGCAGTCAGCGGCTGACTGCCAAGTCCGGCAAGCTTTTTCAGTGTGGCGTCGAAGTCTTCGACCCAGATTCCGATGCGGGTGTAGCCGATGTCGCAGGGCCGGAAATCCGCCGGCATCAGTTTGGCCATCGGGCGATCGAATTGGAACAGTTCGAGTTGAAACCAGGAGTTTCGGCCCAGCAGCCACCAGCAGGTCGAGGCCGCGCGGGGTAGGCCCTGCACATTGGCCGCCAGCGGGCCTCGCATCAACGCGCGGCTGCCGCCGGCCGGCAGCAGGCCGAAGCCTTCGCGAAACCAACGTTCGGTGAGTCGCAAATCGACCACCGAGAAAGCGATCTGATTGAGCGGCGGCGCGAAGCCGTCGGTTCTTGAGGCCATCTCGGTTTCATCCCTTTGTGCTGGAGGCGGACTGCGGAGCGCTCTCGAGCCCGGCGAGGAAGTCGAGCAACGCCGCGTTGACTTCCTTTGGTCGCTCGACGGGAAGCCAATGGCCGGCACCTTCGAGTACCACGTTGCCTCGCAGGTTGGGTGCGTTCTGCTCCACGTTGGCAAGGGCATCCGCGAGAAGCACGTTCATGGGATCCAGGCTTCCGATCATGAAGTGGGACGGCTGCATGATCTTGGTGCCCACGAGGTGACGGGTTAGCTCGATGCCGCGGTCGATGCTGCGATACCAGTTGATCGGACCGCGGAACCCGTCGCGGTAGTCCTCGCAGTACTGGTCGAGATCCTCTTCGGTGAGCCAGCTCGGGAGCGGATCAGGGTCGACCAAGCCGTCGAGCATCTTTGAGCTGGCCGGTTTGGGACGCATGAAGCCAAATTCCGGCGCGTCACCGCTGACGGAGTAGTACAGCATGCGAATCGACTTGCGCACGTCGGCGTCCAGTTCGGCCTCGGCGACACCGGGCTGCTGAAAGTAGACGGTGTAGACGAAGTTGTCGCCGAAATTCTCCTGGCGCGTCAGGGCGCCGACGGGCGTCCCAACAGTTGGCGGCACGCTCAGCGCGAACACCGCATTGACCCGTTGCGGATACAGCGAGGCCATGTACCAGCCGACGATCGCGCCCCAGTCGTGAGTGACCAGCGTGAACGTCTCATGTCCCAGTGCGTCGGCGATGCCGACGGCATCTGCAGACAGCGTGACCGTGTCGTACGCCTGAGGATCTGCCGGTTTGTCGCTGCCGCCATAGCCTCGTTGATCGGGAACAGCAACCTGATAGCCGGCGGCGACCAAGTCGTCGATCTGGTTGCGCCACAGGTATCCGCATTGCGGAAAGCCGTGCAGCAGAAGCAGTAACGGGCCGCTGCCTTCCACGACCACCTTCAGTCTGATGCCGTTGGTTTCGATCATGCGGATATTGCGTTGTTTCATGGTTGCCTCCTTGTTGGCGTTTTGTTGGTTTTCGGCGTTCACTGGTGACTCCGATCGGTGATGGGGTTCGCGGCCGCGCGGGACGCGGTGGGCGACAGGTGGCGGCCCAGGAAATCGAGCTGATCGTCGAGGAGCCGCTGATGTGCGGGCTGGGTGTAGACGTCCACGTGGTCGATGGGGTATTCGCGCAGCTCCGCGCGAACACCGGCTCTGGCGGCCGCTCGACGGGCGGTGGCGAGCGGGGCGACGCGGTCTGCGGTGCCGGCCTGCACCAGCAGCGGGCAGCGGACACGCGGCGCGAACCTGATCGGCCGATTGAACGCCACCTCGAGCGCCGTGCGCGCGCACACCTCGTTGCGCCAGCTCGGGCCCGCGACCTCGGTGTAGGCCTGCTCCGCGCCGTCCATCGCGAAGATCGCGCGCGAGCCCGGCTCTCCGACCATCGGCACCAGATGCGGCCTGCGCCGTGTCATCGCCCGCTGCGCATCGCGCATACCGTGTGCGGCCGCGCGCAGCAGATGACGTGTGCCGACGCTGCGGGCCAGCCGCGCCAGCACCGCTACACCGTCGATCGCCGGCGTCAACGCGACCACCGCCGCGACGCGCCCGTCCTCGGCGGCGACGCGCACAACGTGACCGCCGGAGTACGAAACGCCCCACAGCACAATGCGTTCCGGGTCGACGCCCGGCAGCCGCCGGGCAGCGGCAATCGCGGCGCGGTAATCCCGGCGCTGGCGTGGGGCCGACACCAGCTGGCGCGGCGACCCGCCCGACCCGCCGAACCCGCGGTAGTCGAACAACACCACGTCTAATCCGGCAGCGGCGAAGCCGCGCGCATAGTCCATCAAGGCGCTGGTGTCCCGAGTGCCCGCGAATCCCGGTGCCATCACCACGCACGGCACTCCGCGCGCACCGGCGAACGCATCGCCATTCGCGTCGAAATGCCAAGCGGCGCAACGGTCGCGGCCACTGGTAAAGCTGATCTCGTCCATACCGGTCCTAGTCCGAAGGTGTTTCTTCTGACGCAGAACCTACGGCGCAGGCGCACCGGACGGAATCGCCCCATGCACACTTCTAACGGCGAATAGTGTGCGGCAGCACACCAGATTCGCAGGCGGGGTCGTGCCACGCTAGCCGCATGGCTTTCTGGCGACTACCAGCTCGAGATCTACCTTCACGGTCGTGTCCGGTACGACGCCGCTGACGGTCGACCCGCTGGAGCAGGTGGCCGCCGAATTTCGTTATACCCCAGGCCTTCTCCGGCGGTACTCGTCCACGTGCTGCGATCATTTATCGTCGAGATCAAGTAGATCGGTCAACCAATGCGACAACTGACGGCACTCGACGCGCTGTTCCTGGCCGGCGAAAACGACCGCACCCAGGGTCACGTGAGCGCATTGGGGGTGTATGACCCCGTCACCGCGTCGGGCCGGCCGCTCGATGCGGCGCTGGTTCGCGAGCTGGTGACCGAGCGCATACACCTGCTGCCCCCTTTGCGGTGGCGACTGGCTGGTGTGCCGTTCGGCCTCGACCATCCGTACTGGGTTGACGAAGGCACTGTCGACGTCGACCACCACGTCCGCGACGTCACGCTTCCCTCGCCGGGCGATCAGCGCCAGCTGGCCGAGCAGGTGGCTCATCTGATCGCCAGCCACCTGGACCGGGCGCGCCCGTTGTGGGAGATGTATGTGATCCACGGGCTACAAGACGGCGCGGTGGCGGTGTTGACGAAGATGCATCACGCCGCGGTGGACGGGGTTTCGGGCGCCGAGGTCATGCGCGTCCTGCTCGACGACGCCGCGACCGGTCGGGAGCTGGAGCCGGCACCCGACGTACCTACCGAGCGCTTCCCATCCGATGTGGAGATGCTGGGCCGCGGTGTGGTCGGTATGTTGCGCCAGCCTGTTCGGGCGTTGCGCGCCATGCCGACCACGTTGCCGCACCTCGACGACGTACCGACGATCCGCCACCTGCCCGGGGTGAAGGTGATCGCCCGCGGCAGCCGACTGATCAAGCGACTCGTGCCCGCCGCGGATGACGGGGCCGTCGCAGCGGGCATCGACCTCGTCGCGCCACGCACCCCATTTCCAGACCGGGGTTTCGGCGCATCGTCGCGTCGCGTTCGGGTCGCTGCCCCTTGATGACGTCAAGGCGATCAAGAACACGTTCGGCTGCACGGTCAACGACGTTGTCGTGGCCCTGTGCGCCGCCGGGCTGCGTTCCTGGCTCGACGAGCGGGGTGAGCTACCGACCGAACCCCTGCTGGGCGTCATCCCGGTGTCGGTACGGACCCGCGAGCAGATGGGGACCTTCGGCAACCAGGTCTCGGCCATGACCGTCGAGCTGCCCACGAACGTGGCCGACCCCGGGCAGCGGCTGCGCCGGGTCAGCGAGACAATGAGCGCCGCCAAGAAACGGCACCACGCATTGCCGGCATCGCTCATGCGGGACGTCAACGAGGTCATTCCGCCCGCCCTGTTCTCCCACGCAGCGCGAGCAATGTCCCAGATGACCGGGCTCCCGGGTATCAATCAGCCTGTCAACCTGATGATCTCCAACGTCCCCGGTCCTTCGGCGCCGGTGTACCTCGCCGGAGCACGGCAGCGGGCGCAGTTCCCGATCTCGGGGGTAAAGGATGGGATCGGCCTGAACATCACGGTGTTCAGCTACGAGGATTCCCTCGAATTCGGCATCGTCGTTGACCGCGAACAGGTCGACGACCCGTGGCCCATCTTCAGCGCCCTGCGGGCCGGTCTGCGCGAGCTTCGTGACCTCGCCAACGTCCACACTTCGGACGCCAACCACAAGCGACGAGTAGCAAGGAGTCGCTGATTCCGGGAGTCAACAAGCTCGGCCCCATGGGGCTGATCTTGAGCGACTCAGAGGAGCTGAAGCAGGGAGCGCTCGACGCTGCGATCGCATATACCAAGGAGCGCAGGCAGTTTGGCAAGCCGATCAGCGACTTCCAGGGCGTGCAGTTCATGCTGGCCGATATGGCGATGAAGGTCGAGGCCGCCCGGTTGATGGTGATCACCCAAATCTGCGAGGGCACCAACCAGATTCAGCGCGTGGTGATGGCACGCGCACTCCTCGGCTAGGGGAATGAACGGTCTGGGAGTGGTGTGCGGTGGCACACTAAACCCATGACGGCGGCTGCGCCGACCGCGCGAACGTATGAACTGATCGCTGCTATCGCGGATCGACAGGCGCTCGAGGCCGACGAGACCGTCGCGGCGATGGACGCCGCGGTGATCGAGATCGTGCCAGAGTTTGGCGCCGACGCCGCGATAGCGGCCGAGCTCACCGCTACCAACCGCGGCAACTGGCAGCGATTCCTGGCGGTGGCGCGCCAGGCGCAGTCCCCGCTATCGGACGCGGTTGCGCCTGAGGCGCTGGACGCGGCGCGTACCGTCGTGCGCCGCGGCATCGACCTGGACAGAATCTATGAGGGTTACCGGAGGGGCCATCAGGTCGGGCTCGAGCGCTGGCTGGCCTGCGCATACCAGATCGTCGAGCCTGGGCCCGAGCTGATCGGTGTCACCGAGCTGTCATTGTCGCTGGCCTTCCGCTACATCGACCAGACACTCGGTCGCGTGCTAGCGGAGGCCCAGCGCGAACGCGAAGAGGTCATCGGCGGTGCGCTCGCGCGTCGCACCGAGACCATCCGATTGATCCTCGACGGCGCCCCGATCGACCCCGCCGCCGCGAGCCGCCGCCTCGGCTACGAGCTGGACCGCCGGCATACCGCGGTCGTGGTGTGGGCGGAGTCGACAGTCGCGCCCCACGGCGCGCTCGAGTCGGCTGCGGTGCTGCTCGCCCAGGCTGCGGGATCCCAACGGCCGCTGACCCTTCCGGCGGGAACGACGACGCTGTGGGCGTGGATCGGCACGCCCGGCGAACCGGCCATCGAGGATCTCCGCTCGGCGGTGGGGCGATCACCCGACGATGTGCGCGCTGCCGTCGGTCCGACCCGCCGGGGCATCGAAGGGTTTCGCGCCAGCCACGAGGCCGCGCTGACCGTGCATCGGCTGCTGCTGGGCAATCCCGCAAGCGGTCGTTACGGCTCCTATCGGGAACTTGAGGTCACGGCACTCGCGGCACATGATCCGCGCGCGGCGAGCGAGTTCATCGCGGCGACTCTCGGCCCGCTTGCCGAGGACAGCCCCGCTGCGGCCCGACTGCGCGAGACGCTGCGTGTCTACCTCGAGGAGGCCGAAAACGCACCGCGGGCTGCAGCCCGGCTGTACACCCACCGCAACACGGTCCTCAAGCGGATAGCACGCGCGATCGAGCTGCTCGGATATGCGCCCGGCGAGCGACGGCTCGCCGTCGAACTGGCCCTGGAGCTACGGCGGCACCTCCCTTCGGCGGCTAGCTGAGGTGGCGGCCGTTGCGAAGACTGCAGCGAGAACTTTGGCCGGCCGGACACGTTCCAAGAGCCGCCCACCGTCTCGCCGGAGGGCAGTTCAGCGCATTCGACATCCCGAATGTGCAACCAGGCAAGACCTATTGGGTCAAGCTGCTGGGCTGCATTTCCAGTCTCTTCGCCGACAGTGCATGCCCGTTGTCGGCCGTGAAGTCCTTCACGACGAGGTAAGCCGCCGACGTGGGTTTGCCCGCCTTCGAGCGACTGTAGTCGCTGAGAGAGAAGGGCATTTCCGATGCCTCGCTGCATCTCGTCGTCCTAACCTCGATGTGGGCCTGGTGAAAGGACGGCGACATGGCGACGACACCCGAGCAGAACGGCGAATTCCTGTCCGAGCGCGTCGCGGGCGGAATGCTCCCGCGCGTCCTAAACACCTTCGACATGGTCGCGATCTTCGTGTCGGTCGTGCTGTTCATCACCAATGCGGCCGTCATCCAGAGCGCGGGGCCCGCGGCGTTCGGCTGGTGGATCATCGGATTCCTGGCCTTCCTGATCCCGGGCGCGATCGTCACCGGACAGCTGGGCCGGATGTTTCCTGGCGAGGGCTCGATCTATTTGTGGACGCAGAAGGCGTTCGGTTCGTTCTGGGGTTTCTTCGCGGGCTTCTGCGCGTGGTGGCCGGGGGTGCTGGTCATGGTCGCGACGGGCACGGTCGTGCTGAGCTACCTGGGCTACGTCTTTCCGTCGACGATCGGCGCGGCCAGCGTGCAGGTGCAGGGCGTGATCATCATCGGCTTCATCGTCCTATCGGCGGTGCTGGCCAACCAGCGGTTCCGGCTGACGCAGAACATCGTCAACGTGGTGTGCGTGCTCTACGCGCTGGCGATCGGGCTCGTCGTCCTCGCCGGCATCGTGCACGTGGCCAGCGGCGCGCCCCCGGCAACCGACCCTACTGACTGGTCGGCGTGGGCGCCGTCGTCCGACACCGGCATCAATCTCGCCAACTGGAGCTTCTTCGGCCTGGTCGTGCTCGCACTCCTCGGTGTCGAGGTGCCGCTGAACATGGGTGTCGAGATCAAGAATGAGCGCTCGATCACGCGCTACCTGGTGTGGGGGTCGCTGGCTGTGATGCTGGCCTACCTGTTGGCAACCTGGGCGGTGATGGTGACGGTCCCGGCCGCCGACGGCGAGTCGGCTCAGGTGACGGCGCTCGCGACGGCCGTCGGCGCGGCGTTGACCGGCTGGCTGGCCAAGCTCGCCGCGATCCTGTTGGCCGCCTTCTTCCTGTTCATCACCGTGGTCTACAACTTCTCCTTCGCCCGGCTGGTCTTCGTGTCCGGACTCGACCAGAAGCTGCCCGCCGCGATGGCGAAGGTGAACAAGCACAAGGTGCCAAGTAACGCGGTCTGGGTGCAGACGGTCATCGCAGCGCTGTTCGCGTTGGTGGCCTTCATCGTGCTGCCGTCGCTCGGCGTCGGTGGCGGTGCGCCGATCGACATCCAGACCAAGGTGTACGACGTGCTTCAGGCCGCGGTGACAGTGATCTGGTGCATCTCGATGGTGGTGCTGTTCGTCGACGTGGTGATCATCATCCGGCGCTTCCTGCCGCGCTACCAGGAGACCCGGCTTGCGCACCCGGCCGTCTTCTACACGTGCGCGGTCGTCGGCGGTCTGTCCGCACTTGTCGCCGTGATCGCGACATTGAGCGGTTCGTGGACGCCGTTGATCTCCAACGATTCTGGCGAAATCACGATCGGCGGCGCGACGATCGCGTACGGCGCGTGGTTCTACCTCGTCGCAGGCATCGCGGCGCTGTCCATGCTCGTCTCGGTGGGCATCTACTGGCTCGGCAACATCACCTCCGCCCGCGCTGCCGGCCGCTAGATCATCTCCTTCTTGGTCATCCAGCGCATGACCGGCCAACCGATGAACACGGGCAGCCAGCAGGTGAGCACCCGGTAAAGCAGTACCGACGGCACAGCGATCCCAGTGGGCACCCCGAACGCCGCGAGACCACCGATCAGCGCGGCTTCGACGGCGCCGACCCCGCCGGGCGTGGGTGCGGCCGAGGCGAGGGTGCCGCCGATCATGGTCACCACCGTGACGGTGACGAACGAGGTGTCGCCGCCAAAGGCTGACACACAGGCCCACAGAGCGAGAGCCCCGCCGAGAGTGGTTGCGGCACAACCGAGCACGATGAGCACCAACCTGCGGGGTTCGCGAGCGAGTTCGGCCAAGTCGCGAAGCACTTCCTTGGCCCGTGGTCCGACCGTCGACGTCAGCCACTTGCGTAGCCTGGGCACGACTACGAACGCGGCGATCACCACCAGAACTAAACCGCCGACCACGTACACGAGCATCCTAGACGGGACGAAGTGAGACAGGTTGGCCGATGCGCCGGCGAAGGCACTGAAGAGGATCAACAAGGTTGTGTGGGTAACCACTTGCACCGACTGCTGGAGTGCGACCGCCGTGGCGGCGCGCATGGCTCCGAGCCCACCCTTCTGCAGAAATCGGGCGCTCAGCGCAAGCCCGCCGACGCCCGCCGGCGTGGTGGTGGCGGCAAAAGTGTTGGCCACCTGCATGATTGTCAGATTCCGGAAGCTCACCAGTCCGTCGGCGCAGGCCCACAGCGCCGCGGCCGCGCCGACGTATTTCAGTGCCGACACCGCCAACCCGAGTAGGGCCCACCACCAGTTCGCCGTCCTGAGTTCGGAGATGAACGTGGGCACGGTGCTGATGAATGGAAGCGCGACGTAGACCAGCGCAACGAGCAGCACCATCTGGATGATCTGGTTGCGGTTGAACCGGCTGACTGTCTCGGTCTGGATTTCGTCCGCACCGGTTTGGCGCTTCACCTCGTCACGGGCGGCGGAGATCATCGCGCGGGCATCGGTGACCGAGGCTCGGACACGTTTGGGCACAGCGGTTTTCGTGAGTCTGCGCGATGCCATCAGGACTGCCTCTTTGCCAAAGACGCCCATCGCTGCGCGGACTGCGGTCGCGGGGTCATACAGCGCGCTCGTCGTCACCATCAGTTGTGCGATGTCGGATTGGAGTTGTGCGTCGGTGGCTCCGAACTCGGCGTGGTCGAAACCCCCAAACAGTGCATCGCCGTCGTCGACTGTGATCTTGTTTACGCGCAAGTCGCCATGGGAGATCTGGTGATCGTGTAGCACCCGCAGCGCCCCCCAGATCCGGGCCACCAGTGTCGTCTCAGCGGCATCGTCAAGTGGGGTGCCGCGGGCGGGGGTGTGCGCGTACAACGTCCACCCGCGGTCGAGCGGGGCGAGGGCCAACGGTGAAGTGTTGGCCACCCCGAGATCACCGATGGCGATCGCCATCAGCGCGCGATGCTCGACGACGCGGCGCATCGAGGCCTGAAACGGCGCGGTTTCGCCGCCGCGCAGGGTGAACTTTCGCCAGAGCTGACGCAGCGCGCCGCCACTGCGTTGATTCGGGCTGTACAGCTCGAGTTCTGCCGTGGAGCCGTCGGTGCACTCGGCCGAGAGCACCAGCGATCCGCGACCGGTCAGTCGAACCACGGTCAGTTTGGCCACCGTGCATCCCCGTCGGGCCATCGCCCGCACGGCGCCGTCGAGTGGCACCTCCAGGGCTGGGGTGCCGACGACCAATATCACCAACGCGCCGACGAACCAGCCCACCGCCAGACCCAGCAGTGAGCGCGCGGGCACCACGGCACTGACGACGAGGTGGATCGGGACGAAGGCCAGCAGCAGCGCCCACCACCAATGGCGCCACCGCGCGGGCAGCCAGGGACCCGACACCGTGAGCATCGCCGCGAGCATCGCGATCCAGCGCGGGTCGTCGAGGAACTGCGACAGGAAGGTCTTGGGCTGCTCGCCCAACTCGAAGTGCCATTGCGGCGCCGAGATGCCGTCGGGTCTGACGGACAGGGCGAGGAGGGCGACGATCCCGGCCGCCGCGTAGGCGCCGAGCAGCTTCCAGTGCCTGCCTACGATCAGGCCGATGAGGATGGCGAACGGCAGTGCCAGGATCGCGACGCCGTAGGCCAGATAGACCAGGTTGGACTGGGTTGGTGTGAGCACACCGACGATGTCGGAGATGGACCGTTCCAGGGCGACCCAGTCATAGCGGGTGATCAGCGAGCTGGTGATGACGGCCGCCAGGAACACCGTCGCGAAGACGAGCCGCAGGATATCGCTGGTGCGCCGGCTCAGAGGTTGCAGCAAGCTGCCCGAAACGGTGACTTCCCGCCCGTCAACTCGCACGCGGACAACTTAACCGGACATGCTCAGCCCGTTACGACATTGCGCAGCGGTTCGCCCCGCTGCAACCGCCCGATGTTGGCAACGATGTCGTCGACACGGCCGGTGAAAGTGTCGCGTGTGACGCCTGAGGAATGGGGCGTCATCAGCAGGTTCGGCAGGCCGGCGAACGGCAGCTCGCTGGGCGGACTGACATCGTCGCCCGAGGGGTACCGGTACCAGACGTCGATCGCCGCGGCCCGGATGACGCCGCCCGCGAGCGCGTCGTACAGCGCGCGCTCCTGCACGAGTGGGCCGCGGCCGACGTTGATCAGCACCCCGTCCGGACCGAGCGCGCGCAATTGTGCATCGCCGATCATCCCAACGGTGTGTTCGTTCAGCGGTGCGGAGACGACGGCGACGTCGCACTCTCGCATCAGCCGGTCCAGTTCACCGGTGTTGCCCGCCCACGCCAGACCGCAGTCCGGCACCCGACCCGAACCTGTCACCGCCGCCCCGCTGCAGCCGAAGGCGCGCAACAGATTCCATGCGCGCTGGCCGATATGGCCGAAGCCGATGAAGCCGATGTGCGCGACGCCAAGTGTGCTGGGCTGGGGTATCGCCGAGTCGTACACCGACGTCGACCATATGTTGCGCCGCAGCTGCCGGTCCTGCGTCAGGAAGTCGCGGCGCAGCATCACCGCCGCCGCGGCGATGTACTCGGCAATGGATTGCTCATGATGAAACGTATTGGCCACCAACGTGCCGGGCGCCAGTGCGTCGAATTCGACCTTGTCGGTGCCTGCGCCCGCTACGTGGATGAGTCGCAGCTTCTCCGCTGCGTCCGCCATCGCAGCGGTGAAGCGGCTTCCGACGTACACGTCGGCGTCCCGGAGCTCGTCGGGCGACACACCACCCACCTGCCAGCACACTCGGACGTCGGCAGGCACCCCGGCTTCGAACCGCTCGCGATGCGGCACCAGGTTGGCATCGGCCACAACAACGATCTTCATGTTAACTCCGTTGCAGCGCTGGGCGTTTGCTGTCGAACGTCCAGCCGGGAATCAGGTACTGCATGGCGACCGCGTCGTCGCGGCCGCCGAGTCCTTCCCGTTGATACAGCTCGTGCGCGGCGGCGACCGCTTCCTCGTCCAGTTCGACGCCGAGGCCGGGCGCCTCAGGGACCGTCAGGTAGCCGTCGACGATCGTGTAGGGCTCCTTGGTGATCCGCTGACCGTCCTGCCAGATCCAGTGGGTGTCGATGGCGGTGACGGCACCCGGGGCCGCGGCAGCGACGTGGGTGAACATCGCCAGCGACACGTCGAAGTGGTTGTTGGAGTGGGAGCCCCAGGTCAGCCCCCACGCGTCGCAGAGCTGCGCGACGCGCACCGAGCCTGCCATCGTCCAGAAGTGCGGATCGGCGAGCGGAATATCCACGGCGCCTGCGCGAATGGCGTGGCCCAGCTCACGCCAGTCGGTGCCGATCATGTTCGTCGCCGTTGGCAGGCCGGTGGCGCGCTTGAACTCCGCCATCACCTCGCGGCCGGAGAAGCCGCCCTCGGGCCCGACGGGATCTTCGGCGTAGGCGAGCACATCGGTCAGTTCCAGGCAGGTCTTGACCGCGTCGTCGAGCAGCCAGCCGCCGTTGGGGTCCAGGGTGATGCGGGCGTCGGGGAAGCGGTCCGCGAGCGCGATCACTGCCTTGGCCTCGTCGGGGGCGGGCAGGACGCCGCCCTTGAGCTTGAAGTCGGAGAAGCCGTACCGCGCCCGGGCGGCCTCGGCGAGCCGGACGACGGCCTCGGGCGACAGGGCTTCTTCGTGGCGGATGCGCATCCATTCGTCGGCATCGGCGTTCTCGTCGGCGGCCGACTGGTAGGCCAGGTCGGTCTTGGTGCGGTCGCCGACGAAGAACAGGTAGCCCAGGGCCTGTACCCGGTCGCGCTGCTTGCCGTCGCCGAGGAGCGCCGCCACCGGCACCTCGAGGTGCTTGCCGAGCAGGTCGAGCATGGCCGACTCGACGGCGGTCACCGCGTGTACGGCTACGCGGAGGTCGAACGTCTGCGCCCCCCGTCCACCGGCGTCGCGGTCGGCGAACGTGCGCCGCATGTCGTTGAGCACGGCGTTGTGGTCGCCGATGCTGCGGCCGGTCACGATCGCGCGGGCATCCTCCAGGGTGCGCTGGATGGGTTCGCCGCCCGGGACCTCGCCGACGCCGGTGTTGCCGTCGGAGTCGGTGAGGATCACCAGGTTCCGGGTGAAGAACGGGCCGTGCGCACCACTGAGGTTCAGCAGCATGCTGTCGTGGCCGGCGACCGGAATCACCGTCATCTCGCGGATAACCGGAACAGTCATCGCAATCTCCTGATCTTCATGACGCAAACCATTTGTCGCCGTTGGCCAAGGGCCGGACCACGCGAGACACCTTGTCTCCCAGGGTGCGCAGCGCGTCGACGATCTCGCGCTCGCGGTGCGGGGTCAGTCGCTCGACGGGTATTGAGGCGCTGATGGCGTCCTGCGGTGGGCTGCAGTACTGCAGTGCGACGGCGAAACACCGTAACCCCGTGGTGTTCTCCTCGTCGTCGGTGGCGTAGCCGCGCACCCGCACGTCGTCGAGGACTTCGTCCAGGGCGCCGCGGTCGACGATCGTCGCGGCGGTCAGTGGCTTCAGCGCGGAGGGGATGTGTTCGTCGCGCTCGACGCCGAACCGCTCGGCCAGTAGCGACTTGCCCAGAGCTGTGGCGTATGCGGGCAGCCGACGGCCGACCCGGTTCGATATCCGGTTGTACTGCTTGGATTCCCGCGTGGCGAGGTACACGATGTCGGTGCCGTCGAGCCGGCCGAGATGAAACGTTTCGTCGAGCTGCTGGCGCAAATCGTCCAGGAACGGGGTGATCAGCGGCAGGTAGGGGTCGCCGTCGAGATAGCTCGTTCCGACGAGCAGCGCCCGCACCCCGATCCCGTACAGCGTGCCCGTCGCGTCCGACCGTACCCAGCCCTGCGCGACGAGCGTTCGTAGCAGGGCGTGCGCGCTGCTGCGCGGCATACCGAGTGCGTCGCTGATCTCCCGCAGCCGCGCCGGGTTTTCGGGGCGGGCCGCGAGGTACTCGAGAAGTTCGACGGTCCGCACTGCCGACTTCACCTTGCGCACGGCGAGATCGGGTGCTAAATCGTCAGGCACGTCGGACATGTCAGGCTCCCATCGCCAGCAGTTCGCGGCCGATCAGCACGACGGCGCCCAGCGTGGAGACGCCGATCGCCAACCACCGCAATCGCGTCGGTTCGAGAAACCGGTTGATCCCTCGTGACAACGCGTAGCCGGCCACGGCCGCCGGGATCAGCACCGCGAATGCCCAAAGAGTATGGCCGTCAACCGCACCGGTCGCGGCTAGCGCGGCTATCGACATCACCGAGCCGACCAGGAAGAACCCGCTCATCGTCCCGCGCAGCCGCGCGCCGCTCTTGCCTTGCCATATCAACGCCATCGGCGGACCGCCGATCGATGTGGCGGTGCCGAGCACGCCCGACGTGGCACCGGCCAGCACGACGTTGCGCCGTCGCGGCTCGGGAATCCAGCCGAAGCTGGTCAGCGCGACCCCGACGAGCACCACTGCGGCCAGCAGGATGCTCAGCGCTCGCTGCGGCAGCATCGCCAGCAGCAGTGCTCCCGCGATGGTGCCGGGCACTCGGCCGACCAGCGCCCAGCCGGTCCCGTGCAGGTCGATCTCCTCACGTTCACGGACCACCACCATCAGCGTGACGACTGTCGCGATCATGATCAGCGTTCCGGGAATGAGGCGTGGGTCGACGAGCGCGATGATCGGGGCGGCGAGCAACCCGATGCCGAACCCGATCGACGCCTGTAGCGCCGACGCCAGCAGGATCGCCCCCGCCACGATGGAATACCCCAGGGCGCTCACGCTGTCGCCAGCATGCTCCCCTCCTCCAGGAGGGGATGGTGGCATTCAACGGTGTGTCCGACGACCTCGAGATCGAGCGCGTTCGGCGGCGCGGCCGTCGCGCAGATTTCGGTGGCCTTCCAGCAGCGGGTCCGGAACCGGCAGCCCGACGGCGGGTTCAGCGGTGACGGCACCTCGCCCTTGAGCAGGATGCGCTCGCGGCGCTGCGCGCCGTCCAGCGTCGGCGCCGCGGACATCAGCGCCGCGGTGTACGGGTGGTTTGGTCGTTCGAAAACCGCTTCGGTGGGGCCGGATTCGATGATCCGGCCGAGGTACATCACCGCGACCCGGTCCGCGACGTGCCGGACCACCGACAGGTCGTGTGAGATAAAGACATAGGAGATCTGCAGCTGTTGCTGAAGCTCGTTGAGCAGGTTGAGCACCTGCGCCTGCACGGACAGGTCCAGCGCGGAGACCGGCTCGTCGCAGATGATCACGTCGGGGTCGAGGGCCAGCGCGCGGGCGATCCCGATGCGCTGGCGCTGCCCGCCGGAGAACTCCTGCGGATACTTGTCCGCGGCCTTCGCGCCGAGACCGACGAGGTCGAGTAGTCCGCGCACCCGCATGTCGCGCTCGCGCTTGTTCTTATACATGGCCTTGTGGCTGCGCCACGGCTCGGCGATGATGTCGCCCGCCGTCATCCGCGCGTTGAGCGAGGCGTAGGGATCCTGGAACACCATCTGCACGCGGCGGCGGAAATTCAGCAGCTCCTTGCCGCGCAGGCTGAACGGGTCGATGCCGTCGAAGCGGACGGTGCCCGACTCGGGCCGCTCCAGCATCAGCAGTGTCCTTGCCAGCGTTGACTTTCCGCAGCCGGACTCACCAACCAGGCCGAGGGTTTCACCGCGTGGCAGGTCGAGCGTGATGCCGTCGAGCGCGCGCAGCTTCTTCTTCCCCGCGTTGGGCACGCTGAATGACTTGCGCAGATCGCGGACCTCGATCAGGTTTTCAGACATTGGTGACCTCTTCGGGGAAGTGGCAGGCGGCCTTGCGGCCCGTGCCGACGGAATCGAGGGTGGGTCTCTTGGTCGCGCAGATGTCGCGGGCCAGCGGGCAGCGCGCCTGGTAGACGCAGCCCTCGGGGATCGCGTGCAGGTCGGGCGGCGATCCGCCGATCGACTTGAGCTCGTCGCCGCGGCGGGCGTGGACGGGAACGGAGTTCAGCAGGCCCTTGGTGTAGGGGTGCTGCGGGTTGGCGAAAACCTCTGCCACCGGCCCGGTTTCGACGATATTGCCGGCGTACATCACCGCGACACGGTCGGCCTCCTCGGCGACCAGCGCCAAGTCGTGGGTGATCAGTACGACGGCCATCTGGTACTCGGTGCGCAGATCGCGCAGCAGTGCCATGATCTGGGCCTGCACGGTGACGTCGAGAGCAGTCGTGGGCTCGTCGGCGATCAGCACGGTCGGGTTCAGCGCGACGGCCATCGCGATGAGCAGGCGCTGCCGCATGCCGCCGGAGAACTGGTGCGGGTAGGAGTTGACCCGGGTCTCGGGCTGCGGGATGCCGACGCGGGCCATCAGCTCGACGGCCCTGCCCTTGGCCGCCTTGGCGCTCATGCCCTGATGGATCCGGAACGGCTCGGCCAGTTGAGTTCCCACCGTGTAGAGCGGGTTCAGGGCGGTTAGCGCGTCCTGGAAGACGATCGCGAGTTCGGTGCCTGCGATCTCACGTCTCTTCCTGCGGTTGGCGTTGAGCAGTTCGGCGGTCCCGGTCACGCCGGTGAGTGTCGCCGTTCCGCCGACGACATCGGCGACCGGTTCGAGCAGGCCGACCAGTGCGGTCGCGGTCATCGACTTGCCGCAGCCGGATTCACCGAGCAGGGCGAGCGTTTCGCCGCGGCGAGCCGAGAAGGTCACGTCATTGACGGCGCGGACGGTGCCGGAGATGGTGCGGATCTCGACGGTCAGGCCGTCGACCTCGAGAACCGGGGCGGCGTCGAGCTTTTCGGCGGTCACGTCCTGGTCTACCAGTGCGGTCATGAGAGTGCCTTCGTTGTCTTGGCGTAGCGGGTCAGGCGTTTCTGCGGGACGGTGAGGCGCCACCGCTGGCCGGGATCGGTGGCGATGCGGGCCCAGGCGGCGAGGATGGTGGCCGACACCGTGGTGATGACGATGGCGAGGCCGGGGAAGAACGACAGCCACCAGGCGGTGTGCAGGTAGGTGCGGCCCTGCGACACCATCAGGCCCCAGCTGATGTCGGGCGGCTGGATGCCGATGCCGAGGAAGCTCAGCGAGGACTCGGCGAGCATGACGTAGCAGAAGTCCAGCGTCGCGACGGTGAGCAGGGTCGGCAGCACGACCGGCAGGACGTGGCGCCAGATGATGGAGTTGGCGCTGGCGCCGAACGTGCGGGCGGCGTCGACGAACAGCCGGCTCTGCAGCTCGGCAGACTCGGCGCGGGCGGTGCGCAGATACACCGGAATGCGTGTGATCGCCAGCACCAGAACGATGTTCGCGGCGCTGGGGGAGAACACGTAGAGCACGACGACGGCCAGTAGCAGCGAGGGGAAGCTCATGATGACGTCGGCGATCCGCATCGCGACTGTTTCGCGCCAGCCGCGGTAGTAGCCGGCCCACATGCCGATCATGGAGCCGACGACGGCGGAGATGACCACCGCGGGGATCGCGACCGACAGCGTGGTGCGGCAGGCGACGATCAGCCGGGCGAGCATGCTGCGGCCGAGCGGATCGGTGCCCAGGACGTTGGCCCAGCCGTGCGCCAACGTGAACGGCGGCTGGTTGGAGTTGTCCAGATCGATGTGGGTGGCGAGGTTTCCGACCAACATCGGGCCGAAGATCGCGGTGAGGAAGACCAGGCCGAGGATCACGGCCGCGGCGGCGGCGACGCGGTCATTGCCCAGCATCCGGAACCACTTCGACGCGCCGCCCTTGCGTGAGGTGTCGGCCTCGCCGACGATCGCCGTCGTGGGCTTGACGGGAACCAGATCGAGTTGAGTGCTCATGTCAGTGCCATCTCCAAGTACTCCTAGTCCTGTTAAACCCGTGCCGGTTCCCGCACGCGCGCGTCGAGCAGCGCATAGCAGGCGTCGATGATGATGTTGAGGACGAAGATGCTCACCGCGGTCAACAGCACCGCGGCCTGCAGCACCGCGAAGTCGCGCTGCAGGATGGCGTCGATCATCAGCTTGCCGATGCCGGGCCAGCCGAAGATCGCCTCGACGACGACCGCGCCGTTGATGAGGCCGACCGCCAGGTCGCCGGCGACGGTCAGCGCCGGTGCCGCGGCGTTGCGCAGGGCGTGGTGGGTGACGACGCGGAAGTCGCTGGCGCCCTTGCTGCGGGCGAGCCGCACATACGGGGCGGACAGGCGGAAACCATTGCGCCGCGGACCACCTGGGTGAGCACGCCCAGCGGGCGGATCATCAGTGTGGCGATGGGCAGTATCCAGGACAGGCCGCTGTCGACGCCGGAGGTGGGCAGCACCCCGAGGAGGACCGCGAACAGCCAGACGCCGGTGATGGCGAACCAGAAGTCGGGGATGCTGGCGGCGGTCATGGACAGCAGGCTGGAGAACCGGTCGGCCAGGGAGTTGGGCCGGTAGGCGGCCCAGCAGCCGATGATGACGGCCAGGACGATCGCCAGAAGCATTGTGGTGACGGCGAGTTGGAGCGTGGCGGGGAAGGCGCGCAGCGCCATCTCGGACGCCGGCTGACCGGTGCGCAGCGAGGTGCCGAAATCGAGGTGGATGATGCCCTTGAAGTAGTCGACCAGCTGAGTCCACACCGACTGGTCGAACCCGTTCTGCGCGGCGAATGCGTCACGCTGCGCCTGAGTGGCAGATTCCGGCATGTACAGGCTGGTGGGATCGCCGGTCAGGCGTGCGAGCAGAAACACGCCGAGAAGGACGATGATCAACGGCAGTGCGCTGGTATACATCCGGCGCCGGACGAAGGGAAACATAGGGCTGGCCTTCCGGGTGGGCTGGGCGGGAAGATCCTGCGGTTTCTAAGAGTTGTCCGTGCGGGCAGTGCCGTTGTCGGCGAGCGTCATTTCGGAGAGCCGCATCTCGTCCCCGGTGGCAGAGTTGGGTGTGTAGTCGACGCGAGCGGACTTGCCGAGGATGCCCTTCATGTGCGCGATGTAGGCAATCTGCATGATCTCTTTGGGCTCCTCGGCGAATAGCTTGGCGAAGGCATCTTGACGCTGTTGGCCGGTGAGGGCTTCGGCGGCGCGGATCTTCTTGTCGAACTCCGGTGTGCCGTAGGCAGCTTGGGGGCCGTCGCTGAGCATGTACTGGTCCATCGTGAATGCGGCGTCACCGGCCTGGTTTCCGTGCTGGATCATCAGCAGATACGGGCCTGCGTTCTCGGGGAACGGCCGCTGCTGGTAAAGCAGCTGACTGGAGGTGTCCATCATCTCGATCTTGACGTTGAGGCCGATGTCGGCGAACTCGCTCTGGAGCACCTCGATGGTCTCGCTGATGTTCGGGAACTGGGCGGTGCGGCCGATGAGCCGGATCTGCTTGTCGACGGGGACGCCGTCGGCCTTGGCTTCGGCGACGAGCTGCTTGGCCTTCTCGGGATCGTGCGGCCAGATCTGCAGTTTGTCGTTGTATCCGATGACGCCGGACGGAATCAGCTGCGATGCAGGCTGTCCCAGACCGCGGAACAATGCCTTGACGATGCCCTCGCGGTTGACGGCGTAGTTGATGGCCTGGCGCACCCGCATGTCGTTGAGCGGCGCCTCGGTGGCCTGCATGCGCAGGGCGGTCGTCTCGTTGTTCTGGAACGGGACGCCGAGGTCGCCAGCGCCGTCCTCGGGTCCGAGGCCCGTGGCGATGTCGGTCTCGTCGTTGGTGATCATCGCGGCGCGGACGCTGCCCTCGCTGCGCCACTGGTACTCGGCCTTGGCGAACGCCGGCTTCTTGCCCCAGTAGGTTTCGTTGCGCTTCAGCCGCAGCTTCTGCCCGTACTCCCAGTCCTCGATGGCGTAGGGGCCGGTGCCGATCGGCTCGCGGACCTTCTCCTTGGTGCTGGTGGTGCGGGGCACGATCTCGACGAACGAGATACGCAGCGGCAGAATCGGATCCGGTGTCGCGGTGCCGACCGTCAGGGTGGTGTCGTTGACCGCGTCGAGCTTCAACTTGTCGTCACCGAACACGTAGCCGTCGACGTTGCAGTTCAGCTCGGAGTTGACGGCGCGGTCGATGGAGAAGGCGGCGTCCTCGGCGGTGAAGGGTGCGCCGTTGGAGAAGGTGACGCCCTTGCGGATGTCGAAAGTCCATTGGTTGGGCGAGGTCTGCCGCCAGCCGGTGGACAGCAGGGGTTGGAGGTCGCCGGAGTTGGGGTCGCGCTCGATGAGGGGTTCGGTGATGTTGGAGCGGACGACGATGCCGGTGGAGGTCAGCGAGCTCTCGCACGGCTCGAGGGTCGGCGGCTCTTGCTGGAGGACGATGCGCAGGGTGTTGGGGTCGTAGCCGCCGTGGCGGGAGTTGGCGACGGTGCAGCCGCTGGCGGCGAGGGTGATTCCCGCGAGGGCGACGGCGAGGGCTTGGCGTCGCCGCGTGGTGCGTGGTGCGGGGCTCATGTGGATCCTCCGGGCTGCTGTTGTGATGTCCACGTATGTAGATGGAGCTTGTGATCGCAGACACAAGGTAAGGACAGTGTCGAGACAGCGTCAACCCCAGCCAAATGGCGAAATCGGGTGTCGAATTAGGGTGGCCTGACTAGCTAAGGCGCGTTAGAAACAGCCTCTGAACTGCATATTTGCGGGTGGGGACCGCTCACCGATACCGAGCTCGCGTGTTCAATCGGCGAGCCATGCGGCTTGGGTATAAGTCCATGCCAATTCGGAGTTGGACGGGTATTCGCAGGTCGCCGTACCGTAGGACCATCATGAGCACCGAAGAGCACACCACACAAAGCAGGCCCGTACTGCAGGTCGGGCCGCTGAAGCCGTCGTTGGCGCAGATCCTTCAGGACGAGTACACCGCCTACGTGCTGCCCGACGAAGCCGCCGAACGCGCGGCGTTTCTGTCCTCGCACGGCGAGGAGATCACGGCGGTGGTGACCTCGGGACGCACGGGTGTGGACGCCGGCTTGATGTCGGCGCTGCCCAACCTCGGCGCCGTCGTGAACTTCGGGGTCGGCTACGACACGACGGATGTGGACACCGCGGCCGCGCGAGGGGTCGCGGTGAGCAACACGCCCGACGTGCTGACCGACTGCGTGGCGGACACCGCCGTGGGGCTGGTGATCGATGTGCTGCGGCAGCTCTCCGCGTCAGACCGGTATGTGCGAGCGGGCCGGTGGCCCGTCGAGGGGATGTATCCACTAACGCGCCAAGTGAGCAATACGAGGGTGGGGATTATCGGGCTGGGCCGAATCGGAAGCGCGATTGCGTTGCGGCTCAGTGGTTTCGGTTGCACGATCTCGTATCACAATCGCCACCAGGTCGCGGACTCGGCGTATACCTACATTTCGTCGCCGGAGGAGTTGGCGCGAGGTGTCGATGTGCTGATCGTGGCAGCGGCGGGCGGCCGAGTACGCGAAAGCTGGTCAGCCGCCAGGTGATCGACGCGTTGGGTGCCGATGGGTATCTGGTGAACATCGCGCGGGGCAGCGTGGTCGACGAGGAGGCGTTGGTCGAAGCGCTCACGGAGGGCCGGCTGGCGGGAGCGGGCCTGGACGTGTTCGCCGACGAGCCGAATGTGCCGGAGGCGTTGTTGACGATGGACAACGTCGTCGTGCTGCCGCACGTGGGAAGCGGGACGGTGCAGACTCGCGCCGCGATGGAGGAACTCACGCTGCGTAACCTCGACAGCTTCCTGAAGTCAGGTCAATTGGTGACACCGGTCCCGATGCCGGTGCCGGCATCGGGATAACAGTCGCTTCTCTGCCCGGAGCGACATAGTCGCTTATAGGTGGGCGCTCGGCCGCTTCGCATCTGCTGCAGGCTGCCGTTAACGTGGCTTGAGTCGGAAGACCGGGGATCTGGCGCCCGACAGCTGCGGTCTGCACGCGGTAGTGCCCGTAACCGGCGTAGATCTGCTCGGCGAGCGCGTACACGGCCGGCCTTCGCGCCAGACTTGCGGTGGCCGGTCATGCCGTGGCCGGTCGGTTCATTGCAGCCGAGCCGGTAGATGGCGGATGCCGCTGCGGTGCCTGCCCTGCGTCAATTTCCCCCGCCGCCGCAGCCTGCCCTGGCGCAACAGCCGCCGTTACCCGTACCAATTACTACCCCGAAAGAGGTCGGGGTCGTAGCGCGTCGGGCCGGTTCATCCCGATCGATCCGCCTCGCCACGAACACCGCAGCGATCAACAGAGCGATCGTCAAAATGATCGCCAGCGAGACGACCACGACAGCCGCGACACTCATACAGCAAAAGCGACGCCGGTTTGCCCCCGCCGCATACAAGTGAAAACGTGCGGCTAAGCCTGATCGCCGAAACTTCGACCGCAATGCGGCTAATGCAGCGCGGCCGCCCCAACGAGCAGCTGGTGACCGGGAGGTCCAACGGCGACGCGTACGCCACCGTCTACGCGACGACAAGGACAACGAGATAGCAGATATTGGCGTGGGTGGCAGGCAATCGCTCTTTGGGGGAATGTGCCTATCCGACCCTCGCCGTCAGCGCATCCTGTGGAAACCTCCGACTGCCCAGGAAGCCTGATGAGCCGCAAGATTGAGCTAGTCTTCGCCGCCCTGTTCGCGCTGTTCTTCATCTTCTGGCTCACCTTCGACTTGCCAGTCGCACTGGGCTTGGTGAACGAGTCGGCTGGCTGGTATGCGCGGGAGGTCGAACCGATTTACCTCCATCCGCCGTCGTGGCTGAGCAGTTTCGTCTGGTTCCCGTTCGCGTACGGACCCTTTTATCTGCTGACCGCATACGGGTTTTTCCGTAGTAAGTCGTGGCTTCCCTACGTGTTGCTGCCCCTCGCCGGGATGGTGGTCGCCAGCACCGCGATCTATATCGCCATAGACGCGACCGGCGATGTGCCGCCGTCGAACTGGACGATGTTCTACCTCTTCAACGGGCCGTACATCGTTGTCCCCGCCCTGGCTGCGATCTGGGTAATCGTGCGAACGAGAAAGGCCGTCACGCCTGGCACTTCGGCAAGCGCATAGTCGACCGCAAGGACTGCAAATTGGCGGAACTGTGGCGAGGGCCGCGCACAGCCGCGGGCGGAGGTTGGGTTTCAGAATCCGTCCCCGAGCGCACCTCCGAGCGCGCTGACTCCGGTAGGTGTTCAGCTGCGACTAGTGGTGGCCGGGGCGAGGCGGGCCACCCCGCGGAGGATCCACGGTGTCCGCCTGGCCATCACCTCCACGGCGCGGTCCGTTCGGCGCATCGCGGTCCGAGCGCCGGGGGTGGGTGTTGACGCCAGTTCGGCCTCGGCCGATCCCGCCCGCGCGCCGTGGCGATCGACCGCCAGCAGTTGCCAGGAGCCGGGCACGCCACGCAGCTCGACGCTGCCGCGGTCCTCAAAGCCCGTGCCCGAGCCGACCACCAGGTCGCGAACGGTGCGCGAGACCAGGATGTCGCCGGCGCCGGCCTGGCCGCAGATCCGCGCCGCGATGTGCACGGCAATCCCCCCGATACCGTTGTCCAGCAGTTCGCACTCGCCGGTGTGGATGCCGGCGCGGATCTCGATACCCAGTGTCTCGACGTCCGCGCGCAACGCCTCGGCGCAGCAGATGGCCTGCGTCGGGCCGTCGAATGTGATGAGGTGACCGTCGCCGGTGTGCTGCACCACCGTGCCGCCGAAACGTTCCGTCAGTTCGGCGGTGATCTCACCAAAGCGCTGCAGCACCGCACGCCACCGCTCGTCGCCCGTGGCCGCGGCGTGTTGCGTCGACGCGACCATGTCGGTGAACAACACGGTGCGCAGGGCGCGATGTGACTGCGCCGGTGCCGCATGGCTGCCGGTGAGGAACTCCTCGATCCCGGTCAGGATCCTGTCGGGCTCAGTTAAAAAGGGCGCGTGGTCCACACCCTCGACCTCCAGGTACCGCGCGCCGGAAATGTGGTCGGCGAGATACCGGCCGCCCTGCACCGGAACCGCGGGGTCCTCGCGGGCATGGATAACCAGGGTTGGCGCGGTGATCATCGGCAGGATCGGCCGCACGTCGAACCGGAACGCCGCTTCCATTGTCGCGCGCGCCATCCCCGGGCTCGCGCACATCCGCTCAAACATGGCGAGCTGGCGTAATCGACCGGACACTGACGGCGCGCCGATGCTGAATGTCGCACCGCTGCCCCACCCCGAGCGGACGGCGCGGCCGTATTCCTGGACGCGGGCGAGCTGCTCAGTCGACGGCGTGTAGTCCTCACCCAGCTCGGCAAGGACGCGCGCCCGCACCTCGGCCGGGTCGCGATCCATGTCGTCCCACCCGGCGAAGCCCCAATACGAGACCGTGCCGGTAAGGATCAACGCCCGCGTTCGCTCCGGTCGTGTTGCCGCGAAAAGAATGGACGCAAATCCGCCGTCGCTCATACCGAAGACGACGGCCTTTTCGAAGCCGACGGCATCCATGACAGCCTCGACCTCGGCCGCTCGATCATCCAGCGTGCGAACTTTCGGCACCGGGTCCGACAGCCCGACCCCGGCCTTGTCGAACAGGGCGACGCGACAGAACGTGGCGAGCTGCTCAAAGAACGCCTTGAATTCGGGCAGGGCCCAGGACAGCTCGACGTGGCTGACCATCGGCCCGACGAAGACCAGCTCGACCGGCCCGTCGCCGAACACCTGATACGCCAGGCTGAGATCGCCACACGGTGCGTATGACGTTTCCGCCACGGCATTGAGCGTACTGCTGCCGGGTGCTACGACTCCCGACTTTGGCGCAGTTAGCGCTGCTTCAGGGGGACATCTCCCGCGCCAAGACCGTCAGCGACCCCACGGGCAACCCGTACATGACGGCTAGGGCCCAGGGACTCGCTCCTCGATGCAAAAAAGTGCGCTACGCGGTGATCTTCGTCATCGACCTGCTCGGCACCCGCTAGTCCGTGCGCTAACCACCCGCCTTGGCGACGATCTCGCGCATCTCCGCGGCGTCGAACGCTCGCATGGTCGTCGTTCGCACGTTTCCCAGGGAAGAGACGGCCAGCGCAAAAGCCGTCGCACTCTCGTCGTCCGCCGCCTCCAGAATGGACACGAGGTCGTACGCGCCCAGGGTCCAGTAGATCTGCTTTATCGTGACGCCGACCTTGGCCGCAAGCTGACCGGTGGCCTCGGCTCGGTCGATCGTATTCCCGTACGACTTGATGCCCTCCTCCGTCCAGTTGATGAGGGCTATATAGCTGGCCATGATTCCTCCGTTCGTGATCTCCCTTGATCTTGGAATTGACATCCACGGCAAATCCACCGAGGAGCGTAATTCGCCCGATGGCCTGGCCGCAGGTGATCGCCCCGACGAGCTGCGTCAGTCCGCAGTCAGTCCGGTGAGTCACCACCGAACGCCGTCGATCGTCGGTATTCGATCTCGATAGCTGCGGCCTCACATCGGTGCTTGCACGGCTGGCCTTCTCCTAGAACACGGTTACTGAGTTCAGCGAAGGTCTACGTCACCACAAGCACCACACCATCGCATATCTTCCGGCCCGGGGTTTCGGTGCTCACGTACGTTCTTCCGCAGTCGCGGTGTGACCAGGGCTCGCGTGAATTACGCTCCCGCCGGTTACCGGGATGTCAATTCATCGAGAAGGGTGCGGAACGTGATTTGTATTCTTCTGGTCGCGGCGGCAATCGGTGCCGCTGCTGTCGGTGCGGCCCCCGGTGACGGTCGCTGACGGGCGGTACCCGAACAGCAAGAACGGCAGCCGCCTCACTCGAACGTAGCGTCCGACGCGAATGGCTTGTTCGCATCCAGGACGAACATGATCAGCCAATGCAGTTCTTCCCCGCCGCTGCTGGTGACCTCCATCGGATGCTCGGCGGGGCCCCCCGCCAGCGTCTTGCCGGCTTCGACAACGTTCACGCCGTGCGGGGTCTGTTGGCTCAACTGACCCTCCAGCACCAAGAACGCCTCGGTGCCGGGATGCGTGTGCACCCCGGACTTGGCGCCTGGCGCCGCGACGGCATGGGCGATGGCCAGCAGATACTCGGGGGCGGAGACGTCGACCAAGGGGCCGATCTCGGTGACCATGCTGCCACCATGCGTCGGCGTCCCCTTGGGACCAAGCGTAAAGAGCCAGACCTTGCCCTCCACGTCGGCGGCCAGCGACAACGGACCAGCCGCCGCCTCGGCGTCCGCGAGCGCGGGGAAATTCTCGACGTGCCAGTACAGCGGGCCGGCAGGCAACTCGGTCACTGTCTTCTCCGCCACGTCTTCTACGACAAAGTCCTCTTGCTCCTCTTGCGCCGTTACCGCCGTCGTCTGAGTCGTGGGTTCGCTCGTATCCACGTCGCTCGTGCACCCCGACAACGCCAGCGCGCCGCTCGCAGCGAAGACCGCTGCGATGCGCCAGATTTTCCCCCGACGGTCTTGACATCCGATTAGCACGATTGCCTCTTCTCTGTGCACTCGACCGCGCATTACAAGGCAAGCGCGGGAATCCGTCTGGATAGACCCCGACTCTATTAGGGAGCGCGTTCAGGCAATAGCGAATCCGCCGCTCTGCGCTGCGGCGCCAATGATGACCATGCCGGCCAGACAGCTTGTCGCGACGAGCCTGCGCATCATGATCACACTCGGTTCCAGGTGCGCGCCTTCGGCGCACCCACACCCTTGTGTACGAGTTGGCGAGCGTCATCGGGTTCAATCCACTTCGCCAGCTAATGTGACCCGCCTCCGGTCGGGCTGGATCGGCCAGCACGTCCCACCCTGGTCTCCACTGCGCGTGTCCAGCGGACGACAAGACTACGAAATAGCTATGCGTGTGTCTACGTGACCACGTGGACATCACAATGGCCGATGTGGATCGATCACATTGTTTACCAAAACTCAGGTGATCTGTGGTGTCTAATCCTGCGAAACAAGGCCGATGTTATCTCGGTACCCGACTTTTTTCTGGGCACTTTTGGACTGCTCTGCGCGAGCATCGGTCACGTGGTCGGGTCGTCGCAGACCGTGAAATACTCGACTCTGGGGCCGGCGCCTCACGAGGTCTACCAGGCGTTTCCAGAAGGGGAAATTGAGTGATAATCGAACCCGCAAAGACGTTCGCTCGCATGTTCAGGGGCTACGATCCGGCTGCGGTTGATGCCTACATCGAGACGTTGACCACCAAGCAGCAGTTCCTGCTTAACGACGTCGAGAGCCTAAGGGCCTGGCTGAAGGAATGCGACGATGAAGCAGCCGCGCTGCGGAAGGAGGTCGCCGTTCTAAGGGACACCTCACCCTCGCCCCACGCGATGCAACATCGGATGGCGAAGATGCTGCGGCGTGCGGTCGACGAGATTTCCGAGATGCAGGCCGAGGCGCGGGCCGAGGCAGAGGCGCTGATCGCGGCGACCAAGGCCGAAGCCGAGGCCGAGCAGCGAAAGCACAAAGAGCTGTTGGCGGACATGGCCGCAAAGCGAAACGCCCTAGAAGCCGAGTATGAGGAAACCAAGAAAAAGCTCGACGCCGAATTGGCCAGGATGCGCGCTGAAACCCAATCGGAGATCGATGAGGCGTGGCAGGACGCCCAGCAGGAGCGTGAGCAGCTCCTCGCCGACGCAACGCAGGAGGCTGATTATCATCGTGAGCAGGCCCGGCGGGCGGTGGCCGAGGCGAGTCAGCAACGAATCAAAGTCCTGGAGCAACTGATGGGCGTATACCGCGACCTAGAAGCGGTTCCGGCCACTCTTGAGTCGGCATACCAGGAAGCAAAGAATTCGCCGGAGGCGAGCGTCGTGGTGCCGTTGGACCAGAAAATCAGCGCGGGGTGAGCCCGCGCTAGCCTCGTAGGTGACCACCCCTTCGCGAGGGTTACTTACCTGGCCCAAATGAGACCCAGTCTCCTCGGCGGCTTCGTGTAATGCGGCCTGTTCTGGCGCTGGTCTCTGCAAGGCGAATTGCGCGCAGGAGGACGACCGCGCGGAAGCTGGGCAGAATGCGCGACCGGGAGACCATCGCACTGCGAGTTGCGATTGCTGACCGCCGTTCGCCGGGTGTGCCGCGAGCAGGGGCACGCTGCCCTCCATTGGTCCGGTACACGAACTGCTGGACGAACGCGCCGAGCTGACCGGAAGCTCACTGCTCGGCCACCAGCCACGCGACCGCGTGGACGCTAGCCGACCACGTCCTCGACCAGATCGTCCGTCGTCCATTCCCGCTGCGGCAGAACGTCTCTGAGTAGACGCAGCAATGCGGGGTTGGTGCTGTCACCGCGCCACACCGCATCGAGCCCCACCGGCCGTTCCCGAAACGCGCCGATGGACCGGAACACCACGCCGTCGGGGTGCAGCGTCGCCGCCGACGCCGGCACCAGTGCGATGCCGATGCCGGACCGCACCAGCACCAGCATGGTGTGCACCTGGGTCACGGTCTGCACGTAGCGCGGCGTCGCGCCGGCGATGGTGAAAGTACTGATGAGCAGCTCGTTGAAGTACCGTGCCTCCACGGGCGAGTACATGATCACGTCCTGCCCGTCGAGGTCGTTGAGTGTCAGCTGCCGCCCCAGTCCGGCCATCGGGTGCGCCTCGGGCAACGCGGCGATGAGCTGCTCGTGCAACAGCGGTCGTGACACGAGGCCGGGCCGCTTGAGCGGCGGGCGCGCCATCCCGAGGTCGAGTTCGCCGGTCATCAGCCCCTCGATCTGCGCCGCGGTGACCATCTCGCGCAGATCGAGCTTGACGTCGGGAAGCTTCTCCCGCGCCTGTTCCAAGAGTCGCGGCAGGGCGGCGTGTGCGGAGGCAGCCGTGAAGCCGACGACGACGGTGCCGAGATCGCCTGCGGGAATGCGCTTCACGGTCTGCGCTGCGCCCTCGGCGAGTTGAAGGATGCGGCGGGCGTCGGGCAGGAAGGCCAACCCAGCCGGCGTCAGAGTGACCGCCCGTGTGCTGCGCTCGATGAGCTGAACGCCGAGTTCGCTTTCTAGCTGTTGGATCTGCCGACTCAGCGGCGGCTGGGTCATGTGTAGCCGCTCGGCGGCGCGCCCGAAGTGCAGCTCCTCAGCGACGGCAACGAAGCAGGACAGCCGGGCGAGCGAAAACACTGATGCACTCCTCGCATCACTTCACGCCGTTTGCGCGGTGATCGCGCATCAGTTTAGTGGCGATACCAGCGTGGGCGTCGCCGATTTCTGCGCTAGGGCTGTTAATCCGGCCGATTCACGACCCTCATGCGAGAAATCGCCCCGACGATAGAGGAGTCGGGCTCGTAGCCGATGACGGCGGGCGTGGGAACCGCGGGCACAGCCATCATCGCCTGGTACATGCGGTAGTGCGTCGACAGGTCGTAATCCAGGTAGAGCGGGTCCGGCGTCGCCAGCCGTGCGACGAATCCCTCCGTTGCACCATCGGAGCGGTTGACATCGAACAGCAGTGTCTCGTTCGCGACACCGGTGCCTCCCGGCGGCGCGAGCGGTCCAACCGTCAAAGCGCTGTCATGCAACCGCTTCCGCATCCAGTCCTGTACACCGGTGCGGACGTCGTCCAGCGCCCGGGCCTGTTCCTTGAGCTGAGCCCACATGCCCTCGCCGGCCGCCCCGGCCATCAGGTTTCAGGCTCGGAGTAGAAGGGCTCGGGCGAAAGCTGATTGAGCCGGTCGGATCTCTCGCTGTAGAAGTAACCCGTCTCGCCGTCCCATTCGCACCGCCCGTGGTTGATGACATACATCAGGCCCATTCCCTCGAGGTCCTTGCCGACCGCAAGGCTGCGCTGCATCGATGTCCACAACGTCCGGTCACAGTGCAACTCGACGTCGAGTACGCCGCCGGACCACCCGAGTCGCACCGGAAGGACCTCGCCGTCGTATTTGAGCTCTTCCAGCCGAGGTGCGGTCAGAACCTTTGCGTGCTCGAACTTTCCGTCGACGAAGACGTAGCCGCCCTCCAGGGTGATTCGTCCGTCGGCGGCATAGTAGCGCGAGAAGCCCCAGCCCTTTCCGCTCGGGTACGGACAGCCGAGGATGATGTGTCCACCCCAGTCCATGAACAGGGAGTGATCGCGCGCCCCGCGTGAATGGTCTCGCCAACCGTGGCCGTCGAACGGGATCTCGTCGCCCGACGGCAAGGTCACCGTGCCGGTTGCGTGGACCAGCTGTTCGTAGTGTTCGTTGGCCCAGTCGTGCGAATCCATATCACCCGCACCGGTTCCAGACTGGCGGCCGTTCGCGCGTCCCACGCGGGTGTCAGGCACTCGATCTCCAGTTCGGCGGAAATCGGCGTGCCCGGTCCGTCTCGTGTTGTGCCGGTGAGCATCTCGGCGACGGGGGTGTGCAGGCCGAAGCCGCCGAACGACACCTGCCAGCGCCGCCACGGGGTGTTCTGCCGGAACTCGAGACCGGGCCCGGCGGGACGGCGCTCGGGCGCCGTGTGGTGGTAGGCGCGCAGCGACAGGACACCTTCTTCACCGGGCAGCATGACGAGGACGCGGTCCTCCCACATCGTCCACTTCCCGGGAACGGTGCCCAGGTGCAGCCACATCGTGACGTCCGCATCCGGGTCGTAGACGGCGAACAGCAAGTTCTCTGACCAGTTCGGGATGTCCGGGCAGTCGGTGACGATGAAGTCACGCTCATCGGCGAGCCCCGATGACATGTCAACCGAGGTGTCCACACCCGAAGGCTAATTGACAGAGTCGATCAAGTGATCAATTCGGCCCTACCAGCGCGGGCTGATCGCCTCGTAGCCGGGGTCGATGCTCTTCATGTAGCCGGTGTCGTCGCGGTCGCGGATGCCGCAGCGCAGGTACTGCTCGTGCAAGGCGGCCAGCGCATCCTCGTCGATCTCCACGCCGAGGCCGGGCGTCGTCGGCACGGGCACCGAGCCGTCGACGAACTCCAGCCTGCCGGGTTTGACGATCTCCTCGGTCTTCCACGGCCAGTGGGTGTCGCACGCGTAGGTGAGGTTGGGTGTGGCTCCGGCGAGGTGCACCATCGCCGCAAGGCTGATGCCGAGGTGGGAGTTGGAGTGCATCGACAGCCCGAGGCCGAAGGTCTCGCAGATGCCGGCGAGCAGCCGTGAGCGCTGCAGGCCACCCCAGTAGTGGTGATCGGACAGCACTACCCGCACCGAGTCCTTCGCGACAGCGGGTGCGAGGTGGTCGAATGCGACGACGCACATGTTGGTCGCCAGCGGCATCGGTGCTTGCTGGGCGACGTCGGCCATACCGTCGAGCCCGGGTGTCGGATCCTCAAGGTACTCGAGGATTCCGGCCAGTCCCGAGGCCACCTTGACCGACGTCTGCGGTGTCCATGCGGCGTTCGGGTCCAGGCGCAGCGGGTGGTCGGGGAACGCCGCTCGTAGGGCCTCGATGGCCGCCATCTCCTCCTCGGGAGGGAATACGCCGCCCTTGAGTTTGATTGCAGTGAAACCATATTCGCCGATGATGCGCCGCGCTTGGACGACGATCGCGTCCGGGTCCAGCGCCTCGCCGAACGTGTCGGGCTCACCGCCCGGGTGGGCCGCCCACTTGTAGAAGAGATAGGCGCTGAACGGCACGGCGTGACGGACCGTGCCGCCAAGCAGGTCGGAAACGGGCCTGCCCGTCGCGTGGCCCTGCACGTCGAGGCAGGCGACCTCGATCGGCGAGAACACCTGGTCGACGGTGCTGGCCGAGGTGATCATGCCGGCCGTGCCTACAGCATCGGAGTCGTCACCGCGGAGTCGCTCGGCGATCGCGGCACGAATCGTGTTGAGTGAGAACACGTCCAGGCCTGCGATGGCGTCTGCGGCGGCCTCCAGTCGAGCCAGGTGGGTCTGGTCGGCGTAGGTTTCGCCGAGACCCACCAGTCCGGCGTCGGTATCGAGCTGAATGATCGCACGCAGCGCGTACGGCTGGTGCACGCCGACGGTGTTCAGCAGCGGCGGGTCGACGAACGCGACTGGGGTGACACGGGCGCCGGTGATGCGAACCTGGCTCGGCGCCATGACTATACGACCTCGGTGAGGGCCTCGGCGAGCACGACCCGCCCGGCTGCGATGATCGAGTGCAGTGCGGTGATGTCCTCCGCGGTCGGCATGACCAGCGGCGGTCGGACCGGCCCGGCGGGCGTGCCCTCCAGGGTGACGCCGGCCTTGACGAGCGAGACGGAATAGCCGGGCACCGTGTCGCGGAGCCGGACCAGCGGGTGGAAGAACTCCCGCAGCAGCGCGTTGGCCAGGGCATCGTTGCCGGTTTCGAGCGCGTCGTAGAAAGCGAGCGCGAGATCGGGAGCGAAC
The DNA here is from genome assembly GCA_963800125.1 of uncultured Actinomycetota bacterium. GTDB lineage: Bacteria > Actinomycetota > Actinomycetes > Mycobacteriales > Mycobacteriaceae > Mycobacterium. The sequence continues at coordinate 28,472 of CAWDAC010000021.1, read as the reverse complement.
GCGAAGGTGGCCGATGAGTATAGGGGCACACCGATTGCGCGGTAGGCCTGCTGGGTGGTCTCGGCGGTCGGCATGCCGTTGAAGAACAGGAAGGGCTTGGCGCTGGACTTCAAGGCGTCGGTGACGGCACGGACGATGCGCGCGACGTTGTCGAGATCGCCTGTACCGTCCTTGAACCCGATCACGTTCGGGATCTTCGAAACCGCGATCGCGGAGGCCTCGGTGAACCGGGCGTTGTTACGGTTGTAGACGATGACGGGCAGATCGGTGGCGGCGGCGACATCGCGGACGTAGGCGACGAGGCCGGCCTGGGGCATCTCGACGAGATACGGCGGCAAAAGGAGCAACCCGTCGGCTCCGGCGTCCTTTGCGGTCTTCGCGAACAGCTTGGCTTGTGCGACGGAGCCGCCCGCGCCTGCGTATACGGGCACCCGGCCCGCGACCACCTCGACGGCGGTGCGGACGACGGAGCCGAACTCTTGGGACTCGAGAGCATGGAATTCCCCTGTACCGCAAGCGATGAAGACGCCGCCGGGACCCGCGTCGACACCGCTGGCGATGTGGCGGGCCAGTACGTCGAGGTCGACTTCTCCGGTATCGGTGAACGGGGTGACAGGGAAGAACAGAACTCCGTGAAAGACGGGGCACGTGGGGTCCATCAAAACGACTCCTTGGTGAGTGGTTGGGTCAGTCCTGTTGGAGCCGGCCGTCGATGCGCCGCCACAGGTTGTCGGGGTTGCTCTCAGCGATTGCGCTGGGCAGCAACGACTCCGGCACGTTCTGGTAACAGACGGGCCGCAGAAAGCGTTCGATTGCGCGTGCACCGACCGAGGTGCTGCGGGGGTCCGACGTCGCGGGGTAGGGACCGCCGTGCACCATGGCGTGGCAGACCTCAACACCGGTGGGCCAGCCGTCGAAGAGAATCCGGCCCGCTTTGAGTTCGAGCAGCGGCAGAAGTGCCCGGGCGTCTTCGTAGTCGGCCTCATCGGCGTGCACGGTCGCGGTGAGCTGACCTTCGATGTTCTCGGCGACGGTCTGCATCTCGGCGATGTCGGCGCACCGCACGATCAGGCTCGAGGATCCGAAGACCTCGGCCTGCAGGGTCGCAGAATTCACGAAGCTCTCTGCATCGGTGGCGAACAGGGCGGCCCGGCAGGCGGTTTCGCTATCGCTGGACTCGCCACGGACGACCAGATCGGCTTCCCCGCTGAGTTTTGAGACGCCGTTGGCGTAGCTCTCGGCGATGCCGGGGGTGAGCATCGGCATCGCCGGCGACTCTGTGAGGGCATTGCGGGCGGCGGTGACGAACGAATCGAGGCCGGGGCCGTCGACGGCGATCACCAGGCCGGGGTTGGTGCAGAACTGTCCGGAGCCCATCGTGAGCGAGCCGACGAACGCGCGGCCCAGGTCGGCGCCGCGACTGGCCAGTGCACCGTCGAGCAGGAATACCGGATTGATGGAGCTCATCTCCGCGTAAACCGGGATCGGCTCGGGCCGAGCGGCCGCGGCCGCGACGAGTGCCGTTCCACCGGAGCGGGATCCGGTGAATCCGACTGCCTTGATGCGCGGGTCGGTCACCAGGGCGATGCCGAGGTCGCGCCCGGAACCGTAGAGCAAGGAGAACGTGCCTGCGGGCAGACCCGATGCGGCGACGGCGTTGGTGATCGCGCGGCCGACGAGCTCGGAGGTGCCGGGGTGGGCGTCGTGGGCCTTGACGACGACCGGGCATCCCGCGGCGAGCGCGGACGCGGTGTCGCCGCCTGCGACGGAGAACGCCAGCGGGAAGTTGCTCGCGCCGAACACGGCGACCGGGCCCAGCGGGATGGAGCGCTGGCGAATGTCGGGCCGCGGCAACGGGGTTCGGTCGGGGAGTGCGGGATCGATGCGGGCGCCGTTCCAGCTGCCCTCACGGAGAACGCCGGCGAACAGACGCAGTTGGCCCGTGGTACGGCCGACTTCGCCGGTGATGCGGGCTTGTGGTAGTCCGGTTTCGGCGGTCGCGCGCGCGACGACGGCGTCGGTGATGGCTTCGATGTTGGCGGCGATCGCTTCGAGGAACTGAGCGCGCTGCTCCGAGGTCGTGGACCGGTACTCCGCAAACGCGGCCGCGGCGGCGGCGCACGCGGCGTCGACGTGGGTCGGGTCGCCGTGGTGAAAGGCGGGTTCAACGTCTCGGCCGGTGCTGGGATCGAAGGCGTAGATCTGCCTACCGGAGCCCCAGACCGGTGAGCCGGCGATGAGCATCTGTCCCGTCAGGCGAGTGTCTGGGCATCGTGGCAGTCATGGTGTCCTCGGCCATCGATAGTGAGAGTTGGTCGGTGGTCTACGAGCAACGGTAGAAGCCGAATCGATGCTTGTCCAAGTCCGATTTGGGTATGACTGATGCACGATTTGGATTAATGGGGACCCCGGCGATTGCGATACCGCCTATGGCCCAGATGTCCATCTGTGTAGTGCAGCGGTAGTGTCTGACCCGAATGACAGGCAGAGGAGGATAGCAATGGACCTCGTGCTCGGTCTGTCGGTGACCTCGACAGCCGTCCGCTGGGTGCTCGTCGAAGGGATGACGGGCGGAGGCGCTCCCGTCGACCGCGGAGCGCTGGACATCACCGACGATGCGCCGTTCGACGCGGACGGCCTGCTGTCGGTGCTGCTCGACGCCAACGAGTCCGTCGTGGAAAGCGGCGTGCACGCGGTCGGCGTTACCTGGACCACTGATGCAGACGCCGCGGCCGGCGCTGTCCTGGACGCACTGGACGCCCGGGGTCTGGAAAGCGTCGTCTCCGTGTCGGAGATCGAGGCCGCTGAAGCGCTGGCCAGTGGCATCGCGGACATTGCCGGATATGACGACGTCGCGGTGTGCATTGTCGAACCCGACGCCACGCTCGTTGCGGTGGTGAACGCCGACGGAGTGACCGTCGACCGCCAGGACCGGCCCGCCGACGGTGCGGACAACGTCGAGCTGACCAGCAGTGTGATCGCGTTGGACCTCAACGATCGGCAGCCGGACGCGATTTTCGTCGTCGGTTCGGCCGACCTCGATCCGGTCGTGTCGTCGATGAACACGGTCGCGGCGGCACCGGTCATCTCCTCGGCCGAGGCCGACATGGCCATGGCGCGCGGGGCCGCGGTGGCGTCGGCGCTGGCGGTGAACACCCTGGACGTCGCGGCTGCACCGCTGCTGAAGCTGCGCCGGATGTCGAAGACCGGCGTGTTGACGTCCGTCCTCGTCGCCGCGGCGGTCACCTTGGTGGTCTCGCTCTCGGTTGCGCTGGGTCTTCGGGCTACTCCGGATTCGCACTCCGACCAAACTTCAAACGCAAACGCGGCGGGCGAGCAGGTTCGGGAAGCGACAGTGCCGTCGGCCGCGAAGGTCGCGCAGGCCGCGCCCAAGCTGGCGCCGCCTCCGGAGGCGAAGTCGCCCGCTCCCGCGGCGGCCCGTCCGCTGGTCGCGCAGACGATGGTCGCTGCGCCTCCGGCTCCTGCCGCGCCCGCACCGGATTTCGATCCGCCGGCCGCGCCGCCCGCCCCGGCTTATGTCCCGCCCGCGCCTGCGTATGTTCCGCCCGCCCCGGCCCCGGCATATGTTCCGCCGGCGCAACCGCAAGTCCCGGCGGTGCAGCCGGAGCCGCGCCTGCGCGACAAGATCATCGAGCGTATTCCGATCATCAATCGGTTCCACGAGCCGCAGTATCAGTACCCGACGCGCTAGCCACGCAACCGTGTTGTACATGACGCGGAAAGTTAACGTACACAGCCTGTTTGCATAACGTCATCGCTGCGGCGGGACACCGTACGACCGACCGTTACCGTCCCGAAAGACAACATGCCGACACTCGGCCGTGTCTGTGTCGTCAACCCGTCGCACGGTGCTCAAGGGCGCCGTTGTGCTTGCGGTGCTGCCCGTCGTGGGATTCACCACCGAACGTCGTCGCAGCCCGATACTGGCAGACCCGTTCACCCTCGGGGTGGCGTCGGGTGAGCCGACTCCGGACGGCGCGGTGATCTGGACCCGGCTCGCGCCAAGCCCGTTGGCCGACGACGGCCTCGGCGGCATGCCCGCCCGCGCCGTCGACATTGAGTGGGAAGTCGCCGACGACGAGCGGTTCACGCGGGTCGTGCAGCGTGGAATCACCACGGCGGCAGCGGAAATGGCGCACAGCGTGCACATCGAACTGACGGGGCTGCGACCCGGCGCCGACTACTTCTACCGGTTTCGCGCTGGCGGTAACGTGTCACCGGCCGGGCGCACCCGGACGGCACCTGGACCGGGCTCGCTGGCGCCGCTGACGATGTGTTTCGCATCGTGCTCGAACTACGAGCAGGGCTGGTTCACCGCGTACCGAAGACTCGCCGAAGAGCACCCGGATCTCGTTGTGCACCTTGGCGATTACCAATACGAGTATCCGGCCGGGAAAACCACGGTGGTGAGCGGCAACGTTCGCGAGCACGTCGGTCCGGAGACGGTGACGCTGGCCAATTATCGACAGCGCTACGCGCAGTACAAGACCGACCCGGATCTACAGGCGGCGCATGCGGCGGCGCCGTGGCTGGCGGTGTTCGACGACCATGAGCTGACGGACAACTGGGCCGACGAGGTGCCGTCCGAACCGCAGCCCGCGTTTCTGGATCGGCGCGCTGCGGCGTTGCAGGCGTACTACGAGAACATGCCGTTGCGACGGTCGTCGACTCCGCGCGGCATCGACATGCAGCTCTACCGACGCGTGCGCTGGGGTGACCTGGCGACGTTCCACATGCTCGACACCCGGCAGTACCGCGATGACCAAGCGTGTGGTGACGAGATCCGCACCGATTGCGTGGAACGATTTGACCCGGCTCGCACGCTGACAGGCACCGAGCAGGAACGCTGGCTGCTCAACGGCTTTCAGCAGTCGCAGGCTCGGTGGGACGTACTGGGGCAGCAGGTCTTCTTCTCCCAGGTCGACCTGACGCCCGGTCCGGGCCGCGGCATCAACCCGGACGCGCTGGGACGGCTACACCGCCAATCGGGACCGCATCGTCGCCGGCCTGGTCGACTCGCCGGTGCGCAATGCCGTCGTACTTACCGGTGACGTCCACTCGCACTGGGCGGCCGAGGTGCGGGAGAGGTTCGATGACCCGTCATCGGCGGTGGTGGCGACCGAACTGGTGACGACATCGGTCAGCTCCGGCGGCGACGGGTCCGACTCGCGCGACGAGATCACCGCCGTGCTGCCGGAGAATCCGCACATCCGGTACTTCAACAACCGCCGCGGCTACGTCCGGACCCGCATCACCCCCGACGAGCTGCGTGTCGACTTCAGGGTCGTGCCGTTCGTCTCCGGCCCCGACGCCCCGGTCCACACCGGGGCGTCATTCGTCGTGCCCGATGGAGAGCCGGCGCTGCACTCGATGTGAGCCCCTAGCGGTGCTCGAAATGCTGATAGTCCTTCGGTGTTCGCCAGTAGCCGCCCCAGCGCCACCCTCGATCGGTGAAGACGCGGACGGCGGGGTCTCCGGCGTGCAGCATCCCCGGGTCGGTGCGATTGCGGTCCAGGTATGGCGCGGCAGTCGTGGGCTCGAGGTTGCCCCTGCTGTCGATGTACGGATTGAGGAGCGGGTTGACGTCGATGGCCCGCCCATAGGCATGCAGAGACCACCCCCGGCCGGAGGGCAGGGGTCGGCAGTTGAACGCCGAGCTGTTGTTGTCTTCCATCGACAGCTCGTCCTCGGCGCCCGGATAGTGATCGACCGTGCGCATCTTGGCGATTGGATACCGCAACCGGTGCAGCTGCTCGAAGATCGCGATCACGTCGGCAACGACGTCCTCGTGCACGACCAGCTCGCCGCGGTGCGTCTGCCCGTCGAAACCGATGTAGTTGACCTCGACCCGGCGCAGCCGCTCCGGTCCGACGGGGCAACCCGGCCGCCAGCTCGCGCCGAGTTCGGCGGCAGTGACCGGGCGGACGGTCGCGGCGGCAGGTGCCGCGGGCACGCTGGCCGATGGCCGTGGCGGCGGCGCAGGCGGTGACGCCCCGGTGACAGACGGTGATGACGCGGCCGGTTGAGGTGGTGGCCGGGAGCTGCACTGCAGCAGGACGGCACCCACGGTGGTCAACACCACCAGCACGGCGATCCGTCGGACAAGATTTCCGATGCAGCCAACGTACCGCCGAAAGCGGGTACTACTGATTTGTGTCCACCTTGAAGCGGATTGCGATCGCAGTTGTCTCGGCATTGGCGTTGGTCGTCGCGTGCGCGAACGACGTCGAATCACGTGGCCAGCCGAACGGCGGGGCAGATGACATCGCCACCAACCTCGCCGTTCCGTGGGGAATCGCATTTCTAGGAGACGGCAGTGCGTTGATCGCCGAACGCGACAGCGCCGCGGTCAAGCACCTGGCGTCCGGCGCCGTGACTGACGCCGGCGCCGTGGCTGGCGTCGCGCCGCGCGGGGAGGGCGGCCTGCTGGGTCTCGCGACCTCGGGTCAGACGGTGTTCGCGTACATCACCACGGGGCAGGACAATCGCGTGGTCCGGATGCGTTTCGACGGCGGCGCGCTGACCGGTCAAGCGCCGATCTTCACCGGCATCCCCGCGGGTTGGCGCCACGACGGCGGGCGCATCGCGTTCGGACCGGACGGCAAGCTATATGTGGCGACCGGAGAAACCGGCAATACCGATCTGGCACAGGACCCTTCGTCGCTGGGTGGCAAGATTCTTCGTATCAATCCCGACGGTTCGATTCCGTCGGACAACCCCGATCCGGCATCGCCGGTGTGGTCCTACGGCCATCGCAACATTCAGGGATTGGCGTGGGATTCGGCAGGCCGGCTGTGGGCGACGGAGTATGGCGCGGATCGGTTGGACGAGCTCAACTTGATCCAGCCGGGCGGCAATTACGGGTGGCCGATGGCCGAGGGACGTTCCGACATCGCCGGGCTGATCAACCCGGTAATCGAGTGGCCCGTCGGTGACGCGTCGCCGTCCGGGCTGGCCTACTTCGGTGGCTCGCTGTGGGTGGCGTGCCTACGCGGTCAGCGGCTCTATCAGATACCGGTCGGCGGAAACGGTGCAGTGGGCGAGCCGGCGGCGCTGTTCGTCGGGCAGTACGGGCGACTGCGGACGGTGGTCCCGGCACCGAATGGGTCGCTCTGGTTCTCCACCAGCAACCGCGACGGACGGGGCAGTCCCCGCGACGGCGACGACCGAATCTTGCAGTTCCGGCCCTAGAGGTCGCCCGGGTCGTCGGGCACGTCGACGGCGTGCTCTGAAAGTGCTTCCAGCGGCACCACTTCGAGGGTGCGCTCGTGAGTGGAGGCCAGCACCACCGGCGCGGCGCGCCCATCGTCGTAGGCCTTCAGCCAGTTCGCGGCGGTGACGCACCAGCGGTCGCCGGGCACGAGGCCGGGGAAGCGGTACTCCGGTCGCGGCGTCGACAGGTCGTTGCCGATGAAGCGCTGGTGCTCCAGAAACTCAGCGGTCATGACCGCGCAGATGGTGTGCAGGCCGACGTCCTCGGGTCCGCTCGAGCAGCAGCCGTCGCGGTAGAAACCGGTAAGCGGGTCGGTGCCGCACGGTTCCATCGGGCTTCCGAGCACGTTGCGATCGGCCACCTGCCTAGTATCACCCGACGGGTCGATAAGGTCAGCCACATGCCTTCCGTCACGCACATCCCCGGTAAGCCGAACTTGATCCTGGGCGCCTATGACATCGCCAGCGTGGGCTATAGCGCCGACGAGTTCTTCGTCTCGGGGACGGCGTCGTCTTACGGACGGGACGGCGCATTGGGTACGGCCGACTACACGACCCGCATGGTGGTGCTGACGCCAACCGACGCCGCCAAGTTCAACGGGACCGTCATCGTCGAGTGGCTCAATGTCAGCGGCGGAGTAGACGCTCCCGCCTTGTGGTTCATGGCGCATCGCGAGATTGTTCGCGAGGGTTACGCCTATGTCGTTGTCTCGGCGCAGCAGGTGGGTGTCCAGGGCGGGGTGAGCATGCTCGCGGACATGTCTCTGAAAACGCAGGACCCGGAGCGGTATTCGCCACTCAGCCATCCTGGAGACGCCTATTCGTACGACATCTTCAGCCAGGTCGGCCGGTTGGTCGGTGCGGCGGGGGACGGAGTGCTGGGTAGGCTGAAGCCGGAATTCGTTGTGGCTGTTGGGGAGTCGCAATCGGCGATGTTCATGACGACCTACGTCAACGCCGTCGATCCGCTAGTGAAGGTTTACGACGGCTTCCTCGTGCATTCTCGATTTGGCGGCGCGCCAACGCTCGACGGGGTCTCGATATTCGCCGCGTCGGAAATTGGCGCGTCGGATCCCATCCCGTTCCGACCCGATCTCCGCGTCCCGGTGATGACGGTCATCACCGAAACCGACCTCGTTGGCGCCGCGCGGTCGGGCTACTACCTGGCGAGGCAGCCCGACAACGAACGGCTCCGGACTTGGGAGATCCCGGGCACCGCACATGCCGACAACTACACGATCAAGGTCGGCTTTATCGACAGCGGTTTCGCGCCGCTGGATCAGCTCGTGGCCGCATACGCTCCGACCAACACGCTGATGGGTCAGCAATTGAAGCACTACATCAATTTCGCCCCGCAGCACCACTACGTCCTGCAGGCGGCGATCGCCGGTCTGCATACGTGGGTACGCACCGGCACACCTCCACCGAGCGCGCCGCGAATCGAGATAGGCGAAGGCGATCCGCCGCCGCTGATCCTGGACGCGAACGGACTGGCGAAGGGCGGTGTGCGCGCTCCCTGGGTCGACGTGCCGATTGCCCGCACAACGGGCGTCGGCAGCGACGAGAGCATCTTGTCTCATCTGTTCGGGTCGGGAGAGCCGTTCGACGCCGCTACCCTCAATCGGCTCTATCCGGGTGGAGCGACCGAATACCTCGAACGTTTCACAGAATCACTCGACGCGGCGATCCGGGCGGGATACCTGTTGCGGGCGGATCGTACGGAAATCCTCGAGCTCGCCGCGGCGAGCTATTAGCCGGCGGGGGTGAACCGGATAGCGCCCATGCCTAGGCGTTGGGCCGCCTCGGTGAACTCCTCGAGTGTGGGGATCTGGTCATCACGGAACTTCAGTCCCATCATGCTCTGGGCTTTCTTGGCGCCGTAGGACTCGGCGCAGCGACGGGAGAGGTCGGCGACGGTCGCAGGGTCCCGGATGAGCTCGCCGCGCATGGTGGTCGTCTTCCCGTCGTGCAGTACCTCGGCGGTGGCGCCGTCGCGGAAGTTGACCTTCCAACCCGCTTCGGCAATTGCGTAGAGGTCGCCGTCGATCCGGTGCGCGCTGACCGGGATCGAGTACTGACGCCCGCTCTTGCGTCCGGTGAAGTTCAGCACCATCAACTGCTTGCGGGCACCGCCCGCGAGCGGGGTGCGCAGGAGGAACCGCAGGGCCGGGTTGACGGCGCGCAGAAGTCTGTCCGGCGGATGTGAGACGGTGACCGCTGGTTCTGTCATACCGACATCGTATGGCCAATCCGGGGCGTGTGATATGGCCGACTTCCGAACACCCTGCGCCACAGCGAACTTCGACGAGGCAGCATGTGCGAGTCGCGGGTAAGGTCGGGAACGGCACGCGGGTATGTGTCGCGATCAGTAGGGGGACCAAAGGTTCGCGGCCGGCCCGTTGACGGACGCGTTAAGCGAGCGTCCGAAGCGGGAACACATCGATCGTCGCACGTCGAGACGTCCACAGGGACGGAAAGGATTGCGAATGACCTCCCCGTACGGTGGCTCGCGGCTGGGCACCCGATTCGGGCCCTATGAGCTGCACTCTCTGATCGGTGTCGGTGGCATGGGTGAGGTGTATCGCGCCTACGACACCGTCAAAGAGCGGATGGTGGCCGTCAAACTCTTGCGCGCGGAGATGGCTGCGGACTCGAGCTACCAGGAACGATTTCGGCGCGAGTCCCGGGTAGCAGCGCGGTTGCAGGAACCCCACGTCATCCCGGTGCACGACTTCGGCGACATCGGGGGAGTGCTCTATATCGACATGCGTCTCGTCGAGGGCGCCAGCCTGAAGGACGAGCTGCGCGCGAACGGCCCGCTCGAGCCGGGGCGAGCTGCGTCGATCATCGCGCAGGTGGCGGCGGCTCTGGACGCCGCACACGCCGACGGCCTGGTACACCGCGACATCAAACCGGAGAACGTCCTACTCACCCCTGACGACTTCGCCTACCTGGTTGATTTCGGCATCGCCCACGACGGCGGTGATGCCAGCGTGACGAAGACGGGGTTGATCATCGGATCGTGCGCCTACATGGCCGCAGAACGGTTCAGCGGCGGGCAGGTCGGCCCGCCGGCCGACGTGTACTCGCTGACCTGCCTGCTTTACGAATGTCTCACCGGCCGGCCGCCGTTCGAGGCGGGTGATTTGCGGCACTTGATGAGCGCGCACATGTTCTCGCCGCCGCCGCGGCCGAGCATCATGCGCCGGGGAATCACTCGCGCGTTCGACGACGTCATCGCCCGAGGTATGGCCAAGAAGCCCGAGGACAGGTTCGCCTCCGCAGGCGAACTGGCGAAGGCTGCGAGCGCTGCCGCGGGCGTGGCGCAGCCGCCGCGTCCAGCCCTTCCCGCTCCGAGCCCGCCGTCGAGCACGAGGCAGTTCTCGGCGGTCTACCCGAATCCGGCCGGGACGGGCTACACCCCGTACCCGACGCACGCCCCCACACCCGAGCCGCCGGCGCCGAAGTCCCGTTTCGGCCCGACACAGGTGGCGCTGGCGGCGGCGACGATCGTGCTGCTCGGCGTCGCTGTGGTCCTCGCCGCACTGTTGGTCTTCGGCGACCGCAACAGCAGCCCTTCGCCTCAGACCACGCTGGCTGCGCCGCTCCCGAGCACGACGACCGAGATGACTGCGCCATCGACTTCTCCTGAATCATCAGCTGCGACGTCGACCACACCCACGACGCCCTCACCGTCGACGAGCTCGACAGTGCTGGCCGGCATGCAAGGAACCGATGAACAGGGCTTCGTCGGCCATGTGGCCCGCTGTGATGCGGGAAGCTCGCCGGTGGCGATGATCCGAACCGCTCTGTCTTTGGCGGTGATCTGCGAGACGACGCCGGGGAGCTACTACTACCACGGTGAACGACTGCGCGACGGCGCGAACGTTCAACTCGCGAACGCGACGCCGTCCGGAGGTGGATTCGATGTCACCAACCCGGCTGACGGCGCTCGGTACGAGGTGCGACCCGATCGGCTCACCATCCTGAGCAATGGACACGTGGACTCGGTGGAGCCGGCGCTGCAGTACGCATCGCGATAGCGGACACAGTTGTTCGGACGCCAGATTTGTGCGACGCGACAACTACGATGCGGTCATGGCTGCCGACGTCGACCTGCTGAAACACCCAGTGGTTTCGACTGCCGTGGGGACCGCGGCGATGGTGGTGGACGTCGCGGCGGCCGCGTACCACGCCGCGGAGAAACTACCGGTGTTCGGGTCGTTGATGCGCCGCGGCGTCGCCAGCCTATCCGAGCGAGGCGACAGTTGGGTGGGCCAGAGCGCCGACCAATTCAAGGCCCTGGTGACCACCGTGTCCGTCCAGTTGGTGGACCTGATTCTCAACGAGATCGACCTGAACGCGCTCGTCCGCGAGCATTTGGATATCGACGCACTCGCCGCCGATCTCGACATCGAGGCGGTGATCAACCGTATCGACCTGATCGCCTTGGCCGACAAGGTGATCGAGGGTGTCGACCTGCCCGCGATCATTCGCGATTCGACGAATTCGATGACCGCGGAGGTCATGACCGACGTTCGCACACAGGGCGAGCGTGCCGACGACGCGGTGGCCGGCATCGTCGACCGCATGTTGGGGCGTGACCGGGACAACCGGTGATCGCGTCGGACGCGGTGCCCGACGCCGAGCGGGCGGCGGGGATCATCACCCGAGGAATCGCCGCCGTCATCGACCTGCTGGTGGTCCTGCTGATCATGGGTGCGCTGTACGCCGGCCTGGTCTTGACGAAGCTTGTCTTCTCACCCGCCGCGTTCAGCCTCCCGTCGCTCAACGTCGTCTTTTCCACGCTGATCACTTTTGTGGTCGCCGTGGTGTACCTCACCGGATGCTGGGCGGTCTCCGGCTCCACCGCCGGCGCGGTGACGATGGGACTGCGGGTGGTCGGACGACAGTCGCAGCGAGTGCGCCCACATGTCGCCTTTCTGCGCGCGATGGGCTGCGTCGTGTTCCCGATCGGATTGCTCTGGGTCGCCGTTGACCGGCAACGGAGATCGTTGCACGACATCGTGTTCCGCACGCGGGTGGTCTACTCGCGACCGCTGTCCACTTGACCGTTTGCGGCGCTACTTCGCGAGTAGCCAGTGGTAGAGCTCAAATGACCCTGCTGCATCGCCCAGACCGGCTTCGTCGACGTTAGCTGACGTCCCCGTCAGGCGTGATGTAGCTTCAAGCGACACACGATGCGGTCCGCGGTCGAGGAGTAAACGCGGTGGATGCGACACCATTCGGGCACTATCAGCTGCGGCAGCTGATCGGCCGGGGTGCGATGGGCGAGGTCTACCTGGCCTACGACACCAATACCGACCGGGTCGTCGCGCTCAAAGTGCTGCCACACCATCTCGCCGAGGACGCCACCTTTCAGCAGCGGTTTCGGCGCGAATCGCAGGCCGCGGCCGGGCTGAACGAACCTCACGTGGTGCCGATCCATAGCTACGGCGAAATCGACGGACAGCTTTACCTGGACATGCGGCTGATCGAGGGCCGCAACCTCGGGACGATTCTCGCCGACAGCGACAAGCCGCTGGAACCGGCATTCGCCGTGGCGGTGATCGAGCAGATCGCGGCGGCCCTGGATTCCGCGCACGAAGCGGGCCTGATCCACCGGGACGTCAAACCGTCGAACATCCTGATCACCGAGCGTGAGTTCGCCTACCTGATCGACTTCGGTATCGCCCGCACGGCCGGCGATGTCGGGCTGACCACGGCCGGCAGCACGCTGGGCACGATGGCCTACATGTCCCCCGAGCGGTTCGAGGGAGGGCACATCGATCCGCGCGCGGACGTCTACGCGCTGGCGTGTGTGCTCTACGAGTGCCTCACCGGCTCGCGGCCCTATCCGGTGGACAGCCTCGAGCAGCAGATCGCCCGGCATATCAACGCCCCGCCGCCGCGGCCGTCGGAGACTGATCCCAAGCTGGCCGCGTTCGACGAGGTCATCGCCAAGGGCATGGCCAAGAAGCCGGAGAAGCGCTACCAAACGGCCGGCGAACTGGCGGCCGCCGCGCGGCAGGCGCTGAGTATGCCGGTGCGGACGACGGGCGGCTCTGGGCGGCACTCGGCCGGTCGCGCCAAGAAAACTGGCCGCCAGGGAGTGTCTGGGCGTGCCTTGGCGATTGTCGGCGCCGCGGTGCTGCTGGTCACGGCCCTTGCGTTCGGAGGGTGGCAGTTGTTTGGCGGGCGGGGCGATGGCGGGTCGGCGGGGCCTACCGATACGTCGTCGCCGTCGGAGCCTGCCGGCGGGGCGGACGGTGCGGTGCCGGCGATCGCGGCGACGGTGCCCGACGACATCAAGTCGACGGGCCGGCTGGTGATTGGGGTCAATGTGCCCTACGCGCCCAACGAATTCAAGAACTCCGCAAGTGACATTGTCGGCTTCGACGTCGACCTGATGAACGCAGTGGCGAAGACGTTGGGACTGATTCCCGAATATCGGGAGGCGCTGTTTGCTGACATTATCCCGACGGTGCAGCGTGGGGACATGAACGTCGGGATGTCGTCGTTTACCGACACTTTGGAGCGCCAGGAGTTGGTGGACTTCGTCACCTACTTCGAAGCCGGGACCTTGTGGGCGCAGCGGACCGGGTCGGGGATCGACCCCAACGCCGCATGCGGGTTGCGGGTCGGTATGACCCCCGGCTCCACCCACGAAACAATCGAGATCCCGGCCAAGAGCGATCAATGTGTCGCGGCGGGCTTGGCGCCAATCGAGGCCGTTGTCTACGACCGCCAGGACGAACTTACCGCGGCGTTGATTGCCGGGGAGGTTGACGCGATGTCGGCGGACTCACCGGTGACGGGGTTCGCCATCAAGGGGAGCGGCGGCACGCTGGAGCCTGCGGGGGACGTGTTCGATACCGCGCCGTACGGCTGGCCAGTGGCCAAGGGCTCACCGCTGGCCGAGTCGCTGCGCCAAGCGCTCGAGCATGTGATGTCCACCGGTGAGTACAAGACCATTGCCACCCAGTGGGGTGTGGAGAAGGGCATGATCGACAAGCCGGTTATCAACGGCGCGATTCGGTGAGCGTGGGGCGCTTGGTCCGAAAGCGCTATCGCGGGCGATAGCACTTTCCAGACGCCAATTGTGGCGCCGGCCGCCGATTTCCCCGCTCGCTGGTAACCCTGTAGGCTGGTGACAACGTTGGCGTTCAATGAACCAAGCCAACACGTCGTGGAACACTTCCCATCCGTGCATGCAGCACAAGGTCTTCTCGCGGCGATCGATATTGCCCACCGGTAATCTCGCCAAACTTGTGCTCGCTCCTGCCGATCTCTCGCTGGGCGAAGTGCAACCCGATGCCTGAAAGGCACTCCCAAACTGTGACAACCCATCAATCCTTCGCTGATCTCGGCGTGGACGAGCAGCTGATCAAGTCGCTCGCCGCGCGCGGAATCCTCACCCCTTTTCCCATTCAGGAGAAGACGCTTCCCGACACCCTCGCTGGGCGAGATGTGTTGGGCCGCTGCAAGACTGGCAGCGGAAAGACACTCGCGTTTTCCATCCCGCTGGTCACTCGGCTCGCAGCCATGCGACGCCCGTCGCGACCGACTGGTCTGGTCCTGGCGCCCACCCGTGAGTTGGCAACCCAGATCGCCGCCACCCTCGAGCCGCTGGCAGCCGCCCACCAGCTCAGGGTCACCACCATCTTCGGCGGCGTCCCGCAGAACCGTCAGGTGTCGGCGCTGCGTTCTGGTGTCGACATCGTCGTGGCCTGCCCAGGCCGGCTGGAAGACCTGATGAGGCAGCGCGTCATCAACCTCGACTCGGTCGAGGTCACCGTCGTCGACGAAGCAGATCACATGGCTGACCTCGGCTTCTTGCCCGGTGTCACCCGCATCTTGGCCGCCACACCCGCCGGCGGCCAGCGATTGCTGTTCTCCGCGACACTGGACAACGGGGTCGACAAGCTCGTCAAGCGGTTCCTGCGAAGCCCGGTGACGCACTCCATCGACGAGGCACACTCACCCGTGCGCGAAATGACACATCACGTGTTCCACGTGGCGGGGGTCCAGGCCAAGAAGGAATTGGTGCATCATCTCGCCTCTGGCACTGGACGCCGGATCTTGTTCATGCGCACCAAACACCAAGCCCGCAAGCTCGCCAAGCAGCTCACCGACTCCGGGGTGCCGTCAGTTGATTTGCACGGCAACCTTTCTCAGCCCGCACGCGATCGCAACCTTGCGGCGTTCAGCGCCGGCGAGGCGCGGGTGCTGGTGGCCACCGACATCGCCGCGCGTGGTGTGCACGTCGACGCGGTCGAGCTCGTCGTGCATGTGGACCCCCCGACGGAGCACAAGGCTTACCTGCACCGGTCCGGCCGGACCGCACGGGCAGGCAACGCGGGCGACGTCGTCACCGTGGTGCTGCCCGAGCAGCGCAAAGACCTGCAGGTACTGATGCGCAGGGCCGGCATCAATGTCCGCCCGCAGGAGGTCGCCGCGCACTCAGCGCCAGTGACGGCACTGGTCGGCGACGTTGCGCAGTACCAGGCTCCCGCACCCCGCAATGCCCCGGCTGCGAACGCCGCCATCGCGAAGACGGGCGGATCCCGCCGTCGTCGACGCGCAGGAGGTAATGCCAGTTCCGGGCACACTCAACATCGCAACCATGCCGGCCGCCGGCGCAGCGTTTCAGGCTGAGCCAGCCGCAGATGCCGCACTCATCGGCTGTTCGGCGCACGCGGCGCGGACGATATCGTCGGCGGTCCGGAACGCCTCGGTGTCCAGGTGCATGGACAGGATGGGTAGCGCAGCGGCTCGACGCAGCAACATGACAGCGAGGGCTGTGGTGGTCCCGCACGGCACGACCAAGAGGCGCGCCCTGGCGCGACTGCCGGTGAGGGTCATTACCCGTTGTTGGCGGGCTTCCCGACCGGGAATGGCGGCATTGCCGCGATAATGCAGCGAGTCGAGATCGGGTACACCCTCCAAGGGCGACCAGTTGACGCCGATATCGACGATTTGGCCCAATGGTCGTTCCAGAGCTTCGATCAGTTCGGGAAGTTCGTGTGCGACCGAAAACGTGTATGGCCACCAGGCCCCGTCAAGAGCGCCGCCCAGTTCGGATGCCAACGTGAGCCGGATCGGGCTGGCCACGCGCCGCCGGTTTAGAGCGCTGTTCATGGTGCTGTTGTCGCGACCGGGGCAGTGGCCGAAATTGCTTCATTCACAGGGGGTTTCATGCCCGAGTCCGCGTGATCCATGGACGATTCCTTCACTTCGAGCTGACCCGGCGCACGAGTGCGGAGATCGGCACACGAATCGGATCGCACGTTGATCTTGTTCGGCCCACTCCGGGCGACGATCACGCTGACGACGAAACGGTTCACCACCAAGACTACACACCACGGATGTTGCGGGGCGCGGCAGCCATCCAACCGGGCGGTTCGACAGGCGATAGATGCCGTAGCTACACATGTCGGGCGACATTCGAATTGGGCTGTACTCAGGACCACGCGCGAAAGGCACGCTGTCGCAGGCGAGAACGAGTCATCGAAGGTTCGCGCCGCGGCCCCGCGCGGCTGCTCGTGCTACCCTTATCCAGGATGTTTTTCTACATCCGTTCAGATTGAGAGAAGTTGAAAAGAATGGCACAAGGAACCGTGAAATGGTTCAACGGCGATAAGGGCTTCGGCTTTATCGCTCCCGATGGCGGCGCGGAGGATGTGTTCGTGCACTACTCGGAGATCACCGGGAGCGGTTTCAAATCGCTCCAGGAGAACCAGCGAGTTCAGTTCGAAATCGAGCAGGGGGCCAAGGGTCCCCAGGCAGTCGGTGTATCCGCCGTCTAGCAAGCTCTATGTCACGTGGGCTGGTGGGTAGCTTTCCACCAGCCCACAATGTATTTAAATGCCGTGGAAGGCTGCAAAACACATTCGGCCGCGCGGCTTTTGAGTACCCGTGGCTGCTAAATCTCCCCGGCAAACGATGACCAAGAAGTCCGGTCAGACGCTCAATCAGAAGCGGTCAACCAAGCCCGCCAAGGCCGGGCGTGAGTCGTCGACCAGTGACGTGGTGAACACCAAGCAACGTTGAGACACAACAACTCTCAGCGGGTCGACGACGCTCGCATGAGGATCCAGTTCGCCGTACACGGCTCCCTGGTGTTCGGGAATGCAGTGCGAGTACTGTCAGTGATATCGGCGGTATGTCGCACGCGACCATTTGAGATTGTGTCGTCGCCGATTTATTGACGGCCTTTTGAGGCTGAGACGGGACGTCGCAATGACGTTACAAGGAGGCCGAGGCGTCACCGGCCGGCGTGAACAAGGACCCGAGCACACGCCGCGGCTGCGATTGAAGCCCAAGGCACCCCCCACCGGGCATGTGGATGGGGCCTGGTGGCCGCGCAGTGATGACCTTCCGAACGAGCTTCCAGATCTGCTGGCGGTGCTGTCGGTGCGCCTGGGTGCCATCACTCGCGTGGTGTACAACTCCACCGAGTGGGCGAAGGCACCGGCAAGCCTGCAAACAGGTGAGCACGAGGTCCAACTCGAGGGGTCCCACCTGCAGCCGACCAGCACCCTCGAAGTGCTCGGAACAGATGGCAAGGCGATCCAGTTGGTGGTTGTGCCCCATCAGTTCGACCCCGACATCGCGCACCAGGCGATGATGGCCGCCGCGGCACCGAACAACGCATCGACGGTCGACGACCTACTGGTGGTCAGCGCCCAAGAGCGAAAAGCCCGCGATCCGGGCGGCTGCCACCGAACGGGGCTGGACCACACACGACTGAGCGTTCAGATCCGCTAACGTGAATGATGGAGGTATGACTTCGCCACCTAGACCCGCCGGCACTTCCCCAGCTGCCCGGCCTCTGTTCGGTTAGATGTGGCAATCCACGACCAGCTCCTCGCCGCCGTCGACGGCAGGCGTGGGGTCGACGCCGCCGACCGGCTGTGTGAGGCGTGCGTGATGCTCTTCGACATCGATGCGGCGGCGATCTCCCTGGTTTTCGACGGCACCAACAGCGGAACCCTGGGATCCAGCGGCGCGCCCGCGCAGACGTATGACGAGCTGCAGTTCCTCCTCGGGGAGGGGCCCTGCCTGGACTCGGTTACCCGGCGGGCCCCGATCTTGGTTGTTGACCTGGCCGATCCCGATAATCAGCGCTGGCCTATCTACGGCCCGGCGATGCTCGATCTGGAGGTCCACGGCATCTCCGCGATGCCCGTAGTCGTCGCCGGCGAGTATGTCGGTGCGCTGGACTTGTTCCGGACCCGACCGGGTCTGCTGGGAGGCGATCAGTTCTCCGGTGCCGTCGTCGCCGCCGAGCTGGCCGGCATCCCCTTGCTCGACCTGCTCGACGCCGACATGCAGGCCGCCGTCGGAGACCCCGACAGCAACGCCTGGGCTGAGCTGAACGCGCTGTCCCGCGCCGAGGTCAGCCAGGCCACCGGCATGCTCGTCGCGCAGCTCGAGATCGAACCCGCCGAGGCGCTGGTGCGGCTGCGCGCGCACGCGTACTCGACCGGCCGGAGCGCCACCGAGGTTGCTCGCGACGTCGTCGACCACCGACTCCGGCTGGAGGCCGACTGATGCGCCGCCGTCAGTACAAGACCAGAATGGAGGGCACAGTGACTGAAACCCCTCGTGAAACCCGCGTATTGGACGCGGTGGTCTCCCTCGTCGACACCCTGCTCGACGACTTCGACGTGGTGGACCTGATGACTGAACTCACCGAACACTGCGCACAACTGCTCGACGTCGCCGCCGCCGGCTTCCTGCTCGCCGACCCGTTCGAGCAGCTGCGCCTGCTGGCAGCCACCACGGAGCAGGCCCGCGAGTTGGAGCTCTTCCAACTGCAGGCCGACGAGGGTCCGTGCGTCGAGTGCTATGCCACCGGTCAGCCGATTTCGGTGGCCGACCTGAACGCCGCGGCCGCGCGGTGGCCGCGGTTCGTTCCCGCCGCGCTCGAGGCCGGCTTCGCCTCCGTGCATGCGGTCCCGATGCGGGCGGCCGGCATCGTCCTGGGTGCGCTCGGCCTGTTCGGCACCGACCCCGGCGAGCTGGACGACGCCGACCGCCTCGTCGCGCAGACCCTCGCGCACATCGCCTGCGTGGCGATCCTGCAGGAACACGTGCCCACGCCCTCGTCCGTCATGCCGCAACTGCGGTCCGCGCTGGCCAGCCGCGTAATCGTCGAGCAGGCCAAGGGCTTGCTCCGCGAGACCCTCAACGTCTCCGTCGAGGACGCGTTCACTCTCATGCGGTCCTATGCGCGCGCCAACGGTGAGCACCTGACCGACGTCGCCCGGCGGCTGATGACAGATCGGCACACCCGCCCGGTACTGGCGGCCCTCATCGCCGAATTCGCCACGGCGCCAACGCATTAGGGGCGAGCCATGACGCGCGGTAAGGCAGTGCATTGACGTGCGTATGAAGAGCGTTTCATCTCAGACGAAACTGTTCGTCAACGCTACGGCCGACAATGGTGGCCGATGCCCGTGCTACCCTGACGCGGGATGCTTTCCTACATCCGTTCAGAATGAGAGAGTTGAAAAAGTATGGCACAGGGAACTGTGAAGTGGTTCAACGGCGATAAGGGTTTCGGCTTCATCGCCCCCGACGGCGGCGAAGCAGATGTGTTCGTCCACTATTCAGAGATCAAAGGGGACGGATTTAAGTCGCTCGAGGAGAACCAGCGAGTCCAGTTCGAAATCGAACAGGGCGCCAAGGGTCCTCAGGCAGTTGGAGTAACGGCCATCTAACAAGCTCTATGTAAATGTGGGCTGGTGGGAGTGTCCAACCAGCCCACATCTCTTTACGCGTGACTGAAGCCGTGTGAATCTCTCACTGTGTAAAGGCTTTTCGCATGTTCTAGTTCACTGCTCGCGCCGCAGCGCGTGAGCGAACGCCTCGGCGCTGAATTTGTGGACTGCGAGGTAGCCTCATCCCGCAGACGTCGCGGCACGCCCTTTGGTGTAACGTTGATGGCGTTGGGAACCCAGCCAGTCCGGAATGCATCAGCCGTCTTTCCGCTGCTTTGCCGAGCACCCGCTCACGCCGGACACGCCGGAAACAACCGTCAATCGGAACTACCTTGAGCGCTCCACCCATCTTTCCATCCGCTCCACCCTTCTTTCCATCGAAACCTCCCCCTACTCGGGCGCAACGCCTTTCCCGCCCTGCCCGTGTCGGCGTCCTCAGTACCTATCCGCCGACACAGTGCGGACTGGCGACGTTCACCGCTGCCCTGTCTGATGCGTTGTGTGCGAATGGCGCCGATGTCAGTGTCGTACGCGTGGCCGACGGATCACCTTCCCCGAGTGGCCGGGTGATCGGAGAGCTGGTCAACGGCTCCACGACATCCGTAGCAGCAAGCTCCGAGCTACTGAACCAGAGCGACGTCGCCGTCATCCAGCATGAGTACGGCATCTACGGCGGTGTCGACGGAGACGACGTGGTGGACATTGTCGACGGGCTGCGTGTGCCGTCGATCGTAGTCGCCCACACGATCCTCAAAGACCCGACGCCACACCAGCGTTCGGTTCTCGAGGCGATCGCGGCGATGGCGGATCAAGTGGTCGTCATGTCCGAGGCCGCGAGCCAACGCTTGTGTCTCGGTTTCGACGTCGATCGCCGCAAGGTAACCATGATCCCGCACGGCGCGATCGTCCCGAGCGGCCCCCCTCTGAAGCGTCCGAGTAGACCCACCCTCCTGACGTGGGGACTGCTGGGCCCGGGGAAGGGTGTCGAGCGGGTGATCGAGGCGATGGGTTCGCTGCGTGACCTGCCCGGCCGGCCACGGTACCTGGTCGTCGGCGGGACGCACCCGAAGGTCCTGGCCGACGATGGCGAGGCATACCGCGATGCCCGAATGGAACAAGCCCGTCGCAGCGGCGTAGCGGATTCGGTGTCCTTCGACGCCCGCTACTGGAGCGCGTCAATGCTGACTGCCCTCGTCCAGTCCGCGGCGGTCGTCGTACTGCCCTATGACTCCACCGATCAGGTCACCTCTGGTGTTCTGGTCGACGCCATCGCGTGCGGCCGCCCAGTCGTGGCCACCGCATTTCCGCACGCCGTCGAGCTCCTCGGTACCGGAGCCGGCATCGTCGTCGGCCACGACGACCCGGGCGCCCTGGCGTCCGCCCTGCGCCGGGTGCTGACGCAGCCGCGTCTCGCAGGAGACATGGCTGCCGAGGCCCGTCGATTGGCGCCAGAGATGGCGTGGCCGGTCGTGGCGAGCGCGTATCTGCGTCTGGCGGACCGGCTCCTCGCCGAGCGGCCGGCAGTGATATGACCGCTACCACGCCGCTTCCGAAGTTCGACCATCTGTTGCGACTGACAGACCGTCGCGGCACATTCGAGCACGCCTGTTTCGCCGAACCCCGGCCCGAGCACGGCTACTGCACCGACGACATGGCCCGGGTCCTTGTCGTCGCCACCAGAGAACCCGACGCCGAAGGCCGGGTGAACGGTCTCGCCGGGGTTGCCGTGCGGTTCTTGAACGATGCGCAGGCATTCAGCGGTGCCTGCCGCAACCGAATGGACAGCAACGGCCGTTGGACTGACGAGCCGACCACGGACGACCATTGGGGCAGGTGCATCTGGGGGCTCGGTACGGCCGCTGCCCACAGCGATGTGAGCATTGTTCGCAGGTTGGCGGTCATCCAGTTCGAGCGCGCCGCCCAGGAACGGTCGACATCGCCGCGGGCGATGGCGTTCGCAGCACTGGGAGCCGCCGAGTTTCTCGCCGTCGACCCCGAGCACCCCGCGGCACGCAAGCTCATCACCGACTATGCGGCTTCGATCGCCGCACCCAATGGCGACCGCTCTTGGCCGTGGCCCGAGCCGCGACTCACCTACGCGAACGCGGTGCTCGCCGAGGCGATGATCGCCGCGGGTGTCGCGCTCGACGACGCGACGCTCCGGCAGCGCGGCCTGGATCTGTTGGCCTGGCTGGTCGACTACGAAACGGACGACGGCCACCTGTCGCCGACTCCGGTTGCGGGCAGAGGGGCCGAAGACGTCAGGCCAGCTTTCGACCAGCAGCCGATTGAGGTGGCCACACTGGCCGATGCGTGCGCGCGTGCTGCTGCCGTCGACGCCGGTGCGATCTGGTCAGACGGCGTTCATGCTGCTGCGGCCTGGTTCCTGGGCGCCAACGACGCAGGACAGCCCATGTGGGATCCGGAGACGGGCGGCGGGTTCGACGGACTTCTTGCCGACGGGGTGAACCGTAACCAGGGCGCGGAGTCGACTCTGGCCGCGATCTCGACTCTGCAGCACGCTCGGTGCTTCTCGACTGTGCCGCAATGACTTCGGTGCGGGCCGGGCTCGTCACACGCAGCCCGCAGCGGCTCGCGGCCAACCCGTCGAGGGTCATCGCCCGGCTCTTTGTGCCCGGACAGGAAGGGTTTGAGCGCCAGGACTCCCGCGCGGGAGCGGTGCTGAGACGCATCCTCGCCCTCGACGAGGACGAGGTGCGCGCGTCGTTGGACGATGTCGTCACGCGCTTCGACGGGCGTCACCGAGATCTGGTCGGCACCTTCCGCCGGCATGCCCGTGAACTCGCCGATCGCCTGGATGCCGACAACAAACTGTCGGAGTCACGGATGTTGTTGGTGGGAGCCACATTCACCAACGAGTACGCTATCGAGGCGGCGGCCTTGTGCAATCCCAGCATCGTGGCCCACCCGGATCAAGCGGGGACGGCTGCGGGCAGCCTGCGATTCGTGATGAGCGTGCGGTGCATCGGAGAGGGGCACCGGTCATCCATCGGGTTTCGGACGGGCGTGGTCGACGCAGCGGGCGGCGTCACGATCGACGCTCCGGCTCCGTTCGCCAGCGTCGGATCGGTCATGTCGACGCTGCTCGACGCTGCCGTGTTCCGCAGTGAGCTCGCGCGGCTTCGCGACGCAGGCGAGGCCGCCGACTACGTTCTCGACGCGCTCGGCGACCGGTTCACCCGAGCCGACCTCGACGAACAACTCGACAAGCTTCAGACCCACCTAAGCACCCGTGGCCATGCGCAGCAGACGATTTCGCTGATTCGGGCCATCGCCGAGCGGACCTATGCCGTCGGATTCGCCGACGAAATACCGCTTTCCGAGCGGGTGCTGTGGCCGGCGATGGGTGCCGAGGCGGCCGGCATGGAGGACGCGCGCTTCGTCCGCTTCGTCGACGACGACGGGTCGGTCAGGTTCTATGCCACCTACACGGCCTACAGCGGATCCCGCATCAGCCAGCAGCTTCTGGAGACAGCGGATTTCCGGTCATTCACGTCCACGCCGATGGCTGGGAGCGCCGCGGCCAACAAGGGCCTGGCGCTGTTTCCCCGTCGCATCCGCGGACGCTTTGCCGCCATGTCGAGGTCAGACCGCGAATCGAATTCGGTTACCTATGCGGACTATCCGTTTATTTGGACGAACTCCGTTCCCTGCCAGCGGCCCACTCAAGCTTGGGAGGCGTTGCAACTCGGCAACTGCGGGCCGCCCATCGAAACCGAGGCCGGGTGGCTGGTGCTCACACACGGCGTCGGTCCGATGCGCACCTACCGCATCGGGGCGATCCTCCTTGATCTCGAGGAGCCGACCCGGATCGTCGGTCAACTGCGGCAGCCGCTGCTGAGCCCGGCTGCCGACGAGCAGGACGGCTACGTGCCCAACGTTGTCTACTCCTGTGGTGCACTGGTGCACGCCGAGACCTTGGTGATTCCGTACGGGATCGGCGACGCAGCCATCGGTATCGCGACCGTGCCGCTGCGTGAACTACTTGCTGCGCTCGGCGGCTGAGAATTCGGACAACCGGCCAATACTGCCTGTCGCTACGCTGTTGGCCAACAGTGTTGACAAGCGGCCTAGCTGGGCGTTTACTGGAGGTCTAGCCCGGGAGCCACTGTCGGCACCGTCCATTGCGAGTTCGCCGTCGGACTCGAATGCGTTTCCGGTTCTCTGCCCCGAGATCGGGTTCAGACCATTGCACGACGGTGCCGCGCGTCGGCACAGCCCGAACGCTTGGGTGGCCACATCATTCAAAGGAGAACGACCACGATGAGGAAATATGAAAGCCAACAGCGAAATGCTTTTCGCGAGAACGCGATCCATGTAGGCGCCGGCTTCGTGGCGAAGGAGCGTCCGCACGTGGTGGAGACGTTGTCAACGCTCGGGCCGCACCTGGGAAAGTGGGAGCCGCGCGATGTGGACCTGGAAGTCTCCCTGCAGGACCGCGGCGGCAAGGAGCAACGCGTCACCTTGCGCACTATCCTGCCCGGTCGTCCGCCGCTGGTAGCGGTCGCTGAGAACCCGGACATCAACCGCGCACTCTCCGAAGCGAAGCGTGAGCTGATCCGGCAGTTCGAACACCAGAAGTCGGCGCGCGAACCCATGAACAACCGCCGGCTCCGGGGCGCCACGATCCGGCATCCGGGCGCTTCCGTGTCGCTCCAGACCGCCGAACCCGCAACATAGACAAACGCAAGCCCGCTACTGCGGGCAGATAGTGAGACAGTCATGACGCACATCACCGATTCATGTGTCGTCGGCTACCATGCCGACATGGGTGGGCCGCCCCCAGCAGCTTCCCGAAAGTCGTTAACCGTTACCGAAATACTTCGTGCGGGTGTAAACCGCAGGACCAGACGTAGGGAAATGGCTTCGGCCCAATCCGCCTGGGATTCCGAAGGTGGGGCAGCCGAGCGGGGTGCAACGGACGGAGAAGGTGGGTCGATGCCCGGCGGTGCCGAGGGTTTACCGCAGACGCCGACTCGCCTTGGCCACTGAACCCCATATTCATCGGCGCTATGAAGCGAGATGTGGGCGCAGAGCTCGAAGTCGAGATCACCGCGCCGACGACGTTGGAGTTCCAGATTGCTGTCGCGCCGCATCCCAATGCCGAGGTGTCCGAGTCGCTGTCCTTCGTCTTGGATGGAAAGCCTGTGCAGCCCTTGGAGATCAGCGGTGTACACGGCAACCGGATCCACAAACTGGTCGCTGCGGTGGGCAACCTCAAGGTCGACTACGCCGCGACGATCGTGGGGCAGACCGACCCGGCGCCGGTGACCGAGTACGACCTGTCCATGTACCTTCGTCCGAGCCGCTACGCCGAGGCCGACAAGTTCTTCGGCTTCGCCGCAACCGAATTCGGCAAATACATCGATTCGACGACGCTGTTGGAGAAGGTGTCCTCATGGGTGGGCACCCGGCTGAACTATGTGCCAGGGTCCAGCGACCCGATCGACGGAGCGGCGGACACCTTGCTCGCCGGCGCCGGGGTATGCCGCGACTTCGCGCACCTTGTGGTGGCGCTGCTACGGGCCGTCAACGTGCCGGCCCGCGTTGTGTCGGTGTATGCGCCGGGCCTGTATCCGATGGACTTCCATGCGGTTGCCGAGGCGTTCGTCGAGGGGCACTGGCGGGTGGTCGACGGCACGCTCCTGGCGCCGCGACAGACCTTGGTGCGCATCGCCACCGGACGCGATGCCGCCGACATCGCGTTCCTGGACAACCACAAGGGTGCGATCACACTGGACAAATTGCTGGTGACGGCCGTCGTCGACGGCGACCTCCCCAGGGACTCGATCGACCAACTGGTGTCGATCGGCTAAGCGTACAAATGACGGGCGCTGGGCTGCCTGGTGCCGTTTTTGCGGACCGCGTGCGGATAGGCATCGTCGCGATGCTGAAACGACAGGATGCCGGAGTTCAGGACGGTGCCGTCGCGAATCTCGATGGCCCGCGAGATGGTCGGGGTCGCATTCCACGCCGCCGGCCCGGCCAGAACTGTTTCGATGTGCGGCAACAACGCCTCGCTGATCTCCCAGGTCGCCGAGTTCCAGAGGTAGGACGGGCTGTGGTCCACGGCGTAATAGTGCACGCCGTTCGCCACCCCGATGATCGGCTGGGTGAACGAGGTCGGGTGCGCCCAGCTGAAACCCATACCGGTGTCACACGAGACGTCGACGATCAGGCTCCCCGCAGTGAACGCGGCCAAGTCCTCCTCGGTGAGGAAGACCAGGGGTGCGCCGGGATCCTGAAGAACGCAGTTGACGACGATGTCGTTGTCGGCGAGAAAGCGGGCCACCGGCATAACACCGTCGTCGGGCGTATCCGCCCAAGTCCGATCGGGTGCCTCCTCGTCGTGCCCCATCTGGACTATCTGGGTGGAATGGATCGGCGAACCGACGGCGGCCACCTCCCGGTTGGTCAGCACACGCACATCGTCAACGCCGTGGGCGTTCAATGCGGTGACCGCGCCGCGGGCGGTGGCGCCGAACCCGATGACGGCAGCGCGCAGCCGACGACCGTAGCTGCCGGTGATTCCGGCCAGTTGCATGGCGTGCAGGACGGAGCAGTAGCCTGCGAGCTCGTTGTTCTTGTGAAAGACGTGCAGGCCGAACCCGCCGTCGGCATGCCAGTGGTTCATCGCCTCGAAGGCGATCATCGTCAACCGTCGATCGATGGCGATCTGAGTAAGGGCGGCATCCTGCACGCAGTGCGGCCATCCCCAGACGATCTGTCCCACATTCAGTTCGGCCAGGTCCTCGGCCTGCACTTTGGGCAGCAGAATGATGTCGCAGCCGGCGACGAGCTGGTCACGAGTCCTGATCCCACCGACGAGTTCGGCCAGTGCGTCGTCCGTGGCGCCAAAGTCCGAGCCGTAGCCATGCTCAAGGAAGATCCGTGGCCGGACCCGACAATCGATCCTGCTGAAATGCGCCGGGTGAATCGGCAATCTACGCTCATTCGGCTTGCGCGAGCGAGCCAGGACCCCTAGCGAAAGCTGTTGCGCCTCAGCGCTTCTTGTCATGGAACAAAGCCTCGGCGGACGAGGCCTTGGCCGCCGTCTTGGCGTGCTTGGCGGCGCGCTTCTCTTTCAGAGATTTTCCGGACTTCTTGGTCATGGTTTGCCGAGGAGATTTATCAGACATCGCTGGCCCCTTGATCATGGGGCCTGGTTGGTCCCGATTCCCTGACCTTACCTCCTGTGGGTTTGGTTTGGACCCAGACGTAGACACACAGCGTTGACGCACGGCGTTATGGCCATTAACCTGGGGGTACGCCGATGCGCTGCCGTCCTCTCTCCCGAGCTCGGCCGGTGGTCCGCACTCACTTCGGGTTGTCACAAGAGCGCACCATCGCGACCCGGACGGATCGACAGGACATCTATTGGCAATTGCCGACATCGCTGCGTACGCCCATCTGACGCAGGCGGACATCGAGGGCCTCGGGAACGAACTGGACTCCATTCGGTGCGACATCGAGGAGTCGCTCGGTGAACGGGACGCGGCCTATATCCGGCGCACCATCAGGTTCCAAAGGACGCTTGAGGTCGTGGCGCGCCTGCTCATCGGCTGCAGCCGGTCACGGGCCGGCTGGGTCTTGGGGACCGTGTCGCTGGCCTTCGCGAAAAGTGTCGAGAACATGGAGATCGGCCACAACGTGAGCCACGGCCAATGGGATTGGATGAACGACCCGGAAATTCACTCGAGCACGTGGGAGTGGGACATGGTCGCGGTCTCCTCGCAGTGGAGGTATTCGCACAACTATCGTCACCACGTGTTCAGCAACGTTCTCGGCATGGATGACGATCTCGGCTTCGGCGTGATGCGGGTAACCCGCGACCAACCGTGGCAACCTGCTCACCTGCTGCAGCCGCTTCGGAACCTGTTGTTGGCGAGCATTTTCGAGTGGGGGATTGCCCTTCATGGTGTCCATTCGGAGAGGGATCGGTTGGCGCCAGATGCCGGAAAGGTGGCCGAGGCGAGGCGGGCGCTGATCGGAAAGATTGCGCGCCAAGCCGTCAAGGACTACGTGCTCTTCCCGGCGCTGAGCCGATCACGCTGGCGCAGAACGTTGGCCGCAAACGCGGCAGCCAACCTCCTGCGCAACGTCTGGGCGTATGTGGTGATTTTCTGTGGGCACTTCCCTGACGGCGCGGAGAAATTCACCGAAGACGTACTCGAGCATGAAACCCGGGCCGAGTGGTACCTGCGACAGATGCTGGGTGCCGCGAACTTCAAAGCCGGCCCGCTGCTGGCGTTCTCGAGCGGCAACTTGTGCTACCAGATCGAGCACCACTTGTTCCCCGACCTGCCGAGTAACCGCTACGCGCAGATCGCGGTGCGGGTCCGGGCGCTATGCGACAAGTACGACCTGCCTTACACCAGCGGTTCGCTTGTGCACCAGTATCTTTTGACGCTACGAACCATCCACAAACTGGCGCTTCCCGACCGATTCCTGGTGGCCACGTCCGACGACGCGCCGGAAACCGCTTCGGAA
>CAWDAC010000020.1:0-25290 GCA_963800125.1 uncultured Actinomycetota bacterium | reverse complement strand
GTCGGGAGTCGTAGCACCCGGCAGCAGTACGCTCAATGCCGTGGCGGAAACGTCATACGCACCGTGTGGCGATCTCAGCCTGGCGTATCAGGTGTTCGGCGACGGGCCGGTCGAGCTGGTCTTCGTCGGGCCGATGGTCAGCCACGTCGAACTGTCCTGGGCCCTGCCCGAATTCAAGGCGTTCTTTGAGCAGCTCGCCACGTTCTGTCGCGTCGTCCTGTTCGACAAGGCCGGGGTCGGGCTGTCGGACCCGGCGCCGAAAGTTCGCACGCTGGATGATCGAGCGGCCGAGGTCGAGGCTGTCATGGATGCCGTCGGCTTCGAAAAGGCCGTCGTCTTCGGTATGAGCGACGGCGGATTTGCGTCCATTCGTTTTCGCGGCAACACGACCGGAGCGAACGCGGGCGTTGATCCTTAACGGCACGGTCTCGTATTGGGGCTTCGCCGGGTGGGACGACATGGATCGCGACCCGGCCGAGGTGCGGGCGCGCGTCCTTGCCGAGCTGGGTGAGGACTACACGCCGTCGACTGAGCAGCTCGCCCGCGTCCAGGAATACGGCCGCGCCGTCCGCTCGGGGTGGGGCAGCGGTGCGACATTCAGCATCGGCGCGCCGTCAGTGTCCGGTCGATTACGCCAGCTCGCCATGTTTGAGCGGATGTGCGCGAGCCCGGGGATGGCGCGCGCGACAATGGAAGCGGCGTTCCGGTTCGACGTGCGGCCGATCCTGCCGATGATCACCGCGCCAACCCTGGTTATCCATGCCCGCGAGGACCCCGCGGTTCCGGTGCAGGGCGGCCGGTATCTCGCCGACCACATTTCCGGCGCGCGGTACCTGGAGGTCGAGGGTGTGGACCACGCGCCCTTTTTAACTGAGCCCGACAGGATCCTGACCGGGATCGAGGAGTTCCTCACCGGCAGCCATGCGGCACCGGCGCAGTCACATCGCGCCCTGCGCACCGTGTTGTTCACCGACATGGTCGCGTCGACGCAACACGCCGCGGCCACGGGCGACGAGCGGTGGCGTGCGGTGCTGCAGCGCTTTGGTGAGATCACCGCCGAACTGACGGAACGTTTCGGCGGCACGGTGGTGCAGCACACCGGCGACGGTCACCTCATCACATTCGACGGCCCGACGCAGGCCATCTGCTGCGCCGAGGCGTTGCGCGCGGACGTCGAGACACTGGGTATCGAGATCCGCGCCGGCATCCACACCGGCGAGTGCGAACTGCTGGACAACGGTATCGGGGGGATTGCCGTGCACATCGCGGCGCGGATCTGCGGCCAGGCCGGCGCCGGCGACATCCTGGTCTCGCGCACCGTTCGCGACCTGGTGGTCGGCTCGGGCACGGGCTTTGAGGACCGCGGCAGCGTCGAGCTGCGTGGCGTGCCCGGCTCCTGGCAACTGCTGGCGGTCGATCGCCACGGCGCGCGGGCGGGATCGGCCGAGGCCGAACTGGCGTCAACACCCACCCCCGGCGCTCGGACCGCGATGCGCCGAACGGACCGCGCCGTGGAGGTGATGGCCAGGCGGACACCGTGGATCCTCCGCGGGGTGGCCCGCCTCGCCCCGGCCACCACTAGTCGCAGCTGAACACCTACCGGAGTCAGCGCGCTCGGAGGTGCGCTCGGGGACGGATTCTGAAACCCAACCTCCGCCCGCGGCTGTGCGCGGCCCTCGCCACAGTTCCGCCAATTTGCAGTCCTTGCGGTCGACTATGCGCTTGCCGAAGTGCCAGGCGTGACGGCCTTTCTCGTTCGCACGATTACCCAGATCGCAGCCAGGGCGGGGACAACGATGTACGGCCCGTTGAAGAGGTAGAACATCGTCCAGTTCGACGGCGGCACATCGCCGGTCGCGTCTATGGCGATATAGATCGCGGTGCTGGCGACCACCATCCCGGCGAGGGGCAGCAACACGTAGGGAAGCCACGACTTACTACGGAAAAACCCGTATGCGGTCAGCAGATAAAAGGGTCCGTACGCGAACGGGAACCAGACGAAACTGCTCAGCCACGACGGCGGATGGAGGTAAATCGGTTCGACCTCCCGCGCATACCAGCCAGCCGACTCGTTCACCAAGCCCAGTGCGACTGGCAAGTCGAAGGTGAGCCAGAAGATGAAGAACAGCGCGAACAGGGCGGCGAAGACTAGCTCAATCTTGCGGCTCATCAGGCTTCCTGGGCAGTCGGAGGTTTCCACAGGATGCGCTGACGGCGAGGGTCGGATAGGCACATTCCCCCAAAGAGCGATTGCCTGCCACCCACGCCAATATCTGCTATCTCGTTGTCCTTGTCGTCGCGTAGACGGTGGCGTACGCGTCGCCGTTGGACCTCCGGGTTACCTGATGCTGTTGGGGCGGCCGCGCTGCATTAGCCGCATTGCGGTCGAAGTTTCGGCGATCAGGCTTAGCCGCACGTTTTCACTTGATGCGGCGCTCGGGACAATTATGGGCGTCGCCTTTTGGCATATCGACCTCGTGGTTGTACCGCGTCGTCTCGCGGGCGATATTCTGGATCGCTTTGTTGATCGCTGCGACCGCCCGTGGCTAGGGGATCGATCGGGATGAACCGGCCCGAGGCTTCGACCCCGACCTCTTCCGGGGTACGAATTGGGCCGGGTAACGGTCGGCTGTTCGCCAGGGCATGCTGCGGCGGCGGGGGAAACTCGACGCATGGTACGCACCGAGGGCATCCGCCGACTACCGGTTCGGCTGCAACGAACGACCTGCCACGGCATGACGGTGACCGAAGTCTGGCGCGAAGGCCGGCGTGTACGCGCTCGCCGAGCAGATCTACGCCGGTTACGGGCACTACCGCGTGCAGACCGCAGCTGTCGGGCGCCAGATCCCCGGTCTTCCGACTCAAGCCACGTTAACGGCAGCCTGCAGCAGATGCGAAGCGGCCGAGCGCCCACCTATAAGCGACTATGTCGCTCCGGGCAGAGAAGCGACTGTTATCCCGATGCCGGCACCGGCATCGGGACCGGTGTCACCAATTGACCTGACTTCAGGAAGCTGTCGAGGTTACGCATCGTGAGTTCCTCCATCGCGGCGCGAGTCTGCACCGTCCCGCTTCCCACGTGCGGCAGCACGACGACGTTGTCCATCGTCAACAACGCCTCCGGCACATTCGGCTCGTCGGCGAACACGTCCAGGCCCGCTCCCGCCAGCCGGCCCTCCGTGAGCGCTTCGACCAACGCCTCCTCGTCGACCACGCTGCCCCGCGCGATGTTCACCAGATACCCATCGGCACCCAACGCGTCGATCACCTGGCGGCTGACCAGCTTTCGCGTACTCTGGCCGCCCGCCGCTGCCACGATCAGCACATCGACACCTCGCGCCAACTCCTCCGGCGACGAAATGTAGGTATACGCCGAGTCCGCGACCTGGTGGCGATTGTGATACGAGATCGTGCAACCGAAACCACTGAGCCGCAACGCAATCGCGCTTCCGATTCGGCCCAGCCCGATAATCCCCACCCTCGTATTGCTCACTCGGCGCGTTAGTGGATACATCCCCTCGACGGGCCACCGGCCCGCTCGCACATACCGGTCTGACGCGGAGAGCTGCCGCAGCACATCGATCACCAGCCCCACGGCGGTGTCCGCCACGCAGTCGGTCAGCACGTCGGGCGTGTTGCTCACCGCGACCCCTCGCGCGGCCGCGGTGTCCACATCCGTCGTGTCGTAGCCGACCCCGAAGTTCACGACGGCGCCGAGGTTGGGCAGCGCCGACATCAAGCCGGCGTCCACACCCGTGCGTCCCGAGGTCACCACCGCCGTGATCTCCTCGCCGTGCGAGGACAGAAACGCCGCGCGTTCGGCGGCTTCGTCGGGCAGCACGTAGGCGGTGTACTCGTCCTGAAGGATCTGCGCCAACGACGGCTTCAGCGGCCCGACCTGCAGTACGGGCCTGCTTTGTGTGGTGTGCTCTTCGGTGCTCATGATGGTCCTACGGTACGGCGACCTGCGAATACCCGTCCAACTCCGAATTGGCATGGACTTATACCCAAGCCGCATGGCTCGCCGATTGAACACGCGAGCTCGGTATCGGTGAGCGGTCCCCACTCGCAAATATGCAGTTCAGAGGCTGTTTCTAACGCGCCTTAGCTAGTCAGGCCACCCTAATTCGACACCCGATTTCGCCATTTGGCTGGGGTTGACGCTGTCTCGACACTGTCCTTACCTTGTGTCTGCGATCACAAGCTCCATCTACATACGTGGACATCACAACAGCAGCCCGGAGGATCCACATGAGCCCCGCACCACGCACCACGCGGCGACGCCAAGCCCTCGCCGTAGCCCTCGCGGGAATCACCCTCGCCGCCAGCGGCTGCACCGTCGCCAACTCCCGCCACGGCGGCTACGACCCCAACACCCTGCGCATCGTCCTCCAGCAAGAGCCGCCGACCCTCGAGCCGTGCGAGAGCTCGCTCACCTCCACCGGCATCGTCGTCCGCTCCAACATCACCGAACCCCTCATCGAGCGCGACCCCAACTCCGGCGACCTCCAACCCCTGCTGTCCACCGGCTGGCGACAGACCTCGCCCAACCAATGGACATTCGACATCCGCAACGGCGTCACCTTCTCCAACGGCGCACCCTTCACCGCCGAGGACGCCGCCTTCTCCATCGACCGCGCCGTCAACTCCGAGCTGAACTGCAACGTCGACGGCTACGTGTTCGGTGACGACAAGTTGAAGCTCGACGCGGTCAACGACACCACCCTGACGGTCGGCACGGCGACACCGGATCCGATTCTGCCGCTACGCATCTCGTTCGTCGAGATCGTGCCCCGCACCACCAGCACCAAGGAGAAGGTCCGCGAGCCGATCGGCACCGGCCCGTACGCCATCGAGGACTGGGAGTACGGACAGAAGCTGCGGCTGACGCGCAACGAAACCTACTGGGGCAAGAAGCCGGCGTTCGCCAAGGCCGAGTACCAGTGGCGCAGCGAGGGCAGCGTCCGCGCCGCCATGATCACCAACGACGAAACCGACATCGCCACGGGCCTCGGACCCGAAGACGGCGCTGGCGACCTCGGCGTCCCGTTCCAGAACAACGAGACGACCGCCCTGCGCATGCAGGCCACCGAGGCGCCACTCAACGACATGCGGGTGCGCCAGGCCATCAACTACGCCGTCAACCGCGAGGGCATCGTCAAGGCATTGTTCCGCGGTCTGGGACAGCCTGCATCGCAGCTGATTCCGTCCGGCGTCATCGGATACAACGACAAACTGCAGATCTGGCCGCACGATCCCGAGAAGGCCAAGCAGCTCGTCGCCGAAGCCAAAGCCGACGGCGTCCCCGTCGACAAGCAGATCCGGCTCATCGGCCGCACCGCCCAGTTCCCAAACATCAGCGAGACCATCGAGGTGCTCCAGAGCGAGTTCGCCGACATCGGCCTCAACGTCAAGATCGAGATGATGGACACCTCCAGTCAGCTGCTTTACCAGCAGCGGCCGTTCCCCGAGAACGCAGGCCCGTATCTGCTGATGATCCAGCACGGAAACCAGGCCGGTGACGCCGCATTCACGATGGACCAGTACATGCTCAGCGACGGCCCCCAAGCTGCCTACGGCACACCGGAGTTCGACAAGAAGATCCGCGCCGCCGAAGCCCTCACCGGCCAACAGCGTCAAGATGCCTTCGCCAAGCTATTCGCCGAGGAGCCCAAAGAGATCATGCAGATTGCCTACATCGCGCACATGAAGGGCATCCTCGGCAAGTCCGCTCGCGTCGACTACACACCCAACGCTGCCACCGGGGACGAGATGCGGCTCTCCGAAATGACGTTCGCCGACAACGGCACTGCCCGCACGGACAACTCTTAGAAACCGCAGGATCTTTCCCGCCCAGCCCACCCGGAAGGCCAGCCCTATGTTTCCCTTCGTCCGGCGCCGGATGTATACCAGCGCACTGCCGTTGATCATCGTCCTTCTCGGCGTGTTTCTGCTCGCACGCCTGACCGGCGATCCCACCAGCCTGTACATGCCGGAATCTGCCACTCAGGCGCAGCGTGACGCATTCGCCGCGCAGAACGGGTTCGACCAGTCGGTGTGGACTCAGCTGGTCGACTACTTCAAGGGCATCATCCACCTCGATTTCGGCACCTCGCTGCGCACCGGTCAGCCGGCGTCCGAGATGGCGCTGCGCGCCTTCCCCGCCACGCTCCAACTCGCCGTCACCACAATGCTTCTGGCGACCGTCCTGGCCGTCATCATCGGCTGCTGGGCCGCCTACCGACCCAACTCCCTGGCCGACCGGTTCTCCAGCCTGCTGTCCATGACCGCCGCCAGCATCCCCGACTTCTGGTTCGCCATCACCGGCGTCTGGCTGTTCGCGGTCCTGCTCGGGGTGCTGCCCACCTCCGGCGTCGACAGCGGCCTGTCCTGGATACTGCCCATCGCCACACTGATGATCCGCCCGCTGGGCGTGCTCACCCAGGTGGTCCGCGGCGCAATGGTTTCCGCCTTGTCCGCCCCGTATGTGCGGCTCGCCCGCAGCAAGGGCGCTAGCGACTTCCGCGTCGTCAGCCACCACGCCCTGCGCAACGCCGCGGCACCGGCGCTCACCGTCGCCGGCGACCTGGCGGTCGGCCTCATCAACGGCGCGGTCGTCGTCGAGGCGATCTTCGGCTGGCCCGGCATCGGCAAGCTGATGATCGACGCCATCCTGCAGCGCGACTTCGCGGTGCTGCAGGCCGCGGTGCTGCTGACCGCGGTGAGCATCTTCGTCCTCAACATCATCATCGACGCCTGCTATGCGCTGCTCGACGCGCGTGTGCGGGAACCGGCACGGGTTTAACAGGACTAGGAGTACTTGGAGATGGCACTGACATGAGCACTCAACTCGATCTGGTTCCCGTCAAGCCCACGACGGCTATCGTCGGCGAGGCCGACACCTCTCGCAAGGGCGGCGCGTCGAAGTGGTTCCGGATGCTGGGCAATGACCGCGTCGCCGCCGCCGCGGCCGTGATCCTCGGCCTGGTCTTTCTCACCGCGATCTTCGGCCCAATGTTGGTCGGAAACCTCGCCACCCACATCGATCTGGACAACTCCAACCAGCCGCCGTTCACGTTGGCTCATGGCTGGGCCAACGTCCTGGGCACCGACCCGCTCGGCCGCAGCATGCTCGCCCGACTCATCGTCGCCTGCCGCACCACATTGTCGGTCGCGATCCCCGCGGTGGTCATCTCCGCCGTCGTCGGCTCCATGATCGGCATGTGGGCCGGCTACTACCGCGGCTGGCGCGAAACAGTCGCGATGCGGATCGCCGACGTCATCATGAGCTTCCCCTCGCTGCTACTGGCCGTCGTGGTGCTCTACGTGTTCTCCCCCAGCGCCGCGAACATTGTTCTGGTGCTGGCGATCACACGCATTCCGGTGTATCTGCGCACCGCCCGCGCCGAGTCTGCCGAACTGCAGAGCCGGCTGTTCGTCGACGCCGCCCGCACCTTCGGCGCCAGCGCCAACTCCATCATCTGGCGCCACGTCCTGCCGGTCGTGCTGCCGACCCTGCTCACCGTCGCGACACTCGACTTCTGCTACGTCATGCTCGCCGAGTCCTCGCTGAGCTTCCTCGGCATCGGCATCCAGCCGCCCGACATCAGCTGGGGCCTGATGGTGTCGCAGGGCCGCACCTACCTGCACACCGCATGGTGGCTGTCGTTCTTCCCCGGCCTCGCGATCGTCATCACCACGGTGTCGGCCACCATCCTCGCCGCCTGGGCCCGCATCGCCACCGATCCCGGCCAGCGGTGGCGCCTCACCGTCCCGCAGAAACGCCTGACCCGCTACGCCAAGACAACGAAGGCACTCTCATGACCGCACTGGTAGACCAGGACGTGACCGCCGAAAAGCTCGACGCCGCCCCGGTTCTCGAGGTCGACGGCCTGACCGTCGAGATCCGCACCATCTCCGGCACCGTCCGCGCCGTCAATGACGTGACCTTCTCGGCTCGCCGCGGCGAAACGCTCGCCCTGCTCGGTGAATCCGGCTGCGGCAAGTCGATGACCGCGACCGCACTGGTCGGCCTGCTCGAACCGGTCGCCGATGTCGTCGGCGGAACGGCGACACTCACCGGCGTGACCGGGACCGCCGAACTGCTCAACGCCAACCGCAGGAAGAGACGTGAGATCGCAGGCACCGAACTCGCGATCGTCTTCCAGGACGCGCTAACCGCCCTCAACCCGCTCTACACGGTGGGAACTCAACTGGCCGAGCCGTTCCGGATCCATCAGGGCATGAGCGCCAAGGCGGCCAAGGGCAGGGCCGTCGAGCTGATGGCCCGCGTTGGCATCCCCCAGCCCGAGACCCGGGTCAACTCCTACCCGCACCAGTTCTCCGGTGGCATGCGGCAGCGCCTGCTCATCGCGATGGCCGTCGCGCTGAACCCGACCGTGCTGATCGCCGACGAGCCCACGACTGCTCTCGACGTCACCGTGCAGGCCCAGATCATGGCACTGCTGCGCGATCTGCGCACCGAGTACCAGATGGCCGTCGTACTGATCACCCACGACTTGGCGCTGGTCGCCGAGGAGGCCGACCGTGTCGCGGTGATGTACGCCGGCAATATCGTCGAAACCGGGCCGGTGGCAGAGGTTTTCGCCAACCCGCAGCACCCCTACACCAAGGGCCTGCTGAACTCCGTTCCCGTCCACGCCCGCCGCGGCGACGAGCTCAAGTCGATCGGCGGATCGCCGCCCGACCTGCACGCGATCCCCGAGGGCTGCGTCTACCAGGCGCGCTGCCCGCTGGCCCGCGACATCTGCGCGACCAAGAGACCCACCCTCGA
This sequence comes from uncultured Actinomycetota bacterium, assembly GCA_963800125.1. GTDB lineage: Bacteria > Actinomycetota > Actinomycetes > Mycobacteriales > Mycobacteriaceae > Mycobacterium. Next base: position 16,496 of record CAWDAC010000020.1, on the reverse strand, counting down.
TTCCGTCGGCACGGGCCGCAAGGCCGCCTGCCACTTCCCCGAAGAGGTCACCAATGTCTGAAAACCTGATCGAGGTCCGCGATCTGCGCAAGTCATTCAGCGTGCCCAACGCGGGGAAGAAGAAGCTGCGCGCGCTCGACGGCATCACGCTCGACCTGCCACGCGGTGAAACCCTCGGCCTGGTTGGTGAGTCCGGCTGCGGAAAGTCAACGCTGGCAAGGACACTGCTGATGCTGGAGCGGCCCGAGTCGGGCACCGTCCGCTTCGACGGCATCGACCCGTTCAGCCTGCGCGGCAAGGAGCTGCTGAATTTCCGCCGCCGCGTGCAGATGGTGTTCCAGGATCCCTACGCCTCGCTCAATGCGCGGATGACGGCGGGCGACATCATCGCCGAGCCGTGGCGCAGCCACAAGGCCATGTATAAGAACAAGCGCGAGCGCGACATGCGGGTGCGCGGCCTACTCGACCTCGTCGGTCTCGGCGCGAAGGCCGCGGACAAGTATCCGCAGGAGTTCTCCGGCGGGCAGCGCCAGCGCATCGGGATCGCCCGCGCGCTGGCCCTCGACCCCGACGTGATCATCTGCGACGAGCCGGTCTCCGCGCTGGACCTGTCCGTGCAGGCGCAGGTGCTCAACCTGCTCAACGAGCTTCAGCAACAGCTGCAGATCTCCTATGTCTTTATCTCACACGACCTGTCGGTGGTCCGGCACGTCGCGGACCGGGTCGCGGTGATGTACCTCGGCCGGATCATCGAATCCGGCCCCACCGAAGCGGTTTTCGAACGACCAAACCACCCGTACACCGCGGCGCTGATGTCCGCGGCGCCGACGCTGGACGGCGCGCAGCGCCGCGAGCGCATCCTGCTCAAGGGCGAGGTGCCGTCACCGCTGAACCCGCCGTCGGGCTGTCGGTTCCGGACCCGCTGCTGGAAGGCCACCGAAATCTGCGCGACGGCCGCGCCGCCGAACGCGCTCGATCTCGAGGTCGTCGGACACACCGTTGAATGCCACCATCCCCTCCTGGAGGAGGGGAGCATGCTGGCGACAGCGTGAGCGCCCTGGGGTATTCCATCGTGGCCGGGACGATCCTGCTGGCGTCGGCGCTACAGGCGTCGATCGGGTTCGGCATCGGGTTGCTCGCCGCCCCGATCATCGCGCTCGTCGACCCACGCCTTATTCCCGGAACGCTGATCATGATCGCGACAGTCGTCACGCTGATGGTGGTGGTCCGTGAACGTGAGGAGATCGACCTGCACGGGACCGGCTGGGCGCTGGTCGGCCGAGTGCCCGGCACCATCGCGGGAGCACTGCTGCTGGCGATGCTGCCGCAGCGAGCGCTGAGCATCCTGCTGGCCGCAGTGGTGCTCGTCGGGGTCGCGCTGACCAGCTTCGGCTGGATTCCCGAGCCGCGACGGCGCAACGTCGTGCTGGCCGGTGCCACGTCGGGCGTGCTCGGCACCGCCACATCGATCGGCGGTCCGCCGATGGCGTTGATATGGCAAGGCAAGAGCGGCGCGCGGCTGCGCGGGACGATGAGCGGGTTCTTCCTGGTCGGCTCGGTGATGTCGATAGCCGCGCTAGCCGCGACCGGTGCGGTTGACGGCCATACTTTTTGGGCGTTCGCGGTGCTGATCCCGGCGGCCGTGGCCGGCTACGCGTTGTCACGAGGGATCAACCGGTTTCTCGACCCGACGCGATTGCGGTGGTTGGCGATCGGCGTCTCCACGCTGGGCGCCGTCGTGCTGATCGGCCGTGAACTGCTGGCGATGGGAGCCTGACATGTCCGACGTGCCTGACGATTTAGCACCCGATCTCGCCGTGCGCAAGGTGAAGTCGGCGGTGCGGACCGTCGAACTTCTCGAGTACCTCGCGGCCCGCCCCGAAATCCCGGCGCGGCTGCGGGAGATCAGCGACGCACTCGGTATGCCGCGCAGCAGCGCGCACGCCCTGCTACGAACGCTCGTCGCGCAGGGCTGGGTACGGTCGGACGCAACGGGCACGTTGTACGGGATCGGGGTGCGGGCGCTGCTCGTCGGAACGAGCTATCTCGACGGCGACCCCTACCTGCCGCTGATCACCCCGTTCCTGGACGATTTGCGCCAGCAGCTCGACGAGACTTTTCATCTCGGCCGGCTCGACGGCACCGACATCGTGTACCTCGCCACGCGGGAATCCAAGCAGTACAACCGGATATCGAACCGGGTCGGCCGTCGGCTGCCCGCATACGCCACAGCTCTGGGCAAGTCGCTACTGGCCGAGCGGTTCGGCGTCGAGCGCGACGAACACATCCCCTCCGCGCTGAAGCCGCTGACCGCCGCGACGATCGTCGACCGCGGCGCCCTGGACGAAGTGCTCGACGACGTGCGGGTGCGCGGCTACGCCACCGACGACGAGGAGAACACCACGGGGTTACGGTGTTTCGCCGTCGCACTGCAGTACTGCAGCCCACCGCAGGACGCCATCAGCGCCTCAGTACCCGTCGAGCGACTGACCCCGCACCGCGAGCGCGAGATCGTCGACGCGCTGCGCACCCTGGGAGACAAGGTGTCTCGCGTGGTCCGGCCCTTGGCCAACGGCGACAAATGGTTTGCGTCATGAAGATCAGGAGAATGCGATGACTGTTCCGGTTGTCCGCGAGATGACGGTGATTCCGGTCGCCGGCCACGACAGCATGCTGCTGAACCTCAGTGGTGCGCACGGCCCTTTCTTCACCCGGAACCTGGTGCTCCTCACCGACTCCGACGGCCACACCGGCGTCGGCGAGGTGCCGGGCGGCGAACCCATCCAGCGCACCCTGGAGGATGCCCGCGCGATCGTGACCGGCCGCAGCATCGGCGACCACAACGCCGTGCTCAACGACATGCGGCGCACGTTCACTGACCGCGACGCCGGTGGACGGGGGGCGCAGACGTTCGACCTCCGCGTAGCCGTACACGCGGTGACCGCCGTCGAGTCGGCGATGCTGGACCTGCTGGGCAAGCACCTCGAGGTGCCGGTGGCGGCGCTTCTCGGTGACGGCCGGCAGCGCGACCGGGTTCAGGCTCTCGGGTACCTGTTCTTCGTCGGCGATCGCACCAAGACCGATCTGGCGTACCGCTCGGCGGCCGACGAGGACGCCGGGGCCGACGATTGGATGCGCCTGCGCCACGAAGAAGCCCTGTCGCCCGAGGCCGTCGTCCGGTTGGCCGAGGCGGCCCGGGCGCGGTATGGGTTCTCCGATTTCAAGCTCAAGGGCGGCGTCCTGCCCGCCGCGGACGAGGCCAAGGCGGTGATCGCGCTCGCCGATCGCTTCCCGGACGCCCGCATCACGTTGGACCCCAACGGCGGCTGGCTGCTCGACGACGCGGTGAAGACGTGTCGGGAACTGACCGATGTGCTTGCCTACGCCGAAGACCCGGTCGGACCAGAGGGCGGCTTCTCCGGTCGTGAGGTGATGGCGGAGTTCAAGCGTGCCACCGGGCTGCCGACGGCGACGAACATGATCGGCACCGACTGGCGCGAGCTGGGTCACGCGATCCGCGCAGGCGCCGTCGACATTCCATTGGCCGATCCGCATTTCTGGACGATGGCCGGCTCGGTGCGTGTCGCACAGCTCTGCGACGCGTGGGGATTGACGTGGGGCTCCCACTCCAACAACCACTTCGACGTGTCACTGGCGATGTTCACCCACGTCGCCGCCGCGGCCCCGGGTGCCATCACCGCCATCGATACCCACTGGATCTGGCAAGACGGTCAGCGGATCACCAAGGAGCCCTACGCGATCGTCGACGGCTACCTGACGGTCCCTGAGGCGCCCGGCCTCGGCGTCGAACTGGACGAGGAAGCGGTCGCCGCCGCGCACGAGCTGTATCAACGGGAAGGACTCGGTGGCCGCGACGACACGGTCGCCATGCAGTACCTCATTCCCGGCTGGACGTTCGACAGCAAACGCCCAGCGCTGCAACGGGGTTGATGGAGAAGATCCGTGAAAATAATTGTGGCCGATACGAATCTTCTTCCGCATCGCGAGCGGTTCGAAGCCGGGGTGCCTGCCGACGTCCGAGTGTGCTGGCAGGTGGGTGGTGTGTCGCCCGACGAGCTCCGGGACGCCGACGTGTATGTCGGAAGCCGCTTCACCGCAGCGATGGCGGACGCAGCGGAGAAGCTGCGACTCATCCACGTAGCGGGCGCAGGCACCGACAAGGTCGAATTCGACGCACTGGCGCCCGGCACGTTGGTGGCCAATACGTTTCATCATGAGCAATCCATTGCCGAGTACATCGCCGCGGCAGCGGTGATGCTGCGCCGCGACTTCCTGACGCAGGACCGGCAGCTGCGGCGCAACATATGGTCGACGTCGGTGTACGACTCGGCGATACCCCAGCCCAGCACACTTGGCGTCGCGCACATCGGCTTCATCGGCTTCGGCCATATCGGCCAGCGCGCATGGAATCTGTTGCGCGCCTTCGGCTGCAGCGGGGCGGCGGTGACAGGTTCGGGTCGGGTGCCGGACTGCGGTCTGGCGTGGGCGGGCAACACCGGTGAACTGGACCGGCTGATGCGAGAGTGCGACGTCGCCGTCGTCTCCGCACCGCTGAACGAACACACCGTTGGGATGATCGGCGATGCACAATTGCGCGCGCTCGGTCCGGACGGGGTGCTGATCAACGTCGGCCGCGGCCCACTCGTGCAGGAGCGCGCGCTGTACGACGCGCTCGCGGGCGGCATCATCCGGGCCGCGGCGATCGACGTCTGGTACCGGTACCCCTCGGGCGACGATGTCAGTCCGCCCAGCGAGCTGCCGTTCGCCGGCCTGCCGAACCTGCTGATGACGCCCCATTCCTCAGGCGTCACACGCGACACTTTCACCGGCCGTGTCGACGACATCGTTGCCAACATCGGGCGGTTGCAGCGGGGCGAACCGCTGCGCAATGTCGTAACGGGCTGAGCATGTCCGGTTAAGTTGTCCGCGTGCGAGTTGACGGGCGGGAAGTCACCGTTTCGGGCAGCTTGCTGCAACCTCTGAGCCGGCGCACCAGCGATATCCTGCGGCTCGTCTTCGCGACGGTGTTCCTGGCGGCCGTCATCACCAGCTCGCTGATCACCCGCTATGACTGGGTCGCCCTGGAACGGTCCATCTCCGACATCGTCGGTGTGCTCACACCAACCCAGTCCAACCTGGTCTATCTGGCCTACGGCGTCGCGATCCTGGCACTGCCGTTCGCCATCCTCATCGGCCTGATCGTAGGCAGGCACTGGAAGCTGCTCGGCGCCTACGCGGCGGCCGGGATCGTCGCCGTCCTCGCCCTGTCCGTCAGACCCGACGGCGTCTCGGCGCCGCAATGGCACTTCGAGTTGGGCGAGCAGCCCAAGACCTTCCTGTCGCAGTTCCTCGACGACCCACGCTGGATCGCGATGCTCGCGGCGATGCTCACGGTGTCGGGTCCCTGGCTGCCCGCGCGGTGGCGCCATTGGTGGTGGGCGCTGCTGCTGGCCTTCGTCCCCATCCACCTCGTCGTCAGTGCCGTGGTGCCTGCGCGCTCACTGCTGGGTCTGGCGGTGGGCTGGTTCGTCGGCGCGTTGGTGATATTGGTCGTCGGCACCCCAGCCCTGGAGGTGCCACTCGACGGCGCCGTGCGGGCGATGGCCCGACGGGGATGCACGGTGGCCAAACTGACCGTGGTTCGACTGACCGGTCGCGGATCGCTGGTGCTCTCGGCCGAGTGCACCGACGGCTCCACGGCAGAACTCGAGCTGTACAGCCCGAATCAACGCAGTGGCGGTGCGCTGCGTCAGCTCTGGCGAAAGTTCTCCCTGCGCGGCGGCGAAACCGCGCCGTTTCAGGCCTCGATGCGCCGCGTCGTCGAGCATCGCGCGCTGATGGCGATCGCCATCGGTGATCTCGGGGTGGCCAACACTTCACCGTTGGCCCTCGCCCCGCTCGACCGCGGGTGGACGTTGTACGCGCACACCCCCGCCCGCGGCACCCCACTTGACGATGCCGCTGAGACGACACTGGTGGCCCGGATCTGGGGGGCGCTGCGGGTGCTACACGATCACCAGATCTCCCATGGCGACTTGCGCGTAAACAAGATCACAGTCGACGACGGCGATGCACTGTTTGGGGGTTTCGACCACGCCGAGTACGGAGCCACCGACGCACAACTCCAATCCGACATCGCACAACTGATGGTGACGACGAGCGCGCTGTATGACCCCGCGACCGCAGTCCGCGCAGCGATGGGCGTCTTTGGCAAAGAGGCAGTCCTGATGGCATCGCGCAGGCTCACGAAAACCGCTGTGCCCAAACGTGTCCGAGCCTCGGTCACCGATGCCCGCGCGATGATCTCCGCCGCCCGTGACGAGGTGAAGCGCCAAACCGGTGCGGACGAAATCCAGACCGAGACAGTCAGCCGGTTCAACCGCAACCAGATCATCCAGATGGTGCTGCTCGTTGCGCTGGTCTACGTCGCGCTTCCATTCATCAGCACCGTGCCCACGTTCATCTCCGAACTCAGGACGGCGAACTGGTGGTGGGCCCTACTCGGGTTGGCGGTGTCGGCACTGAAATACGTCGGCGCGGCCGCGGCGCTGTGGGCCTGCGCCGACGGACTGGTGAGCTTCCGGAATCTGACAATCATGCAGGTGGCCAACACTTTTGCCGCCACCACCACGCCGGCGGGCGTCGGCGGGCTTGCGCTGAGCGCCCGATTTCTGCAGAAGGGTGGGCTCGGAGCCATGCGCGCCGCCACGGCGGTCGCACTCCAGCAGTCGGTGCAAGTGGTTACCCACATAACCTTGTTGATCCTCTTCAGTGCCTTCGCCGGCGCATCGGCCAACCTGTCTCACTTCGTCCCGTCTAGGATGCTCGTGTACGTGGTCGGCGGTTTAGTTCTAGTGGTGATCGCCGCGTTCGTAGTCGTGCCCAGGCTACGCAAGTGGCTGACGTCGACGGTCGGACCACGGGCCAAGGAAGTGCTTCGCGACTTGGCCGAACTCGCTCGCGAACCCCGCAGGTTGGTGCTCATCGTGCTCGGTTGTACCGCAACCACTCTCGGCGGGGCTCTCGCTCTGTGGGCCTGTGTGTCAGCCTTTGGCGGCGACACCTCGTTCGTCACCGTCACGGTGGTGACCATGATCGGCGGCACCCTCGCCTCGGCCGCACCCACGCCCGGCGGGGTCGGCGCCGTCGAAGCCGCGCTGATCGGTGGTCTCGCGGCGTTCGGGGTGCCCACTGGGATCGCTGTGCCGTCGGTGCTGCTTTACCGGGTGCTCACCTGCTGGCTGCCCGTGTTCATCGGTTGGCCGGTCATGCGCTGGATGACCAAGAAGGAGATGATCTAGCGGCCGGCAGCGCGGGCGGAGGTGATGTTGCCGAGCCAGTAGATGCCCACCGAGACGAGCATGGACAGCGCCGCGATGCCTGCGACGAGGTAGAACCACGCGCCGTACGCGATCGTCGCGCCGCCGATCGTGATTTCGCCAGAATCGTTGGAGATCAACGGCGTCCACGAACCGCTCAATGTCGCGATCACAGCGACAAGTGCCGACAGACCGCCGACGACCGCGCACGTGTAGAAGACGGCCGGGTGCGCAAGCCGGGTCTCCTGGTAGCGCGGCAGGAAACGCCGGATGATGATCACCACGTCGACGAACAACACCACCATCGAGATGCACCAGATCACTGTCACCGCGGCCTGAAGCACGTCGTACACCTTGGTCTGGATGTCGATCGGCGCACCGCCACCGACGCCGAGCGACGGCAGCACGATGAAGGCCACCAACGCGAACAGCGCTGCGATGACCGTCTGCACCCAGACCGCGTTACTGGGCACCTTGTGCTTGTTCACTTTCGCCATCGCGGCGGGCAGCTTCTGGTCGAGTCCGGACACGAAGACCAGCCGGGCGAAGGAGAAGTTGTAGACCACGGTGATGAACAGGAAGAAGGCGGCCAACAGGATCGCGACCAGCTTGGCCAGCCAGCCGGTCAACGCCGCGCCGACGGCCGTCGCGAGCGCCGTCACCTGAGCCGACTCGCCGTCGGCGGCCGGGACAGTCACCATCACCGCCCACGTCGCCAACAGGTAGGCCAGCATCACCGCCAGCGATCCCCACACCAGGTAGCGCGTGATCGAGCGCTCATCCTTGATCTCGACGCCCATGTTCAGCGGCACCTCGACGCCGAGGAGCGCGAGCACGACCAAGCCGAAGAAGCTCCAGTTGGCGAGGTTGATGCCGGTGTCGGACGACGGGGCCCACGCCGCCCAGTCAGTAGGGTCGGTTGCCGCGGGCGCGCCGCTGGCCACGTGCACGATGCCGGCGAGGACGACGAGCCCGATCGCCAGCGCGTAGAGCACGCACACCACGTTGACGATGTTCTGCGTCAGCCGGAACCGCTGGTTGGCCAGCACTGCCGATAGGACGATGAAGCCGATGATGATCACGCCCTGCACCTGCACGCTGGCCGCGCCGATCGTCGACGGAAAGACGTAGCCCAGGTAGCTCAGCACGACCGTGCCCGTCGCGACCATGACCAGCACTCCCGGCCACCAAGCGCAGAACCCCGCGAAGAAACCCCAGAACGAACCGAACGCCTTCTGCGTCCACAAATAGATCGAGCCCTCGCCAGGAAACATCCGGCCCAGCTGTCCGGTGACGATCGCGCCCGGGATCAGGAAGGCCAGGAATCCGATGATCCACCAGCCGAACGCCGCGGGCCCCGCGCTCTGGATGACGGCCGCATTGGTGATGAACAGCACGACCGACACGAAGATCGCGACCATGTCGAAGGTGTTGAGGACGCGCGGGAGCATTCCGCCCGCGACGCGCTCGGACGGGAATTCGCCGTTCTGCTCGGGTGTCGTCGCCATGTCGCCGTCCTTTCACCAGGCCCACATCGAGGTTAGGACGACGAGATGCAGCGAGGCATCGGAAATGCCCTTCTCTCTCAGCGACTACAGTCGCTCGAAGGCGGGCAAACCCACGTCGGCGGCTTACCTCGTCGTGAAGGACTTCACGGACGACAACGGGCATGCACTGTCGGCGAAGAGACTGGAAGTGCAGCCCAGCAGCTTGACCCAATAGGTCTTGCCTGGTTGCACATTCGGGATGTCGAGTGCGCTGAACTGCCCTCCGGCGAGACGGTGGGCGGCTCTTGAAACGTGTCCGGGCCGGCCAAAGTTCTCGCTGCAGTCTTCGCAACGGCCGCCACCTCAGCTAGCCGCCGAAGGGAGGTGCCGCCGTAGCTCCAGGGCCAGTTCGACGGCGAGCCGACGCTCGCCGGGCGCATATCCGAGCAGCTCGATCGCGCGTGCTATCCGCTTGAGGACCGTGTTGCGGTGGGTGTACAGCCGGGCTGCAGCCCGCGGTGCGTTTTCGGCCTCCTCGAGGTAGACACGCAGCGTCTCGCGCAGTCGGGCCGCAGCGGGGCTGTCCTCGGCAAGCGGGCCGAGTGTCGCCGCGATGAACTCGCTCGCCGCGCGCGGATCATGTGCCGCGAGTGCCGTGACCTCAAGTTCCCGATAGGAGCCGTAACGACCGCTTGCGGGATTGCCCAGCAGCAGCCGATGCACGGTCAGCGCGGCCTCGTGGCTGGCGCGAAACCCTTCGATGCCCCGGCGGGTCGGACCGACGGCGGCGCGCACATCGTCGGGTGATCGCCCCACCGCCGAGCGGAGATCCTCGATGGCCGGTTCGCCGGGCGTGCCGATCCACGCCCACAGCGTCGTCGTTCCCGCCGGAAGGGTCAGCGGCCGTTGGGATCCCGCAGCCTGGGCGAGCAGCACCGCAGCCGACTCGAGCGCGCCGTGGGGCGCGACTGTCGACTCCGCCCACACCACGACCGCGGTATGCCGGCGGTCCAGCTCGTAGCCGAGGCGGCGGCTCGCGGCGGCGGGGTCGATCGGGGCGCCGTCGAGGATCAATCGGATGGTCTCGGTGCGACGCGCCAGCGCACCGCCGATGACCTCTTCGCGTTCGCGCTGGGCCTCCGCTAACACGCGACCGAGTGTCTGGTCGATGTAGCGGAAGGCCAGCGACAATGACAGCTCGGTGACACCGATCAGCTCGGGCCCAGGCTCGACGATCTGGTATGCGCAGGCCAGCCAGCGCTCGAGCCCGACCTGATGGCCCCTCCGGTAACCCTCATAGATTCTGTCCAGGTCGATGCCGCGGCGCACGACGGTACGCGCCGCGTCCAGCGCCTCAGGCGCAACCGCGTCCGATAGCGGGGACTGCGCCTGGCGCGCCACCGCCAGGAATCGCTGCCAGTTGCCGCGGTTGGTAGCGGTGAGCTCGGCCGCTATCGCGGCGTCGGCGCCAAACTCTGGCACGATCTCGATCACCGCGGCGTCCATCGCCGCGACGGTCTCGTCGGCCTCGAGCGCCTGTCGATCCGCGATAGCAGCGATCAGTTCATACGTTCGCGCGGTCGGCGCAGCCGCCGTCATGGGTTTAGTGTGCCACCGCACACCACTCCCAGACCGTTCATTTCCCTAGCCGAGGAGTGCGCGTGCCATCACCACGCGCTGAATCTGGTTGGTGCCCTCGCAGATTTGGGTGATCACCATCAACCGGGCGGCCTCGACCTTCATCGCCATATCGGCCAGCATGAACTGCACGCCCTGGAAGTCGCTGATCGGCTTGCCAAACTGCCTGCGCTCCTTGGTATATGCGATCGCAGCGTCGAGCGCTCCCTGCTTCAGCTCCTCTGAGCCGCTCAAGATCAGCCCCATGGGGCCGAGCTTGTTGACCCCCGGAATCAGCGACTCCTTGCTACTCGTCGCTTGTGGTTGGCGTCCGAAGTGTGGACGTTGGCGAGGTCACGAAGCTCGCGCAGACCGGCCCGCAGGGCGCTGAAGATGGGCCACGGGTCGTCGACCTGTTCGCGGTCGACGACGATGCCGAATTCGAGGGAATCCTCGTAGCTAAACACCGTGATGTTCAGGCCGATCCCATCCTTTACCCCCGAGATCGGGAACTGCGCCCGCTGCCGTGCTCCGGCGAGGTACACCGGTGCCGAAGGACCTGGGACGTTGGAGATCATCAGGTTGACAGGCTGATTGATACCCGGCAGCCCGGTCATCTGGGACATTGCTCGCGCTGCGTGGGAGAACAGGGCGGGCGGAGTGACCTCGTTGACGTCCCGCATGAGCGATGCCGGCAATGCGTGGTGCCGTTTCTTGGCGGCGCTCATTGTCTCGCTGACCCGGCGCAGCCGCTGCCCGGGGTCGGCCACGTTCGTGGGCAGCTCGACGGTCATGGCCGAGACCTGGTTGCCGAAGGTCCCCATCTGCTCGCGGGTCCGTACCGACACCGGGATGACGCCCAGCAGGGGTTCGCTCGGTAGCTCACCCCGCTCGTCGAGCCAGGAACGCAGCCCGGCGGCACACAGCGCCACGACAACGTCGTTGACCGTGCAGCCGAACGTTTTCTTGATCGCCTTGACGTCATCAAGGGGCAGCGACCCGAACGCGACGCGACGATGCGCCGAAACCCCGGTCGAAAATGGGGTGCGTGGCGCGACGAGGTCGATGCCCGCTGCGCCGGCCCGGTCATCCGCGGCGGGCACGAGTCGCGTGATCAGTCGGCTGCCGCGGGCGATCACCTTCACCCCGGGCAGGTGGCGGATCGTCGGTACGTCGTCGAGGTGCGGCAACGTAGTCGGCATGGCGCGCAACGCCCGAACAGGCTGGCGCAACATTCCGACCACACCGCGGCCCAGCATCTCCACATCGGATGGGAAGCGCTCGGTAGGTATGCCGGGTGTCGATTCCAGCTCCCGACCGGTCGCGGCGTCGTCGAGCAGGACGCGCATGACCTCGGCGCCCGAAACCCCGTCCACCGCGGCGTGATGCATCTTCGTCAACACCGCCACCGAGCCATCTTGTAGCCCGTTGATCACATACATCTCCCACAACGGGCGTGCCCGATCCAGGTGGCTGGCGATCAGATGAGCTACCTGCTCGGCCAGCTGGCGCTGATCGCCCGGCGAGGTAAGCGTGACGTCGCGGACGTGGTGGTCGACGTCGACAGTGCCTTCGTCAACCCAGTACGGATGGTCGAGGCCGAACGGCACACCAGCCAGTCGCCACCGCAAAGGGGCCAGCAGGTGTATCCGCTCGGTCACCAGCTCGCGAATAAGCGCCGCATCGAGCGGCCGGCCCGACGCGGTGACCGGGTCATACACCCCCAATGCGCTCACGTGACCCTGGGTGCGGTCGTTCTCGCCCGCCAGGAACAGCGCGTCGAGTGCCGTCAGTTGTCGCATTGGTTGTCCGATCTACTTGATCTCGACGATAAATGATCGCAGCACGTGGACGAGTACCGCCGGAGAAGGCCTGGGGTATAACGAAATTCGGCGGCCACCTGCTCCAGCGGGTCGACCGTCAGCGGCGTCGTACCGGAACGGCCGTGAAGGTAGATCTCGAGCTGGTAGTCGCCAAAAGCCATGCGGCTAGCGTGGCACGACCCCCCTGCCAATCCGGTGTGCTGCCGCACACTATTCCCCGTTAGAAGTGTGCATGGATCCATTCCATCCGGTGCGCCTGCGCCGTACGTTCTGCGTCAGAAGAAACACCTTCGGACTAGGACCGGTATGGACGAGATCAGCTTTACCAGTGGCCGCGACCGTTGCACCGCTTGGCATTTCGACGCGAATAGCGATGCGTTCGCCGGTCCGCGCGGAGTGCCGTGCGTGGTGATGGCACCGGGATTCGCGGGCACTCGGGACACCAGCGCCTTGATGGACTATGCGCGCGGCTTCGCCGCTGGCGGATTCGACGGGCTGTTGTTCGACTACCGCGGGTTCGGCGGGTCGGGCGGGTCGCCGCGCCAGCTGGTGTCGGCCCCACGCCAGCGCCGGGATTACCGCGCCGCGATTGCCGCTGCCCGGCGGCTGCCTGACGTCGACCCGGAACGCATTGTGCTGTGGGGCGTTTCGTACTCCGGCGGTCACGTTGTCCGCCTCGCCGCCGACGACGGGCGCGTCGCGGCGGTGGTCGCGTTGACGCCTGCTATCGACGGTGTCGCGGTGCTGGCGCGGCTGGCCCGCAGCGTCGGCACACGTCAGCTGCTGCGCGCGGCCGTAAACGGTTTGCGCGATGCGCAGCGGGCGATGACACGGCGCAGGCCGCATCTAGTGCCCATGGTCGGAGAGCCGGGCTCGCGCGCGATCTTCGCGATGGACGGCGCCGAGCATGCCTACACCGAGGTCGCGGGCCCGAGCTGGCGCAACGAGGTGTGCGCGCGCACGGCGCTCGAGGTGGCGTTCAATCGGCCGATCAGGTTCGCGCCGCGTGTCGGCTGCCCGCTGCTGGTGCAGGCCGGCACCGCAGACCGCGTCGCCCCGCTCGCCACCGCCCGTCGAACGGCCGCCAGAGCCGGTGTTCGCGCGGAGCTGCGCGAATACCCCATCGACCACGTGGACGTCTACACCCAGCCCGCACATCAGCAGCTCCTGGCCGATCAGCTCGATTTCCTGGGCCGCCACCTTTCGCCCACCGCGTCCCGCGCGGCCGCGCACCCCATCGCCAATCGGAGTCACCAGTGAACGCCGAGAACCAACAAAACGCCAATAAGGAGGCAACCATGAAACAACGCAATATCCGCATGATCGAAACCAACGGCATCAGACTGAAGGTGGTCGTGGAAGGCAGCGGCCCGTTACTGCTTCTGCTGCACGGCTTTCCGCAAAGCGGATACCTGTGGCGCAACCAGATCGACGACTTGGTCGCTGCCGGCTATCAGGTTGCTGTTCCCGATCAACGAGGCTATGGCGGCAGCGACAAACCGGCAGATCCTCAGGCGTACGACTCGGTCACGCTGTCTGCAGATGCGGTCGGCATCGCCGACGCACTGGGACATGAGACGTTCACGCTGGTCACGCACGACTGGGGCGCGATCGTGGGTTGGTACATGGCATCGCTGTATCCGCAACGGGTCAATGCGGTGTTCGCGCTGAGCGTGCCGCCAACTGTTGGGACGCCCGTCGGCGCCCTGACGCGCCAGGAAAATTTCGGCGACAACTTCGTCTACACCGTCTACTTTCAGCAGCCCGGTGTCGCCGAGGCCGAACTGGATGCCGACGTGCGCAGGTCGATTCGCATGCTGTACTACTCCGTCAGCGGTGACGCGCCGGAATTTGGCTTCATGCGTCCCAAACCGGCCAGCTCAAAGATGCTCGACGGCTTGGTCGACCCTGATCCGCTCCCGAGCTGGCTCACCGAAGATGATCTCGACCAGTACTGCGAGGACTACCGCGACGGGTTCCGCGGTCCGATCAACTGGTATCGCAGCATCGACCGCGGCATCGAGCTAACCCGTCACCTCGTGGGCAGCAAGATCATGCAGCCGTCCCACTTCATGATCGGAAGTCTGGATCCCATGAACGTGCTTCTCGCGGATGCCGTTTCCAAAGTGGAGCAGAACGCAGCCAACTTGCGAGGCAACGTGGTACTCGACGGTGCCGGCCATTGGCTTCCCGTCGAGCGACCAGAGGAAGTCAACGCGGCGTTGCTCGACTTCCTCGCCGGGCTCGAGAGCGCTCCGCAGTCCGCCTACAGCACCGAGGGATGACAACCGAGATGGCCTCAAGAACCGACGGCTTCGCGCCGCCGCTCAATCAGATCGCTTTCTCGGTGGTCGATTTGCGACTCACCGAACGTTGGTTTCGCGAAGGCTTCGGCCTGCTGCCGGCCGGCGGCAGTCGCGCGTTGATGCGAGGCCCACTGGCGGCCAATGTGCAGGGCCTACCCCGCGCGGCCTCGACCTGCTGGTGGCTGCTGGGCCGAAACACTTGGTTTCAACTCGAACTGTTCCAATTCGATCGCCCGATGGCCAAACTGATGCCAGCGGATTTCCGGCCCTGCGATATCGGCTACACCCGCATCGGAATCTGGGTCGAAGACTTCGACGCCACACTGAAAAAGCTTGCCGGACTTGGCAGTCAGCCGCTGACTAAGCCATTGGGCGAGCGGGGCGGGCGGCGTGCCTGCGTCCGCAATCCCGACGGCGTTTACGTCGAAATCATGGAAGACGACCCGCTGCCGCAATTCAACCGGCGCGGGCGCGTCGATTGCCCGTCGGCGATCCGTTCGGTGACGTTATCGGTTCCCCAGTTGTTAGATGCCGCAGCATTTTTCGGCGCGGGTATCGGCCTCAAGGCCAGCACCGTGGCCCTTCATACGCCAGAGCACGAGGCATTGTGGGGACTGGCGGGTGCCACGACAGAGAGCAGGCTGTTCGACGGCGGTGAAGTGCTGATCGAGGTGGTGCAGTACCTCGATCCCGCTGGAAGGCCGCGGCCTCATGACTACCGCCTGTCAGACCAGGGCATTCTGAACATAGCGTTCGGGGCGCGCCGCAAGGTCGACTTCAATGCGGTCTATCGACGTGCCGAAGCGTTCGGCGCAAAGCCCAATTACCGACCCGTTCACCTACCCGGCGCGGGCTCGGTGGTCTACGTCAATGATCCGCATGGCTTTTCGGTGGAGATCCTGCGGACGACGCCTGGACTGGCCGACCGGATCTTCGGCTTCGAGCCACGACCCTTACGCAAGCGCCCAGATCCGGACACGAGCCGGATCGAACACCGGATTAAGGTCAACGCACCGGCCGACAAAGTGTGGGAAGCGATCACCGATCAAGACAACATGGCCCAGTGGATCGGTTTCGACCCGGTCACCATGCGCAGGGAAGGCTGGATACAGCGCCACGGCGCCGGTTCCGAACGCCTGATGCAGGGCCCACGCGGAGTCGGACAGGTCGTGGAGCAAGTGATTGCCACGAGCCCGCAGCAACGCCTGCGCTACCGCGTCATTGAAGGGTCACCGCTTACCTGTCACCAGGGCGAGATCACGCTGACGCAATCCGGCGCGCAGACCGAGTTGCACTGGTCCATCCGCTTTCGGCCCAAGATCGCCGGCACCGGCGCGCTATTGCAAAAGGTGTTGCATGCCAGATTGCGCACCATGCTGGACGAACACCTCAAGCCGTACATCGAAAAGTCCACTGCTGCTGGTATTTTCACGACGCCGTACTCGACGAACACAGAAACGGCTGTCAGATGAAAGCGAATCCACCCGGCTTCACGATGTCGGCGTGCTGATCATCGGGGCCGGATTCTCCGGGCTCGGCGCCGCGATCACACTTCAAAAGGTTGGGTAAGCCGACTTCCTCGTGGTCGAGCGGGGAAACAATGTCGGCGGCACCTGGCGGGTGAACACCTATCCGGGCGCAGCCTGCGATGTGCCCGCCGGGCGACGTTCTAACTTGGATCGTTGTAAAGGGGCTCGGTGGTGTGTCCAAATGTCAGTGACTGTCGCCACGTTGTCCTCTTGGACACCGATCTAAGACGGTGCCGGGTGCAATTGGTGGGGCACCAAGGCCGTCGGGCGGCTGCAGGACTGTTCGGGCATCAGCGGAAAGGTGTCGAGTCCCTGCCCGTCGCAGATAGAAATCAAAAAATGAGAGGCTGAAGAGAAAGTGGCTAACGGTCTATGGCACCAGGCGGCGCTTGTC
>CAWDAC010000019.1:0-196979 GCA_963800125.1 uncultured Actinomycetota bacterium | reverse complement strand
GCCGCGACCGGCCCTCCGACGGTCGGCACGCTCAATCAGGACACCGGTGTGATCACCGGGTCGTTGAATGGCTACACCGTCACCGGCCAACCGACGAGTGGAAAGGTGACCGTCACCGGGGACACCTATACCTACACGCCGACGGTGGCCGCCCGCCTGCGTGCCGGGCTGACAACGCAGCCCGACTACGACAGCTTCACCGTCGCCATGAGCGGCCAGCCGGCCGCCACGGTGACGTTCCCGGTCATGCCCGCGGTCCTGTCGGACCAGACATCGATTCCGGTCGCAGGTCAACCTGCGCTGACCAGCCCGACCGGGATCGCGGTCAACGGCACCGCCCCGAACATCTACGCATACGTGACCAACCAGGGCACCAACGCAAACACCGTGACGGTGATCAACGCCGTAACGGGCGCTGTCGTCAAGACCATCACCGTGGGTAGCCAGCCGTCGGCCGTGGCGATCAGCCCGACCGCCGCACGCGCCTTTGTTGCAAACCGCGCCAGCGGCACCGTCACGGTGATCAACACCGATACCAACACGGTGGTCGGCTCGGCCATCCGCGTCGGCTCGTTACCGCAGGATGTGGCGGTCAACGCCTCGGGCACACAGGTCCTCGTGGCCAACAACGGAAGTAACTTTGTGTCGCTGATCGAGCCCGCCCAAAACAACAAGGTCACCACGATCCTCCTCGGCTCCGGAAACTCCGCGCCCACTGCGGTGGCGTTCAGCGCCGACGGCAGCCGTGCCTATGTCACTCATCGCACCATCACTGGTGGAGGTGCGGTCTCGGTGATCAACACCTCGACCAAAAAGGTGATATCGACGGTTGCGGTCGGATCCGCGCCGCAGGACGTGGCCGTTGCGGGTACGAACGTTTACGTCGCCAACAGCGGCAGCAGCAGTGTGTCGGTGATCAACACTGCGGCCAACAACAGCGTCACCACGATCAACGTCGGCAGTTCGCCGACCTCGCTGGCCGTGAGCCCAGATGGCTCGATGGTGGTCGTCGCGCGAACCGACGACAACATCGAGATCATCGACGCCAAGACCAACACGGTCATCGGTGCCCAGCATCTGCTCGATGCCAACACGACGCCAAGCGGCGGGCATGTCGTGGCGTTCGGCTCCGACGGCCGCGTCCTCATCACCGATGCCGTCGACCACACCGTCCGCGTGGTAGGTCTCGCGCATGGAAACATCGCGCCAATCGCCACCGCGAGCCGGACCCAGGCACACAAGATTCGGTCACCGGGGCGGTCGCCGGGGAGCTCAATATCGACGATCCCGACCAAGACCCGCTCCGTTACACCGCGAGCGGTGTTTCGGAAGCTCACCGGAACGGTCACGTTCACACCGACCGGCACCTACACCTTCACGCCCAGCCAAGCCGCGCGCGATGCGGCCGCTCTGACCTCGACAGCGGATTTCGTGACCTTCACCGTGCATGCTTCTGATGACTTCGGGGGCTCTAAGGACGCCATTGTCACCGTTCCGGTGCTGCCGACGCCGGTCGGCAATAGGCCGCCGCAGGCGGGCACCCCCTCGGTTGGGACACCGAACCGGCTCACCGGAGAGGTATCGGGCTTGCTCAAATTCACAGACCTCGAAAACGATCCGATGACCTAGCGTGCCGGCTCAACCGTCCAGCGGCACTGTGGCACTCGTCGGCTCGACCTACACGTTCACGCCGAACCAGGCCGCCCGCGACGCGGCCGCGATTTCGCAGGGCCCCGATGAAATCGACATCACCGTAGTGGCGAGCGACGGTGAGCTTTTCATGCCGGTGACCTTCTCAGTGCCGGTTCTTCCGCCCAACCGGGGGCCGGTGGATGGCATTCCGTCGGTGGACAGCGTCGACTCGTACGGCGCGGTCTCGGGTTCGTTGAACTTCACTGACGCCGACAATGACAAGCTGACCTACAGCGTTCCGGTGCAGCCGGCCAGTGGAACCGTCACCGTGGCGGGATCGACGTACACCTATACGCCGACCGTGGCGGCGCGCGCTGCTGCCTTCGCCTCCCAGGGCGGGCGTTCGCGACCATCACTGTCGTCGCGAGCGATCGGACTGGCATCGGACTCCGTAACGTTCTCGGTGCCGATTTCACCGGCGCAGCGAGTCAACACCGCGCCCGTGATTTTCGAACCGGGGATCATCAGCACCGATGCCGCCACTGGTCGGGTCCTCGGGCAACTTCGAGTTGAAGACCCGCAGGGCGATCCGGTGACCTACTCGGTTAGCACTCAGGGCTCCTACGGCACCGCGTCAGTAGATACATCTGGCGCGTTCAGGTACACGCCGATGCAGGCTGCTCGGCTCTCAGCCGCACAGACTCCGATGCAGGACACCTTCTACGTGACCGTGTGACGGTCTCGCCTCCTCCAGTAAGCCCGTGACGGTGACGGTGTCTCCGGCGGTGCTTTCGGGGCTGACGTCGAGCGCGCAGGTCGGCACCAGCCCGACAGGCGTGGGGGTGTCGCAGACGAAGGTCTACGTGGCCAATCAACTATCTGACACCGTATCGGTCATCGACCGGTCCAATCCCACCGTGGCGCCGGTGACGATCAATGTCGTTGACTCGCCGACGGCGATCGCGATGGGCCCCACGGGCAGCGACCGTGCGTATGTTGCAGGCAACAACGGCGTTACGGTGATCAACACCGCCACCAATCAAGTGATCACCACCGTCTCACTCAATGGCGGCGGGCGGTTTACGGGATTGCGGTGGCGCCGGACGGTCAGCGCGTGTTCGTGACGATGACCGGCACCAACCGGGTGGCGGTGATCAACGCCAACGTCACCGCCAACACCTACACTCTCGATCCCACCGTGAGCGTTGGCAGTTCGCCGCGAGGAATCACACTCAACGGCGACGGCACGCGCGGCTATGTGGCCAACTGGGCCTCGGGCACCGTAACCGTTCTGGACACCTCGGCGGCGACGCCGGCGGTCATCTCCACACTGACGGCAGGCACGAATCCGGTTGCCATCGCGGCCAGTGCCGACGGGACGCGGATCTACGTGTCCAACTACGGCAGCAGCACGGTCCAGGTGCTCAACCCGACAGCCCAGACACCGCTGGTAGCCACAATCCCGGTAGGTACGCAGCCGAATGGAATCGCTCTGAGCCCCGACGGCTCCGTCCTCTATGTAGCCAACGCGAATGACACCGTGTCGGTGATCAGTACCCGCTCCAACCAGGTGATCGGTACTGCTGTCTCGGTCGACGCTGCACCGGAGGCGGACCTGCACTCCATCGCGGTCAGCCCCGACGGGCGTCAGGTCTATGTCACCGACCTCTTCGATAGAACGGTGCGGATACTGACCATCGCCAAGCCGACCAACCAGGCACCCTGGTGCCGGGCAAGACCATTCCGGGTGGACCGGACCCGGTAAGCGGAAACGTCACGGGCCGAATGAATGTGGAGGATCGCGATGGCGATGCTTTGTCCTACACGCTCGCTTCTCCTCCGAGCCGGGGCGGCACAGTGAGCTTCGATCAGCAGACCGGCTCTTTCACCTACACACCGAGTCAGGCGGCGCGCGACCAGGCCGCTGGGACGTCTGGGCTGGATTACGACACCTTCGGCGTTTCGATCAGCGACGGCATCGCAACTGTGCAAACGTCAGTGACGGTTCAGGTGGCGCAGACGCTGCCACCGACGACGTCGATCACCAACAGCCGGTCACCGCGGGAAGCGGGCCCGAGCGGCGCGGTCGCCCTGCGCCGGCTTTGCCTACGTCATCAACTACGACAGCAACAACGTCACCGTAATCGACACCGCGACAAACCAATTCGTGAAAACCCTCGATGTCGGGGCGGGTCCGCTGAGCGTGGCGGCCAACCCGGATCCGCAACGCAACCGGTCTATGTGAGCAACTCGTTGTCCAACACCGTGTCGGTGATCAACGCCAGCACCAACACCGTCATTGGCCCCCCCATCCCGATCAATGTCCTGCCCGGCTCATACATCAACCCGGAGGAGGGGAACCGTCATCGCGTATCCGAATCGGGTGACCGAGGTGGCGGCGAGTGGCAACCGCCTCTACGTGAACGCAACCGACGGCCGGATCACGGTGATCGACACCACCAATGACACCAATTCCTTCATCCGTGCGGACGCGCTGGGCACCTTCCACGATTTGAAGATCAGCCCGGACGGAACGCGGCTCTACGGCACCACCTCCCAACGGGCTCACGGTGATCAACACGTCTACCATGACGGCTACCGCCATCGCTGTTGGCCCTGCCTGGAACTCCGAACTACTCCGCAACGAGTACGTCAACAGCGTGGGCAATGTGGCGGTGAGCCCCGACGGAAAGCGGGCGTATGTCACCTTTGGTGCCACGATCGCCGAACGCGGTGTCGGCGGCCAAAGCAATGGAAGCTTCTTCACCGATGCGCAGGGCCTGAGCTGGATGCTGACCGGCGGCTACAGCGGAGTGGCGGTCATCGACACCGATCCGACAAGCGCCAACTTCAACAAGGAGATCGCGAGAATCATTGTCCCGCTGGGTGCACACGATCTCGCCGCAAGCGGAAGCAGTCTCTACGTCACGAGCGGGGACGGCAAGACCGTCACCGTGATCAATACGGCCACGAACCAGCTCGCTCGGGAGCTTCACCACCGACCAGTCCACCGCTGGCCGCGACGGCATCTACATCCTTCTGGACGACTGGTATCCGATGTTCTCCGTGCCGGCGTCCAGCCGCTATATCACGGTCGGCGCCAACGGGACCGTCTACGTCACCGACTACGCCGAGGGCAAGATGTATGCGGTGACGGTCGGCTCGCCGAACGTGTAGTCCGTCCGTCTGCGTTCCAAAGGATGTCGCTGACATCCTTTGGCATGTCTGGTGCTAAGCTCCCCGCAGTTCGACGTCCTTTAACGATCCGTCCCGAGAGGCGGAGAAGGAGGTCAGGGTCGCTTTGGGCGCCACCGACTCTTCAGGCACCGACCGGGAATTGATGTCCGCGGCGGACGTCGGCCGGACCGTTTCCCGCATCGCCCACGAAATCATCGAGAAGACCGCGCTTGACGGTGCCGACGCGCCCCGCGTCGTACTCCTCGGCATTCCGACCCGAGGCGTCGCGTTGGCCGCCCGCCTCGCCGAGAAGATCCGGGAATTCGCCGGTGTCGCCGTCCCGCACGGCGCCTTGGACATCACGCTCTACCGGGACGACCTCAACATCAAGCCGCCACGGCCGCTCGAGGAGACCTCGATCCCGGACGGCGGCATCGACGGCACGGTGGTGGTCCTGGTCGACGACGTGCTCTATTCCGGCCGCACGGTGCGTGCCGCGCTCGACGCACTGCGCGATGTCGGCCGGCCGCGCGCGGTCCAGCTGGCGGTGTTCGTCGACCGGGGCCACCGCGAACTCCCGCTGCGGGCCGACTACGTGGGCAAGAACGTGCCGACCTCGCGCAGCGACAATGTCAAGGTGCGGCTGACCGAGCACGACGGACACGACGGCGTGACGATCGCTTCGCATGGAGGTCCTGTTCGATGAGTCCACGGCACCTGCTCTCGGCGTCCGATCTGACGCGCGACGAGGCCACCGCGATCCTCGACGACGCCGACCGGTTCAGCGAGGCGCTGCTCGGCCGAGAGGTCAAGAAGCTGCCGACGCTGCGCGGCCGCACCGTCATCACGATGTTCTACGAGAACTCCACCCGCACCCGGGTGTCGTTCGAGGTGGCAGGCAAGTGGATGAGCGCCGACGTCATCAACGTCAGCGCATCCGGGTCGTCGGTGGCCAAGGGTGAGTCGCTGCGCGACACCGCGCTGACGCTGCGCGCGGCGGGAGCCGACGCGCTGATCATCCGCCACTCCGCGTCCGGGGCGGCGCAGCAGCTCGCGGAGTGGACGGCCACCGAGGACGGCGGCCCGTCGGTGATCAACGCGGGCGACGGCACCCACGAACATCCGACCCAGGCACTGCTCGACGCGCTGACCATCCGACAGCGGCTCGGTGGCATCGAAGGCAAGCGGGTGGTGATCGTCGGCGACATCCTGCACAGCCGGGTGGCCCGGTCCAATGTCGTACTCCTGGACACGCTGGGCGCCGAGGTGGTGCTGGTGGCGCCGCCGACGCTGCTGCCGGTCGGGGTGGCGGACTGGCCGGTGACGGTGTCGCACGACCTGGATGCCGAGCTGCCCGTCGCCGACGCGGTGCTGATGCTGCGGGTGCAGGCCGAGCGGATGACGGGGGGATTCTTCCCGTCGGCCCGGGAGTACTCGGTGCTGTACGGACTGTCGGAGAAGCGGCAGGCGATGCTGCCCGGCAACGCGGTGGTGCTACACCCCGGACCCATGCTGCGTGGTATGGAGATCTCGTCGTCCGTCGCGGATTCGACGCAATCGGCTGTGCTGCAACAGGTTTCCAATGGTGTGCATATCAGGATGGCGGTTCTGTTCCACCTGCTGGTGGGCGCCGATCAGGAGGCGATCAGCGCATGAGCACCCGAAGGCGAGCGCGAGTGAGGATCGCAGCGAAGCGAGGACCGGAGCGAGTGGGAGCCGAGGCATGAGCACCTTGATTCGTGGGGTGCGGCGCTACGGCGAAGGTGACCGGGTCGACGTGCTGGTTGACGACGGCCAGATCACCGACATCGGTTCCGACTTGTCGATCCCGGAAGCAGCAGACGTGATCGACGCCACCGGCCAGATCCTGCTGCCGGGCTTTGTCGACCTGCACACCCACCTGCGCGAGCCTGGCCGCGAGTACGCCGAAGACATTGAAACCGGCTCGGCCGCAGCAGCGTTGGGCGGTTTCACCGCAGTCTTCGCGATGGCCAACACCAACCCGGTCGCAGACAGCCCGGTGGTCACCGACCACGTGTGGCACCGCGGCCAGCAAGTCGGCCTGGTCGACGTGCATCCGGTCGGGGCGGTCACCATGGGCCTGGCCGGAACCCAGCTCACCGAGATGGGAATGATGGCCGCGGGCGCGGCCCAGGTGCGAATGTTCTCCGACGACGGCATCTGCGTGCATGACCCGTTGGTGATGCGTCGTGCGTTGGAGTACGCCACCGGACTCGGTGTGCTGATCGCCCAGCACGCCGAGGAGCCGCGGCTGACCGTCGGGGCCGTCGCGCACGAAGGCCCCAACGCCGCCCGGTTGGGCTTGTCCGGCTGGCCCCGCGCCGCAGAGGAGTCCATTGTGGCTCGCGACGCGCTGCTGGCCCGCGACGCCGGCGCCCGAGTACACATCTGCCACGCCTCGACCGCGGGCACCGTTGAGATTCTCAGATGGGCTAAATCACAAGGCATTTCGATCACCGCCGAGGTGACCCCGCACCACCTGATGCTCGATGACACCAGGTTGGCAACCTACGACGGCCGTAACCGCGTCAACCCGCCGCTGCGCGAATCCACCGACGCCGAGGCGCTGCGGCAGGCTCTGGTCGACGGCGTGATCGACTGCGTGGCAACCGACCACGCCCCGCACGCCGAACACGAGAAGATGTGCGAGTTCGCCGTGGCGCGGCCCGGCATGCTGGGCCTGCAGACGGCGCTGTCGGTGGTGGTCGAGACGATGGTGCTGCCCGGGCTGCTGAGCTGGCGCGACGTCGCCCGGGTGATGAGCGAGAACCCGGCCCGCATCGTGGGACTGCCCGACCACGGCAGGCCGCTCGAGATCGGCGAGCCGGCCAACCTGACCGTCGTCGACCCCGACGCGACATGGACGGTCGCCGGAGCCGAGCTGGCCAGCCGGTCGGACAACACCCCGTACGAATCGATGACGCTGCCGGGCGCGGTCACCTTGACGCTGTTACGTGGCAAGGTCACCGCCCGCGACGGAAAATCCCCGGCATGAATACCCCAACGCTCGTCGGCTCGCTGATCATGGCCGCGGTGCTCGCGGTGGTGATCGGACTGGCGGTCCGGGCGATGGTGCGGGGCTGGCGGCACCGCGCCGAGCGGCAGGCAGTGCTGATCGGGACACTGCCGCCGATGCCGGACACCGTGGGACCGGTCGTCGTTCCGGCGACCAAAGGTCTCTATGTCGGCAGCACACTGGCGCCGAGCTGGCAGGACCGCATCGCGGTCGGCGACCTCGGCTACCGGACCAAGGCTGTGCTGACCCGCTATCCCGAGGGCATCATGCTGCAGCGCAGTGGTGCCCGTCCGATCTGGATCCCCGACGAGGCGATCACCGCCATCCGCACCGAGCGCGGCATCGCCGGTAAGGCGCTCACCCATCACGGCATCCTGGCTATCAGGTGGCGGCTGCCGTCGGGAACCGAGATCGACACCGGGTTCCGCGGCAACGACCGCACGGAGTATGCGCGATGGCTCGAGGAGGAGGCGGCGTGAGTAAGGCGCCGATGAGCGCTCGTCGCGAAGAGCAGAAGGCGCCGATGAGCGCTCGTCGCGAAGAGCAGAAGGCGCCGATGAGCGCTCGTCGCGAAGAGCGAAAAGCACTGCTGGTCCTCGATGACGGTCGCATTTTCACCGGCACGACGTTCGGCGCGATCGGCGAGACGCTTGGGGAAGCGGTGTTTTCCACCGGTATGTCGGGCTACCAGGAGACGCTGACCGACCCCAGCTATCACCGCCAGATCGTGGTAGCCACGGCCCCGCAGATCGGCAACACGGGCTGGAATCACGAAGACGCGGAAAGCCGTGGCGACAAGATCTGGGTAGCCGGCTACGCCGTCCGCGACCCGTCGCCGCGGGCGTCCAACTGGCGGGCGAGCGGAACGCTCGAGGACGAACTCGTTCGGCAGGGCATCGTCGGCATCGCAGGCATCGACACCCGCGCCGTGGTGCGCCACCTCCGCAGCCTCGGGTCGATGAAGGCCGGGGTGTTCTCCGGCGATGCGCTGGCCGACCCCGATGAGCTGTTGGCACGCGTTCGCAGCCAGCGGTCGATGCTCGGTGCCGACCTGGCCGGCCAAGTGAGTACCGACAGCACCTACGTCGTCGAACCCGATGGGCCGCAACGGTTCACCGTCGCAGCGATCGATCTGGGCATCAAGACCAACACTCCACGCAACTTCGCCCGCCGCGGCATCCGCAGCCACGTGCTGCCGTCGTCGGCGACCTTCGACCAGATCGCCGACCTGAAGCCCGACGGTGTGTTCCTGTCCAATGGACCCGGTGACCCGGCCACCGCGGACCACATCGTCCGCGTCACCCGTGAGGTGCTAGGCGCCGGCATCCCGTTGTTCGGCATCTGTTTCGGCAACCAGATCCTCGGCCGCGCGCTGGGCCGCTCGACGTACAAGATGGTGTTCGGGCACCGCGGCATCAACGTCCCGGTCATCGACCATGCCACTGGTCGGGTCGCCGTCACCGCGCAGAACCACGGCTTCGCGTTGGAAGGTGAAGCGGGTGAGCGCTTCGACACTCCGTTCGGCACCGCTGAGGTGAGTCACACCTGCGCCAACGACGGGGTGGTGGAAGGCATCAAACTCGTTGACGGACGCGCCTTCTCGGTGCAGTACCATCCCGAGGCGGCGGCCGGGCCGCACGACGCGGAGTACCTCTTCGACCAGTTCGTCGACCTGCTGTCGGGGGTGGGCCCCCAGCCTGCGAGGGGAGTGCGCTAGATGCCGCCTTCTGCCGCGACCTGGGGGTACCTCCCGCGTGCGGGGGAGCGTGTCTGCACCACGACACGCCGCAAAATCTCTGCAAACGCGCACGCTCGTCAGGTATACGGCGCGATTGTGCCAATTCGTACAGCTCACCGGCGCGTTGCGACCGAAACCGCACACTCGCGGCGGCCGGTGCACATCGCACACGTTCGCGGGGAGGAGCGCTAGATGCCGCGTCGCACCGACCTGCGCCACGTGCTGGTGATCGGCTCCGGGCCGATCGTGATCGGACAGGCCTGCGAGTTCGACTACTCGGGCACTCAGGCCTGCCGGGTGCTGCGCGCCGATGGGCTGCAGGTCAGCCTGGTCAACTCCAACCCGGCGACGATCATGACGGACCCGGAGTTCGCCGACCACACCTATGTCGAGCCGATCACCCCGGCATTCGTCGAGCGGGTGATCGCCCAACAAGCGGAGCGCGGCAACAAGATCGACGCATTGTTGGCCACCCTAGGCGGGCAGACCGCGCTGAACACGGCCGTAGCGCTCTACGAGAGCGGGGTCCTCGACCGCTACGGCGTCGAACTGATCGGCGCTGATTTCGAAGCGATCCAGCGAGGCGAGGACCGTCAGCGGTTCAAGGACATCGTCGCCAAGGTGGGCGGCGAATCCGCTCGCTCCCGGGTGTGTTTCACCATGGACGAAGTTCGCGAAACCGTCGCGGAGCTCGGCCTGCCGGTGGTGGTTCGCCCGTCGTTCACCATGGGTGGGCTCGGCTCGGGCATGGCGTACTCCGCGGAAGATGTCGACCGGATGGCCGGTGACGGCCTTGCCGCATCGCCGTCGGCAAACGTGCTGATCGAGGAATCCATCTACGGCTGGAAGGAATTCGAGCTCGAGCTGATGCGCGACGGCCACGACAACGTGGTGGTGGTGTGCTCGATCGAGAACGTCGACCCGATGGGTGTGCACACCGGCGACTCGGTCACCGTCGCGCCTGCGATGACGCTGACCGACCGTGAGTACCAGCGCATGCGCGACCTCGGCATCGCCATCCTGCGCGAAGTCGGCGTCGACACCGGTGGATGCAACATCCAGTTTGCGGTCAATCCCACCGACGGCAGGCTGATTGTGATCGAGATGAATCCGCGGGTGTCGCGGTCCTCGGCGCTGGCCTCCAAGGCCACCGGCTTCCCGATCGCCAAGATCGCCGCCAAGCTTGCAATCGGCTACACCCTCGACGAGATCGTCAACGACATCACCAAGGAAACACCGGCCTGCTTCGAACCCACGCTGGACTACGTCGTCGTCAAGGCGCCGCGGTTCGCGTTCGAGAAGTTCCCGGGCGCCGACCCCACGCTGACCACCACGATGAAGTCTGTCGGCGAGGCGATGTCGTTGGGCCGCAACTTCATCGAGGCGCTGGGCAAGGTGATGCGATCACTGGAAACCGGTCGTGCCGGCTTCTGGACGGCGGCGGACCCCGACGTGAGTAAGCAGGAGCTGCTGGGCCGGCTCGAGACCCCAACCGACGGACGGCTCTACGAAATCGAGCTGGCCCTGAGGCTCGGCGCAACCGTCGACGAAGTCGCTGCGGCCTCCTGCGTCGACCCGTGGTTCGTCGAGCAGATCGGCGGGCTGGTGGCGCTGCGCTCCGAGCTGATCGACGCGCCGGTGCTCGACGAAGAGCTGCTGCGGCGCAGCAAGCACAGCGGTCTCTCGGACCGCCAGATCGCCGCGCTGCGACCGGAACTGGCCGGCGAGGTCGGCGTCCGGGCGCTACGTCAGCGACTCGGAATCCATCCGGTGTACAAGACCGTCGACACCTGCGCGGCAGAGTTCGAGGCCAAGACGCCGTATCACTACAGCAGCTACGAGCTCGACCCCGCCGCCGAGACCGAGGTCGCGCCGCAGACCGAGAGACCCAAGGTGCTCATCCTGGGCTCCGGACCGAACCGGATCGGCCAGGGCATCGAGTTCGACTACAGCTGTGTGCACGCAGCGACCACGCTCTCGGACGCGGGTTTCGAGACCGTGATGATCAACTGCAACCCCGAGACGGTGTCCACGGACTACGACACCGCCGACCGGCTGTACTTCGAACCGTTGACCTTCGAGGATGTGCTCGAGGTGTACTACGCCGAGTCCGCTTCCGGTGCAGGCGGTCCCGGCGTAGCAGGCGTCATCGTGCAGCTCGGCGGGCAGACGCCACTTGGCCTGGCGCAGCGGCTCGCCGATGCAGGCGTGCCGATCGTCGGCACCAGCCCGAAGGCCATCGACCTGGCAGAGGACCGCGGCGCGTTCGGCGAATTGCTGAACAACGCGGGCCTGCCCGCGCCGCGGTTCGGCACCGCCACCAGCTTCGAGCAGGCCCGCCGCATCGCCGCCGAGATCGGCTATCCCGTGCTGGTTCGGCCGTCCTACGTGCTGGGCGGGCGCGGCATGGAGATCGTGTACGACGAGCAGACCCTGCAGGGCTACATCACCCGCGCCACCGAACTGTCGCCCGAGCACCCGGTGCTGGTCGACCGGTTTCTGGAGGACGCCATCGAGATCGACGTCGACGCGCTGTGCGACGGCACCGAGGTGTACATCGGCGGGATCATGGAGCACATCGAGGAGGCCGGCATCCACTCCGGCGACTCGGCGTGCGCGCTGCCGCCGGTGACGTTGGGCCGCAGCGACATCGAGTCGGTCCGCCGGGCCACCGAGGCCATCGCCCACGGCATCGGCGTGGTCGGTCTGCTCAACGTGCAGTACGCGCTCAAGGACGACGTGCTCTACGTGCTGGAGGCCAATCCGCGCGCCAGCCGCACCGTGCCGTTCGTCTCCAAGGCCACCGCGGTGCCGCTGGCCAAGGCGTGTGCCCGAATCATGCTGGGCGCCAGCATCGCCCAGCTGCGCGAGGAGGGTGTGCTGGCAGCAACCGGGGACGGGGGAACCACACACCGCGACGCGCCCGTCGCGGTGAAGGAGGCGGTGCTGCCGTTCCACCGCTTCCGCAAGGCCGACGGCTCCAACATCGACTCACTGCTGGGCCCGGAGATGAAGTCGACCGGCGAGGTGATGGGCATCGACCGCGACTTCGGCAGCGCCTTCGCCAAGAGCCAGACCGCAGCCTACGGTTCGCTGCCCGCAGAAGGCACCGTGTTCGTGTCGGTGGCGAACCGGGACAAACGGTCTATGGTGTTCCCGGTGAAACGGCTCGCCGACCTCGGATTCCGGGTGCTGGCTACCGCGGGCACCGCGGAAATGCTGCGGCGCAACGGAATTCCGTGCGACGAGGTACGCAAACACTTTGAAGAACCGAGCGCCGACCGTCCGCCCGTGTCCGCCGTGGACGCCATCAAGGCGGGTGATGTCGACATGGTGATCAACACCCCATACGGCAATTCCGGTCCGCGCATCGACGGCTACGAGATCCGTTCGGCCGCAGTGGCGATGAACATCCCATGCGTGACCACGGTGCAGGGCGCCTCGGCGGCGGTGCAGGGCATCGAGGCAGGCATTCGCGGCGACATCGGCGTGCTGTCTCTGCAAGAGCTGCACAGCGCGCTGGGGCCGTAACGGTGGGCGGATTCGGTCGCCGATTGGCCGACTCGGTGTCGGAGCGCGGTCCGCTCTGCCTGGGTATCGACCCCCATCCCGAGTTGCTGGCTGCCTGGGGCCTGTCGACCGATGTCGGCGGGCTGCGCGAGTTCTGTGACACCTGTGTGGCGGCGTTCGCCGGCTTCGCGGTGGTCAAACCCCAGGTGGCGTTCTTCGAGGCCTACGGCGCTGCGGGTTATTCGGTGTTGGAAGACACCATCGCCGCGCTACGCGGCACCGGGGCGCTGGTGCTGGCCGACGCCAAGCGCGGTGACATCGGCTCCACGATGGCCGCCTACGCCGTCGCGTGGGCCGGTGAGTCCCCGCTGGCCGTCGACGCCGTCACCGCATCGCCCTATCTCGGATTCGGCTCGCTGCAGCCGCTGCTGGACAGCGCCGCAGCGCACGGCCGCGGCGTGTTCGTCCTTGCCGCCACGTCCAACCCCGAGGGCGCAAGCGTGCAGTGCGCTCAGACCGACGGACGAACGGTGGCGCAGTCGATCGTCGACGCCGCGGCGGCCGTCAACCGCGGCGCGTCGCCAGAGCCGGGGTCGGTCGGCGTTGTCGTCGGTGCCACCCTCTCGACGCCCCCCGACGTCAGCGCCCTCGGTGGACCGGTCCTGGTGCCGGGCGTCGGCGCGCAGGGCGGGCGACCCGATGCGCTGCGCGGCTTCGGCGGCGCACAGCCAGGGCAGCTGTTGCCCGCGGTGTCGCGCGAGCTGTTGCGCGCAGGACCCGATGTCGCGACGATGCGTGCGGCCGCCGAGCGGATGCGCGACGCCGTGGCGTATCTGGCATGACCGCGCCGACATCATCCAGGCGCGGTGACCCGTTTGGCCGCAATCACCAGCACCGGCGGTAGCACCAACTCGACCAGCAGCATCGCCAGGTACCACGGGTGCGGCGCGCCGACGAGTATCACCGAAAGCAGTCGTCCGACTCCGCCGACGAAGAACGCCGCGGCCAGAAAGTTCAGGTACACCCGCCTGCGCTGCAGGTCGCGGGCGCACCACAGCACGGCGACCCCGAAGCACAGGAAGACCCCGGCAAAGAAGCGGTCCTCGCCGTCGGATGTGGGGTTGACCTCGGAGCCCTGCAAAATCTTTTGCATTCAACCTCCCCGTGCCGAAAATCGGTCTACTACGCAATGTAGTTGATGGCTCTCGACGGCACCAGGGCATCGACTCGAACTCGCCACGACACGCCCGAAACTCGGTGACCAGGCGAAATTTTCTTATTTGAGGGTTCGCGGCGGGGTCTGGACCCCGAATCGGGTGTCGCCGGCTTGCAGCAGAAGCCCGTGGAACCGCCCGAAAACCCTTGATATGCAGGCAGTTCTGTTGATTTCCCGCCGATCGCCCGGCTCCGAGCCGCGTCAGCGGGCGCAGATGGCGGCGGCGAGCATGCTGGGCTTTTGACCGCCGAACCAGGGGGTGGGGTTCGCTTTCGTCAGGTTGCGTGGGTACGGTCGTCGTCGCTGGCTGGTGTTATGAACAGTCAAGACAAAACACAGTGATGGTGACGAGACGGAGGAACCCGTGGCCCTTCCCCAGTTGACCGACGAACAGCGCGCGGCAGCGTTGGAGAAGGCTGCTGCCGCACGTCGAGCACGTGCCGAACTCAAGGATCGGCTCAAGCGCGGCGGCACCAACCTCAAGCAGGTGCTGAAGGATGCCGAGACCAACGAGGTCTTCGGCAAGATGAAGGTTTCTGCGCTTCTGGAGGCATTGCCCAAGGTCGGCAAGGTCAAGGCGCAGGAAATCATGACCGAGCTCGAGATCGCTCCCACCCGCCGGCTGCGCGGCCTGGGCGATCGTCAGCGGAAGGCGCTGCTGGAGAAGTTCGACTTCTCGTAAGGGAGGTCAATGAGCGAAGGCGGAGGACCGGACAGCGACGAGCCGCTCGGGCGAGGAGCCGAAGACTCGGTCAAGGCCCCGGTCGTGGTGCTGTCCGGTCCGTCTGCCGTCGGGAAGTCGACCGTCGTCCGCTGCCTGCGCGAACGGGTTCCCGATCTGCACTTCAGCGTTTCCGTGACCACCAGGGCGCCGCGCCCTGGCGAGATCGACGGCGTCGACTACTCGTTCGTCTCAGCTGAGCGATTTCAGCAGCTGATTGACGACGGCGCGCTGCTCGAATGGGCGGAAATCCACGGTGGGCTGCACCGGTCCGGCACGCCCGCCCAGCCGATGCGCGACGCCACAGCGGCGGGTCGCCCGGTACTCATCGAGGTCGATTTGGCCGGCGCACGCGCCATCAAGAACGCGATGCCCGAGGCCATCACGGTGTTCCTCGCCCCGCCTAGCTGGGAAGCGCTGGAGAGCAGGCTCACCGGCCGCGGGACCGAGACGCCCGATGCGATGACTCGCCGCCTGGCCACCGCCCGCGCCGAACTGGCTGCTCAGGATGACTTCGACGAGGTCGTCGTGAACAGCCAATTGGAGTCTGCCTGCGCCGAATTGGTATCCTTGCTGGTGGGCCCCGGATAAGCCAAGCGCCGGGTACGACGTGACGCGGCCCGCAAGCTACCGAAGCATTTCCAAACAAACCGCCAGGAGACCCTTTTCGTGAGCACCCCGCACGCCGATGCGCCGTTGGCCGCCGTTGACGACATCGACCGCGATCCGTCCCGTCACAGCGGCTACGACACCCCGCTGGGCATCACCAACCCGCCCATCGACGAGTTGCTCGACCGCGCGTCAAGCAAGTACGCGCTGGTGATCTACGCCGCCAAGCGCGCGCGGCAGATCAACGACTACTACAACCAGCTCGGCGACGGGATTCTCGAATACGTCGGCCCGCTGGTCGAGCCGGGCCTGCAGGAGAAGCCGCTGTCGATCGCGCTGCGCGAGATCCACGAAGACCTGCTCGAGCACACCGAGGGCGAGGGCTAGGCCTCCGCGCCGATGAGCCTCTCGGGCGAAGAGCAGAGTGCGTGAGCATGGAGCGCAAGCGGATCATCGTCGGCGTCGCCGGAGGCATCGCCGCCTACAAGGCATGCACCGTGGTCCGTCAGCTCACCGAGGCGGGCCACTCGGTCCGAGTCGTACCCACCGAGTCCGCCCTTCGGTTCGTCGGCGCCGCCACCTTCGAAGCGCTGTCCGGGCAGCCCGTACACACCGGCGTTTTCGATGATGTCCACGAGGTCCCGCATGTCCGCATCGGGCAGGAAGCCGACCTGGTCGTCGTCGCGCCCGCCACCGCGGACCTGCTGGCCCGCGCCGTCTCAGGCCGGGCCGACGACCTGTTGACCGCGACCCTGCTGACGGCCCGATGTCCCGTGTTGTTCGCACCCGCGATGCACACCGAGATGTGGTTCCACCCCGCCACCGTCGACAACGTGGCCACACTGCGCCGTCGCGGCGCAGTGGTCCTCGAACCGGCGTCCGGCCGACTCACCGGGGCCGACAGCGGCGCCGGACGGCTGCCCGAGGCCGAGGAGATCACCACGCTGGCCCACCTGCTGCTTGAGCGCTCCGATGCGCTGCACTACGACCTGGCCGGCGTCAAGGTGCTCGTGACGGCGGGCGGCACGCGCGAGCCGATCGACCCAGTGCGCTTCATCGGCAACCGGTCCTCGGGTAAGCAGGGCTATGCGATGGCCCGGGTCGCCGCCCAGCGCGGCGCCGACGTCACGCTGATCGCAGGCAACACCGCCGGACTCGTCGACCCGGCAGGAGTCGATGTCGTGCACATCGGTTCCGCGGCCCAGCTGCGTGACGCGGTGTCCAAGCATGCCCCTGACGCGCACGTGCTCGTGATGGCCGCGGCCGTTGCCGACTTCCGGCCCGCGCACATGGAGGCCAACAAGATCAAAAAGGGCGCCGCAGAGCCGACCGCGATCGAGCTGGCCCGCACCGACGACGTGTTGGCGGGCGCGGTCCGGGCGCGCGCGGACGGCCAGCTGCCCAACATGCGCGCCATCGTAGGGTTCGCCGCCGAGACCGGTGACGCGAACGGCGACGTGCTGTTCCATGCCCGCGCCAAGCTGGCGCGCAAGGGCTGCGACCTGCTGGTGGTCAACGCCGTCGGCGAGAACCGCGCATTCGAGGTGGACAGTAACCAGGGATGGTTGCTGGCCGCAGACGGCAGCGAGGCCGCCCTGGAGCACGGTTCGAAAACTCTGATGGCCAGCCGTATCGTGGACGCGATCGTGGCCTTCCTGCACAACAGCGGCGGGTGACCCTGGCGCACGCATCCGCGTGCGCGTAAGGGTTGCGCGCGACCGGGGGTGCGCGCTTGGGTGCGACAGGGCACGGAGCCGCTGCGGCGGCGACATAGGGCAACAGATATAATTTGATTAACTAATTAGCTTGAGAGAGCTGGAGCGGAAGGATGACACCGTGAGCAAAGGTCGGCTGTTTACCAGTGAGTCGGTGACGGAAGGGCACCCCGACAAGATCTGTGACGCAATCAGCGACTCGGTGCTCGACGCGCTGCTGGCGCAGGACCCGCGGTCGCGGGTCGCCGTCGAGACCATGGTGACGACCGGCCAGGTGCACGTTGCCGGTGAGGTCACCACGTCCGCATACGCCGACATCCCCAGGATCGTCCGTGACCGCATCCTCGACATCGGCTACGACTCGTCCACCAAGGGGTTCGACGGGGCGTCGTGCGGTGTCAACATCGCGATCGGCGCGCAGTCGCCCGACATCGCGCAGGGCGTCGACACTGCACACGAGGCCCGCGTCGAGGGCGCGGGCGACCCGCTGGACGCGCAGGGCGCCGGCGACCAGGGGCTGATGTTCGGATACGCCATCAAGGACACACCCGAGCTGATGCCGCTGCCCATTGCGCTGGCCCATCGGCTGGCCCGCAGGCTGACCGAGGTGCGCAAGAACGGCGTGCTGCCCTACCTGCGGCCGGACGGCAAAACCCAGGTCACCGTGCAGTACGACGGCAACACCCCGGTCCGGCTGGACACGGTCGTGCTGTCCGCCCAGCATGCCGACGACATCGACCTCGACCACCTGCTGACCCCGGACATCCGGGAGAAGGTCGTCAACACCGTGCTCGACGACCTCGCGCACGACTCCATGGACACCTCCGACTACCGCCTTCTGGTCAACCCGACCGGGAAGTTCGTGCTCGGCGGGCCGATGGGCGACGCCGGTCTGACCGGCCGCAAGATCATCGTCGACACGTACGGCGGCTGGGCTCGTCACGGTGGCGGCGCGTTCTCCGGCAAGGATCCGTCCAAGGTGGACCGTTCCGCGGCGTACGCGATGCGCTGGGTGGCAAAGAACGTGGTTGCAGCGGGCCTGGCGGAGCGGGTGGAGGTCCAGGTGGCCTATGCGATCGGCAAGGCCGCCCCGGTCGGGCTGTTCGTCGAGACGTTCGACACCGAGACCGTGGACCCGGCCAGGATCGAGAAGGCCATCACGTCCGTGTTCGACCTGCGGCCCGGCGCGATCATCCGCGACCTGGACCTGTTGCGTCCGATCTACGCGCAGACGGCCGCCTACGGGCACTTCGGCCGCACCGACGTGGAGCTGCCCTGGGAGCAGCTCAACAAGGTCGACGACCTGAAGTCCGCTGTGTAGCGCTCTCGGCGAACAGACGCAAACGCCCCCATTTCTCCGCGAGATCGGGGGCTTTTGCGTCTCCTCGCGCGTTGGCGCTAAGCAACTCGCGTCGAAATCAGGTTCCGGTACGTTTTTCGACGATTTCGCGTGCTGGAACCTGATTTCGCGGCCGTCTGTCCGCCCTCTGGGGCTAGGCCGAGAACCTGTAGTCGCTCATCGGGTAGCGACGGCTGCGCCAGTACGCCTCCAGCGTGGTGGCCGGGCGCAGCGGCACGTCGCCGTTCTTGTCGAAGTAGTAGCTGTTGGCCAGCGAGCAGCTGTCCTGCCAGAAAATCTGGCGGTGCCGCTTGCGCATCATCTCGGCGAAGTAGCGGTCGTTCGCCTCCTGGGTCACCTCGACCCGGGTGGCTCCGCGGCGTCGCGCGTGCTTCAGGCAGCGGACGATGTGGTGGCTCTGCGACTCGATGAGCGCGAAGTACGACGAGCCGACGTAGCCGTAGGGCCCGAACACCATGAAGAAGTTCGGGAAGCCCGGGATGCTGACGCCCTCGTAGGCCTGCAGCCGATGGTCGTCCCAGAACTGGGTCGAGTGACTCGCCCCCCGGCCCGCTGACGCGATAGGTCAGCATCTCGTCGGGGTCCAGCACCTTGAACCCCGTCGCCAGAATCAGCACGTCGACTTCGTGGGTCTCGCCGTCGGTCGTCGCCACCCCTGAGCCGGTGATCTTCTCGATCGGCTCGGTCACCAGGCGAACGTTGTCGCGATTGAACGTCTCCAGATACGTGTTGTGAAAGCCGGGTCGCTTGCAGCCCACCGCGTAACGCGGCGTGAGCTGTCGCGCACGACGGGGTCCTTGACGTCCCGGCGGAGATAGGCCTTGCCGAACCTCAGTGCGCGCTTGGCCATGGGGTTCACGGTGAAGTACTGCGCAGCGAGCGGGAACGTCAGCTGCACGGCCTTGCCGCCGGGAATGCGCATCGCACGACGTGCTGCCGGGGATAGCGGTGCATCTGCCTTCGGGAAGCACCAGATCGGCGTGCGCTGAAAGACGTTGAGGTGCTTGACGATCGGGGCGATCTCGGGGATTACCTGGACGGCCGACGCACCCGTGCCGACGATCGCAACGCGCTTGCCGGTCAGATCCTGACGGTGGTCCCACCGCGCGGTGTGCATGGTCTGCCCGCCGAACGAATCGACGCCGTCGATGTCGGGCAGGTTCGGTGTCGTCAATACGCCGCAGGCGTTGACCAGATAGCGCGCGGTGAGATGGTCACCGAAGTCGGTCTCGATGTGCCACAGGTCGGATTCGTCGTCGAATGTGGCGCTGAGCACCTTGGTGTTGAACCGGATTTTGGGCCGCAGGCCGTACTTGTCGACGCAGTGCTCGGCGTAGCCCTTCAGCTCGTGTCCGGGAGCGTAGGTCCGCGTCCAGTCGGAACTCTGCTCGAACGAGAACTGGTACGAAAACGTCGGAATGTCAACGGCGATACCCGGATACGTGTTCCAGTGCCAGGTTCCGCCGGGGCCGTCGGCCGCCTCGATCACCAGATAGTCACCCATGCCCGCTTTATCGAGCGTGATAGCGGTACCGATGCCGGAGAATCCGGCACCGACGATGACGGTGTCGTAATCGGGCGCTGTCATAGGGCCTCCGTCTACGGGCGTGCTTCGAGTTCTACCCGAACGTTGGCATCGTGTCGACGGAGGCGGTCGCCACACCGGATCGATCAGGCGGCGTTAAGCCGCTGCAACTGTTCCCACGATGCCCGCTCGACCCCGTTTGTCAGCAGCTTCCCGTCCTCGCGCACCGCCCAGACCGCGGTGCCCGGCATCGCGATGTGCTGCTGGTCGGATTACGTGCCGAGAATGCCTTGTTCTTGCCTGTCAGCACCCAACGCGACGTCACCCGGCTGCCATCGGCGTTCTGCGCAAGCTCCTTTCAAGGAGCGGTCGAAAGCCTGTGCTCGTCAACCCTCAAGATTAATAAAGACCGTTACCATGCTGCCGCGCATGACAAATGTTCCCGGTGGTGGGTCAATTCCGATGACCTGCTCATGGTCGTAACCCGGCTCGTGCTGTGCGATATCGAAGTTCACAATGAGATCCAACTCCGCGGCACTTTTCCGCTCCCAGCCGCCCATTTCATCGCCGGACTCTACTTCCGTTTTCGTCAACCAGCCGGGAATGGTGACGCCGAGGCGAAGCGTCGTGCGCATTAGTTGCACCTGATACGGTGACCACAGCGACAGCAAGTAATAAAGATCGAGGGTGGCACTGTCTGCTTTCCACCTTGAATACCGTGGCAAGATGAATGCGCCATACGCATTGCCGGGACCGTTGTCCGCGCGGTCGAGTTCCATCGCCGGTCGCTGTTCCGCACTCGGAGGAGTCCGGAACGGGTCATCGAGCTGGATGTTATCGAGCCCTGGCCAGTGCATGAAAGTGCCGTAGGCTCGTTCACGGCAGGGATCGAAAAGCCTGAACTCTTCTGACCAATCCAGAGGCGGCGAACCGATGCGCGCGACGATAGGACCTGTCGGGCAATTCGTCCCGTTTGACGTCATGTGAACGACGATCCACTTCTTCGGACCGGGTAGGTACGACGCCGAGATCGACTGCAGATTTGTTTGTTTCCCAAACAGAGCTCTGGCGTCTTCGGCACGGGCGCTCCACTGATCCGGATAACCCGTGAAATAGCGCACTTTGGTGACATCGAGTTCGCCACCCAGGGGCATCCATGCGAGATGAATCGCGCTGTACCAGTCATGAAAGCGGTTCGATCCGATGCCGAACAGGACGAGCCCTTCTTCGGCGTCAGCCTCCGGGTCGTCTGGAAGCCACGGATGATCGGCCTTTCGGACCTTTACCGGTGCGACGCCCCCGAACGCATCTGGACCCGGCATCCCGTCCCTCATTGGGCGTGGTGAGAACAACAACTCTTCCCTGAACGGGCCAGGTTGCCCGGGTGCGGTCTTACTTGCCAGGTAGCATCCTGCGGGTCTGGTTCCCTCGCGAGTATCCGCAGTGTGGAAGAAAACCAACATCTTGTTCTCATGGCTGAACGCGCCCGACGGCACTTCGAACGTTCCGGTGATGCCGATCGGACCCTCTACCCTGAACGGATCGAAGTATTGATCGTCGTGACTCATAACGAAATTGAGCCTGATCCCACCGCCACCACCGTCTGGATATGTTTCCAGCCTTTCGTCGACAGCGCCGTCGACAGTGAAGGCGACCGCGTCCGCGTCCACGGCCGGGCCGTCGCGGCGTTCGCCCTGCACGACATCACCGAAGAACACGAACAGGCGTCCGTGTCCGTCTTCGGCGGTCGCTCCCAAATCGACGCCAGGTACGCCAAGCACCGACGTGTCGCCGTTAACCAGCGCGCGTCGTTGAGGATCTTTGGTCCCGGTCACCTGGCCTATGCGAACTGTGCGCACGACGTCGACGGTCCGGTTCGCGGGATCCTCTTGAACGCTTGGGCACGGCTCGAAGTATGGCCACGCCGGCAGGACCCGCCAGAGCGTTCCGCTGTAGGGCTCCGCGGTATGTGGTGCGAGCCCGACAGCGCGATAGCCCATTATCCCGTCCAGATAGGAATCGCCGCCGACGGCGCCGAGGCAGCGAAATGTAGCGAGGAAACCGGGTTCGACGTCCGAGTGCGGATTGTCAATCTTCGCCATTTCCCATCGAGTTCCGGTGAACG
Organism: uncultured Actinomycetota bacterium; assembly: GCA_963800125.1. GTDB lineage: Bacteria > Actinomycetota > Actinomycetes > Mycobacteriales > Mycobacteriaceae > Mycobacterium. The sequence continues at coordinate 174,614 of CAWDAC010000019.1, read as the reverse complement.
GCGGTGCCGTGTGCGGCGCTAGCTGCACCCTACGGTCGAGCTGAACACCATCGAGGAAACGACTCGGTCCGTCGAGTTCGCCGAGACACTTCAATGTGACCGCGTTGCCCTCTGCGCTCAGCAACCAGCGGGTGCCGGTGAATCGTCCCATCGCAGCCGGCGCCAGTCCGACAGTACTGTCCAGCAGACGACCGTCGAGAAACCTGTACCCGGATGCCTTACCAAGACATTCCAGAGTGACGAGCTTCCCATGATTCACGACGCGCCATCGCGTGCCCGTGAATGGCGGAGAGGTGTGCGGTGCAAGTCCGACGGATCCATCGAGAATTCTGCCGTCAAGATAGCTGAAGTTGGGGTTGGGGGGCTGACCGAGACACTTAAGGGTGACGGTTTCATGTAACCCCTGCTCAAACTCCCAGAACTCCCCCGACAGGGGGGATGCGAGCATCGGCATCATGAAGACCTTGCCGTCGGCCACGCGCCCATCCAGAAATCGAGGGCCATCGCCAATACCCATACACCGAAATTTCACGACGTTGCGCTCTCGCGTAACAGCCCAATATGTTCCGCTGAAAGGCCAATCAGTGTGGGGAGCAAGCCCTACCGACCCATCATTTAATCGGCCGTCTAGAAAACGCGGGCCTTCGAGTTCTCCCAGGCATATGAAACTGACAATCCACGTTTCATCACGGTCGGGAAAGACCGACATCACAACATAACCTCTCGCGATGCCCCTGAACCAAACCTCCGGTGTGTTCGGGAGACTTTCTGATTTGAGGACTCAGCCGGCGGCTGGTCTCCGGTGTTGAGGGTAGTAGCCGGCTTCCAACTCGGGTGTGGGATATCGCCGAAGTACTCGTGAAATTGCCCCCTGGGTCGTCGGTAGCTGTCTCCTTTGAGGTGATCACTTCGGTGAGCTGATTACTTCGGGACGATCCGGTCGATGATGGCGGCCGACAGACGACGTCGTCGTCGAATTGACTGGACAGGTCGAAGTATCCGGTCGCGGATAAGACCGTCCTCATCACCGAGGCCCACCGTGGAAAGCGTCGGCAAGCTCGGCGGAAAGAAGGCGCTGCCGGTATCGATCAATGTGGCCGACCCGGGCGGCATTTCCACCGCGGCGTGGAGTGTCGGTCAGATGCCAGATCTGCTGAAGCGTTTGGCTTGGTAGCTTTTGCAGGATGACGGCTAAGGACGCTGGGCTGGCCGGCTTCTCCTGGCAACGAACGCACACCGGCGGACCCGCGGTCTGTGGTCGGCAGCCGTGCTCGTCGCCGCCTGCTATGGCGTTTTCCTCGTCGTCACCGCGCTCCGGCTGCCTTCCGGCGCCGAACTCACCGGCCAGTTCTGGTTGCAGCCCGCCGTCAAGGCCTCAGCGGCTGTCCTGTTGACCGCCGCCGCCTTGACCCACCCGATCGCCAGGGAACGACGGTGGCTGATCGGCGCTCTGGTGGGCTCCGCCGTCGGCGATTTCCTGCTGGCGATGCCGTGGTGGGAGCCGTCGTTCGTGCTCGGGCTGGCTGCCTTTCTCGTCGCGCATCTGTGCTTCCTGGCCGCACTGCTCCCGCTGTGCGCCCCGTCGGCGCCGCGGCTGACGGCGGCGGCGGTCGTGGTGGCGGCGTGCATCGCGCTACTGATCTGGTTCTGGCCCAAGTTGATCGCCGATGGCATGGCGGTGCCGGTGACGGTCTACATTGCAGTGCTCGGCGCGATGGTGTGCGCGGCACTGCTGGCCCGGCTGCCCACGCCGTGGACCGCGCTGGGCGCGGTGTGTTTCGCGGTGTCGGACGCGATGATCGGCATCGGCAAGTTCGTACTTGGCTCGGAGGCGCTCGCGGTGCCGATCTGGTGGGCGTACGCCACGTCGCTGGTGCTGATCACCGCCGGCTTCTTCTTCGGCCGGACGTCCGACACGTCTGCTAGACGGTAGGTGTGAGCAAGACCGCGGCGGAGCACGAACCGATTGCGCGCGTGCTGCCGATGCTGTCGGTGCCGCACCTGGATCGCGAGTTCGACTACCTCGTCGCCGCCGAACAGTCCGATGACGCACAGCCCGGGGTGCGGGTCCGGGTGCGCTTCCATGGTCGTCTGGTCGACGCATTCATTCTCGAAAGGCGTTCGGAGACAGACCATGTCGGCAAGCTGGGCTGGCTGGACCGAGTGGTCTCGGCCGAACGGGTGTTGACGCCGGATGTGCGCCGCCTCGTCGATGCCGTTGCCGCGCGTTACGCGGGCACCCGCGCCGATGTGCTGCGCCTGGCGATCCCGCCGCGGCACGCCAACGTCGAAAAGGAAACTCCGGCCGAGCCCGCGCCGATCACGGTTGAGCAAGTGGACACTGCGGGGTGGGCCGAATACGGCAGGGGTGAACAGTTTTTCGCAGCGCTTCATGACGGCCGCGCCGCCCGCGCGGTCTGGCAGGCGCTGCCCGGCGAGCGGTGGGCCGACCGGTTGGCCGAGGCCGCCGCGGCCACGGTCGAGGCCGGGCGAGGTGTGCTGGCGATCGTGCCCGACCAGCGCGACGTGGACGCGCTGCGTGACGCCAGCGTCCGTCTCGTCGACGAAAGCCGGGTGGTGGCGTTGTCGGCGGGTCTTGGCCCGGCGCAGCGCTACCGGCGCTGGCTGTCGGTGCTGCGGGGCTCGGCGCGGCTGGTCATCGGAACGCGAAGCGTGGTGTTCGCTCCGGTCGCCGATCTCGGGCTGGTGCTGGTGTGGGATGACGGCGACGACACCCTGGCCGAGCCCCGTGCGCCGTATCCGCACGCCCGCGAGGTGGGAATGTTGCGTGCACACCAATTGCGTTGTGCCGCACTGATCGGCGGATACTCGCGCACCGCTGAGGCACAGGCGTTGGTGCGCAGCCGGTGGGCTCACGATCTGGTGGCCCCCCGGCCCGTGGTGCGGTCCCGGGCGCCGCGGGTGATTGCACTGGAAGACAGCGGATTTGCACAGGAACGCGACCCGGCCGCGCACAGTGCCCGGCTGCCGTCGATGGCGCTGCGGGCGGCGCGGACGGCGCTGGATGCCGGCCACCCGGTTCTGGTCCAGGTGCCGCGCAGGGGCTATGTGCCCGCGCTGGCCTGCGGCCGCTGCCGCACCATCGCCCGCTGCAGGCACTGCACCGGACCGCTGTCGCTGCCCGATCGGGACGCCGCGGGTGCGGTGTGCCGCTGGTGTGGCCGTGAGGAACCCGCGCTGCGCTGTGCCCGATGCGGATCCGACGCGGTCCGCGCGGTCGTCGTCGGCGCGCGCCGAACCGCAGAAGAACTCGGCCGGGCATTCCCCGGTATCACCGTCGTCACCTCCGGCGGCGACACCGTCGTACCCGCCGTGCCGGGCGACCCGGCTCTGGTTGTCTCCACTCCGGGTGCCGAACCGGTGGCCGCGGGCGGTTACGGTGCCGCGCTGCTGCTCGACGCCTGGGCACTGCTGGGTCGTCAGGACCTGCGTGCGGCCGAGGACACGCTGCGACGCTGGATGGCGGCCGCCACGCTGGTCCGCACCCGCGGCGACGGCGGTGTGGTCGCCCTGGTCGCCGAATCGGCGGTGCCGACCGTGCAGGCACTGATCCGCTGGGACCCGGTCGGGCACGCCGAGGCCGAGCTCGACGCCCGCGCCGAGGTGGGCCTGCCCCCTGCCGTCCACATGGCCGCCGCGGACGGCGAACCGGACGCGGTGGCAGCGCTCCTGGAGACCGCTGAGTTGCCCGACTCCGCCGAGCTTCTGGGGCCTGTCGATCTGCCGTCAGGAGCCCGCAAGCCCTCGGGCACCCCGGCCGGCGGCCCGGTCAGCCGCATGCTCGTCCGGGTGCCCCGCGCCGAGGGGCTGGACTTGGCCGCGGCGCTGCGACGGGCCGCCGGGGTGCTCAGCGCGCGGCACGATCAACAGCCGGTTCGGGTGCAAATCGACCCGTTGCACATAGGGTAGTGCGAGAATCCGGCACCAGGCGCCGAACAGGAGGTGGCATGCGGCGGGTATTCGCGTGGTCGATTCCGTTGGTGCTCATCGGGATTGGGCTGCTGTGGCCGCTGGTTATCCGGGGCGAATCCGAGGCCCTTCCCGCCGACGACCCGGTGGTGATCAGCAATTACCGGGCCGCTTTCGTGGTGAATGCCAACGGCAGGCTCGACGCGGTGGAAACCATCACCGCCGAGTTCCCCGGCGGGCGCCATGGCATCTTCCGGTACTGGGACGTCGCCAACCCGAACAGCCCATACGTGCGGCAAAAGCCCGAGATCACGTCGGTGATGATGGACGGCGAGGACGCGCCGTACCGCATGCTGTGGGTGGATAACGGGCGGTTCCGGGTGGCCAAGATCGGTGATCCCGACGAGTACCTCAGTTTCGGCACCCACGTGTTCGAGATCCGCTACACCGTCCCCGGTGTCCTCGACCCGGGCAGCACCGGCGCCGACAGGAAATTCGCCGAATCCACCGGCGACGCGTCGTCGTCGCCTTCGGTGTTCTTCTGGAATGTCATCGCCCCGTCCTGGAACAACCGGATCCAACAGGCCGCCATCTCGGTGACGCTTCCCGGCGATGTCTCCGGCGCGCAGTGTTCTGTCGGCTACGGGGTCGGCTCGCCCTGCCGCGGCCTGACCGTCACCGGCAACAAGGTCGAGCTGTCGGCGAGCTATCTGGGGTCCCGCACGCCGGTGACAGTGCGGGCCGGTGTCGACGCGCCAACGCCGGAACGTGCGGAACTGCTGTGGCCCTACACCTGGGATCGGATCCTCGGCCGGTCGTTGAACGGCCTGGTGTGGATCCTGAGTCTGACGGTGGCGGCGGCGCTCGGCGGTTTTCTCTGGAAACGCACCACGGTCGAGAAGTCGCCCGGGTTCCCGCTGCAATACGGGCCGCCGCCCGGCCTTGGGCCGGTGCAGACCGAATACATTCGCACCGAATCCGTTCCGAAGAATGCCCTCACCGCGACGCTTTTCTATCTGGCCGAACGAAGAATGATCGAGCTGACACAGGTAAATGCCGAGCACTGGAGAGTCCGCGGCCTGGTCGACATGGCCGAATGGGAGCGGATTGATCCAGTCAGCCGCAAGGTCGGTATCGCGCTGAAGGTAAACAGGCCCGGCGAAGAGTTCGAGGCGAAGAAGACCGTCAAGTCCGGCGAGAAACTGAACAAGGCCAAGGCCGACATCGCCAAGGCCGTCGAGAAGTGGGCATTCGACAGCGGCCTGATGGTCAAACGCCGGAAAGAACTGTGGGTGCGAACGGCCAACGTGATCGCGTTGATGTTGGCGGTGTGCTGTTTCTTGCGGTGGTTCGGCATTCCGATCACCGCTTGGGGACTGCCGTTCGCGGCGTTCTTCCTCTTCACCGTGCGGTCATGGGTGGACGGGGTCGGCACCCGTCGGACCGCGGCGGGCCGCGAATTGTGGTCGCAGGCAGGAGGATTTCACCGCATGCTGGCCACCGATTCCGCTGAAACACGGTTCGATTTCTCCGCCCGCAAGGATCTCTACACAGCCTACGTGCCGTTCGCGGTTGCCGCGGGCGCGGCGGCGCTGTGGGCCAAGAAATACGAAACGACCACGGGCGCCCCTGCGCCCCAACCGGATTGGTACAACTCGTCATCGTCGTCGTCGACGACGGGCTGGGGTTTCTCCGGCGGCTCCGGCGGCGCGAATTTCGACAGTTTCGACTCGGCGTTGTCATCGTCGATCGGCGCCTACACCGCGTCGCAGTCGTCGTCGTCATCCGGTGGTGGCGGCGGCGGTGGTGGCTTCAGCGGTGGTGGTGGCGGAGGCGGCGGTGGCGGCGGTGGAGGAGGAGGCGGATCATGGTGAGACTCCTGCTGATCTTGGCACTCGTTGTCGCAGTGCTGGTGCTGATCGGGATCGTGATGGGCTACAACAAGATTCGCGCAGCCGATGTCCGGGTCGACGAGGCGCTGTCCGGTATCGATGTGGAGTTGACGCGCCGCGCGGCGCTGATTCCGAGCCTGGTGCACACGGTGCAGACATTCGCAGCGCACGAGAAGGGCATCCTCGACCACGTCACCGACGCCCGGGCCGCGCTGACGTCGGCGACGTCCGGGAAGTCGGTCGCACAGCGCAGCGCCGCCGAGAAGGAACTCGACTCCGCGCTGGCCCCGTTGCTGGCGCTCGGCCAGAGCTATCCGCAGTTGAACTCGTCGAACAACTTCCTGAACCTGCAGGACAATCTCGCCGACACCGAGAACAAGCTGGCCTTCGCCCGTCAGTACTACAACGACGCGGTCGCCACGCTGAACCGGCTCATCAGCACCATCCCGTGGATGTTCGTCGCGCCGCTGAGTGGCGTGTCGGAGCGCGAGTACTACCAGACGCCGCGGTAGGCATGCGGATCGTCTTCGCCGGTACCCCCGAGCCTGCGCTGCCCTCACTGCGCCGGCTCATCGACACGGCGCACCACGACGTGGTCGCGGTGCTCACCCGCCCGGACGCCGCCTCCGGTCGTCGAGCCAAGCCGTCGCCGTCGCCGGTAGCGCAGCTGGCGATCGAGCACGGCATCGCGCTGCTGCGGCCGCCCCGTCCCAACTCCGACGAATTCGTGGTGGAATTAACCGAATTGGCGCCCGAGGCATGCGCCGTAGTGGCGTACGGGGCACTGCTCGGCGACGGCCTGCTTGCCGTGCCTGAGCACGGCTGGGTCAACCTCCATTTCTCACTGCTGCCCGCGTGGCGTGGCGCGGCGCCGGTGCAGGCCGCTATCGCCGCCGGTGACGCGGTCACCGGCGCCACCACATTTCAGATCGAACCCGCTCTGGACTCCGGGCCGGTCTACGGTGTGGTCACCGAGACGATCCGGCCGACCGACACCGCGGGGGATCTGCTCGACCGGCTGTCGATTTCGGGTGCCGCGCTACTGGCGACGACGTTGGACGGCATCGCCGACGGGTCGCTGTCGCCGGTACCGCAGCCGGCCGACGGCATCACCGTCGCCCCGAAGGTCACCGTCGATGACGCCAGGGTGCGCTGGGACCTACCGGCCCATGTCGTCGATCGGCGGATCCGCGCGGTCACTCCGAACCCGGGAGCGTGGACGTTGGTCGGCGATCTGCGAATCAAACTCGGACCGGTGACGGTCGACGATGCGGCGGCGGACATATTGCCTCCGGGCGCAATTCGCGTCGACCGCAGCGGCGTTCGCGTCGGAACGGCATCGCAGCCCGTGCTGCTGGGGCGCGTCCAGCCGCCGGGTAAGAAGCAGATGGACGCCGCGGACTGGGCACGCGGTGCCCGGCTCGACGAGTCGGCACGGGCGTCATGACGAAGCCTCGCCGGCCGCGCCGCAAGCCGATGGACCCGGCGCGTCGCGCGGCGTTCGATGTCCTGCGCGCAGTCTCGGAGCGTGACGCCTACGCCAACCTGGCGTTGCCCGCGCTGCTGCGCGAGCGCGGCATCACCGGGCGCGACGCCGCCTTCGCCACCGAATTGGCCTATGGCACCTGCCGCACCCGCGGGCTACTCGACGCCGTCATCGCCCATGCCGCCGGGCGTCTCCCCGAACACATCAATCCGGTGCTGCTCGATCTGCTCCGGCTCGGTACCTACCAACTGCTGCGCACGCGTGTTGACGCACACGCCGCGGTGTCCACCACCGTCGAGCAGGCCGGGATCGAATTCGATTCGGCTCGAGCGGGTTTCGTCAATGGCGTATTGCGCACCATTGCCGCGCGCGACGAGCAGTCCTGGGTCGCCGAGCTCGCCCCGTCTGCAGACTCCGACCCCGTTGGACACATCGCGTTCGTGCACGCCCATCCACGCTGGATCGGCCAGGCGTTCGCCGACGCTCTCGGCGCCGATGCAGCCGAGTTGGACGCGCTGCTGGCCGCCGACGACGAGCGGCCGCTGGTACACCTGGCGGCCAGGCCCGGGGTGCTGACGGCCGGTGACCTCGCCGAGGTCGTGGACGGAACGGTCGGCCGCTACTCGCCGTACGCGGTCTACCTGCCCGGCGGGGACCCGGGTCAATTGGACGCCGTCCGCGACGGCGTTGCCCTTGTACAGGACGAGGGCAGCCAGCTGGTGGCCAGGGCGCTGACGCTCGCGCCTGTCGACGACGACGGCGGCCGCTGGCTGGACCTGTGCGCGGGTCCCGGCGGCAAGACCGCGCTGTTGGCGGCCATCGGCACCGAGTCCGGCGCTCGCGTCACCGCGATCGAGCCCAACGCGCGCCGCGCCGATCTCGTCGAGGAGAACACCCGGGGACTGCCCGTCGACCTGCGGCGGGTGGACGGTCGCGACCCGGGGATCGAGCCGGGGTTCGACCGAGTGCTTGTGGACGCGCCGTGCACCGGACTTGGTGCGTTGCGGCGCAGACCAGAGGCGCGCTGGCGCCGGCAGCCCGGCGACGTGCCCGCGCTGGCCCGGCTGCAGCGCGAGCTGCTGGCGTCGGCGATCAAACTGACCCGGCCCGGCGGCGTCGTACTCTATGCGACCTGCTCACCGCATCTGTCCGAGACGGTCGGCGTGGTGGCCGACGCGTTGCGCCGTCATCCGGTGACGGCACTCGACACCCGTCCGCTGTTCGAGGGTGTCGAGAATCTCGGCTCGGATGCTGGGAAGGGTCCCTACGTGCAGCTGTGGCCGCACCGGCACGGCACCGACGCCATGTTCGCTGCCGCACTCAAAGTCCGATGAGCAGATGGCGCAGCGATGAGCCTCTTGGGCGAAGAGCAAAGTGAAGCGAGCAAACGGATAGGGTGAGCGCATGTCACGCCCGCTGATAGCGCCATCAATCCTGGCCGCCGACTTTTCCCGGCTGGCAGACGAGGTAGCGGCCGTGAACGGCGCCGACTGGGTGCACGTCGACGTGATGGACAACCACTTCGTGCCGAACCTCACCATCGGCCTGCCGGTCGTGGAAAGCCTGTTGCCGCTGACCGACATCCCGATGGACTGCCATCTGATGATCGACAACCCAGACAGGTGGGCGCCGCCCTACGCCGAGGCGGGCGCTTACAACGTAACGTTCCACGCCGAGGCCACCGAGAATCCCGTCGGCGTGGCCCGCGACATCCGCGCCGCAGGCGCCAAGGCCGGCCTTTCGGTCAAACCAGGGACCCCGCTGGAGCCGTACCTGGAGATCCTGCCCGAGTTCGACACCCTGCTGATCATGTCCGTCGAACCGGGTTTCGGCGGGCAGAAGTTCATCCCGGAGGTACTGCCGAAGGTCGGCATCGCTCGGCGGCTGGTCGACGCAGGCGAGTTGATGATTCTCGTCGAGATCGACGGTGGCATCAACGCGGAGACCATCGAGGACGCCGCCGAGGCGGGGGTGGATTGCTTCGTCGCGGGGTCGGCCGTCTACAGCGCCGAGGACCCCGCCGCCGCCATCGAGGCATTGCGCAGGCAGGCCGCCGCCGCGTCAAAACATCTCCGGCTATGAGTTTCGACGTCGCGATGCGGCTGGCCATCGAGCAGGCCGAGATGGTCAAGGGCGGCACCTATCCCAATCCGCCGGTCGGCACGGTCATCCTGGACCGCAACGGCGAGGTCGCCGGCGTCGGCGGGACCGAGCCGACCGGAGGCGCACACGCCGAGGTGGTGGCGCTGCGACGTGCTGGTGCACACGCCCAAGGCGGCGCCGCGGTGGTCACCCTCGAGCCATGCAACCACCACGGCCGAACGCCGCCATGCGTCGACGCCCTTGTCGCCGCGGGCATCTCGACCGTTGCCTATGCCGTCGCCGACCCGAATGCGGTCGCGGCCGGGGGAGCGTCCCGGCTTGCCGAATCGGGTGTGCAGGTGGTCGCCGGTGTGCTGGCCGACGACGTCGCAGGCGGTCCGCTGCGTGAATGGCTGCACAAGCAGCGCACCGGTCTGCCGCACGTTACCTGGAAATTCGCCACCAGTTTCGATGGTCGCAGCGCGGCGGCCGACGGCACCAGCCAATGGATCACCAGCGACGCCGCCCGTGCCGACGTGCACCGGCGCCGTGCTGCCGCCGACGCCATTGTCGTCGGCACCGGGACGGTCTTCATCGACGACCCGAAGCTGACCGCACGGCTGCCCGATGGCAGCCTCGCCGACCGCCAGCCGCTGCGCGTCGTAGTAGGGGAGCGCGAAATCTCCTCTGAGGCAAACGTGCTCAACGACGACTCGCGGACGATGGTGATTCGCACCCGGGACCCGCACGAGGTGATCAAGGCGCTGTCGGACCGTACGGACGTGCTCATCGAGGGTGGCCCGACGCTGGCGGGCGCTTTCCTGCGGGCGGGAGTGATCGACCGGATACTGGCCTATGTCGCGCCAATCCTGTTGGGCGGCCCGATAACCGCGGTCGACGACGTCGGCGTGCTGTCGATCGCCCACGCGCAACGCTGGCGGTTCGACGGGATCCAGCCGATCGGACCCGACCTGCTGCTCAGCCTGGTTCCTGCTTAACGCTCTCGTCGTCGATCTCCAGCGGCCGGTGTTCGATCAGGTCGCGGATTCCGCCGGCGCCGAGGCGTTCCCGGAACGTCGCCACGGTGTAGCCGATGACCGTCGCATCGGTGCGTGCCCGCGCCGTCGCCGAGCGCGGGATGTGGAACAGCGGGCCGAGCTCGCCGAAATAGTCGCCGGGTTCTGCGACCCACAGCAATTCCTCGCCGCCCCCGGCCAATTCGCGGACGATGTCGAGTTCACCCTCGGAGACGACATAGATGCAGTCGCCCATGGTGCCTTCCTCGAACAGCACCTCGCCCGCTTTCAGCTCTGCCGGGGTGGGGGGCCGATTTGATTCCGCGAAGTCCGGCACCAGTTCCACCACGCGATCGGCCAACGGAAGGATCCGGCTGTCGTGCGTGGCGACGACCACCATCCGGTCGCCCGACGCGAGTTCGCGGATCAGCCGCAGCACCTCTTCGACCTGTATGAAGTCCAGGTGCGCGGTCGGCTCGTCGGCGACGATCAACGGCGGGTCGAGCGCGATCGCCCGCGCGACCGCCACTCGCTGCTGCTGACCGCCGCTGAGATCACTTGGCCGGTGGGTCATCCGGTCCTCCAGCCCAACGCGGGTCAGCAGCTGTTCAGCCTTCTCGCGCGCGGCGTGCCGCGACATGCCCGCCGAGTGCAGCGGCACCATCACGTTCTCCAGCGCGGTGAGGCTCGGCACCAGGTTGAACGCCTGGAACACGATACCCACGGTCTCGCGCCGGTATTTCGACAACGCCTTCGTGTCGAGCGATGTGACGTCGACATCGCCGAACTTGATGGCGCCCGCAATCGGTTTCAGAATCCCACCGAGACATGACAGCAGCGTGGTCTTCCCACATCCGCTGGGCCCCAACAGGATTACCAGCGATCCTGCGGCCACGTCGAGGTTGAATCCGTCCAGCGGACGGACGGCATATCCGCCGCTGGAGTACTCCACCACCAGATCCTGAATGCTGAGATCGCCCATGGCTCAGGGACCTCCGAACGCCATCGCGGGATCAACGGACACCGCGCGATGCAGTCCGCTGCCGCTGGCGATCAGACCGAAGACGACCGCGATGACGGGCAGGATGATGTAGGCGTAGGACGGGACGATGACCTGCATCGGAAATATCGGTCCGAGCAGCGCCGAAAGCACGACGCCGACAACGACTGCAGACAGCGCCACCACGATCGCCTGCAGGGCCAGCCCGGCCGCGATCGAACCCGTCGGGACGCCGATCGCCTTGTACACCGCGAAGTCTCGCAGGCGTTCCAGTGCGGACAGATAGATCACCGATCCGACGATCAGGGCCGCGACGATCCAGAGCAGGATCGCCACGATCGTGATGGAGTTGACCGCCACCTTCAGCGGGCGAAGCAGATCGGCGACCGCACCGTCGCGGTCGATGGCTTTGTAACCCGGCGGCACCTGGTCGAGTGTGCCTCGAATCCCGATGGACGCGACCAACGGTTGTCCGCCGTACACCAGCTGTTGAGCACCCTCGGTGGTGAGAAAGATGTTGGGCAGGTTCGCCAGTGCCGTGGAGTTCTCCACGATGCCGACGATGCGTAGCCTCCGGGAAGCGATCTGGATGTCCTCGCCCTCGTTGCGTTCGAGCGTGCTCGAGACCGCCACCTCGTTCGGCGTCGCGGGGGGTCGGCCATCCGACAGGGCGGGCATGCCGGGCCCGCGTTCCGGCGCACCGAACAGGTCGGCGTTGCGTGTTGCGTCACCCAGTGTGACCGTGCCGCCGGCGTACACGAGCGGTGCCGCCGCCTGCACGCCGGGGGACGCTGCGATCCGGCGGAGATCGACCGGCGCGAACGGCGTCGCCCCGACGAACGGGCCAGAGGCACCATCCTTGACCAGAAACACATCGACGCCGAGCGCATCGACCGTCCGCTGCGCCTCGGCCCGGAACCCGTTCGCCAGCCCGGTGAGTACGAGCGTCATCGCGAAGATGATGGCGGTGGACAGGACGGCGATGACGAAGCGCCGCTTTCGCCACTGCATGTCGCGCAGTGCGGCGATCAGCATGTAATCGACGTTACCGACGCCTGCGCATTTGCGGGCCGGGTTTGGGCGGGAGTTGTGAGTGGACTTATCGGCCCGCGGCGAAGGCGCCGAGCATGGTGGCGCAGAAGGCGGGCAGGTCGTCGGGCTTGCGGTTGGACACCAGCGTGTTCGGTCCGCGCGAGCAGACCACCACTTCTTCGTCGACCCAGTTGGCGCCCGCGTTGAGCAGATCGGTGCGCAGGCTCGGCCATGACTGCCTCCTTTCGGATCGGTGGGCTTCTGGCCGCATACCCGCGCGGACGGGCAGGCAACCAGCGAGAGGCCAGTCGTTGGCTAATCGATGGCGAGCTCTCGATGCTCGATCAGATCGCGCACTCCGGCGGGTCCTAGGCGCTCACGGAAGGCCTTGCCGGTGTACCCGATCACCTCCGCGTCGCTGCGGGCCCGAACGGTTGCCGAGCGGGGCAGCCCGAACAGCGTGCCGATCTCACCGAAATAGTCGCCCGCGGTGGCGACGCGCAGCAGTTCCTCGCCGCCTCCGGTCAACTCGCGGATGATGTCGAGTTCGCCTTCGCCGACGACGTAGATGAGATCGCCCATCGAGCCCTGCTCGAACAGCACGGAGCCGGCTGTGAGCCGCACAGTCTCGGGTGGGCGGTCCGTCGACGCGACGTGCGGCACCATTTCCACGACGCGGTCGGCCAGTGGAAGCATCCGGGTGTCGTGGGTTGCAACGACGACGAGGCGCTCCCCGGACGCGAGTTCGCGGATCAGCCGCAGCACCTCTTCGACCTGGATGAAGTCCAGGTGCGCGGTGGGTTCATCGGCCAGGATCAACGGCGGGTCAAGGGCAATCGCGCGGGCGACGGCGACGCGTTGTTGTTGTCCGCCGCTGAGGTCGCCCGGACGGTGCCGCATCCGGTCCCGCAGACCCACCCGCTCCAGCAGCTCCTCGGCGCGCTCGCGCGACTCGCGGCCGTTCATGCCTGCCGCGTCCATCGGGACCATCACATTCTCGATCGCGGTGAGGCTCGCAAGCAGGTTGAACGCCTGAAAAACGATGCCAACCGTGCGGCGGCGGTACATCGTGAGCTCGCGGGCGTCGAGCGCGGTGACGTCGACATCATCGAGTGCGATGCGGCCCGAGGTCGGGCGAAGGATTCCGCCTAGGCAGGACAGCAGCGTGGTCTTGCCGCAGCCGCTCGGGCCGAGGAGCAGCGCCAGTGACCCCGCATTGACATCGAGATTGAGGCCGTCAATCGGACGGACCGCATACCCGCCGCTGGAGTACTCGACCACCAGATCGTTGATGTGCAGACTCCCCATGGCTCACGGCCCCCCGAATGCGAGGGCGGGATCGATCGTGACCGCTCGCCGCATCCCAGCAGCGCTCGCCAGCAGACCGATCAGCACCCCGATGACCGGCAATAGCAGGAATGCCGATGTCGGCACGACCACACGCATTGGAAACAGCGGCCCAAGCACCAACGACAGCAGGCCACCCAACACCGCGGCGACCACCGCGACAATGACCGCCTGCAGGCACAACCCGGCGAGCACCGCACGCGTCGAGACGCCAACCGCCTTGAGCACCGCGAAATCTCGGGTGCGTTCCAGGGCGGACAGGTAGATGACGGAGCCGACGATGAGTGCGGCGACGACCCACAACAGCACCGCCATAAACGTGATCGCGCCGACCGCCGCCGTCATCGGTCGCATCAGGTCATCGACGGCGCCTGCGCGGTCGATCACGCGATAGCCGTTGGGTATCTGCGTGGGCGTCCCGCGGATGCCGATCGACGACACGATGGGTTGACTGCTGTAACCCATCTGCTGCGCGCCTTTGATCGTCAGAAACACGTTGGGTTGGCCGGCCAGGGCAGTGGAGTCATCGACGATGCCGACGACTCGCATTGAGCGCGAACCGATTTCAAGCTCGTCGCCGATTTTACTTCCGAGCGTGCTGGATACCGCGGCCTCGTCGGTGCCCGACGGTGTGCGGCCGGTCGCCATCGGGGGCATTCCCGGGCGCTGTGCGGGCGCGCCGAACACATTCACATTGCGTGTCGAGTCGCCGTCCGGAACGGTCGTGGTCGTATAGACCAGCGGGGCGGCGGCGGTGACGCCGGGATTCCGTGCGGCCACCGCGACTTCGGTTTCGGGGAACGGCGGCGAGCCGATGAACGGGCCTGCCGGTCCGGACCGGACGAGGTACGCGTCGAAGCCCAGCGCGTCGACGGTGTTGTTGGCCTCCTCGCGAAACCCATTAGAGAGTCCGGTGAGAACGAGGGTCATGGCGAACACCAGGCTGGTGCCGACGATCGCGATGACGAAGCGTCGTCTTCGCCATTGCAGGTCGCGCAGCGTCACACGCAGCATGGGGTGACGCTACCGAGACGGAGACAATTCCCGCCGGGGTTTGCCTGATGGAAACGAATGTGACGAAAACGATTGTGGAATACCGGCTGTCGTAACGCCCGATCTGTCAGTGCGGGCCGGTAAGCTCGGACCAGAGCCGGGCGTTAGGCCTGGTACATCGCGCTTTCACCGACGAGTTGCGCGCTGGTGAGCACGAACAAAGGAAACGAGCGTGACTGCATTGCAGGACTGGCTCAGAATTCGCCGCCCTATCGATCCCAGAAACCACGTCAAAGCATTCATCTGTGCGTTACGCAGCGTTAGCGACAGAGCGGACGCTGAGGTTGCCGTCGAGCCGCCGCTGATCCGGCGCGGCGTCGAGCGCTGCTGACGCCTACCGCGGTGGGCGGTGGCGCCCCGGCGGCGGTCCCGGCGGCTCAGACGGCCGACGCTGGATCCGCACCGTCTGATCCGGGTTCCGCGACGGGATCGCCTGCGTCGAACCCTCGAACGCCTGCGGTGGTCTGCCGAACGCCTGCGTCGGCGCAGCGATCATCTGGGTAGGCGTGTCGTCCCCGTCGGCCCCAGGCCCGGAAACCTCGGGCTCGTCGGCGTGCTCGTTTCGCCCGCTGATGAACAACGCCAAAATCGCGCCGACGATGCAGACGATCGCAGTGATTCCGAACATCTCGCCGTACTGCATGGCGAACGCAGTCCGGTATCTCGTCGCTTCACCGGCGAGCTTCTCGGCCAGGCTGTTGCCGCCGGGGCTGGGCAGCGTCTGCAGGAGCTGATTGAACCGATAGAGGCCCCAAGCGCTCAGGGCCGCGATGCCCACCAGCATGCCGATCATCCGCGCGACGACCACGGCTGCGGAGGCGATGCCGTGCTGGGCCGAGGGCACCACCCGCAACGTCGCAGACGTTAGAGGGCCGATCACCAGGCCCAGCCCGAGCCCGGCGAGCGCCAGATCGGTATCGAGCACGGGCACCGTGAACAAGCCCAGGTCGTGGCGGGCCGCCAGCAGGTCGACGGGCCACTGCGCGATGAGGTAGTAGCCACCTGCGGCAATCAGCATGCCCGAGCAGGCCACCGCGCGGTCGCCCACCTTGGTGGCGATCCAGCCGCCCAGAAGCGCCCCGATGGGCAGCGCGGCCAGGAATCGGACCAGCAGGCCGGCCGCCTGGTTCTGGTCCATGCTGAGCACGCCCTGGCCGAACAGCTCGACGTTGACCAGCGTCACCATCAGTGCGGCCCCGGCGCACAGCGACGCGCCAAGCGCCGTCAGGAAGGGTCGGAAATGCACACCCGCGGGCTCGATCAGGCGGGTGCGCGCGAACCGCTCCCAGACGAAGAATGCGACGGCGGCGACCAGTGCCCCGAGAAGCAACGGCAGGCCATAGCTCGGAAGTACCTGCTTGCCGTCCGGCGCGGGGTTGTACAGGCCCCAGGTGGCCAGGCCCAACGCGATCGCCAGCAGCACGCCGCCGACCACGTCCACCTTCTGGGGTTCTTCGGTCTGTTCGCGCGATGGCAGGGCGAAATGGATCATCACCATCGCGATCGCGGCGAGAGGCACGTTGATCCAGAACACGTCCCGCCAGGTGCCCAGCAGCCAGACCACGGCGATGCCGTACAGCGGGCCGAGCACGCTGCCCAGCTCCTGGGCGGCGCCGATACCGCCGAGCACCGCGGCACGGTTGCGCTGCGACCACAGGTCGGCGGCCAGCGCCAGCGTCACCGGCAGCAGTGCGCCGCTGGCGGTGCCCTGGATGGCGCGCCCAATGATCAGGGGCAACAGATCGTTGGACAGCGCGGTCACCACGGACCCGGCTGCGAAGCCGGCCAGGCTGACCTGCAGCACCAACTTGCGGCCGAACCGGTCGGAGGCCCGGCCGAGCAGGGGCATGGCCGCGATGTACCCCAGCAGATACCAGGTCACGATCGGCGTCACCCGCTGGATCTGGTTGATCGCAATCCCGACGTCCTTCATGATGTCGGTCATGATCGTGACCACGACGTAGGTGTCGAGGGCGCCGAGCAGCACCGCGAGGCTGCCCGCGCTGATCGCGATACTGCGGCTCCGGCTCGATTTCATCGGCGCGGCGCCCGTCATCACACGGCGGGCTTGGCGACGGTGACCGGCTTGTCCCACTCAGACAACGTCATCTGAATGCTGTTGCCGGCCGATGGCTCCAATTTCGCCCGCACCAGTTCGTGGTTGCCGTCCTTGCGGATCCACGCGGTACCCGGTACCGGCCCGGTGGCGGCGATCGGCGGCGCGATCTTGTTCACCGCGTCGGCGCTGACCTGACCGGTCACCTTCACCGTCTCCACGCCGTTGATGGTCTCGGTGCTATCGGATTTCGGATCGCTGAAGTTGGCTAGCACATTTGCCAGCCCAGTGTCCGGGTTCAGAATCGCCGAGACGTCGTAGATGTCGGAGGCCGGGCCCATGTCGATCCAGCTGTCGGGCGAGAGCGCGACATAAAGCACTCCGTCCACGACGGAGAAATCGGCATCCACGTCGCTGCCCTGGAAGAGGAGCTTCGCCTTGCCCTGCGCGGCGACGGCGGGGGTGTTGGTCAGATCGCCGCCGAGCGTCTTGATGGGTAGTTCTTTGATCTCGCCCTCCACCGACAACTCGAGGTGCACGCTCTTGAGGTCGCGGGTCGCCTGGCTGGAGTCCTTGAGCAGCGTGGCCGCGTCCGGCAGCGATTCGGTCGACTTCTCCGACGATGAGGAACAGCCTGCAAGAAGGAGAGCGGCTGCGAAAAGGGCGGTGAAGATGGACAAAAGGGATCGGACTGCGTGTGGGCGCGTCTGCATGAGTGCATCGTAGAGGGTCGCGCTGCGTACCCTGTTTGGCGTGTTCACCGGAATCGTCGAAGAGCTGGGCGAAGTCGTCGGCAAGGAAGACCTCGCGGACGCCGCCCGGTTTGTCATCCGCGGACCGGTCGTCACCGCGGACGCCGGCCACGGCGACTCCATCTCCGTGAACGGCGTCTGTCTGACGGTGGTGGAGGTGCTGGCAGGCGGTGAGTTCAGCGCCGACGTGATGAAGGAGACGCTGGACCGGTCGAGCCTCCGCAGTGTGAACGTCGGCAGCCACGTCAACCTGGAACGGGCAGCGGCGGTGAACAGCCGGCTGGGCGGACACATCGTGCAGGGCCATGTTGACGGCACCGCGCATGTGATTGCGCGCACACCTTCCGAGCACTGGGAGGTCGTGCGGATTGCGCTGCCCACCGCGCTGGCCCGCTACGTCGTCGAGAAGGGGTCGATCACGGTCGACGGCGTGTCGTTGACCGTCTCCGGCCTGGGTCACGACTGGTTTGAGGTGTCGCTGATCCCCACCACCCTGCAGCTGACCACCCTCGGCCGGGCAACGGTCGGTACCCAGGTCAACCTCGAGGTCGACGTGATCGCCAAGTATGTTGAGCGGCTCCTGGGCCAGGATTAGCCACCCCCACCAGGGGAAAGGTAGACGGCTGGCAATAACCGCCGCTTGGTCGTGGTTCATACTGGAAAAGGCGACGATGGTTCCGACCGGAACCGGCAAGGGTGGCGATGATGACGAGGTTGGACTCCGTCGAACGGGCGGTTGCCGACATCGCGGAGGGTAAGGCCGTCGTCGTCATCGATGACGAGGACCGGGAGAACGAGGGCGACCTCATTTTCGCCGCCGAGAAGGCCACTCCCGAGCTTGTGGCTTTCATGGTCCGTTACACCTCGGGCTATCTGTGCGTGCCGCTGGACGGCGCGATCTGCGACAAGCTCGGCCTGCTGCCGATGTACGCGGTGAACCAGGACAAGCACGGCACCGCCTACACCGTGACGGTGGATGCGAAAGAGGGCGTCGGCACCGGGATTTCAGCGTCCGACCGCGCGACCACGATGCGGATGCTCGCCGACCCGGACAGCGTCGCGGACGACTTCACCCGGCCCGGCCACGTCGTCCCGCTGCGGGCGAAGGACGGCGGGGTGCTGCGCCGGCCGGGCCACACCGAAGCCGCCGTCGACCTGGCCCGGCTGGCCGGTCTGCAGCCGGCGGGCGCGATCTGCGAAATCGTCAGCCAGAAGGACGAAGGCGCGATGGCGCAGACCGACGAACTGCGGGTCTTCGCCGACGAGCACGACCTCGCGCTGATCTCGATCGCCGACCTCATCGAGTGGCGCCGCAAGCACGAGAAGCACATCGAGCGCGTTGCCGAGGCCCGGATTCCGACCCGGCACGGCGAGTTTCGCGCGGTCGGCTACACCAGCATCTACGAGGAGGTCGAGCACGTCGCGCTGGTCCGGGGCGACATCGCCGGACCGCACGGTGACGGGCACGACGTGCTGGTGCGCGTGCACTCGGAATGCCTGACCGGTGACGTGTTCGGATCCCGCCGCTGCGACTGCGGCCCGCAGCTGGACGCCGCGCTGGCGATGGTCGCCCGCGAGGGCCGCGGCGTGGTGCTATACATGCGCGGCCACGAGGGCCGCGGTATCGGGCTGATGCACAAGCTGCAGGCCTACCAGCTGCAGGACGCCGGCGACGACACCGTTGACGCCAACCTCAAGCTGGGCCTGCCCGCCGATGCGCGCGACTACGGCATCGGCGCGCAGATCCTGGTCGACCTCGGCGTCCGATCGATGCGGCTACTCACCAACAACCCGGCCAAGCGGGTCGGCCTCGACGGATACGGCCTGCACATCATCGAACGCGTGCCGCTGCCGGTGCGGGCCAACGCCGATAACATCCGGTACCTGATGACCAAGCGCGACCGGATGGGCCACGACCTGATCGGCCTGGACGACTACGACGAGGTGGTTCCCGGCGAATTCGGCGGGGCGCTGTGAGCGGCGGAGCTGCCTGCGGCGAAGCCGCGACAAATGGGGCCCTGTGAGTAGCCCAGGTGGAGCCCGAAATTGAGCGGAGGCGCCGGAGTTCCGGACCTGCCACAGCTCGACGCGTCTGATGTGACGATGGCGATCGTGGCCAGCACGTGGCACGAGACGATCTGCGATGCACTGCTCGACGGCGCACGAAAGGTGGCCGCCGACGCGGGCATCGACAACCCCACCGTGGTGCGGGTGCTCGGCGCGATCGAGATCCCGGTCGTGGCGCAGGCGCTGGCGGCCAATCATGACGCCGTTGTCGCGCTTGGCGTGGTAATCCGTGGCGAGACACCGCATTTCGACTATGTCTGCGACGCTGTCACCCAGGGTCTGACCCGGGTGTCGCTGGATTCCTCCACCCCGGTCGCCAACGGTGTGCTCACCACGAACACCGAGCAACAGGCGCTGGACCGGGCGGGACTGCCCGACTCATCCGAGGACAAAGGCGCTCAGGCCGCCGCGGCCGCGCTGTCCACCGCTCTGACGCTGCGCGACCTGCGCCGGCGGTCATGAGCGACTGGGATCTCGAGGTACGGCCGCACCTGACGCCGTATTTCGCGTACGGCGCCGCAGCGGTGATCTTGGCTGCCCACGTCACTGTCGGTGCCCTGCTGAAGATTTCGTCTACCGGAGTGATCTTTCAGACCGCCGACCAGGTGGCGATCGCCCTGCTCGGCGTCATCATCGCCGGCGCGGTGCTGTTGTTCGCCCGGCCGCGGTTGCGGGTCGGCGCGCCGGGAGTCGCCGTGCGAAACCTGTTCGGCGACCGGCTGATTCCGTGGTCCGACGTTGTCGGCGTGACGTTCCCGCGCGGCGCACGCTGGGCGCGGGTGGACCTGCCCGACGACGAGTACATCCCGGTGATGGCGATCCAGGCCGTCGACAAGGACCGTGCCGTCGATGCGATGGACAGCGTGCGCGGCCTGCTGGCGCGCTACCGGCCGGACCTCAGCCCACACTGAGCGACATCGCGACTTCGTCGCGTACATCGGCGCGGTCGCTCATCACCGCGGCGAAGCCGAGGCTCTCGTACACGCCCCTCGCAACCAGATTATTCGCCGCCACCCTGAGCGTGACGGTGCGTGCTCGCCGGTCACGTGCCCAGTCCACCGCGGCGGCGACCAGCGGCCGCGCCAGCCCGTGCCCGCGGGCGGCGGGGTCGAGCCAAAGTGAGTACAGGTAAACCGTTTCGGCGTTCTCTTGCTGTGCACCGATCAGCCCCACCGGACGGTCGCCGAGCAGCGCGGCGAACTGCGCGTGATCGCGGAGCCGTCGGCGCCATTGCGCGGCGGTGAACGAAGACTCCTGCCGGTACTGCGGGTCGTCGGCGCCGAGGGAGTCGGTCAGCGCCCGCAGTCGAACGCCCGCGAACAGCTGCCAGTCCGATTCGGTCAGCCGGGTGACCCGCGCGGTCACCGGGGGTCGCCCATCACCAGCCCCTCGCGGCGCGGGTCCGCACCACCGGTCCACCCCGGGGAACCCCGAACGATCGCCGACAACCCGCTGGACTGGTCGGCGAGGTTGACCTGGTGGCCGAGTGCGCGCAGTCCCTGCACCAGCGGGTCGTGGTCGCCGTTGTCGGCCGTGTCGATGTTGGGGTGCTCGCCACCGACATTGGTCTTCGGCGAGTTCGCCGCCCCGAAGTCCACCATGCCCACCGCCTGCTGCGGATCCATCCCCCAATCGACCATCCCCACAACGGTTTTAACGACAAACTGGATGATCACCGCACCGCCCGGCGACCCCAGTGTCGCATACAACGGGCCGCGGGCAGCGCCGGACTTCTCGAAGATCAGTATCGGCGCCATCGTGCTGCGCGGCCGCTTACCCGGCTCGACCCGGTTGGGCACGGGCACGCCGTCGGGTCCCGCCGGCTCGGCGGAGAAGTCGGTCAGCTGGTTGTTCAAAATGAAGCCGTCGACCATGTGGAACGAGCCGAACGCCGACTCCACTGTGGTGGTCAGCGCTGCGGCGTTGCCCTGCGAGTCGACGACGCTGATCTGGCTGGTGCCGTGCTCGGGGACGGGTACCGGGGTCGACGGCGGTGCCCCGAACTCGCCGGGCTTCGCGGTGCCCATGCTGCGCTGCTCGGAGATCAGCGCGGCCCGCTCGGCAAGGTAATTGCTGTTCAGCAGCGTGTTCGGCGTTCCACCGGGTAGCGGCACGAAGTCGGTGTCGGCGACGTACTTGTCGCGGTCGGCGTAGGCCAGCCGCTCAGCTTCCGAAATCAGGTGCACACCCATCACGGAGGGTTTGCCTCCGTTGAGGTCCATGTCGGTGGGTTTGTGCTCATTCATCGCGAAGTGCTCGAGCATGCCCAGTGTGGCGGCGACCGCGATGCCGCCGGACGACGGCGGCGGCATGCCGCAGATTTCTTTGCCGCGGTAGGAGGTGCATATCGGTTCGCGCTGTTTGGCGGTGTAGCCAGCGAGGTCCTCCATCGTCATCAGGCTTGGGGTGCGGCCGCCGGAGGTGTCGGCTGCCGCGGCGACGATAGCTCTGGCGATGTCGCCGGTGTAGAACGACTGGGGGTCAGATGCAATGACGCCCAGTGTCTTTGAGTACGCCGGGTTGGTGAGTTTCACCTCGGCGCTCTTGGGGCTGCCATCGGGGTTGAGGAAGTAGCCGGCGGTTTCCCGGTCGACGCGCAGCTGTGGCGCGGCGTCGGCGATGGCGGCGGCCAGCCGCGGGCTGATGTCGAAGCCACCGTCGGCCAACGTCACCGCGGGGGTGAAGAGGTCGCGCCACGCGGTCTTGCCGTGCTCTTGGTGGACGTCCATCAGCAGCTTCAGGATGCCGGGCACGCCGATGGAGCGGCCGGACGCCCGGGCATCGGGTTTCGGCTTGGTGCGGTCGGTGTCGGAGATCCAGCGCAGGTAGTTCTCGGTGGCCGCCGCCGGGGCCACCTCCCGGCCGTCGTAGGCCTGCACGGAGTTCGACTGGGCGTCGTAGTAGAGCAGGAACCCGCCGCCGCCGATCCCGGAGGACTGGGGCTCCACCAGCCCCAGCATCGCCTGTGCGGTGACGAGCGCGTCGGCTGCGGTGCCGCCGTCGCGCAATACTCCGCAGGCCGCCTGCGTGGCCAGCGGGTTGGCGGTGACCACCGCGTAGTGGGCCGTGCGCACGGCCGTCATGTCCTTGCGGTAACCGGTGGCGACCTCGGGATTGGTGGCGATGTTTCGGGAGGTGGTGACTGTCCCGGTGGCAGGTGCGGCGGGAGTCTTGGGCGCGGGTGTGCCGTTGGCAACGATCGCGCAGGGACCCGCGGGGGCGGGAGGTGCGCTTTCGCGGGCGGCGCATCCGGCCAGCACCAATACGACCCCGGCTAGTGGGACCGTCACCCTTCGAAGGGACGGGATCCGCATCACTCGACGGTAGTTCATCAAGGCCGCCTGAAGGCGGCAGTAACCTGGAATCCGTGCCCGATCCAGCGACGTACCGTCCGGCGCCCGGGTCGATTCCCGTCGAACCCGGCGTCTATCGGTTTCGCGATCCGCATGGCCGCGTCATCTACGTCGGCAAGGCCAAGAGCCTGCGCAGCCGGCTGACGTCCTACTTTGCCGACATCTCCACGCTCAGTCCCAGGACCAGGCAGATGGTGATGACGGCAGGCAGCGTCGAGTGGACGGTGGTGAACACCGAAGTCGAGGCGTTACAGCTGGAATACAACTGGATCAAGGAATTCGATCCGCGGTTCAACATCCGCTACCGCGACGACAAGTCCTATCCGGTGCTGGCGGTCACGCTGAACGAGGAGTTCCCCCGCCTGATGGTCTACCGGGGGCCACGCCGCAAGGGTGTCCGCTATTTCGGGCCGTACTCGCATGCTTGGGCGATTCGCGAGACGTTGGACCTGCTCACCCGGGTGTTCCCGTCCCGCACGTGTTCGGCGGGAGTCTTCAAGCGGCATAAGCAGATCGACCGACCGTGTCTGTTGGGTTACATCGATAAGTGTTCGGCACCGTGTGTCGGCCGCGTGTCCGCCGAAGAGCACAGAAAGATTGTGCTGGACTTCTGCGACTTCCTGTCCGGCAAGACGGACCGGCTGGCCCGGGACATGGAACACCAGATGAACGAGGCGGCCGCGCAACTCGACTTCGAGCGGGCGGCACGACTGCGGGACAACATCTCCGCGCTGAAGCGGGCCCTTGAGAAGCAGACGGTGGTGTTCGGCGACGGCACCGACGCCGACGTGGTGGCGTTCGCCGACGACGAGCTCGAGGCGGCCGTGCAGGTGTTCCACGTCCGTGGTGGACGAGTTCGCGGCCAGCGTGGGTGGATCGTCGAAAAGTCCGGTGACCCTGAGGATTCCGGCCAAGGACACCTGGTCGAGCAGTTCCTCACTCAGTTCTACGGAGATCAGGCCGAATTGAACGCTGCGGCGGACGAGTCCACGAACCCGGTACCCCGCCAGATACTGGTTCCGGTGATGCCGCCCAACGCCGACGAACTGGCCATCTGGCTGTGTCAGCTGCGCGGCTCGCGGGTGGTGCTGCGGGTGCCGGTGCGCGGCGACAAGCGGGCCTTGGCCGAGACGGTCAAACGCAATGCGCAGGACGCGTTGACGCAGCACAAGCTCAAGCGTGCGGGCGACTTCACCGCGAGATCTGCTGCGCTGCAGAGTATCCAGGAGGCACTGGGGCTGGCCGAGGCGCCGTTACGCATCGAATGTGTGGACATCAGCCACGTCCAGGGCACTGACGTGGTGGCTTCCCTGGTGGTGTTTGAGGACGGTCTGCCGCGAAAGTCGGACTACCGCCACTTCGCGATCCGGGACGCCGCAGGCGACGGGCGATCCGACGACGTGGCATCGATCGCGGAGGTGACAAGGCGACGTTTCATGCGGCACGTCTCCGATCTGCAGAACACCAGTGTGCTTACCGCCGAAGGGAAATCGCGCAGGTTCGCCTATCCGCCGAACCTCTTCGTCGTCGACGGCGGCGCCCCGCAGGTCAACGCGGCGGCGGCGGTGCTCGACGAACTCGGCGTCACCGACGTCGCCGTCATCGGCCTGGCCAAGCGGCTGGAAGAGGTGTGGGTACCGTCGGAGCCCGACCCGGTGATCATGCCCCGCAACAGCGAAGGGCTCTACCTACTGCAGCGGGTGCGCGACGAGGCGCACCGATTCGCGATCACCTACCACCGAAGCAAGCGGTCCAAGCGCATGACGGCGTCGGCGCTGGACACGGTGCGTGGGCTGGGGGAGCACCGGCGAAAAGCGCTGGTCAGCCACTTTGGCTCGGTGGCCCGACTGAGGCAGGCCAGCGTCGAGGAGATCACCTCGGTGCCCGGGATCGGTGTCGCAACCGCGAAGGCGGTCCTGGAAGCGCTCGGCGTACCGCCCGATTCGACCGCGCCAGCCGCGGTAATCGGAGATGATCAGAGCAGGGCATCGGGATGACGGATCAGGGTACGGGTGAGGACTTGCGGGGGCGGGACGCGTCCCGCGACACCGGCGCGGAATCAGGCATCGATGTCGTCCTGGTCACCGGGCTCTCCGGAGCGGGGCGTGGCACCGCAGCCAAGGTGCTCGAGGACCTCGGCTGGTATGTGGCCGACAACCTTCCGCCCGAGCTCATCGCCCGCATGGTCGAGCTGGGCTTGGCGGCGGGCTCGCGGATCACCCAGCTGGCGGTGGTGATGGACGTGCGGTCCCGTGGCTTCACCGGCGACTTAGATTGGGTGCGAAAGGATTTGGCGACCCGCAACATCACGCCGCGGGTGTTGTTCCTGGAAGCCTCCGACGACATCCTGGTCCGCCGCTACGAGCAGAACCGCCGCAGTCATCCGCTGCAGGGTAACCAGACCCTCGCCGAGGGTATTGCGGCTGAGCGCGCCATGCTGGCATCGGTGCGCGCGACGGCCGACCTGATCATCGACACCTCGACGCTTTCTGTCCCCGCGCTGCGGGAAAGCATCGAAGGGGCCTTCGGCGGTGAGACCGTCGCGCACACCAGCGTCACCGTGGAGTCCTTCGGCTACAAGTACGGGCTGCCGATGGATGCCGACACGGTGATGGATGTTCGGTTCCTGCCTAACCCGCACTGGGTCGACGAGCTACGGCGGCACACCGGACAGCACCCCGCCGTGCGCGAGTACGTGCTGGGCCAACCAGGCGCGGCGGAGTTTCTCGACACCTACCATCGACTGCTGGACCTCGTCATCGAGGGATATCGTCGGGAGGGGAAGCGCTATATGACCGTTGCCATCGGCTGCACCGGCGGCAAACATCGCAGCGTTGCGATGGCCGAGGCGCTGGCGGGACGACTGCAGGGCGGTGACCAACTCACGGTGCGCGTGCTGCACCGGGATCTGGGTCGCGAATGAGCTCGCGCATCGTCGCGCTGGGCGGCGGCCACGGGCTCTACGCCACGTTGTCGGCCGCCCGCAGACTCACTCCGCATGTCACTGCCGTGGTAACGGTGGCCGACGACGGCGGGTCGTCCGGTCGGCTGCGCGGAGAACTCGATGTGGTGCCGCCGGGTGATCTGCGAATGGCATTGGCGGCCTTGGCATCCGACAGTCCGCAAGGGCGGCTGTGGGCGACGATCTTTCAGCACAGGATGGGCGGCAGCGGCGCACTGGCCGGTCATCCCATCGGCAACCTGCTGCTAGCCGGGCTCAACGAGGTGCTCGCCGATCCCGTTGCGGCACTTGATGAGTTGGGGCGCATCCTCGGGGTCAAGGGCCGGGTACTGCCGATGTGCCCGATCGCGTTACAGATCGAAGCGGATGTCGCTGGCCTGGAATCAGATCCGCGGATGAGCCGGGTGATCCGCGGGCAGGTGGCGATCGCCACCACGCCGGGGAAGGTGCGCAGGGTCCGTCTGCTGCCGAGCGATCCGCCGGCCACCCGGCAGGCGGTGGACGCGATCATGACGGCCGACCTGGTGGTGCTCGGCCCGGGATCGTGGTTCACCAGTGTCATCCCGCATGTCCTGGTGCCGGAACTGGCCGCCGCGCTGCAGGCCACCCCTGCGCGACGTGCACTGGTGCTCAACCTGGTCGCCGAGCCGGGGGAGACGGCGGGGTTCTCCGTCGAGCGGCACATCCATGTGTTGGCCCAGCATGCTCCGGGGTTCACTGTGAACGAGATCATCGTCGACGCTGCTCGGGTGCCCAGCGACCTGGAACGTGAGCAGCTCAGCCGCACCGCGACCATTCTGGAAGCTGCGGTTCAGTTTGCTGACGTGTCCAGACCTGGTACACCTTTACATGACCCGGCGAGGTTGGCCGCGGCGTTGGAGGGTGTCCGTCTGCGCGGAATGGAGCCCGACGGACCTCTCCAACAGCCGACGGTTCCCACGCCCGCCCGGACAGTTAACGGACCGAGAGGTGACGACCCGTGGCGATGACAGCCGAGGTCAAGGACGAGCTGAGCCGCCTTGTGGTCAATTCGGTGAGCGCGCGCCGTGCCGAGGTGGCGTCGTTGCTGCGGTTCGCCGGGGGATTGCACATCGTGTCGGGCCGCGTCGTGGTCGAGGCCGAGGTGGACCTCGGGATCATCGCGCGCCGGCTGCGCAAAGAAATCTTCGACCTGTACGGGTACAATGCCGTCGTTCATGTGTTGTCCGCCAGCGGAATTCGCAGGAATACGCGATACGTGGTGCGGGTCGCCCAGGACGGTGAGGCGCTGGCGCGCCAGACCGGACTGCTCGATCTTCGCGGTCGTCCGGTGCGCGGCCTGCCCGCGCAGGTCGTCGGCGGCAGCGTTGGTGATGCGGAGGCGGCATGGCGCGGCGCATTCCTTGCGCACGGCTCGCTGACCGAACCGGGCCGGTCCTCTGCGTTGGAAGTCAGCTGCCCAGGGCCCGAAGCGGCGCTTGCCCTGGTGGGGGCCGCACGACGGCTCGGCGTCAGTGCGAAGGCACGCGAGGTGCGCGGCAGCGATCGCGTTGTGGTTCGCGACGGAGAGGCCATCGGCGCGTTGCTTACCCGGATGGGCGCGCAGGACACCAGGCTGACGTGGGAAGAGCGCCGGATGCGCCGCGAGGTGCGGGCGACCGCCAACCGGCTGGCCAATTTCGATGACGCGAACCTGCGGCGTTCGGCCAGGGCCGCGGTGGCCGCGGCAGCTCGCGTCGAGCGGGCGCTGGAGATCCTCGGCGACACGGTTCCGGACCATCTGGCAGCAGCGGGAAAGCTGCGCATCGAGCACCGGCAGGCGTCGTTGGAGGAGCTGGGTCGGCTGGCCGACCCGCCGATGACGAAAGATGCAGTCGCCGGGCGGATTCGGCGGCTGCTGTCGATGGCTGATCGCAAAGCCAAGCAAGAGGGCATCCCCGACACCGAGTCGGCCGTCACCCCGGATCTACTCGACGACGCCTGATTTCACGCGCGAGCAGACGCAAAAGCCGCTCAACACGCCGTTGAAACGGGACTTTTGCGTCTGCTGGCACTGAGCAGTGTGGCATTCTGCGGGGGTGTCGGCTCCATCGGGGGTTGTGACGTTTCTGTTCACCGATATTGAGGGTTCGACCCGTCGGTGGGAATCGGACGCGGATGCGATGCGGACAGCGTTGGCCGCACATGACAAGGTGCTCCGCGCTGCGATCGAGGCGCACGAGGGGTTTCTTGTTCAGCCATACCGGCGACGGTGTGGCTGCCGCGTTCTCCTCGCCGAACTCAGCTGTCGACGCCGCGGTCGCCGCGCAGCGGGCATTGGAGTTGCCGGTGCGGATGGGGTTGGCGACAGGGGAGGCGGAACTGCGGGACGGCGATTACTTCGGAACGGTGCTGAACCGTGCCGCACGGGTGATGGCTGCCGGCCACGGTGGTCAGATCCTCGTCGCCGATTCGACAGCGGGTCTGCTGAGCGGACCTGACATGGTGAACCTGGGGTCCCGCCGGCTACGGGATATACCGAATCCCGTCAGGGTGTTTCAGCTGCAGGCGCTGGCCTGCGGACGGACTTTCCGCCGTTGCGGGCACTGGATGCAAGTCCGGGGAACCTGCGGCCCGCGGTCACTAGTTTGGTCGGGCGTGATCCCGAGGTCAATGAGATCAAAGAGGCGCTCGCGCACGCATCGGTTCGTCACCTTGACCGGAGTTGGTGGGGTCGGCAAGACCCGGCTTGCAACCGAAGTTGCAGCGCAACTTGCTGACGAATTCCCAGACGGTGTTTGGCTTTTCGAATTGGCCGCAGTCGCCGATCCGGCCGCGGTGCCCGATGCGGTGGCCGCGGTGCTGGGTATCACTCAGCAGCCGGGCAAGAGTGTCGCCGATCAGCGTGGCGGCCGCGTTGGAGGGCAGAGTTCGATTGTTGGTGTTCGACAACTGCGAGCACGTCGTCGACGCCGTGGCCCATCTCGTCGAGTCCATTCTCGCTCAGTCGGCGACGGTGAGGATCCTGGCCACCAGCCGCGAGGGGCTCGGAGTCGCCGATGAACAGTTGTGGCGCGTTCCATCGCTTGACATCGGTGCGGCAGTGAAGTTGTTTGTCGAGCGCGCCCACAATGTAGCGTCGGACTTTGCAGACGAAACTCCGGAGGTGGGGGAGATCTGTCGTCGCCTCGATGGGATTCCGTTGGCCATCGAATTGGCGGCGTCGCGCATGGCGTCGATGACTGTAAACGAGCTGCGGGACCGTCTCGATGACCGATTCAAGCTGTTGGTTGGGTCGCGACGAGGACTTGAACGTCACCACACGCTTCGCCACGCGGTGGCCTGGTCCTACGACCTGCTCGACGATGCGGAAAAGGCGCTGCTGGACCGCTGTTCGGTGTTCGCCGGTGGATTCGATCTCCAAAGTGCTTGTGCAGTAGCAGGATTCGATGATGCCGACGAGTACGCCGTCCTCGATCTGCTCGATGCCTTGGTGCGCAAGTCGCTGCTCGTCGCCGACCGGTCCTCGGGACGAACGCGGTTCTCGATGCTGGAGACGATCCGCCAGTTCGCCGAGGAGCAACTCGCCGCGCGCGGCGAGGCGACCGAGACACGCGCCGCGCACGCGCGCCACTTCGCGGAGCGCGAAGCCGACATCTTGGCCCTGTGGGACAGCCCCCGCCAGCGCGAGGCCTACGACTGGTTCGCCGTCGAACTGGCCAATCTGCGCACCGCGTTTCGGTGGGCCGCCGACCACGACGACCTCGACGTCGCCGCGACCATCGCGACGTATGCGGCCTTCCTCGGCGGGTTGTGGCTCGGAATCTACGAGCCGATCGCTTGGGCAGAGGAGCTCATCGAGCCCGCCCGCGTGATCGACCATCACCGGCTGGCATTCCTGTACGTGATCGCGTCGCTGTGCTGGATGCCCGGGCGGATTGAGGAGGCTGTCCGCTACAGCGAAGCGGGCCAGGCGGTTCTGAACAGTGGCCGCGGGGAGGTGCCATTCGGCGCGGCGGGCATGCTAGGAGGCGTGTACCTGACCGTCGGTCAACCCGAGCGGTACGTCCAAGTGGCCCGCGCCCACCTCGCGCGCGGCCGCGACACGCATACCGTCGCCAGCGCAAACCACGTCATGGCACTAACAGCCGTCGGGTTACAGGACGAGGCCATCGCCGCTGCGACCGGTTTGATCGCCGCCGCCGAGGCCGTCGGCAATCCGTCTGCGCTCTCGTTAGCACTGCTTGCCTACAGCTATGCCTTCTCGGAAGCCGATCCTGTCCGCGCACGCGACGCCGTGCGCCGGGGCCTGGTAATAGCCCAAGGCAACGGTGACCGCTTGATCGAGACACATCTGGTACTGAGCTTGTGCCGACTCGAGGTCGAACACGGCGACCGGCTGGCCGCGCTCGACCACTGCACTTTGGCGGTCCGCAACTACCACGACGCCGGCAATACCAGCCAACTCCGCATCGCGCTTGCTCTCCTGGCCGGGCTTCTTGACCGGCTCGGCCGCTATCAGTCGGCGGCCGTCATCGCTGGTTTCGCCGCGAGCGCCTTCACTACGGCGACGATCGCCGAACACGGCGCCGCAATCGCCCACCTACGTGACGTCCTCGGGGGCCACACCTACGAATCGCTTGCCCGTGAGGGCGCGGCGATGACGACCTCCGCCATGGTCACGTTCGCCTACGACCAAATCGACCAGGCCCGAACAGAACTCGAGCGCCTACGGTGAATCCATGAAGACGCTGAAGGTCGGCGCGGCTTTTCCCGATCCACCCTTCAACGGCATGCCCGACAACACCGGCCTCGACATCGACCTGATGACCGAAATCGCCAAGGCGCTCGGCCGGGGCGTCGAATTCATCCCGTATGAAGGAGCGGACTTCGACGGCATTTTCGACGCGCTGAACTCAGGCACATTCGACTGCGTCGCCGCCGGCACGACCGTCACGCCGGAGCGGGAGAAGAAGGCGGTGTTCGCCCCGCCGTACCTGATCTCGGGCCAGTCGCTCGCCGTCGACACCAGGCGGCTGCCCGCCGTCAGGTCCGTCGACGACCTCGCCGGCCTGACCATCGGCGTGCAGCAGGGCAATACCAGCGGGCCGATCGCCGACAAGCTGGTCGCGGACGGAAAGGCGGCCCGTGTCCGGGTCTACGACTACGGGGAAATCCGCAACGCGCTCAACGACCTGACCACCGGCGGCTGCGACGCGTTCATGAAGCTGGCCCCGGTGCTCACCGAGCTCGTCAAGCCGATCGCCGGCGTCGAGGTGGTGCAGCGGGGCATCTCCACCGAGAACATCGCGATCGCCGTCGGGCTAGAAGATCAGCGGCTGCTCGGCCGGATCACCGCCGCTCAGGAAGAGCTGGACCAGAGCGGCACGCTGCAGCGCATCACGAAAGAAATGGCTGGGTAATCCATACACCGACCAGACCCTGGCCATTCACTGAACCAGACCGCGCGTGGCGAGAATCACACCACTAGGCTGGCCGCCAGAGCATCAAGGCAAAAAAGGGAGACACAAGTGACCATCCGGGTAGGCGTTAACGGCTTCGGCCGAATCGGACGTAACTTCTACCGGGCCCTCGAGGCGCAGAAGGCTCAGGGCACCGCCGACATCGAGGTGGTGGCCGTCAACGACATCACCGACAACGCCACACTGGCGCATCTGCTGATGTTCGACTCGATCCTGGGCCGGTTCCCCAAAGACATCAGCCTGGAGGGCGAAGACACGATCGTCGTCGGCAGCACCAAGATCAAGGCTCTGGAGGTCAAGGAGGGCCCGGCGGCGATGCCGTGGGGCGACCTCGGCGTCGACGTGGTCGTCGAATCCACCGGTATCTTCACCGACGCGCGGGCGAAGGGACACCTGCAGGCCGGCGCCAAAAAGGTGATCATCTCAGCTCCCGCCAAGGACGAGGACATCACTATCGTCCTCGGCGTCAACGACGACAAGTACGACGGCAGCCAGAACGTCATCTCCAACGCTTCGTGCACCACGAACTGTCTCGGGCCGCTGGCCAAGGTCCTCAACGACGAGTTCGGCATCGTCAAGGGCCTGATGACCACCATCCACGCCTACACCCAGGACCAGAACCTGCAGGACGGCCCACACAAGGATCTCCGCCGCGCCCGCGCCGCCGCGCTCAACATCGTGCCGACCTCGACCGGCGCCGCCAAGGCCATCGGCCTAGTGCTGCCCGAGCTCAAGGGCAAGCTCGACGGGTACGCGTTGCGCGTGCCGATCCCGACGGGGTCGGCCACGGACCTGACAGTGGAGCTCAAGAAATCCGCCAGTGGCGAGGAGATCAACGCCGCGATGAAGGCCGCCGCGGACGGGCCGATGAAGGGCATCCTCAAGTACTACGACGCGCCGATCGTGTCCAGCGACATCGTCACCGACCCGCACAGCTCGATCTTCGACTCGGGCCTGACCAAGGTCATCGACAACCAGGCCAAGGTGGTGTCCTGGTACGACAACGAGTGGGGCTACTCCAACCGGCTCGTCGACCTGGTTGCGCTCGTCGGCAAATCGCTGTAGTCGGCCAGACATCATGGTCGGCCTCTCCGTACCCACACTCGATGATCTACTCGCAGAAGGTGTTTCGGGCCGCGGCGTTCTCGTTCGCTCGGACCTGAACGTTCCGCTCGACGACGACGGCAATATCACCGACCCGGGCCGCATCGTCGCCTCGTTCCCGACGCTGAAGGCGCTGTCCGATGCCGGTGCCAAAGTCGTCGTGGCCGCGCACCTGGGCCGGCCCAAGGGCGGACCCGACCCGAAGTTCTCACTGGCGCCGGTCGCGAAGGGGCTGGCGGCGCTGGACCTGGGCCCACACGTGCAATTGGCCCGCGACGTGGTCGGTCCCGACGCGCTGGCCCGCGCGGAGGGGCTGACCGACGGCGACGTCTTGCTGCTGGAGAACATTCGCTTCGACCCGCGAGAGACCAGCAAGGACGACGACGAGCGGCTGAGCTTGGCAAAGGCGCTGGTCGAGCTGGTCGGTGATGGCGCGGCCTTCGTGTCCGACGGTTTCGGCGTGGTGCACCGCAAGCAGGCCTCGGTTTACGACGTCGCGAAGCTGTTGCCGCACTACGCGGGCAAGTTGGTGGCCGTCGAAGTCGCCGTGCTGGAGAAGTTGACCAGTTCCACCGAGCGGCCATACGCCGTCGTGTTGGGCGGTTCGAAGGTGTCCGACAAGCTCGCCGTCATCGAATCGCTGGCCAAGAAGGCCGACAGCCTGGTGATTGGTGGCGGTATGTGCTTCACTTTCCTTGCGTCGCAAGGTGTTTCGGTGGGCAAGTCGCTGCTGCAGCCGGAGATGATCGAGACCTGCAAGAACCTGCTCGAGACGTACGCCGACGTGATCCACGTTCCGGTGGACATCGTGGTGGCCGATGAATTCTCCGCGGACGCGGCGGCAGAGCGCGTCCCGGTCGACCGGATTCCGGACGACAAGATTGGCCTCGATATCGGGCCCGGCTCGGTGAAGCGGTTCACCGCGCTGTTGTCCAACGCGAAGACGATCTTCTGGAACGGGCCGATGGGCGTCTTCGAGTTCCCGGCATTCGCCGCGGGCACCAAGGGTGTCGCCGAGGCCATCGTCGCCGCTACGCAAAAGGGCGCGTTCAGCGTCGTCGGTGGCGGCGATTCGGCGGCCGCTGTCCGGCAGCTCGGCCTGCCTGAGGACGGCTTCTCGCACATTTCCACCGGCGGCGGGGCGTCGCTGGAATACCTTGAAGGCAAGACGCTGCCCGGCCTGGAAGTCTTGAGCAGCGCTCAGCCTGCGAGTTAGGAGAGACGTGTCACGCAAGCCGCTGATCGCCGGCAACTGGAAGATGAACCTCAACCACTTCGAAGCGATCGCGTTGGTACAGAAGATCGCGTTCTCGCTGCCGGACAAGTACTTCGACAAGGTCGACGTCTCCGTCCTGCCGCCGTTCACCGACCTGCGCAGCGTGCAGACGCTGGTCGACGGCGACAAATTGCGGCTGACCTACGGTGCGCAGGACCTCTCACAACACGATTCCGGCGCCTACACCGGCGACATCAGCGGTGCATTGCTGGCCAAGCTGGGCTGCACCTATGTGGTCGTCGGGCACTCCGAACGCCGCACCTACCACGCCGAAGACGACGCTTTGGTCGCGGCGAAGGCCGTCGCGGCCTTCCGACATGGGCTGACCCCGATTGTGTGCATCGGCGAACAGCTCGAGGTCCGCGAGGCAGGCGATCACGTGGCACACAACATCGAGATGCTGCGCGGGTCGCTGGCGGGGCTGTCGACCGAACAGATCGGCAACGTCGTGATCGCCTATGAGCCCGTGTGGGCGATCGGCACCGGCCGGGTGGCCAGTGCGGCCGACGCGCAGGAGGTCTGCAAGGCCATCCGCGACGAGCTGGGCAACCTGGCGTCGGCCGAGCTCGCGGCCGGGGTTCGGGTGCTGTACGGCGGCTCGGTGAACGCCAAGAACGTCGGCGAGATCGTCGCCCAGGAGGACGTGGACGGCGCACTGGTCGGCGGCGCTTCGCTGGACGGCGAGCAGTTCGCCACCCTGTCGGCCATCGCCGCTGGCGGCCCCCTGCCCTAGTGCCGGCGCACCAGACGGTAGGGTGGCGGCCATGGAATTGGCCCTGGACATCGCGCTGATTGTCACCAGTGTCTTGGTGATCCTGCTCGTGCTGCTTCATCGCGCCAAGGGTGGCGGTCTGTCCACCCTGTTCGGTGGCGGCGTTCAGTCCAGCCTGTCCGGGTCGACCGTGGTGGAGAAGAACCTCGACCGGTTGACGCTGTTCGTCACCGGCATCTGGATCGTCTGCATTATCGGCGTCGCTCTACAGATCAAGTACGCCTAGCCCTAAATCCCTTCGTCACGCCGGCAGGATCAGCGCCGGCGGCTGCAGCGGCGGCGTTGCCGGAGCACTGTCGTCGCAGGGCCCTCGCTCCGGAGAGAACTGCCCCGGATGCGAAGGATCTTCGGCAGGCATGGTGTCCGTCGGGCTTGTCCCGCATGGCACCAGAGCGGTCGCCGCTGGCGGCGCAAGGGCGCCGCTGAATGCTATCGCCGCCGCGCACACCGCTGCCGGCAGCAGTCGCCGAATGATAGCCATAGGTGGTCACACCAGCCTCAACCGGTGTTGATAGCGTGCGCTCGCCGTGCCATCAGGTCAAGGACGGCCGCAACCGGTTGTCGGCGTTGTCTTCGACGAGTGTCCACGCGCGCACCTGACCAAAGTGGATTTCGGCGAGCCAGATGAGGGTCTGCCGTGATTCTTCGGCGTCGGGCAGCGCGAGGTGCGAACCCGTGGTGTGCCCGAGAATCGCGACCGAAGTTTCGGTTACTTCGACTATCCGGTGCGGATAGATGATCGTAGTTCGGAAAGCTCTCAAAGTAGCCTCGCCATGCCGTCGCGTTGGCTTCCCGCCCAATCAACGGTTCTTCGTCAAAGACCTCCAGGCGGTGGTCATCCGTCATGGTCGCAACGAGGCCGTCCAGGTCACTTCGGTTCACGCAGTCGATGAATCGGACGGCAACGGCGACGGGAGGCAACGGCACTTTCACGACCGGTTCGCTTCCTTTGTCTCGTACATCTGTCTCGTACATGTCGTGAAGCAGCTTTGAAGCTTTTGTGATTCAGTAATGTATTGCCCGCCTCGGGGGCCCGTCACACGAGAGGTCTCATGAACACTCCGCAAGGGCCGCAGCCGTATCGGTACAACCAGCCGCCCCCGCAACACTGGCAACCGTACCGGCCGCCGCAGCACCGGTATCCGCCGCCACCGCCCCCGCACTACGCACAGCCGCCGGCGCCCCAACAGCCGCAGCCCCACGGGATTCCGTACGGGCAGCCCGGCGAGGGGATCGCGGTCAACACCCAGTTCTTCCCGCTGGCATGGTTGTTGTTCTTCTTCAAGCCGAAGATCGCCGTCGACGGCCAGGAAATGCCCGTCGCGGGCTGGGGTCGCACCGTGGTGCCTGCCCGTCCTGGCCAACACCACGTGCACGTCTACGTGCCGTACTTCCTGCCCTTGCGGTTGGGTCCGGCGGACGGCACAGCGGATGTGCATCCGGGTCAGGTCGCCGAGCTCGAGTACAAGGCCCCGTTGTGGTCGTTCAGCGACGGCTCGCTCGGTGTCGGCCCGCAGAAGTACAACGGCGTCGGTATCACCATTGCGGTGGCGGCGATTCCGTTGGCCCTCGCGCTCCTGGTGATCTTCATCTCGGTCCTCGCGATTGTGATCTGAGCAGTTCCCGCCCTGCGCGCTGCTTCCAGATCGCCGATACTTGGGTGATGGCTGAAGGTCCCGACACGTCGCTGGCGCCGATCGGCTCCGTGCACCGCACCAAGGTGGGGCGTGAGGCCACCGAGCCGATGCGCGAGGACATCCGGCTACTCGGCACCATCCTGGGCGACACCGTGCGGGACCAGAACGGCGAAGAGGTGTTCGACCTTGTCGAGCGGGCCCGCGTGGAGTCGTTTCGGGTGCGCCGCTCGGAGATCGACCGCGCCGAGCTCGCAGACATGTTCGACGGCATCGACATCCACCAGGCCATCCCGGTCATCCGCGCCTTCACCCATTTCGCGTTGCTGGCCAACGTCGCCGAGGACATCCATCGTGAGCGCCGCCGCGCCATCCATGTCGCAGCAGGCGAGCCGCCGCAGGACAGCAGCCTGGCCGCCACCTACTGCAAGCTCGACTCGGCCGATCTCGATTCGGAGACCGTGGCGGAAACGCTGACCGGTGCACTGGTTTCGCCGGTGATCACAGCGCATCCCACCGAAACTCGTCGCCGGACGGTCTTCGACACCCAGCACCGCATCACCGAGTTGATGCGGCTGCGGCTGCACGGCCACACGCACACGGCAGACGGTCGTGACATTGAGACCGAGCTGCGCCGCCACATCCTCACTCTGTGGCAGACCGCGTTGATCCGGTTGTCGCGATTGAAGATTCAGGACGAGATCGAAACCGGCTTGCGCTATTACCCCGCCGCTTTCCTCGAGGTCATCCCGCAGGTGAACGCCGAAGTGCGCGCGGCGCTGCGGGCACGGTGGCCGGACGCAAGACCTGCTCGACGAGCCGATCCTGCGTCCCGGGTCGTGGATCGGTGGCGACCGCGACGGCAACCCCAATGTCACCGCCGACGTGGTCCGGCTGGCCACGTCACGCGCGGCCTATACCGCGCTCGCACACTACTTCGGCGAAATCACCGCGCTTGAGGAAGAACTGTCGATGTCGGCGCGTCTGGTCAAGGTGAGCGACGAGTTGGCGGCGCTGGCCGACGCGTGCGACGAGCCCGCACGTGCTGACGAACCGTACCGGCGTGCCCTGCGGGTCATCCACGGCCGGCTCACCGCTACCGCCCAGCAGATCCTGGACGATCAACCCGAGCACGAGCTGGACCTCGGGCTCGAGCGCTACGGAACACCGGCGGAGCTGCTGACGGACCTAGACGTAGTCGACTCGTCGCTGCGAGCCAACGGCAGCGGTGTGCTTGCCGACGACCGGCTGGCCCGACTGCGGGAAGCCGTGCACACCTTCGGCTTTCATCTGTCCGGTCTGGACATGCGGCAGAACTCCGATGTGCACGAAGAGGTCGTTGCAGAGCTGCTGGCGTGGGCCGGCGTGCATCCCGACTATCGGTCGTTGCCCGAGCCCGACCGTGTTGAACTGCTGGTGGCCGAGCTCGCCACGCGTCGACCCCTGATCGGCGATGGCGCCGAACTGTCCGAGCTCGCCCGCAAGGAGCTCGACATCGGTGCCGCCGCCGCCCGCGCCGTCAATGTATTCGGCCCGCAATCGGTGCCCAACTACATCATCTCGATGTGCCAGTCGGTGTCGGACATGCTCGAGGCGGCGGTGTTGTTGAAGGAGGTCGGCCTGCTCGACGCGTCCGGGGTTGGGCATGATGTCGTCGCCGGCGTGGCTCCGGCGCCGTACGCGCCGGTCAGCATCGTGCCGCTGTTCGAGACGATCGACGACCTGCAGCGCGGCTCATCGATTCTAGAAGCGGCGCTTGATCTTCCGCTGTACCGGTCCCTGGTTGCATCACGCGGCGACAGCCACGAGGTCATGCTCGGCTACTCCGACTCCAACAAGGACGGCGGATACCTGGCGGCCAATTGGGCGCTGTACCGCGCCGAGCAGGACCTCGTCGAGTCCGCCCGCAAGACGGGAATCCGGTTGCGGCTCTTCCACGGTCGCGGCGGCACGGTCGGTCGCGGTGGTGGCCCCAGCTACGAGGCCATCCTGGCGCAGCCGCCGGGCGCGGTGAACGGCTCGCTGCGGCTCACCGAGCAGGGCGAGGTCATCGCCGCGAAGTACGCCGAACCCCTGATCGCGCACCGCAATCTGGAGACACTGCTGGCCGCCACCCTCGAGGCATCGCTGCTCGACGTCGAAGGCCTGGGTGATGCGGCAGGCCCCGCCTACGAGGTGCTCGACGATCTGGCCGCACGGGCGCACCGTGCCTACGCCGAATTGGTGCACGAGACACCGGGTTTCGTCGACTACTTCACCGCGTCCACACCGGTCGGCGAGATCGGTTCGCTGAACATCGGCAGCAGGCCGACATCGCGCAAGCCCACCACGTCGATTTCCGACCTGCGGGCCATCCCGTGGGTGCTGGCCTGGAGCCAGTCGCGCGTCATGCTGCCGGGCTGGTACGGCACCGGTACGGCATTCGAGGAATGGATCGCCGAGGGTGACGGGCGGCTGGAGGTCTTGCAGGACCTCTACCGCCGCTGGCCGTTTTTCCGCACGGTGCTGTCCAACATGGCTCAGGTGCTGGCCAAGTCGGACATGGGCCTCGCGGCGCGCTACGCGGAGCTGGTCGAGGATGAGACGCTGCGGCGGCGGGTGTTCGACAAGATCGTCGAGGAGCACGAGCGCACCATCCGCATGCATGGGCGGATCACCGGCCATGACGACCTGCTCGCCGACAACCCGGCGCTGGCCCGCTCGGTGTTCAACCGGTTCCCGTATCTGGAGCCGCTCAACCACCTGCAGGTTGAGCTGTTGCGGCGGTACCGCTCCGGCGACGACGACGAACTCGTCCAGCGCGGCATCCTTTTGACGATGAGCGGTCTTGCCACCGCGCTGCGCAACAGCGGTTGACCGCGTCGACGCGTCATTGACACTTTCGCCATGAGGTGTAAGGTCAAACCGTCTTAAGTGAAAATCATGTTTTCATTTAGTGGCCCCTGCAACGGCGAAGGCGGACACGATGATCGACGAGAAACCCATGGCGTGGCTGCCGCACTCCATCGCCGAGGCCGCACTGTCGGGTGGCGGCGTCGACGTCGATCTGCCCACGGCGTGGACGCACCTGCTGGAACGGCTCAAGATTGCCGGGGAACTCGTCGCATCAGATCCGGTCAACCGCAACCGCATCGACTATGGATCAGGGATGCGTCACCTGATGGTGCTGCTCGCGGTCGGCATCGACGAGGCACTGCGTCTCGATCCCGATCCGGTGCTCTCAGTCGGGCATACCAGCACCGACGACATCCTGACCTGGGGCATGGAGTGCCCAGATTGCATCTACCTCCGTGCCACGCTGCGCGGTGGTGAGACCTACCGGTTGTTCGGCAACCGGGGGACCGCACGGTACGTCGGCCTTCAGACGATGGACGGGATCTCCTCGACCACGAACTGCCTGGTCGACGATCTCGATGTCGATCCGGCCGGGAACTTCGAGGCGATACTTTCCGCCGACGAGCACGAGGGCAACTGGCTCAGAGTGCAAGGCGACCATCCCACGCTCGTCGTGCGGCATTTCTTCTACGACTGGGACACCGAGAGGCCGTCGTCGCTGCAGATCGAGCGCATCGGCACGCACGCCGCACCGAAGGATCGCTCGGTCGATCTGGATGTCGCCGTGTCGCGCCAGCTGTACGCGTTGGGGGAGTTCGTCCACGACAACCTGAAATTCTTTCTGGACTTCAACGCGGGGCCGCCCGTCAACGGGTTCATGCCCCCGATCGATCGCACGGCGATCGGCGCCGCCGCGGAGAACCGCCCGGTCATCGGCCGCTTCGAACTCGAGCCGGACGAAGCGTTGATCCTCGAGGTCGAGCCGCCGGAGGGCGTCTACTGGAGCTACTCGCTGGGCAACCAGTGGTGGGAGACCATCCACTACGGCCGCCATCAGTCCAGCCTCAACGCGCACCAGGCCAACATCGATTCGGACGGCATCCTCCGCGTGGTCGTCAGCTCGCGTGACCCCGGAGTTGCGAATTGGCTTGATGCGGCTGGACATAGCAATGGAGCGATGATTCTGCGCTGCGTGCGAACCGAGACCGCGCCCACACCGACGGCCCGGGTCGTCAAGTTCGCCGATATCGAGTCGGTACTGCCGGCGGACACCAAAAGGGTCACCGCTCAGGAGCGGGCCAGGATCATCGAGGCGCGTCGCCGTGCCGTGCACGAAAGGTTCTCCGCATGAGTTTCTCCGTCGAAGAACTCGAAGACGGCGCCCGTGCCGCTGCCGGCCTGGAGGACTTCGGTTCGCCGTACTACCGCGAGGGTCTGGAACGGACCGTCGAGGCGTTGAACACCGAAGCCGATCTCAACGACCTGGGCGAAGTCATCCAACATGCGACCATCAGCAATGCCCTGATCCAGCGGCTCCGCATCGAGGACACCTACAAGCAACATCCGGAGATCGACGACGAGGTCATCGGCGGCCCGGTGTTCGTGATCGGGCTGCCTCGCACCGGTACGACTGCCTTGAGCCAGCTGGTGGCAAGCGATCCACAGTTCCGATCGCTTCGGTTGTGGGAATCGCAGGCCTGCACTCCGCCCCCTGAGGCGGCCACCCAGCACACAGATCCGCGGATCGCACAGGCTGCGGAGGTAATCGCGATGATGGACAACATGTTTCCGCGCATGCGGGTGATGATGAACTCCGAGCCCGAGGCGCCCACCGAATGCCAGGATCTGATGGGAATGAGCTTCCGCACCTTCCATTTCGACGGTGTGGTCCGCGTGCCCGGCTATCTCGCCTGGCTGATGCACTGCGATATGCGGGAGACGTACATCTTCCACCGCCAGGTACTCAAGCTCCTCCAGTGGCATTGCCCGCCGACCCTGTGGCACCTGAAGACACCGGTGCACATGTTCGCACTGGATGCTCTCGTCGAGGCCTACCCGAACGCTAAATTCCTTTGGAGTCATCGTGATCCGGCGAAGGTGTTGGCATCGGTGTGCAGCCTGATCGCCTACGTCCGCAGCTGGAGCAGCGATCGCGACGATGCGAAGGAACTCGGCGCCGAGCAGCTGGAGTGCTGGGCCGAGGGTGTCCGTCGCGCGATGGACTTCCGGAAGCGCTTCGGCGACAACCGATTCGTCGATGTGTCTTTCGCTGATTTGCAGACCGACCCCATCGGGACCTTGGAAAGCAGCTACCGGCGTCTCGGTCTGACCTTCTCCTCGGCCGCACGCAGTCGGGTACAGGAGTGGGCCGACGGTCACCAGCCGGGCTCCCGCGGCGAACACAGCTACGACCTGGCCGACTACGGGCTGACGCCCGAGCAGGTACGCGAACGCTTCGCCGACTACCTTGCGACATACGACGCGACGGCCTGAAGCGCAGGTGACTTCTCCAATGACCTCAGGCGTGAAGCGTCAGCGCAAGAAACTGGCTCCCGACCCCGGGGTGCGCAACGCGCTGCTGGATGCCGCAACAGACGTCCTTCGCGAGGAGGGAGTTCGGGGCCTGGCCGTGGCGCAAGTGCTCGACCGCGCGCAGTTGAGCACCAGGGCGTTCTACCGGCATTTCGATTCGAAGGATGCATTGGTGTCGGCGGTCTTTCTCGAGATGGCACGGGTGGAGACCAGGCGACTGAAACGGAAGATGGCCGCAGCCGCCGACCCATCGGAAGCGGTGGTGGCCTGGATCGACGGGCGGTTGGACCTGGCGTTCAACGATCGGATCAGATCCGATCTACGTCAGATGTCGCTGGAGGCGCAGACGCAGATGTTCGCCGCGCCCGAGTTGGTGGGCGACGCCTATGCAGAGATCCTCAAACCGCTTGTCGAACAGCTGGAGAGTGGAAAGCGCCTTGGGACTTTCCCGGACATCGACCCGACGGCCGACGCGCTGTCGATACACGGCGCGATCTGGGCGAGCGTCGAAAGGCAATGGGCGACCGGAGAATGCGATCGAGGTGCCGTGCGCGATCAGGTCGTGCGCTTCTGCTTGCGCGGGCTCGGTGTCATGTTGGCTGACGGAAGGTAAGCGATGGATCTGGGCTTGGCAGGGGCGACGGCCGTGGTGACGGGTGGCAGCAAGGGTATGGGCCTCGCGATCGCGACAACCCTGGCGGCCGAGGGAGCAAGAGTTGCGGTGATGGCAAGGGGCGCAGCCGCTCTGGACGAGGCGGAGAAGGCGCTGCGGGCCGCGGGCTCACCCGATGTCATCGGACTCAGCGTCGACATGTCGGACGCCGACTCGATCGCTGCCGGCTTCGAGTCCGTCGCGCAACGGTGGGGTGAGCTCAACTGCTTGGTCCACACCATCGGGCCGGGCGACGGCTACTTCGAGGAGATGACCGACGAACAGTGGGATGAGACGTTCGCGTTGGGCACCATGTCGGGGGTGCGGTCGATCCGTGCCGCATTGCCCATGCTGCGGGCAGCGGAGTGGGCTCGGATCGTGACGCTGTCCGCCCATTCGATTCAGCGACAGAACCCGCGGATCGTCGCTTACACCGCATCCAAGGCGGCCTTGAGCAGTGTCACGAAGAATCTGTCCAAGAGCCTTGCCAAGGACGGCATCCTGGTCAACTGCGTGTGCCCGGGAACCATAGTCACGGCGAGCTTCACCGAGAACCTGAAGGACATCCTCGCGGCCGACGGTCTGGATGCCTCCGATCCCACCGACGTGATGACCTGGATCGACAACAACTTCCACCAACCATGCGACCTTGGACGCGCAGGCCTGCCCGAGGAGATCGCGTCCATCACGGCCTATCTGGCGTCCAGGCGCAACGGCTATGTCACCGGAGCGACCGTCAACGTCGACGGTGGTTCGGATTTCGTCTGACGCTAAACGTTCGGGGCGGTCGGCCCGAGTGAGTACTCGCCCGTCGTCGGGTGGTGGTACCAACCCGCGGCCGCGGAGGTCCCACCGTCGACGTGAATGGTCTGGCCGGTGATGTAGCCAGCCATGTCAGAGGCGAGAAATACTGCGGCAGCCGCCATCTCGTCGACATGGCCGGCACGGCCCATGGGCACCGTGTGGCCGAACCGTTCAGTCGCACCGGGTGGGGCGATCTGCATCATTCCCTCGGTCAGCGTGATGTCCGGGGCAAGGGCGTTGACCCGGATGCGCTGTGGGGCCAGTTCCAGCGCCGCGGTTTTGGTGTAGTTGATGACGCCCGCTTTGGCCGCGGCGTAGGCCGCGTAGCCGGGCGCAGCCCGCACTCCCTCGATCGACGTGACGTTGATGATGCTGCCGGACAGGCCCTGTTCGACGATGCCGCGGGCCACCCGCTGGGTGCACAGCAGCATGTGACGCAAGTTGGCGCGGTACAGGGCGTCCCAACCGTTTTCACTGGTGTCGAGTATCGGCGAGTAGAACACCGCGCCCGCGTTGTTCACCAGGATGGTGACGGGGCCCAGGTTTTCCACGGTGCGCTGAAGTGCCGCGTCGACCTGCTCGCTGTCCCGCACATCGGTCTCGATGCCGAGCGCTCCGATCGCTCCCGCGGCGGATTCGCAGGTTACGGGATTGCGTTCCCAGATCGCGACCGAGGCGCCGAATGCGGCAAGGCCCGCCGCGACACCGCGGCCGGGTGGCAGCGGCCGATGTCGCGCGTGGATCGATCGCGGCGCTCGACCGCGGTGTGGCCGGCGAACGGTATCTGCTGATCGGAAGACCCGAGGACACCATCAGCACTGCCGCCGGATGCAATCGGGCATGCGAACTCGCCGGCATCGACCACCGCGTGGAGGACCTCGACTATCGGTCGGACCCTGAATCCTTGACCTTGGAATTCGGTCCCACCCTGATGGCGATCGCAGAGGCCGCGGCCCGCGAGGTCCGCCCTCCCCGGACGGCGGACAATCCGACGAGTCGGCGGCTTGGATACGACCCGATGAGCCTTGACGAAGGGCTCGGTCTGCTCATTCCGTGGCTGCGGAAACTGGGTCGATTGTGAGACACGTTCGTGCAGAAACGATTCGACCAGCCCCGGCGCAGTCGAACCGTTGCTCCTTGGCTGACCGGATACTCGACGCCGCTCAGCGCCTCGTGATGCAGACCGGTGCATGCAGGCTGTCGTTGACCGAGGTGGCGACACTGGCGGGCGTGTCGCGGCCGACCCTCTACCGCTACTTCACCTCGAAGGAAGAGTTGATCGACGCGCTGGGCAAGCGCGAGTACCG
Organism: uncultured Actinomycetota bacterium; assembly: GCA_963800125.1. Lineage (GTDB taxonomy): Bacteria > Actinomycetota > Actinomycetes > Mycobacteriales > Mycobacteriaceae > Mycobacterium. The sequence goes on along the minus strand of CAWDAC010000019.1, from coordinate 130,229 downwards.
ACGTTTCAATGCCGCCATGGCTACGGCGGTGGCGAATACGACCGGAGTCGCACGCCTGGAAGCCGCCATTGAAGTGGCAGCCGCCTTTCTTCAAGATCAGCCGCCACGTGACCTGATCGATCTCGACCCTGGGTTCGTCAACGAACAGGTGGCGCGGGTACTCCCGATGATGACCGCCGCCTTGACGGAGGTATTGACCCTGGGTCTCGACGAGGACGTCATCCCCGGAGGGGCCGATCCTGTTCATCTCGCCGCCGCCGTCGCGCGGACCGCGTTGAGTCACTATGTCTTTCCCGACCTGGATCCGGCGGCTGCGCGGCTTCAGATGCGTGCTGCGGCTGGGCTCAACAGTGGCTAGGAACCATCGCCGCCGCGAGTGCGTCAGATCCGATATGCCTGACTCGTTACACGTCGAGCCCGGCGCCGGTCACCGCACCGCCGTACTGTGTGCCGATGCGGCTGCCGAACTAGGCGAACTAGCTGTCGAACTCGGCGATGAGCCGCTTCGAGGACTGTTCGACCGACACATCGAGAACCTGCAGGAGTTCGCCGACCGATTCCGCGCCGTGACGCGGTATACGGTGAAGCCGACCGCGGCGGCGCCGACCGGTATCCGTCATGACGGCGGACGTGCGGCGAATAGTCGACGATGCGCGGGCGGTGTTTGTCCGCCTCGACGAGGACGCCAGCCGTCACCTGGAGCAGTCCTGGCGCGGGTATGCGGGCCGGCGGGCACTGGAGGCGTTGCGCCGCTACATCTCCGAGGCACTCGACGGGCTCGCCGGACGGCCGTCCTTTCCCGGTGTATCGGTGCCAGCGGGGCCTGCATTGGCTTCGCCGGGCACTCCCGCCGGCACGGTTCCCGCGGGCTTCGGCGGCGACCCATCTATGCCAATGGCTCCAATAGCTGACAACCGCAATGGCTTTGACGACTATCGATTCTCCACGCCGACGCACACCGCAGCGAGTCCGCCCGCTACGCACTGGCCCGCCCCATCGCCGCGGGCGATCCCCAACGCCGAAAGCCCGCCACCTGCCCCGTCGTTCAACACGGTGACCGCGCCTGCGACGCCGTCGTCCGCCCCTGCGAACTCGTTATCGGCAGGTCAATCACGCACCGGGTTTCCGTATCTGCCCTTGATGGCCGGGGGATATCCCGGCGCAGTCGCCCGCGATGACGGTGCTACCCGCCGCACCCCGGGCTATCTCATCAGCATCGACAACGGTGACGAGTTCATCGGGCCGCTGCCCAAGGTCACACCGCCCGTCATCGGCGGCGGGTAGCCGTCACCGCTGTGCGTAGTCGACCGGACACCGCCCCGCCGCCCGCGCCACCCCACCGATCTGTTCGGGAACCGGGCGAGGGTACGACGTCCAGCGCGGTGTCATCCGATAGTGACCGAGCAGATGAGTCATCGCCGACGTCATCGCCGCCAGCGAGAACGGTTGGGCCGGGCAGGAATGCCGCCCGTGCCCGAAGGCCGTCACCAACATCGGCGAGGGCAGCGCATCCTGGTCCGCGAGGCGGTGCCGATGCCAGCGGTCGGGATTCCAGCGTTCAAGGCCGGGCGCGACCGAGGTGTTCAGCAGGGGCAGCAGCGTGGCGATGGTCCAGCCTGCAGGCACCCGATAGGTCACGTTCCCGGTGTCGAGTTCGACCCGAGCCAGCACCGCCCGCGACATGATCGAGCGCTGCGCCATCCGCGTGCTCTCCAGTGCGCAGCGCTGGGCCAGCTCGCCGTCGCCGCCCACGACTGCGTCCAGCTCGTCCGGGTGCTCGAGCAGGTCGACCATTGCCCAGCCGAGCGCGGCCATCAGATTCGACATCGAGGCGATGTGGATCAGCGCGACGTCCAGCCCTATCCCGCGCGTGCGGTCCGCAGCCGACTCCGACGACCAGGCCTCGACGATTCGGCCGAAGAGTGCGGTGTCGGCCACTTCGCCGGAATCCAGTCGGTGCACCGCTTTTTCCACTACCGCGGCTACCTCTTCCAGCGCCGACCGCTCGGCCTGCTTGTCCGATGCGGCGACCGCCGCCATCGCGTCTGGATGCACGAACGCGTCCGAGCCGTCCAGCGTGTCGAACGCCGACACCAGCCGTTCGAAGGCATCGCCCTCCGCCGATCCCGGTCCCGCCCAGGACGCCAACCCCATCCGGTGCCCGAGCCTGCGGGTGAGGTCGAAAATGTCCACCGAGCCGTCGGAACCCAATTCGGCCACCGTTTGGTTCAGCGCCCATCGCAGGTTGGCCAGGTACGACGCGACGTCGTCGCGGCGAAACAGGGAATTCGGAAGGACTCGCCTGCCGACGAAGATCTCGTCGGGAAGCTTGCGCCGGAGCATGAGGTAGTCGGCCACGCCCTTGCTCGCCTTCTCCTCGGCCAGTGCGTAGAACGACTCGACGCCGGTGGGGGAGAAGGTGAACAGATAGTGGTCGTCGCCGCTGTTCACGACGAACGTGTCGCCGTGCCGGGCCCGGGCAGCGGCGACCGCGGCGACCGCGTCGTGGACGGGAACGTCCCACGGCAGCCCGGTGCCCTCGGCGACCGGCGGTGAGGGAGTCGGGAAGCTGTCCGGCACTAGAGCCGGGTGGTTCGGCGCACTGCGTTGATCGCACCGCGCACTGCCGATTCGGTCGCGGCGAGTGGCGCGACCGCTGCTTCACCGATGCCGACGATGCGTTCGACGCGCTCGACGATGCCTTCGAGGCGGTCGACCACCGCGTTCAGGCGCGGTGCCAGTTCGTTGATGCGGCTGATCGTGTCGTTGAACCGCTCCAAGGTGGCATCGAGATTGCCCGTGGAGTTGTTGAGGTCCTCCAGGGTCTCGCCCAGTCCGGCGAGAATGGCGTCGACCTGGTCGACCGTGACATCGGCGTTCAACGCCGCCTGCGCGAGCTTCTGGATTCGCTCCCGGCCGCTGCGAGCACCGCCCCTGCCACCCTTGTCTACCATGACGGTCATTTGACCACACTGCGCACGCGAGGAGCAGAAAAATAGCGGGAACCGTCGCGGGCGACTGGCCGTCTGACCTCCATGCAGCGCAGACAATGCCAGACCCGCCGCGGTGGACCCTCGACCGCGACACGGAGCGTCAGCTCAGTGACTACACCGCCGGGTTTGCCGACGGAGAGTCGGACAAGGCGGATGCATCGTTGAGCACCGAGTAGGCCAGCTGTTCGAGCAGTAGCGTGGCTTCCCTCGGCGCATCGAGGCTCACGTTCAGCACCTGTTTGGTGATGCGCAGTGCGAGTGGGGAGTGCGCGGTGAGCTCGTGCGCGACGGCGATCGCATGATTCACGTGGTCGCCTGCAGCGGCGATCTCGGTGACGACGCCCCACTGCTCGGCCTGTCGGGCGTCGAATCGCCTGCCCCGCAACACCAGATCGCGGGCGCGGCCCGCACCGACCGCCCGGGCAATCCGGGTGACCCCGCCGGAGGACGGCAGGATTCCGATGTCGATCTCAGGAAACCCGAAAACCGCTGCGGGATCTGCAATCCGAATGTCGGCGGCGAGCGCGAGTTCCAGACCGCCGCCGAGGCAGTAGCCGGTGATCGCGGCGACGGTCGGCTGGGGTAGTGCGGCGAACTCCTCGTACACCGAACCCGAGCCGCGGTAGTAATCGACGATGTCCTGCGTGGCCATCTCACGCAGCTCGGTGACGTCCGCGCCCGCCGAGAACACTCTGTCCCCGCCGGTGACGACGACAGCCCGACTGGATGTGACCGCTGGACTGCGCAACGCGCGCAACAGTTCGGTTTCCATGTGCGCCGACAGCGCGTTGAGCTTTCGCCCCCGGTGCAGCGTGATGACCGCAACCTCGCGGTCACGCCCGATCTCAACGGTGCCGATAGTCATGGAATCAGCCACGGAAGGACAGCAGCTTTTCGAGGCCGCGCTTGTTGGTCTCGTTGGCGATGACCAGCCGCTGGATTTCGGAGGTGCCCTCCCAGATGCGGTCGACCCGCAGCTCTCGCCACAGCCGCTCGACCGGGTAGTCGCGGATGTAACCGCGGCCGCCGAAGATCTGCACGGCCCGGTCGACGACCCGGTTCGACGCCTCTGACGCCGCCAGCTTCACCGTCGCTGCTTTGGCGTGCAACGTCTTTCGCTGGCTGGCGTCGTCCGGGTCGGCCTGGTCGAACTCCCAAGCCACCTGGTGGGTGTAGGCACGGTTGGTGGTGATGTCGACGACGGAGTCGGCGATCATGCCCTGGATCAACTGGCGGTTGATCAACGGCTCGCCACCCTGAACCCGTTCGCGCGCCCAGTCGACGGCCAGTGTCAAGGCGCGCTCGGCGGCACCGATGGTCCGCGCACCGATCATCAGCCGCTCCTCGGTGAACCAGTCACGGGTCAGTTCGAGTCCGGCGCCGACGCCGCCCAGCACCGCCTCGGCGCCGACGCGCACGTCGGTGAAGGTGAACTCGGGGTGCTCGTAGACGAAGGTGTGGGTGTAGCGCGGGACATTGGTGATCTTCACGCCGGGTGTGTCGACGTCGACGAGGAACATGGTCGGGGCATGCTCCGGTTCGACATACGCGAGCACGATGAGGTAGTCGGCGACATCGCCCACGGTGACGAACCACTTCTCACCGTTGATCACGTAACCGCCGTCGCCGTCGGGCGTCGCGGTGGTCGTCGCCGCCGAGAAGTCCGATCCGGCACCGGCTTCCGAGATCGCGACCGCGTCACGACGGTCGCCCCGCGCACCTGGGATCAGGTAGCGCTCACGCTGCTCCGGGGTGGCGTGCGCGAGCGGGTTGGCCGGCCGCCACACCGTGTCCCACAACGCGTTGGTCAGCTTGCCGAGCTCGTCCTGCACGACCACCTGTTCGAGCACCGACAGCCCCGCACCGCCGAACTCGGTCGGCGTGTTGATGGCTTGCAGGCCGGAGTCGAGGACGGCGGCCTTGATCGAGGCGTGCGACTCGGCCGAGATGCCGTTGTTCCGCTCGCACTCGTCTTCGAACGGCATGATCTTCTCGGTGACGGTGCGGGCCCGGCCCTTCAGCTCGGCCAGCCGCGGGCTGTATGCGAATTCCATGATGTGACTGTTCCTTTCAGACGTATTGGTTGGTGTTGGTATCCAGTTGGGGTGCCGGGTGTCCGGTGCCCCAGGCGTCGGCGCCGCCGTCGATGACGATGGTGGTGCCGGTGACGTAACTGCCCGCCGGTGAGGCGAGGAATGCGATCACCTCGGAGACTTCCTCCGGGGTGCCGAAGCGGCGGAGCGGGACCGCCGCTTCCCATTGGGTGCGGTCGCCTTCGGAGTAGTTCTGCTTCATGCCCTCGGTCGCGATGGTGCCGGGTGCGACGCAGATGGTCCGGATCCCGAATCGGCTCCATTCCAGTGAGAGTCCGGCTGCCAGGTTCTCCAGTGCGGCCCGGGCCGAACTGGCATGCACCATCGAGGCGATGCCGCGCCGCGGCGAAAACGCCGTGAAGAAGATCACGCCCGAGCGTTGCGGGATCATCGCGCGCACCGTGACCTCGCGCGTCACCGCCCAGGCCGCGTCGACGGAGACGCGGTGCACCGCGCGCCAGCCCTTGGTGGTGATCTCCTCGGCTGGGGCGGTGAACTGGCCGCCCGCGTTGTTGACCAGGGTGTCGATCCGGCCGAACCGCTCCAGCGCACGGTCGACCAATCCCACGACCTGGTCGTCGTCGCGGATGTCGGCGGGCACGTAGAGCGCATGCCCACCGAGTGATTCGATCTCCGCGACGGTCTTCTCCAGCGGCTCCGGGCGCCTGCCGCAGATCACCACGTCCGCGCCACAGCGGGCGAGGTCGAGCGCGACGGCCCGGCCGATGCCGGTGCCGCCGCCCGTGACAAGGGCGACCGTCCCGCGGTGTACGCCGGGTCGCAATGCCTGAGTCATCTAGCCGACCGGCAGATCGAGGAACGCGGTGCCGCGCTTGATGAGTTCGTTGGCGACGATGACCCGCTGGATCTCCGATGTGCCTTCCCAGATGCGGTCGACGCGCACCTCGCGATACATCCGCTCGATGGGGTAGGCCCGGTCATAACCGCGGCCGCCGAATATCTGCAGGCAGCGGTCGACGACGCGCCCTGCGGCCTCGCTGGCCGAGAGCTTCGCAATGGAGGCCTTGGCGTGCAACGTCTTCCGATCGACGCCGTTGTCCGCCTCCCAAGCAACCTGGTGGGTGTAGGCGCGGTTAACGGCGATGTCGACGGCACAGTCCGCCAGCATCGACTGGATCATCTGGAAGTCGCTGATCGGCACCCCGAACTGCTTGCGCTGGATCGCCCAGTCCCGGGCCAGCCGCAGCGCGCGTTCGGCTACGCCGACGGTGCGTGCGGCGATCATCAGGCGCTCGTCGGTGAACCAGTCCTTGGTGAGTTCGAAGCCTTGGCCGACCTCACCGAGCACGGCCTCGGTGGGCACGAAGACGTTCTCGAAGATGAACTCGGGATGACCGTTGACGGCGGAGTGCATGAAGTGCGGTGTGCGACTGATGCGCACGCCCGGGGTGTCCTTCTCGACGAAGAACAGCGTGGATTCGTTGTCCGGCAGCACATTCGCCTGCACGAGAAGGAAGTCCGCGATGTCGCCGCACGTGACGAACCACTTCTCGCCGTTGATCAGCCAGCCGCCGTCCACCGGAGTCGCGGTCGTCGCGATCGCGCCCGCGTCGGAGCCGGAATCGGGTTCGGTGGTCGCGAACGCGTCGAACCGCTCGCCGCGCAGGATCGGCAGCAGGTAGCGCTCCCGCTGCTCGGCTGACGCCAGCGCCAGCACGTTGGACGGCCGCCACGGGATGTCCCACAGGCAGTTTGTCACCTTTCCGAACTCTTCCTCGACAATCACCTGCTCGAGCAGGGTGAGTCCGGCGCCGCCCCACTTGACGGGCATGTTGATGCCGTACACGCCGGCGTCCATCGCCGCCCTGGTGAGCTTGTCGACCGTCTCCTTGGGCAGTGGGCCACCGGCCTGCTCGGCTTCGTCCTCGTAGCCCATCAGCAGTTCGGCGTACGCCGCGGCGCGCGCCTTCAGCTCCTGCTGTGCGGGGGTGTATGCGAAGTCCATCTGCTTCTCCTACTGGTGCTTGACGATTCGGGCGTCCAGAGCGGTCGCTCCGGACGGGGTGACGAGCAGCGGGTTGATCTCGAGCTCGGCGATTTCGGGGTGGGCCGCGGCGTATTCACTGAGCCGTGCCACCGTCCGCGCGGCGGCCGCGATGTTGACCGCGGGCCTGCCGCGGTGCTCATGGAGCAGGGCCGCAGTGCGCAACCGCTCCAGCATGCGGGTAGCCCCCGCCTCGTCGACTGGAGCGAGTGCCACCAGCACGTCGCGCAGCACCTCCGTTGCCGTGCCGCCCATGCCGACGAGCACGGTCGGGCCGAAGCGCGGATCCCAGCGAGCGCCGACGATCAGTTCGACACCGCCTTTCAGGTCGGCCATCTCCTCGACCGAGAAGGACGGCGGGTCGAGCTTCGCGACGAGCCGGGCGTGCGCATCGACGAGCGCTTCGCGGGATGCGAGACCCACCACCACTCCTCCGGCATCGGACTTGTGCAACAGCCCAAGTGCCTTGAGGACGAACGGCGGACGCAGTTCGTCGGCGGCAGCGGCCAATGCGTCGCCGGTGCGCACCTCGCGCGCCGCGACGAAATCGATCCCGGCGGCGGCGAACTCGCTACGCGATGCCATGTAGTCCGTGGCGGTGACGGGTTGCGCGGGCTCAGGCAGTGCCAGCATCGCGGCCGTCGGTGCCTGTTCGGTCACGGCGGCCAGCGCCGCGGCGGCGTCCTCGATCGCGGCTAAGACGGGCACGGTGCCGTCGCGAAGGATCTGGCATGCCGGCGCGTCCGGGAAGATCGACTGCACCGCAGTCGGTTTGGCGCCAGCGGAGTCGGCGGCGATCTGCTTGGCGGCCGCGCATTCGGCGGGGCCCAGACCGGTGAGGCCGTCCTCGCCACTCGAGTAGCCGCCGAAGTAACCGGTCATCAGGATCGCGTCGACCTCATCGCAGTCCTGCAGCACTGCGAATGCCCGCGCGTAGCTGTCGGGATCAATCTCGCCCGCCCCCGCGAGGTCGACCGGGTTGCCGACATTGGACTGCGACCACAGCGCGTCGCGGAGCCGAACCTGGGTGGCCTCGCCGAGCGCGGGGACGTCGAGCCCGGCGGCTTCGGCCACGTCGCAGGCGATCACGCCGTGTCCACCGCCGTCGGTCAACACCGCGACCCGCCGTCCGCGGGGAACCGCCTGCTGCTTGAGTGCCAGCAATACATTCGCGAGTTCGCGCGGAGTGCGCACCAGAGTCGCGCCTGCAACCGCGCACGCCGCGGTGGTGACCGCCGAATCACTGGTCAGCGAGCCGGTGTGAGACTGGGCACCGCGGGCGGCGGCGGTACTCGCACCGGCGGCCAACACCACGACCGGGGTTCCGGACCGCACTGCGGCGGCCGCCGCGTCGACGAACCCGCGACCGTCCCGGAAGTCCTCGATGTACACCGCGATGGCCGAGGTCGCGGGGTCGGCAGCGCAGGCGTCGATCAGGTCGACGAGGCTCACGTCGGCCTGGTTGCCCAGCGAGACGAACCGCGAGATACCCAGGCCCCGCGCGGTGAACAACCGATCCAGTTCGATGGCGAGGTTGCCGCTCTGGCTCAGCACCGCGACGTCACCCGGTGCGAACTGGTTCGACGACAGGTACGTAGCGGTGGTGTTGTCAACCAGCCCAAGACAGTTGGGCCCGATCAGCACCGCGCCCGCGTTGCGGACCCGCGCGATGAGAGCGTCCTCGCGCGCCCGCCCTGTCGCGCCGGCCTCGCCGAGGCCCGCCGTGATCGCGACGATCGCACGCGCGCCCTTGGCGAGCACGCCGTCGACGGCGTCCTCGAAGCCGGCCTCGGGTACCGCGATGACGGCCAGATCGATGGGTCCGTCCAGTTCGGCCACCGACGCGACGGTCGGAATCCCGAGGATCTCGCCGCCGCTTCGGTTCACCAGTTGCACCCGGTGTCGATGGCTGCCGCGAAGCGCCTGTAGCGCAACGGCATTTCCCCACTTGGCCGGGTCGGTGCTGGCGCCGACGACCGCGATCGAGGCCGGGTCGAACAGCGCGGCCAGGTCCCGGCTCACTTCTGCACTCTCAGCGCTCGTGCCGGGCATGCGCTGACGGCGTCGTGGGCATGGTTGTGCTCGGCCGCGGGCACGGCGCCGTCGTCGATCAGCTCGGCGTAGCCGGAGTCGTCGAGGTCGACGAGATCGGGGGCGGCCACCTGGCACAGGCCGTAGCCCTGGCAGACGTTCGTGTCGAGGATGAGCTTCATGACATCTCCAGTTGGTTGTGGGTGTTGATTCGCGCCTCGAGCGCCGGGATCGCCTCGGCGAGGCGGCGCCGGCGTTCGGCGGTGCGGTAGTAGGCGCTGCCGGGCAGGCCGATCAGCATCCGGTCGTGGTCCAGCACCACGTGTGCGATGGCGAGGGCCAACTCGGGGTCGCCATCGCGGCTGCCGTCGGCTATCTCCAGCGCAAGCCCGGCGGCCCGGTCGAGGTAGCGCAGCCAGCGCCGGCCGGTGCCCCGCAGAACCAGTCGGGTGACGCGGCTCTGCTCCGAGGAGACCGTAGATGCGTCCTGCAGGTAGGCGAGCAGTTCGGGCAGCGACCGCTCCGGCTCGGGGGTGAGCCCCAGCCAGGCCGTAGCTGTCGCAGAACGTCTGTGCACTGGGACTCCCTGACCCTTGACATGTGATGCTGAACACTGGCACAGTAACAAACTAATCAGTTAGTCAGCTAGTCCCAAATTCGGAATCCAGCGAGAAAGACGCACCACGCCGATGAACGAGACATCCGTAAAGGCAGCCGTAACGACGCGGCCGCGCCGCCCGCGCGTCGAACTCGAACCGCTCGAGCCGGGCCTGGACTCGCGCTACTACACCGACCCCCGGGTGACCGATCTCGAACAGCAGCGGATCTTCGATCGCACCTGGCAGCTGGTCGGACACGTGACCGATCTGCCGAACCCGGGGTCGCGCATCGTCGGCTCGGTGGGCCGCAAGGAGGTCGTCGTCGTTCGCACCGAGGACGGCGGCATCCGGGCGCACCTCAACACCTGCCGGCATCGGGGCACGCGCCTGGTGGCGGGTCCGGGTGAGGAGAAGGCGCTCCGCTGCCCGTACCACGGCTGGACCTATCACCTCGACGGCACGCTCGTCGGCGCGCCGGAGAATCGCACCATCCCGTGCCTGGACAAGTCGAAGCTGTCACTGTTCGGGGCGCGCGCCGAGGTTTTCTGCGGGTTGATCTTCGTCAACCTGGATCTGGCCGCGGAGCCGCTCGCCCCGCAACTGGAGGGTGTCCGGCCGCTGCTGGAGCGCTATCTCGGTGGCGAGATGGAACCGTTCGGCGATGCCCGCATCCATGTCAACGATCCCGAGCACACCCAACAGTCGAACTGGAAGGTGGCCGTTGACAACTACCTCGAGGGCTATCACGTCCCCGTCGCGCACCCGGGACTGATGCGGTTGCTCGACTACAAGCGCTATTCGGTGGAGACAACGGACGCCTACGTCGTCTACGACGCACCGTTGCGGGAGAAGGCATCCGACAACTGGGCCGAACGGCTGTATCAGCGGCTGGTCCGCCCGATGCCCGGGCTGATCGACGAGGACCACCGGATTTTCCGCTACATCGCGATCTACCCGAACACGGTGATCGACCTCTATCCCGACCACGTGTTGCTCTGGAAGATGAATCCCCGAGGAGTGGATCAGAGTCGACGTCCCTGGGACATATCTGCGACGCAAGGATTGCGATCTGCGCACCCGTATCGCGCAGAAGCTCAATCTCTACGTAAGCAAGATCACCACGCACGAGGACGAAGACCTCGTGCAGCGGATGCAGATCGGTCTGAGCAACACCGACTTTCGGCCCGGACCCCTGTCACTGCGCGAGAGGGGAGTGGCCTGGTTCGCCGCCCGCATCCGTGCCGACCTGGGCGATCTCGACGAGGAGCTGGGCCGATGATGTCCACCGAGGCTCGGCGGACCCGCGCCGAAATCGCCGCCGAAACCCGGGAGGCGATCCTTTCCGCAGCGTGCGAAATCATCGGCGAGGAAGGGTTCGAGAAGATCCGGATGCGCATGGTGGCCGAGCGGGCCGGTGTGTCCACGGCGGCCCTGCATTACCACTTCGACAACCGCGAGAAACTCTTCGCCGAGGCCCTTCGCTACTCCTTCGAGCACACCGGTCGCGATGTCTACCAAACGCCCTCTGAAAACGACTCCGCGACCAAGCGGTTGGCCAGAATCATCTCCGCGTCACTGCCGACAACGGAAAGCCTGCGCCGGGAATGGGCGATGTATCAGGAGTTGTGGTGCCGGGCGAATCGCGAACCGGAGGCACGCGCGGTGGCCATCGAGCTCAACCGCGCGCAGCAGGGCTGGATCGAGGAGACCCTGGCCGACGGTATCGCGTCGGGAGAGTTCGCGAGGTGTGACACGGTGGCCCTCGCCGGCCTGATCAGCTCGATGTGCGACGGATTCGGCGTCCAGTTGATGTTCGGAAACCCGTCCCTGTCCATCGATTCCGCCCGCGCCACCATCTGGGCGCAGGCGGCAGCCACGCTCGGCATCCCCAACGAATTCCCCAAGGACGGCCGCTGATGAGAATGGTTGCAACCCCCGACTTCAGTCGCAGGCGCTTCCTGTTCGGCAGCGCGGCCGCCGCGGCGCTGCTCGCGGCACCCGGCTGCGCCTACATGGCACCCAAGCCGAATCCGGCGGCGACCAAACCCGTCGAGCCCAAGATCGACGGCGACCTCGTCTACTTCAACTGGGCCGACTACGTCGACCCGACTGTGTTCGAGGGCTTCCAGAATGAGTACGGCGTCAAGGTCATCCAGTCGAACTTCGACTCGATGGAGAGCATGCAGGCCAAGCTCGCCGCAGGGAACCGTTACGACATCATCTTCCCGTCCGCGCAGTGGGTGCAGAAGCTGGTGGCCGCCAACCAGTTACGCGCCATCGACCCGTCGACGCTGAAGAACGCCCCACTGATTTTCGACCACTACCCGTACTTCGCCGACCCCTGGTACGACCAGCGTTCCGCGCACTCGATCCCGTTCTCGATGTACAAGACCGGCATCGCATGGCGCAAGGACAAGCTCGGCGAGACACTCAGCGGAAGCTGGTCGGACCTGTGGAACGAGACGTCGAAGGGGCGCACGTTCGTCCTCGACGACCGCGACGAGGTGCTCGGGATGCTGTCGCTGCTGCTCGGCTACGAACTGAACACCGCAGCGACTGAGGAACTCGATGTGATCATCGACAAGTTCCGCAGCCTGCGGCCCTATCTGCGCGGCTTCAGCAGCGACGACTACAACAACCTGCTGGCCGGCGACGCCTGGATGCATCAGACCTGGAGCGGTGACATGGCGGCGCTGCTCTGGCAGGCACCCGACCCGTCGATCTACGGATTCGAGGCGCCGAAACAGGGCACACCGGTCAACTCCGACGCGTACGCGATCCCGGTCAACGCGCAGCACCCCGGCACCGCACTGCTTTTCATCGACTACATGCTGCGGCCGGAGAACGTCGAGAAGAACATCAACTACATCGGCTACCCGATGCCGGTGCACGGTACCGAAGCCACCTACGAGGAGATCGTCGCCGACTACCCGGAATGCACGGTCACCGTCGAGGACCTGTCGCGCAACCTCTATTTCACCAACGACAGCGTGGCCAAGACCCAGGCCCGCGACGCCGCCTACACGGAAATGAAGGTCGGAGTATGACGACTCCGCTGAGTACCGAGACGCGCCCACAGGCGCAGCCGGAAGCGCGACCGGAACGGCCCGCGCGCCGGGAGCGGTTGTGGACGTGGATGCTGGTGCCGGGCACTGTCTGGATGTCGGTGTTCTTCGTCTCCGCGCTGCTGCTGCTCATCGCGCTGAGCTTCGGAACCACCGACGCGCTTGGCAACCCGCGCTTCGGAAGCACGCTCGACAACATCGCGGGCATCTTCAACCCCACCTACTTGCGAGTGATCTTGCGCAGCCTGGCGTACGCGGTTGCCGCGTCAGCCATCTGCCTGCTGATCGCCTACCCCGTCGCCTACGCCATCGCGCGACACGGTGGGCGCTACAAGAACGCTCTGGTGGCGCTGCTCGTCGTGCCGTTCTTCGCCAACTATCTGGTGCGGATGTACGGGTGGCAGACCCTTTTGTCCGACGAGAGCATGGTGATGACGTGGCTGCGAGGGCTGGGCGTCCCCGCAAGCTTCCACATCCTCGACACCTCCGGCGCCGTGATCGGCGGCCTGGTCTACGGCTACGTCGTCTTCATGATCCTGCCGATCTACGCCTCGCTGGAACGCATGGACGGCTCGCTCATCGAGGCGGGCCGTGACCTCTACGGCACGTCGCTGCGGACCTTCTTCGCGGTGACGGTGCCTGCGTCGAGGTCCGGTGCGTACGCCGGGCTGGCACTGGTGTTCCTGCCTGCGATGGGCGATTTCATCAGCGCCCAGCTGCTCGGCGGTCCCGACAACCTGATGATCGGCAACCTCATCCAGGACAAGTTCTTCGCCGGCCAGAACTGGCCGCTCGGCGCCGCGCTGACGATGGCACTGATGGTGCTGCTGCTGATCTGCATGTTCGCCTACCTGCGCCAGACGGCGCGTGATGCGAAGGAGGCCAACCGATGAAGGGCTCGGGCATGAACCGCAAGCCGCGCTTCGCCATTGCGGTCACGGTGCTGTTATTCGTGCTGCTCTACCTGCCGATCTTTGCGGTGATGCTGTTTTCGTTCAACAACAAGAAATCGCTGACCGTCTTCGAGGGCTGGTCACTGCGCTGGTACGAGGCGTTCTTCAACGACGCCGAGCTGACCAAGTCGCTGGAGACCAGCCTGGTGGTGGCCGCGGTCGCGATGGTCGGTTCGGTGGCGATCGGCGTGCTGTTGGCCTTCGGTCTGGTGCGGGCACGCTCCCGACTGGGCCGGGCAGCCAACGTCATCATGCTGATTCCGTTGATCACGCCAGAGATCGTCACCGGTGTGGCCTCGCTGATGTTGTTCAAAGGTGTTGGGCTGCAGCCGTCGCTGACCACCCTGATGATCGCCCAGACGACGTTCTCGATCTCGTACGTGACGGTGATCCTGCGGGCCCGCGTCGCCGAACTCAACCCGGAGGTCGAGCAGGCCGCGATGGACCTCGGCGCCAGCCGATTGCAGGCACTCCGGCTGGTGACGCTTCCCGCGATGATCCCCGCGATCACGTCCGCCGCGATCCTGATCTTCACCATCGTGTTCGACGACTTCGTGCTCGCTTTCTTCACGAGCGGTGTTGACCCACAGCCGTTGTCGGTGCGCATCTACTCAGCGATCCGCTTCGGTATCCAGCCGTCTATCAACGCCGTGGGCACACTGATGCTTGTCGGCTCGCTGGTGCTCATCGCCATCGCCCTACTCGTCCCGCGCTTCTTCGGTAAGCGCGGCAATGGACTCGACCTATTCGGAGGTACAGCCTAATGTCCACGCCCACATCAACTCTGACGCCAATCGAGACCATTCACGGTTCAGCGGCACCCGCGGCGTGCGCGGTCTCGCTGCGGGACATCACGAAGTCATACGGCGACAGCGTGGTGGTATCCGACCTGAACCTCGATATCGCGGAGGGCGAGTTCTTCTCCCTGCTCGGACCGTCGGGCTGCGGGAAGACCACCACGCTGCGGATGATCGGCGGCTTCGTCGACCCGACCCACGGCGAGGTGTCGCTGCACGGCAAGGACGTCACCGACCTGCCGCCGAACCGCCGCGACGTGAACACGGTGTTCCAGAGCTACGCGCTCTTCGACCACCTGTCCATCTGGGAGAACGTTGCGTTCGGGCTGCGCCGCCGCAAGGTGGCGAAGGCCGAAATGACAAGGCGCGTGGGCGAGATGCTCGAACTGGTGCAGCTCACCGGTCGCGACAAGGACAAGCCAAGCGCCCTGTCCGGTGGCCAGCGGCAGCGCGTCGCGCTTGCACGCGCCCTGGTCAACCGCCCGTCGGTGCTGCTGCTCGACGAGCCGCTCGCCGCTCTGGATCTCAAGCTGCGCAAGGCGATGCAGGTGGAGCTCAAGCGCATCCAGCGCGAGGTCGGCATCACGTTTGTGTTCGTCACACACGACCAGGAGGAAGCGCTGACGATGTCCGACCGCATCGCCGTGATGAGCGGCGGCACGGTGCACCAGTGCGGCACGCCCGAGGACATCTATGAACGCCCCGCCACGCGTTGCGTCGCGGACTTCATCGGCACCGCCAACCTGATGACCGGAACCTACGCGGGCACCGGGATCACGCTACCCGGCGGTGTGGCGTTGCAGACCGGGCCCCTCGACGGCTGCGCCGTCGGCGACGAGGTGTCCGTCGCCGTGCGCCCGGAGAAGGTGTGGCTCGCCGACCTCACACCGGACATGGTGCAGACCGACGGCATCCTCAAGGCCACCGTGTACGGCGGGGCCACCACGACGTACCTGTTCGAAATCGCGCCGGGTGTCCAGCTTTCGGCGCTGGAACAGAACGTGCACTCGGCGCGTACCGAGGAGCGCTGGGCCGACGGTGAGCGGGTACGCATGGGCTGGCACGCCGAACACTGTCTCGCACCGCTGATCTGAATTAGGAGCTACAACAATGACTTACGACGTCGTCGTACTCGGCGCCGGTCTTGCCGGCCTGTCCGCCGCCCGCGATCTCGTGCGGGGCGGCGCCGATGTTCTTGTCCTCGAGGCCCGTGGCCGGGTAGGCGGGCGCGTCGAGCAGGTCACGCTCGACGACGGCCGCATCGTCCAGCTGGGGGGTGAGGTGGTCGGCAACGGACACACCGCCTACCAGGAGCTCGTCGCCGAACTCGGGCTGCACCTGATCCCGAGCTACGTGGCCGAGCCGGGCGAGCTTACCTATGTTCTGCACGAGAACGCCTACGTCGGCGACGACCCCTCGTGGTTCTCCGACGACGACCACCGCAGCATGCGACACGTCGAGCACGAGTTCGCCACGCTGGCCGCGACCGTCGACCCGGACGACCCTTGGTCGCACCCCGACGCGATCGCGCTCGACACCATGCCGGTGATGAGCTGGCTCGGCAGCATCGGAGCCACGCCCGACGTGCGCCGCGCGCTGGAGGCGGGCCAGCTGGGCCTCAGTTCGGGCTCGTTCGAACGCACTTCGCTTCTGGCGTTGCTGCGCAAGTCCGCAAGCATGCCTAGCAAGGGGCTGTACTCGTACGAAGAATGGGAGAACCTGCGCGTCGCCGAGGGATCGGCGACGGTGGCGTTGCGGATGGCCGCCGAGCTTGACGGCCGCATCCGGCTGAATTCGCCGGTGCGGGAAGTCAAGGTCGCGCCCGGCAGCTGTACCGTCCAGCTGGCGTCGGGCGAGATCGTGCATGCCGGCGCCGTCGTGAGCGCGCTGCCCGCAGGGCCGTTCCGGGACATCACCGTGGAGGGGGTCTCCGACGCACGTCTCGAGTCGCTGCACCGGCAGCGCCATGCGCTGGCCGCGAAGTTCGTTGCGGCATATAGCCGCCCGTTCTGGCGCGACCGCGGGCAGAACGGACTCACCGAATCCGAGGGCATCCTCGGATCGTCATGGCCGCAGACCGAGGGCGTGCTCTCGTGCCTCGTTCCGCCGGAGCGGCTCGCCGCCTACCTGTCCACCTCGGCTAGGCACCGCCGCGAGGAGGCCCTCGCCGAGCTCGCCGGCTGGTTCGGATCAGAGGCGACGAGTCCCATCGCTACCTTCGAGCGGCTGTGGGGCACCGACCCGTGGACGCAGGGATACGTGACGCAGTGGCGGCCGGGCGACGTGCACAGAGTCGGGCCGTTGCACGGCACCCACGAGCCACCGTTCTACGTGTGCGGCTCCGACCAGTGGGTCGCCGGCTACATGGAGGGCGCGGTGCGAACCGGCCGTGCGGCGGCGCGGGAAGCGCTGGTGCGGGGATAACTGCAGCACGCGCGTCAGGACTGAAGCTTGCTCGCCGCCTCCTCGTCGAGCAGCCAGACGGTGGCGTCGCGGCCTTTCGCGCCTGCGGCGGGCACATCGTCCGGATCGGCGCCGCCGACCGCCGCGGCCACCGCATCGGCCTTCTCGGCGCCGGACACCACCAGCCACACCTCCCGCGACCGCTGAACGGCGGGCAGTGTCAATGTGATTCGCTGCGGCGGCGGTTTGGGGGAGTCGGGCACGCCGACCACCAGCCGCCTGGTTTCGCGTATCGCGGCGGTGTGCGGGAAGAGCGAGTTGATGTGGCCCTCGCCGCCCATGCCGAGCAGGTGGACGTCGAAATCCGGTGCGGGTTCGCCGTCGTCGGCGTTGGCGGCCAGCACCTGCTCGTAGGCCAGCGCTGCGGCGTCCAGGTCGTCGCCGAACTCGCCGTCGCTCGCGGGCATCGCGTGCACGTAGGCTGCCGGGATGTCGATGTGGTCCAGCAGTGCCTCGCGGGCCTGCTTCTCGTTGCGTTCGTCGTCGTCCTCGGGGACATAGCGGTCGTCGCCCCAGAACAGGTGCACCTTCGACCAGTCGATATGACCGCCGTTCTCGCGGGCGTGTTCGAGTAGGCCGATGCCAGTGCCGCCGCCAGTGAGTACGACCAACGCCCGGTCCCTGGCCGCCACGGCTTCGGTGATGGCAGCGATCAGCCGGTCTCCGACGGCGGTGACGAGTGCCGCCTTGTCCGGGTACTTCTCGATGACGGTGTTCATGCCTCGGCTCCTGCTCGCTCCGGTCCTCGCTTCGCTGCGATCCTCACTCGCACTCGCCTTCGGGGCTCACACGTACTGCACCTTGTCGATGCCCTCGAGTGCCTTGAAGTAGATCTCGTCGGCGTCCAGCCTGCGTAGGTCTTCGGCCAGACATTCCTTGGCTTCCCTGCGCGCCAACGGAATCAGCGCCTCCGGCCTGCCGGTGCGGCTCAGTGTGGCGGTCACCCCCGTCTGTGGGCGGCTCAATGTCACCGTTTCGCTAGGCCGGTGCAGCTCGACCTTCAGCGCGCCCACTGCTCGCTGCACAGGACCGTCGATCCGGCCGGCCAGCCAGCCCGCCAGGATGTCGAGCGCGGGCTCGGTCTTCAGGCCCGACACCAGCGCCAAGTTGATCGGCTCGAACGGCGCCTGGTCGAGCGCCGACGCCAGCAGCGCCCGCCAGTACGTGATCCGGCTCCACGCCAGATCGGTGTCGCCTGCCGTGTAGCCCTGCAGCCTGCCCTTGATCGCGGCCAACGGGTCGCTGCTATTGGTGGCGTCGGTGATACGGCGAATCGCCAACTGGCCCAACTGATCCTGCGCGGGAACCGCAGGTGCGCCCGCTGGCCACCACGCAACCACTGGGGTGTCCGGCAGCAGGAACGGCAGCACCACGCTGCTGGCGTGGTCGGCGAGTTCACCGAACAAGCGCAACACCACGACCTCGCCTGCGCCGGCGTGGCGGCCCACCCGGATCTCGGCGTCCAGCCGCGGCTCGGCGGCGCCATGGTCACCGGGCAGCACGGCGATCACCCGGCAGGGATGCTCGCGGCTGGCGAAGTTGGCCGCTTCGATGGAATCCTCGAGAATGTCGTCGCTGTCGGGTGCGATGACCAGCGTCAGCACCCGGCCCATGGTGACCGCGCCGCCCTCTTCCCTAAGGCTGATGATCTTCTTGTTGATGTCATTGGTGGTTGCGTCAGGCAGATTGACGATCACGGCCGCCTCCATTCTCGGCCCATCCGGCGGATCATCTCGAACGCCGAGGCCGGCCCCCAGGTGCCGGATTCATACGGATCCGGCTTGCCGTGCTCGGCCCAGTAGTCGAGAACGGGATCGAGGATCTCCCAGGAGTATTCGACTTCCCTGTTGACCGGGAACAACGACGGCTCGCCGAGCAGCACGTCGAGGATCAGCCGTTCGTAGGCCTCGGGGGAGTCCTCGGCGAACGCCGCGCCGTAGGAGAAGTCCATGTTGACGTCGCGGACCTCCATCTGGTTGCCCGGCACCTTGGACCCGAAACGGGTCGTGATGCCCTCGTCGGGCTGGACCCGGATCACCAACGCGTTCTTGCCGAGCTCCTCCGTCATGGTCGAGTCGAACGGCAGGTGCGGGGCCCGCTTGAACACCAGCGCGATCTCGGTCACCCTGCGCCCGAGCCGCTTTCCGGTTCTCAGGAAGAACGGCACTCCCGCCCAGCGACGCGTGTCGATCTCCAGCGTGATCGCGGCGAACGTCTCCGTCTTGGAGTCCTTCGAGAAGCCCTCCTCCTCGAGCAAGCCGGGTACCTTCTCGCTGCCCTGCCAGCCCGCTGTGTACTGACCGCGCGCCGTGGTCTGATCCAGGGGCTGCATCGGCTGGGTCGCCGAGAGCACCTTGATCTTCTCGGCCTGCAGTTCGTGCGGTTTGAAGCTGACCGGCTCCTCCATGGCGGTGAGCGCCATCAACTGGATCAGGTGGTTCTGGATCACGTCACGGGCCGCGCCGACCCCGTCGTAATAGCCGCCCCGTCCGCCAAGACCGATGTCCTCGGCCATGGTGATTTGCACGTGGTCGACGAAGTTGGAGTTCCATATCGGTTCGTACAACTCGTTGGCGAACCGCAACGCCAGGATATTCTGGACGGTTTCCTTGCCGAGGTAGTGGTCGATGCGAAACACCGCCTCCTCGGGGAACACGCTGTTGACCACTCCGTTGAGTTCTTCGGCGCTCTGCAGGTCGTGGCCGAACGGTTTCTCGATCACCACCCGACTCCAGCGGCCGTCTTGGGGACGTGCCAGCCCCGACTTCTGCAGCTGCTCGCACACCATCTGGAAAGCCTTCGGCGGAATCGACAGGTAGAACGCGTGATTGCCGCCGGTACCGCGCTCGACGTCAAGCTTCTCCAGCGTTTCGGCCAGCCGTTGGAATGCTTTCTCATCGTCGAATGTGCCCCGTACGAACCGGATCCCCTCGGCCAGCCGGTCCCAGACCTCTTGGCGGTAGGGCGTTCGTGCGTGCGTCCTGACCGCGTCGCAGACGAGTTTGCCGAAATCCTCGTCGGCCCAATCTCTTCGGGCAAAGCCGACAAGGGCGAAGTTCGCCGGTAGCAGTCCGCGGTTGGCCAGGTCGTAGATCGCAGGCATCAGTTTCTTGCGGGCCAGGTCGCCTGTCACACCGAAGATAACCACGCCGCACGGACCCGGGATTCGTGGCATCCGCTTATCCCGCTTGTCGCGCAACGGGTTACGCCAATCGGACGACCTAGCCGAAATCTCGACGGACTTGCTCGCCGTGCTCATTTCTTCGCGGCGTCGAGCTGGCCCTTGGTTGCCTCGAGCAACTCGAGCCACGACTTCTCGAACTTCTCGACGCCCTCGTCCTCGAGCACCCTGAACACATCTGGCAGGTCAACGCCGGCCGCGGAGAGCTTGTCGAACATCTCCTGCGCAGCGCCCGCGGTACCGGTGACCGTGTCTCCCTTGATCACCCCATGGTCGGCCACGGCGTCAATTGTCTTCTCCGGCATGGTGTTCACGGTGTTGGGTGCGACCAGCTCTGTGATGTACAGCGTGTCGGAGTACTCCGGGTTCTTCACTCCGGTGGACGCCCATAGCGGCCGCTGGACGCGCGCGCCGTTGGCCTTCAGCGCCCCGTACCGCTCGCCGCCGACGAACACCTCCTGGTATGCCGCGTAAGCGAGCCGGGCGTTCGCCACACCGGCCTGGCCACGCAGCGCCATGGCCTGGTCGGTCCCGATCTTCTCGAGCCGCTTGTCGATCTCGGTGTCAACTCGGGACACGAAGAACGATGCGACGGAATGGATCTTGGACAGGTCGTGCCCGGCTTGCTTGGCGGCTTCCAGACCGGCCAGGTAAGCATCCATTACCAGGCGGTGGCGTTCCACGGAGAAGATCAGCGTGACGTTGACCGAAATGCCCTCCGCGATAACGGCGGTGATCGCAGGCAGTCCGGCAAGCGTGGCAGGGATCTTGATCAGAAGGTTGGGCCGGTCGACGATCTTCCACAGTTCAACGGCCTGCAGAATCGTCTTGTCGGTGTCGTGCGCGAGCCGCGGGTCGACCTCGATCGACACCCGGCCGTCGACACCGTCGGACAGCTCATATTGCTTGGCCAGCACATCGCAGGCGTTGCGCACGTCGTCGGTGGTGACGGTGCGGATAGTGGCGTCCACGTCGGCGTTACGCTCGGCGAGCTCTTTCACCTGCTCGTCGTAGGTGGTGCCCTTCGACAGCGCACCCTGGAAGATCGTCGGGTTGGTGGTGACACCGACGACACACTTGGTGTCGATCAGCTCCTGCAGGTTGCCGGTCTGCAGCCGATCTCGGGACAGGTCGTCCAGCCATACGGACACTCCTGCCGCGGACAGCGCCGCGAGGTTCGGATTTTGAGCCATTGCCGTTGCCTTTCGCTATCAGTTCTCGAGCGATCGTTCCGCGGCGGCCACGACGGCCTCGGGGGTGAATCCGTATTCGCGGAACAGGGTTTTGTCGTCGGCCGACGCACCGTAGTGCTCGATCGACACGATTTCGCCGGTGTCCCCGACGAGCTTGTACCAGCTCTGAGCGACGGCGGCTTCGACCGCGACCCGCGCCGACACCGCGGGCGGTAGTACGCTATCGCGGTATTCGACGGGCTGGGACTCGAACCACTCGACGCACGGCATGGATACCACGGAGGCGGTTATGTCCTCGTCCGCCAATATCTTCTGCGCGGCCACCGCGAGTTGGAGCTCGGATCCGGTGGCGATCAGTACCACGTCCGGATCCTCGTCGGGGACGCCACCGAGTACATAGCCACCCTTGGCTACGCCCTCGCTGCTGGTGCCCTCGAGCACCGGGATCCCCTGGCGGGTCAGAATGAACCCGACCGGGCCGCTGCTGGCGCCGCGGGCAATGATGGACCGCCACGCGTACGCGGTCTCGTTCGCATCACCCGGGCGCACCACCGAGAGGTTGGGAATCGCCCGCAACGCCGCGAGATGTTCGATCGGCTGGTGGGTGGGACCGTCCTCGCCGAGCCCGATCGAGTCGTGGGTCCACACGTAGATGGTGTCGATGTTCATCAGCGAGGCAAGCCGTACCGCCGGGCGCATGTAGTCGGAGAACTGCAGGAACGTGCCGCCGAATGCGCGGGTCGGCCCGTGCAGCACGATGCCGGACAGGATCGAGCCCATCGCGTGCTCGCGGACGCCGAAATGCAGCACCCGGCCGTACCAGTCCGCCGTGAACTCCTTGGTCGAAATCGACGGCGGCCCAAAGGATTGCACGCCCTTGATCGTGGTGTTGTTGCTGCCGGCGAGGTCCGCCGAACCGCCCCACAACTCGGGAAGTTTGGGTGCGACGTCGTTGAGCACCTGGCCGAAGGCGGCGCGGGTGGCCAGCGGCTTGGAGCCCGGCTCCCAGCGTGTCAGGTCGGCGTCCCACCCTTCGGGCAGCTCCTGGGCGAGTAGCCGGTCCAGTAGCTTCTTGCGCTCGGGCTCTCGTTCGGCCCAGGCGTCGAAGTCGGGTTGCCATTTCTCGTGGGCTTCCTTGCCGCGGGCCACGAGCTCACGGGTGTGCGCGATCACGTCGTCGCGCACTTCGAACGTCTTATCCGGGTCGAAGCCGAGGATCTTCTTGACGGCGGCGACTTCGTCGGCGCCCAGGTCCGCGCCGTGCGCCTTGCCGGTGTTCATCAGGTTGGGCGCCGGATAGCCGATGACGGTGCGGATCGCGATGAACGACGGCTTGTCGGTGACGGCTTTCGCCTGCTCGATCGCCTCCCGAATGCCGGTGACGTTCTCGCCGCCCTCGACCTCCTGCACGTGCCAGCCGTACGCCCGGTAGCGGGCCGGGGTGTCCTCGGACAATGCGATGTCGGTGTCGTCCTCGATCGAGATCTGGTTGCGGTCGTAGAACACGATGAGGTTGCCGAGCTGCTGGGTGCCTGCCAGTGAGGAGGCCTCCGACGTCACGCCCTCCTCGATGTCGCCGTCGGACGCGATGACATAGATGTGGTGGTCGAACGGGCTGGTGCCGGGCGCTGCGTCCGGGTCGAACAGCCCCCGTTCGTACCGCGACGCCATCGCCATCCCGACGGCCGACGCGAGCCCCTGGCCGAGTGGCCCGGTGGTCATCTCCACTCCCCTGGTGTGATGGAACTCCGGGTGTCCCGGCGTCTTGGATCCCCAGGTGCGCAGCGACTCGATGTCGGTCAGCTCGAGCCCGAATCCGCCCAGGTAAAGCTGGATGTACAGGGTCAGGCTGCTGTGACCGGCCGACAGAACGAAACGATCGCGGCCCAGCCAGTGCACGTCGCTCGGGATCGTGGCGCATTTCCCGCTGGAACAGCGTGTACGCAAGCGGCGCCAGGCTCATCGCGGTGCCGGGATGACCATTGCCGACCTTGTGCACCGCATCCGCCGCGAGCACCCGAACTGTGTCGACCGCGGCCGAATCCAGGTCGGTCCAGTCGTCCGGGTGACTGGGGCGGGTAAGGGCGGAGATCTCTTCGACTGTTGTCACCGGTTGACTCCTCAGGTCGGCAAGCCTGGTCCACCCCATACCCTAGTGCGGCGCTGGCAATCGCCGCAGGCTGCGTCGCGCATCATTACCCCGTCATTTACCGAAACGACCCTGCTAGGTCCGGGGGCGCCCCGCGGTCTACCATCGTCTGTAGTAGAAGCCGGGCGCTGTCGCCATTTTGAGGAGTTACCTGCGTGGGCATTCGCGAAGGCATTGCGCTGGGACATATGTCGCCGGCGCAGCGACTCCGGCGACGAGCACGCGCGACACTTCTGGGTTACCTCGCGCTGACCAAGCCACGAGTCATCGAGCTCCTGCTGGTCACGACGATTCCGGCGATGCTGCTGGCTGACCGCGGAACTGTGAATCCGCTGCTGATCCTGAACACCCTGCTGGGTGGGCTGCTGGCGGCGGCGGGCGCCAACACGCTGAACTGTGTCGCCGACGCCGACATCGACAAGATGATGAAGCGCACCGAGCGTCGGCCGCTGGCCCGGGAAATCGTCCCTCGCAGTCATGCGCTGGTGTTCGGGCTGGCGCTGTCGGTCGCCTCGTTCTTCTGGTTGTGGTGGACGACGAACCTGCTGTCCGCACATCTCGCGGGGGCGACGATCGCGTTCTACGTGCTCGTCTACACGCTGCTGCTCAAGCGTCGCACGTCGCAGAACGTGGTGTGGGGCGGGGCGGCCGGCTGCATGCCGGTGATGATCGGCTGGTCGGCGGTGACCGGGACGATCCAGTGGCCCGCGCTGGTGATGTTCGCGATCATCTTCTTCTGGACGCCGCCGCACACATGGGCGCTGGCGATGCGGTACAAGGACGACTACCGCGCGGCCGGCGTGCCGATGCTGCCCGTGGTCGCGACCGAGCGGCAGGTCACCAAGCAGATCCTGATCTACACCTGGCTGACCGTGCTGACCACGCTGGCGCTGGCGCTCGCGACGGGCTGGCTGTACGCGTGCGTGGCATTGGTGGCGGGCACCTGGTTCGTGGCGATGGCTCATCAGCTGTATGCCGGGGTGCGCCGCGGCGAGCCGGTCAAGCCGTTGCGGCTGTTCCTGCAGTCCAACAACTATCTGGCCGTGGTGTTCTGCGCGCTGGCCATCGACTCGGCGCTGGCGCTGCCGACGTTGCTTGGCCGCTAGTCCGGGGATGAGCGGCCCGCCGCGGACCACGCCCGAGGGCTTGGTCTTGGTCAGCCCGGACAATTTCGTGCGCGCCGAGACCGACCTCAACTTCGGCAGGGCCGTTCGGGACGGCGGCTTCGGAAAGTTTGCGCACAACCGCGAGCTCGACTCCGGTGGACCATCAGACTCGTCGATTCGGTCAAAACCGCGACACGCTTGTACTCGAGCGCAGTCTTCGATCTCGACGCGGGGCCGGTGACCATCACACTGCCCGATCCCGGCGAACGGTTCATGTCGATGCAGTTGATCGATGAGGACGAGTACACCCACGATGTCACCTACGGCAAGGGTCTGCACACAATCTCCCGGGAGCAGATCGGAACCCGCTACGTCGCGACCCCGGTGCGCATCCTGGTCAACCCCAACGACCCGGCCGACGTGGCGGCTGTGCACGCCCTGCAGGATGCCATCGTCGTCAAGCAGGACGAGATCGGTGCCTTCGATGTGCCGAAGTGGGATCCGGTGAGCCAGAAGACGGTTCGCGACGCGCTTGTGGCGCTTGGGAACACCTTGCCCAACACCAAGGGCACGTTCGGCAGCAAGCAGGACACTGACCCCGTCCGGCACCTGATCGGGGCGGCCAACGCCTGGGGCGGCAATCCGGAGAAGGACGCGCTCTACCTCACGGTCGTCCCACCGCAGAACAATGGCACCACCGTGCACCGGTTGACGGTCGGCGAGGTGCCGGTGGACGGGTTCTGGTCGGTCACCGTCTACAACAAGGACGGGTACTTCTCGCCGAACCCGCAAAACGCATACTCGTTCAACAACATCACCGCGCAGGCGGGCGCCGACCGGAATGTCACGATCCAGTTCGGCGGCTGCGACGGGAAGGTGCCCAACTGCCTGCCGATCACGCCGGGCTGGAACTACACGGTTCGGCTGTACCGGCCGCAGCAGAAGATCCTGGACGGCTCGTGGATCTTCCCGGAGGCGCAGCCCGTCTAGGGCACGAGCACGATGGAGCCGACGGTCTTGCGGCCCTGCAGATCGCGGTGGGCCTGCTCGGCGTCTTCGAGCCGGTAGTGCTCGCTCACCGTAACGTTGATGGTTCCCGCCGCGATCGCATCGAGCAATTCTCCTGCACGCCAAGAGAATTCATCGGCAGTCCGGGTGTAATGGTTCAGATTGGGCCGGGTCAGAAACACTGAACCGGCGGCATTGAGCCGCTGTGGGTCGAACGGCGGGACCGGTCCGCTCGACGCGCCGAACAAAGCAAGCGTGCCCCGGACGGCCAGGCTGGCAAGACTGGCCTCGAACGTGGACGCGCCGACGCCGTCGTATACCGCCGCCACACCGCCATCGGTCAGGTCCTTGATCTTGGCACCGAACTGCTCGGGGTCCTCCGGATAGTCGAGCACCTCCGCCGCACCTGCCTGGCGGGATAGTTCCGCTTTCTCCGGCGTCGACACGGTGGTGATCACTCGGACGGCCTGGCTGGTCGCCCACTGGGTGAGGATCAGTCCGACGCCACCCGCGCCTGCGTGCACCAGCACGGCGTCGCCCTGTTGAACCGGATACACCGACTTGATCAGGTAATGGGCGGTCATGCCCTTGAGCAGGGAGGCGGCCGCCACGTCTGGACTCACACCGTCGGGCACGTACGCGCAGAAATCGGCTGCGGCGACACAATATTCGCCGTATGCACCGTCGGCGCGTGCGGTGACCAGTCGATCCCCGACCGCCAGCGCGGCCACATCGTCGCCGACAGCCTCGACCGTGCCGCAGACCTCGGTGCCGAGGACGAAGGGCACCTCCCGCGGATACAGCCCGGACCGGAAATAGGTGTCGATGAAGTTGACGCCGATGGCCTCGGCCTTGATCAGCACCTCACCGGGCCCGGGGGAGGGCGTGGGTTTCTCGACGTATTGCAGGACTTCGGGTCCGCCGGTTTCGGCGAGTTCAATGGCGTGCATGGTGACTATCATGCCTATGTCATGAAACTTGCCCGGCCCGACGTCCGTCATCCCCGGATTGTGCTTGCCGGCTGCCCCGCGCTGCCGGAGGGCGACGGTGACGACGCGGAACTCGTCGCCGCCCTGCGCAAGCGTGGCTTGCACGCCCGCTGGCTGTCCTGGGACGACCCGGAGACGCTGCGCGCCGACCTTGTCATCCTCAGGGCAACCTGGGACTACATCGACCGGTTGGACGAGTTCCTCGACTGGAGCACCCGCGTCGCCAATCTGTTGAACGCGCCTGCCGTGGTGGCGTGGAACACCGACAAGCGCTACCTCGCCGACCTCGCAGCCGCCGGGGTGCCCACGGTGGCGAGCCGCTTCTTCGCACCCGGCGAGCGGGTGCGGATACCGGCGGGGGAGGTCGTGGTGAAGCCCGCCATCGGCGCCGGGTCGGTTGGAGCGCAACGCTTTATCGACGCTTCAGCCGCCCGCAAGCACGCCGCGGCGCTGCACGCCGCCGGCAACACCGTGCTCGTCCAGCCCTACGAACCCAGGGTGGAGGATGGCGAGACGGCGTTGGTGTTCCTCGGCGGCGAGCAGTCGCACGCGTTCACCAAGGGGCCGATCCTGCCGCCGGCCGGTCAGCGGCCGGTGTTCGACCACTCCGGCACCTATGCGGAGGAATCGCTGACTCCGGCCGACCCCGACTTCGAACTGTGGGATGTGGGCCATGCCGCGTTGGACGCGGCGGCCGCGCACCTGAACGTTCAGGCCACTGATCTGCTGTACGCACGGGTCGACGTGATCGGTGGGGCGGACGATCCGCTGCTGCTGGAGTTGGAGCTGGTGGAGCCGTCACTGGGTTGGCGTCAGCTGGACCCGACCACGCGGGAACGTCAACAGCGCCAGCTCGCACTCGGCGTGGAGTCAGCGTTGGACCGGCTCGGGCTTGGCCCGCTCTCGCATCGACGCCCATAGTGCCGCGGTGGCCGCCGTACACGCGGCCGCGCCCGCCACGTGGAGCGCCACCAGCGCGGCGGGCACACCAGTGAAGAACTGCACGGTCCCGACCAGACCCTGCGCCAGCACCAGGGCCAGCAGCACGCCCAGCCGCAGCAGCACCGGCCGGGGCGCCCGCACCGCCATCAGCCCGAAGCCGAGCGCTACCAACAGCGACAGGTAGGCGACCAGCAGCGACGAGTGCAGGTGCACCAGAGTGGTGATCTCCACCTCCAGCCGCGGTACCACACGGTCGGTGCTCTTGTCACCGGCGTGCGGACCCGCGCCGGTCACCAAGGTCCCACTGACGAGTTGGGCCGCCAAGACGATCGCGGTCAGAATCGTCAACTGCCGCAACGGCTTCGGCACGCGCGGCGTTGGCACACCGTCGTCAGGCTCGCCGATCTTCACGTACAGCAACACGGCCAGCCACACCATCGCCATCGAGACCAGCAGGTGAATGGCCACCGTCCACCACAGCAGGCCGGTCAGCACCGTGATGCCGCCGATGACCGCCTGCATCACCGTGGACGCAGGCATCAGCCACGCGTACACCAGGACCTCGCGGCGACGCCGGGCTCGGGTCACGGCCAGCACCGCCAGGGCGGCGGTCAGCACGACCAGGAAGGTGATCATCCGGTTGCCGAACTCGACGGCCTGGTGGATTCCGGGCACCTCGGCGTGCGGCACCGGAGTGAAACTGCCGGGGAAGCACTGCGGCCAGCGTCGGGCAGCCCAAACCGGAGGCGGTAACCCGGACGACCGCGCCGGTGACGGCGATGCCGCCCTGGGTCAGGACGACCGCGGCAGCGATGAGGCGCTGCGCGCGCGGGCTCGGCATCGGCAGCAGGTCCACCAGCCGCAGCAGAAATCGTCCGACGGGCACCGCCCGATCGTAGAGGATCAGAACTACAGGTCGTAGTAGGACCGGCGAGGGTACGTCTACTGATCCCGCGGTGCGACGAACGGAACAAGCACCTCGTCGACGAGCTGGACGATGAGATCATCGGTGATCGGCTCGCCGGTGATCAGCAGCCGGTGCCACAGCACACTGGGGCCGATTTCACGAGCGATCTCGACCGGGACGTCTGCGCGGACATCGCCACGTTCGATGCCCCTGGCGAGCATTGCGGCCATCTCCTGCTTGCGCCAGCCGATGACGTCTTTCTGGAACGCCGCCATCAGTTCCGGGTCCTGCGCGCCTGCGGCGATCGCTGCGCGCAGTAGGTCGGCGTTTGGGCCGGTGAACAGCGCGGCCCAGCCGCGCAGGATCGCCAGCATGTCGTCTCGATAGCTGCCGGTGTCCTCGTGCGGGATGGCTGCCGTCGCGATGCGCAACAGGGTGTCGCGCAACAGGCTCGCCCGGTCGGGCCACCGCCGGTAGAGGACGGGCTTGCTGGTGCCCGCCGCGGTGGCGACGGCTTCCATCGTCACGCCGCCGGCGCCGTGCTCGACGAGTAGCTCGAGCACCGCGGACCGCGATGAGCCGGCCCGTTCTCTATCCGCTGCGTCCGTTGGAGTCGGCCACGGTGCGGTACACCGCGGCTCCGCACCACCGCCGCCGGGTCACGATCGATCACCGCCCACTGAGTGGCATCACACCGGCCATGCTGCTCGACTGGTTCACCCACATCGGCGACACCATGGCCTACGGCGGCGAGATCGTCGACCGCTACCTCGCCTGGCATCCGATCGACCACATCTACTGGGATCTCGCGCGCCCGGCCACGGGCGGTGGCGCCGGAGAAGGCGCGCGGTTCCGCATCGTCGAGGCGTTCGGCGGCAGACCCGAGTTCCGGGTCGACGTCGTCGACCGCGTCGAGAAACTCGACGAGACGGGCATCCGGCTCGTCCAGCGGGTCGCTGGAGCCGTGATTTTCCAACTCGAGCACACCTGGTCGGCGGGCGAGGACGGCGCGCATTACGTCAGCGTGATGGACATCGGCGCCCGGTCGGCGCTGATGTCACCCATCAACAGGATCGTGTGTCGGCGCTTTCCCGACGAGATGGTTCGTGCCTGGGTTCGGCACAACATCGAAGAGGTCGGGCAACTGGAATACCTGCTGCCGCAACTCAAGTCAGGTGAAGCGGAACCAGCGCAACGCGCATAGGGCGGACACACCGCCCCACGCGGCAAGAACCGCCAGGCCGAACCAGTCGACCGACAACGACATCGCCTGCGTCAGCGCCTCGGTGAGGGCGCCCGACGGCGTCAGCCGCGCCGCCCACCGCACGGCCTCCGGCACGGCCTGACCCTCCAGCGTCAGCGCACCCAGGCCGGCGAAGACGAACCACAGCAGGTTGGCGACGGCCAGCACGATCTCGGAGCGCAGCGTGCCACCCAGCAGCAGGCCCATCGCGGCGAACCCGGCGGTGCCCAGAGCGATGATGACCGCCCCGAGCATCAGTCCGACGATGTGGGGGCGCCAGCCCAGCGCAAAGCCGATGGCGCCCAACACGATTGACTGCAGGAACACCACGGTCACCACGGCCAGCGACTTGCCGGCGATGATGCCCCACACCGGCAGTGCTGTCGCGCCGAGCCGCTTGAGCGCGCCGTAACGACGGTCGAACGCGACGGCGATGGCCTGCCCGGTGAACGCCGTCGAGATCACCGCCAGCGCCATGATCGCAGGAACGAACGTCGCCGCCCGGTTCGATCCGAATGAACCAAACGGCAGCAGCGTCAGCCCGACCAACAGCGTGATCGGGATGAACAACGTCAGCAGCAGCTGCTCGCCGTTGCGTAACAACAACTTCAGTTCCAACGCGAACTGCGCAGCCAGCATCTTCGGCACCGTCGCCGGCCGTGGGTCGGGCGTAAACGTCCCGGGCGCAAAACGATTCATCGCTGCCTTCTGGTCTTCGCGCAAGCGCTCATCCGCGCCCTCTGGTCTTCGCGCAAGCGCTCATCCGCGCCCTCTGGTCTTCGCGCAAGCGCTCATCCTCTCAGCTCCCGCCCGGTCAGGTCGAGGAACACGTCTTCGAGGCTGCGCTGCTCCACCCGCATATCGGTGGCGAGTACGTTGAGCCGCGCACACCACGCCGTAACCGTCGCCAGCACCTGCGGGTCGATCTGCCCTTCCACCAGATACTCACCTGGCGACGTCTCGGTGGCCTTGTAGCTTTCGGGCAACGCAGAAATCAGCAGCGACAGATCCAGCATCCGCGGGGCGCTGAACCGCAGCTGGTTCTCTGCGCCACTGCGCATCAGCTCCGCCGGGGTGCCGCGGGCCACCGACACCCCGCGGTCGATGATCACGAGCCGGTCGGCGAGCTCCTCGGCTTCGGTCAGCTGGTGGGTGGTCAGCACGACTGTCACGCCGTCGCTGCGCAACGCATCGATCAACTCCCACACCACGATTCGCGCGTGCGCGTCCATGCCCGCGGTGGGCTCGTCAAGGAACACCAGTTCTGGGCGGCCGACCACTGCACAGGCCAGCGCCAGGCGTTGCTGTTGTCCACCGGACAGACGCCGGTACGTCGTCCTCGCCGCCTCGGTCAGGCCCAGCGTCTCCATCAGCCACTGCGGATCCAGCGGGTTGGCGCTATACGCCGCAACGAGATTGAGCATCTCGCCGGCCTGCGCCGCCGGATAGGCGCCGCCGCCCTGCAGCATCACCCCGATGCGCTCACGCACCCGCGCGTTGTCGGTGATCGGGTTGAGGCCGAGGATTTCGATGGTCCCTGCGTCCGGCCGGATGAAGCCCTCGCACATCTCCACCGTCGTCGTCTTGCCCGCGCCGTTGGGCCCCAGCAGCGCCAGCACTTCGGCGGGTTGCACGTCGAGGTCGAGATCGGACACCGCGGTCGTCGACCCGTACCGCTTGCACACCCCGCGCAAGCGCACGGGGATGGCCGACGAGCGCTCGCGCGAGGAGCCGACGACGCGGGAGCCGGAGGTCACGGGGACTCAGCGTAGGCGTCAGGCTTAGCGGCCTGCGGCCGTGGTAGCGACGGCTCGACCGGGATGGGCTCCGCAATCAGTGCGCCGTCGTGCTCTGGGCCGGCGTCGGGCAGCTTGCGCCACGGCAGCCGGTAGTACGTCATTGCCATCAGCATCAGCACGATCACGGTGCTCGCCGCGGTCGCGAGGAGGATCTGGAAGACGGTGAACCGGTCACCGTTGGCCGTCGGGCCGAAGATCCCGACCACAAGGGTGACCACGATGGTCGTGGTGCGAAATGAGGGCCGGGTGGCCCACGCCGCCAGCGGGATCACCGCCCACAGCACGTACCACGGCTGAACCACCGGGAAGAGCAGCACCGTCACGCCGAGCGCGACGCCGAGGCCGCCGACCGGGTGCAGGCGCCCCCGAAGCACCGCCAACAGCAGCCATGTCACCACGATCGCGATGATGAACACGCCGATGGCACGGGTCAGCCCCAGCACCGCGGTGGTGTGATCGCCGAGCCCGAGCAGGATGCCCACCTGTCCGGTCCCCAGTGCCAACAGCGTCGGCAGCGACATCCAGCTGCGCACCACGTTGGCCGTGCCGAGTGTGAACAGCCAGCCGAACCCTAGGCCGCTGGCCCAGCCGATCAGCGCCATCACCGCGACCGACAACGCGGTCAGCGATCCGCTGGACAGTACGAAGGCCTTGAACGTGCCGCCCCAACGGCGGGCCAGGGCCATCGCCACGAAGCCCAACGCCAACAGCGACGGCAGCTTGACCTGTGCGGACATCGTGATCAGCACCACGCCCAGTACCAGCATCGCCATTGGTCGCCACCGGGCCCAGTCGTCGTGCGAACTCGGCCACGCCAACGGTTTTGGTAGCAACGGTCCATCGGCGTACACGCCACGCAGGGCGAACTCCGTGCCCGCGAGCATCAGCCCCAGCATCAGCGCCTCGTTGTGGATGCCCGCGACCAGATGCATGATCAGCAGCGGATTGGCAGCGCCCAGCCACAGTGCGCTGACCTCGGCGACGCCGCAGCGGCGGGCCAGCCGCGGCGTGGCCCACACGATCAGCCCGACGCCGAGCAGCACCACCAGCCGGTGGCACAGCACCGCCAGGACGATGTTCTCGCCCGTCAGCGCCGAAATCCCCTGACCGATCCACAAGAACAGCGGCCCGTACGGCGCCGGGGTTTCGCGCCACATGGTCGGCACCGACAGCGTGAACACGTGATCGAGGCCCAGCCCGGTTGCGGGGCCGACCTTATAGGGGTCAAGGCCGTTGATGGATATCTCGCTCTGCGCGAGATAGGAGTAGACGTCGCGGCTGTACATCGGCGGTGCGATGAGCAGCGGCAGCACCCACAGCAGCAGGGTGCGGTCCAGCTGGCTGCGGGTCATGCGCCGATCGCCGAGCGCGAACCGGCCCAGCATCAGCCACGCCAGCGTCATCATCACCGCGCCGGTGGTGGTCATCGTCAGCGACACGGTCTGGATGCGGGACGGCAGATTGAGCAGCCGAACCCCGAACGTCGGATCCTGGACGACGGGACGGGCACCCACTCCCAGAGCGCCGATGGCCATCAACACCGTGCCGGTGGCGCCGAACAGCCGCGTCCGGCGGAGCGCGATGAGCTCGGCGTCGTTCAGCGGTGAGCCGACGGTCCGCTCATCCCCGTGCCAGCCGGCAATCAAGGTGGACAGGGACCATAGGCGGGCAGCCACCTCAGCAGCGTAGCCGTCAGAGCGCGACGATCACCTTGCCGGTGTTGCCGCCGCTGAACAACAGGTTGAGCGCGTCAGGCGCCTTCTCCAGGCCCTTGACGATGTGCTCGGAGGACTTGATCTTGCCCTCGGCGATCCATCCCGCGACCTCCAACTGCGCGGCCGGGAAGCGGTCGAGGTAGTCGAGGATGATGAAGCCCTCCATGCGCCCGCGGCGGACCAGCAGGTTGAGGTAGTTGCTCGGCCCGGGCGGTGGGCCGTCGCTGTTGTAGGTGGAGATCGCGCCGCACAGCACGACGCGGCCGCGCATCGCCAGATTGGCGAGGCAGTCGTTGAGGATCGATCCGCCGACGTTGTCGAAGTACAGGTCGACACCGTCCGGGCAGGTTTCGCGCAGGCGTGCCGCGACGTTTTCGTTCTTGTAGTCGATCGCCTCGTCAAAGCCAAGTTCGTTGACGATGTATGCGCATTTCTCGGCGCCGCCCGCGATGCCGACGGCCGTCTTCGCGCCCTTGATCTTCGCTATCTGGCCCGCGGTGGAGCCGGTGGCGCCTGCGGCGCCGGAGACGACCACCACGTCGCCCTCTTTCACCTGTCCCACGTCGATCATGCCGAAGTAGGCCGTCATCCCGGTTACGCCCAGGATCCCGATGGCGGCCGTCGGAGGCACGCCGTCGGGCAGCACCTGCATCGCACGCTCGCCGGTGTCGGCAATGACGTATTCCTGCCAGCCGGTCATGCCGAACAGCAGCTGGCCGGGCTTATAGGCCTCCGAGCGGCTGTCGATGACCTCGCCGACGCCGCCGCTGCGGATGACCTCGTCGATCTGGATCGGCGGCAGGTAGCTGGGAACGTCGTCCATCCAGGTGCGGATCGTCGGGTCGATCGACAGATAGCGGACCTTGACCAGCGCCTCGCCATCGGAAAGTTCGGGTAGCTGTTCGGTCTCCAGGCGGGTGGTGGTCTCGTCCACCAGGCCGGAAGGTCGCTGGGCCAGGACCAAACGCCGATTCTGCTCGCTCACGTGTTGATCTTAGGACGACGGCCGCGGGCGAAGCCCCCGCCCAGCAGCGTGAGGCGTTCGTCACGCTAAGGGTGCCCTTGCTAGACCCGTATTCCGAATTCCGTCACAATAGTGTTGTGAAATTCAGTCCGGGGGCCGGAGCCGCTGTGTCGGCGACATCCGGCAACGACCGCCACACGCGTGGCGCGATCGTCCAGCTCTTGCTGGAGGCCGGACCCATCACAGCAGGCGAGATCGGCGAGCGGCTCGGCATTTCCGCCGCGGGTGTGCGCAGGCACCTCGACGCGCTGCTCGAAGCCGGTGATGCGCTGTCCAGTGCGGCGGCATCGTGGCAGCACAGCGGCCGCGGCAGGCCCGCCCGGCGCTACCGGCTGACCGCCGCGGGGCGCGCCAAGCTGGGGCACACCTACGACGACCTGGCTGTCGCGGCCATGCGTCAGCTCCGCGAAATCGGTGGCGACGACGCGGTACGGACCTTCGCGCGGCGCCGCATCGACACCATCCTGTCCGGAGTAACCGAGGGGTCCGACGACGTTGAATCCGCTGTCGATCGAGTGGCCGACGCCCTGACCAAGGCCGGCTACGCCGCCACCACAACTCCGGTGAGCGGACCGATCCACGGAGTACAGCTCTGCCAGCACCACTGCCCGGTGTCGCACGTCGCCGAGGAGTTCCCGGAACTGTGCGAAACCGAGCGGGAGGCCTTCGCCGAGGTGCTGGGTACGCACGTGCAGCGGTTGGCCACGATCGTCAACGGGGACTGCGCCTGCACCACGCACGTGCCGCTCAACCAAGACCAGCAACCAGCACTTCAGCGCACAGCCCGCGCCGAAGCCACCACGACCAAGCAAGGAGCGTCGACATGACGACCACGCCCGAGACCTTGACCCAGGAACAGACCATCGAGTCGCTGGGTCGGTATGGCTATGGCTGGGCCGATTCCGACGTCGCGGGCGCCAGTGCACAGCGCGGGCTCTCCGAGGCCGTCGTGCGCGACATCTCGGGCAAGAAGAACGAGCCGGAGTGGATGCTCGAGAGCCGGCTGAGGGCGCTGCGCACGTTCAACAAGAAGCCGATGCCGAATTGGGGTTCCAACCTCGAGGGCATCGACTTCGACAACATCAAGTACTTCGTGCGGTCCACCGAGAAGCAGGCCGCCACGTGGGACGACCTGCCCGAGGACATCCGCAACACCTACGACAGGCTCGGTATCCCGGAGGCGGAGAAGCAGCGCCTGGTCTCGGGTGTGGCCGCCCAGTATGAGTCCGAGGTCGTTTACCACCAGATTCGCGAGGATCTGGAAGCCCAGGGCGTCATCTTCCTGGACACCGACTCGGGCCTGCGTGAGCACCCCGAGCTCTTCAAGCAGTACTTCAGCACGGTGATCCCGGCCGGGGACAACAAGTTCTCGGCGTTGAACACCGCGGTGTGGTCGGGTGGTTCGTTCATCTACGTGCCGCCGGGCGTGCGTGTCGACATCCCGCTGCAGGCCTACTTCCGGATCAACACCGAGAACATGGGCCAGTTCGAGCGGACGCTGATCATCGTCGACGAGGGCGCCTACGTGCACTACGTCGAGGGCTGTACCGCGCCGATCTACAAGAGCGACTCGCTGCACTCGGCGGTCGTCGAGATCATCGTGAAGCCCGGTGGCCGTTGCCGTTACACGACCATCCAGAACTGGTCGAACAACGTCTACAACCTGGTCACCAAGCGGGCCCGCGCCGAGGCCGGCGCCACCATGGAGTGGATCGACGGCAACATCGGCTCGAAGGTCACGATGAAGTACCCGTCCGTGTGGATGACCGGCGAGCATGCCAAGGGCGAGGTGCTGTCGGTGGCGTTCGCCGGCGAGGGCCAGCATCAGGACACCGGCGCCAAGATGCTGCACCTGGCGCCGAACACGTCGAGCAACATCGTGTCCAAGTCGGTGGCCCGCGGCGGCGGCCGCGCGTCCTACCGCGGCCTGGTTCAGATCAACAAGGGCGCACACGGATCGCGCTCGAGCGTGAAATGCGATGCGCTGCTTGTCGATACGATCAGCCGTAGCGACACCTATCCGTATGTCGACATCCGCGAGGACGACGTCACGATGGGCCACGAGGCCACCGTGTCCAAGGTCAGCGCGGACCAGCTGTTCTATCTGATGAGCCGCGGCATGACCGAGGACGAGGCGATGGCGATGGTGGTGCGCGGCTTCGTCGAGCCGATCGCCAAGGAACTGCCGATGGAGTATGCGCTGGAGCTCAACCGGCTGATCGAGCTTCAGATGGAAGGCGCTGTCGGCTAGTGGGGCGAGCGAAGCGACGGGAAGAAATCAAGTGGCACAGGACCTGACAGCGACTCTGGAAGGCAGGACCAAGGGCGAGATCTTCACATCGTTCGACGTCGACGCCTTCGAGGTGCCGCACGGACGCGACGAGATCTGGCGGTTCACCCCGCTGCGGCGGTTGCGCGGTCTGCACGACGGCTCCGCCCACGCCACCGGCAGCGCGCACATCGACGTGACCGAACGCCCAGGCGTCACGACCGAGATTGTGCGCCGCGGCGACGAGCGGCTCGGTCAAAGCGGCGTGCCCGCCGACCGGGTTGCCGCCCAGGCCTTTTCGTCGTTCAACAGCGCGACGATCGTCACCGTCGACAAGGACACCCAGGTCGGCGAGCCGATCGAGATCGTCATCACCGGGCCAGGCGAAGGCGCGACGGCCTACGGGCATCTGCAGGTGCGCGTCGGCGAGCTTTCCCAAACCGTGGTCGTCATCGACCAGCGCGGTAGCGGAACCTACGCCGACAACATCGAATTCGTCGTCGGTGACGCGGCGCGGCTGACAGTCGTGTCGATCGCTGACTGGGAAGACGACGCGGTGCACGTCAGCACGCATCACGCCGCGCTCGGCAAGGATGCGGTGCTGCGCCATGTAGCCGTCACCCTCGGCGGTGACCTGGTGCGACTAACCGGACGCGTCCGATTCAGCGGCCCCGGCGGCGACGCCGAGCTGCTCGGCCTGTACTTCGCCGACGACGGCCAGCACTTCGAATCGCGGCTGCTGGTCGACCACGCACACCCGAACTGCCGCTCGCACGTCACGTACAAGGGTGCGCTGCAAGGTGATCCGGACTCGCCGCGGCCCGACGCGCACACCGTGTGGGTGGGCGACGTGCTGATTCGGGCCGAGGCCACCGGGACGGACACCTTCGAAACCAACCGCAACCTGGTGCTCACCGACGGCGCGCGCGCCGACTCGGTGCCGAACCTGGAGATCGAAACGGGCGAGATCGTCGGCGCCGGACACGCCAGTGCCACGGGCCGATTCGACGACGAGCAGCTGTTCTACCTGCAGGCCCGCGGCATCCCCGAAGACCAGGCCCGGCGGCTGGTCGTCCGGGGTTTCTTCGGCGAGCTGATCCAGAAGATCGCCGTACCGGCCGTCCGCGACCGCCTCACCGACGCCATCGAACACGAACTAGAGATAACGGAATCGAGAACACCCACCTCATGACCACACTGGAAATCAAGGACCTGTACGTCAGCGTCGCCGCGGATACCGAGGCCGACGAGATCCCCATTCTCAAGGGCGTCGACCTCACGGTGAAGTCGGGGGAGACGCACGCGCTGATGGGCCCCAACGGATCCGGCAAGTCCACGCTGTCGTATGCGATCGCTGGGCACCCCAAGTACAAGGTGACGTCCGGCTCGATCACGCTGGATGATCAGGACGTGCTGGACATGAGCGTCGACGAACGCGCCCGCGCCGGTCTGTTCCTCGCCATGCAGTACCCGATCGAGGTACCCGGCGTATCGATGTCGAACTTCCTGCGCACGGCCGTCACCGCCGTGCGCGGTGAGGCGCCGAAGCTGCGGCACTGGATCAAGGAAGTCAAGGGCGCGATGGACGACCTCGACATCGACCCGGCGTTCTCCGAGCGCAGCGTCAACGAGGGATTCTCCGGCGGCGAGAAGAAGCGCCACGAGATCCTGCAGCTGGCCCTGCTCAAGCCAAAGATCGCGATTCTCGACGAGACCGACTCCGGCCTGGACGTCGACGCGCTGCGCGTGGTCAGCGAGGGTGTGAACCGGTACGCCGAAGAGGTGCACGGCGGAGTCCTGCTGATCACGCACTACACCCGGATCCTGCGCTACATCCAGCCGCAGTTCGTCCACGTCTTCATCGGCGGGCGCATCGTGGAGTCGGGCGGCTCCGAGTTGGCGGACGAGCTCGACGCCAACGGCTATGAGCGCTTCACTCAGGCGGTCGGAGCTTGACATGACGGTGTCGGTTCAGAAGTCGGCCCAGACGTTGGACCTCACCAAGATCAGGGCGGACTTCCCGATCCTGAGCAGAGTGATGCGCGGCGGAAACCGGTTGGCCTACCTGGATTCCGGCGCCACCTCGCAGCGGCCGGTGCAGGTCCTCGACGCCGAACGCGACTTCCTCACCACCTCCAACGGTGCCGTGCATCGCGGTGCGCACCAGCTGATGGAGGAGTCCACCGACGCCTATGAGCAGGGCCGCGCCGACATCGCGGCGTTCGTCGGCGCAGACGCGAGCGAGCTGGTGTTCACCAAGAATGCCACCGAGGCCATCAATCTGGTCTCCTACGTGCTGGGGGACAGCCGCTTCGAGCATGCCGTCGGCCCGGGCGACGTCATCGTCACCACCGAATTGGAACACCACGCCAACCTGATCCCCTGGCAGGAGTTGGCCCGGCGCACGGGCGCGACGTTGAAGTGGTACGGAGTCAGCCCCGAGGGCCGTATCGACATCGACTCGCTGGAGCTGGACCGTAACGTGAAAGTTGTTGCATTCAGCCATCATTCGAATGTCACCGGAGCGGTGACGCCGGTCGCGCAGCTGGTGGCGCGGGCACAGGCAGTTGGAGCGCTGACGCTTCTCGACGCCTGCCAGTCGGTGCCGCACCAGCCGGTGGACCTGCACACTCTCGGCGTTGACTACGCCGCATTCTCCGGCCATAAGATGCTTGGCCCCAACGGCATTGGCGTGCTCTACGGCCGCCAGGAACTGCTGGATGCGATGCCGCCGTTCATCACCGGCGGCTCGATGATCGAGACCGTCACGATGGAGGAGACCACCTACGCACCCGCGCCGCAGCGGTTCGAGGCAGGCACCCCGATGACGTCGCAGGTCGTCGCGCTGGCTGCCGCCGCCGGCTACCTCAGCGCGGTCGGAATGGACGCCGTCGAGGCACACGAGGCCGAATTGGTGGCCGCCGCACTGGAAGGGCTGTCGGTGGTGCCCGGTGTTCGTATCGTCGGGCCGACCTCCCTCGTCGGTCGCGGTTCTCCGGTGAGCTTCGTCGTCGACGGCATCCATGCGCACGACGTCGGTCAGGTCCTCGATGACGACGGCATCGCCGTGCGGGTCGGACACCACTGCGCGTTGCCGCTGCACCGCCGGTTCGGCATTGCGGCGACCGCGCGGGCATCCTTCGCGCTGTACAACACGCTCGACGAGGTGGACCGGCTGGTGGCCGGCGTCCGCAGGGCGGTCGACTTCTTCGGCGGGGCGTGAGTCATCGGTGCGGCTGGAGCAGATCTACCAGGAAGTGATCCTCGATCACTACAAGCACCCGCACCATCGCGGGCTGCGGGAGCCGTTCGGCGCCGAGGTGCATCACGTCAACCCGATCTGCGGCGACGACGTGACGCTGCGAGTGGCGCTGACCGACGACGGCGAGAAGGTCGCCGACATCTCCTACGACGGGCAGGGCTGCTCGATCAGCCAGGCCGCGACGTCAGTGCTCACGGACCTGGTGATCGGCCAGACCGTCGGCGATGCGTTGAAGACCGTCGCGGCGTTCAGCGAGATGATTTCGTCCCGCGGCAACGTTGAGGGCGACGAGGATGTGATCGGTGACGGCATCGCCTTCGCCGGGGTGGCCAAGTATCCGGCGCGGATCAAGTGTGCGCTGCTGGGTTGGATGGCCTTCAAAGACGCAGTGGCGCAAGCCAGTGAGGAGACGCCAGATGAGCGACACCGCAGTGCCTAACGACGAATTGCTCGTCGACCTCGAGGAGGCGATGCGCGATGTCGTCGACCCGGAGCTGGGCATCAACGTCGTGGACCTCGGCCTTGTCTACGACCTGAACGTCGAAGAGGGTGACGCCGGCAAGGTCGCGCTGATCGACATGACACTGACCTCGGCGGCATGCCCGCTCACCGACGTGATCGAGGATCAGTCGCGCACCGCGCTGGTTGGTGCCGGGCTGGTGAACGAGATCAAGATCAACTGGGTGTGGAATCCGCCGTGGGGGCCGGACAAGATCACCGAGGACGGCCGCGAACAGTTGCGTGCGCTCGGTTTCACCGTCTAGGTCGATACCGGACCGCCACCGGCGATCTGGTGGACAGCCCCCGCACTGAAGGCGAGCACCCGGGCGATCGTGGTGCCACGGTTGTGCCAGCGATGACGGGTACCGTTCTGCACGACGATGTCGCCGGGCCGCAGCGTGACTTCGGTGCCGTTGTCGAGTTCCAGCCCGACCGTGCCCTCCAATACGAAGTCGTAGTCGAGAGTGGCGGTGCGATGCATTCCGGGGTCGTCGGGGTCGGCCCATTGTGGGAGTGCGTCCCGGACGAACTCATGAAACTCGCTTCCCCCGTCGGGCGCCAGCGTCATCACGGCCACCGAGCACCCGCCGGGGGCAGGGAGGCCAGCCGCCATCGCCGGTTGGCTCCCGTCGTCAGGGAACTGGCCGGGGTCGTCGCGGCCCCACAGCAGTGTGGTCCCCGAGCCCCGGTCACCGACGGGGATCGCCGCCACCTCGCCGTCGCTGACGACAATCGCTTCGCCCGCCGGGGTGTGCCCCGTCACAACGCGCCGTACCGCCATAGCCACACCCTTTCGCTCGCTTGCGGATCATAATGTCTCAGCGGATTTCCCCCGCCCCCGCAAGGCATCGTGACGCTGTACCCCGAGCCGACGATCTTCAACGACCATCCGATCCTCACCCTGACCGAGTCAGGCAAGAAACTGATCCCCGCGATGGAGGATGACGCGGTTCAGGACATCGCTTGGTCCCGATACGGTTTCCGGTCCGGAACGCGTGTTCTCGAGCAGGCGTTTCCAGGTGTCGCCGTGCCGCCGACGCACACGATCAAGAAGACTCAAGCCCCCGGATACGGGGTCACCAAGCTGCTGCTGGACTGCTTTGTGAACAATCAGTGCTGACGACGCACCGATGACCGCGTGCCCGCTGTCTCAGCGCAGTTCCTCGCCCCACCGAGTGTCGTTGCGCAGAACTGGTTTCAGTACCTTGCCGGCCGGGTTTCGCGGCAGCGGCTCGCTTCGGAAGAACACGTACTGAGGCGCGTTGTAGTCGGCGATGCGCTCCTTGACGAAGGT
This sequence comes from uncultured Actinomycetota bacterium, assembly GCA_963800125.1. Taxonomy (GTDB): domain Bacteria; phylum Actinomycetota; class Actinomycetes; order Mycobacteriales; family Mycobacteriaceae; genus Mycobacterium. Next base: position 88,648 of record CAWDAC010000019.1, on the reverse strand, counting down.
GCGGATCTCGCGTGGGTCGGGCTCCGAACCCGGCTGCGGCACTACGACCGCGCCGACTTTCTCACCCATCATCTCGTCCGGCACGCCCAGCACGGCCACCTCGAACACGGCGGGGTGCTGTGCGAGGACGTTCTCGACCTCGACGCAGTACACGTTCTCGCCGCCGCGGCAGATCATATCCTTCAGCCGGTCGACGATCTGGACGAAGCCATCCTCGTCAATGCGCGCGAGGTCGCCGGTGTGCAACCAGCCGTCGACGAACGTCTCCGCCGTCTTCTCCGGCTTATTCCAGTAACCGGCGACGATGTTCTGGCCACGGATCAGCAGTTCGCCGACACCCGACATCGGGTCAGGGTCGAGCAGGTCGACCTCGACCGGTGGAGCCGCGAAGCCGACGGTCTCAGGCCGCAGCTCGGCGTACTGATCCGGCAGGCAGGTGGACACCGACGACGTCTCGGTGAGTCCAAAACCGTTGGAGAGGCGGGCGTTCGGGAACGACGTGCGCAGGCGTGCGATGACGTCAGGCGCCGTCGGTGCGCCGCCGTACGTGACCCAGCCGACGTCGTTCAGGTCGAATTCGGAGAAGTTCGGTTGATTCATCGCCAACCAGAAGATCGCGGGCACCGACGTGAGCTGGTTGATGCGCTCATCGACCGTGGCACGCAGGAAGGCCTGCACCTCGAATGCAGGCATGATCACCGCCGTGCCGCCGAGCTGGAGGGTTGGGAGAAGTTGGCTGTTGCATCCAGTGGCGTGGAAGAGCGGGACTGAAATCAAGTTGCGCACGTGGGTGTCGGTTGCGACGTGCATGATCCGAACGCAGGTCTCGCTGTTCGACAGAAAGTTCTCGTGGGTGACCATCGCACCCTTTGGGAAACCGGTCGTGCCGCTGGTGTACATCAATGCGGCGATGGTCTTGTGCTCGGCGTCGGTGGTGACGTGCGGCTCTCCGTCGGGCAGTGGCGAGTCGGAGAGCAGGACCACCTCCGCCCCCGAGTCGGTGACGACGTAGGACACCTCGCTCTCGGAGAAGCGGGTGTTGACGGGCACCACAACCGCACCTGCCATCAGCGTCCCCCAGAAACCGAGGCACCACTCCAGGCTGTTGCCGTGGCGATTGGCGACTCGATCGCCGGGTCGCACGCCCGCCGCGCGCAGGCCGCCTGCGACGCGGGCCGAGCGGTCCCACACCTGTTGGTACGTCACCCGCTCGCCGCCCAAGACGACGATGCACTCGCGATCGGGATGACGATCCACCGACGCTTGGAACATGTCCAGCAGCGACGGCGCAAGCGTCGAGTAGCGCAGGATGCCGTCGTCGGTGCGGACCACGCCAGACATGTCGAACGGCAGTGTCCGCCCGCTGCGGCCCTGTTTCGTGATGGTGCTGACGTTCGCGCTCGGTGACATGCCTGACAGTTTGACGTGTTGCCGGTCCATTTATCGGAAAGCCGTCACAATCGCCGCGCCGATCAGACGAAAACGTCGTTGAGGGTCACGGTCTGCAGGTTGCGGCTGGTGATCAGGTTGGCGAGCTGGTCGTAGCAGTGCGTGATCGTGGGCAGATTGGCGTGGGCCAGGACGATTTGTTGGGGCGCGAACGATTGCTGAGCGCAGGCGACGAGGTTGGCCGGAGTCTCCGGTAGCGAGTCTCCGACGGTGCCACTCCACAGTGTCACGGTCGTGTAGCCGAGATCCGCGGCGACCCGATCGGTGTCGGGGTTGTGCACGCCGAACGGCGGTCGGAAGTACGGCGTCCCATCGGTGCCGTAGGTGCTGCGGAGGAAGTCGGCGTTGCGCTGAATCTGGTCGTGAACCGCGCTGATGCTGATCTTGTTGAGGTAAGGATGGGACCAGGTGTGATTGGCCATCTGGATCTGCCCGGAGTCGACCATCGGCCGCAGTGCAGGCACGTTGTCGGACCAGGATGCATTGACGCCGTTGACGAAGAATGTCAGCCGGGTGCCGGTGTCGCGGCAGAACTGCGCGAACGCCGCGACGACCGCGCTACTGTCACCGTCGTCGACAGTCAGAGCCAACTGATTGCCGTTGCCGGGTAGTCGGGTGAGCACGCCGACGGGAGCGGCCACCCGTGCCTGGGGCATTATCCGGGTGGCGGCCGCTCCAGGCGCTCGGGTGATCGCCGCAATGGTGCCGACCGCGATGGCGGCCAACACGGTGCGCCTATCGACGCATGGCATGGGCCGATCTTAGTGCAGTGGCGGTCGGTTATCATCAAATCCTTTCTGCGCCTTTGCTTCTCGTGTGCTGAGAACCAGCTGTAGCCGCACAGCTATTGACAGCACCGTCACAATCGCCTCATGGTTACGGTGCCGGCGTTCGTGTGGCGAGGCGGTCGCGTTTCTTGGGCGATGACGGTAGGCATCGGTGCGGGCGTCCCCCTCGCCGCATTGGCCTGGCTGGATTCTGGGATGTGGCTTTCCGCGATCCTCGTGTTGGTCATCCTGGTGACCTTGCCGTTTCGTTGGCTGCTGTGGTTCGTACTGACCGTCGTGGTGGGGACGGCGGTGTGGGACACCGTGTTCGGCTCGGTCCGCAACGGAGTTGCGTCATGCATCTACCTTGTGCTGCTTCTTCTCGAACTGTTCTGGTGGCCCAAGCGGCAGCGGCAACTATTGGCCAACGCCGATCGCGCCGCGGACATCGCCCAGCACGTTCTGACGAAAAGCCAAGCCTGATTGGTCAGAGTTGGCGGGCGAGCTCCAGCAGATCATCGGCAATCAGCGTCGGTTGTGGCAGTTCGGGTGCGGGCAGCGGGGCGTTGCCGGGACGGGTGATCAGAGCGCCGCTGAATCCGGCGGCCTGCGCACCGATGGTGTCCCACACGTGGGCGGCGACCATCATGCACTCCGACGGTGGGACCCCCAGCTCTGTGGCCACTCGTGTGTACAACCGCGACGACGGTTTGTAGACACGTGACGGGTCGACGCTGAACTGGCGCTCGAAGCAGCCGGCGATGCCCGCGTGCTCGAGCGGTGTCGGGCCATTCGGGTTGGGGGGAGAGTTCGTCAACGTGACAAGGCGGTAACCCCGATCGCTCAGTTTGCGAAGGCCGTCCGGGACGTCGGGATGCGCGGGCATGGTCTGCATGCCGGTGCTCAGTGCGCGGAGATCGTCGTCGGTGATGTGCACTTGGTGAACGTCAGCTGTCATTCGTAACACCGCTTGTCCGAGCGAGAAGAAGTCGATGTAGTTGCCCGACAACGTGATGGTCATCGAGTACATGACCAGTTGGCCGAACCACTCGCGAAGCACACGGCGGTCACCGAACATCTTCTCGAAGTGCGGCTCGAGCGATCCGATGTCGATGAGGGTCTCGTTCACATCGAACACCAGAACCGAAGGGCGGCTATGCATTCGGGTGGCCACGTTCCTGAATAATCCATGCATTGCCGTCGGGATCATTGAAGTCCGTGAAACTCGAGTAGTCGGCTCGGTTCGGATCGACGCCGATGTGGAAACGCCCTCGCCACTGCCCGCTGTCGACGTCCTTGCGCCGGATGGAGCTGACGCCAACGCCGCGCTCGACGAGTTCGTCGCGAACCGCCGCGATGTCGTTCACCACAAGGTAGAGTCCCTGAACCGAACCGGGTGGGGCGTCGGTCAGCCCGACTCCGAATTGTATTGATGTGCTTGACCCCTGGGGCGTGAGCTGTACAACGCGAAAGTCCTTCGTTGGGGCATAGTCGACGTCGAGGACGAATCCGAGCTTGTTTCGGTAGAAGTCCAGGGACTTGTCCGGGTCCGACACGGGCAGGATGACGACTTCGATCGCTGCGTTCATCGTGCACTCCTTGCGGTGTTCTGCAGGATTTCGTCGGGGTCGAGACCACGGTCGATGCCGTGCGCGACGACGGTTTGTCCGGATTCGAGGTGCAGGCGGCGATCGTCGAGCCACACGTCGATCTTATCGGGTTCGAAGGACACCAGGTTGCTCACTCGACCCGCTTCCGGCCACGCGTTGACATACGACCAGGCCGCCCTCTTGTGCTCGCCGACGGTGTAGTAGTCGGCCAGGCCTTTGTAGGGGCAGAATGTCTGGCCTTCAACGGGTTCGAGCGCACCTTCGTCGATGTCGTCACGGTCGACATACCAGCGCGGCGCAAAGCCCGATTCGTACAGCACGACGGGTCGGCGCGTATCGGCGATCACGCGGTCGCCGTCGCGGACGACGAGATGGCGCGACGTGGATCGAATATCGATGCGGTGGTATGGGTCTGCAGCGTGTCCGACGATGCGGTCGTCCTCTTCGTAGAAGCCGTCAACGGCCCGCCACCCGAACGCCACCCGTCGCGTCAGATCGCTTGCGTACGCGGGCAGTGCGGTGTGCTGCCACGCGGCGTGCGGAACCTCCCGCCCGCCGGCCACCAGGGTGTACCACTGCATGTCGCCGAGGTCGCCGTGCTGGGTAATTCGGTCCTCGGCGACGAGGACGCCGTCCCGGATGTCGTCGTGCGGGAAGTACGCGACGGGGTACCGGCCCGGTTCGTGCAGCAGCAGCACGTCTTCACTATCGGCGATCCACTCGTCGCCCTGCCGCACCCTCATGCGCCGCCGCAGCGGTTCGACGAACAGCAACCGGTCGGGCAACGGCTGTGCGGTCAGGAAATGGCCTACGGATCCGGCGGCCAGGGGGCCTTGCTGCCATGCCAATCCCATTGTGGTGTCCTTTCTTTGAAGGTACTGCTCAGGCTGCGGTGACTCGTTGAAGAAAGTCGCGGATCAGATCCGCAACCTCGTCGGCGGCGGTTTCCAGGAGGAAGTGACCGCCGTCGAGGAGATGAATCTCGGCATCCGGCGCGTCCTTACCGAAGGCGCGGGCGCCGTCGGGGCCGAAGATCGGGTCGCCCTGACCCCACACCGCCAGCACTGGCACCTTGCTGGTGCGCAGGTAGTCGTGCAGGGCGGGGTACATCGGCGCATTTGTCGCGTAGTCGCGGAACAGTGTCAGCTGGATTTCGTCGTTGCCCGGCCGGCCCACCATGGCGGCGTCATGGGTCCAGGTGTCTGGGCTGACCAGTGTCTCGTCGGAGACCCCGGTCAGGTATTGCCACTTGATGCCCTCGACGCCGAGCGCGGTGCGAATGGCGGCCTCGGTGCCAGGAGTCTGTTCGCGCTGGTAGTCCCACACGGTCTTCCAGAAGCTTTCGACGAAGCCTTCGTCGTAGCCGTTGCCGTTCTGGGTGACGATGGCGGTGATGGCCTGCGGGCGCCGCAGCGCGAGCCGCCATCCGATCGGGGCACCGTAGTCCTGGACGTAGATCGCGTATCGGCTCAGACCGAGCTGATCGAGCAGGCCCGCGGTGAGGTCAGTCAACGCGTCGAACGAGTAGTCGAACTCCGCCACCGACGGAGCGGCCGAGAATCCGAACCCGAGGTGGTCCGGCGCGATCACGTGGTACCGGTCGGCCAGCCGCGGGATAAGGTCGCGGAACATGAACGAGCTGGTCGGAAAACCGTGCAGCAGCACGATCGCGGGTGCGCCGGGGTCCCCGGCCTCCCGGTAGAAGATCCGCTGGCCGTCAACGGTGGCGTAGCGGTGGTAAACCTGACGAGTCATGACTAACTCCTTCAGCTGCATTTAATGGTTAGTGACAGTCAACTCCTGATCATGTAACCTGTCAATAACAATTTGGAGGTTAGACATGGATCTGGTGGCGGTAGGCCCCACCGACGAGGCATTGCTGCTTGACCTGCTCAACACCACGCCCGTGGTGGACGGGGTGCCGCGCGACGACCTCGGCCAGTCGAAGGCGGCCCGGTCCTGGATGGGGGAGCGTGGCATCGCGCCGACGGACCAGGAGCTGGCTGCACTCCTCGAGGCACGTTCGGTCCTGCAGCGGGTTGTGCGGGGTGAGCAGACGCCGGCTGTGCTGCAGCGGTTCCTCGAGCCCGTCACCCTGCGACCGACCGCTTCGCCTGACGGCCTGGACTGGCAGCTGGCGGTAGACGGCGGGCCGAGGGGAGCGGTGCGCGCCGTGCTGGCATGGGATGCCCTGCGAGTCTCCAGCCCGGGGCGGCTCCGGGCGTGCGCCAACGCCGAATGTCGGTTGTTCTTGATCGACCGCAGTAAACCCAACACGGCGCGTTGGTGCTCGATGGCGATCTGTGGTAACCGGATGAAGGCGCGTCGGCATTACCGACGAGCGCGCACGAGCGACAGTTCGCCAAACTGACACTGCCGCAAATGAATCCGCAATACTAACCATCAAACTGTTCTTGACAGGTTATCCACTTGTGCGCTTTACTCGGTGCAGTCACTAACGTAAACCCGAAGCCTGGGAGATACCTGTGGGTGCCCTGCAAGGTAAGAGTGTTGTTGTCGTCGGGCGCAGCGGCGGAATCGCCCGCGCTGTCACGTTGCTGGCGCGCTCCGAAGGGGCGCGCGTCGTCGTTGCGGGGCGCGACAGCGCGACACTCGCGGCCGATTACAAGGACGACGGCATCGCCGCCGAAACCGTCGACGTCACCGATGACGCGTCGATCCGCGGCCTCGCCGATCGGGTGGGCTCCGTCGACCACGTCGTGTCGACAGTCTCCGCGAGGGCACGTGGCAAGCTCGCCGAGTTGGACAGAGCGAAGCTGCAATTGTCGTTCGACACCAAGGTGATCGGCCCGGCGATGCTGGCCAAATACTTCGCGCCGAAGATGAACGATGGCGGGTCGATCGTGCTGTTCTCCGGTGTGAACGCGTTCAAGGTCAACGTCGGGTACCTGGGTGTCGCCATCACGAACGGCGCCGTCGACTTCCTCACTCGCTCCCTCGCTGTCGAGCTCGCACCGATCCGGGTCAACGCCATCTCGCCCGGTGTCATCGACACAGGCGCGTGGGACTCTCTTGGCGACGACGGCAAGCGCGATTACTTCGCGCACGTCAGCGACACCAACCCCGCACGCCGTATCGGCACCGTCGACGACGTAGCCGATGCGGTGCTCTTCGCCCTCACCAACACATTTCTCACCGGCGTGACCCTTAAGGTCGATGGCGGTGAACCACTCATCTGACGCAGCGAGCTCCACGCTCGTCTCGGTCAACGTCGGCATGCCCGCCGACGTGGCGTGGCGGGGCAAGACCGTCTACACCGGCATCTACAAGAACCCGGTGACGGGTCCGGTGATGGTGCGCAGACTGAACATCGACGGTGACGGCCAAGGCGACCTCGCCGGGCACGGCGGCGAACAACGCGCGGTGATGGTCTATCAAACCGAGTCCTACGACTACTGGAGCCGCTTTCTCGGGCGCGACGATCTCCAACCGGGTCATTTCGGCGAGAACTTCACGATCACCGGGCTCGGCGACGACGAGGTCTGTATCGGTGACCGCTATGTCATCGGTGGGGCGGAGTTCGAGGTCACCCAACCGCGAGTGACCTGCTTCCGGGTCGGTATGCGCCTCGGTGAACCTGAGATGCCGAATCTCCTTGTCGCCCATCACCGCCCGGGCTTCTACTTCCGCGTCATCACCGAAGGGCGCGTTCAAGCCGGAGACGCCATCGTGCGGACCCGACGCGGCAGGCACGAACTGAGCGTCGCCGATGTCGACGCGCTGCTCTACCTGCCAGACCGGGACGTGGATCAGCTCCGCAAGGCCGTCGACGTGCCTGCTCTGAGTCCCGGTTGGCAGCAGTCGTTCACCGAATTGCTGGCCGCACACGAAAACTCCACCGGCGCAACGGCACCGCCGATTGGGGTCGAACCGGGGTGGAGCGGATTTCGCCGACTGCGAGTTGCCGGTACTCACCGCGAAAGCGCTGCAATCATGTCGATTCGGTTGGAGGCCGCCGACCACACGACGTTGCCAATCCCGCGACCCGGCCAGTATCTGACCCTGCGCGTTCCTGATGCCGGTGATCCTGCGCCGTTGCGCAACTACTCATTGTCTGGGGCCGGTGGGCAGTACCGGATCAGCGTCAAACGCGAAGACCACGGTGTAGTTAGTCACTGGCTGCACAACAACATCCGCGCGGGATCCGTCATCGATGTCGCGGCACCACGCGGTGACTTCTACCTGAGCGACGGTGTCGGTCCCGTCGTCCTGCTGTCCGCGGGCGTCGGCATCACTCCGGTGCTGGCGATGCTGCATGCGCTGGCCGACTGTCGTAGTGATCGCGAAATCTGGTGGCTGCACACCACCCGTGACGCTCACACCCATGCCTTCATGCAGGAAGTCACCGACCTGGTCGCCGAATTGCCAAACGCGCGAGAGCGCGTGTTCTACACGAGCACCGTCGGCCGACTGGACCACCGGTCCATCGCCGCACTCGGCCTACCTCAGGACGCCACCGTCTACATGTGCGGGCCGGACCAATTCATGGCCGACATGCGCACCGCCTTGACGAACGTCGGGATCGACCCGGCGCACATCCACACCGAACTGTTCGGTGCGCTGCCACCGATCAATCCCGGCATTGTTGGCAAGTCGACGGCGCGACCGCATCCGCCGAAAGGTCCGCCAGGAACGGGGCCGCCGGTGTCCTTCTCCCGCAGCGGCCTCACGGTCAACTGGTCCTCGGACTACCGCAACATCCTCGAACTCGCCGAGGCCTGCGACGTCCCAACCCGGTTCTCATGCCGGAGCGGGGTCTGCCACACGTGCGCCACCCAGCTCATCGCGGGAACAACGGCCTACGTCCAAGCCCCTCTGGAACCGCCACCCGACGGGACCGTACTGATCTGCACGGCCGAGCCGTGCGACAGCATCGTTTTGGACCTTTAACTTCCTGATATCTCTGACTAAGGTCAGAGATATGTCCGCGGAGATGGTCGCGCAGGTCCGTCGGTTCAACCGCACCGTGACGCAGCGGATCGGCGTGCTCAACGAGAGCTTCCTGGCCAGCGACCGATCGCTCGGCCAGAACCGGCTGCTCTGGGAAATCGGCGTCGACGGCTGTGACATCCGGTCGCTGCGGGCGCGGCTGGATCTCGACTCCGGATACCTCAGCCGGCTATTGCGGGCGCTGGAGAACGACGGGCTGATCGTCATCGAACGGAGCCCCGCCGACGGCCGGGTCCGGACCGCGCGACTCACCGCGGTCGGCCGCCGCGAGGTCGCCACCCTCGATCAGCGCTCGGACGACGCCGCCGCAGCGATACTCCAGCCGCTCAACGCCGGCCAGCGGGACCGGTTGGTGACGGCGATGGCAGAGGTGGACCGGCTGTTGACCGCCTCGACGGTCGAGGTCCGCGAGTGCGACCCGCACCACCCGGACGCACGGCTCTGCCTGAACACCTATTTCGCCGAGTTGGCCGAACGGTTCGCCGAAGGGTTCGACCCGTCGAGGAAGCCGTTCGGCGACGAGGAGATGACACCGCCTGCCGGTCTGCTCCTGGTCGCCACGCTGCACGGAGATCCCGTCGGGTGCGGTGCCATGACCTTCTTTCCCAGCGGAGTGGCGTACATCAAGCGGATGTGGGTCGCCAGAACGGTGCGCGGACTCGGCCTGGGCCGGCGGCTCCTGACCGAATTGGAGGAACGGGCGCGCGCCAACGGGGTGCACCGGCTGCAGCTGGAGACCAAGGACGAACTACGCGAGGCAATCGGCTTGTACCTGTCTGCCGGATACCGCGAAGTGCCGCCGTTCAACGACGAGCCGTACGCCGATCACTGGTTCGAGAAGAAATTGTCCTGATCCTGAGATCACTTGCGTCACTTTGGTTTCGATGGTCACACTGCGATTGTTGTCGGTGCTTCGAACTAGTGTTCGGTGTATGAGTTCGGTTGCCGCGGTGAAGCGCATCGCGGCCATGACTGCGGAGCTGGATGCGTTGTTGGCTGAGCCGTTGGATGGGCTGTCGACCGCTGAGCGGTTGGCGGTGACGCATGGGTGGGAGACGTTGATGCGTCGCCTCCCGGTGGTGACGCATCGGCTGGTCGCTGGGCTGGCGCAGGTTCCGACGGAAGAGCTGGGGGAGCCGACGCTGGCCGCTGCGTTGGCCACGTTGTTGCGGATTTCGACGGCCGAGGCGCATCGGCGCATCCATGAGGCGCGGGAGCTGGGGCCGCGCTGCGCGGTGACGGGGGAGGCGCTCGAGCCGGTGTTGTCGCACACCGCCGCCGCGCAGCGGCGCGGGGATGTCGGCGCGGAGCACGTCAAGATCATTCGGCGGTTCGTCGATCAGCTGCCCAGCTTTGTCGACCACGAGACCCGTGAGGCGGCCGAGGCGCAGCTCGCTGGGGTCGCCTGCAGGCTCAAGCCCGAGGAGTTGCGTCAGGCCGCGGACCGGTTGGCGATCCTGATTGACCAGGACGGCGAGCTCACCGACGGCGACCGTGCGCGGCGGCGCTATCTGACCATCGATAGGCAGCAACCCGACGGCATGAGCGACATCCGCGGGCGGCTCGACCCCGAGGCCCGCGCCACGCTGGAGGCGGTATTGGCCAAATGGGCAGCGCCCGGCATGTGCAACCCCGACGACGAGGTCCCGTGCGTGGATGGCGATCCGTCACCTGAATCGGTCGTCGGAGATTGCCGCACGACCGGGCAGCGTAACCACGACGCGCTAAATGCGGGATATAAGAAATGGCACACCTGGGAGCGAGTCCGAAAAATCCAGTGTGGAGGACGGGTCAGGGCGGTCCCTGTGCGCTCGCGGTCGTGCACGTTTCGGTCAATTGGCCTGCCTCAGGACGAACTATCCGGATAATCGGTTGGCGATCACGAATCAAGAGGGCCGAGAGGGCAGCCATGACCGATGCGGCTAGCGATGACCTGCGGGAGGGCTGGGGTGCCCCAAAGTCGCGGGTGATTACTTGGCATGACCCGGCACCGACTGCAGCAATCGGAGCGTCGATAGACGGCTTGGAGTTCGCGCGGGCGGTCATGGAGCGGCGGGTTCCAGCTCCGCCCTACGAACGGCTGATGCAGTTCGACCTGGTGTCTGTTGAGTCGGGCAAGGTTGTGTTTACTTGTGAGCCCGACGAGTCGACCTACAACGCTATCGGTGTTGTCCAAGGCGGTATTCTCTGCGCACTGCTGGATGCCGCGATGGGTGCTGCGGTACACAGCACGATGCCCCAAGGGAAGGGCTTCACCTCGATCGAAATCAAGGTGAACTACCTCAAGGCGGTTCAACTGTCCAGCGGACTACTCGCCGCCACCGGGACAGTGGTTAAGTCTGGTTCCCGAGTGGCTTTTGCCGAAGGCAGAGTGACCGACGCTTCTGGTGCGCTGGTGGCCACAGCGTCGAGCACTCTGCTGGTCTTCGACCTTCCGAATCGGGCTCGCACCTGACTACTGGCACGACGCGCTGAAAGCCTTGACCAGGGCCATGCTGGCATCGGGCCGGTTGGGCAGCCACCACGGATTACCGGTGAGGCTGGTGGTGTCGACGACGCTGAAGGAGTTGGAGTCGGGACGCGGGCACGCCGTCACCGCCGGCGGCAGCCTGTGCCCATGTCGGAGGTGATCCGCCCAGCCGCGGCGGCGCATCACTATTTGGTGGTGTTCGACGACCACACCGAGTGCCCGCTGTATTTAGGGCGCAGCCGCCGACTTGCCTCGGCGGCACAACGAATTGTGTTGTATGCCAAAGACCGCGGCTGCACGTTTCCCGGCTGTACCGCACCGGCCTATCACAGCCAGGTCCACCATGCCAGCGCCGATTGGGCCGACGGCGGCCAAACCGACATCACCGACGAAACGCTGGCCTGCGGCCCCGACAACCGCCGCGTCAAACCCGGCGGCTGGCGCACCCGAAAACGCAAAGTCGCCGTGGTTCAGCGAGCCGTTCGTGCTGGTCAGCGGCGGGCAGCGCGGCACTAGGCCCAGTTAACCCCGGCGTCACCCCGGCGCGCAGGCGAGGTCCCCGGGGACGTGTTCCGGCCTTTGTCGACATCGCCGCCACGACAATTTCGACGCCGTTGTTACGTTCTGCCGAAGCGGCGGTTAGTTCGACCCATAATGCGGAGATGGACGTGAAAACCTCGGTCGACCTGACTGGGACCCTTGCAGGTGACCTGCATGGCGTGCTGCGTGAAGCGGCACAGCAGGGTCCGCTGGCTACGGATGTCGTAACGGGCGCCACTGTCGTGCTGCGCCAACGCGACCTGGAAGCGCTGGCCCACGATCCGCGCCTAGAGGGAATCGGGCTGGCGTTGTTCGACATGATGGACCTCACCGACGGGCCCCTGCGCGACTGGTACGGCCGGCTGATGTTCACAACGGAGGGCGACTATCACCGTTGCATGCGGTCGCTCGTTTCCCGTGCATTCACCCCTCGATCCGTCGAGGCGCTCCGCGCGACCGCTGCCCAGATGGCGGCCGAGGACGTCGCTTCCGTCCGGCAGGGTGGCGACCTTGTCCCGGCATGCTCCAGTTTGAGCACGCGGCTAATCTGCCGCTTGCTCGGCGTACCAGACAACGACGTCGCGGTGTTCACGCAATGGGCTGAGGCGCTGAGTCCGGTGTTCTTCGTCATGACGCCCGAACAAATCGCGGCCGCGACGACCGCGATCACAGAGATGCAAAGCTATGTCGATGAGTTGACGACCCGTCGCGCCGAGGACCCGGGACGCGACCTCATTACCGCGCTACTTGCCGCCGAGGCCGACGGCGAGCGCCTCACCCACGATGAGACCATCACAATGATCGCGAATCTGCTTGTGGCCGGCCACGATACCGCCGGCAGTCAGATACCCTGCAGCATTCTGGTGGCCCTGCAGCACCGCGACGAACTTGCCGGGATACACGCAGACGAGGCTCGGCTGCCAAGTGCGGTCGCAGAGACGATGCGCCTTGAGCCCAGCATCCCGGCCATCCCCCGCACGGCCGTGGAACCGATTGAATTGCACGGCGCCACGACCCCGGCTGGCTCGATGGTGTTGCTCTGCATTGCCGCCGCCTGCCGCGACGCGTCGGCGTGGGACGACCCCAATCGCTTCGACCCGGACCGCTTCAGCCGCCCGGACACACCCCGGTTGCTCAACTTCGGTGCCGGCACGCACTACTGCCTGGGCACCGCCCTCGCGAAGATCGCGGTGGAGGAGTCCTTGCGCGCTGTACTCGCCGTGGATCCCCCACTGCGCTTGACCGAGGATCCAGCGGACATTCCGTGGCGCCACGTGCTTGGCCGTAGCCCGGCCCGATTGGTCGTGAGCTCCGAGCGGGCGGCTTAGCGGCACACGCCCGCTGGACGCCCGGCACCTCTGAGCCAACTGACTCTTAGGCTCCGGCTACCTATCCGCCCTCCGCGGCCGGGCGCAGGGGGACGACGTTCGTATTTGGCACCGCGGGAACAGGTTCGGGCAGCGGGTTCTCCGCCTCTTGCTCGGGTATGTAGTCGGCGTAGGTGGTCAGCGTCAGCACGTAACTGCTGTGGCCGAGCCACTTCGCAACCTGGATAAAGTGAACGCCGTTCGACAGCCACAAGACCGCGGCCGTATGCCGAAGGTCATGCAGCCGTATACCTTTCGCGACGGGTTGCGCCGGGGCGGTGTCGGTGGCGGGTGCGGCGGGGCGGCTCGCGGGCAGCCCGACCGCCTCTAAGGCGGGTCGGATGATCTTGCTCTGGAGGCCATTGAGGTCCAGCGGTGCCGACCAGTCGAGTACCGGCTTGCGCACCTGGTTGCCGTGTAGCCGACGCGGCACAGCACAGCGGTCGGGTTGTCGGCCTGCGGGTGCGTATCTGCCAGGTAAGCAGCAAGTCTCGTCGCCAGCCAGGGCGGTAGCGGCACCGTGCGCTTGCTCGTCTTGGACTTCGCCGTCCCGGTTGGCACGGAGACGACCGCCCCAGCGGCGAACCGGGGATGCCGTGGCACCCTGTAACCCCGACCGGCGGCCTGTCCGCCTCCCCGGTTGGGCTGGGGACCGGGCTGTTGGCGACCCGCCCCGGAGCTTGAGCCGACCGGTCCGACGTCTCGGTGGTGGTCGATTACAGCCCAAGACCAGATCGGGGCCGGGGCATCACCGGAGATCGAGCGCGGCGATCTGATCAAGGAATGCACGTGCGGGTCCAGACGCGCTCGCTGAGACGGCGACGCCGAGACGTCGCACGGTACGAGGCACCAACGGTCGTACCGCAACACTGGGCAGCGCGGGCAGACCGGCGCTCGGCAGGATGCTCACTCCGAGTCCCGCTCCCACGATTTCGAGCGCCGCTGCGATTTCGCGCGCCTCGAAGGCCAGGTCGAACTGGACCCCGGCCTGTCGCGCAATCGGCATGAACACATCCGCCGCGCCGCCGGTACCACGGACGAAGGGCTCCTTCGCCAGATCGGCATAGCCGATGGTGTCCTTCGCAGCCAGCCAACTATCGGCGGGAACCACCGCCACCATGTCCTGATCACCGAGTACGGCCGAGTCAAGGCCCTTGACGGGCAGACTGACCACGCCGGCCTCGACGGCCCCCTGGTCGAGCCAATCCCGCACCTCTTGCTCGCTCCCTTCGAGCAACCGGATGGTGACAGCCGGGTGCCGTTGGGCGAACGTCTGCAGCTGAGGAGCGACCAGCGTGGCGGTGGCGGTCGGCAGGCTCGCCAGGCTCAGCGTCCCGGTGACGTCGCCGGCTAAGGCTGCGATTTCGGTACGCATCAACGTCACCTGCCGCACCGCTTCCCGCGCGTGCGTGAGCGCAACTGAACCGGCGTCGGTCAGGGAGAGTCCGTCTCGGCGGCGGATGAACATTGGCAGCCCGAGGTCTCTCTCCAGCGCGGCGATCGCGCGGCTGACGGCCGGCTGTGAAAGCCCGAGCCGTTGGCTTGCCGCCGTGAAGCCACCCTGATCGGCCACGGTCACGAAGGTTTTGAGTTGCGAGAAGGTCGTCATCGATTCTCCATACCGACGAAGCCATCGGCCATAACCGATGAGTTATGAATGGTCGCCGTGCGAAAACGTTTCAGTAATCGTAGGAAGAATCGGGCGGGCAGTCACTAGAGGACCGTTCCGCCGGGTCACGCGACAACAACGACCGCCCGCAGCCATTGCGGGCATAGGAAAGGAACACCGCCATGAAACATACGACATTGTCGAATGTGTACACACCTGAAGATATTGCCTGGCACGCGACCGACCTCGGTCAGAAGTTCTGGATCAGCGACGAGTTGGTGGGCCGGGATTACTCGCAGTTGTTCAGTGCCCAACTGACCAAATTCGGCCCGGGCGGCGGATCCAAGCCGCACCACCACGACTACAACCATATGTTCTATTTCTTGACCGGCACCGCTCGAATGCAGATCGGCGCACAGAGCTGGCAGATCACGCCGGGCAGTTTGGTCAAGGTGCCCGCCAACGAGGAGCACAGCCTGACGAACATCGGCGATGAAGACCTGATCTTCCTCGTCATCTACGACCCGCCGCACGTCGCGACCGACTAGCGATGGCAGAGAAGTTCGACCCGATCGTCGTCAACCCAGGTCGGAGCGGACCGTAAGGGCTGGCTGATCGAGCGTAATCCGGTCGGCGGCACCTGCAAGAAGAACACCCCCGGCCACGAGAGCCGGGGGTGCTTCGCGTATGGCGTCTTCTAGTGCGCGTGGCCGTGGTGATGACCGTGGCCGTGCGCGTGCTCTTCCTCTTCGGCGGGCTTCTCGACAACCGCCGACGCCGTCGTTTGTCAACCCGTCGGACCGGTCGGCGGTCTATTGCCGCGGGCGCGGGTTGCCGCTCACCGCGATCGCGGGCGGCGTCGATGTGGCCATGGTGCGGCGGTATCCCCGGCATGGTGCCCCCGGTGGGTCAGGGTCGAATTCGGAGCACCCGGGTGGCTCGCGCCAGCGTTTGGCCGCGTCGAAGTTCGCGCGAATCCACGTCAACCCGCCGGCGGTGCGGTGGTCGGCGGCGACCGGATAATCCAGCCCGATCAAGTCCCAATTGGGTGCGGTAGCCATCACGGAACTCCTTGTGCGAGTGGATATTCCGGGCCTAGATCGGCACGGCGTCCGGTGGCGGCGGGGAATACGTAGGGCCGGTGGTCACTTGCACCACGCAGGCCGCCCCGCGATGGCGTGTGCCCACCCCGAAGCAACGTGCGTAGTGAGCATCCACGACCGGGTACGGACCCGTACCGGCGATCTGGCGAAGCCCCTGCTGGGCCGCGTCCGGGTGCTCGCGCAGGCCCACCACGTTGCCGGATGCGTTGCGCCCAGCCGACGCCACGACGATCACGTAACCAACCGGCAACACCCAGGATTCGACAAGTAAGCTCACGTCGTAGTTCCCCAGCACCTTGACGTCGTTGAAGTTATCCGCAACCGGTTGCCCGACGAGGGTATCCGCGCTGTAGTGTGCTGGGGCCTGAACCGCTGGCACGAAGTCGTAACGCGCATTCGGCCCACCGGAACGGCTGGGCTGACCCGCTCTCCACGTCCTAATCAGTTCTGCCTCAGCCGGATTGGCGATGATCAGCATCTGACCGTTCGACCCGTCAGACAGCCCGTAGCCGTGGCTTTGCACTTTCTTGACCGCGTCCTCGATGTCCGCGCTGTCCAGAGTGGCTGCGCCGCTTGGGATGTACATGGATTCGGTGCCGGTGAAGGTGTTGCCGCCGAAGGGCGGTGGCACCATGCCGTCCGCTGACCACAGACCGTAGCAACTCCAACCGGCTTCGTTGTGGGTGGGAGCCGGGTCCAGCACTCTTCGCAGCACCCGGCCACTCACCAGGCGCGCATCCGCATGCAGGATGGCCTCAAATACTGTCCGGACCTGCTCAATTGTGCTGCCCCGCAAGAACTTCCAGGTAAAACTGGATCGCTTGTCCCAGTCGTGGCGGTCGTAGCCCAGCACCAGTGCCTCGATGGGCGGGCCTTGCGCGACGCTGACGCCGTACTCGGTGGCGCGTTCGAACGATCCGATACTCACGCTCTGAGGAACTGCCTCGCCTGCCAGCGTGGTCCGGAAACTGAGCAGGTCGCTGACCGAGAGCCGCTCGGTGTTCCAAAAATTCAAAATCGTGCTGAACTCATCCCACAATTCATCGAGCGACAGCCCATCGGCGAGCTGGGAGACGAGAGTGTTGGCGCTGATCACGTCCCCGGCAGCGTGAATGCCCATCCGCCCGCCCGTGGTAGCCCCGAAGATCGGATAGACCGGAACACCGTCAATCAGCGGATTCGAACCGGTGAGGTCGAGAGTCGGCCGGGAGCGCGGATCGGGGAGGTCGAGGAGGTCGGGGGCGATTGCGTTCATGGCGGTCTGCCGTTTCAGTTGTTGTCCAGTTGGGAACGATATTCAGTTGACCTGGGACTATACGCCAGTCGGGTGCGGAAAGGCTTGATCCGCAAGGGATCTCGGCGTTTTGCACGCACACAAACGCCTTCCCGCGGCGTTCGCACGCGTTGGCCGGTCTCACCCCGGCGTCACCCCGGCGGCACCCCGGCGAACGGAGGGGTTTTCCAGTGCATTCCAGGGAGTAGGCAATGCGCCTTTACACCCCACAAAAGCCCATCTGACCTGGGCTTACCCGCCGGGGCAGGCGGTGTCGGCGCAGGTCAGCGCGGTGGGGTCTCGGCACACCCGCAAACGCAAAGACGGCCGCACCGAATGGATCCCACCCCCACACCTGGACACCGGCCAAGCCCGAGTCAACAACTACCACCACCCCGAGCGCTACCTGATCCCGGACGATGACGAACGCCCCGACGAGAACGACGAAGAAACCGGTGATCCTGTGTAACGCCTCCGCGGGACGGGCACACTCCACTACGTGACCAATGCCTCTCAAGACTTCACCGGCCTGGGCGCTTTGTTCATCAACTGCACCCTGAAACGCTCGCCCGAACAGAGTCACACCCAGGGCCTCGTCGACATCAGCACCAACATCATGGCGAAGCACGGCGTCGCCGTCGACGTCGTGCGTGCCATCGACCACGACATCGCGACCGGGGTATGGCCCGACATGCGTGAGCACGGTTGGGCGACCGACGACTGGCCGGAGATCTTCGAGAAGGTCCTGGCAGCCGACATCCTCGTGCTCGCAGGCCCGATCTGGCTGGGCGACAACAGCTCGGTGATGAAGAAGGTGCACGAGCGGCTCTACGGCGGATCGCATCTGCTCAACGACGCCGGCCAATACCTTTATTACGGCCGGGTGGGCGGCTGTCTGATCACCGGCAACGAAGACGGCATCAAGCACTGCGCGCAGAACGTGCTCTACACGCTGCAGCACATCGGCTACACGATTCCGCCGCAGGCCGACGCCGGCTGGATCGGCGAAGCGGGTCCAGGGCCGTCATACCTGGATCCCGGATCCGGTGGCCCGGAGAATGACTTCACCAACCGCAACACCACGTTCATGACGTGGAATCTGATGCACCTTGCCCGCATGTTGAAGGCGGCAGGCGGCGTTCCCGCGTACGGAAACATCCGGTCGGGATGGGATGCCGGGTGTCGGTACGACTTTGCCAATCCGGATTACCGCTGAGCGGTTGCCGTGACTGTGATGACCGAGACGATGGACGAGACGGTGGTGATCGCCGCCCTGCGCGATGGCGATGAATCCGTGTTCGCCCAACTGGTCGACCAGCACACGCCGTCCATGCTTCGAGTTGCGCGCGGTTACGTGCCTAGCCACGAGATCGCCGAGGAGGTCGTGCAGGAGACTTGGATCGCCTTGGTCAAGGGGATCGGTAATTTCGAGGGCCGATCGTCTTTGCGCACTTGGCTTTTCACGGTGATGATCAACATCGCCAAGTCGCGAGGTGTCAGGGAGCGCCGCGAGTCCGACGCAGCGATCGCGGCGTTCACCGGCGGCACCGTCGACCCGGCCCGTTTCCGCGAGTCCGGTGACCCCTACCCCGGGCACTGGAAGCCTGACGAGGTGCCCTCGCCTTTTCCCGACACCCCGGAGGGATCGGTACTCGGGCAGGAACTTGTCGGCGTCGCGCAACGCGAACTGGAGAAGCTGCCGGATCGGCAACGAATGGTGGTCACCCTGCGTGACATGTTGGGGTTTGATTCGGGTGAGGTGTGTGAACTCCTCGACATCAGTGTCGCCAATCAAAGGGTGCTGCTGCACCGGGGCAGGGCGGTCGTTCGGGCCGCGCTGGAGAACTATCTGGGAGACGTGTCATGAGGACCGGAGCAATGGACTGCAACGAGCTCGTCGAGCTTGTCACCGCCTACCTTGACGGCGCCCTCGATCCGGACACCCGTGCCCGCTTCGACATGCACCTCACCGAATGCGAAGGCTGTGAAAACTACCTTCAGCAGTTCCGCGAAACAGTTCGCACCGTCGGCAAGATCGGCAACGATGAGCTGGACCCGGCGTTCCGCAGCCGCCTGCTCGAGGCGTTCAAGGACTTCCGCTGACCACATAGTGGGAACACACAGCTGAACTCCAGCGTTAGGAGAATCGTGACTACCCGAGACATCACCGCTGAGCAGTTCAACGACACCATCAACGACAACGAGATCGTGCTGGTGGACTTCTGGGCGTCGTGGTGTGGCCCTTGTAAGGCCTTCGCCCCGACGTTCGCCGCATCGTCGGAAAAGCACCCCGATGTGGTGCACGCCAAGGTCGACACCGAGGCCGAGCAACAGCTCGCCGCCGCAGCCGACATCCGCTCCATCCCGACGCTGATGGTGTTCAAGAAGGGCAAGCTGGTGTTCAACCAGGCCGGGGCGCTGCCGCCGGCCGCCCTTGAGGATCTGGTGGAGCAGGTCAAGGCGTTCGACGTGGACACCGCGATCGCCGCCCAGAACAACGGCGAACGGGGCTGAGGCCGGGCACGCGATAGCGTGCAGTCCGTGACCGAGCACAACGAATTCGTTCTCGTCGATCGTCCGCGGCCCAATGTCGCCCTGGTGACGCTGAACCGGCCCGAGCGGATGAACTCCATGGCTTTCGACGTCATGGTTCCGCTGAGGAAGGTTCTGGAAGCGCTGACCTACGACAACTCCGTTCGGGCGGTCGTGCTGACCGGCGCGGGCCGGGGCTTCTCGTCGGGCGCCGACCACAAGTCCGCGGGCTCCGTGCCGCACATCGACGGTTTGACCAGGCCGACGTTCGCGCTGCGGTCGATGGAGGTGCTCGACGACGTGATCCTGGCGCTGCGCAAGATGCATCAGCCCGTCATTGCCGCGGTGAACGGCGCGGCCATCGGCGGGGGGCTGTGCCTGGCGCTGGCCGCCGACATCAGGGTCGCAGGCGACGGCGCCTATTTCCGGGCGGCAGGGATCAACAACGGCCTGACCGCCAGCGAGTTGGGCCTGAGCTATCTGCTGCCGAGGGCGATCGGCACGTCACGGGCGTTCGAACTGATGCTGACCGGCCGCGACGTCGACGCCGAGGAGGCCGAACGGATCGGGCTGGTCTCGCGCACGGTGCCGGGAGAAGAGTTGCTCGAGGTCTGCTATGAGATGGCCGAGCGCATCGCCGCATTCTCCCGACCGGGAATTGAGTTGACCAAGCGCACACTGTGGACTGGACTGGACGCCGCTAGCCTGGAGGGGCACATGCAGGCCGAGGGCCTGGGACAACTCTTCGTGCGCCTGCTCACCGCCAACTTCGAAGAAGCGGTGGCCGCGCGTGCGGAAAAGCGGCCCGCGGTCTTTACCGACGACAAGTAACGACCACGAGTAGAGAAATAGGAGCAGCGTGATCACCGCAACGGACCTCGAGGTCCGCGCAGGCGCGCGCACGCTGCTGTTCGCGGAAGGACCGGCCCTTAGGGTGCAACCGGGCGACCGCATCGGTCTGGTCGGACGAAACGGCGCTGGCAAGACCACGACCATGCGCATCCTGGCAGGCGAGGGTGAACCGTACGCAGGCACCATCACGCGGACCGGCGAAATCGGTTACCTGCCGCAGGATCCCAGGGAGGGCAACCTCGACACGCTCGCCCGCGACCGGGTGTTGTCGGCCCGCGGCCTGGACACCCTGCTCGCCGATCTGGAGAAGCAACAGGCGTTGATGGCCGAGGTCGCCGACGACGCCACTCGGGACCGTGCGGTCCGGCGCTACGGCCAGCTCGAGGAACGGTTTGCCGCGCTCGGCGGGTATGGCGCCGAGAGCGAGGCGGGCCGCATCTGCGCGAGTCTCGGCCTGCCCGAACGTGTTCTGACCCAACCGCTGCGCACACTGTCCGGCGGTCAACGGCGCCGCGTCGAACTCGCGCGTATCCTGTTCGCGGCGTCCGACACCGGAGCGGGCTCGGCCACCACGCTTCTGCTCGACGAGCCGACCAACCACCTCGACGCCGACTCGCTGGGCTGGCTGCGGGAGTTTCTTCGGGCGCACACCGGCGGGTTGGTGGTGATCAGCCACAACGTCGAGCTGTTGGCCGACGTTGTCAACAAGGTGTGGTTCCTTGACGCCGTGCGTGGCGAGGTCGACGTCTACAACATGACGTGGCAGAAGTACCTCGACGCGCGTGCCACCGACGAACAACGGCGGCGCCGCGAGCGCGCCAATGCCGAGCGCAAAGCCGCGGCACTGCGGGCCCAGGCTGCCAAGATGGGCGCCAAGGCGACCAAAGCCGTTGCCGCGCAGAACATGCTTCGCCGGGCCGACCGGATGATGGCAGCCCTCGAGGATGAGCGGGTGGCAGACAAGGTCGCCCGCATCAAGTTCCCCAGCCCGGCGCCGTGCGGGCGCACCCCGTTGGTGGCCAAGGACTTGACGAAGACCTACGGCTCGCTGGAGGTTTTCGCAGGCGTCGATCTGGCCATTGACCGCGGTTCCCGGGTGGTGGTGCTCGGCCTCAACGGCGCGGGCAAGACCACGCTGCTGCGGCTGCTGGCCGGGGTCGAGACACCCGACACCGGCGCGATGGAACCGGGCCACGGCCTCAAGATCGGGTACTTCGCGCAGGAGCACGACACCCTTGATGATCTCGCCACGGTGTGGGAGAACATCCGGCACGCCGCTCCCGATACCGGCGAACAGGATCTGCGAGGGTTGTTGGGCGCGTTCATGTTCAGCGGGCCGCAGCTCGACCAGCCGGCAGGCACGCTGTCCGGTGGCGAGAAGACCCGCCTGGCGCTGGCTGGCCTCGTGGCGTCGACCGCGAACGTCCTGCTGCTCGACGAACCCACCAACAATCTCGATCCGGCGTCGCGCGAACAGGTGCTGGATGCGCTGCGGAGCTACGTCGGCGCGGTGGTGCTGGTGACCCACGATCCGGGAGCCACCGAGGCGCTGGACCCGCAGCGGGTGGTGCTGCTGCCGGACGGCACCGAGGATTTCTGGTCGGCGGATTACGCCGATCTCATCGAGTTGGCCTGAGGCGATATCGGGCGGGTGCCGTTTGTCGATTCCGCCCGCTCTTTGGTTGAGGCTTCTTTACCCTGGGTATGCGTCGGGGCATCAACAGCGGGGAGATGTCGATGAAGAAACTCAACAAGTCCCGGGATCAATTGCTGAACGATCTGCGGCACGCGTACGAGGGTGGGGCAAGCATCCGCTCCCTTGTCGCGTCTACCGGTCGCTCATACGGTTCGATCCACAGCATGCTTCGTGAGT
This sequence comes from uncultured Actinomycetota bacterium, assembly GCA_963800125.1. Lineage (GTDB taxonomy): Bacteria > Actinomycetota > Actinomycetes > Mycobacteriales > Mycobacteriaceae > Mycobacterium. The sequence continues at coordinate 66,232 of CAWDAC010000019.1, read as the reverse complement.
CGGGCACGACGATGCGCAGCCGCGGGGGACCTAACCACCGCACGCGGCGCTAGCTACTGCTGGCGGACCGACGATTCGACGAGGTCGAGTACGGCCCTGAGCTTTTCGGGGTCGTCTCCCGAGGCCAGCCGCGCGACCAGACCGTCGAGCACCAGGTCCAGGTAGGTGTGCAGCACGGCGCTGGGCACGTCGTCGCGCAGCCGGCCGGCCTGCTTCTGCCTGCGCAGCCGGTCGGTCGTTGCCGCGGACAGTTCAGCCGACCGCTCCGACCATCCCTTGTGGAATGCGGGATCGTTGCGGAGCTTGCGCGCGATCTCTAGGCGGGTGGCCAACCAGTCGAACTGATCGGGTGCCGCCAGCATGTCGCGCATGACCTGGATCAAGCCCTCACGCGACGCGACATCGGCCATGCGTTCGGCGTCCTCATGGGCCAGTTCGAAGAACAAGGTGTCCTTGTCCCGGAAGTGGTGGAAGATCGCGCCGCGCGACAGCCCGATGGTCTGTTCCAGCCTGCGCACGGTGGCCTTGTCGTAGCCGTACTGTGCAAAGCACCGCCGGGCGCCGTCGAGGATCTGGCGGCGACGGGCCGCCAGATGGTCGTCGGTTACCCGGGGCAACGGAATTCTCCTCGCGCGAGCGCTCGTCGGCGGAATTCTCCTCGCGCGAGCGCTCGTCGGCGGAATTCTCCTCGCGCGAGCGCTCGTCGGCGGAATGTCCGCCCGCGCATCAATCAGCTCTGAGCATGTTGCGCAGCACGTACTGGAGGATGCCGCCGTTGCGGTAGTAGTCCGCCTCACCAGGGGTGTCGATGCGCACCACGGCGTCGAACTCCACGGTCTTCCCGTCTTCCTTGGTGGCCTTGACGTGCACGGTCTTCGGCGTCTTGCCTTCGTTGAGCGCTTCGATGCCGGTGATGTCGTACGTCTCCGTGCCGTCCAGCTTCAGGGAGGCCGCCGACTCGCCCTCGGGGAACTGCAACGGGATGACGCCCATGCCGATCAGGTTGGACCGGTGGATGCGCTCGAAGGACTCGACTATGACCGCCCGGACGCCAAGCAGACTGGTGCCCTTCGCCGCCCAGTCACGCGACGAGCCCGAACCGTACTCCTTGCCGCCCAACACAACCAGCGGAATGTTCTGCGCCGCGTAGTTCTGCGCGGCGTCGTAGATGAACGCCTGCGGGGCTTCTCCCTCATCGGTGGACTGGGCGAAGTCACGGGTGTAGCCACCGGACACGTCGTCCAGCAACTGGTTGCGCAACCTGATGTTGGCGAACGTGCCGCGGATCATCACCTCGTGGTTTCCGCGCCGTGACCCGTAGGAGTTGTAATCCTTGCGGTCCACGCCGTGCTCGTCGAGGTACTGCGCCGCCGGCGTGCCCGGCTTGATGCTGCCCGCGGGGGAGATGTGGTCGGTGGTCACCGAATCACCAAGCAGCGCCAGCACTCTGGCACCGGTGATGTCTCTCACCGCGTCCGGTTCGGCGGGCATGCCGTCGAAGTACGGGGGCTTGCGCACGTACGTCGAGTCGGAGTCCCAGTCGAAGGTGTTGCCGCTCGGGGTGGGCAGGTTCCGCCACCGCTCGTCGCCCTTGAAGACGTCGGCGTAGTTCTTGGTGAACATCTCCGTGTTGATCGCCGACGCGATCGTGTCGGAGATATCCTTCTGCGACGGCCAGATGTCCTTCAGAAAGACGTCGCTTCCGTTCTCGTCCTCACCCAGCGGGTCAGCCTCGAAGTCGAAGTCCATGGTTCCCGCGAGCGCGTAGGCGATCACCAGCGGCGGCGAAGCCAGGTAATTCATCTTCACGTCAGGATTGATGCGGCCCTCGAAGTTCCTGTTGCCGGACAGCACCGCGGCCACCGACAGGTCGGCGTCGTTGACGGCCTTGCTGATCTCGTCGGGCAGCGGGCCGGAATTACCGATGCACGTGGTGCAGCCGTAACCGACAAGATAGAAGCCCAGTTTCTCCAAATACGGCCACAGCCCGGCCTTCTCGTAGTATTCGGTGACCACCTGCGAGCCCGGCGCCATCGTCGTCTTCACCCACGGCTTGGACGTCAGCCCCTTTTCCACGGCGTTCTTGGCGAGCAGCGCCGCACCGAGCATGACTTCGGGATTGGAGGTGTTCGTGCACGAGGTGATCGCCGCGATTACCACGGCGCCGTGGTCAAGGATGAACTCGCCGAGTTCATCGGACTTCACGTCTACAGGTTTGCTCGGCCTGCCCCCGGCGCCGACGGCCGCCGACACGACTTCCGTCGTATCGTTCTCGGCGAATGACAGCACCGCGGGGTCGCTGGCCGGGAACGACTCTTCGACGGCTTCGTCGAGCTTGGTGTGCTTGGCAGGCAGGTTCTCCTCGACGTAGTTGTGGATGTCCTTGCGGAAGGCGTTCTTCGCGTCGTTGAGAGCGATGCGGTCCTGCGGACGCTTGGGGCCGGCGATGGACGGGACTACGTCGGACAGGTCCAGCGCGACGTACTCGGAGTACTTCGGCTCCCGCGCGGGGTCGTGCCACATGCCCTGCTCCTTGGCGTACGCCTCGACCAAGGCGAGTTGGTCCTCGCTGCGCCCCGTCATCCGCAGGTAGTCGATCGTCACCTCATCGATCGGGAAAATCGCTGCGGTGGAGCCGAACTCGGGACTCATGTTGCCCAGCGTCGCGCGGTTGGCCAGCGGCACCTCGGCAACGCCCTCACCGTAGAACTCGACGAACTTCCCGACCACGCCGTGTTTGCGCAGCATCTCGGTGACGGTGAGCACGACGTCGGTGGCGGTCACGCCGGGCGGGCGCTCACCGGACAGCTTGAAGCCAACCACGCGGGGGATCAGCATCGACACCGGCTGGCCGAGCATGGCGGCCTCCGCCTCGATACCGCCGACGCCCCAGCCCAGCACGCCGAGGCCGTTCTCCATCGTGGTGTGGCTGTCGGTGCCCACACAGGTATCGGGGTACGCGACTCCGTCGCGCTCCCAAACCACACGGGCCAAGTATTCGATGTTGACCTGGTGCACGATGCCGGTTCCCGGTGGCACCACCTTGAAGTCGTTGAAGGCGCCTTGGCCCCAGCGCAGGAACTGGTAGCGCTCGCCGTTGCGCTGGTACTCGATCTCGACGTTGCGCTCGAATGCGTCCTCGCGGCCGAAGAGGTCGGCGATCACCGAGTGGTCGATGACCAGATCGGCCGGCGCCAGGGGATTGACCTTTTCGGGGTCACCACCGAGATCGCCGACGGCCTCTCGCATGGTGGCCAGGTCGACGATGCAGGGCACTCCGGTGAAGTCCTGCATGATCACCCGGGCCGGGGTGAACTGGATCTCCACACTCGGGTCGGCCGATGGATCCCAGTTCGCGATCGCCTCGATGTGCTCCTTGGTGATATTGGCACCGTCCTCGGTGCGCAGCAGATTCTCGGCGAGCACCTTGAGGCTGTAGGGCAGCTTCTCGGCACCGGGTACCGCGTCCAACCGGTAGATCTCGTAGCTCTTGTCCCCGACCTTGAGGGTGGAGCGGGCATCGAACGAGTTTTGGGACGAATCTTTGCTGCTCACATCAACTCCCGGCTAAGTAATCGCCGCGACGGGCTGTGTCGGCGGCACTTCCAATCCTAACAGTACGCTTGTCCTATAAAGCAACCCTCCGATGCGTTCAGTCTTGCGCTAGCGGGTGCGTGCTGCCACCTACTTCGACCGCGATCGCGTACGGTGCCCCTGTGACCGGACCGCACGTGATCCCGTTTCTCCCGGCCTTCCCCGCCTACATCCCGCCCGACGTCGATATCAACCAGGTGAACGCGGATGTGGGTGACGACGGTGTGAGCGTGCCGCCGGCCGATGCGCAGGCCGTGCCGGAGCTGCGCCAGGTGGTGGCCGACGCCCGCGAGCACGGCATCGACCTCAAGATCGTGGTGATCGCGACGAATCCGCCGATCGACACCCCGCTCCGCGACATCGCGACCGAGGTCGGCGAGGCCTACCCGGGGTCGACCGTGCTGGCGATGAGTCCCTCGTACGCGGGGACCTTCAGCACAACTTTCGACCGGGTCACGCTGGAGGCCGGTCAGGACGTCGCGAAAAACGGCGACCCGGTCCAATCAGCGAAGAATTTCGTCAGCGAGTTGACGACACCGCACTTTCCCTGGACGGCATTCTCTGTCGTGCTCTGTTGTCGGGGTATTGGCCGCCGTCGTCGCCACCCGTTTCCTGCAGGTCCGCAGCAAACGCAACGCACCCGACGCCGAGTCGAAAACCGCTGAATAAGACCGGGCAGAACCGCCCGGCGAATTCAAACATCACCATTCGGTCACACTCCATATTAATTACAGATATGTAGTTTGTGACTAGAGTTTCTTTAGCGTCAGTTGTGACGTACGGTGCAGAAGTACCTATTGATGTAGTTGTTATTCATGTGACTTCTGCGACAGGGTGCCGAACGAATGTGCTGGACGTTCGCGAGCCATAGGAGACTTGAGTCGAATGAGACGCACCCCTCGCGCCTCTGCGTCCCGGCTGTGCGGTCGAGTCTGCGCGATTCCGCTAACTATCGGCATGCTGCTGGCAACCGTGTTTTCCCATTCTGGGGGGATTGCCGCCGCCGAGCCCAGTAGCCCGAGCACCATCGGGGCGCTGGTCGCCGCGGTCGCGAACGCCAACCAGAAGCTGCAGGAACTGGGCGCCGCGGTGCAGGCCGAACAGGAGAGCGTCAACAAGGCGATCGTCGACGTCGAAACCGCGCGCGACAACGCCGCAGCGGCCCGGCTCGAGGTCGACGCCAGCCGGCGCGCCGTCGACGACTCCAGCGCCGCAATCACGTCCGCCCAACAGCGTTTCGACACCTTCGCGGCATCGACCTATGTCAACGGGCCGTCGAGTTCGTATCTGACCGCCGCCGACCCGGCCGAGATCCTCAACACCGCCTCGGTGGGTCAGACCCTGGCCGCCAGCGCACAGCAGGTCATCGCCAACCTGCAGCGGGCCCGCACCGAACAGGTCAACAAGGAATCGGCGGCGCGGCTGGCCAAGCAGAAGGCCGACCAGGCCGCAGTCGATGCGCAGGCCAGCCAGGACGCCGCGGTGTCGGCGCTGACGTCGGCGCAGCAGACGTTCCGCGACCAGCAGGGCCAGCTGGACCAGCTCACCGCCGAGCGCAATGCCGCACAGGCCAAGCTCGCCGAGGCCCGCACGTGGTCCGCGTCGGCTAGTGGACAGCCGAAACCCGCTGCACCCCAGTCGAACCCGTCTGCTGACTGGGACCGCGCGCCCGCGGCGCCCGCACCGGCTGCCGGCAATTGGGACTTCAGCCTGTGGGATCCCACGTTGCCCGCGATACCGAGCGCGTTCGTCAGCGGCGATCCCATCGCGATCATCAACACGGTGCTCGGCATTTCGTCGACCTCGGCGCAGTACACCGCCGACATGGGGCGCAACTTCCTGCGCAAGCTGGGAATCCTGCCTACGCCGAGCGGCTACACGAACAACGGGGCGATTCCCCGCGTCTACGGCAGGCAGGCCTCCGAGTACGTCATCCAACGTGCGGGGTCCCAGATGGGCGTGCCGTACTCGTGGGGCGGCGGTAATGCCGCCGGCGCGAGCCGCGGCATCGATTCCGGAGCGGGCACAGTCGGATTCGACTGCTCCGGGTTGATCCTGTACGCCTTCGCGGGCGTCGGTATCAAGCTGCCGCACTACTCGGGCGCGCAGTACGACCTGGGCCGCAAGATCCCGTCGTCGCAGATGCGCCGCGGTGATGTGATCTTCTACGGGCCGGGCGGCAGTCAGCACGTGACGCTGTATCTCGGCAACAACCAGATGCTCGAGGCGCCCTATCACGGGCTCGCACGTCAAGGTCTCGCCGGTGCGAACCAGCGGTATGACCCCCTACGTCGTCCGGTACATCGAATACTGATGCGAGTGATTTCTGTGATTTTGTTGCGCCGCAACACTTTACGCTGCGCACGAAATTTTTCGCTCATGAGCCGCTCCTGGCGGCGACTGGCTCATGGTGATCGGGCTGGCCGTGCCGTCCGCGGCCGCGCCCGATGACGGCCAGTGGGACCCGACGCTGCCCAAGATGCTCAGCGCCGGCGCACCCGGCGACCCGGTCGCGATCGCCAACGCGTCGTTTCAAGTCAGCCAGATGGCAATTCAGACCACTCAGGATCTGGGCCGGAAGTTCCTGAGCAGCATCGGTCTCGGCGGCAGCCCGAGCACTGGGAGTGTCGCCGCCGGCCGGGTTCGCGGACCACAGGCGATCGAGTACGTGATCCGTCGCGGTGGCTCGCAGATGGGCGTGCCGTATTCATGGGGAGGCGGCACGCCCAGCGGGCCCAGCCACGGGCGTGGACTCCGGCGCGAACACCGTCGGCTACGACTGTTCCGGGTTCACCCGGTTCGCGTTCGCCGGCGTCGGGGTGCTGATTCCCAAATATTCGGGGGATCAGTACAACACCGGCCGCAAGGTGCCGCAGTCACAGGCCAAACGCGGTGACCTCTTGTTCTGGGGTCCGGGCGGCAGCCAGCACGTCGCGATCTATCTTGGTGGCGGCAGGATGCTCGAGGCTTCCGGCAGTGCAGGCAAGGTGACCGTCAGCCCGCTGCGCACGGCCGGGCTGCAGCCCTATCTCGCCCGGGTAATCGAATCCTGAGCGTGGGCTGAGCGAACCCTGAGCAGACCCGGGCAACGTCGACGGATTCCGAAGTGCCTGGAATAGTTGACGACGGGCACCCCGCCCGCGGCGCACGACCTGCGTCTTTCCGCCAACTACGTAAGAGGATCGTCGATGACGTCAGCAGGTGGGCCGCAAGGCCCGGCGCAGGGTTATCCCCCGAACACGCACGGTGGTCCGCCGCCGCCCTCCAACTCCGTGAACCTGCAGGCCGAGGTGCACACGCTGGAACGCGCAATCTTCGAGGTCAAGCGGATCATCGTCGGCCAGGACCTACTGGTCGAGCGGATGCTCGTCGGCCTGCTCGCCAAGGGCCACGTGCTGCTCGAGGGCGTTCCCGGCGTGGCCAAGACGCTGGCGGTGGAGACCTTCGCCCGCGTGGTCGGCGGCACGTTCGCCCGCATCCAGTTCACGCCCGACCTGGTGCCCACCGACATCGTCGGTACCCGCATCTACCGCCAGGGCAAGGAAGAGTTCGACATCGAACTCGGCCCTGTCGTGGTGAACTTCCTGCTGGCCGACGAGATCAACCGCGCGCCGGCCAAGGTGCAGTCCGCGCTGCTCGAGGTGATGCAGGAACGCAGGATCTCGATCGGCGGCAAGGACTTTTCGATGCCGAACCCGTTCCTGGTGATGGCTACCCAGAACCCGATCGAGCAGGAGGGTGTGTACGCGCTGCCGGAGGCGCAGCGGGACCGCTTCCTGTTCAAGATCAACATCGACTACCCGACGCCCGAGGAAGAGCGCGAGATCATCTACCGGATGGGCGTAAGGCCGCCGGAGGCCAAGCAGATCCTCGCTCCCGGCGACTTGGTGCATCTGCAGGACGTGGCCGCCAACACGTTCGTGCACCACGCGCTCGTCGACTACGTTGTCCGTATCGTCACCGCGACCAGGGCGCCGGAGAAGTTCGGCATGCCCGATGCCAAGGCATGGGTCGCGTACGGCGCCTCGCCGCGTGCGTCGCTCGGCATCATCGCCGCCGCCCGAGCGCTGGCGTTGGTGCGCGGACGCGACTACGTGATCCCCCAGGACGTCGTTGAGGTCATCCCCGACGTGCTGCGGCACCGGCTGGTGCTGACCTACGACGCGCTGGCCGACGAAATCTCCTCGGAAACGGTGATCAACCGGATCCTGCAGACCGTCGCCATGCCGCAGGTGAATGCCATTCCGCAGCAAGGTCATTCGGTTCCGCCCGTTGTGCCCGCCGCAGCGGCCGCGGCAAGTGGTCGGTGACTACTTCACGACGCACGGTCGACCTGCCGTCACTGAAGCGTGGGGAGATCCGTGACCCCGCACTGACGGCGGCGCTGCGGAAGCTCGAGCTGACGGTGCGCCGCAAGCTCGACGGCGTCCTGCACGGCGACCACCTCGGCCTGCTGCCCGGCCCGGGATCCGAACCGGGGGAGTCCCGGCTCTATCAGCCCGGTGACGACGTGCGCCGGATGGACTGGTCGGTGACGGCGCGCACCACCCATCCGCATGTTCGGCAGATGATCGCCGACCGCGAGCTGGAAACCTGGCTGGTGGTCGACATGTCTGCCAGCCTCGACTTCGGCACCACCGGGTGCGAGAAGCGCGACCTGGCGGTAGCGGCGGCGGCGGCGATCACATTCCTGAACAGCGGCGGCGGCAACCGGATCGGCGCGATCATCGCCAACGGCGACTCCGTCCGGCGGGTGCCTGCCTTGTCGGGCCGCATGCACGAGCAGGAAATGCTGCGCACGATCGCCACCATGCCCAAGGCGCCGCTCGGCGTGCGGGGCGACCTCGCCGCCGCGATCGACGCGCTGCGCAGGCCCGAGCGGCGCCGTGGCATGGCGGTGATCATCAGCGACTTCCTCGGCCCGATCAACTGGATGCGACCGCTGCGCGCGATCGCCGGACGGCACGAGGTCCTCGGCATCGAAATTCTCGACCCGCGCGACGTCGAACTGCCGCCGGTCGGCGACGTCATCCTGCAGGACACCGAATCCGGGGTCACCCGCGAGTTCACCATCGACGAACAACTGCGTTCCGATTTCGAGAGGGCGGCGGCCGCGCACCGCGCGGAGGTGGCACGAACCCTGCGGCGCTGCGATGCTCCGCTGCTGACCCTGCGCACCGACCGGGACTGGATCGCCGACGTGGTCCGGTTCGTCGCCAACCGTCGCCGAGGGGCGCTGGCCGGCCGATGAGCGCGACCGCTAATCAACCGAAATGACAAGTAACACATGACTTTGCCGTTGCTCGGACCGATGACGCTGTCGGGATTCGAACACAAGTGGTACTTCCTCTTCCTGCTCGTCGTGCTCGGGCTGGTCGGGCTCTACATCGTCGTGCAGCTGGCCCGCCAACGGCGGATGCTGCGCTTCGCGAACATGGAGCTGCTGGAAAGCGTTGCGCCCAAACGGCCGACGCGCTGGCGTCACCTGCCTGCGATCCTGCTGGTGTTGTCGCTGCTGCTGTTGACCGTTGCGATGGCCGGGCCGACGCACGACGTCCGGATCCCGCGCAACCGCGCGGTGGTCATGCTGGTGATCGACGTGTCGCAGTCCATGCGCGCCACCGATGTGTCGCCCAACCGGCTGGCGGCCGCGCAGGAGGCGTCCAAGCAGTTCGCCGACGAGCTCACCCCGGGCATCAACCTCGGCCTGATCGCGTATGCGGGCACCGCCACCGTGCTGGTGTCGCCGACCACCAACCGCGAAGCGACCAAGAATGCGATCGACAAGCTGCAATTGGCCGACCGCACCGCGACCGGTGAGGGCATCTTCACCGCGTTGCAGGCTATTGCCACGGTGGGCGCGGTAATCGGTGGCGGTGACGAGCCGCCGCCGGCGCGCATCGTGTTGTTCTCCGACGGCAAGGAGACGGTGCCGTCGAATCCGGACAACCCGAAGGGCGCCTACACCGCCGCCCGCACCGCCAAGGACCAGGGTGTGCCGATCTCGACCATCTCGTTCGGCACCCCGTACGGCTATGTCGAGATCAACGACCAGCGCCAGCCGGTGCCGGTCGACGACGAGATGCTGCGCAAGATCGCCGAGCTGTCCGGCGGCGATGCTTTTTCCGCGTCGAGCCTGGATCAGCTGCGCGAGGTCTATACGGATCTGCAGCAGCAGATCGGCTACGAGACGATCAAGGGCGACGCCAGCGTCGGTTGGTTGCGGCTCGGCGCGCTGGTGCTGGCGTTGGCGGGGCTGGCGGCGCTGCTGATCAACCGCCGGCTGCCCAACTAAGGCGATTTCTTAGGAATGGTCGTCAGGCGTTAAGTTGGCGGTCATGACTGCGGACGCGAGGAGCAGAGAAACATCAGCGCACGCGACGAGCAGAAAGTGACGATGACCGACAATCCAGCTGACACCGAGAGCCAAACGGCTGGCGGTCGTCCGCCATTCGTCTCCCGTTCGATACTCGTGACCGGCGGAAATCGCGGCATCGGTCTCGCCGTCGCACGGCGGCTTGCGGCTGACGGACACAAGGTCGCAGTCACGCACCGCGGTTCGGGCGCGCCCGATGAAGACCTGTTCGCGGTCGAGTGCGACGTCACCGACAACGAAGCCGTCGATCGCGCGTTCAAGGAGGTCGAGGAACACCAGGGTCCCGTCGAGGTGCTGGTGTCCAACGCCGGCGTCGCCGCGGACGCGTTCCTCATGCGGATGACCGAGGAGAAGTTCGAGAAGGTCATCGACGCGAACCTCACCGGGGCGTTCCGGGTGGCGCAGCGGGCATCGCGCAGCATGCAGAGGAAGCGGTTCGGCCGGATGATCTTCGTGGGTTCGGTCTCCGGCACCTGGGGTATCGGCAACCAGGCCAATTACGCGGCCTCCAAGGCCGGGCTGATCGGCATGGCCCGCTCGATCGCCCGGGAGTTGTCAAAGGCCGGAGTCACGGCAAATGTGGTGGCACCGGGCTACATCGACACCGAAATGACCCGCGCGCTCGATGAGCGGATTCAGGCGGGGGCACTGGAATTCATCCCGGCGAAGCGGGTCGGCACGGCCGAGGAGGTTGCCGGGGTGGTCAGCTTCCTGGCGTCCGAGGATGCAAGCTACATCTCCGGTGCGGTGATCCCGGTCGACGGCGGCATGGGCATGGGGCACTGACCGCAAGTAGTCGACTCCGCACAATTGCGTAGTCCAACACTCGTTTCACGCCGTCCTCACTGGCATAGCGTCGTTTCATCGACCCATGCGGATGTGAGGAACGGCAATGACATACATCGGTTGCACCATCAAGCAAGTTCCGTCTGACAAACTACTCGAGTCGGCGTCGAGGGCCGTCGAGGTCAATCCGGCCAATGCGCCCAACACCGCATCGCTGCCTCACGGGTTCGATCCGTCGCCCGAAAGCCTCGCCGTGATGACCCAGAAATACTGGGGCTCGGCAGGTGTTCGGCTCACGGTCGGCTTCCTCGACAACGCGTCGGCCGAGCTGCGGCGCCGCATCATCTCGCACATGAACGCCTGGGGCGCTTGGGCGAACGTCGAGTTCACCGCAACCGACACCGACCCACAGGTTCGAATCGCCAGGACTCGCGACGACGGCTACTGGTCGTATCTCGGCACAGATGTGCTTTCGATCAACCACGATGAGCCGACGATGAACCTCGACAGCTTCACCATGAACACGCCCGACTCGGAGTTCCACCGCGTGGTCCGGCACGAGACCGGGCACACCCTCGGCTTCCCACACGAGCACATGCGCAAGGAGATCATCGACCGGATCGACCGCGAGAAGGCGATCGAGCTTTTCATGCGAACGCAGGGCTGGTCGCGCAAGGAAGTCATCGCCCAGGTGCTGACGCCGTTCGCGGTCTCCGCTCTGAAGGCGACCGCAGTCACCGACGTGAACTCGATCATGTGCTACGACCTCCCGGGCAGCATCATGAAGGACGGCATCGCGGTGCCCGGCGGCAAGGACATCGACAACCTCGACGCCGCATTCGCCGCCACGCTGTATCCGGGACCGGTGTCGCCGTCAGCCGTGTGGCCCAACGGTAAGGTTTACTTCTTCAAAGGCGACAAGTATGTGAGCTATGACGTGGCATCGGACAAGAGCGATCCTGGCTATCCCGCCGACATCGCCGGGCATTGGACCGGGTTCCCCGCCGAGTTCAGCGAGGGCGTCGATGCCGGCGTGGTGTGGACCAACGGAAAGGCCTACTTCTTCAAGGGTTCTCAGTTCGTCCGCTTCGATCTGCCCGCCGAGCGGGTCGATCCGGGCTATCCGAAGACCATCTCGTCGAAGTGGTCGGGTCTCTTCGCCGAGGACATCGACGCGGTGGTGGTCTGGCCCAACGGCAAGGCGTACTTCTTCAAGGGCGATCAATACCTGCGCTACGACATCGTGCACAACAAGGTCGACTCGGGATTCCCCGCCCCAATCGCGGGGAACTGGCCGGGTATGCCGGACGAATTCGCATCGGGCATCGACGAAGCAGTCGTATGGAACGACGGCACGGCCTACTTGTTCAAGGGCTCTCAGTACGTCCGATACGACATCGCCGCCGACCGAGTCGAGTCGGGTTATCCGAAGCCCATCGCGGGCAACTGGCCCGGAGTCTGGTCCGACGGCGTGGGCAGCTGATGACTGACATTGGAGAGCCAGACCTTTTGAGCCCGGTCCACGCCACGCCTGCGGACGCCGAGACCCAGCTCGAAGATGGTGTTGCCCTGTGCCTTTCGGGCGGCGGGTATCGCGCGATGGTCTTCCACGTCGGCGTGCTATGGCGGCTGAACGAAACGAAGCTGTTGTCGAAGATCAAACGGTTCTCCTCGGTGTCCGGCGGCTCTATCACCGCCGGAGTGCTTGCCAGGGGATGGCGCGACCTGAGATTCCAGAATGGCGTCGCGTCCAACTTCGCCGAGGTCGTGGTGCGGCCCGTCCGGGAGATGGCAAGCACAAGCATCGACCTTGGCGCGGTCTTCTGGGGATCGGTGTTGCCAGGATCGGTCGCCGAGCGTGTCGCCAAGGCCTATCGCGAGCATCTCTTCGATGACACGACGCTGCAAGATCTACCCGACGAACCGCGCTTCGTCTTCAACGCTACAAACCTCGAGTCCGGGGTGGCGTTCCGCTTCAGCAAGCCCTACATGGGCGACTACCGCGTAGGGCGCATCTTTGATCCGAAGATCGAATTGGCCGTCGCCGTGGCGGCCTCGTCGGCGTTTCCGCCCGTGCTGTCACCGTGTGTTCTGGATCTCAACAGTGAGACCTGGAAGGACGACGAAGGCAACGACCTAGGGCACGAGCCCGGCTTCCGCGACAAGATCAAACTCAGCGACGGCGGCGTGTACGACAACATGGGCCTCGAAACGGCGTGGAAGCGATACAAGACGATATTGGTGAGCGACGCCGGGGGACATGTCAACGAGGACCCAGACCCCGATTCCGACTGGCTGCGACAGACCGCACGAGTGCTCAAGCTCGTCGACAACCAGGTCCGCTCCCTGCGCAAGCGCCAAGTCATCGAATCCTTCGGCGTGGACAAGACGGGAATGTACATCGGAATCCGCAGCGAGGTCGCCAGCTTCCCGGTCTCGGTGCTCGGCGCGGACCCCAAAAAGACCATCAAGCTGGCTGATTTGGGAACTAGGCTGTACGCGCTGCGAAAGGAAGAGCAAGAGCGCCTGATCAATTGGGGCTACATCGTGTGCGACGCCGGCCTGCGTTCGCACGTGTCTGACAAAGCTGCACTCAACGGTGCCACACCGTTGCCGTATCCGAACGAGCCACTGAAATGACAGAGACAGCCGCCCCGAAGTCCGGACCTGCCGTCGACACGCCGCGGCGACGACGCCTGCGTACCTACGCCTTTGACCCGATGTCCACCCGGTTGTCGGGCCAGTACCTCACTGTAGGTGTGCCCTACGAGCTCGACATGAAGGAGGGGCCCGAAGGCGAGTTGCTGCGCGTCGTCGACTTCGATCCGGTGCGCAAAAGTTGGTACGCCATGGTCGATCTCGACGAGCCGTATGTGCTGGCTCAGGATGGCCTGCAGCCGGCCGAGGGTGACCCACGCTCACACCAGCAGATCGTCTATGCGGTTGCATCGAGCGTTATCGAACGATTCGAGCGCTATCTCGGCCGACGGTTCCGCTGGCGTGGCGACGAGAAGCTGAGCCTCGTTCCGCACGCGTTCGAGGGCCGCAACGCCTACTTCGACCCGACGCGCAGGGCGGTGCTGTTCGGCTACTACCGCGCCGATCTGAAGGATCCCGGCGCCAATCTGCCCGGCCAGATGATCTTCACCTGCCTGTCGTCGGACATCATCGCCCACGAAGTCACCCATGCGCTCGTTCACCGGCTCCGCAGGCACTTTTCGGTGGCTACGAATCCGGACGTGTTCGCATGGCATGAAGCCTTCGCCGACCTGATAGCGCTCTTTCAACATTTCGCCTACAAGGACGTCGTTCTGGACGCGATCGCCTCAACGTCCGGAAGCATCCAACACGGCGCCGCACTGTTCGATCTCGCTTCGGAGTTCGGGCAGTCCACCGGGCGAGGCGAAGCGTTGCGACGCGCGATCGATCCCAATGTGCCAGCCGGTGTGCTGCGCACACCCGAGCGCTACCACGCCGCCACTGAACCTCACGAACGCGGCGCGTGTTTCGTCGGCGCGGTGTTCGACGCCTACCTGGATCGGTATCAGGCCGCCGTCGCCGATCTGCTTCGGCTGGCGACGGGCGGCGCTGTCGGACTCTCGAGCGGCCGGTTGCACCCCGACCTGGTGGCTCGCGTCGCCGCCGAGGCCATCAGGACCGCAGACCGTTACTTGGGGATGGTGGTCCGCGCATTCGACTACTTGCCACCCGTCGACGTCACATTCGGCGACGTCGTCCAGGCGATCGTCACCTCCGACCACTCGCTCTACCCGTCCGACGAGAGCGGGCTGCGTGGCAACCTCATCGAAGCGCTGCGCCGCCGCGGGATCTACCCGACGAGGGCGATCTCGCTCACCGACGCCGCACTGATTTGGCCCCGGCCTGACGGCCCGCTGACGCTGCGTGATGGCAATCCTCCTGTGCCGCTTGAGAAACTGGTGCTCGAGGCGAGCATGAACCTTGACCCCGCCAGTACCCCAGGGGAAAAACCGCAGGGGGTTTTCAGCGCCCTGAACGTCTGGGCCCGACGGCATGCGGTGGCGATCGGCCTCGAGCCGACGATGTCGATTCACGTGGAGAGCGTTCATGTCGCCTATCGCCAGGCCGACGACTGCCAACCGCGACCAGAGATCGTCGTGCAGTTCATCCAGCGTCGCGCCGATCTGGAGGAGATCGAGCAGCCCCACCTGCCACCCGACGTACGCACCCCATTGCTTGCAGGCACTACGTTGATCGCCCGGGTGCACGGCGAAATCCAGCACATCATCTCCAAACCGCTTCCCCTCATCAATCCGGCCGGCGACAGCGCATCGCAATACGTCGACGAGTACGGCAAGGACCGCCTGGAGAAGATGCGGACCTTCTTGGGCGAGGTCTCCGACGCCGATCCGCTTGCGGTCTGGACCGACGAGCCGGCCGTGAGTCGGCTGACCTTCGCGAATCTGCATACCGACGGTCAAGGGGGATGGTGATGGCGACCGATACCGTCGAAATACGGATGTACAACGTGGGTTTCGGAGATGCCTTCCGCATCACGGTGCGCCGCGGCGACGAGACGTGGCGGATGCTGGTCGATTGCGGTGTCCACGCCCACGGAGCAGCACGACCGCTCGCGGAGTCTGTGAAGCAAATAATCGACGATCTCGTCGAGGATTGTGGTGGGACACCCCATCTCGACGTCGTGGTCGGAACACATCACCACCGGGACCACATCGTTGGATTCGCCAACGACGGTTGGGCCGGCGTCGAAGTGGATGAGGTCTGGGTTCCATTCGTCGAGAACGATGCCGACTCCGATGCCAAGGGTCTACGAGAGGCGCAGACGCGCACAGCGCAGAAGCTCGCATCGTTGATCGATGATCGGCTGCAGAAGCTGGCCGCCAATCAGAGGGAAGCGAAGAACACGTTGGCGCTGGCGCTGGCGATGGCCGCCAACTCGCGAGGCAATGCGAAGGCGACCGACCGGCTCCTGGGCCGCAATGGTACGACCTTCGCCAAGCCCGAGCACGATGTCCGCTTCCTGCCCGACAAGATCTCGTCCAGGAACACCTTCGGATCAAGTAGGTGCGGGGTGGTTGCGCACATCCTCGGGCCGCCAAGGGATCCGGGGATGCTGAAGAAGATGGATCCGCCGAAGTCGGCGGGTTGGTTGGCGCTGAACCTCGACGATGTCGTCGACGCTCCGGATTCGGATGATGTGGACGCGGAGAAGCCCGCCGCCGCCGAGAAGCCCAAAGGCGACAAAGACGTCTGGCCGTTGTTCAACCGCACGTTCGTCATCACCGACCACGCGCATGTGCCCGACCATCTGCAAAAAGCCAAGACCAGTCTCAAATTGAACACGCTGTCCAACGACTTGGGATTGCTGGCCGCCGCGTCTGTCCTCGAGCAATCCGTCAACAACACCAGCCTGTTCTTCGTGCTCGAGATCGGCGGGTTGCGCCTGCTGTTCCCCGGTGATGCCCAATACGGGGCGTGGGAGCATGTTCGCGACAACCCAGAGGCGATGGAGCTCATTCGCAACGTCGACTTCTACAAGATGGGCCATCACGGATCGCACAACGCGACGCCGATGAAGTACATCGAGGAACAATGGGTCAAGCCCGGCGACACCATGGTCCCGTGGGGACTCGTCGAGCTCTGGAAAGACACCATTCCGTGGCAGCAACTGATCGATGCCCTCACGGCGAACCATCACCGCGTGATCAAACCGGATGAGGTTCTGGCGGGCGATGATTCTCACAGCGAGCTCGTCAAGAACCAGTGGTGGTCGCAACTGACCTTCACGCTGGACGCGTGATCGACTTGTCAACGGCCTCGACCTGCGGTTGAGGCGACCGCGCCCACCCCTTCGTATGGACCCGAAATCGCCGACCATATCCTCTCCACTAGCCCACGAAGGAGAAGAAGCGGACATGGCAGGACTGCTCGAAGGCAAACGCATCCTGGTCACGGGGATCATCACCGACTCGTCGATCGCATTCCACATCGCGAAAGTCGCGCAGGAAGCCGGCGCCGAGCTGGTGCTCACCGGTTTCGACCGGATGCGGCTGATCCAGCGCATCGCCGACCGGTTGCCGGAGAAGGCGCCGCTGCTCGAGCTCGACGTCCAGAATCAGGAGCACCTCGACACGCTGGCCGACCGCGTCACCGAGGTGATCGGGGAGGGCAACAAACTCGACGGCGTCGTGCACTCGATCGGCTACATGCCGCAAACCGGGATGGGCGTGAACCCGTTCTTCGACGCGCCCTATGAGGACGTCGCCAAGGGCATTCACATCTCGGCGTACTCGTATGCGTCGCTGGCCAAGGCACTGCTGCCGATCATGAATCCCGGCGGTGGCATCGTCGGCATGGACTTCGACCCCACCCGAGCGATGCCTGCCTACAACTGGATGACAGTCGCCAAGAGTGCGCTGGAGTCGGTGAACCGGTTCGTCGCCCGCGAGGCGGGACCGTACGGCGTCCGGTCGAACCTCGTTGCGGCAGGTCCGATCCGGACGCTGGCGATGAGCGCCATCGTCGGCGGTGCGCTCGGCGACGAGGCCAGCGGCCAGATGCAGCTGCTTGAAGAGGGCTGGGACCAGCGCGCTCCTGTCGGCTGGAACATGAAGGATCCCACTCCCGTCGCCAAGACGGTGTGCGCCCTCCTGTCGGACTGGCTGCCGGCAACCACCGGCACCATCATCTACGCCGACGGCGGCGCGAGTACCCAACTGTTGTAATGGAATTCGACGCCGTCCTGCTGCTGTCCTTCGGCGGGCCGGAAGGCCCGGAGCAGGTTCGGCCGTTCCTGGAGAACGTCACCCGCGGCCGGGGGGTGCCACCCGAGCGGCTCGACGATGTCGCAAAGCACTACCGGCACTTCGGCGGCGTCTCACCGATCAACGGCATCAACCGCGCATTGATCGAGCAGTTGAGGGCCGAGCTGGCCGATGCAGGCCTCGACCTGCCGGTGTACTTCGGCAACCGCAACTGGGAGCCCTACGTCGAAGAAGCGGTCGGGGCCATGCGCGACAACGGCGTTCGGCGCGCGGCGGTGTTCACCACATCGGCGTGGGGTGGGTATTCCAGTTGCACGCAGTACGTCGAGGACATCGCCCGCGGCCGCCAGGCGGCCGGTGACCGCGCGCCCGAACTGGTCAAGCTGCGCCAGTACTTCGACCACCCGCTCTTCGTGGAGATGTTCGCCGAGGCTATCGCTGACGCGGCGCACACCCTGCCCGAGGAGCTGCGCGATGACGCCCGGCTGGTATTCACCGCGCACTCCATCCCGGTCGCGGCCCGCTCCCGTTGTGGCACTGACCTTTACGCCCGCCAGGTGGCTTACGTATCGCGGCTCGTTGCAACCGAGGCGGGCTACGACGGCTACGACCAAGTGTGGCAGTCGCGGTCCGGGCCGCCACAGGTGCCGTGGCTGGAACCCGATGTCGCAGACCATCTGTCGACCCTGGCCGACGCGGGCGCCAAAGCGGTCATCGTCTGCCCGATCGGTTTCGTGGCCGACCACATCGAGGTGGTGTGGGATCTGGACAACGAGCTGCGTCTGCAGGCCGAGGCGTCCGGCATCGCGTTCGCCAGGGCCCGCACCCCCAATGCCGACCGCCGCTTCGCACGGCTTGCTGTCGACCTGATCGATGAGTTGCGCCGGGGCCGCGAACCGGTTCGCTCAGAAAGCCCAGAAGGTCCGGATGCCCCTCCGCTGCAGGGGTTCTCAATCAACGGCGCCGTGTGCACGCCTGACTGCGGTTAGCCCTCGCTCCGCCAGGCCGAATGCAGGATCGCGCTGACCGCGGCCAACCGAGCCGAGCGCACCACCGCAGCGAGCGGCCGCAGCGCATCGTTGGCGATCTGTGCCTCAGACGAACTCTGCAGGCCGATCGGCATCAATCCCGAACTGACGGTGACGATTGCGTCGATGTGTGCGGCGTTCTCCAGTACGCGCAATGCCCGCGATGGGGCATGGTCGGGGGCCCGGTACCGGCCGGAGGACTCCAGTACCTGCTCGACGAGCCTGCGTGGATCGGCGACGTCGACGCCTCCGGCCTCGGCGCGGATAGTGCCCAGCGCGTCAGCGGCAGACCTCACCGCCGACCGCAGCGCGTGTTCGGCCTCGCCGAGGTCGAGGTGTTCGGCGATCGGCGCGCCCGGTAGCGAGTACACCGTCCAGCCGAGTCCCGACAGCTCGGGCTCGTCGGTGTCGTCAGAAGAATCGGAGTCGTCAAATTCGAAGTCGGGGACTAGGCCGACCGCGGGTGAGGACGGATCGCCCGTGACGAGGATCGCCTCCCCGGCGGTCACCGCATCACGCTCGAACTGGGTGCCCGCGGGCAGGCCGCGGACATCGCCCGGTACGGGCAGCAGAACGGAGATCGCCGGTGCGCCAGCCGGGATACCGGCCGCGGTACGCAGCGTCTGCAGCAGCGACATGGTCCCGAAATGGTTCACATCCGGCCAGGGCAGGCCGGTGCTCCCGGCCGCGACCGCGTCGTACGCGGTAACCGAATGCCTTGGCGCCCATTGGGATAGCGCATCGAGGACGTCGTCCGGCGCGGCCACACCCGCGAGCCAGGCGTTGGCCCACACCGACAGCGAAACACTCGGGCACCACATGATGATCGCAGTGTAGTTGTTACCCGCTCATGGGGCGGACCACGCGATAGGCTGGCGGCATGCCCGTTGCGCTGATCTGGCTAATCGCAGCGCTGGCCCTCGCCGGGGCCGAAGCGCTGACCGGCGACCTGTTTCTGCTCATGCTCGGGGGCGGGGCACTGGCGGCGGCCGGGTCGAGCCTGGTTTTCGATGATCTTTGGGTGCACGGGGCGGTCTTCGCCGTGGTGTCCGTGCTGCTGCTGGTGTTGGTCCGCCCCGCGTTACGCAAACAATTCCAGGCGGGCACGGGCCTGCCGGAGCCGGCCAAGGCGCTGGAAGGCAAGAACGCGCTGGTGCTCGACCGCATCGCACGCCATGAAGGACAGGTGAAACTCGATGGCGAAGTCTGGACGGCGCGGCCCTTGAACGACAACGATGTCTTCGAGCCGGGCGACCACGTCACCGTCGTGCACATCGATGGGGCTACCGCGGTCGTCTCAAAAGTCATCTAGAGAAGCCTGGGCAACTACGGAAGGAACCGTCATGGAAGGTGCCGTCGCCGGCCTGATCCTCGTCGGCGTTTTGGTCATATTCGCGGCCATCGTCGTCGCCAAGTCGGTAGCCCTGATACCGCAGGCCGAAGCGGCGGTGATCGAACGACTCGGCCGCTACAGCAAGACGGTGTCGGGTCAGCTGACACTGCTGCTGCCGTTCATCGACCGGATCCGCGCGAGGGTGGACCTGCGTGAGCGGGTGGTGTCCTTCCCGCCGCAACCGGTGATCACCGAGGACAACCTGACGGTCAACATCGATACCGTCGTCTACTTCCAGGTCACCAACCCGCAGGCCGCCGTGTACCAGATCAGCAACTACATCGTCGGCGTCGAGCAGTTGACCACCACCACGCTGCGAAACGTCGTCGGCGGCATGACGCTGGAGCAGACCCTGACCTCGCGCGACCAGATCAACGGACAGCTGCGCGGGGTGCTCGACGAGGCCACCGGCCGGTGGGGGCTGCGGGTGGCCCGCGTGGAACTGCGCAGCATCGACCCGCCGCCGTCGATCCAGGACTCGATGGAGAAGCAGATGAGGGCCGACCGCGAGAAGCGGGCGATGATCCTGACCGCCGAGGGCAGCCGCGAGGCGGCGATCAAGCAGGCCGAGGGCCAGAAGCAGGCCCAGATCCTGTCCGCCGAGGGCGCCAAGCAGGCCGCGATCCTGGCCGCCGAGGCCGACCGGCAATCGCGGATGCTGCGGGCCCAGGGTGAACGCGCGGCGTCCTACCTGCAGGCCCAGGGCCAGGCCAAGGCGATCGAGAAGACCTTCGCCGCGATCAAGGCCGGTCGCCCGACCCCTGAGATGCTGGCCTACCAGTACCTGCAGACACTGCCGCAGATGGCCAAGGGCGAGGCGAACAAGGTCTGGCTGGTGCCCAGCGACTTCGGGGCGGCGCTGCAGGGCTTCGCCAAGATGCTCGGCGCGCCGGGCGAGGACGGCGTCTTCCGGTACACGCCGTCGCCGGTGGACGAGAACCTACCCAAGCCCGAGGACGACTCCGAGGAGGTCGCCGAGTGGTTCACGACGCAGACGGATCCCGCGATCGCCCAGGCCGTCGCGAAGGCTGAGGCGGACGCGCGGTCAACATCGGGCATCAGTGCCATCTCGGCCGCACTGGAGGATCCCCTGCCGGCTATGCAGTACCCGCCGCTGTCACAGCAGCCGCAGGACGGTCCGCCGCAGACGCCGGGCCGCCATAGCGGTTAATCGGGCCGTGAGCGCCGTCAGCCGGTGATCGCTGGTTCGGCTGCTTGATCCGATTCAGCGACCCGCTCGCGGTGGTGGCGGCGGTGCGTGCGGATCTCGTAGACCAGACCGGCGACACCGACGCTCGCGGTGCACAGCGAGATCAGGAACAGCAGCGGGCTGACATTGCCGGTGAGCGCGTCGCCGAGGATGACCACCGCGGCGGTGCCGGGCAACAGGCCGGCCAGCGTGGCCAGGGTGTATGGCAGCGCCCGCACCGCCGATGCGCCCGCGGCGTAGTTGAGCACCGAGAACGGGACGGCGGGGATCAACCGCATCGACACGACCGACGGCCAGCCGCGCTGCCGTAACCGGTCGTCGAGGGATTCGACCCTCGGGTGGCGGACGAGGCGGTTGAGCTGCCAGCCGGCGGCCCGCACCAGCAAGAGTGCGAGCAGCGCGCTGAGGGTACTGGCGACCACCGCGATCACCAGGCCGACCAGGGGGCCGAACAACAGGCCTGCGGCCAGCGTGAACGCGGTGCGCGGGAACGGAAACACGGTGGTCACGATGTGTGCGGCGAGGAAGGCCAGCGGAAACCACGGCCCCACCGACGTCGCCCAATCCCGCATCTGGACGGCGGTCGGCAGCGGAACCAGCAACGCGATTGCGGCGAGAATCACAATCGCGACCGTCATCGCGACGATCCGGCGGCGGGGGACCTGCGCTGCCGTCGCAATCACCGCAGCGCGCAGTGCGGCCAGGGTGCTGACGGCGGACTTCACGCTTACCAAGACTACTGGCCGACCGGTGATAACTCGCCTCATGCCGGTCATGAGTCGGCGGCCGCGCGCGCTGGCTCGATGGTCATCATTTAGCCTGACATACGTGCAGGAATCCAGGGAGCGTTGGCGCTCGGCCGTCGCGGGCGTATTGGCCAAATCGACTCGGCGTGATCCGGCCGACCTGGCGCCGGAACCCGAACGTCTGCTGGATTCGCCCACCTATGAAGGCTTCCCGATCCGTGCGTTGTACACCAGCCTGGACGCGTTGCCCGAGCCGCCGTTGCCCGGCGACTGGCCGTTCGTCCGCGGCGGCGACGGGCTGCGCGACGTCAAGTCCGGGTGGAAGGTCGCCGAAGCCTTTCCCGTTGCCGGCCAGAAGGCCGTCACCGACGGCAATGGCGCTGTCCTGGTCGCCCTGACCGAGGGTGTGAGCGCGCTGGTGCTGCGGGTCGGTGCGCCCGACGGTGCAGTGCCAGCCGAATTGGACCGCTTGCTCGAGGGCGTGTTCCTCGACCTGGTGCCGGTGGTTCTGGACGCCGGCTCCGAATTTCTCGCTGCCGCCGAGGCGGTGCTGCCGCTACTGGCCGACATGGACGACGACCAGCGTGCCCGGCTGTCGATCGACCTCGGCGCCGACCCGCTCACTGCGCCGTTGAGTGAGCGATCGGCCCCGAACATCGCCGACGTCGTCGCGACCGCGATGAAGGTGACGAGCTACGCCGGTGGCGTGCGTGCGATCACGGTCGACGGGCCCGCGTTACACAACCTTGGCGCCAGCGCGTCCTGGGAGTTGGCCGGTGCCGTGGCCGCGGGAGTGAACTATTTGCGGCTGCTCGGCGAGGCCGGGCTCGGCGTGCCGGATGCGTTGCGGCAGACCAGCTTCCGGCTGGCCGCAGACGACGACCAGTTCATGGCCATCGCCAAAATCCGGGTGATGCGCAGGCTTTGGGCCAGGGTGGCCGAGGTGGTCGGCGAGCCCGACGCCGGTGCCGCCCGGGTGCATGCGGTCACCTCGATGCCGATGATGGCGCAGCGGGACCCGTGGGTGAACATGCTCCGCACCACCGTGGCCGCATTCGGCTCGGGCGTCGGTGGCGCAGACACCGTGTTGGTGCAGCCGTTCGACGCCGCGATCCCGGCTGGGTTGCCCGGCACCGCTGCGGGCTTCGCCCGGCGCATCGCCCGCAATACGCAATTGTTGCTGCTGGAGGAATCGCATCTCGGCCGGGTGCTCGACCCCGCGGCCGGTTCCTGGTTCGTCGAGGACCTCACCGAGCAGCTCGCCGAGCAGGCCTGGGAACACTTCCAACAGATTGAGGCGCACGGTGGCTTCGCCGAGGCGCGCGACTTCGTCGCGACCCAGATCGCCGAAGTCCGCGATCGGCGGACCGACGACATCAACCACCGCCGCACCGCTCTCACCGGTGTCAACGAATACCCGAACCTCGACGAATCACCACTGCCGCACCGTGATTCCTCGGGCACGGTCCAGCGATACGCCGCCGGGTTCGAAGCGTTGCGCGACCGCTCCGACGCTTACCTGGAGAAAACCGGGTCGCGGCCGAAAGTGCTGCTGCTGCCGCTGGGTCCGCTCGCCGAACACAACATCCGCGCGACGTTCGCCACCAATCTCCTCGCCTCGGGCGGGATCGAGGCGGTCAATCCGGGTGCCGTCGATGCCGCGGGTGTGGCCGACGCGGTTTCGGCCGTAGGCGCCCCGGGTGTCGTGGTGCTCTGTGGGACCGACGCCCGGTACGGATCCGAAGCGGCGGATGTGGTGGGGGCCGCGCGCAAGGCCGGGGTGTCGCGCGTCCTGCTGGCCGGACCGGAAAAGGCGGTCGCCGACGCCGATCCCAAGCCCGACGACTACCTGACCGCCAAGATCGACGCCGTCGACGCCCTGTCGGACCTGCTCACTCGATTGGGGGCATGACGAGATGACCGCCAGCACCACAAGAATCGGCAGCTTCGGCGACGTTCCGCTGCATAGCGAGCGCGCGACCGAGCCCGCCACCGAGGCCGCTGTCACCGCGCACGTCGCGGCGGTCGCCGACGCGCACGGGTACACGCCCGACCAACTCGACTGGTCGACGCCGGAGGGAATCGACGTCAAGGCGGTTTACATCGCTGCCGACCGGGACGCTGCGGTCGCGGCGGGCTACCCGCTGGACACCTTCCCGGGTGAGCCGCCGTACGTGCGCGGGCCGTATCCGACGATGTATGTCAACCAGCCGTGGACCATCCGGCAGTACGCCGGGTTCTCCACCGCCGCCGAGTCCAACGCGTTCTACCGGCGCAACCTCGCAGCCGGACAGAAGGGCCTGTCGGTGGCGTTCGACCTGGCCACCCACCGCGGATACGACTCCGACCACCCCCGCGTTGCCGGGGACGTCGGAATGGCCGGTGTGGCAATCGATTCCATCCTCGACATGCGGCAACTGTTCGACGGTATCGACCTGTCCACGGTCTCCGTCTCGATGACGATGAACGGTGCGGTGCTGCCGGTCCTCGCGCTGTACGTGGTGGCCGCCGAGGAGCAGGGCGTACCACCGGAGAAGCTCGCAGGGACCATTCAGAACGACATCCTCAAAGAGTTCATGGTCCGCAACACCTACATCTATCCGCCCAAGCCGTCGATGCGGATAATCTCGGACATCTTCGGCTACACCAGTGCACGGATGCCGAAGTTCAACTCGATCTCGATCTCCGGCTATCACATCCAAGAAGCCGGTGCGACAGCGGATTTGGAGTTGGCCTACACGCTGGCCGACGGCGTGGAATACATCAAGGCCGGCCTCGACGCGGGGCTATCCATCGACAAGTTCGCGCCTCGGCTGTCCTTCTTCTGGGGCATCGGGATGAACTTCTTCATGGAGGTCGCCAAGCTGCGGGCCGGGCGGCTGCTGTGGAGCGAGCTGGTCGCCCAGTTCAACCCGAAGGATGCCAAATCGCTTTCGCTGCGCACCCATTCGCAGACCTCGGGCTGGTCGCTGACCGCGCAGGACCCGTTCAACAACGTCGCGCGCACCTGCATCGAGGCGATGGCCGCCACCCAGGGGCACACCCAGTCGCTGCACACCAACGCCCTCGACGAGGCGCTGGCGCTGCCCACCGACTTCTCCGCCAGGATCGCCCGCAACACCCAGCTGCTGCTGCAGCAGGAGTCCGGCACCACTCGGCCGATCGACCCGTGGAGCGGTTCGTATTACATCGAGTGGCTCACCCATCAGCTCGCCGAGCGGGTCCGTGCCCACATCCGCGAGGTCAACGAGCACGGCGGGATGGCGCAGGCCATCGACGACGGCATCCCGAAGCTGCGCATCGAGGAGGCTGCGGCGCGCACCCAGGCCCGCATCGACTCCGGTCAGCAGACGGTGATCGGAGTCAACAAGTACCAGGTCGACGAGGACCACGAGATCGAGGTGCTCAAGGTCGAGAACAGTCGGGTGCGCGCGGAGCAGATCGCCAAGTTGGAGCAGCTGCGCGCCGAGCGGGACCAGCATGCGGTCGATGCGGCGCTTGCCGAGCTGAGCCGTGCCGCCGAGACGGAGGGCAACCTGCTCGAGCTGGCCATCGACGCGGCGCGGGCGAAGGCCACCGTCGGCGAGATCTCCGACGCGCTGGAGCGAGTTTGGGGACGACACAAGGCCGAGATCCGTACCATCGCCGGGGTCTACCGCGACGAAGTCGGAAAGGTCAGCAACATCTCCAGCGCCACC
Organism: uncultured Actinomycetota bacterium; assembly: GCA_963800125.1. Taxonomy (GTDB): domain Bacteria; phylum Actinomycetota; class Actinomycetes; order Mycobacteriales; family Mycobacteriaceae; genus Mycobacterium. Next base: position 40,637 of record CAWDAC010000019.1, on the reverse strand, counting down.
GAATTAGTCGAGAAGTTCGCCGAGGCCGACGGCCGCCGGCCTCGCATCCTGGTCGCCAAGATGGGCCAGGACGGCCACGACCGTGGCCAGAAGGTCATCGCGACCGCGTTCGCCGACATCGGTTTCGATGTCGACGTCGGTTCGCTGTTCTCCACGCCGGAGGAGGTGGCGCGCCAGGCCGCCGACAACGACGTGCACGTGGTGGGGGTGTCGTCGTTGGCCGCCGGCCACCTGACGCTGGTGCCTGCGCTGCGCGACGCGCTGGCCGAGGTCGGGCGGCCCGACATCATGATCGTGGTGGGCGGGGTGATTCCACCCGGTGACTTCGACGAGCTGTACGCGGCAGGGGCGACCGCGATCTTCCCGCCCGGCACGGTGATCGCCGACGCCGCGATCGGCCTGCTGCAGAAGCTGGCCAAGCGGTCGGGCTACACCCTCGACCTCGACTAGATGTCCAACCAGATCGATGACTTGGCTGCGGCCGTCCGCAACGGCGACCGCGCGGCGCTGCCGCGGGCGATCACGCTGGTGGAGTCCACCAGGGCCGATCACCGCGAGCAGGCCCAACAACTGCTGATGGCGTTGATGCCCGAGGCGGGCAGCGCAACCCAGGTCGGCATCACCGGCGTCCCCGGCGTCGGTAAGTCGACGACGATCGAAGCGCTCGGCATGTACCTGATCGACCAGGGCCACCGGGTGGCGGTGCTGGCCGTCGATCCCTCGTCGACGCGCACGGGCGGCTCGATTCTGGGTGACAAGACCCGGATGGCGAAGCTGGCGGTGCACCCCGACGCGTACATCCGGCCGTCGCCCACCTCCGGCACCCTGGGCGGCGTCGCCAGGGCAACCCGGGAAACCATCGTGCTGCTGGAAGCGGCCGGCTTCGACGTGATCCTGGTCGAGACGGTGGGGGTCGGGCAGTCCGAGGTGGCGGTTGCCAACATGGTCGATACGTTCGTGTTCCTGACTCTGGCACGCACCGGCGACCAGTTGCAGGGCATCAAGAAGGGCGTGCTCGAGCTTGCTGACGTCGTCGTGGTTAACAAAGCCGACGGCGAACACGCCACCGAGGCCAAGACTGCCGCCCGCGAACTGGCGGGCGTGATCCGCCTTATTTACCCGCGCGAAACACTTTGGCGCCCACCTGTTCTGACGATGAGCGCCTTGCACGGACAGGGTCTCACCGAGCTGTGGGACACCGTGCTCAAACACCGCCGGGTGCTCACCGACGCGGGGGAGTTCGAAGCACGCCGCAGGGCCCAACAGGTGGACTGGACCTGGTCAATGGTCCGCGACACGGTGCTGGACCGGGTCCTCAACAATCCTGCCGTCCGCAAGGTCCGCGCGGAGGTGGAGCGCCAGGTCCGCGACGGCGAGCTGACCCCAGCGCTCGCCGCACAGCAGATCCTGGACGCGGCGGGAAACCCTGACTCCGACGGGTGACGTCCAGGGCCATGGGCTGCTGCTCGGCGGCCGCCGGACACCGCTAACGTGCGATGCATTAACGAATCAGTAACATTCGGTTTATTTGCCGGGGTTCCAGGTAAATTAGATGCATAGTGAAGCACGTTGACAGCGGGGACCGCAGCGCAGCGCTCCCACGCGGTGTTCAAGGGGCGGCCGACCCGCACTTCGTCTGTGCGGTGCGGGCCTTCGGCAAGCTTTTTCCCGGTCCCCGCTACGGCGGCGGCGCGTTTTCGGTCTACCTGGATGGTGAGCCCGTTGTCGATGTCTGGACCGGTTGGTCCGACCGCCGCGGCACCACGCACTGGACCGCCGACACCGGCGCCATGGTCTTCTCCGCGACCAAGGGCTTGGCCTCAACGGTCATTCACCGGCTCGTCGACCGCGCGCTGATCGACTATGAAGCGCCGGTGGCCGAATACTGGCCGGAGTTCGGCGCCAACGGCAAGTCGAAGATCACCGTCCGCGAGGTGATGCGGCATCGCGCCGGGCTGTCTCACCTGAACGGGGTCAGCAAGGCCGACCTGATGGACCACCGCAGGATGGAGGAGCGGCTCGCGGCGGCACCGGTTAACCGCGTGCTGTACGGCAAGGCCGCGTACCACGCGCTGACCTACGGCTGGCTGATGTCGGGACTTGCCAGGGCGGTCACCGGCAAGGGCATGCGCGAGCTGATCCGCGAGGAGCTGGCCGAGCCGCTCAACACCGACGGACTGCACCTTGGCCGGCCGCCCGCGGAGGCGCCGACGACGGCTGCGCAGATCATCATCCCGCAGGGCACGCTACCGAACTCAATGCTCGGTGCCATCGTGCCGAAGCTGGCCGCACTGCAGTGGTCGGGCGGTCTCGGCGCGCTGTACTTCCCCGAGATGGTCTCCGTTGTGCAGGGCGATATCCCGTTCCTCGACGGCGAGCTACCTGCCGCCAACGGGGTCGCCACCGCGCGGGGCCTGGCGAAGATGTACGCGGCGCTGGCGTGCGCAGGCCGGATCGACGGCACCCAGTTCCTGTCCACCGAGCTGGCGGCGGGCCTGATCGGCAAGCCGAGCCTGTGGCCGGACCGAAACATCTTCTTCCCGATGGGATTCCACCTCGGCTACCACGCCATCCCGATCCCCGCCCTGATGCCGGGGTTCGGCCACGCCGGCCTGGGTGGATCGCTGGGCTGGGCCGACCCCGCCAGCGGACTGTCCTTCGGCTACGTGCACAACCGGTTGCTCACCCCGTTCGTGGTGGCCGACCAGGCCGGCTTCGTCGCCACGGCGGCGCTGATTCGTCGTGGCGCCGCGGCCGCACGCAAGAGTGGATACCGGCCGGTGCCGGAGTTCGGCGCGCCGTTCGCCTCGGAGCCTCGGCCTGTCGCCGGGTAGGGACTACGCGTCTTCCATTCGGAAGCCGACCTTCAGCGTCACCTGGAAATGCCCGACCGCGCCGTCGGTGAGGTGACCGCGCACAGAAGACACCTCGAACCAGTCGAGCCCACGGATGGTCTCCGCCGCACGGGATATCGCGTTGCGGATCGCGGCGTCAACGCTGTCTGGTGAGCTTCCGACGATCTCGATGACGCGGTAGGTGTGATCGCTCATGACACATCTTTCTCCTTTTCGCGTTTCTCCTTTTCGCGTCGCTCCACCTGCTCGACGGCTGCGAGTGCCTCGCTTTGTTGGTTCTGCAGCATCTCCATCGCCAACCGGGCGTAGATCATCTGGCTGGTGATGGCCATCTGGCCGCGGCTGTGGCTGATGAACGTGATGGACCAGGTGATCAGCGTGGTGAAGCGGTTCTTGAAGCCGACCAGATAGACCAGGTGCAGCACCAGCCAGGCGAGCCACGCGATGAATCCACCGAATTCGAGCTTGCCGACCTGGGCGACGGCGCTGAACCGGGAAACCGTCGCCATGCTGCCCTTGTCGAAGTACTTGAACGGCGCGCGGGTGGCCGGATCGTCGTGGCCGGCCAACGAGCGCTTGATCAACTTGGTCACATACTTGGCGCCCTGGATCGCGCCCTGCGCCATACCCGGAACGCCCGGCACCGACATCAGATCACCGACGACGAAAACGTGCGGATGACCCTTCACGCTGAGATCCGGTTCGACGATCACGCGCCCGGCGCGATCGGTTTCGGTCCCATCGGACTGCTCGGCGACCATCTTGCCCAGCGGGCTGGCCGCCACACCCGCCGACCACACCTTGCAGGCGCATTCGATTCGGCGCTCGGCGCCGTCCTTGTCCTTCACCGTGACGCCCATGTAATCGACGTTGGTCACCATCGCATTCAGCTGGACCTCGACGCCCATCTTCTCCAGTCGGCGCTGCGCCTTTTCGCCGAGCTTGGGGCCCATCGGCGGCAACACCGCCCCGGCTCCCTCGATCAGGATCACCCGGCATTCGCTCGGCTTGATCGTGCGGAACGCCCCGGCCAGCGTGCGCTCAGCGAGCTCGACGATCTGGCCGGCCAGCTCCACGCCGGTTGGGCCCGCTCCGACCACGACAAACGTGAGCCGGCGTTCCCGCTCGGCATGATCGGTGGTCACCTCCGCGGCCTCGAACGCCCCGAGAATTCGTCCGCGGAGTTCCAGCGCGTCGTCGATCGTCTTCATGCCGGGTGCGAACGTCGCGAACTGGTCATTGCCGAAGTAGGACTGCTGTGCACCCGCGGCCACGATGAGGCTGTCGAAGTGCGTGACCGTGCGCATCGACATCAGCTTGGAGGTGACGGTATTCGCCTGCAGGTCGATCGCTTCCACCTCGCCGAGGAGAACCTGGACATTCTTCTGCTTGCGCAGCACCAGGCGGGTGGTCGGTGCGATCTCGCCTACGGAGAGGATTCCCGTCGCCACCTGGTAGAGCAGCGGCTGAAACAGGTGACTGGTGGTCTTCGAGATCAATGTGACATCGACGTCGGCTCGTTTCAGTTCCTTGGCGGCGGTCAGGCCGCCGAAGCCGGATCCGATGATGACGACGTGGTGGCGTTTGGCAGGCACCGACGGCGCGCTCATTTGCATTCCTCCCTGTTCGACGGCGACAGAACGATACTCCGTTTAGGTTGCGGCTATGCGGGACTCCGCTCGCGCGTTGGTTTTGGAGGCGCCACGCCGTCTGGTGGTCCGGGAGTTCCCGATGCCGGTGGTCGGCGATGACGACGCGCTGGTGAAGGTGGAAGCGTGCGGGCTGTGCGGAGCCGATCACGAGGAGTACACCGGAGCGCTGGCGGGCGGGTTCGCCTTCGTTCCCGGCCATGAGACGGTCGGCATCATCGAGGTGATCGGACCGCGGGCCGCACAGCGCTGGGAGGTCGGTGCGGGCGACAGGGTCGCAGTCGAGGTGTTCCAGTCCTGCCGGTCGTGCCCGGCCTGCCTGGCCGGCGAGTACCGCCGGTGCGTGCGCCACGGGCTTGCGGACATGTACGGGTTCATCCCCGTCGACCGCAAGCCCGGCGTGCGGGGTGGCCATTCCGAGTATCAGTACCTGGCGCCGGACTCGATGGTGCTGCCGGTTCCCCGACGTGCTCGATCCGGTGGTCGCCACATTGTTCAACCCGCTGGGAGCTGGGATCCGTTGGGGTGCAACAATGCCCGGCACCGGACCAGATGACGTGGTGGCGGTGTTGGGGCCCGGCATCCGTGGGCTGTGCGCTGCGGCCGCGGCGAAAGAGGCCGGCGCCGGATTCGTCATGGTGACCGGGTCGGGGCCCGAGACGCCGAGCGACTGGCCCTGCTCGTCGCCGACCGCGGACGAGGTCGTGCGCCGGATTCGTCATGCTGACCAGGTCGGGGCCCGAGACGCCGAGCGACTGGCCTGGCTGCCGCGAAGGCGCCGACCGCGTTCGCGCAGGCGGTCGCCCTTGCCCGCGCCGGTGGGACCGTCGTCGTCGCGGGAACCCGCGGATTCGACATGAACGGTGTCTGCGGCATCAGTTCGGCTACCGCCTTGCGACGCTTCTGTTGCTGTTCCTCCGTCAACGGGTCGGCCATAGCCGGCACATTACTGGCGTCAACGAGAGACTTTTGTGAACCACTTCGTCTTTATTCGCCACGAGTGCGCCGAGGCGAGCGCGAATCCGGCGCCGCACAGGCAGGCGAAGAACCAGACCAGGTTGCCGCCCTCCAGCGCCTGGACCGGCGTCACGTAGGCGGTGGTGATCCGCACGAGGCATGCCATGATGCCGCTGGCCGAGGCGACGAGATAGAGGTTGGCGATCGTTCGGGACCGCGGGTCCTTGCGCAGCACCAGCAAGGCCCGGATGCCATAGCCCAGCAGATAGATCAGGGTGCCGCAGAGCAGCAGCCAGTACAGGTTCAGCCAGAAGTCGGTCGGGACGTCGAAGAAGTCCGGCTTGTAGATCCTTGCCCCGTTACCGACCGAGAACGTCACCAGCAGCAGCGGGATACACAGCGTGGCAGGCCGCTCGACGTACTGCTTGAACGACCTCTGCATGGCGTTGTCGTCCTGCAGCCTGCCCAACGAGTTGTAGACGATCGCAGACGCCGCGACGATGTAGCAGTCGTGGCCGATGTAGTCCTCGAGGTTCCACTTCCCGGTGAGGTCATGCAGCCAGTGCCCGAGCGTCTCCGAAGCCAGCGGGGACATCAGCAGCACGGCCGCACCCTGCAGTGCGATGTTCAGAGTGGCGGCAACCTCCCATCGGCACGTCCACGTCACGCGCCGAATCCACAGGCTCCATGCGATGCACGTGATCGTGAGCGCTAGGAGTGTTGCGAGGGCCATTGGTATTGCCTTTGCGGCTGAGTTCGTTCCAGCAGAATTCTACAGCGGCGGAGCGTCTTGGCGAGGCGTCAATTCGGACAGTTTCGGTGGCCGAACTCTCCGCGTCTCCTCGGTTGCTACCGCCCCGGCTGCTTCGAAGTATCTTTGCACCTCTTGGTGGCTCATCAACCCGAACCGGACCTGCAAGTCGGGATAGCTGAGGCCGAACCGATCGGCTACCCGGCGCAGCTCCTCGGCGTCGGGATAGTCAGCGTCCTTGATTCGGCGATAGTAGGTGCTGCTAGACACCCCGAGTGCGTCGTAGATGTCTTTCGCGTCGATGTCACCGTCAAGAAGGTAGTCGAGCAGGGCTTTTAGCTGCCGACCATTCTCATCTGTACGTGGCACCGCTTCACTGTAAACCTTTCTCCCGGAAATGGGCAGTGCCAACCGAATGCCGGAAACGGTTGCTGTTATTGACGTGGGTGTCACACTTTTGGGAGAGGTCTCCCATTTTTGGGACATTGGGGTACTGTTAGCTCCATGTTGACTCAGGACTTTGCCAGAGGCAGCTTGCGGGTAGTCGACTACGAGACCGCCGAGCCGCCCCAAACCGACGATCTAGCGAAGCTGTCGGCACCCCTGAACAGCACGCTGACAGGGGAGCTGGACGGCGCACAGTGGTATCTCGGCGTCGCCATCGAGGAAATCCTCCTTGCGGCTTTAGGCCTCACGATCGCGCGAACCATCGGCGAGGGTGTTGTCCCCGTTGACGTCGCAGGGCACAGCGGGTCGGTTCCGCTGAGGTGCACATCCGCAGGCTTTGCAACCGCGACGGAGTCGCTGGCCGCTGTGCACCGCACGTTGGCGGCCGGCCCAGGCGCGCCGAAGCTCGCAGCGAAAACGCCAGCCGAGATCTTCTTCTCCTATCTCGGCACGGAGCCCGGAGTGCGCCACGCCCTCGAGCTTCGGGCGTATCGCACGGCCGACCTGGTGCAGCTGGATTGGTGGTATGACACCCGCAGCTTCCACCGGAGCACCGTGGAGGAGTTGGCGGAGCAGCTGCCGCTCGCGCTGATCGAGCTGACGTCGGAAGCGATCCCGCCGGTGGATGCGCCGATGGCCGTCGGCAACTGAGTCGCTAGAATCTTCAAGTATCGGCGCTGATCCGGCCATCACCGGGGAGCCTTCGGAAGAACAGCTCAGGCCCAACAGTCTGGCTCAGTAGACCCGAACGGGTAGGCCCGTCACAGCCAAAAGTTGAGCGGCGCACACACGTGCGCAAGCGGGGTGGTACCGCGGCGTCCGCGCACCGGCGCGTCGTCGTCCCCGTGCCCTGAACGAGACCTGGGCTTCCGGAGCTGGAAGGCCAGCGACATCTGGCACAGGAGACGACGCACGACCGTGACCACCTATCCAAAGCCGGCAGGCGGCGCGCCGAACTTTCCGGCGCTCGAAACCGATGTCCTGGAGTACTGGGACAGCGACGACACCTTCCGCGCCAGCGTCGCGCGCCGGGACGGTGCGCCGGAATACGTGTTCTACGATGGGCCGCCCTTCGCCAACGGCCTGCCCCACTACGGCCACCTGCTGACCGGCTACGTCAAGGACATCGTGCCGCGGTATCGCACCATGCGCGGATACAAGGTGGAACGCCGCTTCGGCTGGGACACTCACGGGCTGCCTGCCGAACTCGAAGTCCAGCGGCAGCTCGGCATCACCGACAAGTCGCAGATCGAAGAGATGGGCATCGAGAAGTTCAACGATGCCTGCCGCGCGTCGGTGCTGCGCTACACGAACGAATGGCGGGCATACGTCACCCGCCAGGCGCGATGGGTCGACTTCGAGAACGACTACAAGACATTGGATCTCGGCTTCATGGAGTCGGTGATCTGGGCGTTCAAGCAGCTGTGGGACAAGGGCCTGGCCTACGAGGGCTATCGGGTGCTGCCGTACTGCTGGAACGACGAGACTCCGCTGTCCAGCCACGAACTTCGGATGGACGACGACGTTTACCAGAGCCGTCAGGACCCGGCCATCACGGTCGGATTCAAGGTTGTAGGCGGTAACGGCGAAGGGGCAAAAGGGCTAGTCGGCGCTTTCCTATTAGTTTGGACGACGACGCCGTGGACGCTGCCGTCCAACCAGGCGGTGGCGGTCAATCCGGACGTCGAGTACGTGCTGGTGAAGTCGGGGGAGCGGCGCTATGTGCTGGCGCGTGCGCGCCTGGCTGCGTACGCGCGGGAACTCGGCGAAGATCCCGAAATCGTAGCGAGCTACACCGGTCGGGACCTCCTCGGCGCGCGGTACCTGCCGCCGTTCCCGTACTTCATGGACGCGCCCAACAGTTTTCAGGTGTTGCCCGGCGACTTCGTCTCCACCGAGGACGGCACCGGCATCGTGCACATGTCACCGGCCTACGGCGAGCCCGACATGGCGACGGGCCAGGCCGCGGGCATCGTCGCTGTCACGCCGGTCGACTCCAAGGGCCGGTTCGACGAGACGGTGCCGGACTACGCCGGCCAACATGTCTTCGACGCCAATCCGCAGATCATCCGCGACCTGAAGAACCAGGGCGGGCCGGTAGCGCAGAACGGCGCGGTGTTATTGCGCCACGAAACCTACGAACACTCTTACCCGCACTGCTGGCGCTGCCGGAATCCTTTGATCTACCGGGCGGTTTCGTCGTGGTTCGTCAAGGTCACCGAGTTCCGCGACCGGATGGTCGAGATCAACCAGGACATCACCTGGTATCCCGAACACGTCAAGGACGGCCAGTTCGGCAAGTGGCTGCAGGGCGCGCGAGACTGGTCGATCTCCCGAAACCGGTACTGGGGCACGCCGATTCCGGTGTGGGTCTCCGACGACCCGGCCCATCCGCGCATCGACGTCTACGGCAGCCTCGACGAACTCGAGCGCGACTTCGGCGTCCGCCCGACCAACCTGCACCGGCCCTACATCGACGAGCTGACCCGCCCGAACCCGGACGACCCAACCGGCCGTTCGACGATGCGGCGCATCCCCGACGTGTTCGACGTGTGGTTCGACTCCGGCTCGATGCCCTACGCCCAGGTGCACTACCCATTCGAGAACGTCGACTGGTTCGACGGTGTTGAATCCGTCGACCCTGACAAGCAGGTCGACGGCCATAACCCGGGTGACTACATCGTCGAATACATCGGGCAGACCCGCGGCTGGTTCTACACCCTGCACGTGCTGGCCACTGCGCTGTTCGACCGCCCGGCGTTTCGCACGGTCTCGGCGCACGGCATTGTGCTGGGCAACGACGGCCAGAAGATGAGCAAGTCGCTCCGCAACTATCCCGACGTCACCGAGGTCTTCGACCGCGACGGCTCTGACGCGATGCGCTGGTTCCTGATGGCATCGCCGATCCTGCGGGGCGGCAACCTGATCGTCACCGAACAGGGCATCCGCGAGGGCGTTCGGCAGGTGCTGTTGCCGTTCTGGAACGCGTACACGTTCCTGGCGCTGTACGCGCCGAAGAAGGGCACCTGGCGCACGAATTCGGCGCATGTGCTGGACCGCTACATCCTGGCCAAGCTCGCGCAGCTACGCGACGATCTCACCGAATCGATGGAAGTCTGCGACATCTCCGGCGCTTGCGACGAGCTGCGTCAGTTCACCGACGCGCTGACGAATTGGTATGTGCGACGGTCTCGTTCGCGGTTCTGGGAAGAGGATCCCGACGCCATCGATACCCTGCACACCGTGTTGGAGGTGGCCGCCAGGCTGGCCGCGCCGCTGCTTCCGCTGACCACCGAGGTGATCTGGCGCGGCATCACCGGCGAGCGCTCGGTGCATCTGACCGACTGGCCGGAGGCGGGCGACCTGCCGCACGACGCCGACCTGGTCGCGACGATGGACCTGGTACGCGAGGTGGCCTCGGCGGCGTCCTCGCTACGCAAGGCCGAGAAGCTGCGAGTGCGGCTGCCGCTGCCCAAACTCACTGTCGCCGTGGAGAACCCGCAGCGCCTTGAGCCCTTCGTCGACCTCATCGCCGACGAGCTCAATGTGAAGGACGTCGAGCTCACCGACGACATCGCCAACTACGGGCGCTTCGAGCTGACGGTCAACGCCCGCGAGGCGGGTCCCCGCCTTGGCAAGGACGTGCAGGCCGCGATCAAGGCCGTGAAGGCGGGCGAGGGCGTAGTCAACGCCGACGGCACGCTGACCGCGGGCCCGGCGGTGCTGCTGCCCGAGGAATTCAGTTCGAGGTTGGTGGCGGCCGACCCACGGGAGACGAAGCGCAGCGGAGCTCGACCCGAGCAGGAGTTCATCGCGGCGCTGCCCGAGGGATCGGGACTGGTGGTGCTCGACGGCACCGTCACCCCCGAGTTGGAGGCCGAGGGTTGGGCCAAGGACCGCATCCGTGAGCTGCAGGAGCTGCGCAGGGCGACGGGCCTGGACGTGTCCGATCGCATCGCGGTGGTCATTCAAGTGCCCGCAGAGCGCGACGCGTGGGCGCGCACGCACGCCGACCTGATCGCGCGGGAGATCCTGGCGACCAGCTTCGAGTTCGGCGAGCCGGCCGACGGCACCGACATCGGCGACGGCGTGCGGGTGGCGATCGCCAAGGCCTAGCGGCGCAGTACGGACGGCGCACCTCGTGCACGTCCACGTTCTGTTCGAAATGGTCGACCCACAGACCGAACTCGCTCACGTCGCGGGCCTGTCGCGTCATGAGCGCGAGGCTAGCGCCCTAGCATCGGCAGTTGTGGCCGCTCGCTGGGTCCTGCACCTCGACATGGACGCGTTCTTCGCGTCGGTCGAGCAACTGACCCGCCCGACGCTGCGGGGACGCCCGGTGCTCGTCGGCGGGCTGGGCGGACGCGGCGTGGTCGCCGGTGCCAGTTACGAGTCCCGGGTGTATGGCGCGCGATCGGCGATGCCGATGCATCAGGCCCGCCGCCTGGTCGGCGCGACGGCGGTTGTGCTGCCGCCTCGCGGCGTGGTCTACGGCGTGGCCAGCCGCCGTGTGCTGGACACCGTCCGCACGGTGGTGCCGGTGCTGGAGCAGTTGTCGTTCGATGAGGCCTTCGGCGAGCCCGCAGAACTCGCAGGCGCCACCGCGGAGGACGTGGAGGTCTTCTGCGAGGCCGTGCGGGCCAAGATCCGCAATGAGACCGGGCTGGTCGCGTCCGTCGGGGCGGGGTCCGGCAAGCAGATCGCCAAGATCGCCTCCGGGCTGGCCAAACCCGACGGCATCCGGGTGGTGCGCCGCGACGAGGAACGCGTGCTGCTGGCCGGCCTGCCAGTTCGTCGACTGTGGGGGATCGGTCCGGTCGCCGAGGAGAAGCTGCACCGGCTGGGCATCGAGACCGTCGGCGCCTTCGCCGCGCTGTCTGACGCCGAGGCGGCCAACATCCTGGGCGGGACCGTCGGGCCTGCGCTGCATCAGCTGGCCCGAGGGATCGATGACCGGCCCGTCGCCGAGAACGGGCCGGCAAAACAGATCAGCGCCGAATCCACATTTCCCGAGGACCTGACCACTCTGGACCAGTTGCGCGAGGCGGCCGGCCCCATCGGAGAGCACGCGCACGCCCGTCTCGAGAAGGATGGCCGCGGCGCGCGCACCGTCACTGTCAAGCTCAAGAAGTCCGACATGAGCACCCTGACCCGCTCCGCGACCCTGCCGTACGCCACCACCGACGCCGCAACGTTGATCGCGACAGCACGCCGGCTACTGCTCGATCCCCTCGAGCTCGGCCCCATTCGCCTTGTCGGCGTTGGGTTTTCGGGGCTGTCGGAGGTTCGCCAGGAGTCGTTGTTCCCTGACCTGGAGTTGGTGGCCGAAGAGCTGTCCGACACGGGCCTACCGCAGACACTCACCGAAGCCACGGCGACGGCTCCGGCCTGGCGTATCGGCGACGACGTCGTCCACACCGAATACGGCCACGGCTGGATCCAGGGCGCCGGTCACGGGGTCATGACTGTGCGTTTCGAGACCCGCAGCACAGGGCCAGGGCCGGTGCACACGTTTCCCGACAGCACCCCGGAGATCGACCGCGCCAACCCCGTCGACAGCCTGGACTGGTCGGACTATGTCAGCGCCTTGGCGGCCCGCTCAGCCCCAGCGGGCGACGACATCCTCGACGGGTGAGCCGCTCGCCAGCGCCGCCATCAACAGCACCCGGGCCTGCGCGGGCCGCAGTCGCGGCACCATCACCGCCCCGGACTCCACCAACTCGCGGCCGGGTCCGTAGCCGGCGCTGACCCGGCCGCCGGGCACCCTCGTCGACACCGCCACCGCCACACCGTCGCGGCAGTGCCGCCGCACCGCCTCGATCACCGCGCTGCCCGCATTGCCGGAGCCCAGCGCCTCCAGCACGATTCCGCGCGCGCCGGCCGCGACGCATGCGTCAATCGCCACCGCGTCACCTCCCGGGTACACCGCGAGGATGTCCACCCGCGGCGCGACCGGGGCCGACAGCGCGCCGAGGAACGGCCGATCCTTCGAGGCCGCAGGGTTGAAGTGGCCATCAGCGACCGATCCGACCGCCACACCGGCGAAGCCGCCGAGATCGGTCATCGCGACCTTCTGCAGCCCCAGCGGCTGCCACACCGTCCCCGCGAAGCTCACCAGCACACCCTGGCCCCGGGCCTGCGGGCTGGCCGCCACGGTCAGCGCGTCGCGCAGATTGCGTGGTCCGTCGGCGTCCGGTGCGTCCGCGCTGCGCTGCGCACCGGTGATCACGACAGGGGGGTGCCGTCGTAGGTCAGCTCCAGCCACAGCGCCGTTTCCTCCATGGTGTCGGTGCCGTGGGTGATCACAACGCCGTCGGCGTCCGAGGCCGACGTGATCGCCGCGCCGATCCTGTCCCAGTCGGCAGGCGTCAGTTGCGAACTGTCGACCGCCATCAGATCGACGACCTCCACGTCGAGCCCGGAAACCAAGTCGGCGCCGGTGCTGGTTGGCCGCTTCACCCCATGATCGTCGGCGCTGCTCGCGATCGTGCCGCCGGTGGTAATGACGACGAGGCGGCTCACGCCCCTCATCATTGCAAATCGGCCTTTGGGATGATGGGGGAGTGACTGATGAAACGGCTGGCCAGAGCGAGCCGGTGACTTCCGCGGTGGACAACGCGCCGCGGACCCGCCGCCGGATCCGCCTGTTGCTCGCCGTCGCCGCCGTGGTGCTGGCGCTCGACATCGTCACCAAGGTGCTCGCGGTCAAGCTGCTGACGCCCGGAGAGTCGGTGTCGATCATCGGCGACACCGTGACGTGGACGCTGGTGCGCAACTCCGGCGCCGCGTTCTCGATGGCCACCGGATACACCTGGGTTCTGACGCTGATCGCCAGCGGTGTGGTGATCGGCATCATCTGGATGGGCAGGCGACTCGTCTCGCCGTGGTGGGCCATCGGCCTCGGCATGATCTTGGGCGGCGCGCTGGGCAACCTGGTCGACCGGTTCTTCCGGTCACCGGGGCCGCTGCGTGGGCATGTCGTCGACTTCCTGTCCATCGGCTGGTGGCCGGTGTTCAACGTCGCCGACCCCGCGGTGGTGGGCGGGGCGATCCTGCTGGTTGCCCTGTCGCTGTTCGGGTTCGACTTCGACACCGTCGGCCGGCGCAAGCCGGGCGGCGAATCCGAAGCCGTTGGCCGACGTAAGGCCGACCCCTCCTGATGGACACCCGGTCGATGCCCGTTCCGGAAGGACTGGCGGGCATGCGTGTCGACGCCGGGCTGGCACGGCTGCTCGGCCTGTCCCGTACCGCCGCCGCGGCGCTGGCCGAGGATGGCGGCGTCGACCTGGACGGGAGTCCGGTCGGCAAGTCCGATCGTCTGACACCGGGTGCGTGGCTGGAGGTGCGGCTGCCCGAAGCGCCTGCGCCGCTGGAGAATACGCCGGTAGACATCGAAGGCATGACCGTTCTGTACTCCGACGACGACATCGTCGCGGTCGACAAACCGGCCGGCGTCGCCGCGCACGCCACGGTCGGCTGGCACGGGCCGACGGTACTCGGCGGGCTGGCCGCTGCCGGCTACCGGATAACCACCTCAGGCATCCACGAGCGGCAGGGCATCGTGCACCGCCTCGACGTCGGCACATCGGGCGTGATGGTGGTGGCGCTCTCCGAACGCGCCTACACCGTGCTCAAGCGGGCGTTCAAGCAGCGCACCGTCGACAAGCGCTATCACGCACTGGTGCAAGGACATCCGGATCCGTCCAGCGGAACCATCGATGCGCCGATCGGCAGGCACCGCGGGCACGACTGGAAGTTTGCGGTCACCCAAGGGGGTCGGCACAGCATCACGCACTACGACACGCTGGAAGCACACCAGGCCGCGAGCCTGCTCGACGTGGAGCTGGAAACCGGCCGCACACACCAGATTCGGGTGCATTTCGCCGCGTTGCACCACCCGTGCGCAGGCGACCTCACCTACGGCGCCGACCCGGTGCTTGCGAAAAAGCTTGGCCTGGAACGGCAATGGCTGCATGCGCGGTCGCTGGCGTTCTTGCACCCCGCCGACGGCCGCCGCATCGAGATCACCAGCCCGTATCCGTCCGACCTGCAGCACGCGCTGGACGTGCTGCGCAACCTGGGGGCACCTCCCGCTCGCGGGGGAGAACTGTGAGCGACGACGGGCGGCGGCGCTCCGGGCTGTTGTTCGGTGCCGGCGCCTACGTGTGGTGGGGGTTGTGCCCGGGTTTCTTCCTGTTATTGCTGCCGGCCAGCGCGCCGGAGGTGCTGGCCCATCGCTTCGTGTGGAGCGCGGTCTTCCTGCTGGTGGTCCTGGTGGCGGCGCGCAGGCTCGGTGACCTGCGCCGGCTCAGCGCACGCACCTGGCTGCAACTGCTGGCCGCCTCGGCCTTAATCGCGATCAACTGGGGCACCTATATCTGGGCCGTCACCCACGGACACGTGGTGGACGCCGCCCTCGGCTACTTCATCAACCCCCTGATCAGCGTGGCACTCGGGGTCGTGATCTTTCGCGAACGGCTCAACCGGTGGCAGCTTGTGGCGCTGACGCTCGCGGTCGTCGCGGTCGCGATACTGACCGCGGAGGTGGGCGAGGTGCCCTACATCGCGCTCGTGCTGGCCGTGTCGTTCGGCCTCTACGGGCTGGTCAAGAAGGTGGTCGATGCGGACCCGCGGGTCAGCGTGGCGGTGGAGACGCTGTGGGCGCTGCCGGTGGCGGTCGGGTTCCTGATCTGGCTGGAGATCGTGCACCAGGCCCACTTCGTCAACCTCGGGCCGGGCCACACGGCATTGATGCTGCTGGCCGGGCCGGTGACGGCGATTCCGCTGCTGCTCTTCGCGGTGGCCGCGCAACGCCTGCCGCTGGTCACGCTCGGGCTGCTGTTCTACCTCAACCCCGCACTGCAGATGGCCTGGGGAGTGTTCGTCGGCCACGAGCCGATGCCGGTCGGCCGATGGCTCGGCTTCGCGCTGATCTGGCTGGCGCTGCTGGTGTTCAGCGGCGATGCGTTGAGGCGGGCCCGTGTCGATCGCGCCGCGCTCCAATCGTCATACCGGTGACACCATCGACAACACCGAGGAGGTTCACATCATGCGGTACTGCCTGTTGATGCACTACCAGGAAGCCAGCGAGATCGGGCTCACCGAAGAGGACATGGCCCCAGCGATGGCGGCATTCCAGGCGTACGCCGACGACCTGCAGGCCGCCGGGGTGCTCATCGACACCGAGGTGCTCGAACCGGTCGTGGCCACCACCACGGTGACCGCCCGCAACGGCAAGCCGGAGATCCAGGACGGCCCGTTCGCCGACACCAAGGAACGTCTCGGCGGCATCTTCGTCATCGAGGTGGCCAACCTGGACGAGGCGCTGAAATGGGCGCAGCGCAACCCGGCCAACGACTGGGGCTCCATCGAAATCCGCCCGGTGGCACGGACATACGCCGCCGACCGCGGGTGGTACAACCCGTAACGGCGAGGATGAGCCGCTTGCGCGAAGACCGTAACGGCCCAACGGCGGGTAGCCGACGTGGTTCGCGATTCCTACGGTCGGCTGCTCGCCGTGCTTGCGGCCCCGACCCGGGATATCGCCGCCGCCGAGGACGCGCTGGCCGATGCGCTGGAACGCGCACTTGACCGGTGGCCGGACGACGGGATCCCGGCCAATCCCGAGGCGTGGCTGATCACCGTCGCCCGCAACAGACTGCGCGACATGTGGAAGTCACACGCCTACCGGATGACCGAGCCGCTCGGCGAAACCGACGACAGCCCAACCGAACTCAGTGATATTGCGGACATGCCGGACATTCCCGACAGGCGACTGGAGCTGATGCTGGTGTGCGCCCACCCCGCCATCGCGGCCAACATCCGCACCCCGCTCATGCTGCAGGTGGTGCTCGGCGTCGATGCTGCCGCCGTCGCCGAGGCCTTCGCGGTGCCGCAGGCCGCCATGGCCCAGCGGTTGGTGCGGGCAAAGAAGCGCATTCGCGATGCGGGCATCCCGTTCGTGCTGCCCGGGCGCGCCGACCTCGACGAGCGGCTGCCTGCGGTGCTGGAGGCGGTCTACGGCGCGTACGCGATCGACTGGCAACTCGGCGGCCAGGGCGCACCGATCGAAACACTGTCCGCGGAGGCGCTGCACCTGGCGTTGGTGCTGGCCGAACTGCTGCCCGACGAGCCGGAGGTGCTCGGGTTGGCGGCGCTGGTGTGCCTGTCGGAGGCCCGGCGGCCCGCGCGGCGCAGCACCGCGGGCCGGTTCGTCCCGCTCGACGAGCAGGACACCACGCGCTGGGACTCGACGCTGATCGCTCGGGGCGAGGGCCTGTTGCGACGCGCCCACGGTTTCGGGCGGCCCGGCCGCTTCCAGTACGAGGCGGCGATCCAGTCGGCGCACTGCAGCAGGGCGTCGGGGGGAGATGTCGACGTCGAGGCGCTGCGCACGCTGCACCGGGGGCTGCTGGAGGTGGCGCCGTCGCTGGGCGCGGCGGTGGCGCTGGCCGCGGTGGAGGGCCAGATCGACGGACCGGACGCCGGGCTGCGTGCGCTGGACGCGATCGACGACCCGGCGGCCGAGCGCTTCCAGCCCGCGTGGACCACCCGGGCGCACCTGTTGGCGCAGGCCGGCCGGACCGACGCCGCCGCGGACGCCTACCGCACCGCCATCGAGCTGACCACCGACCCCGGCGTCGCCGACTACCTGCGCGACCGGCTGGCCTCGCTAGTCCGCTGACGGTCTGGCCCTGCCGTTGGAGCCGAGCGCGAGGCGGTTTGCCGGATAGCCGGACGGTTGCGAGACACGCACCGCGACACGCCCGTGCTCGTCGGTGGGCGGTCATAGACTGGCGTCCCTATGAACTCGGGTCCGTCTGCTCGTTCGCGCAAGTGCTCATCGGTCGTCCTTCGTGCACCTGCATAACCACACCGAGTATTCGATGCTGGATGGTGCCGCGAAGATCGCTCCCATGCTGGCCGAGGCCCAGCGCCTGGAGATGCCGGCGATCGGCATGACCGACCACGGAAACATGTTCGGCGCCAGCGAGTTCTACAACCTGGCGACCGTGGCCGGGATCAAGCCGATCATCGGCGTGGAGGCATACATCGCGCCAGGATCCCGCTTCGACACCCGGCGCATCCTGTGGGGCGATCCCGGCCAGAAGGCCGACGACGTGTCGGGCAGCGGCTCCTACACCCACCTGACGATGGTCGCGGAGAACGCGACGGGCGTGCGTAACCTGTTCAGGCTGTCGTCGCTGGCGTCGTTCGAGGGCCAGCTCGGCAAGTGGTCGAGGATGGACGCCGAGATGGTCGCCGAGCACGCCGCGGGCATCATCGCCACCACCGGCTGCCCGTCCGGAGAGGTCCAGACCCGGCTGCGGCTGGGTCACGACCGTGAGGCGCTGGAGTCGGCCGCGCGGTGGCGCGAGATCTTCGGCCCGGACAACTACTTCCTGGAGTTGATGGACCACGGCCTGCAGATCGAGCGGCGGGTCCGCGACGGGTTGCTGGAGATCGGCCGGAAACTGGACATTCCGGCACTGGCCACCAACGACTGTCACTACGTCACCCGCGACGCCGCTCACAACCACGAGGCGCTGCTGTGCGTGCAGACCGGCAAGACACTGTCGGATCCCAACCGGTTCAAATTCGACGGCGATGGCTACTATCTGAAGTCCGCCGCCGAAATGCGGTCACTGTGGGACGACGAGATCCCCGGGGCGTGCGACTCGACGCTGCTCATCGCCGAGCGCGTGCAGTCGTACGAGGACGTGTGGGCGCCCCGCGACCGCATGCCGGTCTTCCCGGTGCCCGACGGACACGACCAGGCATCGTGGCTGCGACACGAGGTGGACGCCGGGCTGGCGCGGCGGTTCCCGGCCGGGGTGCCATCCGAGTACGTCGAGCGCGCCGCGTATGAGATTCAGGTCATCTGCGGCAAGGGTTATCCCTCGTACTTCCTGATCGTCGCCGACCTGGTGAACTACGCGCGGTCGGTGGACATCCGGGTCGGCCCCGGCCGGGGGTCGGCCGCGGGCTCGCTGGTCGCCTACGCGCTGCGCATCACCGACATCGACCCGATCGAGCACGGGCTGCTGTTCGAGCGCTTTCTCAACCCGGAGCGCGCCTCGATGCCCGACATCGACATCGACTTCGACGACCGCCGCCGCGGTGAGATCGTGCGCTACGCAGCCGACAAGTGGGGCCACGACCGGGTCGCGCAGGTGATCACGTTCGGCACCATCAAAACCAAAGCCGCGCTAAAGGATTCGGCCCGAATACACTACGGTCAGCCGGGCTTCGCGATCGCCGACCGGATCACCAAGGCGCTGCCGCCTGCCATCATGGCCAAGGACATTCCGCTGTCGGGCATCACCGACCCGACCCACGAGCGGTACAAGGAAGCCGCCGAGGTGCGTGGCCTCATCGACGCCGATCCAGACGTTCGCACCATCTACGAGACCGCCCGCGGCCTCGAGGGCCTGATCCGCAACGCCGGCGTGCACGCCTGCGCGGTGATCATGAGCTCCGAGCCGCTGACGGAGGCGATCCCGCTGTGGAAGCGGCCGCAGGACGGCGCCATCATCACCGGCTGGGACTACCCGTCGTGCGAGGCCATCGGCCTGTTGAAGATGGACTTTCTCGGCCTGCGGAACCTGACGATCATCGGCGACGCACTGGAGAACATCAAGGCCAACAGGGGGATTGAACTCGACCTCGAGTCGGTGGCACTCGACGACGGCCCCACCTACGAATTGCTCGGCCGCGGCGACACGCTCGGCGTGTTCCAGCTCGACGGCGGACCGATGCGCGATCTGCTGCGCCGCATGCAGCCAACCGGGTTCGAAGATGTGGTCGCCGTGATCGCGCTGTACCGGCCCGGGCCGATGGGCATGAACGCCCACAACGACTACGCCGACCGCAAGAACGGCCGCCAGGCCATCCGGCCCATCCACCCGGAGCTGGCCGAACCGCTCCAGGAGATCCTGGCCGAGACCTACGGCCTGATCGTCTACCAAGAGCAGATCATGCGCATTGCGCAGAAGGTCGCCGGCTACTCGCTCGCGCGAGCAGACATTTTGCGTAAAGCCATGGGCAAGAAGAAGCGTGAGGTGCTCGACAAGGAGTACGAGGGCTTCTCCGAAGGCATGAAGGCCAACGGGTTCTCGGCTGCAGCGATCAAGTCGCTATGGGACACCGTGCTTCCGTTCGCCGATTACGCGTTCAACAAGTCACACGCCGCCGGCTACGGTCTGGTGTCGTACTGGACGGCGCTACCTCAAGGCGAACTACCCGGCCGAGTACATGGCCGGCCTGCTGACGTCGGTCGGCGACGACAAGGACAAGGCGGCGGTGTACCTGGCCGACTGCCGCAAGCTCGGCATCACCGTGCTGCCGCCGGACGTCAACGAGTCCGGCCTGAACTTCGCCTCGGTCGCCGAGGACATCCGCTACGGGCTCGGCGCCGTGCGTAATGTCGGATCGAATGTCGTTGCGTCGCTGATCGGTTCGCGGACGGAGAAGGGCAAGTTCATCGACTTCTCCGACTACCTCAACAAGATCGACATCGGCCCGTGCAACAAGAAGGTCACCGAGTCGCTGATCAAGGCGGGTGCGTTCGACTCGCTGGGCCATCCGCGCAAGGGCTTGTTCCTGGTGCACACCGACGCCGTCGAATCGGTGCTGGGCACCAAGAAGGCCGAGGCGATGGGCCAGTTCGACCTGTTCGGCGGGGCCGACACCGCCACCGACGCGGTGTTCACCATCAAGGTTCCCGAAGAGGAATGGGACGACAAGCACAAGCTGGCGCTGGAGCGAGAGATGCTCGGGCTGTACGTGTCCGGTCACCCGCTCAACGGTGTCGCGCACCTGCTGACGATGCAGGTGGACACCGCGATTCCGTCGATCCTGGACGGCGACATCCCGAACGACGCCCAGGTGCGCGTCGGCGGAATACTGGCCGGGGTGAACCGCCGCGTCAACAAGAACGGGATGCCCTGGGCATCAGCGCAATTGGAGGATCTGACCGGCGGCATCGAAGTGATGTTCTTCCCGCACACCTACTCGAGCTACGGCGCGGAGATCATTGACGACGCCGTGGTGCTGGTCAGCGCCAAGGTCAGAATTCAGGACGACCGGATCTGCCTGATCGCCAACGACCTTGTGGTGCCAGACTTTTCGGATGCCCCGGTGGACCGCCCGCTGGCGGTGAGCCTGCCGACACGGCAGTGCACCGTCGACAAGGTCACCGCGCTCAAGCAGGTGCTGGCTCAGCATCCCGGCACCTCACAGGTGCATCTGCGGCTGATCAGCGGTGAGCGCATCACCACGCTGGAGCTGGATGCCTCACTGCGGGTGACACCGTCGTCGGCCTTGATGGGCGACTTGAAGGCGCTGCTGGGTCCGGGCTGCCTGGGCTGATGACTTTCCGCCAGCTCCACGAGCAGGGGTGCTTCGTCATCCCGAATCCGTGGGACGCCGGAACGGCGATCGCGTTGGCGGCGATGGGTTTTCCGGCGCTGGCGACCACCAGCGCGGGCGTTAGCTTTGCGCGAGGGTTGCCTGATTCGCCGACCGCGCTGGGTGTCGACGCGGTCCTCGGCAACATCGCGGAGATCGTGGACGCGGTGGATCTGCCGGTCAACGCGGATTTTCAAGCCGGCTATGCCGACGATCTGGAGGGGCTGGCGGTCAACGTTGCGCGCTGCGTCGCGGCCGGAGTCGCCGGACTATCCATCGAGGACGCCACTGCTAGTTCCGATGCTCCGCTGTATCCATTGGCCGAGGCGGTCGAGCGGGTCCGCGCGGCCCGGTCCGCGATCGACGAGTCGGGGGCCGACGTGCTGCTGACTGCTCGGGCGGAATGCTTCCTCCTCGGTCACCCGGAACCGCTGCGCGAGGCCATCAGGCGACTGCAGGCGTTCGCCGAGGCTGGCGCCGAGGTGGTGTACGCGCCCGGGGTGCGCACCCGAGAGGACATCGCGTCGTTGGTAGACGCGCTGAATCCGTACCCGGTGAACGTGTTGATGGCATCCGACACCGGGCTGACGGTGAACGACCTTGCGGAGCTTGGCGTTCGGCGAATCAGCGTCGGATCCGCTCTGTCACGGGTCGCATGGGGTGCGTTCCTTTCTGCCGCACGCCAGCTTGCAGAGGCAGGCTCGTTCGCGGGATTGGCTGGGGCCGCGTCTTTCGGCGAGCTCAACGGATTGTTCGGCTGACGGGGAGAAACGCATGGCGACCGGCGAAGTGCTCGATGTCGACCTGCTCGACCCGTCCCTGTACCGGAACGGGATACCGCATGAGCTGTACGCGGAGTTGCGCGAGGTGGGACCGGTTCTCTGGCACCCGCGGACGCATGTGCCCGCGTACAGGAGCGACATTGAGTTCTGGGCCGTACTCGGCCATCGGGAGGTGGAACAGGCGAATCGCGACTGGGAAACGTTTTCCGTGCGCTAAAGGTGATGATCGGCGCGCTGCTGCGCCGTTTCGACGTCATCGAGATCACCGGCGAACCGACCTGGATGAGCGCGGGTCCGGCGGCGATCGTCGGTGTCGCCGTCCAGTCGCTTCCCGTCCGGCTGGCCTAGTTCCGACTCTGGGTGCGAACTTAGAACGCGTAGCGCAGGATTCGTCCGTGGCGGGCGCTCGCCTTGAACTTGCCGGACAGCCGGGTGGCGATCCGCAGCCAGGTCGGGAAGAGATCAACCTCGGGCGCATGCGTCATGCTGGTTTCCTCCACCAGCCGCATCCGCGGGTTCCACGTCTCGGGGTGGTGCGCGTCCTTGAAGCCCAGGTACCCCCACTGGCTCCCGATGTCCTTGAACATCCTCCGCGGGTAGAGCTTGATCGCCAGGCGGCTTACCCAGCCGATGCCACCGTAGTCGTTGAATGCGAGCTCGCCGGACCGGAAATGGTCGGTGATCCGCCGGAAGATCCCGGCGATCACAGGCTCGGTCAGGAAGGCGAACAGCCCGTCGGCGGTGAGCATGGTCGGACGATCCGCCGGGATCGCGTCCGGCCAGTGCTCGTCGGCCAACGACACCGGCACCGAGTGTGTGCCGGGACGGTCGGGCAGCACCTTGTCGCGCAGCGCGGTGATTCCGGGGAGGTCGACGGCGTACCAGTCCACCGACGGTGGCGGACCCACGCGGTAGGGACCGCTGTCCAGCCCGGCGCCGAGGTCCACCACGACGGCGTCGGGATGTCGCTTGATGAAGTCGCGCACCCGGTCGTCGAGCATCTTGGCGCGCAGCGCGGCGTGGCAGAGCACGCTGGTCTGCACGCCAAGTCCGGCAAAGTCGTAGTCGATCTTGCCGACCACCTCGTGTGCGAGCGTGTCACCCAGGATGGGCCGCGACCATTGGCTGTCGAGTGCCCTGGCGTACTCGGTGATAAATGCGGTCTGCTCTATCGGTGTCAGTGCGGTTGTTGCAATCCCCATGACTTCGAACGTACTCCTGATTTCAGGCTGAACGATTAGCCCAAAACGTTCACCGCCCTTGAGATTACGAGCGCGGCAGTGGATAGCGCCACCGATCGCCTGCACGGTCATCATCGCCTTGGCCCAGCGCGCCAGCGGCATGGTGTCGGTGGGGGAGAACGCCATCACGTTGGTGATGCTGACATACAGGTAGTCGACGAACGTCGGCCGCCAATCCGGTTTGGCCACGTTGGGCGTCGTCATCTGCGGGAACATGAAATCGGGATACGGCCGCTCTCCGGCGTGGCGAGCGAACGGGCCGCCGCGATCGAGTTCCCAGTACCAGATCCCGAACACGATGATGTTCGTAACGAAGATCGCCGCCCCGCTGCCGAGCAGCACGGCCGCCTTGTTGCTCACCTCTCCCGAGATGATGCGCACGTCCAACAGGACGGCAGACAACGTGTTGTCGACGGTGATGGCCGTCAGCAGCACCCCGGTGGCATATCTGCCCAACCGCGTTCGGCGCGACATGACGAGTGGGTTGATGCCGAGCAGCACGACGAACAGCAGCCCCTCCAACACCAGCAGCGGCCAGCGCGGGACCAGCGTGTAGCTCTTCGGGATGGCCACTTGCAGAGCCATGGCCGAGAGCAGCGCGACAAGCACCGGTAGCGCGCTTTCCGGGTCGCCGGCGCGGAGCCACGACGGCACATGCTTCTCGGCGTCGACAGCGAGCTGTTCGGCCCGTCGGACGACACGCTCACGCGGTTGATCAGATTCCGGTGAATCGTCCATCTGCACAGTGTGAGTGCCTAAGTTGAGAATCATGAGCACATCCGATCGGCCCGCCACGTTGTGTGAGGCCTTCCAGCGCACCGCCGCCATCGATCCCGACGCCGTTGCACTCCGGACGCCGGGCGACACACAAACGTTGACCTGGCGCGAGTATGCCGACCAGGTCCGCCAGGTCGCGGCCGGTCTGGCCGGGCTCGGCGTCCGGCGCGGCGACACGGTGTCGCTGATGATGGCCAACCGCGTCGAGTTCTATCCGCTCGAGGTGGGCGCCCAACACGTGGGAGCCATCTCGTTCTCCGTCTACAACACCCTGCCCGCCGAGCAGTTGGTGTACCTGTTCGACAACGCCGACACCAAGGTGGTGATGTGCGAGGCGCAATACGTCGACCGGATCCGCGCGAGCGGGGCAAACATCGAGCACATTGTGTGCCTCGATGGCTTGCCCGAGGGCACACTGTCGGTGGACGACCTCATCGCCGCCGGTCCCGACGACTTCGATTTCGAGTCCTCATGGCGGGCAGTGCAACCCGACGACGTGGCCACCTTGATCTACACGTCGGGCACGACTGGCAATCCCAAGGGTGTGGAGATGACGCACGCCAACCTGCTGTTCCAGGCGTTCGCGGTGGACGAGGTACTTGGGGTCCGGTTCGGCGACCGCAGCACGTCGTTCCTGCCGTCTGCCCACATCGCCGACCGGATGGGAGCGCTGTATCTGCAGGAGGTTTTCGGCACCCAGATCACCACCGTCTCCGACTCTCGGGCCATCGCGGCAGCATTGCCCGACGTGCGGCCGACGATTTGGGGTGCGGTACCCCGCGTGTGGGAGAAGCTGAAGGCCGCAATCGAATTCGCGGCAGCGAACGAACCCGACGAAACGAAGCGCATGGGATTGCAGTGGGGCCTGGCGGTGGCCGCAAAGAAGGCCGAGGCTCTGATCGCGGGCGAGCCGGTTCCCGACGATGTCGCCGCGGAGTGGGCGCAGGCCGACGAGCTGGTGCTCTCGAAGCTGCGGGAAAAGCTGGGGCTGGAGCAGGTCAGGCATGCGGTGTCGGGCGCCGCGCCGATCCCGAAGGAGACGCTGGCCTTCTTCGTCGGTCTGGGGATTCCGATCTCCGAGGTCTGGGGCATGTCGGAGCTGAGCTGCATCGCGACGGTCAGTCATCCGTCCGACGCCCGGCTGGGCACCGTAGGCAAACTCGTGCCGGGCATGGAGGGCAGGATCGCCGAGGACGGAGAGTTCCTGGTGCGTGGGCCGCTGGTGATGAAGGGTTATCGCAAGGAGCCGCAGAAGACCGCTGAGGCCGTCGACGAGGACGGCTGGCTGCACACCGGCGACATCCTCGAAGCCGATGAGGACGGCTACCTGAAGGTGGTCGACCGCAAGAAGGAGCTGATCATCAACGCGGCAGGCAAGAACATGTCGCCCGCCAACATCGAGAACAGCATCAAGGCCGCCTGCCCGCTGATCGGTGTGATGCTGGTCGTCGGCGATGCCCGTCCGTACAACACCGCGCTGGTCGTGCTCGACGCCGAGTCGGCGGCCCCGTACGCCGCGCAGCGCGGACTCGCCGACTCCTCGCCGGAGACACTGGCGGCCCACCCCGATGTGATCGCCGAGATCGCGGCCGGGATGGCCGAGGGCAACGCGAAGTTATCGAAGGTGGAGCAGATCAAGCGCTTTCGGGTGTTGCCCACCTTCTGGGAGCCGGGCGGCGACGAGATCACGCTGACGATGAAGCTCAAGCGCAAGCCGATCCACGAGAAGTACGGCGCCGAGATCGTCGAGCTCTACGCCGCCGACATCGCGGATGCGGTGTACGAGCCAAAAGCGGCGGCAGGCGCCGCGCAGTGACGTCCGGGCCTTCTCGCCACGTCAGTGTGTGGATCGACGTCACTCCCGACGTCGCGTATGCCATCGCGGCCGACCCCGAGCAGCTGCCCCGGTGGGCGTCCGGGCTCGCGGCGGGCGGGCTGCGGCAGACGGCGGACGGCTGGGTGGCAGATTCGCCGATGGGCGAGGTCACCGTCGAGTTCGCACCGGCCAACGACTACGGCGTGCTCGACCACGTGGTGCGGTTGCGATCGGGCGAAGCGGTGTACAACCCGCTGCGGGTGATCCCCGCCGGTGAGGGTCAGCCGCGTTGTGAGGTGGTGTTCACGGTGCGACGGCGGCCGGGCATGACCGATGAGCAGTTCGAAAACGACGTGGCGACGGTGGCCGCCGACCTGGACCGGCTGCGACGGCTGGCCGAGGACTAGCGGCGCGAGGCGGCGACGCGCAGACCGAGCCACACCGCCGTGCCCGCGGCGGCTGCGGTCAGCACGGCGGGCGCTGCGCTCGTGGTGACGACGCCGACCGCGATCAGCACAACGGCACCGACGACGAGCGCGACCAGCTTGTACACCGGCCAAGGCACCCCGGCGATGAGCACTTCGTCGCGCATGGTCATCGTTTCACGATAGCTCGTAATAACAGTTTCGGACAACCGAAACACGGGATCAGGGCAGACGGTTTCCTCGGCTTTTGCTGTCGGCTTACGCTAGGTGGCATGCCACTTTCCGGAGACTATGAACCCAGCACGGCGGATTGGGTCCGCGAGCACGTCGAGAAGATCGAAGAGTCTGGCGGCCGGGCCGCCGAGATGCAGGGCAAGCCCGTCATCCTGCTGACAACCATCGGGGCCAAAAGCGGCAAGATCCGCAAGACCCCGCTGATGCGGGTCGAGCACAACGGCGAGTATGCGGTGGTGGCGTCGCTGGGAGGCGCGCCGAAGAACCCGGTCTGGTACTACAACATCAAGAAGAACCCGCGGGTCGAGCTGCAGGACGGCGCCACCACCCGTGACTACGACGCCCGCGAGGTTTTCGGGGACGAGAAGGCCACCTGGTGGGAGCGGGCGATCGAGGCCTGGCCCGACTACGCCGAGTACCAGACGAAGACCGACCGGCAGATCCCGGTCTTCGTGCTCACCCCGGTGAGCTAAACCCACTCACCTCTGGTGAGCAAAACTGATTTTGGCAGGAAAACCCCTAGATGGCACCATTGATCGGTGTCCGCTGAACTGAGCCAGAGCCCTCGCACGTCGCCGCCGTTGTCCGCGGCCGACATCGACGGGGCCGTTCAGCGAATTTCCGGCTTGGTGGCACGCAGTCCGTTGCAGCTCTCCGAACGGCTTTCGGAGGCGACCGGCGCCCGGGTGTTCCTCAAGCGCGAAGACCTGCAGACCGTGCGGTCCTACAAGCTGCGTGGCGCCTACAACCTGCTGATGCAGCTGTCCGAGGACGAGATCGCCGCAGGCGTGGTCTGCTCGTCGGCGGGCAATCACGCCCAGGGCTTCGCGTTGGCGTGCCGGTCGATGGGGATCCGCGGCCGGGTCTACGTACCAGCCAAGACTCCGAAGCAGAAGCGCGACCGCATCCGCTATCACGGCGGCGAGTTCATCGAACTCATCGCGGTCGGCTCCACCTACGACCAGGCCGCGGCGGCGGCGCTCGAGGACGTGGCGCGCACCGGCGCAACCCTGGTGCCGCCGTACGACGATCCGCGCACGATGGCCGGCCAGGGCACAATCGCCGCCGAACTGCTCGAACAGCTCGACGGCGAGCCGGACCTGGTGATCGTGCCCGTCGGGGGTGGCGGCTGCATCGCCGGCATCACGACATACCTGGCCGAGCGGACCACCAGCACATCGGTGTTGGGCGTCGAGCCCGCCGGTGCCGCCGCGATGATCGCCGCGCTGGCGGCGGGCGAGCCGGTCACGCTCGACCACGTCGACCAGTTTGTCGACGGCGCCGCGGTGAACCGGGCAGGCACGCTGACCTATGCCGCACTCGCGGCCGCGGGTGACATGGTTTCGATCACCATCGTGGACGAGGGCGCGGTGTGTACGGCCATGCTGGACCTGTACCAAAACGAGGGAATCATCGCCGAGCCCGCGGGCGCGCTGTCGGTGGCCGGCCTGCTGGAAGCCGAGATCGAGCCGGACACCACGGTGGTGTGCCTGATCTCCGGCGGCAACAACGATGTGTCCCGGTAC
Source organism: uncultured Actinomycetota bacterium (assembly GCA_963800125.1). Lineage (GTDB taxonomy): Bacteria > Actinomycetota > Actinomycetes > Mycobacteriales > Mycobacteriaceae > Mycobacterium. The sequence continues at coordinate 12,768 of CAWDAC010000019.1, read as the reverse complement.
GGCGAGGTGCTGGAGCGGTCGCTGGTCCACCTGGGCCTTAAGCACTACTTCCTGGTCGACTTCCCGCAGGAGCCCGGGGCGTTGCGGCGATTCCTCGACGAGGTGCTCGGCCCGGGTGATGACATCACGCTGTTCGAGTACGTCAAGCGCAACAACCGGGAGACGGGGGAGGCGCTGGTCGGCATCGAACTCAGTTCGGCCGTCGATTTGGACGGGCTACTGGCCCGCATGCGTGCCTCCGACATTCACATCGAGGCGCTCGAGCCCGGCTCGCCTGCGTATCGCTACTTGCTCTAACGAGGGCTTACCACCGCGATTCCTGCGGCGGCGGCCGCCTGAGCGAGGCGGTTGTCGTATGTAACCAGCGCGCGAAGGTCGGGAGCAGTGCGTGCCGCGGCGAGGTGAATCGCATCGAGCGTACGCAGTTCTAGCGGAGCAATTGTTGCCGCGGCATCCAGCAATGCGAGGTTGAGCGTCACCAGATCCAGCTTGGTGAGCACCAGGCGGGCGGTCTCGATGATCTCGATCGAACCCAGTCTCGCCACTGACCGCACTAGTTCCGTTCGTGCGAGGGCAGCGGCAAATAGGGTGTCGTGCGCGAAATCCTCGAAATAGCTTCGAAGAGCAGCCGATTCGGCCTCTACGACGACCAGCTTAACCAGTGCCGATGTATCGATATAAATCTGCATTAGCGTTCGTCGGCGCGCAGCCTCTGAAGTTCCGCTGAAGCATCGAATCCGCAATCCACTGGCACGACATCGAAGAGGTTGTCTGACGACGCTGGGATGACTTCGCCGCGAAGTATCAGGTCCTCCCAAGTATCGGGTCCCGCGGGGACGATGCGGGCCACCAGGCGGCCGCGCCGTGTCACTTCGACGGTTTCTCCCCGTGCCACGCGTGCGATGTACCGGCTCGCGTTCTGCCGCAGCTCACGGAGCCCGATGCGCTCCATGTAGCACATGGTAGCACTTAGCTCGCCGCTTCCAGGGTCGGATCTACCTGCACGAGCGACTCGTCATTCGCGCGAAAGATCGGCTCGATGGGCACACCGAACTCCGAGGCCACGTCGGACAGCAGTCTCGACCACTTCCGATCCGCCGGTGAAATCGGGCCCTTCCCAGGCCGGGTCAACAGCAAAGCGACGGTGGTGCCCTCCCTAAACCCGTCCAACCCATCGCGGAGCGCCGCCAAGGTCGACCCGATGAGCGGACGCTTCGGCCGAGGGCCGAGAGGTACCTGACTCAACGCCTTCACCATGCATCGGTCGGGTCCGACAAATCCGATCCAAAGCAGCCGTTCGCTGAATCCGAGCGGACCCATCACGGCGCGCCACCGCTGGCCCATGTCGGTCGCCGAAAGAATTGGTTCGGTCGCTGATTCGATCGGTGGTGGTACATGTGGGTATGCCATGACGGCGAGCATCGCGCGCGCCCGGCATTCCGCGGTAGTCAGTTATCCACAGGCAGGCCGGCTGTGGATCAGGGCTTGACAGTTCGCAGGATCGCGAAAGAATGCCCCGCCAGCCGAGTGGTTTTCGCCTCGAAAGTCGGCTCGTCCCAGGCGAGCACAACGTCACCGGTGACCGGGACGTCGACCGCATCGGTGCCGAGATTGCACGCGATGGCCAGTGCGCCGCGGTGCATGACGATCCAGCGCTGGTCCTCGTCGTAGTCGACTTTCAGATGGTCCAGCCACGGGTCGGCCATATCCGGCTCGGTCCGTCGCAGCGCGATGAGCGTGTGGTAGACCCGCCGTAGCCGGCTATGGTCGCCCTCGTGGATCTCGTCCCAGTTCAGCTTCGACCGCAGGAATGTTTCGGGATCTTGCGGGTCCGGGATTTCGTCGGCGTCCCAGCCGTGTTCGGCGAACTCTTGCTTGCGGCCCTCGGCGGTCGCCTTTGCCAGTTCCGGTTCCGGATGCGAGCTGAAGAACTGAAACGGTGAGGACGACCCCCACTCCTCACCCATGAAAAGCATTGCTGTATAGGGAGATCCGAGCACCAGGGCTGCCTTCACCGCCAGCTGGCCCGGTGTGAGGTTCTGCGATGGCCGGTCGCCGATCGCCCGGTTGCCAACCTGGTCGTGCGTCAGTGTGTAGGCCAGCAGGCGGGTGGCCGGGATGGCCGCCGTGTCCAGCGGGCGGCCGTGCCGCCGGTGCCGGAACGACGAGTAGGTGCCCGCGTGGTAGTAGCCGTGCTTGAGCGTCTGCGCCAGCGTCTCCAGCGATCCGAAGTCGCCGTAGTAACCCTGCCGTTCGCCCGACACCGCGGCGTGGATGGCGTGGTGGATGTCGTCGTCCCACTGCGCGGCCATCCCGTAGCCGCCGCGGTCCCGCGGGGTGATCAGGCGCGGATCGTTCTTGTCGCTCTCGGCGATCAGCGATAGTGGCCGGCCCAACTCTGTTGCCAGCGCGTCGGTCTCGGCGGCGAGTTCCTCCAGGATGTGGATGGCGGTGGTGTCCACCACTGTATGCACAGCGTCGAGTCGCAGGCCGTCGACGTGGAAATCCCGCATCCATCGCAGCGCGCAGTCGATGATGTAGCCGCGCACCTCGTCGGCGTCCGCGTCGGCCAGGTTGATCGACTCGCCCCACGGATTGCTGCCCGACGACAGGTACGGCCCGAACCGCGGCAGATAGTTCCCCGATGGGCCGAGGTGGTTGAAGACCGCATCGATCAGTACGCCCAAACCGCGGTTGTGGCAGGCGTTGATGAGTCGGACCAGTCCGTCGGGCCCGCCGTACGGTTCGTGCACCGCATACCAGAGCACGCCGTCATAACCCCACCCGTGCGTGCCGCCAAACGCGTTGACCGGCATTACCTCGACGAAATCCACGCCCAAATCCACCAGGTAGTCCAGCTTCTCGATCGCAGAGTCGAAGGTGCCGTCGGGAGTGAACGTGCCGACGTGCAGTTCGTAGATCACCCGGCCTTCGATCGAGCGGCCCTGCCAGTCGCCGTCGGTCCACGCGTCGGGCGCCGGCTGCCAGAGCTGCGATCGTGCGTGCACACCCTCCGGTTGGCGAGGTGAACGTGGGTCGGGCAGCACGGTGGGGTCATCGTCGAGCACGAACCCGTATCGGGCGTCCGGCCGCGCTTCGACGTCTGCGCGCCACCAGTTGTCCTCGGAGCGGGTCATCGGGTGCAACGTTCCATCGACGTCGAGGCGCACTCTGTCGGGCCGCGGCGCCCACACCGAGAATTCAGTCATCGACCCGTTCCAGCAGGGCGACCGGCAACTCCGCGAACAGGTCGGCCGTCGAAACCCGGCCGCTGAACCTGGCAGCGCCGATACGGTCTTCCCACGTTCCTGCGGGAAGCGTCAAAACGGTGTCGCCCCAACCCACTTCGGACAACCGTACGGAATGCCGGGTGACCGCGGTCAGCACGTCTGTGCCGCGAACGAACGCCGCGAGGTGCCCGGCAGCCGGCCCTTCGGCCAGCAACGGCGTGTAGCCACCGTCGGTGAAGCTTTTCGGACGGTCGCGGCGCAACCGCAGCGCGGCCATCACCACTCGAATCTTGGGGTCCCTCAAGGAGACGAGCGCTTCGTGTCGCGCCGTGAAGTCGACAGGCCGACGGTTGTCCGGGTCAACGAGGCTGTCGTCGACCAGTTCGGTGCCCTGGTAGACATCGGGCACGCCGGGGCTCGCCAGCTGGATGAGCTTCTGGCCGAGGCTGTCACTGCGCCCGTGCTCGTCGAGCCGGGCCACCAGCGATGTCAGCTCCGTGGCGATTGGCCCGTCGATCACCGCGTCGATCCAGGTATGGACCGTGGACTCGAATTCGGTGTCGGGGTCATTCCACGAGGTGTGCACCGCCGCTTCCCGGATTGCCTTCTCCGCGTAGGCGTGCAGGCGGTCGCGTAGCTCATCGGTTACGGTGCCGTCGACGGGCCACACGCCGAAGATGTTCTGCCACAGGAACAGCCCGGTCATCGGGTCTGGTGACGGGGTGCGTCGCTGCCACGCGCTGACGAACTCCGCCCACAGCGATGGCACCTGTGACAACACCCCGATCCGTGCCCGCACGTCTTCGCCGCGTTTGGTGTCGTGGGTGCTCAGCGCCGTCATCGCCTGCGGCCACAATCGTGCGCGCACCGCGGCCCGCTGGTGGTACTCGGCCATGCTCACCCCGAACCACTCGGGCTCACCGCCGACTTCGTTGAGCGATACCAGGCGTGGGTCGCGGTAGAACAGGCAGTCCTCCATCGACTTCGCCGTCGCCGCACCGCACAACTGCTGCAGGCGCACCTCCGCTTCGCCGCCACCGGCGACCGCCGCGGAGACGACGGCGAGCGGCTCAGCCAATTCCGGTCGCTCGGTGACGGTCTCGGCCAGCGCGGCCGGAAGGACGGACGACAGGTTCAGATAGTCCGACCGATACACGCCGACGTGGCTGAGCAGCGCGGCGACCGCCTCGGGCAGGAGGGGATGGTCCAAATCCGTCGCGGCGACGATGGTGCGGCACAGCCGGCGCAGCTCACTGCTCAGGATGTCGGTCACGGCGTCGGCCTTGAGCTTGCGGGCCAGCCGGGGCATGGTGTGGTAGTCGATGCCGGTCGAATCGACAAGGTCGGTGAGCGGGCCCACGCCTGCGGGATCGATGAACAGGCCGCCGATTTCGCGCAGTGCGTCATAGCCGGTGGTGCCGGCTACCGGCAGGCTGGGGTCCAGCGGTTCGTCGACGGCCAGGATCTTCTCGATGACGATCCACGCCTGCGGTCCGGTGATCTCCCGCAGCCACGTCAGATAACCCACCGGGTCGGACAATCCGTCCGGGTGGTCGATCCGCACGCCGTCGACCAGACCCTCGGAGAACCAGCGTTTGACTTCCACATGGGTGGCGTCGAACACGGCGCGGTCCTCCTGGCGCAGGCCGGCCAGCGATGTGATCGAGAAGAACCGACGGTAGCCGCAGACCCCGTTGCGCCAGCCGATCAGGCGGTAGTGCTGGCGATCGTGCACTTCGGGACCTGTCCCTGAACCGGTCCCCGGCGCGATGGGATAGGCAAGCTCGCCGAGCCGGAGCACGTCCCCATCGACCACTAGGTCGGCGACGTCGTCGTCGGAACCCAAGACCGGCAGGACGATTCGGCCGTTGCCCAACTCCCAGTCGATATCGAAAAAAGAGGAAAACGGCGACTTGTTGCCGTGCTGCAGGACGTCCCACCACCACTTGTTCTGCTCGGGCTTGCCGACGCCGACGTGGTTGGGGACGATGTCGACGATCAGCGCCATGCCGCGCGACCGTGCCGCCGCCGACAACCGGGCGAGCCCGTCGGCCCCGCCCAGCTCGTCGGAGACTTTTGTGGGATCGGTGACGTCATATCCGTGTGTGGATCCCTGCACCGCGGTCAGGATCGGCGACAGGTACACATGCGACACCCCGAGGTCGTCGAGGTAAGGCAACAGGTTCTCGGCGTCGGCGAAGGTGAAGCAGTCGCCACGCATCTGCAGTCGATACGTGGACAGCACGGGCCGTGCCAATTCCCTTGTCGATTCGCTCTCCCCCTGCCCTACGGGGGCGAGGTGCCCCCAGCCCTCCGGTGCCATGCGTCAGGCGGTCTTACGCAGCACCAGAAGTGACCGTGGTTGCAGCGAGATCTTCTCGCCCGCCGCGACCACCACGTCGGTGTCGCCCTCCGGGTCGGCGGTGTCCAGGTCGGCGGTCCACTCCTTGGCGTAATCGCCTTGCGGAGCAACGAAATCCTGCTCTTCGTCGTGCGCGTTGAAGCACAGCAGGAAGGAGTCATCCACCACCCGCTCGCCGCGCTCGTTCGGCGCCTGGATGGCGTCGCCGTTGAGGAACACCGCCACGCACTTGTCGAGGCCCGAACCCCAGTCCTCCGGTGTCATCTCCTTGCCTGCCGGGGTGAGCCAGGCGATGTCGCGGACCTGGTCGCCGCTGCGGATCGGCTTGCCCTCGAAGAACCGCCTCCGGCGGAACACAGGGTGGTGCTTGCGCAACTCGATCACTTTGCAGGTGAACGCCAGCTGATCGGCGTTGCTCTCACAGAGCGACCAGTCCATCCACGAAAGCTCCGAGTCCTGACAGTAGACGTTGTTGTTGCCCTTCTGGGTGCGGCCCATCTCGTCGCCATGCGAGAGCATCGGGGTGCCAAGCGACAGCATCAACGTGCCCATGATGTTGCGCATCTGCTTGCCGCGCAGCGCAAGGATGTCCGGGTCGTCGGTGGGGCCTTCGACACCGCAGTTCCACGAGCGGTTGTGGCTCTCGCCGTCGCGATTGTCCTCGCCGTTGGCCTCGTTGTGCTTCTCGTTGTAGGACACCAGGTCGTTGAGCGTGAATCCGTCGTGACAGGTGACAAAGTTGATGCTGGCGCTGGGCCGACGGCCGGTGGCCTCGTAGAGGTCTGACGATCCGGTCAGTCGGGAGGCGAATTCGCCCAGGGTCGCGGGTTCTCCCCGCCAGTAATCACGCACGGTGTCGCGATACTTCCCGTTCCACTCGGTCCACAAACCTGGAAAATTGCCCACCTGGTAGCCGCCCTCGCCGATGTCCCACGGCTCGGCGATGAGCTTCACCTGGCTGACTACCGGATCCTGCTGAACAAGGTCGAAGAACGCGCTCAGTCGGTCGACGTCGTAGAACTCCCGCGCGAGGGTGGCGGCCAGGTCGAAGCGGAAACCGTCGACATGCATCTCCAGCACCCAGTACCGCAGCGAGTCCATGATCAACTGCAAGGTGTGCGGGTGGCGGGCGTTGAGGCTGTTGCCGGTTCCGGTGAAGTCCTTGTATAACCTCGGGTCGCCGTCGAGCAGCCGGTAGTAGGCGGCGTTGTCGATGCCGCGGAAGTTGATCGTCGGCCCTAGGTGGTCTCCCTCGGCCGTGTGGTTGTAGACCACATCGAGGATCACCTCGATGCCGGCCTCGTGGAACGACCGGACCATGGTCTTGAACTCGGCCACCGCGCCGCCGGCATGCCGGCTGGAGGAGTACTGATAGTGGGGCGCAAAGAATCCAAAGGTGTTGTAGCCCCAGTAGTTTCGCAGTCCTAGGTCGATCAGACGGTGGTCGTGAAGGAACTGGTGCACCGGCATCAGCTCGATCGCGGTGACGTTCAGCGACTTAAGGTGGTCGATGACGGCCGGATGGCCGAGTCCGGCGTAGGTACCGCGCAGTTCCTCGGGGATGCCCGGGTGCGTCTGCGTCATGCCCTTGACATGCGCCTCGTAGATGACCGTCTCGTGGTACGGGGTACGCGGCGCGCGGTCGGATACCCAGCCGAAGTACGGGTTGATGACGACGCTGGTCATAGTGTGGCCGAGCGAGTCGATGCCCGGCGGTGTTCCGGCGGCAACAGGGTCCGTCTTCGCAGCCTCCAGGTCGTAGGAGTAGAGGGCCTGGGTGAACTCGAACTCGCCGTGAAAGGACTTCCCGTACGGGTCCAGCAGCAGCTTGCTCGGGTCGCAACGGTGCCCGGCCGCCGGATCCCACGGCCCGTAGACCCGGAAGCCGTACCGCTGGCCCGGGGTTACCGTCGGCAGATACGCGTGCCAGACGTATCCGTCGACCTCGTCGAGGTTGATCCGGTCCTCCGAACCGTCCTTGGCGATCAGACACAGCTCGACCTTCTCGGCGACCTCGGAGAACAGCGAGAAGTTGGTGCCCGCGCCGTCGTAGGTGGCTCCGAGCGGGTACGGCGTACCGGGCCATACCGTATTCAGCGTCGGAGTCGTCGCGCCGGTCTGCGCGGCTGGCTCGCTCGGGGGCATCATTCGACCTTATCGGCGCCGGTGATCCGACGTTTCACCACCAGCGGGTGGCTGCCCCGATCTGACGTCCGAGCTCGTTGGCCATCGTGCGCATATACGTCTTGGAGATGTGATGAGAGTCGTGATAAAGCAGCACGTTTCCCTCAACGGCCCGGCAGACGTCCTTCCGGCACACCGCATCGCTCATGTCCAGCGGTTTGAGAAGCGGGAACCGTGCCGTCCAGGGCAGCGTGGGGTTGTCTTTGGAAAGCACATCCGAGCGCCTGATCCCGCACGAGATGCCGTTGCCGCCGTCGGCCAGGCAGTCGGCGGGGAAGAACGGCTGGCCCCTGCGCACCAGCCACGGCGTATCCCGCATCGCCAGGATCGGAATGTTGTTCTGCGACAGCGTCTGCCAGATCCCGACATAGCTGCCCGGCATCACGTCGCCTGGCTTGATGTTCCACGGCCGGGTGGCGGTGGTGAACACATAGTCGGGGCGATCGGCGATGAGTTTCTTCATCACCCGTTCGTTCCAGGTGTGGCACTTGGGGTAGGGCCGATTGTCGCCCATCACCAGCGGGACTTGGTCGGTGGTCAGCGGACAGCCCATCTTCAGGTAGGTGACCACCTTGAAGTGGTGCTGCTGCCCAAGCAGGTCAAGCGCCGTGATCCAGTGCTCGGCGTGTGACCCGCCTGCCAGCGCGATGGTCCGGGTCGCCGACTTGTCGCCGTAGTCGCAGTTGATGACGCCGACGTTGTCGAAGTCGCTGATGCAGCCGTCCTCGGTGGTTTCCGGGAGGTCATTCTTGGCCTCCAACACGGTGGGACGCATCGGCACGTCGGGGGGGACCTTCGCGTTGTCCAGCAACGCGTGGGCGCCGGGATAGTCGCGCGCCGGGAGCACGGTCAGTGCCACGGCGTTCGCACTCTGCATGAGGACGTGCTCACGCCAGGTGAACGACGTCGCGGTCAGTGCCACCCCGAGCAGAGCCACCACCGAGCCGAGGGCGATCGTGGGCCTGCGCAGCCGGGTGCGTAGCGGAATCCTCACGGACGGTTCGATATTGACGGCGGTCGTGGCTCGGTAGCGCAACGGGTTTTCGACGTATTTGGTGGTCAGGTAGGCCAGCACGCCGGACACCAACAGCACGCCGGCGCCATCGAGGAAGTTGGCGTGTGAGCTGTCGGTGTAGACGAGCCAGAAGATCAGCAGCGGCCAGTGCCAGAGGTATAGCGAGTACGCGATGGATCCGAGCCATACGAAAGGCGCGGTGGCCAGCAGCCGGTTGGGGAAGGGCAGCTTGCCGCCGGTGTGCGGGTCGGCCAGCCGGTTGGCGCCGGTGAGGATGAACAACATGGTGGCGCCGACGGGCACCAGCGCCCACGGCCCGGGGAACTGCTTCACACCGTCGATCAGCGCGCCGCAGGACAGGATCGCGGCAAGTGCGAACACCGCGACCGTCGAGCGCAGCCACATCGGCCAGCGGATGTAGCCGACCAGCGCCCCCACCAGCGCACCGAGCAGCAGTTCCCACGCGCGCGCGAAACTGTTGTAATACGCCGTTGCCTGGTCGGCATTTTGAGCAAATATCGCGTAAACGAACGATGCGATGGTCAACGCGCTCAACAGCACGACAAATAAGACCCGCATGTACTTGCCGAGAATCCGGCGGAACAGCAGCGCGAACATAAAGATCAGCGCGAGAAAGGCGATGTAGAACTGGCCCTGCACCGACATCGACCAGATGTGCTGCAGCGGACTTACCGCTTCACCGGCGCGGAGATAGTCCCCTGCGGTGTTCGCCAATTCCCAGTTCTGGTAATAGCCCAGGCTCGCCAGACTTTGGTCAGCAAACGTCTCCCATCGCGTTTCCGGCTGCACCAGAATTGTCAGCACGGCCGATGCGGCAAGCACGACAACGAGCGCAGGCAACAGCCGGCGAACCAACCGGGTCACCTCGGGAACCGGCCACAGCGACGCGCCAGGCGTCAGCGCGGTACGGAGCAGACGCCCGCCGAAAAAGAACCCGGAGAGTGCGAGAAAAACATCGACACCGCCCGAAACGCGACCGAACCAGACGTGAAACACCGCAACGAGGGCGATGGCGATACCACGGAGGCCGTCGAGATCATGTCGGTAGAACCCGGACTTGCGGTCTGCCGCCGGTGCGCCCCTCGGGGGCCCGCCCGCGGTAACCACCGCCGGACGGGGAGGGGCGAGGGTCATCATGGTCGACGGTAAATGTACCTAAGATCGCGGCACGACTCATGTCGCGGTCGGCGCGGTCACATTCGGTAGCAAAGCATTAGGCTCGTTTCCCATGCCCGCGTTGACCCCCGCTGAGATCAGCGCGATCGACGCCGCCCACGTTTGGCATCCGTACAGCACGATCGGCGCCGAGGCGCTGCCACCGATGGTCGCCGTCGGTGCGCGCGGCGCGTGGCTGACGCTGATCGACGACGGCAGGCCGGTCGAGGTGCTGGACGCGATGAGTTCGTGGTGGACCGCAATCCACGGCCACGCCCACCCGGCACTCGATGAGGCCGTCGCCACCCAGGTCGCCACGATGAACCACGTCATGTTCGGCGGCCTCACCCACGAGCCTGCCGCCCGGCTGGCTCAGCTGCTGGTGCAGATCACGCCCAACGGGCTGGACACCGTGTTCTTCAGCGACTCCGGCTCGGTCTCGGTCGAGGTCGCGGTCAAGATGGCCCTGCAGTACTGGCGCAGCGTCGACCGTCCGGGCAAGCACCGGCTGATGACATGGCGCGGCGGCTATCACGGCGACACCTTCACCCCGATGAGCGTGTGCGACCCGGACGGCGGCATGCACTCGATGTGGACCGACATCCTGGCGCGTCAGGTTTTCGCCCCGCAGGTGCCCGCCGACTACGACGCGGCCTACAGCACCGCGTTTGAAGAGCAGTTGGCCCAGCACGCCGACGAACTGGCCGCGGTCATCGTGGAGCCCGTCGTGCAGGGCGCGGGGGGCATGCGCTTCCATGACCCGCGGTACCTGACCGACCTGCGGGAGATCTGCACCCGCCACGACGTGCTGTTGATATTCGACGAGATCGCCACTGGATTCGGCCGAACCGGTGAGCTGTTCGGCGCCGACCACGCCGGAGTGAGCCCGGACATCATGTGCGTCGGCAAGGCGCTCACCGGTGGCTACATCACCCTGGCCGCCACGCTGTGCACGACGCATATCGCGCACACGATCAGCAGCCACGAGCCGGGAGCGTTGATGCACGGCCCGACGTTCATGGCCAACGCGCTGGCGTGCTCGGTGGCGGTGGCCTCGGTCGAGCTACTGCTCGGCGGGGATTGGCGGGCACGTGTTCTGCAGATCGAGGCCGGCCTGCGCGACGGTCTCGAGCCGGCCCGGTCACTGCCCGCCGTGGCCGATGTCCGAGTGCTCGGCGCGATCGGCGTCATCGAAATGGCGAAGCCGGTCGACATGCGGGTGGCCACCGTGTCGGCGCTTGCGCACGGCATTTGGCTGCGCCCGTTCCGCAACCTCGTCTACGCCATGCCGCCGTACATCTGCACACCGGATGAGCTCGCGCAGATCACCTCCGCGATGGTCGGCGTCGCGCGTGCACTAACCTGAACGGCGTTCAAGTCGCACTCGGGAGTCGAGGGAGCATCGTGACCCGCGTAAGCCATTCTTGCTCCTCGCGTGCGCGAAGCTTTTCCCCGCTGGCCTGGCTCGACGATGTCGAGCGTCAGCGGCGCGCGGCCGGACTACGCCGATCGCTGCGCGCGCGGCCGCCGGTGGGCGCGGAGCTCGATCTGGCGTCCAACGACTACCTCGGCCTCTCGCAACATCCCGACGTGATCGACGGCGGCGTCGCCGCGCTGCGCACCTGGGGCGCCGGGTCCTCCGGGTCCCGGCTGGTCACCGGCAACACCGAACTGCACGAGGGCTTCGAATCCGCGCTCGCCGACTTCGTCGGCGCGGAGTCGGCGCTGGTGTTCTCGTCGGGCTACACCGCCAATCTCGGCGCGGTGGTCGCGCTGTCCGGACCGGGCTCGCTGCTGGTGTCGGATGCGCTGACCCACGCATCGCTGGTCGACGCCTGCCGGTTGTCGCGGGCCCGGGTGGCGGTGACACCGCATCGGGACGTGGCCGCGGTGGAACGGGAACTGGCGTCCCGCGACGAGGAGCGCGCAGTGGTGATCACCGATTCGGTGTTCAGCGCCGACGGCGTGCTCGCGCCGCTGCGACAGCTCTACGAGGTGTGCAGGCGCCACGGCGCGCTACTGATCGTTGACGAGGCGCACGGGCTCGGGGTGCGGGGGACCGGCGGGCGTGGCCTGCTGGAGGAGGCCGGGCTGGCCGGTGCACCCGATGTCGTGATGACGGTGACGATGTCCAAGGCGTTGGGCAGCCAGGGCGGCGCGGTGCTCGGACCCGTCGGCGTGCGCGATCATCTGATCGACGCGGCGCGCCCGTTCATCTTCGACACCGGACTGGCGCCTGCCGCGGTGGGCGCGGCGTGGGCGGCGCTGCGGGTGCTGACGGCCGAGCCGTGGCGGGCGCAGGCGGTTCTGCAACGCTCCGCCGAGCTGGCCCGGGCGTGCGACGTTCCCGACCGGCCGGGTTCCGCGGTGGTTTCGGTGATTCTGGGCGCACCCGAGGTCGCGCTGGCCGCGGCTACCGCCTGCCTTGACCGGGGTGTGCGGGTGGGCTGCTTCCGTCCGCCACGGTTCCGGTGGGCACCTCGCGGCTGCGGCTCACGGCGCGCGCGTCGCTTTCCGACGACGAGATGACGTTGGCGCGCAAGGTGCTCACGGAAGTGCTGTCGACGTGCCGTAGCCGCTCGGCCGGCGACCTCCAGCACGGCGCGTGAGCGTTCTCGTCGTCACGGGCACCGACACCGGCGTCGGCAAGACGGTGGCCACCGCGGCGCTGGCCTGTCATGCGCGGCTGGCCGGGTTTGACGTCGCGGTGTGCAAACCGGTTCAGACCGGTAGCGCTGACGGCGACGACGACCTCGCCGATGTCGGGCGACTGTCCGGCGTCACCGAATTGCACGGCCTCG
>CAWDAC010000018.1:0-121042 GCA_963800125.1 uncultured Actinomycetota bacterium | reverse complement strand
CGGGAGCCTTGCGCACCGGTGCCTGCTGGGCGGCCGACATCAACCACGGCGCGCGCGGTTGCCGGAATCCCGCGGGGTTGTCGACGTAGACGCCGCGTGTCTGCAGGTGATCCATTTCTGGGATCGTCGAACCGTTGCCGAGCGGGGCGAGCGGCAACCGGAACAGCTGCCCGAGTTCGACGATCTCGTCGACGGTGCGCTCGCGCATCCACGGGTCGATCTGCTTGCGAATCCAGTCGCGGTAGTCCCACCGCCCGATCTGGAACCGCAGTTGAGGAATCTCGGTGAACTCCGGGCAATCCACCATTGCGGCGAAGTCCAGCCACTGCTGCCCCGTGACCATGCTGATGCCGACGTAACCGTCCTTCGCGGGCTCGATCGACGGCACCTCGACCGAGCGTTTGACCGGTGGCACCTGTAGCAGCTGTGAGTGCAGCCATTCGCCGCTCTGCATCAACGTCACCGCCTCGAGCATGGACATGTCGAGGTGCCCGCCCTGGCCGCCCCTGCCGACGCGACGACGCAGCGCCAGAGCCCCGTAGGCGGCCCAGACGCCGCCCATGTACTCCCCCAGCTCGCCGCCGATCGAGATGGGCGGGCCTGCCGGATCGCCACGGAAACCCGTGCATCCGGCGTCGGCCTGCAGGGTGAACTCCGTCGCTGGTCGCTCCGACCAGGGACCGGTCCAGCCGAAGTCGGAGATCGACACGACGACGCACTCCGCACGGGCCTCGAGCAGTCGCCCCGGATCGACTCCACGCGCGGCCGCCGCGGACCGGTTCGCGGTCACGACCACGATGTCGGCGCCGGCCAGCAGGTCGTCGGAAAGAGTTGTCACGCTGCGCTTCCCGGCGTTGAGGTAGCTGAACAGCGGTGAATCCGCGCCCGCAGGCGGCTCGGCACCGGTTGCGGTGAAGCGGCGCGACGGGTCTCCGGTATCCGGCTCGACCTTCACCACGTCGGCACCGGCGTCGACCAGCAGCTTGCCGCAGTAACTGCCCGCGATACGGTCGCTGATCTCCACGACGCGCAGATCACAGAGCGGAGTGGGTGCTCCGTCGCTCACGCGCACAACCTCCCGGGGTGGTTTCTTTGTCATCTTAGTTACTTTTGTCGGATAGCGACCCCGTAGACCCCTGGTAGCGCCCCTTTCACTGTTAACATTGCCAGGCAATGACAACACTGGGAATCGGCCCCGAGGCTCGACGGCGGCTCGGGGCGCGCAGGACGGCCGAGATCGTCGCCGATGAACTTCGACGGCAGATCATTGACGGTGAGCTGACCGACGGCGACCTCCTGCCGCGCCAGGAAGTGCTCGTCGAGCAGTTCAACGTCAGCCTGGTGTCGCTGCGGGAAGCCTTGCGAATCCTCGAAACCGAGGGCCTGGTATCCGTCCGCCGCGGCAACCGCGGCGGCGCTGTGGTGCATGCGCCGGCCAAAGCCAGCGCGGCCTACATGCTGGGCCTGTTGCTGCAAAGCGACACCGTGCCGCTCGCTGATCTCGGCACCGCGCTACAGGAGCTCGAACCGATGTGTACGGCCCTCGCGGCGCGGCGCCCCGATCGCGGGAAGACACTCATCCCCAAGCTCAAAGAGATCAACGAGTCGATGGCCGAGCACATCGAGGACGGCGCCCGGTTCACCGAGATCGGTGGCCAGTTTCACGACGAGGTCGTGCGCGGCTGCGGCAACCACACGATGATCGCGGTGGTCGGCAGCCTGGAGACGCTCTGGACCGGTCACTTGAACTGGTGGGCCGAAGAAACCGCGGCACGTGGCCAGTACCCGTCGATGAACAAACGCCGCATCGCGCTGACCATCCACACCAAGATGACCGACGCGATCGAAGCCGGTGACGGCGAGCGCGCCCGCAAGCTGGCGGCCCGCCATATCGCGGACACCCAGACGTACTTCAGCGCGGGCGATCCCGAGCAGCGGATTGTGGCGCTCTCGCCGCAAGCGTTGGCGCGACGCCAGCGTTGAAAGGTGCTGTGTGCGTACGGCCTTGATCACCGGTGGCAGCGGCGGCATCGGAAAGGCCTGCGGCCGCAAGCTCGCTGAGCTCGGCTACGACGTGATCCTCACCGCACGGCGCGAGGAGGCCCTGCGCGCCACGGCCGAAGCCATCGGTGCGCGCTATGTCGTAGCCGACGCGACCGATCCGGAGAAGTTCGCGCCTGCGGTTGAAGCGGCCGGCGAGATCGACCTTCTTGTGCACGCGTCGGGAATTCTCGGCGGAACATATGCCCGCAAGCAGAGTTTCGAGCAATGGCGGGCGACGATCTCGGCCAATCTGGACTCGTGTTTCGTCGTCACTTCCGCAGCGCTGCCGCGAATGAAGGTGGGTTCCCGCTTCGTGTTCATCTCGTCGTCGGCAGCCCATGAGCCGATGCGGGCGAGGACGGCGTACTCGGCGTCGAAGGCCGGCATGAACGCGTTCGCGGGCGCGTTGGCGCAGGAGGTCGACCGTGACGGCATCAACGTCCACATCGTGACGCCCGGGCCGGTCGAGACCGACATGCTGCAGGACGTGCCGTTCGAGATGTACGCGATACGGGCCGCCGACGTCGCCGAAGCAGTGGCGTGGCTGGACACCCTGGACCCGTCCTTGGATCTGCCGGAGATCAGGCTGCACGCGGTCACGCGCGGTCCCTCGGCACGGGCACCGGTGGTGCCGCTGGAGGTCGAGCGCCGGACCGCGAAATAGTGATTTCGGCGTGATTTCCTGCGCTGAGCGCAACTTTTCACGCCGAAATCGCCATCAGCGGCGCGGCCGAAACTGCGGCAGCGCGAACTCTTCTCGTTGTTCGAAGACCACCTCCATCGGCAGGCCACACCGCAGCTCGTCCGGATCGGCTTCGACGATGTTGGTGAGTATCCGCACGCCCGGGGCGTCGTCGAGCTCGGTGAGTCCGATGATCATCGGCACGGCATCGACGAAACCGGGATGGAACGGCTGGTGCAGGATCGTGAACGCGAACAGGGTCCCGCGTCCGCTCACCTCGACGGCAACGGGAGTACCTTCTGCCCCGCCCGGTACTTCCGGGACCGGGCTGGGTGGGTGTTGCAGGATGTCGGTGCCATCGAATCCCTGCACCGACAGCTTACCCCGTTTGGCGCTGTCCCAGAAGAACTGGGTCACGGGGTCGGGAATCGGGACGGGACGCACATTAATCTCCATGAGTTCCCTTACTGCCCTTGGTCTTCTGTCAAATACACCTGCGACTCCATCTGGTGAAAGATCCGATATTGCTGCCCGCGCCGGACCAACAGCCACGTGACCCAGCTGGCACCGGTCCGTGCGACGTCTGACTCCCTGCTGGTCAGCCTCCAGCGACTGAGCAGCAGCGCCCGCACGACGGTGTCGTCGACCACATCGAACTCGTGCAGCGTCGACGACACGGACGCCGCCTTGAGCCTGCCGGCAACCCGCGCCCAGTGCCGATCCAGTTCGTCGTTGCCGATCAGCGGCGCCGCATATTCGTCACCGACATAGATCGGTTGAGGCTGTTCCCGCACCCAAAGGTCTGCCAGCCCAACAAAGTCCAGACTTGACCACTGCTTGTCATAGTCGCGGACCAGATCGGTCAAGGCCGACTCGACGAGGTGGTCGTCAGGCTTGCCCATCATCGGCGTCGCCGAACCTCTGCCGTTCTCCGGGGAGCGCCTTGACGGTCGACGGCAGCCCGTACAGTGCGGTGGCGTTGCCGCGCATGATGCGCTCACGCTGCTCGGCGGGGAATCGCCTGATCGCCCAGTCCGGTGCGTCGTAGCTCCAGTGCGGGTAGTCCGTGGAGAACATGATGCTGTCGCCGAGGTCCATCATTTCGATGTACTCCTGGTACACGCCGACGTTGACTTCCTCGAGTGGCTGCGTGGTGAACCGCACGTGCTCGCGAACGTAGTCTGACGGCCTGCGCCGCACGTGCGGCAGATCGGCGTTGCGGTGCTCCCAGATCCGGTCCATCCGCGACATCACCGGCATCGCCCACGTGAAGCCGCCTTCGACGAATACCACCCGCAGCTCGGGATGCCGGTCGAATGCGCCGTCGAACACCAGGCTCATCAAATGCGACACGTAGAGCAGCGGCCAGGACGCGAAGAAGTCGTGCCAATGCGCAGGGTTGCCGACCGGGTAGATCGGAATCAGTTCGAACGGCGTCTGCCCCATCAGGTGGGTCGCGACCGGAAGGCCGTTGCGCGCAGCGGCTTTGTACAGCGGATCGAAATGCGGGCTGCCGAACGGTATGCCGCGGGTCTGCGGTGTCATCAGGACCTCGGCCATGTATGGGTGTCCGGCCCACCGCTCGATCTCCCGCGCGGCGTGGTCGGGGTCTTGTGCTGTGACACTGATCGCACCGCGCCAGCGCCCGTGCCAATTGTTGCCACCGAGCCACACGTCGGCCAGCCAGTCGTTGTGGGTGGCCTTGAGGACGTGTTCGGCCTGTGGCAGCTGTGCGTCGCACATGGGCTCTAGCACCGCGATGCTCACCCCGGCGTCGACCAGCAGTTGCTTCGCAGCGAAGTCGGGATCGCTGCCCGCGACACCACCGCCTGGCGGACTGGCGTCGACGCGCAACGAGTTCGTCTTGTACGAGTCCGGCGTGTCATAGAAGTGCGGCACAGGAGAGACCGCGTTACCCGTCGGCCAGAGCTTGTCCTTCCACTCCGACGGCGCATAGGACTTGAGCACCTCGCCCGACACCGGCAACGGGTGCACATCGGTGTCGACGATCGTCACCGCGATGTCCTGGGCGAGGACGTCCTCTTGCATGCTCTCTGTAGTCATTTCGCTCCTCGCGTGCGCGGTGACCGTCATGGCAGACTTCCTTCTACTTCGGCTGCGACCCCGTACAGGTCACTTGCATTGCGCCACAGCACCTTTTCCCGCTGCACACTGTTGAGGCCCGCGACCACGGCGCCCGGGCTCGAAGTCGACCAGTGCGGGTAGCTCGATCCGTACATGAGCAGATCCGCCTTGTCGGTGAAATCCAGCCACCGCTCGGCCTGGCTCACGTCGGTCGGCCCGTCGAGTGCCGATGTGCAGAACCGCACATGGTTGGGCAGGTACTCGCTCGGATAACGGTCGACCCACGGGGTTTGGTCCCGCATCGACATCCAGAACGTGTCGAGCCGCCACATCAGCGGAGTCAGGAGGTCGTAGCCTCCGTCGGCGAATACGAACCGCAGATCCTGGTGTCTGCCGAACATCCCCTCGATGATCAGTGTCGCCAGATGGACGAACGAGTTCAACGGCATGAACGCCGCGTAGCCGGGGTAGGTGTAGGCGTGGCCCGCGAAGGTAGGGGCGTGGTCAACGCCGTTGCCGCCGTTGATGTGTACCGCCACCGGCAGGCCGTGCGCGGCTGCCGCTTCCCAGATCGGCTCGAACATCGGCTTGCCGTACGGCTCCCGCGACTGCATCGGAACCCCGACCTGCACCATCTTCGGATGGTCCGCCAGCCGCTCGATCTCCTCGACGGCACCCTTGACGTCTTCGGGGTTCACCCGGATCGTGCCGAGGAAGCGCCCGGTGGCATCGGGCTCCAGCCATCGGTCGAGCAGCCAGTCGTTGACCGCCGCGCAGATCCGGCTGTTGAGTAGATAGTCGGCGATGTTGCCGCGGGTCAGCGGGTTGAGGATCGCGAAGGCAGCGCCGCCCTCGTCGAATAGATGGTCGGGCCACGATGTCGGGGTTGGAGCCCGGATAACCCTCGCCGTATAGATCCTGTCGATAGTCACCGCCGGGCGCCTGGTACCACTGCTGTTCGACGTCCGGTATCGAGCGCAGCTTGTGCGCAGGCGAGAGATAGCGCCGAATCTCGGCGTTGTAGCGGAAATGCGGCTGGACTGATGCGTCGATGATTCGCTCGCAAGCTTCGCTCATGCGGTCAGATACACCTGCCCATCGGTGACATCGACCTCGTAGGTGCGGACGCGCTTGTGGGGGTCTGCGAGGTTGACCCCGGTGGTGATGTCGAACTCCCACTTATGCCATGGGCATCGCGCGATCCGGCCTTCACGGACGTACCGCACCTGACCGGGCGTCTCCGGGGAGAATTCGGTGGTGCCCCGCACATAACCGGCGCACAGAGGCGCGCCTTCATGCGAGCAGTAGTTCGCGATCGCGTATAGCAACCCCTCGATGTTGTACACGCCCACGCCGAACTTTCCGGCCTGTACCAGCTTCATGCTCCCCGGAGGCAGGTCCTTGATCGCACATACCGGACGGCGTTGCATCCACGTCCCTTCAGTTTTCCTTGACCTAGAATACCTAAAATAGTAAAGATAGGGCGACCGAGCCGCTATATGCTGCTGCCCGGGAGGCAAGTGGTGACGATCAGCACCGATTCGCACGACCAGCCCGACGCTCCCGACTTGGCGACCGATCTCTACGGCTTCTTCGAGTACATGCGCAAGACCGAGCCGGTGTGGCGCGGGACGATCATGGACACCTCCATGGCGCCGCCCGAGCTCTCCGGGGCCGACGAGTGGACGCTTTTCGACTTCGAGAGCGTCTTCGCGGCGTTCCGCGACGACGATGTGTACGGCTCGGAGATGTACAACCAGACGATCGGGCTGGTTTTCGGCCCGACGATCCTCGGGATGCACGGCAAGCAACATCACGACCATCGCAGCCTGGTCGCCAAGGCCTTCCGGCAGAGCGCGCTCGCACAGTGGGAACCCGAAGTGATCGACCCGATCTGCGACCAGCTGGTCGACGAGATCAAGAACGACGGCGAGGCCGACCTGGTCAAGGCGGTGACGTTCGAGTTCCCCACACGTGTCACCGCGACACTGCTGGGCTTGCCGCAGGAGGATCTTGAGCTGTTCCGGCGGTTGTCGCTGGACCTGATCTCGATCACCGAGGACATCGAGGCCGGCCTGACGGCATCGGTCGAACTGGGCACCTACTTCCAAGACCAGGTAGACCAGCGCCGCAGAACCATGACCGACGACATCATCGGCGACCTCGTCGCTGCGGAGATCGACGGCGAGAAACTCACCGACGAAGCGATCATCTCGTTTCTGCGGTTGCTGCTTCCCGCCGGGCTCGAGACCACCTATCGGTCGTCGAGCAATCTGCTGTATCTACTGCTGAACCATCCCGACCAACTCGAGGCGCTGCAGCGGGATCGCGACCTCATCCCTGCCGCGATCGAAGAGGGGCTGCGCTACGAGACGCCGTTGGTCAGCGTGCCGCGCAACACAAACCGCGACGTGGAGATTCACGGCGTACCGATCCCGAAGGGCGCGCAGGTCAACCTCTGTATCGGCTCGGCCAATCGTGACGAAGCGCGATGGACCGACGCGGGTGCGTTCGACATCCACCGACCGCGGCGGGCACACATCTCGTTCGCCGGCGGCATCCACAGCTGTCTCGGCATGCACCTGGCACGGGTCGAAACGAGTGCCATGCTGAACAGCCTCTTCGATCGCGTGACCGACCTGCAGCTCGTACCCGACGATGACACCAAGATTGTGGGCATGCCGTTCCGCTCGCCCAAGCACCTCCCCGTGACCTTCCACCCCACCTCATGAGGAGCCGCGCGGCGATCCTGCACGATGTGGGTGGGCCGTGGTCGGTCGAAGACTTCGAGCTCGATCCGCCACGCGCAGGCGAAGTCCTACTCGAGATGGCGGCGGCCGGTATGTGCCACTCCGACGAGCACATCCTCAACGGCGACATGTCCGCACCCAACAAAGTGATGAAGGAATTCGGCCTGCCCGCGATGTTCCCGATGATCGGCGGCCACGAAGGCTCGGGAGTAGTGGTCGAAGTGGGGGAGGGCGTGAGAGAGTTCGCGCCAGGTGACCACGTCGTGACGACGTTCGTCGCGGTCTGCGGCCGTTGCAGGTGGTGCAACTCTGGGATGGAATACATCTGCGACATGGGTGCGCAGGTGATGACTCCCGGTATGCCGACGGACGGGACCTTCCGCCATCACACCGCGGACGGCCGCCAGCTCGGTCACCTGTCGAAGGTCGGTGCGTTCTCGAAACACACTGTTGTTTCGACGGATTCGATCGTCAAGATCGATCCTCACCTGCCACTGGTGCCAATCGCTCTGCTCTCGTGCGCAGTTCCGACTGGATACGGCTCTGCGGAACACCGCGCCAAGGTCCAAACCGGTGACACGATCGTCATCATCGGCGCTGGCGGCATCGGCACCGCGGCGATCCAGGGCGCACGCGTCAACGGCGCCGCGCAGATCATTGCGGTCGATCCAGTCGAGTTCAAGCAGAAGTCCGCGATGCAGTTCGGCGCGACCCATGTGGCCGCAAACATTGATGAAGCGGCGAAAGTGCTTCGAGATCTGACCCGCGGAGTGATGGCCGACAGCGTCGTCGTCTCGCCGTCTCTTATCTCCGGAGAAGACGTGCAAGCGGCGCTAAGCCTGACGCGCAAGGGTGGGACCTGCGTGCTAACCGGGATGACCGCCCAGACCACGAGTTCCATCGCAATCAACCTGCAGGAGTTCATCCTTTGGAACAAGAACATCGTCGGCACGGTGTACGGGTCCTGCAACCCAAGGGTAGACGTAGCACGTTTCGCCCGGCTCTACGAGGCGGGCCTGCTGCAGCTCGATGAGATGGTTTCGAGGCGCTACCGCCTCGATGACATCAATGAGGGCTACCGCGATCTGCTGAACGGTGAGATCATCCGCGGCGTCATCGATTTCGCGCTCGACCAGTTGTGATGTCGCACCACGTTGGGTGCACGGACTACGAAGTCTCGGTGGTTTGCTCGGGGTTGGTAGCGGATGGGGTGGCTGCCCAGCTGGCGAGGAATCGTAGGGCTTGCTGGTTCGGTGTGTCGGGCTCGGCGGTGAACACGTTGAACCGAAGTCCGGGCTCTCCGGGTAGTTCAAAGCTTTGGTAGTTGAGTTCGATTTCACCGATCGCGGGGTGCCGCATGCGTTTGGAGCCGCTGGTGTGTCGGCGGACGTTATGGGCAGCCCAGCGCACGCGGAATTCGTCGCTGCGGGTGGATAGTTCGCCAACGAGATCCGAGAGCGACTTGTCATAGGGGTTGCGTCCGACAGTGGCGCGTAGCACCGCGACGACGTCGGTGGCTGCTCGATCCCAGTCGACGAAGAAGTCTCGGGCGCCCGGGTTGAGGAAGGTGTAGCGCGCAACGTTGGGCGGCTGCACGGTTTCGGCGTGAATCTCTGAATAGAGGGCGTAGCCGAGCCGGTTGGACGCGACGATGTCGCCCCGTTCGTTGCGCACGTCGGCTGCTGCCTCGGTGATCGCGTCGAGAACTTGCTGAATCACCGGCTTGATGCGTTGCCGCGACGTTGGGGCGCGTTTCGTCGCTCTGGCCGCGTTGTCGATGCGGGCCAGGTCAAACAGGTGATCACGCTCGGCGTCGTCGAGTTGTAGAGCACGGGCGAGGGCGTCCAGGACGCTGTCGGATGCCCCGACGAGGCTGCCCCGTTCCAGTCGGATGTAGTAGTCCGCCGAGATCGACGAACATGGCGAGATCTTCGCGGCGTAGTCCGGGGACACGGCGCTTGGCGCCGTAGGCGGGCAGGCCAGCCTGTTCTGGGGTGATGCGGGCACGCCGGGACGTCAGGAACTCACGTATCTCGCGCCGGTTGTCCACGTGACCAGGCTAAGTCGATTCCAGCGGAGCGTGGGGGTCTCTGTCAGTACCTGTCTTGACAGTCACTCCCCGATCCGCGTTTGGCGCGGTTCCCTGGGTAGTGCAAGTCGAACGGACGGAGAAGCTGCATGAAGTACATCAAATTCAGGGATTTGACCGTGTCGCGTATTGGCCTGGGTGCGATGGGCATGTCGCATCGTCAGCCAATTCTCCAGACGCCACCTCGACGTCTGACGTCAACAGGACACACAATGACCAACAATCCAACCGGCCACGGTCGCCGCCGGTTCCTCATGGGGGCCACGGGATTGGCCGCAGCTCCTCTACTCGCCGGGATCGCGCTGGGCTGCACAACGAATGCACCAAGCCAGGATTCGCGCAGTAACGGCGCACGCGGAAGCGGCAAGCGGAACAACCCAATAGCCGCGGCCATCACCGTGACCGGCCGCCGCGCACTAGGATCATTGGAAGTTTCGAGCATCGGACTGGGCTGCCAAACCATGACCGGAACCCTCTACGGCCCGGTCACCAGCCGCGCCGACATGGTCACCCTCATCCGCACCGCAGTAGACCAAGGCGTGACGTTCTTCGACACCGCCGAAACGTATGGTCCGTTCGAGTCGGAACGCATCGTCGGAGAAGCACTCGAACCCGTGCGCGACCAAGTGGTCATCGCCTCGAAGTTCGGCTTCGACATCGACCCGCAAACCGGCCAACGCCGAGGCGGGCCCAACAGCCGCCCCGACCACATCCGGCGAGCCGTCGACGGAATGCTCCAGCGCCTGCGCACCGACCGGATCGACCTGCTCTACCAACACCGCGTCGATCCCACCGTGCCCATTGAAGACGTGGCTGGCACCGTGAAAGACCTGATCGCCCAAGGCAAGGTTGCGCACTTCGGGCTGTCCGAACCGGGGCCACAAACGGTTCGTCGCGCACATGCCGTCCAGCCGCTCACCGCCATTCAGAACGAGTACTCGATGCTCTGGCGTGGACCCGAGAATCAGATCCTGCCGCTATGCGAGGAACTCGGCATCGGGTTCGTGCCCTGGGCACCCTTGGGCATGGGATTCACCACCGGCACGATCACCCCGTACATACGCTTCGCCGAAGGTGACTTCCGTGCCGCCGTCCCTCGCAACAGTCCACAGAATCTGACGGCGAATATGCCGCTGGTACAACTCATTCAGGACTGGGCGGTGCGAAAGGGCTCCACCCCAGCCCAAATCGCCCTAGCCTGGTTGATGGCCCAGCATCCCTGGGTCGTACCCATCCCAAGCACCACCCGCACTGCGCACCTCGCCGAGAACCTCGGCGCCGAAGAAGCCACATTCAGCGACGACGAGCTACGTGAGCTCAACGCCGCCCTCGCAACAATCGCCATCCAAGGTGAACGGCTGCAGCCGGCCGTGCTTGCCCAAACCGGCGTCGAAGCACCCCCGCTGTAAAGGCTTGTCGCAACGATGAATCGACGCACACTCGTGAAGGGTTCGCTGTGGCTCGGCGCCGGGGCACTGCTCGGCGCATGCGGCCCACCAACCGAACCCAGCCCAACCCCATCGCAGCCGCGTGTGACGCCCGAGGGCAACACCGGTTCGAGTTCGTCGAAGGTGTTGCTCGCATACTTCTCCCGAGCAGGCGAGAACTACTACTACGGCGAGCGGATTGACCTCGAAGTCGGCAACACCGAAGTTGTCGCCAACATGATCGCCTCGACCATCGCCGTCGACGTCTATCGAATCCAGGCCGCCGACCCGTACCCGCAGAGCTACGACGAAACGGTCGAACGCAATAAACAGGAACAAGACGATGAGGCGCGCCCAGCGGTCGCAGGTCGCTTACCAAACGTCGACACCTACGACACCGTGCTGCTCGGAAGCCCAATCTGGAACGTTCGGCCACCCATGATCATGCGAACCTTCCTCGACAACGTCGACCTGCGCGGTAAGAGGATTTGTCCGTTCGTCACATACGCCGTCAGCGGCATGGGCAACACCATCGGCGACTACACCCGCCTCTGCCCCGGCGCATCGATCGGAGAAGGCCTTGCCGTGCGCGGCGAAGAGGCCCAAGACGCTCGAACCGAAGTCAGCGCATGGTTGCAGCGGATAGCGCCGCTCGCCCAAACGAGATAGCACAATTAGTCACACGATGCGTGACGTCCGGCCCTGCCAGTAACGCTCGCGGATGCGCCTTTTGTAGAGCTTGCCGTTCGGATCGCGCGGCAAGTCGGGATCGAACTCGATCGTGCGCGGGCACTTGTAGACGGCGAGATTGGCCCTGCAGTACTCGATGAGTTCGGCTTCCAGTGCGGGCCCGGCTTCGACGCCGTCGCACGGTTGTACGACGGCCTTGACCTCCTCACCGAACTCGTCGTTCGGCACCCCGAACACCGCCGCATCGACGAGTTTGGGGTGCATGACCAGAAGGTTCTCGACCTCCTGCGGGTAGATGTTCACCCCGCCCGAGACGATCATGAACGTCGACCGATCCGTCAGATACAGGTAGCCGTCGTCATCGACGTAACCCATGTCGCCCAGCGAGCGCCAGCCACGATCGTTGGACACCGATGCCGTCTTCTCGGGGTCCTTGAAGTACTCGAACGCCGGACCGCCTTCGAAATAGAGCTCGCCTGACTTGCCGACCGCGAGCTCTGTTCCATCCTCGCCGACGACATGCACGGGGCTGAAGGGCTTGCCCACCGATCCGGGGTGAGCGAGCCACTCCTCGGGGCCGATTATCGTGCCCGCGAATCCCTCTGTGCCCCCGTAATACTCGTGGATGATCGGGCCGAACCACTCCATCATCCGATGCTTGACGTCCACCGGGCATGGGCGCGGCGGCGTGGATGACGCACCGCAGACTCGACACGTCGTACTTCTCGCGGACCGCCGCGGGCAGCTTGAGCATCCGGACGAACATGGTCGGCACGAACTGAGCGTGTGTGACGCGATGTTCCTCGATCAGGCGAAGCACCGCCTCGGCGTCGAATCTGCGCATGAGGACTGCCGCCGCGCCCACCCGATGAACCGCCATCGTGTAGTTGACTCCCGCGGCGTGATACAGCGGTGCCGGCGACAGGTACACGCTCGACGAGGTCACGTCATAGCGCTGGGCGAGTGAATACTCCAGAACCTTCTGCGCCCAGGATCCTTGGCCGTCCTCCGGCAGCGGCCGCCGAACGGCCTTGGGCCGCCCGGTCGTGCCGGACGAGTAGAGCATCTCCGATCCGTCCGAAATGAGTGGTGCGTCCCCGCCGTCGGCCAAGGCATCCTCGTACGAGCGCCAGCCGGGAAGCGCCCCGCCGACGCTGATGTGGACGTCGACGCCCCCGTTCACCTTCAGGATCCGCTGAGCGAGCTCGGCCATCGACTCGTCGACGAAGACGGCCTTGGCGTCGGAGTCGTCGATGACGTAGGCGACCTCGTCGGGGGTGAAATGCGTATTCACCGCGCTGTAGTAAAGCCCGGAAAGCTGACAACCCCAGGTGATTTCGAAGAACTCCGGACGGTTCGGAAGAACCAGCGCCACGCCGTCGCCACGCCGCAGCCCCGCCTCGTGCAGCAGGGCCGCCACGCGTTGACTCCTCTCGAACAGCTCGCCGTACGTGACCGTCCCGTCGTCCGCGACGATCAGGGCCGGCGATTCCGCGGCCCCGATCGCGTGGTCAGCGATGTTCACAGGGGCGGCTACGTAGCGGCGCCGTCCGTGGACGCGGCCGCTTGGCGCTTGGCCATTTCGGACGGCAGCACCTTATCCTTGAACACCCGCTGAATCAGTTCCTGCACATCTTTACTGATCGAGGCGAGCGCGACCAGGTCGTTGGAGCTCTGCCAGTGCACCCGCATGCCCATCAGCTCCCACGCCCGCTTGAGATTGGCCTTGGTGAGCATGAGCGTTGTCAGCGGAGCCTGGGCAATGTGGCGGGCGATCGCGTCGACGCGGTCGTCGAGTTCCTCGCGCTTGACCACCTCGTTGACCAGGCCGACCTCCAAGGCCTTCTTGGCGTCGATCACCTCGGCGGTGAAAAGGTAGTAGGCGGCGCGGCGCCAGTTCATGAACACCCAAGGCTCGATGGAACATTCACCCGAGGGCATGCCGAACCCCTGCAGCGGCGGGTAGGAGAAGTAGGCGTCCTCGGAGGCGATCACGATGTCGGTGGTCAGGCCCATGTGCGTTCCGCCTCCCACGCAATATCCGTGGACCTGCGCGATGGTCGGCTTGGAGAACTCCCAGAGGTTCAGGGTCGGCTTGACGAACAGGTCGGACTGCGGCTTCCACGGGTGTCCCATCTTCATGGCACCTTCGACGAATGCCGGATAGTCGGTGGCGTTGTCGCCGATCGCGTGTCCCGAGCAGAATCCCTTGCCGTTGGCCTTGAGCACCAGAACCTTGATGTCGTAGTCGCGGTCGGCATCGAGGAGCGCGGCGTCGACCTCCTCGGCGAGCTTCTGGTCCTGCGCGTTCGCCTTCTCGGGCCAGTTCAGCGTGATCTTCGCGATGGGCCCGTCTTTTTGGTAGATGATTCTCTCGCGGGTCTCTTTGAGATCCATTCGTCCTCCTCCTTTGTTCCTGCTCCTCGCGTGCGCGGTGGCACGTTATGACGTGATGACGCCGATCTGAGCGCCGATGTCGTATGTAGTGCCTACTTCGCCAGTCCATTGCACGGTGCCGGATGCACCCGCCTCGATCTCCTGTTCCACCTTTTCCGTTGCGATGACGTAGATCGGTGTGCCCTCCTCGACGTGATGCCCACCCTCGACGAGCAGATCGACAAGCTCGGCTTCGGACACGGCCACCGAGACGCGGGGAATACGAATGACGAAGTCAGCCACCGGCACCCGCCTTCTCAAGCGTTCGCTGCGCGGCCTTGACGATGCGCGCCGTCGACGGGTAGATCTGCGCTTCGAGCGCCGCCGCGGCGGGAGTCGGGATGAACCTAGCCCCTACCCGCTCGATGGGTGCCGCGAGCTGATCGAAGCACTCAGCCTGCAGGGTGGCGACGATTTCTGCTCCGGGACCGGCGAATTGGACCGCGTCGTGCACGACCACCGCGCGCCCGGTGCGACGCACCGACTCGACCATGGTGTCGACGTCCAGCGGCACGAGTGTGCGCATGTCGACGACCTCGGCGCTGACACCTTGCTCCTCCAACGTCTCCGCCGCGGCCAGATGACTCGAGCACGCTGCGGCCATAGCTGATCAGGCTGATATCCGAGCCCGGCCGCTTGATGTCGGCCTGACCTAGCGGAATCGAGAATCCAGGATCGGTTGGGACCAAACCTTTTTGGCCTTGCAGGCGGATCGTTTCGACGAACAGGCAGGGATCCTCGTCGAAGATCGCGGATGTCAGCAGGCCCTTACCGTCGCGCGGTGTCGAGGGAACGATGACCTTCATTCCGGGTATGTGCATGAACCAGGCTTCGAGCGTCTGCGAATGCGTCGCCCCGGTGGCGAGCCCGCCGTAAACCTGGGTACGGACGGTGATCGGCGCGGTCGTCCGGCCTGCGGTCATGAACCGCAGCTTGGCGGCGTTGTTGATGAGCTGGTCCGCGGCGATACCGATGAAGTCCATGATCATGATCTCGGCCACCGGCAGCAGCCCGTCGATCGCCGCGCCGATGGCCGCACCGATGATCGCCGCCTCCGAGATGGGCGTGTCCAGCACGCGGTCATGGCCGTACTTCGTCGACAGCCCGGCAGTCGGGCCGGATGCGCCGGGGTCGGCGATGTCCTCGCCGAGCAGGAAAACCCGGTCATCGGCGGTCATCGCCTGGTCGAGCGCGAGGTTCAGCGCCTCGCGCATCGACATCTCTTTCTCGTCCATGGTCATCCTCAGACGGGGAACTTGATAGGGGTCGCGTACACGTCTCGGTCGAGCTCCTCGGCCGATGGCGCCTCGGCGTTCAGGACCGTCTTCAACGCGGCCTCGACCTCCGTCAGCGCACCTTCGTCGATGCGGCTGAGCTCGTCATCGGTACAGACGCCGCCGTCGATGAGGTGATCGCGGAACGCAGGCACGGGGTCGGCGGCCATCGCCGCCTCCAGCTGGTCCTTCGGGATGTACGGCATCCGGTCGCCGAAATAGTGGCCGCGGAAGCGGAAGGTCACACACTCGATGAAGGTGGGACCGTCGCCGCGGCGTGCCGTGCCCAGCGCCTCGTCCAGCGCCGCCGCGACGGCCAGCGGGTCGTTGCCGTCGACGCGCACGCCCGGCATGCCGTAGCCGGCCGCCCGGTCGGCGACGTGCTGCAGCTTCATTGTGTCCGTGGTCGGCGTCATTTCCGCGTACATGTTGTTCTGGCAGACGAAGACCATCGGCAGATCCCACAGCGCCGCCATGTTCGCCGCCTCGTGGAACGAGCCGGTGTTCGTCGCGCCGTCGCCGAAACTGACCACCGTGACGCGGTCGAGCCCCTTGCGCTTCGCGGCCATCGCCAGCCCGACGCCGACCGGCGGTCCGGCGCCGACGATCCCCGTCGAGAGCATCACGCCCTTCTCGGGTTTGGCGATGTGCATCGTCCCGCCCTTGCCTCGGCTCGCGCCGACGGTGCGGCCCATCATCTCGCCATAGATCTCTTCCAGCGGAACGCCTTTGCCGATCAGGTCGTGTAGCCCGCGGTAGGTCGTCACCAGCTGGTCGTCTTCTCGGAGCGAGACGCCCATCGCCGCGGCGATGGCTTCCTGCCCGCGCGACGGCCAGTAAACGCACATGAACTCACCGGTGCCGATGCCCTTGGACAGCCGGTCGTCGGCCGCTTTCATCAACACCATCAACGCGTAGATGCGCCGCTGGACTTCTTTTGCAGCGGTCATTTCTCGGATGACCCGATCTCCCGGTACACCTTCGGGATCGGTGGCGTCTCCATGTCGAGGAGCTCCAGCGAGGACATCCTGCCGCTCCTGCCGAGCTCACCCATCCGCTGCACCACCGCGTCGAGGTCGTCGCAGTCAATCTCGTAGATCGCGATGAAGGGACCTTTGCCGTCGGTAGGCGCAAAGCGGCGCGCGGCGATGATCCCGTCGACTGAGCAGATCTCCGCCAGATGCGTGTCGTTGTACCACTTGTGGTACTCCTCTTCGCGGTCCGGTGACACCGGCCTCGTCTCCAAATAGATGATCCCTCTTGGCATGCAGATCCCTCCCCGTGCTGTTTCAGACTGTCAATACGCACGAGCCGGTTTGCGGCCCGAAGCCGTTCGCGACCACCGCGACCTGTGCATCTGGCACCTGTCGCTGCCCGCACTCGCCGCGCAGTTGAGCAGCCGCCTCGGCCAGGAAACCCAGGCCGTGCAGCCGACCTTCCGCGAGCTGGCCGCCGCTGGTGTTCAGCGGCAACGTTCCGCCGGGGCCGATGGTCTTGCCACCGTCGACCCAGTCTCCGAACTCGCCGACGCCGCAGAGCCCCATCGCCTCCACCCACGACATCGCGATGTGGGTGAAGCCGTCGTAGAGTTCCGCGACGTCGACGTCGGCAGGGGTCACCGACGATCGCTTCCACATCGTGGCGGCGCTTTGTTGGGTGCCGCCGAACAAGAAATCGTCGGTGTAGGTGAAGTCCGGCTTCCACCCCATCCCCATGGCGATCGCGTCTATCCAGACCGGCCGGTTGGGGGCGTCGGCCGCCCGGTCGGCGGTGGTGATGACGACCGCACACGCACCTGTCACCGGATAGTCGCAGTCGTGGAGCCGAAGCGGCTCGGAGACGTATCGGGAATTGAAGTAGTCGTCCATGGTCAGCATCTCGCGCATGACCGCGCGATCGTTGCGGGATGACCAGCGTCGCCCATTCAGCGAGATCTGTCCGTAGTCCTCTTCTTTGGTGCCGAGCATGGCCATCCGACGTTGCTTCTTCATGCCCATGATCGGGATGATCCCGCCGGCCACGCCGTACGGAAACTCCCACTGCCACGGCCCTGCCGCGCGGGGCAGGGCCCGACCGCTCATCTGTCCCCATTCCCGGGTCACCGAGCGCACACACAGAGCGACCTCGCACGCTCCTGACACCACGGCCATGTGGGCGCCGAGAGCCGCGGCGAGGCCGGATGGGCCGCGCGGCGTGTAGTCGCCATAGACAGCTATGTTGTCGATCCCGACCATCCGGGCGATGTCCATCGCCTGCTCGTCGCCTGCGTACTCGAACACCGCGTCGACGTCGCTGACCGTCAGGCCCGCGTCGGCGATGGCAGAGCGCGACGCTTCTACGGCGAGCGGCCGCCCGTCAATGCCTTTATCCCGGAGAATCTTCGAGTAACCGACACCCACGATGGCTGACCGGCCGGCCGACTTGCTCATTCAGCCCTATCCACGAAGTTGTGCGGCAGCATTGTTGCCAACCCCAATTTGCAGAGTAGCTATACTACCTAAAATTATAAAGAAACCAATCGGACCGATCCCGAACAGGACACCGTGGACTTCTCATATCCGGCGGAGGTGGAGCAGTTCCGCAAGGAGCTGCGCACGTGGCTCTCGGCCAATCTGACCGATGAGGTGAAGGGCGCCGACCGGCGCCGGGGGCGCGACCCTGAAGCCTTCGACACGCTTCGGGCGTGGGATGCGGCTGTGGCCGACGCGGGATGGGGCGCGGTGTCCTGGCCACAGGAATACGGTGGCCGCGGCGCAACGGTGCTCGAACAGTTGGTCTATGCCGAGGAGACCACGCGAGCGCGGGCTCCGGTGC
Source organism: uncultured Actinomycetota bacterium (assembly GCA_963800125.1). Classification (GTDB taxonomy): domain Bacteria; phylum Actinomycetota; class Actinomycetes; order Mycobacteriales; family Mycobacteriaceae; genus Mycobacterium. The sequence continues at coordinate 102,752 of CAWDAC010000018.1, read as the reverse complement.
CGCTCAACGTGATCGGCATGAATAACATCGCCCCGGCGATCATGCAGTACGGGACCGACGCGCAGAAGCGAGCGCTCCTCCCCCGGATGGCGCGCGCCGACGACATCTGGTGCCAAGGCATGTCGGAGCCGGAAGCCGGCTCCGACCTGGCGTCGCTGCGCACCCGCGCCGTCCGGGACGGTGACGACTTCGTGGTCAACGGCCAGAAGATCTGGACGTCCCTCGGGCACCGGGCCGACTGGTGTCAGCTGTACGTGCGCACCGACCCCGACGCCCCCAAGCACAAGGGCATCACCTGCCTCATCGTCGACATGAGGTTGCCGGGCATCGAAGCTCGCCCGCTGGTCACACTCAACGGCGCGGCCGACTTCGCGGAGGTGTTCTTCAACGACGTCCGGGTGCCTGCCGACGCTCTACTGGGCCCGCTCAACGCGGGATGGCAGGTCGCCACCACGACGCTGAGCCACGAACGGGCGGGCGCGGCGCGCCTGTACGCGCAGATGGAGGTCCAGTTGACGGACCTCGTGGCGGACCTGGCCGGCCACGCGGTCGACGGCAGGCCGGTGCTCGAGAACAGCGCAACGCTGCGCCGGTTGGGCGACATCGCGGTGCGGATCTCCTACCTCGAGTTGCTGTGCAAGCGGTCGATCTCGGCAACGCTGCACGGCGGTGATGCGCTCGGGTCGGCCAGCCTCGCCAAGAGCGTGTGGGCGGAATTGGGCCAGGACCTCGCCGCGCTGGCATTCGACGTGCTCGGCCCGCAGCACACCAGCCAACGGTGGGTGGACCGTCGTCTGTCGTCACGCGCGCTGACCATCGCAGGCGGGACGACCCAGATCAACAAGGGCATAACGGCCACGCGAGTCCTGGGGTTGCCGCGCCGATGAGCGCTCGCGCGAAGTGGGGGCACCTCCCGCCCGAAGGGCAGGGGGACAGAGGACAGCGATGAATCTCGAACTCACCGACGAGCAGGTCGCGCTGCGCGACACCGTGCGGCGATTCCTGGCCGAAAAGGCAAGTGTGGCAGCACATGTACGGCCGATGCTGGACGACCCAGCGGGTACCACCGACGAGGTCTGGCGCGGGCTGACGAGTCTCGGTGCGACGGGCGTTCTCGTCCCCGCGGACCACGACGGCGCGGGCATGACGATGGTCGAAGCCGGCGTCGTCGCCGAGGAGCTCGGCGCGGCGCTCAACACCGGGCCGTGGCTGTCGAGTGCGGTCGCCGCGACTCGCGCATTGACACGGATGGGCGCCGACGGCGACGCCGCCGCACTGCTGGCCGGAATCGCCGATGGTTCAACGGTCGCGACCGTCGGCCCACTGACGCGGCCCGAGACCCGCGGCCGAAGAGACCCCTGACGGTGTGACGCTCCGCGGCGAGATCACCGCCCTACCCGACGCTGCCGCGGCGAACGTGCTGCTGGTGCTCGCCGAGGAGGGCAGCGGCACGGGTCTTTTCGCCGTCGACCCTACGTCCGACGGTGTCACCGTGACGGCACGGCCGCACGTGGATCAGACACGAAAGCTGTTCGATGTGGTCTTCGACGGCGTGCACGTGCAGCGGCTCGCCTCCGCATCGGCGGATGCGATCGAGGGACTCGTCGACGATGTGATGATTGCGTGCGCCGCCGATGCTCTCGGCGCCGCGAACGCGGTGATGAACCTCGCCATCGAATACGCGAAGGTGCGCAGGCAGTTCGACCAGCCGATCGGTAGCTTCCAGGCCGTCCAGCACCTGTGCGTCGACATGTATGAGGCGGTCGAGCTCGCCCGAAGCGGGGTCATTCACGCGTTGTGGGCCGCCGACGCGGCCGAGCCCGCGAAGCGCCACCGTGCCGCGTTGCGCGCCAAGGCATTCTCGGGCCGGCTGGCCTCCGTCGGGGACACCGCGATCCAGGTGTTCGGCGGAATCGGCTTCACCTGGGAGCACGACGCTCACCTTTATCTCAAGCGGCTGTTGGGGTGGAGCGCGTTCCTCGGCGGAGCCGACGGGTACCTCGAGGAAGTCGGCGCGCAACTCGTCAGCGAACTCGATCGAAAGGTGTTGCATTGACGTCCTCCCCGGACTGAACTCCGGAGATTCCAACCCCAATCCCATCGACTTATGCGGCAGGAGTAGAGAGTTGAGGTTCACGGTTCGCAGACCGCCCAGCGGCGAGGTCTCCCCGTGCAGTCACCGCCCGTCCGGCGGCGATGTTGCGTGCAGCGTTCACGTCGGCGTTGCACCGACCGGCCGTGCAGGCTTGGCACTCGAAGACCGCTTGGCTCTTGCGGTTTCCGGGTGCGACGTGCCCGCACGCGGAACAACGTTGCGACGTATACGCGGCCGGGATCAGCTCGACCCGGGCCAAAGCCTTGTGCTGCAAACGTCTGACCAGCATCCCCCAACCACTACGGCTGATAGCGCGGTTCAGCCCACGTTTCTGAGCGACTCCCACGCCCGATTGATCGGCGGTGCCGCGCGCAGAGCGGGTCATCGCACGAATATCAAGGGCCTCGACCCTGATCAGGTCGAATCTCCGCGCGAGGTCGGTGGTGGTCTTCTCCACCCAGTCCTTACGCCGATCCCGCTCGCGGGCCTTCAGCTTAGCGATCGCGCGTTTCGCCTTTTCGCGGCGGTGGGAGCCCCGCTTGGCTCTGGCGAGTCGCTGCTGCAACACCTTCAACCGCTTGCGCTCACCCGGGGTCAGACTGGGTACGTGCAGGAGCTCGCCGGTGGAGAGCGCGGCAGACACGGCCACACCGCGGTCGATGCCGACCACACTGCGGTCGCTTGGACCGGTGATCGGGTCGGGGATGTGGGCGAACGCGACATGCCAGCGGCCAGCCCGATCACGGGTGACCCGGTAGGACTTCACGCCGTCTGGCACCGGGCGCGACAGGCGAAATCGTACCCACCCGACCTTGGGCACCCAGACTTGACCGAGGTGGCGGTTCAGCCGCTCGAGGTGACGGGGCTTCACAGCGACCTGTCGAAACCCTTCGTGCACTCCGGCTTTGCGCCATGTCGGGCGGCGGTGCGTACGGTTGAAGAAATTCTGCATGGCCTGTGCGAAATCCCGCAGCGCTTGCTGCTGCACCGTCTGACTCCCAGCACGAAGCCACGCATACTCGGCGCGCGCCTCAGTGAGTTGCGCGCACTGCTCTCCATAATCAGGAGCACTTCGGCCAGGCTGCCAGTGCAGTTGCTGCTCCACCGCCAGATTCCACACATACCGCGCGTCGCGGCAATGCGCCAGCAGCTCCTGCTCCTCCTCAGGAGTCGGCAACAGCCGAAACCGCGACATAGGCGCACCGTAACCACCGACACCGACATCCCCCGACGTAGCACGCCAGCGCTACATCGGGGATCGGCTTACTCCCCAGGACTGAAGTCCCGGGTTTCCAGCCTCAGGAGACTTCAATGAGCCAAGTCCTGAGCGGCGTGCGGGTTGTCGAGCTGGCCTCCTGGACTTACGTGCCGTCTGCCGGCGCGGCGCTTGCGGACTGGGGCGCCGACGTCATCAAGGTGGAGGACGTCAAGGCCGGTGACCCCGGGCGCGCACTGGTCATCGGCGGTTTCACCCGGCAGAACGCCCGGGCCGACGTCGACTTCATCCTGGAAATCGGCAACCGTGGCAAGCGCAGTATGGCGATCGATATCAAGTCCGACACCGGCCGCGAGTACTTCGGTCGCCTTCTCGCCACCGCGGACGTGTTCCTGACGAACTGGCTGCCGGGCCCGCTCGAACGGGCGCGGCTGACGGTCGAGGACATCCGCACGTTCAATCCGAACATCATCATCGCTCGCGGTACCGGGACCGGCGTCCGCGGCCCGGACCGCGACAAGGGCGGGTTCGACGCGGCCACGTACCTGGCCCGCGGCGGGGTGGCCTACACCATGACGCCGTTCGGCACCGAGACACCGGCCGTGCAGGGCCCGGGGTTCGGCGACCTGCAGGGCGGGATCACGCTCGCGGGTGGCGTGTGCGCCGCGCTGTTCCATCGGGAACGCACGGGCGAGCCGTCCGTCGTCGATTCATCGCTACTCGCGCAGGCGATGTGGACCATCGCCCCGTCGATCTCGGTCGCCGATCTCTTCGGCATCGACGGAATCCCCGGCGCTCCGCCCGGATTGGCGATCAACCCGCTCGTGAACCGCTACAAGACTCGTGACGGCAGGTGGATCCAAATGGTCTTCCTGCAGCCCGACCGCTTCTGGGCCGGCTTCTGCGAGCGCATCGGCCTGCCCGAGCTCGCCACCGACGAACGCTTCGTGCCGTCGGCCAATCTGATCGCCAACGCCGAAGAGGCGTGCCGGCTCGTCGGGGCGAGGATTGCCAGCGAGGACCTGGAGCACTGGCGCAAGGCGCTTGCCGACGAGCCGGGCGTGTGGGCGGCGTTGGCCACACCCAAGGAGACGCTGAACGATCCGCAAGTCGAGCCGAACGGTTACACCGTCCATAACGTCGACGACCAAGGCGTCGGGTACCAGATCGTCGCCGCACCCGTCCAATTCGACGAAACGCCACCCGCGGCCGCACGTGCTCCCGAACATGGACAGCACACCGAGGAGATCCTGTTGGAGCTCGACCTCGACTGGGACGACATCTCGGCGGCCAAGGACAGCGGCGCGATTCTGTAGGGAGAGGCCAATGATGGAGCGGCGCGAACTCGAATCGGTCATCTACGAGCGTGAACCGCCGATCGCGCGGATCATCCTCAACCGGCCCGACAAGGCCAACACCAAGGATGCGACCCTGGTGCAGGAAGTCGACGCCTGTCTTCATGAGGCCGACCGCGACAAGGAGATCAAGGTCGTGATCCTCAAGGCGAACGGCAAGGGCTTCTGCGGCGGCCACGTCGCCAGGTGGGGTCCCGACGAGAACCCGTACCCGGACTTCGGGGAAACCTTCGAGGATCTATACAAGGGCACCGCCGACCTGTTCCTGTGGCCGACGCTGTATCTGTGGGAGTTCCCGAAACCGACCATTTCCCAGATTCACGGCTACTGCATGGGCGGCGGGATCTATCTCGGGCTGCTCACGGATTTCTGCGTCGCATCCGAGGATGCGTACTTCCAGATGCCGCTCGCGCAGAGCCTGGGCGAGCCCGGCGGGCACACCATGATCGAGCCGTGGCTGTTGATGAACTGGCATCGCACCATGGACTGGCTTCTGCTGGCGCCGACGCTTTCCGCGCAGGAAGCGCTCGACTGGGGCCTCCTCAACAAGGTCGTGCCGCGAGACAAGCTCGAGGAGACCGTGGAGGAGATGGCCAGCAAGATCGGCCAGATCCCCTTGACCACGCTGATGGCGGTGAAGAACAACGTTAAGCGGGCCTGGGAGCTGATGGGCATGCGCGTGCACCTGCAGGTCAGCCACATCCTGACGAACATGGTCGGCGCGGCATCCGATGTACAGGCGCGGCGAACGGAGCTCATCCAGTCAGGCCTGAAGCCAAGGGATTTCGTCGAGGGCGGGGAGACTTCTCCCCGCGAGCAGACGTAAACTCGCACGAAACGCGACGTGAGAGTGCGACTTTGCGTCTGCTCGCGATGGAAAGTCAGCTGGTGATCTTGCCTGCGGCGTGGCGCGCCGCGACATAGCCGAACACCATCGTGTTGGCGATGCTGCCGCCCGCGCCCAGATATGTCCGGCCCATCACCGTGGCGGTGATATTGCCGGTGGCATAGAGTCCATCGATGATCTGGTCGTTCTGGTCGAGGACCTGGGCGTATTCGTTGGTGATCACTCCCCCGCACGTCCCGACGTCGGCAGGGAACACCCTGGTGGCGTAGTACGGCCCGCGATCGAGCGGGCCGAGCGCGGCGTTGGGCTTATACCCCGGATCACCGAGGCAGATCGTTGTACGCCGATTGACCGCGCCCGAAGTCGGGATCGAGGCCCTTGGCCGCGAACTCGTTGAAGCGCTCAACCGTCTGCTCCAACGCTTCTGCGGGAACATCGATCTGGCGTGCGAGATCGGCAATGGTGTCGGCGCGCTTGATGGCACCCTGCTCGATCAACGCCTCGGGTAGTCGGCGCTTTTTGAACGGATTGGCGCCCGAGACGTATCTGCCGACATAGCCCTCATCGAAGACCTGCCAGCACGGCACGGCCTTGTTGGCGTACATCGCCTTGCCGACTTCGACGTAGGAGTTCGACTCGTTGCAGAACCGCCTGCCGGTCCCGTCGACGTAGATGGCCCCTGGCCGCTGCCGCCCCGAGCCGACGGCACGGGCGCGGGGGTCTGCGATGAAAACCGATGGGAGCCACCAGGCCTCATCCAGTAAGTCGGTCTTCGCACCTAGCCGCATCGCCATCTGCAGCACTTCACCCGTGTCGCCGGCGTTCGCGATCGACCACTGTGCCTCATTGGGCTGGTCGCCGCTGTACCGACGGCGCATTTCCGCGTTGCGACTGAAGCCTCCCGCTGCGAGCAGGACGCCCTTACGCGCCTGGACGTTGAGCGAGGTGCCGTCTCGAGTGACTCGGGCGCCGACGACGCGACCGTCCTCGACAATGAGATCGTCCATCGCGGTGTTCGTCCAAACCGGTGGCTCGCCGCGCAAGTCGATCAGCACCCTGAGCATCTGACCGATGAGTGACGCACCGTTGGTAAGGATCTCGCGACGGCGGAGCCGGGCCGCGCGGGTACGCATGAACACCCGCATCGCCACGGCGAACGCTCGCGGCGAGCGGTTGAAGTACTGCACCGAGCGCAGCTCGTTGGTCTTCACCACGAATCCGCGGTTCCAAGTCTTGGCCATCGACTGGACCTTGTCGCTCCAGTCCCCTAAAGCTGCCGCGTCGTACGGGATGCCCTCGACCGAACGTCCCGCTGCGTTGCCGCCCTTGTGATTCGGGTAGTAGTCGCTCCACCCGGGGCATCGCACCATGCGAACGCCTATACCGACGAGGAAATCGATCATCTCGTTGCCGGCGGTGAGGAACATCTCGCGGCGCGCGGGCGACGACGCTTCACCGATGTCGCCGACGACGTCGTCGAAGTAGGCCAGGCCGTCCTCGTGCGAATCGGGTATGCCTTCGGCAACCATCAGCGGGTTGTTCGGCAGCCACACCATGCCGCCCGACATCCCGGTCGCCCCGCCGACGAGGGCCTGCTTCTCGACGACCAGCGGTTCGATTCCTGAGTCGAGCGCCGCCAGCGCAGCAACCATTCCGCCGCCGCCGCTTCCCGCAATGAGCAGGTCGACGGACTTGTCCCAATTCACCATGCTGGGGCCCTCTCCGAACAGCCCGAGGTCGGCGACGGGTACGTCGATGGTGGTGTTGGTGCTTTGGATCGCGGGCACCAGCCGCTCGTAAGGCAGTCCCGCGAGGAAGCCGTCGATGACACGCTCGAAGTTCGAGATCAGTCCTTCGATCTGGTTCGACAACCGCATGTACTCGAACCCCTTGGCGTGCAGGCCTTTCTGCTGTTTCGGCAGGTTCGAGAAGTCCTGTGCGGGAATCATCGGCCAGCTCGGGTCGTCCGGCGCCACCGGCTCGGGAGGGGTGGGTTTCCCTGGCGAGCGGTCGTTCGGGTAGCGGGTGAGCGACCAGACCTCGAACAGGGTCTGCTCGGGACCGAGCGGACGAATCCGATACGACGACGCGCTGCTGTACTGCGGCAGGATGAAGTAGTGCGGGAAGCAGAACCCGATCGGGTCGATGACGCCGCGCCGCTCCAGGTCGTTCAGGTCGGGAAAGTCGCAGTCGCGCGCCCGGTGCCACTTCGTGACCGCCTCGTTCACCGCGCCACGCCAGGCCGCCATGGCCTTGGCCGGATCGTCCGGGAGCGACATGTGCTGCAGCCCTTCGGCGATCCGGATGTCGTTCTCATGGGTCATGCCGCCCATGCCGGACCCGAGCGTCCGCATGAAGTGCAGACTGGTCTCGATGAGGGGGTGCACAGACGACGACTCCGGGCTGTGCGACGACGGCAAAAGCTGAGGATGGGTCTGCGGGACGTGGTAGCCCTCCATGAAGGCCGCCGTCGCCAGCTTCCAGTTCACCGGCAGCAGGCACGACTTCCACCACTCCGTGCGCAGCGCTCCGACCTTCCATTCGTCGTGTTTGGAGGCGAACGGCTCGATGCAATCACGCAGTGGCGCAGCGCTGTCGTCGAGGTTGATCCACGCGCACCCACCCCACAGCTCGCACCTGACCGGTGCGAGGGCGAGATCGTCGCCGCACAAGTTACTTTCGTCGAACTCCTCGGAGCGCAACACGAAGGTGTTTTTGCCGTCGAGACTCCAGCACCAACCGTGGAACGGGCAGACAAAGCTGCGACGCGACCCGCCGCCCTCCACCAGCTTCATGCCACGGTGGCGACAGGAGTTGTAGTAGGCGTGGACGTTGGAGTCGTCCACCCGAACGACGATGACCGACTGGTCGAGAATTTCGTACTCCACAAAGTCGCCGGGCTTGGGGATCTCCTCCAGGCGGCATGCCATCTGCCAGACGCGAGGCCAGAACAGCTCGGTCTCCAGTGCGTAGAACTCCGGGTCGTAGTACCGCTGTTTGGGGATTCTGTCCACTGCCTGGACCGCCCATGGCACCGGAAGCGGTGTCCAGTCCACTTCGGGCAATCTGCTCACCCTTCTGCCTCGGCGACTGGGTGCTTATCTTAGCAAAAATAGCAAGTCGGCAGATCAGCTGGGAGTGATCGCCTGATAGAGATCGACCATCTCGTCGGCGGGTCCCGCGGGGACGGTGTGTTCGGTCGGGTCACGGATCTCGTCGAAATGGGCGCGGACGTCCTCCACCGTCAAGGACGCGTTGTAGTAGCCCTGCCGATGAAGAACCGGGAGACCTGGCCGCCGCCGACCGTGTAGATATCACCTGAGACCGAGCAGTCCGCATGGGCGAGATAAGCAACTACCGGGGCCACCAGGGCGGGATCGAGCCGGTCGAGAAACGGACGCATGAGTTCCTCGGCCTCTGTTGTCTTTGCTCCTCGCGTGCGCACCGAATTGTCGACTTCGGCGGCGCTACCCATCGAGTAGTCCATCATCCGGGTGGCGGCGACCGGTGCGATCGCGTTGATCTTGATGTCGAGGCCCGCGGCTTCGGCCGCCAACACGCGGGTGAGCCCGATGAGCCCGGTTTTGGCAGCTCCGTAGTTGCTCATCCGCGGCGCGCCAAGGATGCCCGCCGCCGAGCAGGTGTTGACAATGCGGCCAAAATTCTGCTGCCGCATCACCTTCCACGCCGGCCGGGTTACGAAGAAGGCGCCCCTTCAGGTGGACATCGACCAGAGGGCTCAGCCGTCCTTCGGTCATGTCCTCGAACGCCGCGTCGCTCACGGTTCCCGCGTTGTTGACCAGGATGTCGACGCGCCCCCAGGTGTTGAGCGCGGTGTCGATGATCGCCCGCCCACCTTCCGGCGTGGCGACACTGTTGGTGTCGGCGACGGCTTCGCCGCCGTTGTCCTTGATCTCCTGCGCGGTGTCGTTGGCGGCATCGCCGCCCGATCCGTCGCCGGTCACCGAGCCGCCGAGGTCGTTCACGACGACGCGCGCTCCGCGCTCGGCAAGCAGGCGCGCGTGCTCCCTGCCCAGCCCCCGGCCTGCGCCGGTGACCACCGCAACCTGACCGTCAAAACGCAACTCGCTCATCACTATGGCCAATCATCTAGGCGCGGCTGATATTCGATTGCGACCGCGCGCGGCAGCCGACGCGGTGTGGGGGTTGACATCGCGTCGAGCATCAACAGGACGTAGCGCCGCCAGCCATCAGACGCGGGATCCATCGTCCAGAGCACGCTGTTGAGCATCGCGTTGATCCGCGGCAGGTCGTCGGCGACCAGGTCGGCGCGAATGAGGCCGGCTTCTTGAGCGCGGCGGGTGAGCTCAGCAAGCGCTTCGTCCAGTTGTGTTGAGACGTCGGTCAGCGATCCCGCCTTGCGCGCCGCCACCAATACATTGTGCTCGCGGGCGCCCAGCGCCATCGCCGCCTCGATCAGGTCGGTGAGGCCGCGCAGTGGGTTGCGGCTCCGGCGCGCCCGTTCCATTACGGGGGAAAGGTTTTCGGCGATGCTCTCGTCGATGACCGCCCTGGCCAGCTCTCCCTTGGTGGGAAATCTGCGGTAGAGCGTTCGTTCCCCCACGCCGGCGCGGCGAGCGATGGCGTCCATCGGCGCATCCGGTCCGAGTTCGGCATAGATCTCGCGGGCGGCGCGCAGGATGCGTTCGGCGTTCCGCGCAGCGTCCGCACGAAGGGGTCGGTCAGCTACAGCTGTCACCTCGTCACTGTAACCGACAGTTGACTGCCACTAAAGCCAACTCTAGGCTCAGGACGAAATGACAGCTGACTGTCGATTATAGGAGCGGCAATGACGACGACCTCAGCACCCGGCGACGGCACCGCACTGCCCGCCGTTCCCCTCCCGCGAGATACCCGCTGCCCCTTAAAACCCCCGGCAGAGTTCGGCGAGTGGCGAACAGTCAGAAGGCCTGCAGCTGGCCTTATGGCGTCATGAGCCAACCTGGGTGATCAGCCGCTACGAGGACATCAGGGCGGCGTTGACCGATCCACGCCTGTCCGCGAACACGCTTCCGGACGAGCATGCGAGCGAAGGCTGCGGACAACAGCATTCCGGTGATCTTCGCGCGCATCGACGATCCCGAGCACAACCGGCTGCGTCGAATGATGACGAGGGACTTCACCTTTCGGCGAGCCGAGGCGATGCGTCCGCAGATCCAGGAATTGGTCGACGGATTCCTGGACGAGATGATCGAGGCGGGACCGCCCGCCGATCTGGTTCGCGCATTCGCGCTGCCGGTGCCCTCACTGGTGATATCCCTGCTGCTCGGCGTGCCCTACAAGGACCACGAATTCTTCCAGCAGAACAGCACGAAGGGCCTCGACTCGCGATCGACGGACGAGGAGAAGGCGGCGTCGATCGGCGCGATGTTCGACTACATGTGGGAGCTGTACGCACTCAAGGAACGCGAACCGGGCGACGACTTGCTGAGCCGGCTGATCGCCGATTACGTCGCCACTGGCCAACTCAAAGGTGCGACCGCGGCCATGAACGGCGCGATTCTGCTGCAGGCCGGTCACGAAACCACCGCCAACATGATCGCGCTTGGAACGGTGACGCTGTTGCAGCACCCCGACCAATCTGGCCCGGCTGCGGCAGACCAACGACCCCGCCCTGATCGCCAACATCATCGAGGAGCTGATGCGCTACCTGACCATCGTGCACAGCCAAGTCGACCGGGTGGCCGTGGAAGACCTCACCATCAACGGCCAATTGGTTCGCGCAGGCGATCACGTGCTGATGAACCTGCCCGCCGGGAACTGGGATGCCGCGTTCGTCGACAACCCCGAGTCCTTTGACATAGACCGAAACCCGCGCGGGCACCTTGGTTTCGGCTTCGGCGTACACCAGTGCATCGGGCAGAACCTCGCCCGTGTCGAACTCCAGATCGCCCTTTCGACACTGGTTCGTCGGCTACCCGGGCTTCGGCTGGCGGTTCCGGCGGAGGAGCTGAGTTTCGCGGGCGAGCAGGAGATCTACACCATCCACGAGCTGCCCATCACCTGGTGACTAGTTGAGCCCGTAGAAGCGCTGCGCGTTCAGGCCGCCGATCTTCGCGCGGGTCTCCTCGCTGATGTCGGGGCGGGTGCGCAAATGCTTTGTGCTTTCCGGCCATTCGCCGTCCCAGTGCGGGTAGTCGCTGGCGAACATGATGAAGTCATCGCCAAGCACATCGATGACGCCGGGCAGGATCGGCTCCTCCGGCTCACAGGTCGCCCAGATGTTGCCTGCTTTCAGGTACTCCTCCGGATCCCGCTGCCAACCGCCTTCGATCCAGTCGCCGCGCTTCTCGAAATGCTCATGCAGCCGGTCGATGAAGAACGGCACCCAGCCCACTCCGGCCTCGAGGAATGCGACGCGCAAGTCTGGATGCCGGTCGAAGACGCCGCCCGAGACGAGTGCGGTCATCGCCGTCATCTGGTCGAACGGAAAGCTGATGCAGTGCACCTGAATGTAGTTGGTGAACCGGTCGACGCCGATCTTCGGAAGGTGCACGCCGGGCGCGCCGTGGATGCCAAGCGGCATCCCCAACTCGACGGCGGCCGCGTAGAACGGGTCGAGGTCGGGGTGATCGAGGTTGCGCGTCTTCAACGCGGGCGGGATGTGGGTTGCTACCAGGCCGAGATCCTTTGCCTCGCGCATGATGTCGATCGCGACATCGCCGTGCTCGATCGGTGTGACAGCGATGCCGCGTAGCCGCCCGTTGGAGGGCTTGCAGTAGTCCGCGACCCATTGGTTGTAGAGCCGGGCGAAGCCCGCGGCGAATTCGGGGTCCTCGAGTGTCGGCGTGCAGAGTCCGAGGCTGGGATACAGCACCATCGTGTCGATCTGATCGCGATCGGCGTCGCCGAGCATGCCGTCGGCCGACCTGCAGTTGATCCCCTCCGCCGCGGAGAGGCCGTGCTCGGTCGGACAACCGGCGCCGGGACCGCTGGACTCCGGATAGTTGCGGCCCTCGATCACCAATCCCGGGGTGTCAGTGCGCGGGGTGATGTGGTCGGGCCAGCGCTGCATCGCTTCGATCGCCAGGGAGGCGCCCTCGGCGACATGGCCGTCGGCGTCGATGATCCGCATCTTTGTAAAGATACGGCTCGGGGAGAAACGGCCGATAGCCTTTTCGATCGTGATCGTGCTGCTGCCGCCGTCGGAGACCAAGCACGCCGGAGGCGACGGCCCTCCGCTTCGTCTGGATGCTCTGAGCTTCCCGGCGCTGCGGCCGCTGCGTGCCATGCTCGTCGACGAGCTGGCGGCGCTGACCGCGGACAGGCCGGGTTGTCAGCGGGCGTTGGGTCTCTCGCCGTCGCAGGATCACGAAATCGATCGCAACGCCGCGCTCTACGACGCACCCACTCTGCCCGCGATCAACCGATACACCGGCGTGCTGTACGACGCCCTCGACATCGGATCCCTGCGAGGCACAGCGAAATCCCGAGCGCACGCCCGGCTTGCGGTCGGCTCAGCGTTGTTCGGGCTGGTGCGCGTCGACGATCCGATACCTGCATACCGGCTGTCTGCGACGTCGAAGCTCCCCGGACAACCGACCCTGGCGGCGCGCTGGCGCCCCGTACTGGAACCGGTGCTGGCCGACATCGCGACGAACGAACTGGTGGTCGATCTGCGTTCCGGCTCCTATGCGGCGCTGGGCCGGCTGTCCAGCGTGGTACACGTCGACGTGGTCGCTGAACACGCTGACGGGCGCCGCACGGTGGTCAGTCATTTCAACAAGGCTCATAAAGGACGGCTCGCGCGAGCGCTCGTCACCAGCAGGGCCGAACCCGACGACGCGGCCAAGGTGGCAGCGATCGCACGGAAGGCAGGCATGCGTGTCGAACGGTCCGGCAACGGGCTGACGATCGTCGTCGATGCCGCCTAGCGGTCCGGCGAACAATCTCCACGCGATCTCCACGCATTCTTCATGCGGCACCGTGCTGCGCCGACGCATGCTCTTCACATCAGAGCCGCAACGGCTTGAGTAAGCAGCCAGGAGTATCAACGTGAAGATCAAAGGCCCCATCGCAACCCTCGGCGCGGTCGCCGTCCTGGGCACCGGACTATGGCTGGTGAACGTCAACAAGCAGTCCGAGCCTGCGCCGCAGCCCGCCGCAGCGACCGCCACGTCCGCGCCGGCAGCGGTGCCTGCGGTCGAGCCGGCACCGACCACACCCCCTGCGCCGAGCACACCCGCGGCAGCGCCATTCGGCGGCCAGGAGGACTTCGTCGCCAACATCCCGATCAAGAGCGGCAACCTCGCTCTGGAGATCAGGGTGACCGGGGACAAGGCGCGGGCTTACGCCTGCGATAACGAGGGCATCGAGACATGGCTCTCGGGCAGTGCCGCCAACGGGGTGCTGAAGCTCGGCAGCGCCGACAAGGTCAGCCAGCTCGACGGCCGCCACCAGGGCAACACCGTCGTCGGAAGCCTGCGGATTGGTGAAAAGAGCTGGGACTTCACCGCTGTGCCGGGTGAGACCAGTGCCTTCTGATCCGGCCGCCGGCTCCGACGTCTGCGGCGCACCGACCCGTCCCGCGCCCACCGCCACTCCCGGCGGCGCCGTCGCGGTCCTGGTGGCCGTCCTGATCGGCGCCGCCGTCGCCGTCGGGCTCGGCGCCTTCGGCAAAATCCATGACCCACAATTCTTTTCGGTGAGCGTGGCCGGGTTCTCGAGCGGAACCGCGGTGAAATCGTGGCTCGCCACACTGGCCGTGACCCTGGCGGTCTTCCAGTTGGTGTCCGCATTCGCGATGTACCGATTGATCCCCGGCGGTCGGGTGCCGCCCTGGATCGGCACCGCGCACGTGTGGGCCGGCCGGCTGGCCGTGCTCGCCAGTGTGCCGGTCGCCGTGCACTGCCTGTACGCGCTCGGCTTCCAGTCGGGTGATTCCCGGGTGCTCTTCCACTCCCTGTTCGGGTGCTTCTTCTATGGCGTGTTCGTCACCAAGATGTTGCTGCTCACCCGGAAAAGCGTTCGGCCCTGGGTGATTCCGATCGTCGGTGGTCTGCTGTTCTTCGTGCTCGTGTATGTCTGGCTGACCTCGGCCCTGTGGTTCTTCCAAACCACCGGCGTCACATTCTGAAAGCAGGTTCGGATATGTTCATCTCCCGCCGCCAGGCGCTGGTCAGCACGGGGATCTCGTTGGCCGCCACCACAATCGCGGGTTGCGCCACCTACGGTAAGCCACCTGCCGCACCCGCGGCCGAACCCGCCACCACTCCCACCCCAGGTACTGCTGCAGTGCCTGAAGGTGCGGCCGTACAGGTGCAGGCGATCGCCAGGACGGCCGACGTACCCGTCGGCTCAGGTGTGATCGTCGACGACGTGGTGATCACTCAACCCGCACAGGGGAAGTTCAACGGCTTCTCGGCCATCTGCACACATGCCGGATGCACGGTGGCAGAGGTGGTGGGCGCATCGATCAATTGCCCCTGCCACGGCAGTAGCTTCAATCTGGACGGCACCGTCGCTAAGGGGCCGGCAAGCCGCCCGTTGGATGCCAAAGGGATCGTGGTGCAGGGCGATTCGATCGCGCTGAAGTAGCTGGACGAGCAGTCGAATTCACGTCTTGGCGATCTGCTTCTGCTCGTATAACCGCGCCCACTCCTTGCGCGGCCTGATCGACACGTCGACGTCGGTGGCCTTGGCGCGTAGCGCGGCGACCGACGCCTGCTCGCGAGGGGTGCGCGCGAACGGGTCCCAGCTGAAGAAGTTGCAGGCGTTCTGCCAGGTGATCTTGTTGATGTCGGTGTCGTCAGCGCCCGCTGCGGTGAGCTCGGCCAGCACCTGTTCGGGGGCGTCGGGCCAGAAGCAGTCGGAGTGCGGGTAGTCGCACTCCCAGGCGATGATGTCGATGCCGATCTCGTGGCGCAGCTTCAACGAGGTCTTGTCGGTGACGTAGCAGGCGAGCGAGTGCTGGCGGAAGACGTCGCTGGGCAGCTTGTCGCCGAAGTCCCGGCGCAGCCACTTCTGGTTGGTGTAGTGCCGGTCGCTGCGGTCGAGGTAAAACGGGATCCAGCCGATGCCGCCCTCAGAGAACGCGAACTTCAAGTCCGGGTAGTTACGCATCGCCGGACCCCACAGCAGGTCCTGTGCGCACATCGCCGACACTTGGGTCGCCAGGATGATCAGGTTGTCGATCGGAGCGTTGGGCGCCATGCTGATCGCCCCGAACCCGGTGCCGATGTGCAGACACATCACCACGTTCTCTTCCGACAGTGTTCGCCACACCGGGCCCCAGTATTCGTCGTCGTGGTAGCTCGGAAGTCCTTCCAGGTGAGGCAGTTCCGGCATGGTGACGGCCCGGCAGCCCTTGGCCGCCACCCGGCGGATTTCCGCGCACATGGCCTCGGGGTTCCATGTCGGCAGCACCGCGATCGGGATGAAGCGGTCCGGATAGGAGCCCGCCCATTCGTCGATGTGCCAGTCGTTGTAGGCCGACACCATCACCAGCGTGACCTGCTCGCGGTGCATGTTGAGGTGCCGGGCGGAAAATCCGGTGAATGTCGGGAAGCACATCGACGCGAGGATGCCGTTGCGGTTCATGTCGCGGACCCGCTCGTGAACGTCGTACACGCCGGGGCGCATCTCGGCGAAGCCCGCCGGGTCGCGGCCCCACTCCTCCGCCGGCCACGACACAACGGCGTTCAGGCCGCTGACGCCCTGCGGCCTGCCCTGGTACATCCACTGGTCGACGCCCTTGTCATCGGTGACGACGATCGGCGCCTCGTCTTTGTACTTGGCCGGCACGTGCCGCAGGAACATGTCCGGAGGCTCGACGACGTGGTCATCGATGCTCACCAGGATCAGGTCGTCGGTCTGCATACCCAAGTAGTACCGTCTAAAGGTGTGACCGTCTCTGCGCTATCGGACAGAGGTTTAGCCGAATCGGCCAATGCCGGTTCGGATTCCCACCACCCCACCCGCCGGGTCATCGAGTTGCGTCGTGGCGGGCGGGCGCTGGGCGGCAGTTACCTCTACGAGGGCGAGGGCCTGATCACCGGTTGGCACTCGCACGAGGTGCATCAGATCGAGTACGCGATCGGCGGTGTCGTCGAGGTCGAGACGGCCTCGGCGCACTACCTGCTGCCGCCCCAGCAGGCGGCGTGGATTCCTGCCGGCCTTGAACACCAGGCAACGATGACTCCGGACGTCAAGACCGTCGCGGTGATGTTCGATGCGCAATTGATCCCCGACGGCGGCGACCGCGCCCGAATCCTGGCGGTGTCACCGCTGATTCGGGAGATGATGATCTACGCACTGCGCTGGCCGATTGACCGCCCGCGTGGCGACCGCGTCTCCGATGGCTTTTTCCGCACGCTTGCCGATCTGGTCGCAGACGCGCTGAATCACGAAGCGCCGCTGAGCCTTCCGACCTCCGAGCATCCGATCGTCGCCGCGGCGATGGGTTACACCAAGGAGCATCTGCAGTCGGTGACCGCCGGTGAGGTGAGCCGTGCGGTGGCGGTGTCGGAGCGAACACTGCGCCGCCTCTTCCACGACGAACTGGGCCTCTCGTGGCGTACCTACCTACTGCACGCCCGCATGCTGCGGGCGATGGCGCTGCTGGCCTCACCGGGACAGTCGGTGCAGGAGACGTCGACGGCGGTGGGGTTCGACAGCCTCAGTTCGTTCACGCGCGCGTTCACGCAGTTCAGTCGAGAAACACCGTCCACTTATCGCAAAAGGGTTGCCGGCGCGAAGGTTTGATGGTCGCCCCGCGGCTATGACTCGTGCGCTCCGTCGTTGCCAACCTGTCGAAACAGTCAACCGCGTTCGCGCGGAACCTGAATGTTGTATTGGGCGATCTTCCGGTACAGCGTCGCCCGGCTCATGCCGAGCTCGCGAGCGACCTCGGCCATCGTCAGCCCGTCGGCGGTGAGAACCCGAACGATCTCTCCCCGCTCGAACGCCTCGATGCGTGACAGGTGGCGGGTGTTGCCAGCCAGCACCTGGGGCGGCAGTTGGCCGATATCCACCACATCCGCCCGACCGGCCGCGGTCGAAACGACCCGCGACAGCTCGTCGACGTTCCCGGGCCAGTCGTAGCACTGCAGAGCCCGCGACGCCGACGCGTTGAAACCGATCTCGCGACCGCGGGTACGCATCGCGATGTGGTTGGCCAGCCGCAGGACGTCGTCGGGTCGGTCACGAAGGGGCGGCACCGGTACGACCGTATCGACCAGGCCGGCCAGTGCCGTCGGAATGTCTTCGAACCGCTCGGCCGTCACAGCGAACGGAACAGAACCCGACCCGGCACTGCGCTGGATCAGATCACGGAGCCGCTCGGCGACCCAGGCCGGCAACATGTCCACGTCGCGAACGATGACGGCGGTATGAGACTTTCCGAGTTCCGGGGTCCACAACCCCAGCCACGTCTGGACGTCCGTCGGCGCAGGTGCACTCGCCGACAGAATGCGATCCCGCGGATACGTGTGGCGTGCCGCCTGAGCGAGCAGAGTGGCACGGCCCGCACCGGCCTCGCCGACCGCAGCGACGATGGCGCCGTCAGCCATCGCGCGTTCGGCGCGCGCGACCGCGTTGTTCCACTCTTCCGAAAGCTCGTGCAGGGTGCCCGACCCCGGCTCCAGCCGTGGCACCTCGACCCGAAAGACCTGGCCCCGCAGCGCCGGGCGCGGGAGTCGACCCTTGGAGCGAGCGGCCATGAGCGCGGTGGTGTTGCTGGCCGCTGATCGGGCAAGCGCGAGCAACAGATCGCTCGACGACTGCGACCAGGTGGTGAGATTGACGCTGCCCTCCAGCCGACCCGAGGCGGGATCGAAGACGGGCACAGCGGCGCAGGTGAACGCGCAGAGGCTCAGCGCATAGTGCTGGTCCGCGCGCACCAGTGTGGGTGCGCGGTCGGCCAGTGCCAGGCCGAGACCGTTGGTGCCGACCTCGCGCTCGGAATAGGCGAACCCCGGTGCGAGGTGAACGTCGTCAAGCGCCTTGAGCAGGCTGCGGTCACCGGACAGCCGCGACAGCACCACACCTTCGGCGTCGGTGAGCATCAGGCTGACCGGCTCGCCGGCCAGCGTGCTGTGCAGGTCGGCCAGCACCTCGTTGCCGCACTGGAAGAACAGGGAGCCGAAGTCGTCGGTGCCGGTGAAGACCGGTTCCACCTCCTCGAGCGGAACGCCGTAATCCTCGCTGCGCTGCCATGACGCCAGCAGCCGCCGCGACACGCCACCCGCCTCGCGGTGTGCCAGTTCGTGCAGTCGCACTCGGTCGACGAAGTTGTCGGACACTACCTACCTCACTGTGATCCACGTTACAAGGAGGGTGACAGCCCGCGCGGGCCGAATCAGCGGGTGGACGTCTCAGATTGAGACAGCAGAGCAGTCGGCACGCCCAACGAACGGTTCTAAAGTCACCACAGGTTGTGACAGCGGTCACACGCTGCCCACTGCCAGCCCAGCCCGAAGGGAGACCCTTTTCATGTACCGCAAGGACGACACAAGCTACTTCATCGTCGACGCCCACGTAGCGCTGTGGGATGCCCGGCCGGATAACCAGCGCAACATCCACGGCAAACAGTTCATCGACTGCTTCTACGACTACCACCGCAATCTGTCGCCGGAGTCCGAGGTATGGACCTACGAGGAGTACCTGTACCAAGGCGGCGACCGGCTGATGAAAGATCTGTTCACCGACGGGTATGTCGACCACGCGATCTTCCAGCCCGCGTCACCTCGGCGAGTTCTACTACAAGGGTTTCGGACAGACCGAAGAGGCGTCTGAACTCGCGGCCAAGCAACCCGGACAAGCTCACCTACAACCACAACTGGGATCCACGCAACGGCGAGGCAGGCATGGACCAGCTCCGAGTTGACGCCGAGCGGTTCGGGCTGAAGGGCGTCAAGCTTTACACGGCCGAGTGGCACGGCGACTCGCGGGGTTGGCGGCTTGACGACCCATGGGCGTACCGCTACTTCGAGCTGTGCCGCGAACTCGGCATCCGCAACATCCACGTCCACAAGGGCCCGACCATCCGACCGCTGGATCGCGACGCCTTCGACGTCGCCGACGTCGACCACATCGCGACGGACTTCACCGACCTGAACTTCATCGTCGAGCATTGCGGCCTGCCGCGGCTGGAGGACTTCTGCTGGATCGCCACCCAGGAGCCCAACGTGCACGCCGGCCTTGCGGTCGCGATGCCGTTCATCCACACCCGGCCGAAGTACTTCGCCCAAATCGTCGGCGAGTTGCTGTACTGGATCGGCGAAGACCGCATTCAGTTCGCGTCGGACTATGCAATCTGGACGCCCCGGTGGCTGGTGGAAGCGTTCGTCGACTTCCAGATCCCGGAGGATCTCGGCGAGTACGCAGCCATCACCACCGAACAGAAAAAGAAGATCCTCGGGCTCAACGCCGCGAAGATGTACGACATCCCGGTACCCGCCGAGCTGCAGTTGCCGTCGGCCGGTGAGCCTGCAGTGGGTCCGCGCGGCGCCGACAACCTTGTGGGGGCCTGATATGGGCCGGAACGAAATGGCCTACACCGCACTGGGAGCGGTGATGGATCCCGAACTCGACGAGCCGATCACCTCACTGGGCTTCGTCCGCTCGCTGGTGGTGTCGCCAAGCGGGAACGTCAAGGTGCACCTGCGGCTGCCGACGTCGTTCTGCTCGCCGAACTTCGCCTACCTGATGGCGTCGGACGCGAAAGACGTGCTCAGCAAGCTGGATTGGACGCGACGGGTGGTGGTCGAGCTCGATGACCATCACGACTCGGAGATCATCAACGCCGGCTTGGCGGCCGACGCCGGGTACCGGGGCACGTTCGGGCACGAGGCGCAGGAGAGCCTCGACGAGCTGCGGGAGACGTTCCGGCGTAAGGCCCACACGGCAGCGATGGAGCGGTGCCTGACGGCGCTGCTTCGCGCCGACCCGCAGCGTCCCGAATCTTCACTCGGTGATGTCCGGCTGGGCGAACTACCCGACGACGCCACCACGGAGGCGCTACTGCGACGCCGCAGTGTACTCGGGTTATCCACGGCGCCAGACGCTTTGGTGATGGTGGATCACCTGGGCTGTGGCTACGCCCAAGACGACGTGCCGCTGGCGCTGCGGAGGGCGAGGTCCACGCGAATCTCCATCGAGGGCAACGCCCACTTCTGCCGCGGTTTGTTGCGCACCCGCTACGGGGAATCCGCAGCCACGACCTTCATCCCACTGAACACCCTGATGACAAACGAAGGAGCACTCCGATGAGCAGCATGCGAGCCGTCCAGGTGGTCGGGTATCACCAGAACCTCGAAATGAAAGAGGTACCCGTCCCGACGCCGACGGGACCGTTCGACGTCGTGGTCAAGATCGGCGGCGCCGGGGTGTGTCGCACCGACCTGCACGTCCTCGAGGGTCAGTGGGCGGAGAAGTCGCAGGTCCAGCTGCCGTACACAATCGGCCACGAGAACGCCGGCTGGGTACACGCGCTCGGTTCGGCGGTCTCCAACGTCAAGGAGGGCGACAAGGTGATCGTGCATCCGCTGATCACCTGTGGGCTGTGCCGCGCGTGCCGCTCCGGTGATGACGTGCATTGCGAAGCCAACGCGTTCCCCGGCATCGACACCAACGGCGGCTACGCGGACTATCTGAAGACCTCGGCGCGCAGCGTGGTGAAGATCGACGACGCGCTGGAGCCCGCCGATGTCGCGGCGCTGGCCGATGCGGGCCTGACCGCTTATCACGCGGCGGCCAAGGCGGCGCGGCGACTGACTCCGCGCGACAAGTGCGTCATCATCGGCGCAGGCGGCCTGGGCCACATCGGAATCCAGGTGCTCAAGGCCCTCTCCCCTGCCGAGCTGATCGTCGTCGACCGCAATCCGGACGCGCTCAAGCTCGCCGAGGCCATCGGGGCCGACCACGGCGTGGTCGCGGACGGCACCCAGGTGGATCAGGTGCTCGCGCTGACCGGCGGGAACGGCGCCGAGACCGTCGTCGACTTCGTCGGTGAAGGCGGAGCCACCGCGGAAGGTGTGGCGATGCTGCGGCGCGCAGGCGATTACCACGTCGTCGGCTACGGCGAGAACATCGACGTGCCGACGATCGACATCATCTCGACCGAGATCAACTTCATTGGCAACCTGGTCGGGTCCTACAACGACCTGTGCGATCTGATGGCGCTCGCCGCTCGCGGAGCGGTGAACCTGCACACCCAGAAGTACGCACTCGACGACTTCCAGTCCGCCATCGACGATCTCGACTCCGGCAACGTCCGCGGCCGAGCCATCCTGACCCCCTAGAGGAGAGCCCCGTGATATTCATCGTCGTCAAGTTCAAGCCGAAGCCGGAGTACGTCGAGAACTTCCCCGACCTGGTCGCCGACTTCACCGCCGCCACCCGCAACGAGCCGGGCAACATGTGGTTCGACTGGTCGCGCAGCCTAGAGGATCCGTCGGAATACGTTCTGGTGGAAGGGTTCCGCGACGGTGACGCCGGCAAGGAGCACGTCACCGCCGAGCACTTCAAGAAGTTCCTCGCCGAAGCCCCGGCGCTGCTGTCGTCCACCCCGCTGATCATCAGCCAGACGATCGACGCCACCGGGTGGTCGGAGATGGGCGAGATGAAGGTCGGTTAGCCGCCGCGGCTACGGCGGTGGAGGCGGTATCAGCGGCGGCCGGCACACGTTGGCCCCCGGGTCCCACCACGAGCCGTTCTCACATGCCAACGGCACCATTGGCGGGCGGCAGTCGTTGATCACCGGGTCCCACCAGCCGTCCCCGCAGTTCTTCGGCAGCTGCACCCCCACCGGCCGGCAGACGCTGGCTAGCGGATCCCACCACTGGCCGTAGTCGCAATCTGCGGAACTGACCGCAGGCGTTGCGACCGTCGCGACCGCTAGCGACGCCAACCCCGCAACGACGACAGCCGACAAGCGACGAACAAACAGTTTCATTTGCAAGCCCCCAAGAGATCGTTCCAGACCTCGGCGTGTTCCAGCCTATGCAGTGCGGGATGCCATCGCCAGAACTCGCTTAGTGGCGGCCAACCAGACGGGGGCGTAGGCGTTCCGGCGTGATCTCGACGTTCGCAGCGAGGTCGTCGATCAGCACATCGGCATACTCGACCAAACCTGCGACATCGATGGCGTACGGTGCCGACTCGTCGTCGTGCGCAAGACCGGCCGACGCGCGCCGAAGCACCGTGATCGCGCCCTTGACGTTGCCGCGCTGAACGTGGGTGATGCCGACCATGAGCTGAGCGAGGGCTTGCCATAGCGTCTTCTCGTCGTCCGGGCCGTTCTTCCATGCGGCCTCGAGCACTTCGTGCGCATTGAATGCCAACCCCCGGTCCAGCAGGTCCTGGGCATAAGCGACGGTTTCGGCAGGCGGCAGCTTGAGGTCGTCGGGGATACGTGGAACGCCTTCACTGCCCTGCGGAAGTGGTCGGCCTAGGGCGTCGCGCGGACGGGTGCTTCGGGGCCGGCCGAATTCGTCGCGATCACGCTCCACCACGTCCCCATCATGGCAATCAATGAATTTAGCGGCATCGACGCAGGTCTTCCAGGGCCGTGGCCAATTCGTGCTACACAGACTGCCATCAGCGCGGTTGCCGATCAGACCCGTTGGATGGACGCGACCGACCAGGCGGCGCTCGTCGCGTCGGGCGAGATGTCGCCGAGCGAGCTGATGGAAGCCGCGATCGAGCGGATCGAACGTAACGATCCGGACCTCAACGCGGTCGTGATCCGCTGGTTCGACCACGCCCGGGAGACCGCCGCGTGGGGCGCGACCCACAACGCGTGCGACACGCACGCACGCCCGGTGGGTCGAGCGGCGGTGCGGCAGCAGCGGTCGCGTCGGGGATGGTGCCGTTCGCCCATGCCAGTGACGGCGGCGGATCGATCCGCATCCCTGCGTCTTGTTGCGGCCTCGTCGGGCTCAAGCCGAGCCAGGGTCGCATCACGCTCGGCCCGATCCGCGAGGAGAGCGGCCTTTTCGTCGAGCACTGCGTCAGCCGCACCGTTCGTGACACGGCCGGATTGCTCGACGCGACACTCGGCCCGGGCATCGGCGACACCGTGATCGCTCCACCGCCCGCACGTCCGTACGTCGAAGAGCTCGGCGCCGACCCGGGTCGGTTACGCATCGGCATACTCGACCACCATCCACAGGGCGGGCAGGTCGACACCGAAGTCGCCGATGCGACCCAGGCGGTCGGCAAGCTTCTCGAATCGTTGGGGCACCACGTCGCGGCGGCGTGGCCGAAGGCATTGGAGGACAAGACGTTTGGCTCCAAGTTCGGAGCTCTCTGGAGCGCCAACATGGGATTGTCGCAGCGCCGATTCGAGGATCAGCTCGACCGCCCGATGGAGGATCGAGGATTCGAGCCGATGAACCGGATCCAGACCGACTTCGCGAAGCACTTAACCTCCGTCGACTACGGGCTCGCGCTCTCGGCTGTCGCCCAGTACCGCCGAGCGGTGCAATCGTGGTGGCACGGCGGCTGGGATCTGCTGCTCACGCCGACGCTTGCCGAGGTGCCGATCAAGCTCGGCACGATCGTCAACGACCCCGATCACCCGATGTCTCCGATACAGCGCGCCGGCCAGTTCGTGCCGTTCACTCCGCCGTTCAACACCAGCGGCCAACCAGCCATCAGCCTCCCGCTGGAGTGGACAGCCGAGGGCTTGCCGGTCGGCGTGCAGCTCGTCGCCGCCTACGGTCGCGAAGACGTCCTGATCCGCATCGCCAGCCAACTCGAGCAGGCAAACCCCTGGGCCCACCGCACACCCGATATCTGACTGCCGGCAGCCATCAACGATGAGGCGCGAATACGGGAAGTGCGGGCGGAGGGAATCGAACCCTCAAGCTCTCTCGAGCACGGGCACCTAAAGCCCGCGTGTTTGCCTAGTTTCACCACGCCCGCAGCGTGCCGATCGTACCGCCTCGGTCCCTCAGGAATCTGTCGGCGCCGCCACCTACTTTGGGGGACATCACCCAACGAAAGGGGCGTCGACGTGTGGTCCGCGGAGCAGTTCGATGCCGCGAAGCGCCTAACCGCAGCCGGCGTGAACGATTGCGCGATTGCAAGCCAGATCGGCGTGCCGCGGACGACGGTGCGGGACTGGCGGCGCCGGCCTCAAGTTCGGCCAAGGCTAGTTAGTGAATCGCCGTGCGGCGTCATTCATGACTTCTCCGAGCTGCCGGCGGCAGCGTACTCCTATGTGCTCGGTCTGTATCTCGGCGACGGCTGCATCTCACGGAGCCAGCGAGTCTGGCGCCTTCGGATCACGCTCGACGCGAAGTACCCGGCGATCATTAACCGCTGCCGCGCGGCAATCGACAAGCTGTTGCCACGCCAGCACGCGGGAATCGTGCAGCGAAAGGGGTGCGTCGAAGTCTGGCTGTGCTCGAAACATTGGCCGTGCCTGTTCCCTCAGCACGGCCCCGGCAAGAAGCACACGAGGTCGATTCGACTCGAGCCCTGGCAACAAGCACTCATCGACACGGCGACCGAGGAATTCATCCTGGGCCTGATCCATAGCGACGGCTGCCGGGTCGTCGCCAACGATCGCGGCGTGAAAAGCGTCCGCTACCACTTCTCGAACATGTCCGAGGACATCCACGGGCTGTTCACCGCCGCACTTGACGCCCTCGGCATTCCGTGGACTCGGTCGAGCAAGAAAATCGTGTCCATCTACCGCAAGGCAGCGACTGCACGTCTCGACGAGTTCGTCGGGCCGAAGGACCGCGCGGTACCGTTGAATGGTGTCCACTACACGGCGTAGGAGACCGGCGCTGATCGCGCTGGTGATCGTCGCCGCCGCAGGCTGCCTGGCGCTGGCCTGGTGGCAATGGACCCGCTTCGAATCGGCGTCGGGCACCTTCCAGAATCTTGGCTACGCGCTGCAATGGCCGTTGTTCGCAGGGTTCTGTGTCTACGGCTACTACAAGTTCGTCCGCTACGAGGATGCGCCCCCCGAGCCGAGGAACCACGACGCCGTCACCGAGATCCCGGCCGGCCTGCTTCCCGAAAGGCCGAAGCCGGCAACACAATCCGACGACGACCCCGCGCTGAGCGAGTACAACGCCTACCTTGCCGACCTGGCCAAGAAAGACAAGGAACCGTGACCGAAACTCCCGCCCCGACAACCCCCGTCGAGACCATCCGTAAGGCGCTGCTCGGCTATCGCGTGATGGCCTGGACCACCGGGCTGTGGCTCATCCTGCTGTGCTACGAGATGGTGGCGAAGTACGTCTTCGACGTCCAGGGCCTGAACTGGATCGCGGTCGTGCACGGCTGGGTCTACTTCGTCTACCTGCTCTTCACCGCCAACCTCGCGGTCAAGGTGCGCTGGCCGATCGCCAAGACCGTCGGCGTGCTGCTGGCCGGCACCATCCCACTGGTCGGCATCATCGTCGAGCAGATCCAGACGAGGGACATCAAGCAGAGATTCGGCCTGTAGCGGCGGCCATTGCTGTAAGCACACGGCGTGCCTTCGCCAATAAAGGCTTCTGTATTTAAGCGCCGCGACTATCAAGTGCGGTTTTCTGGCGAATTTCGCTGTGTACAGTCCAGAATCGTGGATTCCAATTGCTACGCCAGGGTCCAAAACTGCGCCAATACGGCGATGAATTCCGCTGACCAGAGGCACATGCAATGAGCGCACCATCGCAGTCGCCAAGCAGTGAACCAAGCGTCGTGGAACTCATCGTGCACGGCGTTTCCGGCACTCCACCCGAGGCGGTTCTCAGATGCCCGATCGAGGAGATCGACCGGGAAGACGGCGACGCATCCGCCGGGTTCTATCGCCGGCGCCCCGAAGAACGCCCGCAAGGGCAGACGTGCGTCGCCGAAGCGTTCTCGTGGGGTGGGCTCACCTCGGGGCCGGCCAGTAGAGCGCTCTGGCTCCTATTCCTACCGTTCATCCTCATCAATCTCGCGCACTGGATGCTCCCTCCACCCAAGAAGAAGCTCCTGAGTGCGCTGTCGATCAGCGTCCTCCGATTGCTCGGCCTGTCACTGACTCTCACGATCCTGCTTGCGTCAGTGACGGTCGGAATGGACATGATCGGTTGGCAATGCGCCGGATTGGCGCAATGCAGCGATCGCCTTGGGCCTGCGAAGGTCTTGGCAAGTCTGCCCACGCGTGGTGCCCAACTGGCCATCATCGCGCTGCCGATCGCAGCAATGGTCGCCGCGCTGTGGTTGTTCGGCAGATCCCAGGCACGCACCGGGGTTCCCCCGGACCCCACTGTGGTCGAAGGTGACCTCGCACCACTAGCGCAGAGTAACTTCTGGGATAGAGATAAATCGGTCGACCGACTGCGGGCGTGTCACATCGCGGCCTGGCTTTCGGGACTGGCCCTGGTGACTCTCATTGCGCCCTATCACTATTCATCGGGCCAGCCGCGACTTGTTTTCGGCGTGTTGTTGCTGGCTAATGCGGTGCCATTTCTCATCGCGGTCGTCGCGACCATGCTGAACAAAATCACCGCGCGCGGGGGGCCTGGCCCGGATGACGACGTCGCCAAATGGACTCTGAAAAGGCTCTGGGTACCCTCCCTTGTGCTTCTTGGGGGCACCCTCGCGGCTGTCGCGTTTATCCCTGCCGGCTATCCCAATCTGGACCTCGCAGAAAAGGAACCAGTTGAACCCACGCTTCTGCCTGGTCTGTCCACAGTGGTCTTCTGGATGATCGTCACTCAGATAGTTCTTCTGGTCATTTTGTTTGTGCTCACTGCCTTTTCGAGCAGGCGCATCCGCGATCGCGACTATCGCCCGACGATTCGCGGTTTCACCGGCTTCTTCGTCGCCTTGATGGCTTGGCTCGTCGGCGGCGGGCTTTCGATTGGGGTTGGGCTGTGGGTTGCGCGCTTCCTCGGCGATCCGGTCAACTCGGAGACGGCAGCACAATGCCGGATCGGCATGAGAGAACACATTCTGAAGACCGGCTACGCCAAGATTGAGACGCTGACGAAGGCGTGCAACGGTCAACCTCTGCCAACGAACGTCACGTTCGAGCAACAGGTGAATGCGCTGTCCGAGCAGGCGCCTTTGATCCTTCCGGCTCCGTACTACGGCGCGGCCGTGGCGAACCTGGTCCTGCTCGGCGTGATCGTCGTGGCGGCGGGCATCCTGTTTCTGGTTGTCCTCGTGCTCGCCAAGAAGCGCTGGACCCCGATTGGCGCGGAATACGGGGTGCCCGTTGTCAAAAGCAAGGGCTACTTCAACCTCCTGAAGAAGATCGCGCGGACGCAGGAATGGGCCGCCGTACCGAACTGGGCACCGTGGCTGCTGGCAGGGCTTCTGGCCTTTGCCATAGTCGATGTCGCCGTCTGGTACTGGTTGTTGAAGGATGTGACGTCGTATCAAAAGATCAACGTCCCCACCACCTGGAGCCTGGCGACCATTGCATTTCTCGCCGCGGCATTCGTCGGTGTGGTCTTGAGCGCCTTCCGAAATCGCAATACTCGGAGAACCATCGCCGTGCTTTGGGATGTTGTGACATTCTGGCCGCAGGCTACACATCCGCTCGGACCACCGTGCTATGGCGAACGGGCGGTGCCGGATTTGCGGGACCGTGTATCACGGCTGACCGAGCAGTCCAACAAGGTCATTCTCTCGGCTCATAGCCAGGGCAGCATCATCAGCGCGGCAGTGCTGCTGCAGACGACACGACAAGCGCCCGCGGTTGCGGCGGAGCAGCCACCTGCCGAAGATGTCGGGGCCAAGGCCTCCAGAATGCCGGAATCCCAACGAGAGTCGATGTCCCAGCCGGTGGCGTTCCTCACCTTCGGAGCGCCGTTGCGCAAGCTCTACGCGAGGAACTTCCCCGCCTATTTCGGGCGCGAGGTATTGGAGTCACTCGAACCGAAGAAGAACTGGTCAGTGGCTCAACCTCTGGGCACCCACAGACCCAATAGGCGGGTGGGTGTTCGTCGAGAATGCTGTCGTCCACTGATATCACCGAGCAGAGCTTGCAGACTGTCGACTGCCGACTGCATGACGTACAGGTCGACGAACTGCAATATGGCAACGCGCCGATCTGTGGGCACTCGGGATTCTGGAGACGACCGGAGTACAAGGACGCAATCACGGTGTTGCAGAACAAGCTGCGTCGAAACTGAGCTTGTGTGCGAGTTTTCGACGAAACCTCGCACATATCTTCAGATTCGGCGCCCAGCCAACTCGCGCAACGCCGGCACCAACTGAGCCAATGCCCGACCCCGATGCGAGACGACGTCCTTTTCCGCAGCGCTGAGCTCCGCGGCCGTCCGCGCAGACCCCGAAGGCAGGAACACCGGGTCGTAGCCGAAGCCACCGTCGCCGCGCGGCTCCCGCACGATGCTGCCCGGCCATTCGCCGCGCACGACGATCTCACCCGTCCCGGAAACCAGTGCGCACGCCGACGCGAACGCCGCGCCGCGGCGCTCATCCGGCACGTCACCCATCTGCGCCAATAACAACGACGTGTTCGCGGAATCGTCGCCGTGCCGACCCGACCACCGCGCCGACAGCACCCCCGGCATGCCGTTCAGCGCGTCCACTTCCAACCCCGAGTCGTCGGCGACCGACGCCAAACCCGTTGCCCGGTAAGCATCGCGCGCCTTGGCCAGCGCGTTCTCCTCGAACGTCGCGCCGATCTCCGGCGCCTCCTCGAACGCGGCCACGTCGTCCAATGACAACAGCGTCAAACCGGACACACCGGCGGCGTCGAGCACCCTGTGCAACTCGGCCAGCTTTTTGCGGTTGCGGCTGGCCACCAGAAGTTCGATCACCAATTACTCCAAACCAACTGCACCATCACTTTCGGCATCGTGGAATTGATTGTCACCTACGAACCATCACGTAATCGACGTGAGCGGCACGACGAGAGCGTCCTCGGGTCCTGCGAAGTTGAGTCGGCCCAAGAGCTGGACGAGTCCAGGCGTTTGATCAGGTCGGCTGTCTTGCAAGCGTCGGTCAGGATGCGAACCTTGTGCGGCTCGTAGGCCAGGTTGAACTCGCCTATCACGCCGGTCCAGAGCTCTTCCCCTCGGGACCAAGCCCGTGGGGCATCCTCGGTTTAGTGGCCACTAAGGGGTGGCTTTTGTACTAGTGATTTAGGCCCTGATCAGGGCATCTTCTGAAAAATCAGGATTGCGAATTCCTCGCAGGATTGCTCACCCGCATTACCGTCCGGTCTTGCGTGTACCCGTAGGGGGTATGCCCCCTGGGGTCCCTGGGCGGCGGTTGCCCGGTATCAGCTGGGACCAGGGAGGGCGCATGACCATCGGGGCCGTCGCAGTCGGACACGCCGCCAAAGTGAGCACAAGGGCGCGGTCGGCTCGTCAGCTCGTGGGTATCGACCAGTAGGCCACCATGGTTTCCTGCGCGGCGACGTGACCGTCCGTCATCAGGAGCGTCAACCGGTGGGGCCGGATCTCATATCGGGTGCCATCGGCCGGGTTGGTCACGTCGAAGCCGCCCGCCGAGCGCACCGCATTGGCGAGTGCGATTAGGGCGCCGTCGCTGAGGCGCACACCCCGGTAGTAGAAGGCACCGGGCCCGGTCTGACACAGCACCAGCTCGGTCTGCGTCGTGCTGCCCATCGCCGCGGCGGGGCGTCCCGGGTCGCAGCGGGCGTCGGAGTTCAGGAAGCCCTGCTCGTCGGTCCGAGCAGGGCGAACACCCCCGTCGGCTGCTGAGTGGTGGGAGCCCGATGTCTCGGTCGGTCGGATCTCGGCCGATGGCGCGGTCCCCGCGCGCGTACTGTCTTGGCTGCTGCCTAACAAACCAGCCTGATACAGTACGGTCACAAGCCCGGTGAGCGCGACGATGGCGCTACCAATCCCAGTGATGATCCCGGGTAGCGTGAGCCACCACGACTTCTTCGTTTCGTCCTCAGCCGTTTCGTCCTCAGCCATTGCCTGTGCCCTTACGTGATGCCGGTAGCCTATCCTCCGTGCCGCACGTTCACTGGCGGCCCACCTATGAGAACGCTCCCGCGTTGTACTTCGACCGTCGACCGTTGATCTCGCGACTAGCAGTTCGGTCAGCTTCCGAAAGCCTTCTTCGCAGGTGCATCCGACTCGGGCAGCACGCCGGGATACGGCAGTTCCAGCGCCTCGCGCTGAACCACGAACAACTGGTCGCATGCTACGAGCGCAGCGTCGAGCAGCTTGTCCAATGTCGAACGCGGGAATGTCGCGCCCTCCCCGGTCCCCTGGATCTCGACAAGTGTTCCGGTGTCGGTGGCGACGACATTCATGTCCACCTCGGCGCGCGAATCCTCCGTGTACGGCAGGTCGACGCGGATGCGTCCGTCGACTACACCGACGCTCACCGCGGCGATCGCGCACGACAGTGGACGCGGGTCCGCCAGCTTCCCGCCCGCCGCCAACCACATCACCGCGTCGGCGAGCGCCACATATGCGCCGGTGATCGCTGCGGTGCGGGTTCCGCCATCGGCTTGGAGCACGTCGCAGTCGATCGCGATCGTGTTCTCCCCCAGCGCCGCCAGGTCGATGCAGGCGCGCAGCGACCGTCCGATCAGCCGACTGATCTCCTGGGTGCGCCCGCCGATCCGGCCCCGGACCGACTCCCGGTCCGACCGTTCGTGGGTCGCCGCGGGCAGCATCGCGTACTCGGCGGTCAGCCAACCCTGCCCGGAACCCTTACGCCAGCGCGGCACACCCTCGGTGACGCTTGCCGTGCACATGACCCGTGTCTGACCGAACTCCACGAGTACCGACCCGGCCGGGTGAGAGGTGAAGCCTCGGGTTATGACCACCGGACGCAACTCGTCGTCGAGCCGACCGTCTTCTCGTCTGGACACCCGCCAACCCTAACCGGTGCCCGCCCGGTCAATGTCGAGTGACGACGAACGTCTCTCCGCACACCACCGCGTGCACCGGTCCGTCGAATTCCGCCTTCGCCTCGCTGATCACGTCCTCCCGTGACGTCCACGGCGGAATGTGCGTCAGCAACAGTTCGGCGACGCCGGCGCGGGCCGCGGCCTGGCCGGCCTCGGTGCCGGACAGATGCAGGTTCGGCGGGCGCGACGGATCATGCGTCCACGACGCCTCGCAGAGGAACACGTCGGCGCCGCGGGCCAGTTCGACAAGCGCGTCGCAGGCCCCGGAGTCGCCGCTGTAGACCAGAGTCGCCCCGGACGGGTCGGTGATCCGCATCCCGTAGGACTCGGTCGGGTGGCACACCAGCCGCGGTTCGACAGTCAATGAACCGATCTGCACGGGTTGCTTGTCGGCCCAGTGGCGGATGTCGAAGATGTCGCTGAAATCGTCGATCTCCGCACCCTCCGGCGACGACGCGGCGCCGAGCCGGGCCCAGGTCTTCTTCGGGCCGTACATCAGGCCGCGTTTCTGCGCGGGCGACGGATGGTAGCGGCGCCAGACGAAAAGGCCCGGCAGATCGAGGCAATGGTCGGCGTGCAGGTGCGAAAGCAGGACGTATACCGAGTTGGGATCGGCGTGGCGCTGAAGCGCGCCGAGCACACCGCCCCCGAAATCGATGACGAGCGGAGGGGTGTCGGGCGCGCTCAGGAGGTACCCGGATGCTGGCGAATCAGGCCCGACAACACTGCCGGAGCAACCGAGTACGGTGATTCGCACGCCCACCAGCTTGCCATGCCCACTATCCCGATGACGAAAACATCACCGCTTTGGGCGACGAACGTCATCATTGAGCGCCGACGTGACGCTGAACAGGTCGAACACCGTCAAGAGTCGGTCCAAGGAATCGGGCCGCAAGTGTGGTGAACGCCTCAGGATCGCCGGTCGCCTCGAACCGCCGAACGGGCCCGGATGCCCCCGGAAGTTCTGGGTGGGGGCGCAGCAGATCGAGCTCGGTGAGCACCCGCAGCAAGTCCTTGGCTGTCTCCTCTGCGCTCGACACCAGCGTGACCTGGTCTCCCATCGCCAGCTGGATCAGTCCGGACAGCATCGGGTAGTGGGTACACCCCAACACCAGAGTGTCGACCTCGGCGCGCTGCAGCGGCTCCAGATAGCCCTCGGCCAGCCCCAGCACCTGCCTGCCGCTGGTGACGCCGCGCTCAACGAAGTCGACGAACCGGGGGCAGGCCACACCGGTGATCTCGGCGTCGCGCGCGGCGGCGAACGCGTCCTGATAGGCACCCGACGCGATCGTCGCCTCCGTGCCGATCACGCCGATGCGGCCGTTGCGGGTCGTTGCCACAGCGCGGCGTACCGCCGGCAGGATCACCTCGACGACCGGCACCGGCGCATACCGCTCGCGGGCGTCCCGCAGACAGGCCGACGACGCGCTGTTGCATGCGATCACCAACGCCTTGACTCCGCGCTCCGCGAGGTCGTCGCCGATCGCCAACGCATGCGCACGAATCTCGGGAATGGTCAGCGGACCGTAGGGACCGTTGCCGGTGTCCCCGACGTAGACGATGTCCTCGTCGGGCAGCTGGTCGATGATCGCGCGCGCGACGGTGAGTCCGCCGACGCCGGAATCGAAGATCCCGACAGGCGCCAGTGCTTGTCTGCTCCTCGCGCGAGCGCTCGTCGGCGGCGACGTCACGAGGTGTAGGGCGGCGTCAGCGCAGTTCCGCGCTTGCGCACTTCACGAGCCTTGCGTTCGGGTCCGGACAACAGGTACGCGGCGATCACGCCGGCGACAGCACCGCACAGGTGGCCCTGCCACGACACCCCGAATGTGCCCGGCAGCACGCCCAGCAGGACGCCGCCGTAGACGACCAGCACGATCACCCCGACGACGATCTCCCACACCTTGCGGGTGAAGAAACCGAACACGATGAGGAACGTCAGCCAGCCAAAGATCAGGCCGGAAGCGCCGATGTGGTTGGTCTCGACGCCGGGCGGCGCGCCGGTGTTGCCGATCAGCCACGTGCCAAAGCCGCCGAGGATCCAGATGATCGCGGTGGCGAAGATGAACCGGGACACCCCCGCAAGCGTCATCAGGAAGCCCAGGATCAACGCCGGGCCGGTGTTGGCGATCAGGTGCTGCCAGTTCGAGTGCAGCAACGGCGCGAAGATGATGCCCGTCAGGCCGTCGGTCTCCAGCGGCCTGATGCCGTTGTCGTCGAGATGATGACCCGACAGCGAGTCGAAGATCTCGATCACGTACAGCAGCACCACGAAGCTGACGATCGTTACGCCGCCAACCACCCACGCAGGCCGCTTCTTCTGCGGTGCGGGTGTCCCCGGGTATCCAACGGGGCCGGTCATGCCCATAGCTGCCCTTCCAGCGCGTCTTCTGCTTCATCCAGGCTACCGGCGTACGCCCCGGTCGACAGATACTTCCATCCGGCGTCGGCGACCACGAACGCGATGTCGGCGCGCTCGTTTGCCTTGACCGCCTTTGCGGCAACACCGAGTGCGGCGTGCAGCACCGCACCGGTGGAGATGCCGGCGAAGATGCCCTCGACCTGAACGAGTTCCCGGGTGCGCTTGACCGCGTCGAACGATCCGACCGAATACCGCGTCGTCAGCACCTCGGGGTCGTACAGCTCGGGGATGAAGCCCTCGTCGATATTGCGCAGCGCGTAGACCCCCTCGCCGTACCGGGGCTCGGCGGCCACGATCTGGACATCGGGCACGTTCTCGCGCAGAAACCGTCCGGTGCCCATCAGCGTGCCCGTGGTGCCCAACCCAGCGATGAAGTGCGTGATCTCCGGCAGGTCGGCCAGCAGCTCGGGCCCGGTGCCGTGGTAGTGGGAGTCGGTGTTGGCCGGGTTGCCGTACTGGTAGAGCATCACCCAGTCGGGGTTCTGCGCAGCAAGCTCCTTGGCATGCGCAACCGCCGTGTTAGACCCGCCCTCGGCCGGCGAGAAGATGATCCGCGCACCGTAAAGCTCCAGCAGCTGGCGGCGCTCGATCGAGGTGTTCTCCGGCATCACGCAGATCATCGAGTAGCCCTTGAGCAGCGCCGCCATCGCCAATGAGATGCCGGTGTTGCCACTGGTCGGCTCCAGGATCGTCGCGCCGGGTGGCAGGATGCCGCGATGTTCGGCGTCCTCGATCATCCGCAGCGCGGGCCGGTCCTTGATGGAGCCGGTCGGGTTGCGGTCCTCGAGCTTGGCCCACAGCCGCACGTGTGGCACCCCATCCTCGCCGCCATCCCAGCGGGGCGACAGCCGACGCAGGCCGACCAGCGGTGTGTTGCCCAGCGCCTCCAGCAGCGAGTCGTATCGCGTCAAAGTCAGCCGCCAGCGACGGCAGGCAGGATGGTGACCGAGTCGCCGTCGGAGATCTCGGTGTGCAGGCCGCCGGAGAACCGCACGTCCTCGTCGTTCACGTAGATGTTGACGAAGCGGTGCAGCTTGCCAGGATTGGCCGGGTCGACCAGGCGCTCGGAGATACCGGAGTAGTTCGACTCCAGGTCGCTGATCACCGCCTGCAGTGTGTCGCCCGACGCGGTGACCCGCTTCTCGCCGCCGGTGTGGCTGCGCAGGATGGTCGGAACGGAAACGGTAACGGTCATCGATAGGCCTTTCTAGTACTGCTCGACGATCTTGACGGGTTCCTCGGTCACGACGCCGTCGACGATGCGGTAGCTGCGCAGCTCGTGCTCGTCGGGGTCGCGGGTCGACACCAACACATAGTGCGAGTCGGGTTCTGACGCATACGAAATGTCGGTGCGGCTGGGGTAGGCCTCGGTCGCGGTGTGCGAGTGGTAGATGACAACGGGGACCTCGTCTGCCTCGTCCATCGCCCGCCACACCTTGAGCTGCTCCATCGAGTCGAACCGGTAGAAGGTCGGCGACCGTTCGGCGTTGAGCATTGCGATGTGCCTCTCGGGGCGGTCGGAACCCTCCGGGCCGGCGATCACACCGCACGCCTCGTCGGGATGGTCGGCGCGGGCGTGCGCAACCATGGCGTCCACCAGGTCAGCACGAATCGCCAGCACGATCACTTCACCTTCCTGTTCAGAGCCGGTCCCTCGAACGCTCCGGGCAACATGTCCCGATAGGTCGGTATTCCGGCTACTGACTCTGCCGCAAGCACGCCGACCAGTACCGCGCGGGCAAGGGCATCGGCGGCGGCCGCCCCGACCGCGGTGACCAACGGCACCTCCGGTGACATCGACGCAGGCGTCTCGGGATCCGGCGGCACCTCGACTGCCCCGGTGGCCAGCGCGAACACGGTATCGCCATCCAGGGGCGTGTGACACGGACGGATGGTGCGGGCGAGGCCGTCATGTGCTGCGAGTGCGACGCGTCGGCACGCGGCCGGGCTCATGGCCGCGTCGGTGGCGATGACGGCGATCGTGGTGTTGAGCGGGCTGAGCTCGGCGTGCCGGTCGGCGTAGGCGGCGATCTGGTCGGCGGGGGGACGAACCAGCCCGAACTCCTCGATCTGATAGGCGAGCCACGGTAACCCGGTGGCCGTGTCGACCACGTCACCGGCCGCGTTGACGACCACGATCGCGCCGACGGTCACCCCCGAGCCGAGCGTCACCGATGCGGTTCCGACGCCGCCCTTGAGCACCCCGACGCGCGCGCCAATCCCCGCGCCGACGGTGCCGACGGCCACCTCCGCTGCGGCGCTCTCGGCTGCCGCGTAGCCGAACTCCGCGGTCGGCCTGCACTTCCATCCGCCGACGGGAAGGTCGTAGATCACCGCGGCTGGCACGATCGGCACTACGCCGCCCTCCATCGCCACCCCGCGGTCGTGTTCCTCGAGCCAGCTCATCACACCGTCGGCCGTCGCGAGTCCGTACGCGCTGCCGCCACTGAGCACGATGGCGTCGACGTGGCGCACCGAGTTCATCGGGTCAAGCAGGTCGGTCTCCCGCGTGCCAGGAGCGCCCCCTCGGCCGTCGACCGCACCGACGGTGCCGGGCGGGGTGAGCACCACGGTGGTGCCGCTGGCCCAACCGGAGCCGAGCGTTGCATCGTGGTCCAACCGGTGGTGATGCCCGACCCGGATCCCGCCGACATCGGTGATTGCCGTCATCAGCGTTGTCTGTTCTTCGCGCAAGCGCTCATCACCGCTTGTCCATGAGCCCCAGGACGAGATACTCCTGCAGCACAGTGAGCCACTGGTAGACGTCGAAATGACCGGCCATGGGGTGGTCGGGCGCCAGCCCGTCGGGCCCCTCCGGGCCGATGTGGAGCATGGTTCCCAACGCAAGCCGGACATCGTTTACCGCCGCGGCCCACGCGTGCGCGTCGTCCTCGGTCAGCTCGAATCGGCCGCCGCCGTTCGGTACCGTCTCCAATACCCGTTGCGCCGCTTCACGTTTGGCGGCGATGATGTCCGGCTCATGCAGACTGCGCAGCGCGCTGTTCAGGCTGTCGGTTGTGCCGGACCCGGCCGGATGTTCGGTCTGCGACCGGAAGAAGTCGGGCAGCAGCCTCTTCATCGTCTCGTCTTCGGGAGGTCGCGAATTGCCGGTCTTCAGCCCGGTGATCTCCTCGAGTTCATCTGCAGGCGAAGATGCTTCGCGTTCTTCGAGCATCGCCACCATCGACGACACCAGGCTCTCCAGCAGCGCGGCTTCATGCGACGCCAACGACGAACGGAAGCGTGGACCGTCTGCGGTGTCGACCCGCTTCCACTTGCGCACTATCGCTTCCCGGCTCCGGTGATTACCGTCAGCGGTCCTGTTGCATTGTCGCCCACAGGCCGGCGGCATGCAGCTTGGATACGTCAACCTCCATGGACTCGCGGCTGCCAGCCGACACCACCGCCTTACCCTCGTTGTGCACCTGCAGCATCAGCTTGGTGGCATGCGGCTCGCTGTAGCCGAACAACTTCTGGAAGACGTACGTCACGTACGTCATCAGGTTGACGGGGTCATCCCAGACGATGGTCACCCACGGGGCCTCGGTGGCCTCGGCGGTTTCGACGTGCCGCTCCTCGCGAGTTCCCGGCCGGGTCTTCGCTGGGGTAACCATGTGCCCAGAATAGCCGGGGCCTATCGGGCCAGGAGAACAGCTACGGTTGCGGTGTGACAGCCGCGTTGCTGACCGACAAATACGAGCTCACCATGCTCGCGGCGGCACTTCGCGACGGGACGGCGCAGCGACGCACCACCTTCGAAGTGTTCGCCCGTCGGCTACCCGAGGGTCGTAGGTACGGAGTGGTCGCCGGGACCGCGCGATTCGTGGAAGCGTTGGCGCAGTTCAGGTTCGACGACACCGCGCTGGCGTCGCTGTCCGACTTCCTCGACGCCGACACGCTGGCGTATCTGGCCGACTACCGATTCCGCGGCGAAGTCGACGGTTACGCCGAGGGCGAGTTGTACTTCCCCGGCTCTCCTGTGCTGGCGGTACACGGCAGTTTCGCCGAATGCGTGGTGCTGGAGACGCTGGCGCTTTCGATCTTCAACCACGACACCGCTATCGCGTCGGCCGCGGCCCGGATGGTGAATGCGGCC
The DNA here is from genome assembly GCA_963800125.1 of uncultured Actinomycetota bacterium. Classification (GTDB taxonomy): domain Bacteria; phylum Actinomycetota; class Actinomycetes; order Mycobacteriales; family Mycobacteriaceae; genus Mycobacterium. The sequence continues at coordinate 64,902 of CAWDAC010000018.1, read as the reverse complement.
GAGGGGCGTCCCCTCATCGAGATGGGCTCACGGCGAACCCATGAGCGGGCCGCCGTCGCCGCTGCCCGAGCCGCCTATCTGGCCGGCTTCACCGGCTCGTCCAACCTCGAGGCCCAGCGGCGCTACGGGGTGCCTGCACTGGGGACGAGCGCCCACGCGTTCACACTGCTGTACACGTCGGGCCCAGTCGGCCCTCGTGATGAGCCTCTCGGACCAAGAACATCAGAGTGGGAGAAGGCGGCGTTCCGGGCGCAGGTCGACGCGCTCGGCGTCGGCACCACCCTGCTCGTCGATACCTACGACATCACCACAGGAGTGGCCAACGCCGTCGAGGTGGCCGGCCCCGAGCTCGGCGCGGTCCGCATCGACTCCGGTGATCTAGGGGTGTTGGCCCGGCAGGTCCGCGCCCAACTCGATTCGCTCGGCGCGCGAAACACCCGAATCGTGGTGTCCGGTGACCTCGACGAGTTCTCGATCGCAGCGCTGCGCGCTGAACCCGTCGACATCTACGGCGTCGGCACTTCGGTCGTGACCGGCTCCGGCGCACCGACCGCGAGCATGGTCTACAAGCTGGTGGAGGTGGACGGCCTGCCGGTCGAGAAGCGCAGCGCACACAAGGAGTCGCATGGGGGCCGCAAGAAGGCGACGCGGCTGGCCAAGCCGTCGGGAACCATCGTCGAGGAGATCGTCCACCCAGCCGCCGAACCTGCCCCGCCCTCCCAGCTCGTCGCGCGGGACTTGACGGTCCCGCTCGTCAAAGAGGGTGAGCCCGCCACGGATCTCGGTCTGGCCGGGGCCCGCGACAGGGTGGCGGCCGGCCTGCACAGCCTGCCGTGGGACGGCCTCAAACTCTCCCGCGGCGAGCCGGCCATTCCGACCCGGATGATTCCGCCGGCTGGGCGAGCCGTCTAGGAGGAGCCACGCGCGAGCCAACTCCAGTCACCGAACTACTGGCCACCGCGGTCGCCGCGGTGGGCGGCAGCGAGCGCAGCGGTCAGGTCGAGATGGCCGAGGCCGTGGCCCACGCGTTCGACGCCGGCGAGCATCTGGCCGTACAGGCCGGTACCGGCACCGGCAAGTCGCTCGCCTATCTGGTGCCAGCGATCGCCCGGGCCGTCGCCACCGACGAACCCGTGGTGGTTTCGACGGCGACGATCGCGCTTCAGCGCCAGCTCGTCGACCGCGACCTGCCTGCGCTCGCCGAGTCGCTGGCCGACGCATTACCGCGCCGGCCCGAGTTCGCACTCCTCAAAGGTCGCGGAAACTACCTGTGCCTGAACAAGATTCACAATGGGTCGGCGGCCGAGCCGGATGATCGGCCGCAGGAAGAACTGTTCGACGCGGCGGCGACCACCGCACTCGGCCGCGACGTGCAGCGACTCACCGCGTGGTCGTCGACAACCGAGACCGGCGATCGCGACGAGCTGACACCGGGCGTGCCGGACCAGTCGTGGAAGCAGGTCAGCGTCTCGGCCAGGGAATGCATCGGCGCGGCGCGCTGCCCGTTCGGCACCGACTGCTTCGCGGAGAAGGCACGCGACACGGCTGGCCACGCCGATGTCGTCGTCACCAACCATGCGCTACTGGCCATCGACGCGATCAGCGACGCCGCGGTGTTGCCCGAACACCGGCTGCTCGTCGTCGACGAGGCGCACGAGCTGGTGGACCGGGTGACCGGAGTGGCCACCGCCGAACTGTCCGCCGCCACGCTCAGTGCCGCCAACCGCCGCGTCGCGCGCCTTGTCGAACCGGAACTCGCGCAGCGGCTGGAGGCCGCAACGGCGACGTTCTCTTCTGCGATACACGATGCGACGCCCGGACGCATCGACCGCCTCGACGAGGAGATGACCACATACCTGACCGCGCTGCGCGACGCGGCGAGCAGGGCGCGGTCGGCCATCGATATGTCGCCGTCTGATCCCAGGGCCGCGTCCGCCCGTGCCGAGGCGGTGACGGCGCTGACCGACATCAGCGACACCGCGTCACGGATCGTGGCGTCGTTCGTCCCAGACATTCCCGACCGCGACGACGTGGTCTGGCTCGACCACGAAGACGCCGCGCACGCGAGGAGCACAAAGGACGCCGCGCACGCGAGGAGCACAAAAGACGCCGCGCACGCGAGGAGCACAAAGGAAAGGGGCGGCAGCATGCGCGCGGTCATGCGCGTGGCGCCCCTGTCAGTGGCAGGCCTGTTGCGCGGCAGGCTATTCGAGCGGTCCACGTCCGTGCTGACGTCGGCCACCCTGACCGTCGGCGGGACGTTCGACGCGATGGCCGCCGCCTGGGGGCTGACCGGCGGGGACGACGCGAAGCCGGAGTGGCGCGGCATCGACGTCGGATCGCCGTTTGAGCATGCGAAGTCCGGGATCCTTTACGTCGCCGCCCATCTGCCGCCACCTGGCCGCGACGGCACCGGATCTGCCGAGCAACTCGACGAGATCGAGGCGCTGATCAATGCCGCGGGCGGGCGCACGTTGGGACTCTTCTCGTCTATGCGGGCGGCGCGGGCAGCCGCCGAAATCATGTGTGAACGGTTGTCCACGCCGGTGCTGTGCCAGGGCGATGACACCACGTCCACGTTGGTGCAGCAGTTCGCCGACGACCCGTCAACATCGCTGTTCGGCACGCTGTCGCTGTGGCAGGGCGTCGACGTGCCCGGCCCTTCGTTGTCGCTTGTGCTGATCGACCGCATTCCATTCCCGCGGCCCGACGATCCGCTGCTTTCGGCACGCCAGCGCGCGGTTGCCGCCCGCGGCGGCAATGGGTTCATGGCCGTCGCGGCCAACCATGCCGCGCTGCTGCTCGCCCAGGGCGCGGGTCGGCTGTTGCGGCGCTCCGAGGACCGCGGGGTGGTGGCGGTGCTGGACTCACGGATGGCCACCGCACGCTACGGCGGCTACCTGCGCGCGTCACTGCCACCGTTCTGGGCCACCACCGATCCGATCCGGGTGCGGCAAGCGCTGGAACGACTCGACTCCGCCAACGCCGCATTATCCTGACAGCGAAGTTGTCGGGCGCCGATCCCGGCCACCTGACGATGCGGAAGGGCGCCGCGAATGAGCCGACGAAACCTGACCCGCGCCGTGCTGGTTGCCTGCAGCACGCTGCTCGTCGCATCCTGCTCGACCACGGTGCAGGGCACCGCCGTCTCCGTCTTCGACGATCCGTTCAGCGTCGCGGGCATGCCCGCCGTGGACGGGCCGACAGGACTGCGCCCCGACGCGAGGGAGCCTTCGCGCGACGTGGAGAACGGCGATGGCGGTGAGATCGACGAACTTGCCGCGGCCTCGATCAGCGACATCGAGGACTTCTGGGACACCGCGTACAGCGAAACGTTCGACGGCGATTTCATCCGCGTCGAGGCGCTGATCTCGTGGGACGCCAACGGGTTTGAGAGCCGGGAGTTCTGTGGCGGCGACACCTACGGTTTGGTGAACGCCGCGTTCTGTCTCCTCGACGACACCATCGGCTGGGACCGAGGCGAGCTGCTGCCTGCGCTGCGCGACAATTTCGGCGAAATAGCTGTCACCAACGCGCTGGCCCACGAGTACGGCCATGCGATTCAGCACCAGGCCAAGCTGAATAAGAAGGGCACTCCGAGGCTGGTCGCCGAGCAGCAGGCGGACTGTTTTGCCGGCGCGTACATGCGTTGGGTGGCTGAGGGCAATTCACCGCGCTTCACCCTCAGCACCGCACATGGGCTCAATAGCCTACTGGCGGCAGTGGTTTCGATCCGTGACCCACTGTTGAGCGAGGAACACATCGACACCGTCGAAGACGAGCACGGCTCTGCGTTCGAACGGATCACCGCTTTCCAATTCGGCTTCACCGACGGGGCGGCATCGTGCGCCACGATCGACCTCAAAGAGATCGCACAGCGGCGCGGCGATCTCCCGGTCGAGCTGCAGCAGGACCAGACCGGCGAATGGCCGGTGAGCGAGGAATCGGTGAAGGCCATCGTCGAGGCGCTCGGAATGATGTTCTCGCCGGCCAACCCACCGCAGCTGAGCCTCGATGCGGAATCGGCGGCGGATTGCCCGGATGCCCGGCCCAGCCCACCGGTCTCCTACTGTCCGGCCACCAACACGATCGCTGTCGACATGCCCGAGCTCAAAGCGATGGGCGCGCCAACGGGCCAGGACGAAAACGGCGGCGTGGTGTCCGGCGACAACACCGCGTACTCGGTGCTGGTGTCGCGATACATGCTCGCCATTCAGAACGAGCGCGGTGGCCTGGCGCTGGACAACGCCGAGGCCGCGTTGCGCACGGCGTGCCTGTCCGGGGTCGCGACGACGAAGATGACCAACGCGGTCACCACGTCGGACGGCAACACGGTGGCGCTGACCGCGGGTGACCTCGACGAAGCCGTTTCCGGTCTGCTCACCAACGGGCTGGTGGCCAGCGACGTCAACGGCGAGACGGTGCCGTCCGGCTTCTCCCGGATGGACGCGTTCCGGAACGGCGTGCTCGGCGACGAGGACCGCTGCTTCAAGCGGTTCCCGTGAGCCGGCTAGACCTTCTTCGTCACGCCGTAGTAACCGACGATCGCGTCGGAGACTTTGGTCGACCTGGTCAAGAACGCATACGAGCGGATAAACGACTCGCCGACGCACCCGTCGATCTTGATGCGGAATCCGGTGATCTGCACCCATGGCTGGGCGCCTTCGAACTGTTTCTTCGTGACCGGGATGACGTTGATGATGCCGGGCTTCAGCGCCACCGCGAGGGACCCACTGATGGGCGAGAGAGCAGTCGGGATACCCGTTATCCCGGCACCACCACCAAGGCCTCCGAGGCCGAGGCCCGGAGTGAATCCCAGGCTGCCGCTCATCACCACACCGTTCGACGTGCTCATGTCGATGCCGCAGCCGATCTGGTAACCGACTTCCAGCGTGCCCTGTGGTGGTTCGTCCTCTGCGGGCCCGGTCATGGAGGCGTTGAACAGGCCGCCGACCTCGTACTCTCGCGTCGAGATCGCGGTCGTCAACGGCTGGATCACCATCTGCGTTTCGTCCTTGGCCGACACGTTCAGCGTCCAGCCGTCCGGCGACTTGGTGGTTGCAGGCGGTGACGATTCGACGAGACTCTCGATCCCCGGCGCGGCGGCCGCCTCGGGCCGCGGGGCGGCGGCCGCCTCGGGCGACGCGGCATCGGCGATCGGCTCGGCCTGCGGGTCAGCCGACGCCAGCGGGGCGATCAGGGTGCACGCCACCACGCAGGTGGCCAACAGCGTGAGGAAACGAACCAGCACGGGACAAGCCTTTCTCGACGCGTTCACCCCGCCGCGCCGTCCCGGCTGTGGCGGGCATCACCGGAACCTACATGGACTAGGTAGTTGTCCGACCGAAACCCCGGCAAATGGCTTACGGCGGCGTCAGGCGAGCGTAACGAGTCCGAGCTCGGTGTCGGAGGCCAGCAGCGGGTGATGCGGCAGCACCCGCACGGTGTAGCCGACGGGCCCGGCCACCGGAAGCGGCGTTGTCGTCGAGAAGATCTCGTTGCCGCCATCGGCGGTACCGGTGTGCGCCATGGTCACGGTCACCGGATCGAGCAGCGCGTCGGTGGCGTCGACCCTGCCCAGAACCGCCTGGACCACCACCTCGTCCGGGCGGAGGCCGGCGAGCTGCACCGTCGCCGACAGCGTCAGCTCGGAGCCCAGCAGCGGCGTATCCGGCAGTCCAGTGCTGTCGACGTCGGTGATCTGGATCTTCGGCCACGCCTGCTGCGCGCGTTGCCGATAGGCGGCCAGATCGCAGGCGGCGCCGAAGGGCACTCCACCTTCTTCGCGTGGCTCGACGGTCCTGCGCAGCGACTGCGCCGCGGGCGCGTAGTACTTCTCGGTGTAGTCGCGCACCATCCGCGAGGCCAGCACCTTCGGTCCCAGCACCTGAAGCGTGTGGCGGACCATCTCGACCCAGCGCATGGGTACGCCGCGCTCGTCGCGATCGTAGAACTTCGGCGCCACCGACCGCTCGAGCAGGCCGTAAAGCGCGGCGGCCTCCAGATCGTCACGCCGGCCCTCGTCGGCCACTCCGTCGGCGGTCGGTATCTCCCAACCGTTCTCGCCGTCGTACCACTCGTCCCACCAGCCATCACGGATGGAGAGGTTCAGCCCACCGTTGAGCGCGCTCTTCATCCCCGACGTACCGCATGCCTCGAGCGGACGCAGCGGATTGTTCAGCCAGACGTCGCAGCCCCAGTAGAGCTGGCGGGCCATCGACATGTCGTAGTCGGGCAGGAATGCGATGCGGTGCCGCACCTCGGGCTGGTCGGCGAACCGAACCACCTGCTGAATCAGCGCCTTGCCGCCCTCGTCGGCGGGATGCGACTTGCCCGCCACGATCAACTGGATCGGCCGCTTCTCGTCGAGCAACAACTTCTCCAGCCGGTCGGGATCGCGCAGCATCAGCGTCAACCGCTTATACGTCGGCACCCGCCGCGCGAACCCAATCGTCAGCACGTCGGGATCGAAAGCCGTTGCGATCCAACCCAGTTCGGCGTCAGACGCACCACGTTCCAACCAGGACCGGCGCAGCCGCGCCCTGACGTCGTTGACCAGCAGCTCCCGAAGTTGCGATCGAATCCACCACAGATGCCCCGGATCCACCTGCTGCAACCGCTCCCAAACTGCGGGCTCCCACACGGCGGGCCCGCTCGGCAAGTCGCCGCCGAGCAGCTCGCGGCCCAGCTCCAACCATTGCGGCGCCGCCCAGGTCGGCGCGTGCACGCCGTTGGTGATCGAGCCGATCGGCACTTCGGAGGGGTCGAATCCGGGCCACAGCTCGTTGAACATCGCGCGGCTGACCCGGCCGTGCAGAAGCGACACCCCGTTTGCGCGCTGCGCGAGGCGCAGGCCCATGTGGGCCATGTTGAACTTCGACGGGTCGTCCTCGGCCCCGAACGCGATGATCCGGTCCAGCGGAACACCGGGCAGCAGCCGTGAGGTGGCGCGGGACGGGCCGCCTTCTCCACTGCCGAGGTAGCGCTTCACCATCTCCACCGGGAACCGGTCGATACCGGCAGCCACCGGGGTGTGCGTGGTGAACACGGTGGATGACCGCACCACAGTCAGCGCGGTGTCGAAGTCCAGCCCGGAATCGATCAGTTCGCGAATCCGCTCGACGCCGAGGAATCCGGCATGGCCCTCGTTCATGTGGAACACCTCGGGCGTCGGCAGACCCTCGATCTCGGTGAACGCCCGGATCGCCCGCACCCCGCCGATGCCGGCCAGGATTTCCTGTCTGATCCGGTGCACCTGGTCGCCCCCGTACAGGCGGTCGGTAACACCGCGTAGGTCGTGTTCGTTTTCCGGGATGTCGGAATCCAACAGGAGCAAAGGAATTCGACCCACCTGCGCGACCCATACCCGAGCGCGCAGCTGGGTGGAGTCGGGCATGGCGAGCTCCACCAGTATCGGGTCGCCTTCATGGTTGGTGAGCAACCGCAACGGCAGTCCCTGTGGATCCGGCGACGGATAGTTCTCCTTCTGCCAACCGTCGGCGGTCAGCGACTGGCGAAAGTAACCCGACCGGTAGTACAGCCCCACCGCGACCAGCGGCAGCCCCAGATCCGACGCCGACTTCAAATGGTCGCCGGCGAGAATGCCCAGCCCTCCCGAGTAGTTCGGCAGCACCCCGGCGACGCCGAACTCCATCGAGAAGTAGGCGATGCCGTTCGGCAACTCGGCGCCTTCGGCGGCCTTCTGCTGGTACCACAGCGGCCGATGCAGATAGTTGTGCAGTTCGGCGGTGAGAGCGTCCAGCCGCGTGACGAACGATTCGTCGTCGGCGAGTTCGTCCAGACGCGCGGGACTGACCTCACCGAGCAGCGCCAGCGGGTCGTAGCCGACCTGCGGCCACAGTTCCGGATCGATGGCCGCGAACAGGTCTTGTGTGGGTTTGTCCCATGACCAGCGCAGGTTGATGGAGAGGCGCTCCAACGGGACTAATCGCTCGGGTAGATGTGCGCGGACCGTGAACCGGCGGAGGGCTTTCACGCGACCCAACCTTACTGATGATCTGCGTCGGTGCAGTCTTGTCGGGGTGATCGCTTCACCCCCGTGTGATTGGGCAGGACACTACGGTGGGTATAGGGCGCGACGAGGCTGTAACGAAACCAGACGACAGCGGCCCACGTCGGCGGTGCCGACAATGCCACCGAGCGGGCCGCGCCATTGAAGGAGTGGATACGTGGCCGGTCGTATCGGGATCGATGACGTAGCCCCTGTGGTGTCAGGCGGACGATTTCCCGCCAAGGCCGTCGTCGGCGAGGTGGTACCGGTGCGCGCCACCGTGTGGCGCGAAGGTCACGACGCCGTAGCCGCCACCCTGGTGGTGCGCTACCACGGCACGGCGTATCCGCAGCTCGCCGAGGGGCCGGTACAAGAGACATCCATGCAACCAGTGCCGATCGAGGCCGTGGTCACCCCGGCGCCAAGGATCAAGCCGCAGGTCATCCCGATGTCGACGGGTCCAACCCCGGACGTCTTCCACGGTCAGTTCTCCGCCGACAGCGTCGGGCTGTGGACCTTCCGGATCGACGGCTGGGGCGACCCGATCGCCACCTGGCGGCGCGCCGTCGTCGCCAAGCTCGACGCCGGTCAGAGCGAAACCGAGCTGTCCAACGATCTGCTCGTCGGCGCGCGGCTGCTGGAGCGGGCCGCCACCGGGATGCCTCGCAAGCTGCGTGATCCGCTGATCGAAGCCGCGGAGGCGCTGCGCAAGCCGGGCGACCCCTTCACCCGCGCTGGCGCGGCGCTGTCCGACGAGGTCACCGAGCGGCTCGAGCAGTATCCGCTGCGCGACCTGATCACCCGCGACGAGCAATACGGCGTGTGGGTGGACCGTCCGGAAGCCCGTTTCAGTGCCTGGTACGAGATGTTTCCGCGGTCCACCGGCGGCTGGGACAAGAAGGGCAAACCGGTGCACGGCACGTTCGCCACCGCGGCCAAGGCGCTGCCGCGCATCGCCAAGATGGGGTTTGACGTGGTGTACCTGCCACCGATCCACCCGATCGGCAAAGTCCACCGTAAGGGCCGCAACAACACGGTCACCGCCGCGCCCAAGGACGTCGGCTCACCATGGGCGATCGGCAGCGATCGAGGCGGTCACGACGCCGTGCATCCCAAGCTGGGCACGATCGAGGACTTCGACGACTTTGTCGCCGCAGCGCGCGACCAAGGCCTGGAGGTGGCGCTGGACCTGGCGCTGCAGGCCGCACCCGACCACCCGTGGGCGAAGGAGCATCCGGAATGGTTCACGGTGTTGCCCGACGGCACCATCGCCTATGCGGAGAACCCCCCGAAGAAGTATCAGGACATCTACCCGATCAACTTCGACAACGACCCCGCCGGCCTTTACGACGAAGTTCTGCGGGTGGTGTTGTTCTGGATCAGCCACGGAGTCAAGATCTTTCGCGTTGACAACCCGCACACCAAGCCACCGAGCTTCTGGGCGTGGCTCATCGGCCAGGTGAAAGCCACCAATCCAGACGTGCTGTTCCTGGCCGAGGCGTTCACGCGGCCTGCCCGCCTCTACGGCCTTGCCAAGCTCGGATTCACCCAGTCCTACACCTACTTCACCTGGCGCACCGCCAAGTGGGAGGTGACCGAGTTCGGCGAGCAGATCGTCGAGCACGCCGATTACGCCCGCCCCAACCTGTTCGTCAACACGCCCGACATCCTGCACGAAAGCCTGCAACACGGAGGTCCGGGCATGTTCGCCATTCGGGCGGTGCTGGCGTCGACATTCAGTCCGGCCTGGGGCGTGTATTCCGGCTACGAACTGTTCGAACACCGCCCGGTCCGCGAGGGCAGCGAGGAGTACCTCGACTCGGAGAAGTACGAGTTGCGCCCCCGCGATTTCGAGGCGGCATTGGCCAAGGGCGAATCGCTGGAGCCGTTCTTGGGGCGGCTCAACGAGATTCGCCGGCTGCACCCTGCGTTGCGCGAGCTACGCACGCTCAAGTTCCACCACATCGACAACGACGCGCTGCTGGCATACAGCAAGTTCGACCCGATCACCGGAGACACCGTGCTTGTGGTGGTCACGCTCAACCCGTTCGGCCCCGAGGAGGCGACGCTGTGGCTGGACATGGGCGCGCTGGGCATGCAACCCTACGACCGATTCTGGGTGCGCGACGAGATCACCGGCGAGGAATACCAATGGGGACAGTCGAATTACGTCCGCATTGATCCGGCCAAGGCGGTAGCTCACGTACTGAACATGCCGCAGATACCACCCGAACAACGACCGAACCTGCTCCGCAGGGAATGAGGGAAGTGACGCTGAGATGACGCGAACCAATCAGTTGACGAGTCCGCACCTGCGGCCCGATCCCGCCGATCTGAACCGGCTGCTGGCCGGTGAACACCACAACCCGCACGCGATTCTCGGTGCGCATGAGTACGGCGACCATACGGTGATCCGGGCCTACCGGCCGCACGCTGTCGAGGTGGCGGCTCTGGTCGGCGACGAGCGATATGTGTTCCAGCACCTCGACTCCGGACTGTTCGCCGTGGCGCTGCCTTTGACCGACCTCATCGATTACCGGCTGCAGGTGAGCTATCAAGGCGGAGGCGATTTGCCGGACGTGCACACCGTGGCCGACCCCTACCGCTTCCTGCCCACACTGGGCGAGTTGGACCTGCATCTGTTCTCCGAGGGCCGCCACGAAAGGCTCTGGGAGATCATCGGTGCCCACCCGCGCAGCTTCAGAACCGCCGACGGGGTGGTCGAGGGCGTGTCCTTCGCCGTGTGGGCGCCAAACGCCAAGGGCGTGGGCCTGATCGGCGAGTTCAACCACTGGGACGGCAACGAGGCTCCGTTGCGGGTGCTTGGATCCACCGGCGTGTGGGAGCTCTTCTGGCCCGGCTTCCCGGTGGGCGGCCACTACAAGTTCCGCGTGCACGGCGCTGACGGCTCTGTCAGCGACCGCGCCGACCCGATGGCGTTCGCCACCGAGGTGCCGCCGCAGACGGCGTCACGGGTGACGCAGAGCGACTACACCTGGAGCGACGCCGACTGGATGACCCGTCGCGCGCAGCTCAACCCGGTGTTCGAGCCGATGAGCACCTACGAGGTGCACCTGATGTCCTGGCGACCCGGTCTCAATTACCGCCAGCTCGCCGAGGAGCTCACTGAATACGTTGTGACACAGGGCTTCACCCATGTCGAGCTAATGCCGGTCGCGGAGCACCCGTTCGGCGGATCTTGGGGTTACCAGGTCACGTCCTATTACGCGCCGACCTCACGGCTGGGCAGCCCTGACGAGTTCCGCTACCTGGTCGACTCGCTGCACCAGGCCGGTATCGGCGTGATCATGGACTGGGTGCCTGCGCACTTCCCCAAGGACTCCTGGGCATTGGGCCGATTCGACGGCACGCCGCTCTACGAGCACTCCGACCCGCACCGGGGTGAGCAACTCGACTGGGGCACCTACGTGTTCGACTTCGGCCGAGCCGAGGTGCGCAACTTCCTGGTGGCCAACGCGCTGTATTGGCTGCAGGAATTCCACATCGACGGCCTGCGAGTCGACGCGGTCGCATCGATGCTCTACCTTGACTATTCGCGACCCGCGGGCGAGCTGGACCCCCAACGTCTACGGCGGACGGGAGAACCTCGAGGCGGTGCAGTTCCTGCAGGAGATGAACGCCACCGTGCACAAGATCGCGCCCGGCATCGTGACGATCGCCGAGGAGTCGACGTCATGGCCCGGGGTGACCCGGCCGACAAGCCTTGGCGGCCTTGGCTTCTCGATGAAGTGGAACATGGGCTGGATGAACGACACTCTCGACTACATCAGCCATGACCCGGTGCACCGCAGCTATCACCACCACGAGATGACGTTCTCGATGCTGTACGCGTTCAGCGAGAACTACGTGCTGCCGATCAGCCACGACGAGGTCGTGCACGGCAAGGGCACGCTGTGGAGCCGGATGCCCGGCAACGACCATGTCAAGGCGGCGGGCCTGCGCAGCCTGCTGGCATACCAGTGGGCGCACCCCGGCAAGCAGCTGCTGTTCATGGGCCAGGAGTTCGGCCAGCGCGCGGAATGGTCTGAGGAGCGCGGCGTCGACTGGTACCAGCTGGGCGAGAACAGCTTCTCCAACGGAATCCACCGGCTGGTGCAGGACATCAACGGCATCTACCGCAGCCGACGTGCACTGTGGACGCGCGACAGCAGTCCCGAGGGGTATTCCTGGATCGACGCCAACGATTCGGCCAACAACGTGCTGAGCTTCCTCCGGTTCGGCGTCTGACGGCTCGATGCATGGCCTGTGTGTTCAACTTCTCGGGCTCCGAGCACAGCCGTTACCAACTCGGTCTGCCCCATGCGGGCACCTGGCGCGAGGTGCTGAACACCGATGCGACGACCTACAACGGCACCGGGGTGGGCAACTACGGCGCGGTGGAGGCGACCGACGAGGCGTGGCACGGACGCCCCGCTTCGGCAGTGATGGTGCTGCCGCCGCTTGCCGCCCTGTGGTTCGAACCGGCCTGACCCGCCGACGGCCGAGCCTGCGGCCAGATCGCGAGATCAGCCGAATTTCCGATCTCCCCGCAGTCTCGGCGAGATTTTCGGGTAGGGGTCAGTACAGCGCGTTGGCGAGCTTGCGCCGACCGGCGATGACTTCGGGGTCGGCCGGGTCGAAAAGGTCGAACAGCTCGATCAGCCGGGTACGGACCGACGTGCGCTCGTCGCCGGCGGTGCGGCGAACCAGTGCGATCAGCCGGTCGAACGCAGCGGCGACGTTCTGCTGCAGCATCTCGACATCCGCCGCGGCGAACCCGGCCTCGATGTCGTCGGGGGCGGCGTCGGCAGCCGCGACGGCGTCCGGTCGCCGCGCGGATGCGCGGGCGAGGAACGCGATCTGGCGCACCGCGGCCTTCGCCTCTTCGTGATTGGGGTTGGCGTCGAGGATCGCCTGGTATGCGGTCAGCGCGGCGTCGAAGTCACCGGCGTCCAGATGCGCACGGGCCTGCGCCAATTCGGGGTCGACTTGCTCGGGCTGTTCGGAATCGTCTGCACCGCTGAGCTTTCCGGCGGTCGCATTCAACAACGAGTCAATCCATCCGCGCAGCTGATCGGGTGGCTGCAGGCCCTGGAAGCTCGACAATGGTTGGCCCTCGGCCAAAGCCACCACGGTAGGGACGGCCTGCACGCCGAAGATCTGAGCCACTCGGGGCGTCGTGTCGACGTTCACAGTGGCCAGCGACCACTTGCCGTCGTCGTTGGCGGCCAGACTCGCCAGCGCATTGCCCAGTTGGACACTTGCGTCGCTGCGCGGTGACCACAGCAAAACGACCACCGGCACCTGGTTAGACCGAACCAACACCTCGGCTTCGAAGTTGGCCTCGGTGATTTCCACACCGCCGGGCGCGCCGGAGGCCTGGCCCGGCGAGGCGCCCTCGCTCGCCGCGGTCGCGCGCTGTTTGAGGCCGGAGAGGTCAACCGCACCGGCGATCGACGGCCCGGCGGGAGGACGAGGACGAGTCACGCCCCCAAGTCTGTCACGTCGTTTCGGGTATCGATCGGCCTGGTTGCACCGCTCCGGCCGAGGCGCTCGCGACATCCATTCGGCCGGTCCGATCCACCCCTATGAGAAAGATCACACTGCACAGTGGCACGATGCTCGCCAGCAACGCCAGCAACCATGTGCCGACTGTCCACTTGACCGCGATCCCGACCAGCAGACCGACCCAACTGACGGCCTCTGCCAGCGCGATGACGAAACCACCCGGCTGCGCTGCGGAGATGCGAAGACGCCTTCATGGCCGCCATTGTGCCCGGTCCGGAGCTAATTACTACAAATGCGTCGTAAACGCTAGCCTGCCCGCAGGATCAGCGCATCGCCCTGCCCACCGCCCCGCACAGCGCCGCGACGCGTAGCCGGACCCGCGCCGTGCCAGCTCAAGGGCCGCATGCAGGGTGATGCGCGCCCCCGACATGCCGATCGGGTGCCCGATCGCGATGGCACCGCCGTTGACATTGACGATGTCGGGATTGACGCCCAGCTCCTTCATCGACGCCAGCGCGACCACGGCGAATGCCTCGTTGATCTCGACCACGTCCAGCTGGTCGACAGTTATGCCCTCGCGGGCAATGGCTTTCTTGATCGCGTTGGCCGGCTGTGACTGCAGGGAGGAGTCCGGGCCGGCGACCATGCCGTGGGCGCCGATCTCGACCAGCCAGGTCAACCCCAGTTCCTTCGGCCTTGTCCTTGTTCATCACCACCACGGCGGCCGCACCGTCGGAAATCTGCGACGCGGACCCCGCGGCGATGGTGCCGTCCTTACGGAAGGAGGCTTGAGCCCCGCTAACGACTCCGCGGTGGTGTCGGCGCGGATGCCCTCGTCCTCGCTGAACTCCAGCGGGTCGCCCTTGCGCTGCGGGATCTGCACCGACACCACCTCATCGGCGAAAATGCCGTCTTTCCATGCCGCGGCTGCCCGTTGGTGCGATCGTGCAGCGAATTCGTCCTGCTCGGCCCGGGTGAACTGGTCGATGTCGTTGCGCTTCTCGGTGAGCGCGCCCATCGGCTGGTCGGTGAACACGTCGTGCAGCCCGTCGTACTCCATGTGGTCGAGCACCGTGACGTCGCCGTACTTGTAGCCGGCCCGGCTCTTCATCAGCAGGTGCGGCGCCTGGGTCATCGACTCCTGCCCACCCGCAACGACCACGTCGAACTCGCCAGCCCGGATCAGCTGGTCAGCGAGTGCGATCGCGTTGATTCCGGACAGGCACATCTTGTTGATCGACAGCGCGGGCACGTCCCAGCCGATGCCGGCGGCCACCGCGGCCTGGCGGGCGGGCATCTGCCCGGCTCCCGCGGTCAGAATCTGGCCCATGATGACGTACTCGACGAGCGAAGGCGGCACCTTTGCCTTCTCCAATGCACCGGAAATGGCAATGGCGCCCAGGTCGCTGGCCGAGAAATCCTTCAGCGAGCCCATCAGCTTGCCGACCGGCGTGCGGGCTCCAGCAACGATCACTGACGTCGTCATTCCTACCTCCAAGGCTGTTCGTGGCGGCTTCTGAACCGCTCAAGAAGCCGATCGGCGAAGCGCAATCTTTCCCGTCAGGTTACCGTTACGTTATGACCACTAAGCAAGTTGACGTCCGTCACGTCCTGGCCACGGCCCTCGTCACGGCGATCGACCATGTGGGCATAGCGGTGCGGGACCTCGACGCTGCAATCGCGTGGTACCACGACCACCTCGGCATGATCGTGCTGCACGAAGAGGTCAATGAGGACCAAGGCATCCGCGAAGCGATGCTTTCGGTGCGTGGCGCGCCGGTGGGCAGCGCCCAGATTCAGCTAATGGCTCCGCTCGACGAAACCTCGACGATTGCCAAGTTCCTCGACAAGCGCGGACCGGGCATGCAGCAGCTGGCCTATCGGGTCAGTGACATCGACGCGCTGAGCGCTCGGCTGCGTGAGCAGGGCGTTCGGTTGGTCTACGAAACGCCGCGGCGCGGCACCGCAGACTCGCGGATCAACTTCATTCATCCCAAGGACGCAGGCGGGGTGCTGATCGAGCTCGTCGAGCCTGCAGCCGACCACTAGTCGTCACGACCACTTCCGGGTCGGGCCGCGCGTTGCCCGGTGCTGCCAGCACGGGGTATGCCAATGCCGCCGGTCGTCGACTGCGTTCGCACCGAGGTCGGTTCGCCACACCACTAAATGAGCTGTGCCGGAGCGGATCTCGTGATCGCAACCAGGGCACCGGTAGGTCTTGGTGGCCCGCGACGCGGCGATCGGCCGGACTTCGTGGTCATAGCCATCCGGTCCTGTCTCGACACGACGAGGCGCCGGCAACGGTGTCCGCGACGGTTGCCGGCGACCTGCGGCTCGACGCCTGGCCATGATTACCAGTCTACGGCTCAGAACAACCGGAACTCGGAGCTGTCCATTCCACGCATCTGGTCGTAGTCCAAAGTCACGCAACGGATCCCACGGTCGGTCGCCAGCGTTCGCGCCTGCGGCTTGATCTGCTGCGCGGCGAAGACCCCGCTGACGGGCGCCAGCACGCTGTCCCGGTTCAGCAGATCGAGGTAGCGCGTGAGTTGTTCGACCCCGTCGATCTCCCCGCGCCTCTTGATCTCAACGGCCACCGAACGGCCCTGCTCGTCGCGGCACAACAGGTCAACCGGACCGATCGCGGTCATGTACTCGCGGCGCACCAGGGTGTACCCGGCGCCGAGGAGCTCGACGTGTTCGGCCAACAACGCCTGTAGATGTGCCTCGACGCCGTCCTTGACCAGTCCGGGATCCATACCCAGTTCGTGGCTGGAGTCGTGCTCGATCTCCTCCACGGTGATGCGCAGCTGCTCCCCGGACTTGTTCTCCACCACCCACACCGGCAGCGAGCCGTCGAGCTCTTCGCTCATCCAGCATGGCGGGCTCATCCAGTTCAGCGGCTTGTATGCGCGGTCGTCGGCGTGCACACTGACCGACCCGTCGGCTTTGATCAGCAGCAGGCGGCGTGCCGACGGAAGATGCGCGGTCAGGCGCCCTAAATAGTCGACGGTGCATTGGGCGATGACGAGACGCACCGGTCAACCATAGGACCACGGCATCGGGCAAATTAGGCTGACATCAGATGAAGTCCAAAAAGAGCGTCGCGCACCGGCTGGGCCGGGTCCTGGAGACGGTGACCCGGCAAAGCGGGCGGCTGTCCACCACACCGGAATACGGGTCCTGGCTGCTAGGCAAGGTCAACGAGAGTCAGCTGCGCCGGCGGGTGCGCATCCAGGTCATTCTGACGTTCTCCATCCTTTTCACGAACCTACTTGGCATCGCGGTGGCGACGGTGTTGGTCGCCTTCGTGTTCCCGGTGCCGAGTGTCTTTACGGACGTCCCGGCATGGCTCACATTCGTCGTGGCCCCGGCCTACATGGGGCTTGCGCTGGCGCTGGGCACCTTCTGGGTCACCCGACGGATCGTGCGTTCGCTGCGATGGGCGATCGAGCAAAGGACACCGGACCGCACCGACCAGCGCAACACCTTCGTTGCCCCGTGGCGAGTGGCCAAAATGCTCCTCGTCCTGTGGGGTGTGGGCGCGGCGCTGCTGACGACGCTGTACGGACTGTACGACACCGCGTTCATCCCGCGGTTTCTCTTCGCGGTCGGTTTCAGTGGTGTCGTGGTGGCCACCGCCTGCTACCTGATCACCGAGTTCGCGCTGCGACCCGTCGCCGCCCAGGCACTGGAAGCCGGTCCCCCGCCCCGTCGGCTCACCGCGGGCATCATGGGCCGGACCATGATCGTGTGGTTGCTCGGTTCGGGCGTGCCGGTGATCGGTATCGCGATGACCGCAGTGTTCGCACTGTCACTACAGAACATGACCGAGACCCAATTCGGTTTTGCCGTACTGAGTTTGGCGGCTGCAGCCTTCGTCTTCGGCTTCGTCCTGATGTGGTTGTCGTCGTGGCTGACCGCAACGCCGGTGCGGGTGGTGCGCTCCGCGCTCAAGCACGTCGAGGACGGCGACCTGGACTGCAATGTGGTGGTGTTCGACGGTACCGAGTTGGGTGAGCTGCAGCGTGGTTTCAACTCGATGGTCGCCGGTCTACGCGAACGGGAACGTGTCCGGGATCTGTTCGGCAGGCACGTCGGGCGCGAGGTGGCCGCGGCCGCCGAACAGCAGCGGCCAAAGTTGGGCGGCGAGGAACGACACGTCGCGGTGATCTTCGTCGACATCATCGGCTCCACGCAGTTGGTGACTGGCCGGCCGGCTACCGAGGTGGTCGACCTGCTCAACCGGTTCTTCGCGGTGATCGTCGACGAGGTGGACCGCCACCACGGGTTCGTCAACAAGTTCGAGGGGGATGCCGCGCTGGCGGTGTTCGGCGCGCCGAATCACCTCGAGAACCCGGAAAGCGAAGCCCTGGCGGCGGGGCGCGCGATCGCCCGTCGAATCCGCCAGGAAGCGCCCGAATGCGATGCCGGCATCGGCGTGGCGTCGGGACAGGCGGTGGCGGGCAATGTGGGTGCCAAGGAACGCTTCGAGTACACCGTGATCGGTGAGCCGGTCAACGAGGCCGCGCGGCTGTGCGAGCTGGCCAAGACCGCGCCCAGCCACCTGCTCGCATCATCGCAGACGGTTCAGAATGCCACCGAAAGCGAGCGCTCCCGTTGGACCTTGGGCGATACGGTGACGCTCCGCGGGCACGAGGAGCCAACTCGGCTGGCCGAGCCGGTCTAGTGCGCTTGGCTACCGCGTGAACGCGCGGCCCAGCCACTCCTCCGCCGCTGCTACGGCGTCATCGACGGTGACGTACCGGACAGCCTCGAAATCTTTTTCGTCGCGGATGACGACCCCGTCGGGATCGACGAGATATCCGGCCTTACCCTCGGCGCGCAGCGCTGCAGCCATGTCGGAGAGCAGGGCGCGGGCAGCGTCGTCGATGTCATCAACGCGCGAGACGTCGAGCACAGCGACGTCGAAGCTGTCGCGTTCGCGGTCCACCGTCCTCACCACCTGCTCGGCACCAGAGAAAAGCAGATCGCCGTGTGTCTCATAGACGCGGATGTTGTCGCGCGGCCGGTAGGTGGATCGCATGGTGGCCCGTGAATCACGCGACACCGTCAGGAAGTGCAGGCCTAGCTGTTCAGAAAGGCTGCGGCACAAGCGAACTCCGCGCACACTGTTGCCCTTGGCGTCCAGTAGCGGCGAATAGACGCCGATCCCCAGTTGCCCGGGCAGGACTGCGGCGATGCCGCCACCCACCCCACTCTTTGCCGGCATTCCGACGGCGCTGACCCAGTCGCCCGCTGCGTCGTACATTCCGCACGTAACCATCACTGACAATGTTCGCTTCACCACCGCCGGATCTGTCACCCGGCGGCCGGTCATGGGATTGATCCCCCCGCGGGCCAGGGTCGCAGCCATTCTGGCCAGATCGGTCGACGTCACCTTGAGCGAGCATTGGCGGCAGTAGACATCGAGAACCTCGTCGGGATCGTCGTCGAGTACACCGAAGCTTTGGAGCATGTAGCCGATGGCGCGGTTGCGGCTGCCGGTTGCCTTTTCGGACATGTACACCTGGCGATCCATTTCGAGCCGCCGGCCTGCGAAGGCGGAATAGAAGTCCTGAATCAGGGCGAATCGCTCGTCGGGACTGCTCGCAGGAATCAACGACACGGCGGCGATCGCCCCGGCGTTGATCATCGGATTCTTCGGGATTTTCGTCGATTGGTCGACGCTGATCTCGTTGAAGGCCTCGCCGGAAGGTTCAACGCCGATTCTCGCATCGACGGCAGCCGGGCCGATCCGGTCCAGCGCGAGGGCGTAGGTGAATGGCTTGGAGATCGACTGTATGGTGAATTCGGTTCTGGCATCGCCGGATTCATACACAAACCCATCCGAGGATGACAAGGACACCCCGAATCCATTGGGGTCGACACTTGCCAGCTCCGGGATGTAGTCGGCTAAGGCGCCCTTGGCGACGCCGGCGTGTTCTTCGCGGATCCGGTCCAGGTAGCGCTGCACGAGTTCGGCCATGGACCGGATGCTAACTCTCGGCCATGCCTCCAGTGTTCACACTACGGTGGCCGATCGTCACGCTGCCGATATCCAAACTCACGTCGATGTCGGTTTTCCGCCAGTCTTGTCGGTGGGGGCGTGTAATTGTCGAGGCATGCACGAAGATTTCGACCGCTGCTACCGGGCCGTCCAGTCCAAGGACGCCCGCTTCGACGGCTGGTTCGTCACCGCCGTGCTCACCACCAAGATCTACTGCAGACCGAGCTGTCCTGTCCGACCCCCGTTCGCGCGCAACATGCGGTTCTATCCCACCGCCGCGGCCGCGCAGCGTGCCGGATTCCGGGCCTGCAAGCGCTGCCGACCAGACGCATCACCGGGCTCTCCGGAGTGGAACGTGCGCGGTGACGTGGTGGCCCGTGCGATGCGACTCATCGCCGACGGCACCGTCGACCGCGAGGGAGTTACCGGCCTGGCGGCACGTGTCGGCTACACCACCCGCCAACTCGAACGAATGCTGCAGGCGGAGGTCGGCGCCAACCCGCTGGCGCTGGCCCGTGCCCAGCGGACCCAGACCGCCCGGGTGCTCATCGAGACCACCGAGCTACCGTTCGGCGACGTCGCCTTCGCGGCAGGCTTCTCGAGCATCCGGCAGTTCAACGACACCGTGCGCACCGTATGTGCGCTCACACCGACCGCCCTGCGCCAACGGGCGCGGACCCGATTCGTGCGCGGCGACATCGGGGCCTCGGGTGCGCTGTCGTTGCGCTTACCGGTACGCACCCCGTTCGCGTATGAGGGGATGTTCGGCCATCTTGCCGCCAGCGCCGTGCCCGGTGTCGAAGAGGTGCGCGACGGCGCCTATCGGCGGACCTTGCGGCTACCCAGCGGAAGCGGAATCGTCAGTCTCACACCACAACCCGACCACGTGCAGTGCAATCTCGTGCTGGACGACTTCCGAGACCTGGCGACCGCGATCGCCCGATGCCGGCGGTTACTCGACCTCGATGCGGACCCAGAAGCCGTCGTCGACGCGCTTGGCGCCGACGCAGAGCTCGGCGCCCTGGTCGCGAAGGCACCCGGGCAGCGCATCCCGCGCACCGTCGATGAGCCCGAACTCGCCCTCCGTGTAGTGCTGGGCCAGCAGGTGTCGGTCAAGGCCGCCCGCACCCACGCCGCGCGCATCGTCTCCGCGTATGGCCAGCCGGTGACGGATACCGACGGCGGGCTGACGCACGTGTTCCCGGCCATCGAGCACCTCGCCGAGATCGATCCGGCTCACTTGGCCTTCCCCAAATCGCGGCAGCGGTCTCTGATCGCACTCGTCGGGGCGCTGGCCGACGGCGACGTCCTGCTGGATGCCGGCTGCGACTGGAACCGCGCACGACGGCAGCTGTTGGCACTGCCGGGGATCGGACCGTGGACGGCGGAAATGATCGCGATGCGTGGCCTGGGCGACCCTGACGCATTCCCGGCCACCGACCTCGGTGTTCTGCTGGCCGCCAAGCAGGTCGGACTGCCGGAGGATTCCCGCGCCCTCACCGAGCGCAGCGCTCGATGGCGACCGTGGCGATCGTATGCCGCTCAACACCTCTGGACCGCACTCGACCACGCGGTGAATCATTGGCCCCCGAAGGAGAAGTGATGGCAGCCATCCAATTTCGCACCGTCGACAGTCCGGTCGGGCCGCTCACCCTGGCCGGACGCGGCGGGCGCCTGATGCATCTGCGGATGGTCGACCAGACCTATGAGCCGAGCCACGATGGCTGGGAGCGCGACGACGCGGCGTTCCCTGGCGCCGTCGAGCAGCTCGAGTCGTACTTCGCCGGCGACCGAATGGAGTTCGACCTCGAGCTCGATCTCGTCGGCACGGAGTTTCAGCGGCGGGTGTGGGCCGCACTGCTGACGATTCCGTACGGCGAGACGCGGTCCTACGGTCAGATCGCGACCCAGATCGGCTCGCCGGGAGCGTTCCGAGCCGTCGGTCTGGCCAACGGGCACAATCCGATCGGCATCATCGTGCCCTGCCATCGGGTGATCGGTTCGAACGGCAGCCTCACCGGATACGGCGGCGGACTGGACCGTAAACGCGCCCTGCTCGCGCTGGAGAAAACCCGGAAGCCCGCAATGCCTACGCTATTCGACTGACGACGCTCCCCCAGAAATGCCTTTGCCCCCCAACAGAATTGGGGGGCAAAGGTCTTAAATTGTGTTCGGCGGTGTCCTACTTTTCCACCCGGGTTGGGTAGTATCATCGGCGCTGGCAGGCTTAGCTTCCGGGTTCGGGATGGGTCCGGGCGTTTCCCTGTCGCTATTTCCGCCGTAACTTTATTCACTTGTGTGGTGAGGTTGTGTTTGGTGGTGGGGTGCAGTTGTTTGGTGACTGTGGATGGTGTGGTTGCGGGTTTTGGTGTGTGTAAGTTTTCGGCCGGTTAGTGCCAGTTCCCTGAGCCGGTTGCCCGGTGTGTAGGTCTGGTCTATTGATCCCGTGGTCTGCGGGGGGCCTTATCCCACTTGATGGGTGAGAAGCCTGGTCTTGGAGGGGGTTTCCCGCTTAGATGCTTTCAGCGGTTATCCTGTCCGAACGTGGCTATCCAGCGGTGCCCCTGGTGGGACAACTGGTGGACCAGAGGTTCGTCCGTCCCGGTCCTCTCGTACTAGGGACAGGTTTCCTCAAGCTTCTGACGCGCGCGGCGGATAGAGACCGAACTGTCTCACGACGTTCTAAACCCAGCTCGCGTGCCGCTTTAATGGGCGAACAGCCCAACCCTTGGGACCTGCTCCAGCCCCAGGATGCGACGAGCCGACATCGAGGTGCCAAACCATCCCGTCGATATGGACTCTTGGGGAAGATCAGCCTGTTATCCCCGGGGTACCTTTTATCCGTTGAGCGACACCCCTTCCACTCGGGGGTGCCGGATCACTAGTCCCGACTTTCGTCCCTGCTTGACTTGTCCGTCTCGCAGTCAAGCTCCCTTGTGCACTTGCACTCGACACCTGATTGCCGTCCAGGTTGAGGGAACCTTTGGGCGCCTCCGTTACATTTTGGGAGGCAACCGCCCCAGTTAAACTACCCACCAGGCACTGTTCCTGAACCGGATAGACGGTTCGAGGTTAGAGGCCCAATACGGTCAGAGTGGTATTTCAACAACGACTCCACGACCACTGGCGTGGCCGCTTCACAGTCTCCCACCTATCCTACACAAACCGTATCGAGCACCAATACCAAGTTGTAGTGAAGGTCCCGGGGTCTTTTCGTCCTGCCGCGCGTAACGAGCATCTTTACTCGTAGTGCAATTTCGCCGAGTCTATGGTTGAGACAGCTGAGAAGTCGTTACGCCATTCGTGCAGGTCGGAACTTACCCGACAAGGAATTTCGCTACCTTAGGATGGTTATAGTTACCACCGCCGTTTACTGGGGCTTAAATTCTCCGCTTCACCCCTTGCGGGGTTAACGGGTCCTCTTAACCTTCCAGCACCGGGCAGGCGTCAGTCCGTATACATCGTCTTGCGACTTCGCACGGACCTGTGTTTTTAGTAAACAGTCGCTTCTCACTGGTTTGTGCCACCCCCCACCGCTGCCCACCGCGAGGGTGTTGACGGTGCGGGGTCCCCCTTCTCCCGAAGTTACGGGGGCATTTTGCCGAGTTCCTTAACCATAGTTCACTCGTACGCCTCGGTATTCTCTACCTGACCACCTGTGTTGGTTTCGGGTACGGGCCGTGTGTGTACTCACTAGAGGCTTTTCTCGGCAGCATAGGATCACCGAATTCACCTCACTCGGCTATGCATCACCTCTCACACATATGACATCCGGATTTACCTAGATGTCGTGCTAGGGGTTTGCCCCAGTATTACCACTGACTGGTACGGCTACCTTCCTGCGTCACCCCATCGCTTGACTACTACCAATCCGGGTCCCACGCAGCAGACCACCGCCGTGCACCCGAAGGTGAACGGTCAACGGTCGTTTGGGCGGTTAGCGGGATTGATTCATCAGGGACGCGCACACACGGGTACGGGAATATCAACCCGTTGTCCATCGACTACGCCTGTCGGCCTCGCCTTAGGTCCCGACTCACCCTGGGCGGACTGGCCTGGCCCAGGAACCCTTGGTCTTTCGGCGGGCAAGGTTCTCACTTGCCTGATCGCTACTCATGCCTGCATTCTCACTCCCACCCCCTCCACCACACGATCACTCGGTGGCTTCACCGGAGGCAGGACGCTCCCCTACCCAGCACAACAAAGCTGTGCTGCCGCGGCTTCGGCGGTGTGCTTGAGCCCCGCTACATTATCGGCGCACAATCACTTGACCAGTGAGCTATTACGCACTCTTTCAAGGGTGGCTGCTTCTAAGCCAACCTCCTGGTTGTCTTCGCGACTGCACATCCTTTCCCACTTAGCACACGCTTAGGGGCCTTAGCCGGCGATCTGGGCTGTTTCCCTCTCGACGCACGGAGCTTATCCCCCGCCGTCTCACTGCCACGCTCAATCTTATTGGCATTCGGAGTTTGGCTGACGTCAGTAACCTAGTAGGGCCCATCGGCCATCCAGTAGCTCTACCTCCAATAAGAACCACGCAACGCTGCACCTAAATGCATTTCGGGGAGAACCAGCTATCACGGAGTTTGATTGGCCTTTCACCCCTACCCACAACTCATCCCCTCAGTCTTCAACCTAAGTGGGTTCGGGCCTCCACAACATCTTACTGCTGCTTCACCCTGGCCATGGGTAGATCACTCCGCTTCGGGTCCAGAACACACCACTACACCACACACAATTGTGCGGATACGCCCTATTCAGACTCGCTTTCGCTGCGGCTACCCCACCCGGGTTAACCTCGCGACATGTCCCTGACTCGCAGGCTCATTCTTCAAAAGGCACGCCATCACCCCACCCCAGAAGGGAAGGCTCTGACGGATTGTAGGCACACGGTTTCAGGTACTCTTTCACTCCCCTCCCGGGGTACTTTTCACCATTCCCTCACGGTACTAATCCGCTATCGGTCACTGAGAAGTATTCAGGCTTACCGGGTGGTCCCGGCAGATTCACAGCAGATTCCACGGGCCCGCTGCTACTCGGGGACAGCCCCACGGGAGCCGTGATGTTTTCGCCTACGGGGCTCTCACCCGCTACGGCAGACCATCCCAGGCCACTTCGACTAACACCACGGTTTATCACTCCCGGCCAGGCCGGCGGACCTGACACGAAACGCCCCACAACACCGCACACACAACCCCCGCCGGGTATCACATGTGCACGGTTTAGCCATCCTCCGCTTTCGCTCGCCACTACTCACGGAATCACAATTGTTTTCTCTTCCTACGGGTACTGAGATGTTTCACTTCCCCGCGTTACCTCCCCAACGGCTATATATTCACCGCAGGGTGACGCGACATCACTCGCGCCGGGTTTCCCCATTCGGACATCCTCGGATCCACGCTCGGTTGACAACTCCCCGAGGCATATCGCAGCCTCCCACGTCCTTCATCGGCTCTCAGTGCCAAGGCATCCACCATGCGCCCTTAAACACTTACAACACAAAAAACCAAAGAGTTAAAAAACTCTGAAATTGCACATCAAACAACAAAACACACCCCAGCCAAACCCCACAAAAAAGGAGCCCACCAGAGCATGCCCACTTGCTGCTAGATGCTCGCAACCACTATCCACAAATCAAACACCACACCCCACCACCAAAGCGGGGCGACAACCAAGCCACCCCCACCGGAGGCGACACCACCCCCGGTTCCCCAACCAACAGGGCGAAGAGGCGACGGGCTTGTTGTCTCAAAGCCCAATAGTGTGTCCGATGATTTCCCGCCGAACCCAAATCCCGTCGGGCCGAACGTTTGTTGCTGCACCGTCCCGACGCCCACTACAGGCGCCGGCACTGATCTCCCAACCGCGAACCCCTCACCCATGTGAGGCACGGGGGAATGACGTGGTGCTCCTTAGAAAGGAGGTGATCCAGCCGCACCTTCCGGTACGGCTACCTTGTTACGACTTCGTCCCAATCGCCGATCCCACCTTCGACGGCTCCCTCCCACACGGGGTTAGGCCACCGGCTTCGGGTGTTACCGACTTTCATGACGTGACGGGCGGTGTGTACAAGGCCCGGGAACGTATTCACCGCAGCGTTGCTGATCTGCGATTACTAGCGACTCCGACTTCACGGGGTCGAGTTGCAGACCCCGATCCGAACTGAGACCGGCTTTGACAAGGATTCGCTCCACCTCACGGCATCGCAGCCCTTTGTACCGGCCATTGTAGCATGTGTGAAGCCCTGGACATAAGGGGCATGATGACTTGACGTCATCCCCACCTTCCTCCGAGTTGACCCCGGCAGTCTCTCACGAGTCCCCACCATTACGTGCTGGCAACATGAGACAAGGGTTGCGCTCGTTGCGGGACTTAACCCAACATCTCACGACACGAGCTGACGACAGCCATGCACCACCTGCACACAGGCCACAAGGGAACCGACATCTCTGCCGGCGTCCTGTGCATGTCAAACCCAGGTAAGGTTCTTCGCGTTGCATCGAATTAATCCACATGCTCCGCCGCTTGTGCGGGCCCCCGTCAATTTCTTTGAGTTTTAGCCTTGCGGCCGTACTCCCCAGGCGGGGTACTTAATGCGTTAGCTACGGCACGGATCCCAAGGAAGGAAACCCACACCTAGTACCCACCGTTTACGGCGTGGACTACCAGGGTATCTAATCCTGTTCGCTCCCCACGCTTTCGCTCCTCAGCGTCAGTTACTGCCCAGAGACCCGCCTTCGCCACCGGTGTTCCTCCTGATATCTGCGCATTCCACCGCTACACCAGGAATTCCAGTCTCCCCTGCAGTACTCCAGTCTGCCCGTATCGCCCGCACGCCCACAGTTGAGCTGTCGAGTTTTCACGAACAACGCGACAAACCACCTACGAGCTCTTTACGCCCAGTAATTCCGGACAACGCTCGCACCCTACGTATTACCGCGGCTGCTGGCACGTAGTTGGCCGGTGCTTCTTCTATAGGTACCGTCACTTGCGCTTCGTCCCTACTGAAAGAGGTTTACAACCCGAAGGCCGTCATCCCTCACGCGGCGTCGCTGCATCAGGCTTGCGCCCATTGTGCAATATTCCCCACTGCTGCCTCCCGTAGGAGTCTGGGCCGTATCTCAGTCCCAGTGTGGCCGGACACCCTCTCAGGCCGGCTACCCGTCGTCGCCTTGGTAGGCCATCACCCCACCAACAAGCTGATAGGCCGCGGGCCCATCCCACACCGCAAAAGCTTTCCACCACAAACCATGCGATTCGTAGTCCTATCCGGTATTAGACCCAGTTTCCCAGGCTTATCCCGAAGTGCAGGGCAGATCACCCACGTGTTACTCACCCGTTCGCCACTCGAGTACCCCGAAGGGGCCTTTCCGTTCGACTTGCATGTGTTAAGCACGCCGCCAGCGTTCGTCCTGAGCCAGAATCAAACTCTCCAAACAAAAACCAATAAAGCCATGTTCAGAACAATCCGATCAAAGCAAACCAGACAACAAATCTGGCAAAACACCACACCCAAGGCACGGGGCGCCAAGAATGCGGCAACAAAAAAACAACAAACTAAAAAACCACCAAACACACTATTGAGTTCTCAAACAACACACCCGTTCAACAGGCAACCCTGCCACTGTACTCCACATGGACAGAGACGTCAAACCCCGTCCGCCAGTGCATGACTGGGGACGTCGGTTACTGAAAACAGAGTACGCCTTTCTCTGCCCAACACCCAAGAGACGGATTGGACAAGAGACGGATTGGAGGGGGCTAAACGACCCGCTCGATCTCGGCGCCCAGCTTTACCAGGTTCTCGACGAACAGCGGATATCCACGATCAATGTGGAACACGTCGTGGACCTCGGTGTCGCCGTCGGCGACCAGACCGGCCAATACCAGCCCGGCCCCGGCCCGGATATCCGACGACCACACCGGTGCGCTGGACAGCTGCGGAAGGCCCCGGACCACCGCGTGATGGCCATCGGTCCTGGCGTCGGCACCCAGCCGGATCATCTCCTCGACGAACCGGAACCGCGCCTCGAAGACGTTTTCGGTGATCATCGACGTTCCGTCGGCGATGGAGGCCAGCCCGATCGCCATCGGCTGCAGGTCGGTCGGGAAACCGGGGAACGGAAGGGTGGCGACGTTGACCGCCTTGGGCCGCTCGTACTGGACGACACGGAAGCCGTCGTCGGTCTGCGTGACGGTCGCCCCGGCGTCGTGCAGCTTGTGCAGGACCAGCTGGAGGTGTTGCGGATCCACGCCGGTCACCGAGATGTCGCCCCGGGTCATCGCCGCGGCGATCCCCCACGTGGCGGCCACGATGCGGTCGCCGATCACCCGATGCTCAGTGGGATGAAGGCGGTCGACACCGGTGATCGTCATCGTCGGTGAGCCTGCGCCCTCGATCCGGGCGCCCATCTGGTTCAGCATCGTGCACAGGTCGACGACGTCTGGCTCGCGCGCGGCGTTGTGGATGGTGGTCACGCCCTCGGCCACCACCGCAGCCATCAGGATGTTCTCCGTTGCACCCACCGACGGGAACTCGAGCTGAATCTCCGCGCCGCGCAAGTGTTCTGCTTCGGCGACCACGCAGCCGTGCTCGATATTGCAGCGGGCGCCGAGTTGTCGCAGTCCGGCCTGATGCATGTCCAGCGGCCGTGACCCGATGGCATCGCCGCCCGGCAGGGCGACCTTGGCCCGCTTGCAGCGGCCGACCAGAGGTCCCAGCACGCACACAGAAGCCCGGAACTGCCGGACCGCGGCGAAATCGGCGTCGTATTTGGGTTCGTCGGGCGACGTGATGCGCACCGTGGCCCCGTCCATCTCGACGTTGGCGCCGAGTCCGCGCAGGACCTCGGCCATCAGCGGCACGTCGAGAATGTCCGGGCAATTGGTGATCGTGCTGGTGCCTTCGGCCAACAATGTGGCCGCCATCAGCTTGAGCACACTGTTTTTGGCTCCCCCGACGGCAACTTCGCCCGACAACCGGCCACCCCCGGTGACCACGAATCGCTCGCTCACTCGGGTTAGTGTAAACAGCGGCGCGGGCAGTGTCAGATTCCCCGCTCAGTGTGCCCCGGTACGGTTTGACCATGGCAGTACATCTGACTCGCATTTACACCCGCACCGGCGACGACGGGTCCACCGGGTTGAGCGACTTCAGCAGGGTTTCCAAGAACGATGCGCGACTGGCGGCATACGCCGATTGCGACGAAACCAACGCTGCCATCGGCGTTGCGATCGCACTTGGCAACCCCGGTGAGCAGATTCTCAACGTGTTGCGGCAGATTCAGAATGACCTGTTCGACGCGGGTGCGGACCTGTCCACCCCGGTCGTCGAGAAACCTGAGCATCCGCCACTGCGAATCACCCAGAGCTACATCGACAGGTTGGAAACCTGGTGTGACGAATTCAACGATCCGCTGCCTGCACTGAATTCGTTTGTGCTGCCGGGCGGTACGCCGCTGTCAGCACTCCTGCATGTCGCTCGAACGGTGGCGCGACGCGCGGAGCGCTCGGCCTGGCTTGCGGTGGAGGCCCATCCCGACAGCGTGAATGTGTTGCCGGCCAAGTACCTCAACCGGCTCTCCGATCTGCTGTTCATTCTGTGCAGAGTTGCCAATCCCGGCGGCGACGTGCTCTGGCGACCCGGCGGATGAGCGCTTGCGCGAAGACCCACAGATACGGTCCCGCAAGGGATCAGATGGACCGGCGGCGCGCGCGAGGCGACGGCCGCGACTCCAGCCAGGATTGAAATGCGGTCAGCGCACCGCGGTCAAGCGCCACCTCATAACCCCGCCGGCGCTCCGGACTGGTGTCCCGCAATTCGAGAATCACGATCGCGTCGGTCATGATGTCGAACTCGTCGCCTCGGGGTGAGCGCCGCGAGACGATCTCGAGGCCTCGGCGGCTCAGCCGCCGATCCGGCCACCACCGCAGACTCGACAGCCGGTAAAACCCGGCTTCGCCACCACGATAACGCATTACGCCGTGTCTCCAGCCGTGGCCGCCGACGGCGGGAAAATCACGAAGGATCGCCGCGGTTCCCCCGACCTGACGGAGTTTCCAGAGCCGATAACAAAGGGCGACGACGACAAGGCCCAGCACACCGACCAGCGCGGCCATGAGAAGCATGGTCACGCTCATCGGCGCCTCTAGTCGATCTGACCAAGGGCACGAAGCCTGGCGCGACCCTTGGCGGCAGTCGCTGGATCATCGGACTCGGAATCGCTTTTGGCGGAGTCGGCGTCGATTTCGGACTCGAGCTCGGCGGACTCGGCCAGGATGATCACGCCTTCTTCGGTCACCGACATATATCCACCGTCGACGGCGATGCGAAGATCGTCTTCGCCTTCGCGCTCAACGCGGACCATGGCGTCGTCGACAAGCTGCGCCACCAACGGGATGTGATGCGGCAGGATGCCGATCTCGCCCGACGTGGTGCGGGTGAACAGGAACGTGGCCTTTCCAGACCAGATTTCGCGTTCTACGGCGACGATGTCGACGTCCAGTTCAGCCATGTCTATTCACTCTTGTCTTCGCCGTGCGTCCTTCTTGTCTTCGTCGGTTACCGGAGCGCCGTCGCTTCCGCCGTCGTCCATCTTGGCGCCAAGGCTCTCGGCCTTCTTCTGCAGATCTTCAAGGCCGCCGATCAGGAAGAACGCCTGCTCGGGCAGGTGGTCGAACTCGCCCTTGGCGAGCTTGTCGAACGCCTCGATGGTTTCCTTCAGCGGAACGGTCGAGCCGGGCTGACCGGTGAACTGCTCGGCCGCCATCATGTTCTGCGACAGGAAGCGCTCGATGCGACGGGCCCGCTGCACCAGCTGCTTGTCCTCCTCGGCCAGCTCGTCGATGCCCAGAATGGCGATGATGTCCTGAAGATCCTTGTAGCGCTGCAGGATTCGGATGACTTCCTGCGCGACGCGGTAGTGTTCGTCGCCGACAACGCTCGGATCCAGGATCGTCGAGCTGGACGCCAGCGGGTCCACCGCCGGGAAGATGCCCTTCGAGAACACCGCGCGGCTGAGCTCGGTGGTGGCATCGAGGTGGGCGAACGTCGTCGCAGGTGCCGGGTCGGTGTAGTCGTCGGCGGGCACGTAGACGGCCTGCATCGACGTGATGGACCGGCCACGGGTGGACGTGATGCGCTCCTGCAGCTCACCCATCTCGTCGGCCAGCGTCGGCTGGTAACCCACCGCCGAGGGCATGCGGCCGAGCAGCGTGGACACCTCGGAACCCGGCCTGCGTGAACCGGAAGATGTTGTCGATGAACAGCAGCACGTCCTGGCCCTGTTCGTCGCGGAAGTACTCGGCCATCGTCAGTCCTGACAGCCCGACGCGCATACGGGTGCCGGGCGGCTCGTCCATCTGGCCGAACACCAGCGCGGTGTCCTTGAGCACGTCGGCATCCGCGAGCTCGACCCAGAGGTCGTTGCCCTCACGGGTGCGCTCGCCGACACCGGCAAATACCGACGTACCGCCGAAGTTTCGCGCGATACGGTTGATCATCTCCTGGATCAACACCGTCTTGCCGACGCCGGCGCCGCCGAACAGGGCGATCTTGCCGCCGCGGACGTACGGGGTGAGCAGGTCGACGACCTTGAGGCCGGTTTCCAGCATCTCGGTGCGCGGTTCCAGCTGGTCGAACGGCGGCGGCTTGCGGTGGATCGACCAGTGCTCGAAGTCTTTCCCGTAACCCGGATCGTCGAGGCAGTCGCCGAGGGCGTTGAACACGTGACCCTTGACGCCGTCGCCAACCGGCACCGAGATCGAATCTCCCGGTGTCGATGACCTGCACACCGCGCACCAGGCCGTCCGTCGGCTGCATCGAGATGCACCGCACCAGGTTGTCGCCCAGGTGCTGTGCAACCTCCAGCGTCAGCGTCTTGGACAGCTCCTCGTACGTGATGTCGGCGTGCAGTGCGTTGAACAGCGCCGGCACCGCGTTGCGCGGGAACTCCACGTCGACGACGGGACCGGTGACGCGCACCACCCGACCATTGGTGTCCTTGCCGGACTTGCTCTTTTCGCGTTCGGCGGTAGCAGTCATATCTCGTTTCGCTTCCTACGGGGCTTATCGGGCGTCGGCCAACGCGTTTGCGCCGCCGACGATTTCGCTGATTTCCTGGGTGATCTGGGCCTGCCGCTCGCGGTTGGCCTCAAGTGTGAGCGCCTTGATGAGATCGTCGGCGTTGTCGGTGGCCGACTTCATCGCCCGCCGTCCGCGATGCCGATTCGGATGCCGCGGCTTCGAGCAACGCCGCGTAGATGCGGGTCGCCACGTACCGGGGCAGGAGCGACGAGAACAGCTTCTCCGCATCGGGTTCGAACTCGAACAGCGTCTGCGGGCCGGTGTCCTCTTCGACGTACTCCACCACCATCGGAGCGATCCGCCGCGCCTCGACGCTCTGTGACAGCATCGTCTTGAACTCGGTGAACACCAGGTGCAATTCGTCGACGCCGAGGATTCCATCCGGGCCGGGGTCATCGCCCTCGTCGTCGGCACCGGCAAGGAATGCCTCCACGAGCGTCTCGGCGATCTCGGTGGCGTGGTCGTAGTCGGGCTTCTCGGAGAACCCCGTCCACGAGTCCGTCACCTTCCAGTTCCGGAAGGAGTAGTAGTTGAGCGCTTTGCGCCCGACGACATACAAGATCGGCGTCTTGCCTTCCCCGCGCAGCAGGGAGAACAGCTCCTCGGACCTACCGCAACACGTTGGTGTTGTAGGCGCCGCACAGACCGCGGTCGGACGACACCACCAGCACGCCGGCCCGTTTGGGTTCGTCGCGCTCGACCAGCAGCGGATGATCCAACGCCGATTCGTTGGCGAGGTTGGTGAGCATGTTCGTGATCTCGAGGGCGTACGGCCGTGCCGCCTGGACTCGCGCCTGCGCCTTGGCAATGCGCGACGTCGCGATCAGCTCCTGGGCCTTGGTGATCTTCTTGATCGAACCGGCGGAGCGGATCCGTCCGCGCAACTCCCGCAGTGTGGCAGCCATTGTCCTGGAGCCCCTACTTCTTCTTCGGCGGGGGCTTGCGGACCTTCACCGATTCCTTCTCGACGTCTTCTTCGTCCATCGCGTCGACATGCTCGTCGGGAACGACCGAGCTGCCGTCGGTGGTCGCGAAGCCCTTCTTGAACTGGTCGATCACTCCGGTGAGTTTGTCGTTGAGCTCATCGGACAGGTTCTTGCTCTCCCGGATCTCTTTGAGGATCTCTTCGTGGGAGGCCCGGATGTGGTCGAGCAGTTCGGCCTCGAACTTGCCGACGTCCTCCACCGGTACCGAGTCGAGGTGACCCCCCGTGCCGAGGAAGATGGCCACCACCTGCTCCTCGACGGACATCGGCTGGTTCTGCGGTTGTTTGAGCAGCTCGACCAGGCGCGCGCCGCGCTCCAGCTGCGCCTTCGATGTCGGGTCCAGGTCCGAGGCGAAGGCCGCGAAGGACTCCAGTTCGCGATACTGCGACAGGTCCAGCCGCAGCGATCCGGCCACCTCCTTCATCGCCTTGATCTGGGCGGCGCCGCCGACGCGGGACACCGAGACACCGACGTTGATGGCCGGACGCACGCCCTGGTTGAACAGGTCGGTCTCCAGGAAGCACTGGCCGTCGGTGATCGAGATGACGTTGGTGGGGATGTACGCCGAGATGTCGTTGGCCTTGGTCTCGATGATCGGCAGTCCGGTCAGTGAACCGCCGCCGAGCTCGTCGGACAACTTCGCGCAGCGTTCCAGCAGCCGCGAATGCAGGTAGAACACATCGCCCGGATAGGCCTCGCGCCCAGGCGGCCTGCGCAGCAGCAGCGAGATGGCGCGGTAGGCCTCGGCCTGCTTGCTGAGATCGTCGAAGACGATCAGCACGTGCTTGCCCTCGTACATCCAGTGCTGCGCGATCGCCGAACCGGTGTAGGGCGCAAGCCATTTGAAGCCGGCGGAGTCCGAAGCCGGCGCAGCGACGATGGTGGTGTAATCCATCGCGCCGCCGTCTTCCAGGGTTTGCCGGACGCTGGCGATCGTGGTGCCCTTCTGGCCGATCGCCACATACACGCAGCGCACCTGCTGCTTTTCGTCGCCGGTCTCCCAGTTCTGGCGCTGATTGAGGATGGTGTCGACGCACACCGCGGTCTTGCCGGTCTTGCGGTCGCCGATGATCAGCTGCCGCTGGCCGCGCCCGATCGGGGTCATCGCGTCGATGGCCTTGATGCCGGTCTGCAGCGGCTCCTTGACGCCTTGGCGCTGCACCACCGATGGCGCCTGAATCTCCAGTGGGCGACGGGTTTCAGGCTCGATGTCGCCGCGACCGTCGATCGGTTGTCCGAGCGGGTTGACCACGCGGCCGAGGAAGGCGTCGCCGACGGGTACGGACAGAACCGAGCCGGTGCGCTTGACCTGTTGGCCCTCTGCGATGGTCTCGTAGTCACCCAGGATCACCGCGCCGATGTCGTGCTCGTCGAGGTTGAGCGCGACACCGAGCACGCCGCCGGGAAACTCCAGCAGCTCCTGTGTCATCACCGACGGCAGGCCCTCGACGTGCGCGATGCCGTCACCGGTATCGATGACGGTACCGATCTCCTCGCGCGCGGTGTCGGCCTCGAAGCTGGCGACATACTCCTCGATAGCGCCCTGGATCTCATCGGGTGAGATGGTCAACTCTGCCATGGCTTTTCGTCTTCCTACTTCGTGTTTGGGTCTCGTGTATTCCGGGTCAGTCAGGCAAGTGGGTTTCCGCCGCGGCCAGCTTTGACGCCAGCGAGCCGTCGATCACCTCGTCGCCGACGGCAATCGTCAAGCCGCCCAGCAGCGCCGGGTCCACATCCAGCTGGAGCGACACCGGGTGACCGTAGATGCGGGTGAGCAGTTCGGTGAGGCGGTCTTGTTGTGCGGCGGTGAGATCGGCGGCGGCGCGGACGTGCGCGACCACCTCGCCGCGCCGCGACACCGCGAGTGCAGCCAAGTCGCGGACGACCTCGTCGGCCCGCTCGCCGTGCAGCAGTTCGACCGTCTGGCGCAATAGATCGGCGGTGTTTCGGTTCGCCCTGCCGTGGAGCACGCTGGTGAGCAGGCTGACTCGGCCCTCGACCGGGGCGGTGTACTCGCTCAGTATCGTGATCAGCCTAGGCTCCGAGTCGAGAATCCGGCTGAACCGGAACAGCTGGTCTTCGACGTCCTCGACCTGGTCCTCGCGTTCGGCCCGTACCAACAGCGCCAGGCGCGCAACGTGTTTGACGCCCAGAATCAAATCGGAGGCGGACGACCAGCGCTGCGCTGCGGCGGTCTTGAGTATGTCCAGCGTGGGATCGGACACCTTGCCGGACAGCACGGTCTCGACGAGGCGAAGCTTGGGGGCGGCATCGCTTGACGGCTCAGCCAGATGCCTGGCCAGCACCGTCTCCCTGTCCAACAGTCTTGCCACCGACGCGACCTGATCGGCCAGCTGGGTCAATCCGGTGACGTCAAGGTCCGCGGTGACCTCGTCGAACTTTTCGACCACTGAAGTGAGTCCGTCGCGGCTTGCGGCACGGAGTTTCGCCGTCACGGTGTCTTCGAAGA
Organism: uncultured Actinomycetota bacterium; assembly: GCA_963800125.1. Classification (GTDB taxonomy): domain Bacteria; phylum Actinomycetota; class Actinomycetes; order Mycobacteriales; family Mycobacteriaceae; genus Mycobacterium. The sequence goes on along the minus strand of CAWDAC010000018.1, from coordinate 29,832 downwards.
CGGCGGTCGATGGTGCCATCTCGTCGAGCTCGCCGAGAAAGCGGTCCACCGTCGCGGCCTGCTCGGACGGATCGGAGACAAAGTTGCGAACCAAATCACCTGAGCGACGGACCGATTCGGTGCCGAGAGTCTGCCGCAGCTCTCGGATCAGCTGCTGACGCAGCAGCCGGACATGTTGTCCGCCCTGCACCTTGATGCGCTCCAGCTCGGCGTCGGCCTGAGCCCGAAGCTGCTCGGCGATCTTCTCCGCGTCCTGCCGCGCCTCCTCGATCACCCGCTCGGCCTCGGCCTTGGCTTCTTCCAGTGCCTTGGCGTGCTCGGTATCCGCGTCGGCGACCTTCTTCTCCGCCTCGGCGTGTTCCGAAAGCTGGGTGCGGACGGTGTCCTGCTGGTTCTTCATCATTTTGCGGACCGGCGGCACAACGTATTTCCAGATCAGGAAAACGATGACCGCGAAGCCGACGAGCTGTCCGATGAATGTCGACATGCCGCTACCGATCCCGCCCCGTTGTCACCGGCACCGTGCGGGTGGTGACATCCACCCCCAGCACCCGGCTGGCCAGCCTTGACGCCAGGGTCTCCACCGACGCCTGCAGGTCGGTCGTGATCGCTTGCGCCTGCTCGGTCAGCTCTTGCTGGGCCTGTTGCAGCATCGTGTTCACCTCACCGCTGGCCCGAGCGCGTGCCTCTTCGACGATCTGGCGTCCTTCGGCACGGGCCGCCTCGCGGATACCCGTCGCCTCGCGGCGGCCCTGGGCCATCACCCGCAGGTAATCGGCCTCGGCGGCGGCCCGTAGCTCAGCGGCCCGCCGGTTGTCCTCGGCCGTCTTGGTCACCATCTCTTGGCGCTCGCGCAGCACCTTGCTGATCGGTGGCACGACCCACTTGGCGATCACGCCAAGCACGATCAAGAAGATGAGCAACACGAAGAAGAACGTGCCGTTCGGGATGAGGAAGTTACTCTGCCCGCCTTCTTCGGCTGCCTCGCTGGCCGCGAGGATGCTCAAGTCACCCATGACCGTCGATTACTGCGGGGCGCCGATAGGGGAGATCGGGGTGGCGAAGACGAACAGCGCCATGAACGCCAGGTTGATGAAGTAGGCCGCCTCGACCAGACCGACCGTGATGAAGAACGGAGTGAACAGTCGGCCCTGCGCCTCGGGCTGCCGGGCGATGCCGGCGATCAGCGCGTTACCGGCGATGCCGTCACCGATGCCGGCGCCGATCGCACCACCGGCCATGATGAGTCCACCGCCAATGAGTGCGCCAGCACCGATGAGATTGGGATCCATTCCTTATCCTCCTTGATAACTGGTAGGCGTCCTACCAGAACGTGGGTCGTGCTTGGTGTGGGGCGCTAGTCATGGTGCTCATCGAGCTCCATCGACTGGCTGAAGTACAGGATCGTCAGCAGGGCGAAGATGAACGCCTGGATTGCGCCGACGAACAAGTCGAAGCTCTTCCAGATCGCGTTGGGCGCCCACATGATCCACGGCGGGAACAGTGCGATCAGCGCAACGAGGATGCCGCCGGCGAAGATGTTGCCGAAAAGTCGGAGCGACAACGAGATCGGCTTGGCGATCTCCTCGACGAGGTTGATCGGCGCCATCAGCGTGACGTGGCCCTTCAGCAGCTTGACCGGATGGCCAAGGACGCCGCGGCGCCAGATGCCTGCTGCGTGGTAGCAGATGAACACGAACAGTGCGAGCGCCAGAACGAAGTTGATGTCGGATGCGGGTGGCTTGAGTAACTCGTGTATCGCACCGTTGGAATCGGTGTACTGCACCGGCAGCACCGAGAGCCAGTTGGCGACCAGGATGAACACGAACAGCGTGACGGCCAGCTGGCAGCACGAACGGCGCGATCTTCATGCCGATTGCCGCCTCGATCTGGTTGCGCAGCTGAACCGTGATCGCTTCCCAAAACAGCTGCACCCCGTTCGGAACACCGGTCGAAGTCACCTTGGCGCGCAAGAAGAATGCCAGCGCGATCACGATCACCGCGGCGATCGCGGTGGCCAGCACCGTGTCGGTGTTGACGGTGAGTCCGAACCAGTGCGCCTCGGTGTGGTGGCCGACCTGAATGCCGGATTCGGCGGCGAGGATCGTCTGGGTCATTGCTTCGTGGCCTCCCCTTCGAGTCCGTCACTACCGCTGCCCGTGCTCCTCGCGTCCGCGTCACCGGCCCGCAGCTTCTTCATGACGGGCAGCGCCGTCGAAATCACCAGCAGCACTTGGAACAACGCCATACCGAACACCACGCCGAGGCCTTGGGGCCGGAAGAGGAACGCGATCGTCAGCCCGATCACCGTCATCACCAAGAGTCGGGTGGCGGAGTTGAGCGCCATCTTGCGCTTCAGCGGATGTTCCTCGGCGGTGATCGAGTCCACCGACCGTTGCACCAGAATCGCGTTGAGCAAACCCAGCCCGAGGCCGATGCCGAAGAAGACACCGACCATCGGGTGCCCCAACAATCCGGCGGCCAGCGTCACCAGGCCGGCGAATACGACGCAGATTACGAGCAGGCGCATAGGCCGGAAAGCAACGGACGGAAACACCAACGGCGCGTCATGCGCTGGCGTCGTCACGGCGTCACCTCAATCCCGCGGTCACGAGGGCAGTCCCAATGATTCTGTGCGTGGCGCGCCGAGCGTATCGCAGGGCGCAGGTCGCACTGGAATCACCCAAGGGGCAGCTCCCTTTGTCGGTCGTTTATCCGTGCCGATCGGTGGCGAACCGACGGCCCGGGGGCCGGCAACCCGCGAGGTTTTTTCGGGTTCTGCCTGCACCGTACCACATGGTAGGCGGGCATAAACGGGGTTCTACTACTTTTTGTCGTACAGCCCGTCGTACGAGTCTTCGCGACGCCTCAGAAGCGGGATCAGCGTCACGACGATCGCCACCAGAATCGCCGCCAACATCCCCCCGCCGGTGTAGCGGGGGTCAAAGAAAATCGTGCTCGCGGCACCCAGGGCGACGATGCCCACCCAGAGATAGATGAGCAGCACAACCCGGCGGTGCGAATGGCCGATCTGAAGCAACCGGTGGTGCAGGTGCATCTTGTCGGGACTGAACGGACTGCGACCGGCCCGGGTGCGCCGGACGATGGCCAGCAGCATGTCCAGCGCCGGCACGAACATCACCGCGATCACCAAAAGGAACGGCGACAGCAGAGCGAAGACATCGCGGGCGCCGTATGCGCTCTGCGAAATCGGCCCGGCCGCGGTAGTGGACGCCGCGCCCAGCATCAGTCCGATCAGCATCGAGCCGGAGTCGCCCATGAAGATGCGGGCCCGGTGGAAGTTGTGCGGCAGGAAGCCCAGGCACGCGCCGGCCAGCACCACCGAGATCACCGCAGGCGGGTAGAACAACACGTCGCCACCGTGGTCGCGCAGCAGTCCGATGGAGAAGATCGTGATGGCCGAGGCCGTGATCAGACCCAGACCCGCGGCCAGCCCGTCCAGGCCGTCGACGAAGTTCATCGCGTTGACGATGGCGACCGTCAGCGCCAGTGTCAGCAGGATCGACGACACCTGGTCGAGCACGATGGTGCCGACACCGCCGAACGGGATGTACAGCACGCTCCACGCCACACCCATCGTGACCAGCACACTGGCCGCGGTGATCTGGCCTGCGAACTTGGTCAGCGCGTCGAGGCCCCACTTGTCGTCGATCAGACCGATGGCCATGATGAGTCCGCCGGCCACCACCACGGCGGGCAGGCCCGACGAGTAGGCGAAGCCGCGGGTGAGTGCGGGCAGCTGGGAGGCGAGCAGCACGGCCGCCAGCACGCCGACATACATCGCCAGACCGCCCATCCGCGGCGTCGGCTGCAAGTGCACGTCGCGTTCCCTGGGGTAGGCCACCGCGCCGACCCGGGTGGCCAGCACGCGAACCCATCCCGTCGCGAAGTAGGTGATGGCGGCCGCGGTCAGGCCGACCAGCGCGAGCTCGCGCAGCGGGACGCCTGCGCCGCGATCCGACAGCGCGAGCAGGCTGTCGGCTGCCGTTACCACCGGTGAACCGTACTGCAACAACCTGAGCTCAATCCGTGAGCGTCGCCGGGTCCACGGCGAGAACTTTCGCGATCGCGTCGGCGCCGACAGGGCCCGTCCGGAGGATGCGGGGATGAGCGCCAGTGAGGTCGACGATGGTGGAGGCCGCCTGCTGTTCCGACGGCCCGGCGTCGAGATAGACCTCGACAAGGTCACCGAGTTGGTTGCGGGCATCGTCGACGGTGACCGCCGCGGACTGGCCGGAGATGTTGGCGCTGGACACCGCCATCGGACCTACCTCGCGCAGCACCTCGATCGCCACCGGGTGCAGCGGCATCCGCAGCATCACGGTTCCTGCCGCATCGCCGAGATCCCATTGCAGCGACGGCGCCTGCTGGACAACGAGGCTCAGCGCGCCGGGCCAGAACGCGCGGATCAGTTCCCTGGCGGCGTTCGGCACCGTGTACACCAGGCCTTCGATGGTGTGCCAGGACCCGACGAGTACCGGGACGGGCATGTCGCGGCCGCGACCCTTCGCCGACAGCAGCGCCGCGACCGCAGTGCTGTCGAAGGCGTCAGCGCCGATGCCGTAGACGGTGTCGGTGGGCAGCACGACGAGGCGTCCGCCCTTGACCGCGCTGATCGCCGAGGCGATTCCCGCCGCGCGCGCCTCGGCGTCGGAGCAGTCGAACACCTCCGTCACGCCTCGACTCCCACTCGCTCCGGTCCTCGCTCGTCCCTCGCTGCGATCCTCACTCGCAGTCGTCCTCGGGCCGTCACGCCTCGACTCCCACTCGCTCCGGTCCTCGCTCGTCCCTCGCTGCGATCCTCACTCGCAGTCGTCCTCGGGCCGTCACGCCTCGACTCCCACTCGCTCCGGTCCTCGCTCGTCCCTCGCTGCGATCCTCACTCGCAGTCGTCCTCGGGCCGTCACGCCTCGACTCCCACTCGCTCCGGTCCTCGCTCGTCCCTCGCTGCGATCCTCACTCGCAGTCGTCCTCGGGCCGTCATGCCTTGCCTTGCCTTTCCTTCCCCGCCTAGCCTCGTCCAGCCCGGGTCGCGGTGACAAAGCGGGGTCGACCGGCCATGTCGCGGTTGGCCTTGACATCGACGAATCGACCCGCCGCGGTGAACAATTCGACGGTCTCGACCGAAGTGGTGTCGTCATGCTCGACCGCGCACCGGCCGCCGGGCCGCAGCCAGTGGCCCGCCAGTTCGACGATCGCGTTGATAACCGTCATCCCGTCCGGGCCCCCGAACAGCGCATGCGGTGGATCATGCTGTGCCACTTCGGGTTCCAGGACGACGCCGTCGGGGATGTACGGGGGGTTGGCGACAAGAAGATCGACTTGTCCGTCCAGTTCGCGCAGCAACGCGGAATCGGTGACGTCGGCGTGCAGCAGTTCGACCGGGGTGCCTGCGGCGTTTTGGCGCGCGTAGACCAGCGCATCCTCGGAGTCGTCGACGGCGACGATGCGTGCGTCCGGCCAGAATTTCGACAAGGCCAGCGCCAGCGCCGCCGACCCCGTACACAGGTCGACGATCACCGGACCCGGCGGCAACGGCTGGGCCGACGCCCACTCCAACAGGCCCTCGGTCTCCGGCCGCGGGATGAACACGCCAGGCCCGACGTGGACGGTCACCGGACCAAGCGGCGCGGTACCGATGATGTGCTGCAACGGGATCCGCTGCGAGCGGGCGGCGACGAGATCGGCGTAGCGGCCACAGAATCCGTCGTCCACGCCGTCGAGAAACCACAGCCGGCCCCGGCTGGTCCCGGCGGCGTGGGCGGCCAGTTCTTCCGCGTCGGCCCGCGGCGATCCGACCCCCGCTTCGGCCAGGGCGGCGACCGCGTGCTCTATCTCGAGTCGCAGCCGCGCGGTTTGCGTCATGCCTGCTGCAGCCGCGATTGCTTGTCGGCGGCCGCCAACGCGTCGAACAGGTCGTCGAGATCGCCGTCGAGCACCTGATCGAGGTTGTGCGCCTTGAAGTTGATCCGGTGATCGGCGATCCGGTTCTCCGGGAAGTTGTAGGTGCGGATGCGCTCGCTGCGGTCCACGGTGCGGATCTGGCTGGCCCGGTCGGCGGAGGCGTCGGCCTGCGCCTGTTCCTCGGCCATCGCCTGCAGCCGCGCGGCCAGCACCTGCAGCGCACGGGTTTTGTTCTGCAGCTGCGAGCGCTCGTTCTGACAGGTGACGACGATGCCGGTGGGCAGGTGAGTGATGCGCACCGCCGAGTCGGTGGTGTTGACGCCCTGGCCGCCCTTGCCCGACGACCGGTAGACGTCAATGCGCAGATCGGACTCGTCGATCTGGACCTCTTCGACTTCTTCGGGTTCGGGGTAGACGAGCACGCCTGCGGCCGACGTATGCACCCGGCCCTGCGATTCGGTGACCGGGACCCGCTGCACGCGGTGCACTCCGCCCTCGAACTTCAGCCGCGCCCACACACCGTCGGCCGAGTCGCCCTTGCTCCTGATCGACAACGTCGCGTCTTTATAGCCGCCGAGGTCTGAGGTGGTCTCGTCGAGCATGGTGACGGTCCAGCCGTGGCGCTCGGCGTACCGGATATACATGCGCGCAAGGTCAGAGGCGAACAGCGCCGATTCCTCGCCGCCCTCCCCCGACTTCACCTCCAGGACGATGTCGTCGGCGTCGTGCGGGTCGCGCGGCGCGAGGAGGTCGGTGAGCTGGGTGTCGAGCTCTTCGACCGTCTCCGTGAGTTCGTCGACCTCGGCGGCGAAGGATTCGTCGTCGGCCGCGAGTTCGCGGGCGGCCTCCAGGTCACCACGGGCGGACTCCAGCTTGCGGTAGGTCGCCACAATGGGCGCCAACTGCGCGAAGCGGCGCCCGACCTTGCGGGCCCTGTTCGCGTCGGAGTGCAGGTTCGGGTCGCTGAGCTGACGCTCGAGGTCGGCGTGCTCAGACAGCGCGGCATCAATCGCAGGCGCGGTGTCCGTCATGGCGACCTCCCTTCCCGTCACGCACTCTGTCCATTTGTTCGCTAAACGCGAAGCGACGCCCGGCCTGCGCTCGCGCGGCCGGGCGTCGGTGAGACAGCTATTTGTCGGCAGCCTTGTCCGCGCCCGCCTTGCGCTTGCCGTAGCGCTTCTCGAAGCGGGCGACACGGCCGCCGCTGTCGAGAATCTTCTGCTTGCCGGTGTAGAAGGGGTGGCACTGAGAGCAGACCTCCACGTGGATCTGCCCGCTCTTCTTGGTGCTGCGCGTGGTGAACGTGTTACCGCAGCCGCAGTGCACGGTCGTCTCGATGTAGTCAGGGTGAATACCCGATTTCATGGTGTCCTCTTCAATCGTGGGCCGCCGGGTCGCCCGCGCCTTACCTGGAGCTATCGGGCGTGAACCGGAACCGAGGGTCAGCGGTCCATTATGCCAGGTCAACCGCCAGCAGCCTAAACGCGTGGGAGGGGCCGGCTATTCCGCCGGGCAACCTCGACCGCCGTCACGCAAGCGCGATGGCCTGCGTGTCGCCGGACAGCCCGGCCAAGCCGGCGGAACGGCCGCCCAGCACCATCACGATGTCCTGGATCGGCCCGTGGACCGCTTGTCCGCGCCCCACCGTGAACGATGCGTCGGTCGCATGGAATGCGACGTTCGCGAATCGCTTGCGCGCGTTGAACGGAAAGCCCATCTTCCAGACCCGCTCGGCCACGATCACCGCTGCGGGGATGGGCATGGTGCGCGCGAGACCGAGAGGTATCGCGATGTCCTGTCCATGCACCATCGCATCCATCAGCGGGTCGGCCACGGCCGTTCCCGGTGGCCTGCGGCGAACGCCGACCATCCTCCGCATCGCCGCCGTGATCTCCTCTGGTGTCCGTTGGTCTTCCCTCGCGAGGCGGGACATCATCACGTTGAACCGGAACCCCGAGCGCAGGGCCGCCACACCGAGGCGCTCCCAGCTCGTCGTCGACTGCGTGACGTGCGCGGCGACGTCGCGCACCGTCCATCCCCGACACAACGACGGCGTTGCCCACTGCTCGGGCGTCAGGGTGTCGAGAAAGTCGGCCAGGTCGGCGCGCTGCTCATCGATGTAGCCCCAGATCCGCTTGTCGTCCATGTCGACTCCTGCCGATAGTACGGATTCCTGTCTAATTTAGGCAGGAATCCGTACTAAAGTCAACGGGGTGAGCGACGATCCGAACTCCGCGCTGCTGATGTTCATTGCACATCGCGCCGCCGAGACCCGGGTGTTCGAGGCGTTGCGGACAGCCGGCTTCGACGATTTGACCCTCGCCCAGTGCCGCATCGCCCAGCGGCTGAGCCCCGACGGGATCCGGGTCACCGATCTTGCCGAGCATGCCAGGGTGACCAAGCAGACAGCGGGCGCGCTCGTCGACGAGTTGGAGGACAACGGGTACGTCGCACGCAGGCCCGATCCGGCCGACGCGCGGGCCCGCCTGGTAGTGCTCACCGCGCGGGGCGAAAAGCTATGCGCCGCTGCGGCAGCCGAGGTCGTAATGATCGAGGACGAGTGGCGAAGGCATCTCGGCGCGAAGGCCTACGCGGAGCTGCGCGCGGCGCTGGTGTCGTTGCGCGAGATCACCGATCCGTACCGCTGACGGCACGCTCGCCGTGTGGTTGGAAGCTGGTGCCGTCGCGCTTCCAGAGCAGGCCGCCCGGCGGTGTCGCCCCGTGAGCGACCAGTTCTCGCTTGAGGATCTTGTTGGTCGCCGTCGTCGGAAGGTCATCGGCGAACCAGACGAAGCGCGGCCACGCCTTCGGTGACAGGTCGGGCTGGGCGCCCAGGAACTCCTCGAACGCGTCCGGCATCAGCTCGGTGCCTTCGCGCAGCACCACGGCCGCCATGACCTGGTCGCCGACGGACTCGTCGGGCACCGGGTAGACCGCGACGCGGCTGATCTCCGGTAGCCGTGTCAAGATTCGTTCGATCGGCGCGGTGGTGATGTTCTCGCCGTCGACCCGCATCCAGTCGGCGGTGCGGCCGGCGAAGTAGATCCACCCGTCGGCGTCGCGGTAGGCCAGATCCCCCGACCAGTACATGCCGTGCCTCAACCGCTGATCGGTGGCCCCGGGGTCCTTGTAATAGCCCCGAAAGAGGCCGCCTCCGGTGGTGTTGACCAACTCACCCACCGCCGTGTCGCGGTTGAGCAGGTTGCCGATCTCGTCGAAGACCGCGACCTCGCACTCCTGCAGCGTGTCCGGGTCGTAGATTGCCACCCCGGGATAGCCCTTGCCGAGCGATCCCGGCGGGCAGCCGTCCTCACGGGTGATGATGACCGCGTTCTCGGTCGAGCCGAAGCCGTCCCAGACGATGCAGTCGAACCGCCGGCCGAACTCGGCGATGTCCCGGTCACTGGCCTCGTTGCCGAATGCGACACGCAGCGGATTGTCTTGGTCGTCAGGCTTTTCCGGGGTCGACAGAATGTAGGCGAGCGGCTTGCCGACGTAGTTCATGAAGGTCACGCCGTGGCGCCGGACGTCGTCGAGGAAACGTGAGGCCGAGAACACCGCGGGCACCATCGCTGCGCCGGTGGCCAGCGCAACGCCCCAGCCCGCGTAGATGGCGTTGGAGTGGAACAGCGGCATCGACACATAGCAGACGTCGGATGTGTCGACCGAATACCGTTCCGCCAGTGCACTTCCCGCGAAGATCGGCATCATGTGCTGCACCTGCACGGCCTTGGGGTCGCCGCTGGTTCCCGAGGTGAAGATCATCACGAACGTGTCGTCCGGCCCCACCTCGCGGTGCGGTGTCAGCTCTTTCGGGTCAGCGGTGAGTGCGGCCCACTCCGGACTGGAGGTGTCCAGCACGCGGACACCGGGCAGCTCGACACCGTCGAGCAGGTGGCGGTGGGCCGCGTCGGTGATCAGGATCTGACAGTCCACCAGCGCGATGTCGCGGGCCAGGCCGGCGCCGCGGCGGGTGTTGTTGATGCCGCACAGCACATAGCCACCGAGTGCGGCGGCCGCGAGCGCGGTCAGCATGTCCGGGGTGTTGGCCAGCAGCACGCCGATGTGCAGGGGGCGACTGGCGTCGGCGATCCCGATCAGCGCGGCGGCCTGGGCTCGGGCCTCGGCGACGTGCTCGCGCCACGTCCAGGTCCGGTCGCCGTACTTCACCGCGACGTCGTCCTGCTCGGACCGTTCGCGAAGCAACTGCTGGAGTGTGTCCGCCATGTCTCACCTCGGTCCGTCGCTGTCAGTGAACAGATATAGAAAATCTGTCTACCATGTTCAAACTGGCGGACTGTCCGCCGGTTCTCGGTGGCATAGTCCGGTGGCTGCACGACGGGACTCACGGGCGGGGGCGGGAGGCCATGCATGTCGGTGCTGTTCTTTACAGTGAGTGTGTGCAGATGCGTGACCGGGGCCGCATCGAACCGGCACCGGCCCACCCCCAGGAACAACCGGCCACGTGCAAGCCTCGTGCGCGCAAGCGCCCAAAAGGCGCGCCGACCCACGCGTGGTCATGGCCCTTGCGCCCAGACCCCGCCCAACGCCGCGACATTCGGACACGGTTCTTCACCGGCACCCGTGTGTACAACGCCGTGCTTGGTGAGTTCATCGACCGTAGCCGCGCGGTGAAATCCGACCCGGTGTGGACGGCCGCGCACGGTTGCCGCACCTGACCCCAAACGACCTCGCGACCAGGGTTGCGGCGTTCCGTGCGGTTGAGGGGGCGCATGGCTTCACCGTCGACGCTGCCCAGGCGTTCGCATCACAGCTGCGCAAATCGTGGGTGCGCGAACACCTGCCCGCACAGGAAACCCAGAACCTGGGCGCCCGCGCGTTCGACGCGGTGAAAAAGTGGCACATCGGGCGCAAAGGTAAGCCCCGGCATAAGCCGGTTGCGCGTGGTTTGCGCTCGCTGGCGTCGAAGGACAGAAACGGTGCACTGCGCCCAATGACCGACCAAGACGGCCGATTGGTCGGGTTACAGTGGGGTGCCGGATTGGTGATCCCGATCGCCCCACCTGCCCGAACGGGTCGACACGGCAAGGTGCAACAGGCCGAGCTGGCAGAAATCGAGGCGTTGATTGCGGCCGCCAAGGTACTTCACACGCGGATTGTGCGGAGGGTGATCGACGGGCGCGACACCTACCGGATGCAGATGGTGATGGATGGGCACCCGTCGCAGCGTCACCCCGTCGGTGATGGTCGGGTGTCGTTCGATCTGGGCCCTAGCACCATCGCCGTCGCCGTGGAACGCGTGGACGGAACCTGGGCAGGGTGGGTTGAGCCGCTGGCCGATCGGATCAAGCTTGACACCGACAGGCTGCGCCGCGAGCAACGGCACCTCGACCGGCAGCACCGCGCCGGATCGCCGGGCTGCTTCAAGGCCGATGGCACCCACAAACGCGGCCGATGCGAGTGGAACCGCACCGCTTCTGCCAAGAACTCGACAATCCGAATCGCCGAGCTGCACCGCCGGCAGGCCGAGCTCCGCAGGACCCTACATGGTGCGCTGGCCAACCGGCTGCTCACCCACGGCGCCCACATCGCCTGCGAGAAGCTGGACTACATCTCGTGGCAGAAGAACTTCCCGCGCTCAGTGCGGGACCGGGCACCGGGGATGCTCGTAGAAACGATCCGCCGCAAGGCTGACAGCGCCGGCGGAAATCAACTGTTCGAGTACACCACCAACATCACCGCCCTGTCTCAGACCTGTCTGTGCGGGAAGCGCAAGAAGAAGCCGCTGAACCAACGGGTCCACCGTTGCGGGTGCGGTGTCACCGAGCATCGGGACTTATTCTCGGCGTACCTGGGACTGCACGTCCGGAGGGACGCCGATGGTCTCGATCGGCTGGACCTGGAGGCAGCCAACACCGGCTGGCTCCACCGTCACGACATCGACGGGTGCCGAGGTCCGGCCGCAGCAGCACCCAACCGGCGAGGCCGCAGACACCCGTCACCAACGCGGAGGTCAGTGGCGCGGATCAACGCTAGGCGCAAAGCCAAGGCCGCGAAGCGACAGAGCCGGTCGGCGCCAACTTCCACCACCAACCGGCCTACGGCGCTGCCCACATGAGCAACGAGACAGCCGCACGGACAGGTGAAATCCCAGCCTTCAGGACCGGGAAGATGTCCAAGAATGCTCTGATCGCGGGTGATCGAAACCAAGACGCGACTGGGGTGACAAATGACACCGAGCCTCGAACAACACGGGTGACGAGCAGCACGGCCGCCAAGAGCGTCCGCGATCGCCTGATCGACGCAGCTGAAGTCTGTCTGCGCGCCAAGGGAATTCGCTCGACGACGGTGTCCGAGGTCGCCGAGGTGGCCCAGGTGTCACGCGGCTGGCTGTACCGGCACTTCCCGGACAAGGTGTCGCTGCTGGGCGCGGCGATCGTCCGACTCAACGAGGTGTACTGGTCGGAGGCGCACGCGATGCTCGAAAGCATCGAGGGTCTCGACCAGCAGATTGCCGCGGGTGTGGTGCACGGCCGATCCGCCTACGACGAGCCCGGCGCGCTGCTGATGAAGCTGCGGATGGAGGAACCCGAGGAGTTCGCGGCGTGCGCCGGTGCCGGCGTGCAGGGGCTGGTGCCCGACCTGGCCGACTTCTGGCGGCGCTATCTGATCGCGGCGCAGGAACGCGGCGAGATCCACGCGGACATCGATATCGGCGAAGCGTCGGAGTGGGTGGCCCGTGTGCTCATCTCACTGGCCACGGTTCCGGGCAACAGCTTGGACCCGAGCGATCCGGCTCAAGTGCACGCGCATGTGCGGCGGTACCTGATGCCGGGTCTGCGGGCCGACCCGGCTCACTGATTTCCGCTGAGACGCAAAAGGCCCCGTCACGCCGGGCGTGCGGGCGCCTTTGCGTTCCCCGGCTTGCGCGTGGGCCCAGTTCGCGAGGGTTAGTCGACGTCGTCCATCGAGCCCGGGGTGGTCTTGGAGACCTGCACCAGGAACTCGTAGTTGTTCTTCGTCTTGCGCAGCTGGCTCATCAGCAGGTCGATGGCCTGGTGGGAGTCCAGACCCGACAGCACACGGCGCAGCTTGTGCACGACGGCGAACTCGTCCGGCGAGAGCAGCAGCTCGTCCTTGCGGGTGCCGGACGGGTTGACGTCGACGGCCGGGAACACGCGCCGCTCAGAGATCTTGCGGTCGAGCTTGAGCTCGGCGTTGCCGGTGCCCTTGAACTCCTCGAAGATCACCGTGTCGCCGGTGGAACCGGTCTCGACCATCGCGGTGGCGATGATCGTCAGCGAGCCGCCGTCCTCGATGTTGCGCGCCGCGCCGAGAAACCGCTTGGGCGGATACAGCGCAGTGGAATCGACACCACCGGAGAGGATTCGGCCCGACGCCGGCGACGCGTTGTTGTACGCGCGGCCCAGCCGGGTGATCGAGTCGAGCAGCACGATCACGTCCTTGCCCTGCTCGACCAGGCGCTTGGCCCGCTCGATGGCCAGTTCGGCGGCCTGGGTGTGATCCGACGGCGGCCGGTCGAAGGTGGAGGCGATGACCTCACCCTTCACCGAGCGCTGCATGTCGGTGACCTCCTCGGGCCGCTCGTCGACGAGGACGACCATGAGATGGCATTCCGGGTTGTTCTGGGTAACCCCGTTCGCGATGTCCTGCAGGATCGTGGTCTTGCCCGCCTTCGGCGGCGACACGATCAGCGCGCGCTGGCCCTTGCCGATCGGCATGATCAGGTCGATGACGCGGGTGGTCAGCCGGTCGGGGGTGGTCTCCAGGCGCAGCCGCTGGTTCGGGTACAGCGGGGTCAGCTTGGTGAAGTCCGGACGGTTCTTGGCGTCCTCGACGGGACCTCCGTTGACGGTGTCGAGACGGACCAGCGGGTTGAACTTCTGCCGCTGGTTGGGCTGCTCGCCGTCCTTGGGCACCCGGACCGCGCCGGTGATGGCGTCGCCACGGCGCAGGCCGTTCTTGCGCACCATGTTCATCGACACGTAGACGTCGTTGGGACCCGCGAGGTATCCCGAGGTGCGCACGAACGCGTAGTTGTCGAGCACGTCGAGAATGCCCGCGACGGGCTGGACGACGTCGTCCTCGCGCAGCTCGGTCTCGCCGTTGCCACCGTCACCGCCGGCCCGGTCACCACGGCGCCTGCGGTCGCGGAAGCGTCGGCCACGGCGTCCCTGGCGGCCTTCGCCGTCGTCGTCGCCGCGACCCTGCTGGTTGCCCTGCTGATCGCCCTGCTGTTGGTCACGGCCGTCCTGCTTGGTGTCCGGCTTGGTGTCCTGCTGGCTCTTGTTCTTGTTCTGGCCTGCGCCGTCCTTGGCGTCCTGGTCCCTATCCCGCTTGGTCCGCTCACCGGGTGCGCCGGTGTCGCGGGAGGCGCCGCGGCGCTCGCGACGCTGCTGGCCCTGCCGCTCGCCGGCCTCGGATGGTGCGCTGCTTTCGGTCGTGGTCTCGGCCGCGTTCTCGGCGGGCGCGGAGCCGCTGTCGGCAGCGGTGGTACCGGCGCCCGTGTCGGTGCCGTTGCGAGCGTCGGAAGAGCTGTTGTCGGGCTCTCCCCGGCGCTCACGGATGGCGGCGATGAGTTCGCTCTTGCGCATTCCCGATGCGCCCTTGACGCCGACCTCGTTGGCCAGCGCACGCAGTTCGGGCAGCACCATGGTCGACAGTGAGCCCGAGGGGGTGTCCTTCGGTACTTCTGCCGTCGGTGTTGGGTCCGCGGCCGGCGGGGCGATTGGCACGTCAGGCGTCGCAGGAGATGAGAATTCTGAGTTCACGGTGTTCGGCAGCTCAGCCTGTTCGGCGCTGCCGCCACCCGTGACAAGGTCCGTTTCAGTCACGGATTTCCTTTCTTTCCCCCGCTGATCAGGTCGGGCGGGGGTTCGTTGCACTCAGCCAAATGGCTGACTGCGGAGCTGCCACCGCCGCCTTAGCAACGGTGATGGCCGGGATTCGCGGCGATATGGCGAACCGTCATCCACGAGAAGAATTGGTGGTTGTCCTAGTGTCGGCGCAGGCGAAAACCATGCGATTGCTGGACGACAGCGAGGATAACCCGCTTCGGTTCTGGAAGCAAGAAACACACTGATCCGAGTGTGACACCTGTCAACTCCGAACGGCCACACCAGACGTCCACCGAACGCCGTCGCCGACGGACATCTCGCTGACGGTGAATCCATTCGCGGCGCCGAACTCCAGGGCTTCTGCGGGCAGTTCTGGCTGTGAGCTCAATGCAATAACCGCAGGTCCAGCCCCGGATAGCACCGCCGCAACACCACAACGCCGCAGTACGTTCAGATATTCCGCCGATGCCCGCATGGCAACGGCGCGATGGGGCTGATGCAGCACGTCCTCGGTGGCCTCCATCAGCAGATCAGGACGCTCGGTGAGGGCGACCACCAGTAGTGCCGCACGGCTCACGTTGAACCGGGCGTCGCCGTGACTGACGGCGCGCGGCAGCAGGATGCGCGTCTCGGCCGTCAATGACCGTTGCTCGGGTATTGCCGGGAACAGGTGGATGTCGGGGTGCAACCGCAGCGGGGCGGCCGCATAGCGCGGCCCGGCAGCGCCCGTCGCCGTCCACGACACCACGCCGCCGCCAAGAACGGCCGCCGAGGCGTTGTCCGGATGCCCCTCGAACTCCGACGACCTCTGGATCAGTTCCGCTTCGCTCATCGGCTTCCAACCGGCTTGCGTAACAAGGCCATTGACCGCACCCAGCCCTCCGACGACGGCAGCCGCCGAGGAACCGAGTCCGCGTGAGTGCGGGATGTCGTTGCGGCAGCGGACGTTCAGGCCTGCGGCGGTCACTCCGACGGCACGCAAACCGTGCTTGATGGCTCGTACCACGAGGTGCGTCGAATCCAGCGGCACCTGGCCCGCACCTTCGCCCTCCACCTCGACGGTCAGGCCGGATTCCGTTGTCTCGACAACGATTTCGTCGTACAAGCTCAGCGCGAGACCGAGGCTGTCGAAGCCTGGCCCGAGATTGGCACTGGAGGCCGCGACGACACTGGTTGCCGTCAGCCCGGCTGGCAGAGTCTGCGTCACCGGAGCTTCTCCTGCTCCTCGCGTACGCGCAAGTCCAGTCCCCTAGACCAGCCCGAGCTTCGCCACCACGGCGACGGGATCGACCGGAACCGGGGTGACCGTCGGCATATCTTTGAGCGCGGTGTCGGGGTCCTTCAGACCGTTGCCGGTGACCGTGCACACCACCGTCGAGCCGGGCTGTACCCAACCGTCATCGACCGACTTGAGCAGGCCGGCGATGCTTGCCGCCGAGGCAGGCTCGACGAACACCCCCTCGGTCGTGGCGACCAGGTGGTAGGCGGCCAGGATCTCCTCGTCGGTGGCGGCCAGGAAGCGCCCCTTGGATTGCTGCTGGGCTTCGACCGCCGAGCTCCACGACGCGGGCGACCCGATCCGTATCGCGGTGGCGATGGTCTCGGGCTCCTTGACCGGTTCACCTATCACGAGTGGCGCTGCGCCTGCGGCCTGGGTACCCAGCATCCGCGGCAGCCGGTCGGACAGCCCGTCGCGGTGGTATTCGGTATAGCCCTTCCAGTACGCGGTGATGTTGCCGGCATTGCCGACCGGCAACGCGTGCACGTCCGGCGCGGTACCCAGCGCGTCGATGATCTCGAACGCGGCGGTCTTCTGGCCCTCGATGCGGTACGGGTTGACGGAGTTGACCAACGAGATCGTCGGAGAGTCGGCGGTGAGCTTGCGCGCCAACTCCAGGCAGTCGTCGAAGTTGCCGTCGATCTGGATGATCTTCGCGCCGTGCATGACGGCCTGTGCCAGCTTGCCCATCGCGATCTTGCCCTGGGGCACCAGCACGGCGCAGGTAATGCCGGCGCGGGCGGCATAGGCCGCAGCGGAAGCGGAGGTATTGCCCGTCGACGCGCACAGCACGGCCTGCTGGCCGTGCGCCACCGCTTCGGTGACGGCTACCGTCATCCCCCGGTCCTTGAATGAGCCGGTGGGGTTCAGGCCCTCGACCTTGAGATGCACCGTGCAGCCGGTGCGTTCGGACAGCCGCTCGGCATGGATCAGCGGCGTTCCGCCTTCGAGCAATGTGATCGGTCTCCAGTCGTCCTCGACCGGCAGCCGGTCCCGGTAGGCCGCAATCAGGCCAGGCCATGGACGATGAACGGTTCCAGCGCGAGTCGCGCTCATTCGCTGGTTCCTTCGAGCCGAAGGACGCTTGTCACTTCCTGCACAACGTCGAGGTCGGCGAGTGCGGCAACGGTTTCCGACAGCGCCGCGTCGGTGGCCTCGTGCGTGACCACCACGATCCGCGCGCCGCACCGCTGGCCGCCTTCATCGACCATGCCCTCCTGTCGGACCTCGGCGATGCTAACCTCGCGCTTGCCGAATTCCGTTGCGACAGCCGCCAATACGCCAGGACGGTCGGCGACGTTCATGCTGACGTAGTAGCGGGTGGGGATGAAGCCGATCGGCGAAATCGGCAGTTTGGCGTACTTCGACTCCCGCGGGCCACGCCCGCCCTGGACACGGTTGCGCGCCGCCATCACCAGATCTCCCATCACCGCCGACGCCGTCGGCGCTCCCCCGGCGCCCTGACCGTAGAACATCAGCCGCCCAGCCGCCTCGGCCTCCACCACGACCGCATTGAACGCGCCGTTGACCGCGGCCAAGGGATGTGTCAACGGTACCAGCGCCGGGTACACGCGGGCCGAAATCCGTTGCTGGCCTTCGTCGTTGGTGAGCCGCTCGCAAATGGAGAGAAGCTTGATCGTGCATCCGAGGGCGCGTGCTGTCGCGAAGTCGGCGGGCGTGACCTTGGTGATGCCCTCGCGGTAGACGTCGTCGGCGGTCACCCTGGTATGGAAGGCGATCGAGGCCAGAATGGCGGCCTTGGCCGCGGCATCGTATCCCTCGACGTCGGCGGTGGGGTCGGCCTCGGCATAGCCCAGCGCGCTCGCGTCGGCCAGCGCCTCGGAGTAGTCGGCGCCGGTGCTGTCCATCTCCGAGAGGATGTAGTTGGTGGTGCCGTTGACGATGCCGGCCACCCGCAGCACCGTGTCACCGGCGAGGGACTGGGTGAGCGGGCGGATGACCGGAATGGCACCTGCCACCGCGGCTTCGAAGTACAGGTCGACATGGGCATGCTCGGCGGCCTGTGCCAACTCGCCGGTGGACTGCGCCATCAGCGCCTTATTGGCGGTCACAACGGACTTGCCTTGCTCGAGGGCGGCCAGTATCGCCTTGCGGGCCGGTTCGACGGGGCCCATAACCTCGACTACGACGTCGACGTCGTCACGGGACACGAGCTCTTCGATGTCGTTCGTGAGCAGCTCTATCGGTACCCCGCGGTCGTCGGCCACCCGCCGCACGCCGATGCCGCGCAGCACCAGCGGCGCACCGATGCGCGCCGTCAGGTCGTCGGCGCTGTCCTCGATGATCCGGACCACTTGGCTGCCAACATTGCCCAGCCCCAATACCGCAACGCCAATCGGCTTGTCGTTGTTCATGCCTCGACTCCCGCCCGCTCCGGTCCTCGCTCGTCCCTCGCTGCGATCCTCACTCGCGCTCGCCTTCGGGTCATCACTTACCTCACTTCCAGACTGAGCAGATCGTCGACCGTCTCCCGGCGCAGAATCAGGCGGGCCTTCCCGTCGCGCACGGCCACCACGGCGGGACGGCCGATCAGGTTGTAACGGCTCGACATGGAGTAGCAGTACGCGCCGGTGGCCGCCACGCCCAGCAGGTCACCCGGCTGGACATCATCGGGTACCCACGCGTCCCGCACAACGATATCGCCGCTTTCACAATGCTTTCCGACGATGCGCCCAAGCGTCGGCGCCGCGTCACTTGTACGTGAGACCAGTCGCACGTCGTATTCGGCTCCATAGAGCGAGGTCCTGATGTTGTCGCTCATGCCGCCGTCGACGCTGACGTAGCGACGATGGGCGGTGGAGCTGACCGCAACGTCCTTCACGGTGCCGACCCGATACACGGTGATCGTTCCCGGGCCCGCGATGGCGCGTCCGGGCTCGACGACCAGCCTGGGCGCGGGCAGACCGACCGCCGCCGACTCGTTGCGCACGATGGCACTGAGCTTGGCCGCCAGATCTTCTACCGGCGGTGGATCGTCCTGCGGCAGGTACGAAATGCCCAGGCCCCCACCGAGGTCGACGGTGGCGATCTGCGCTGTCTTGTCGACGCCGAATTCCGCGACGACGTCACGCAGCAGGCCGATCACCCGGTGAGCGGCGATCTCGAATCCGGCGACGTCGAATATCTGCGAGCCGATGTGGCTGTGCAGCCCGACCAGCCGGAGATGGTCGGTGGCGAACACTCGGCGCACCGCGGCCATCGCGGCACCGCTGGCCAGCGACAGCCCGAACTTCTGGTCCTCGTGCGCGGTGGCGATGAACTCGTGCGTGTGCGCCTCGACGCCGACCGTCACGCGCACCAGCACGTCCTGCACCACACCGGCCGCGCCGGCGATCTCGTCGAGCCGTTCGATCTCGGTCATCGAGTCCAACACGACGCGGCCGACCCCGGCCTTCACCGCGGCGGTCAGCTCGTCGACAGATTTGTTGTTGCCGTGCAGGGCGATTCGCTCGGCTGGGAAGTCGGCGTGCAGCGCAACGACCAGTTCGCCGCCGCTGCACACGTCCAGCGACAGGCCTTCCTCGCCGATCCAGCGCGCCACCTCGGTGCACAGGAACGCCTTGGCGGCGTACCGGACGTTCTCGCCGCCGCCGAAGGCCGTGCCGATCTCGCGACAGCGCGACCGGAAGTCGTCCTCGTCGATGACGAAGACCGGCGTGCCGAACTCGTCCGCGATGTCGGTCAGCTTCACCCCGGCGATCGAGACCACGCCGTCGTCGCCGCGAACAGTGTTGCGCGGCCAAACGTTCGGCGCGAGTGCCAGGAGCTGGTCGGGCGACCCCGGACGTGGCGGGGCGCCGACGTGGTGGATCTCCTCGGCGTGCCGGGGACCGGCGGGGTGGACGTTCACATTCGCTCCGGGGCGGTGACGCCCAGTATGCCCAGACCATTCTCGATGACCTGGCGGGTGGCCTGGCACAGCGCGAGCCGTGCGGTGTGCAGTTGGTTGGGCTCTTCGTCGCCCCGTGGCAGTACGCGGCACGAGTCGTAGAACCGATGGTAGTCGCCGGCGAGGTCCTCCAGGTAGCGCGACACCCTGTGTGGCTCGCGCAGCGACGCGGCCGTCTTCAGCACGCGCGGGAACTCGCCGATGTTGCGGATCAGCGTGCCTTCCTTCTCGTGCGTGAGCAGGTCGAGGTGGGAGGTGTCTCCGATGAGGCCGAGCTCGGCGGCGTTGCGGGCCAGCGCGGAGAGCCGGGCGTGCGCGTATTGCACGTAATAGACCGGGTTTTCGTTGGACGCGGACGACCACAGCGCCAGATCGATGTCGATCGGGGTGTCCACCGATGAGCGGATCAGCGAGTACCGAGCGGCGTCGACGCCGATGGCCTCGACGAGGTCGTCGAGCGTGATCACGGTTCCTGCCCGCTTGCTCATCCGCACCGGCTGGCCGTCGCGGACGAGATTAACCATCTGCCCGATCAGCACCTCGACGGTGGCAGGGTCCTCGCCGAGGGCGGTGGCGATGAACTTGAGCCGGGCGATGTAGCCGTGGTGGTCGGCGCCGAGCATGTAGATGCACAGGTCGAATCCGCGCTCACGCTTGTCGAGGTAATAGGCGATGTCCGCGGCGACGTAGGCGGGGGCGCCGTCGCTCTTGATGACGACACGGTCCTTGTCGTCACCGAAATCGGTGGTGCGCAACCAGACAGCGCCGTCCTTCTCGTAGATGCTGCCGGCCTCGCGGAGCTTGGCGATGGCGTGGTCGACACGGCCGGAGGTGTGCATCGAGTCTTCGTGGGTGTACACGTCGAAGTCGGTGCCGAAGTCGTGCAGCGACTGCTTGATGTGGGTGAACATCAGGTCGACGCCGATCGAGCGGAAGGTCTCGCGCATCTCCGCGTCGGGCAGGCTCAGCGCGTCGGGCTCCTTCGCCAGCACCTGGGCGGCGATGTCGGCGATATAGTCGCCCGCGTAGCCGTCCTCCGGCGTGGGTTCGCCCTTGGCGGCCGCGACCAGCGAGTTGGTGAACCGGTCGATCTGGGCGCCGTGGTCGTTGAAGTAGTACTCCCGCACCACGTCGGCTCCCTGCGTCGACAGCAGCCGGCCGAGCGCGTCGCCGACGGCCGCCCAGCGAGTGCCGCCGATATGGATCGGCCCGGTCGGGTTGGCGGAGACGAACTCCAGGTTGACCTTCTGGCCACCGAGCGCGTCGGAGTGGCCGTAGTTCTTGCCCGCGTCGATGACGTTGTTGACGATGACGCCCTGGGCGCTGGCCTCGAGCCGCAGATTGACGAAGCCGGGCCCGGCGACGTCGGCGGAGGCGATGCCGCCGGCCTCGGTCAGCGCCGTCGCGAGCCATCCGGCCAGCTCACGTGGGTTGACCCCGACCTTCTTGGCCAGCTGCAACGCCAGGTTGGTGGCGTAATCGCCGTGCTCGGGATTGCGGGGCCGCTCGACGGTGACGGCCGCCGGCAGAGCTGAGGCGTCGAGGTCGTGCTCGGCCAGCACCGCGGCGGCGGTGATCTTGAGCAGCTCGGCCAGAACGGCGGGGGTCACGAGGGTCCATCCTATGGTCTGGGGTGGTCAGGCCCCGAATCCATTCCCTTGGGCTGGCGGTCGACGCGATGCGTTAGTCTGTGCAGGCCCTATGGCGCGGTCATTCAGTACGCGCCCCCGTAGCTCAGGGGATAGAGCGTCTGCCTCCGGAGCAGAAGGCCGCAGGTTCGAATCCTGTCGGGGGCACCCACTCGGCTCGACTGTCGGAAGAAGACCGTGCCTCAGGATCGTCGCAGAGGACCTTCGCAGGTCGACGCGGGCTCGCGCACCCGCGGTTACAGCCCGGCCCGGACCGTCCCGGCGGCATCGCTCGATCTGGTGACTGGAGCGTCGAAGGTCCTGAAGGTTACTGCTGCCCGCGTCCGCGAGTGGGAGGGCCAGCGACCGCGAAGCATCGCGACCCATTTGGAGAAGAAACCGGCAGCCAACTACACCGCCGCCATTGACTCCCTTGCCGCCTCGGTGGCCGTCACACGCGCTGAAGGTGATGCTCGCGAGGTCATCGCGTTCGTGGCCTTTACGTTTTTCCGGCTGGCCAACCAGGCACGATTCGATGATCGAATCAGGATCGCGTACGGCACTGCCGCGCTCATGCTGGCAACTCGCCGCGTGGGTAACTGGCCGAATGTCATCCGCGACTTCGTCGAAGCCAAAGCCGCGAAGGGTCTTTCTCCCGACTGGATCGGGGCTTTCGGCAGGGAGCGCGTGACCGAGGAACTCGACCAAATCCGCAAACTGATGAAATGGGACCCGTTCCAGCCAATCGCGGTGACGCCACCCACCGCAAGGCCCGCTGAGGCGATAGCTGACATTCCAGTAGTCAGCACGGAGTCCACCTTGAAGATCAAACACATCACACTGACCGACTATCGCGGCCTTCCCGGCACCTTCGATCTCTCGTGCGTCGACCGTTCTGGCAGGCCGCAGACACTGCTCATCACAGGCGACAACGGGGTTGGCAAGAGTTCGATAGTGAGCGCGGTCGAACTGGCGTGTCAGGAACAAATCAGCAGGCACCACCCCATCAACGCCACGGACGCCCCTCAGGTCATTAATTTGTCGACCGACGCCGACCGGGCGGTGGTGGTTGTCACGCTCAGCGACGGTACGCAACTGCATCGCACGGTCAAACGCATCACCCGCAATCGGCACACGATGAGCGGCTCCGCGGTGCCCAGCGAGTTCGGACTGGCGCCGATCAGCCTGCAGCGCGCCGACATTGTCAAGTTCCTGATGACGACACCGCGCCAACGAGGTGAGCTGTTCATCGATCACTTCAAACTGCGGCCACAGGCCAACCTTCGACTTTCGACCGACGGCGAAGATCGCGGCGAAGAGGGTGCCCCGGCTGATGTCACCGATCCGCACGACGCTAACGACGTGTCGGTCGACGATGCGACCAACAAGTTCCAGTCCCTGAAGGCGGAGCGGCGAATTCTCCTCGCAGATCTCGCCCGACGGGCCGGTCTGAGTCTTCAGCCGCAATCGCAGCGCGACATCAATCACGCAGTGTCTCTGGCGTTCTACGGGGGGCAGACGAAGGCGGAGTTGGAGCGCGGCAACCGCAAGCTCCCCAACGAGGCGAGCCGGTTTCAGCGAAGGCTCGACGAACTCAATCGCGAGATCTCTTCACTGAAGCGAACACTGCAGGCCATCAAGCCCCGGTCAAGCGGGAAGTACGCGTTGGCCGTCAAGCGACTCGCGGTTCTGCTGGGTGACGTGAGCGACCCGCTTTCTCGCGCCTTCACCCACATCATCGGGGACCCATGGGTCAAGCAGGTCGACGTCGAGTTTGGGCGCACGGGAGAGTTAAGTATCGATCTGTCGATTCGAACCGTGTCAGGGTTGACCGTGGATCCGCAGTCGATCTTCAGCGAGGGCAAGCAGGATCTGCTCGCATTGCTGTTCTTCCTCGAGGTCGCCCGGGCGGCCACGCGTCGCGGTCAGGCCAAGGTGCTGATCCTCGACGACGTTCTCCAAAGCGTCGACTCGACGGTGCGGGTGAAGCTGATCGATTGGCTCCTGCAAGACTTCGCGGACTGGCAATTCCTACTGACGGTGCACGACCGCGCATGGCGTGCCCAACTTGTCGAACTCTTGCACAAGAACGGACATGGTTTCGTCGAGAAGGAGATTCGCGGGTGGACGTTCAACGATGGTCCGCGACTCCTTGACGACACCAGCGAAACACGCGCTCTGTCAACCGCACTCGAAACTGGAACACCGCATTCCGTGGCAGTCGAGGCGGGCCGGCTACTCGAACGGATCGCCGACAGGTTGTCCTGGACGCTGCCCGTAGCGGTGCAGCGAGTCCGCGGCGACAAATACGACCTCGGCGCTCTGTGGCCGCCCGTACGCAAGAAGCTGGTCAAGACCTCGCTACGAACGCAGTCGGACGAGATCGACCGAAATCTCGTCCTAAGAAACATGCTCGGAGCGCACTTCAACGAGTGGGCCGACTCGATCCCCGCCAGCGATGCCGATTCGTTCGGTAATGCGGTGCTCGCCCTCTACGCAGCCACCAAGTGTTCGGTGTGTGAGCAATGGCTGGTGCCGAACCGCAATGGACCACCATGGATCTGCCCATGTGGACGGACGGATGTGTCCGCCGCGCCGGCGTAGAAGCCCCACCGCCTGTGGGCGAGCACCTTGTGCGCGTGGAGTACTTTGAAAGGCAAATCACTCAAATGGCAAGTTCACTAGTCCCTGCAGACCCGAGGCTTTCGCGGCGGCGTAAGAGTGAAGTCCAGTACCGGAATGTGCACCGGCGGGAACTTGGCCAGCAGTCCCCCGTCGGCGCTGGTAGATCGCCCAGCGTGACGAACGTGATCTTGTCCATGGGATCTGACGCCGAGGCCCGGCGCTTCGCATAGTTGATCACCACCGCGCAGGAAGCGCCCCCGTAGCTCGGGGGACAGAGCGTCTGCCTCCGGAGCAGAAGGCCGCAGGGTTCGAATCCTGCCGGGGGCACCAGGTTCCGATGCAGGTCAGAGAGATTTTCTGACGACGAGTATCGCGCGCGGCTTAGCGGGCAAAAGCGAGTAGTGCATTACTCATTCCGGCGTACACGAAAAGTGTCATCGTTGGCCATGAAAACGCGACGACAGCCGAGCTAGGGCTCGGCGGCACCGGGGAGCGTGGTCCGATGGCAACAGAATCCGATCCGGCGTTCGTATCGAAGCCCGCACCTCCCGGCTACCGCTACGCGGGAGCCTGGATTCGCCTAGATGAGTAATTCCAAGGGGTCAGTGGTCGTAGGCGGTTAGCGATCGCAACGTGGGCTGGCCGAGTTGGTCGTTGTGCCAGATCGCGGCGGTGAGGGCGAGGATGCGTTGCAGTACTCGCGATGTGACGCCCGCGATGGTGCGCCCGCCGTGGCGTTCGAGGTCGAGTTGGGTCTTGAGCGTGTTATTGATCGACTCGATGACCTGCCGAAACGGTTTGAAGTACCGGTGGCCCGGCCGTGGTTTCTCGCCCTTGCGGGCAGGTCGCAGCAGCTCGACGTCGGCGTCGGCGAGGGCGGCTTCGAATGCCTTGCCGTAGTAGTTCTTGTCCGCCATCAACTTCTGATTCGGGTGGGCGGCCACGAGATTGGGGTCGGCGTCGAGCATGCCGAGCAGGACCTCGCGTTCGTCGGCCTTGGCGCCGGCCAGCGCGAACGCCACCGGCAGACCCGACAGCGTGCACACCAGGTGCAGGCGCAGCCCCCAAAAGAAGCGCGCATGCGAAGCGCAGTAGCCGTACTCGGCCCACCCGGCCAGATCCGACCGTTTCGCCGTCTCTCGCGAGCGCCCACACTCGATCGGGGTCGAGTCGACCACCCACACGTCATCGCTGACGCTGCTGGTCCGTGCGACCAGGTGCGCGATCACCGCCCGCAGCGTGCCGATCGCCGCGCGGATCCGCTTGTTGTAACCCGATTGTGTTGGCAGATAAGGAAATAAACCGCGCAGATGAGTGTTCGCGTAGCGCAGGAATCGGGCCTCGGAGGTGAATCCGAGCAACGCCTGCAGCACCACCAGGGTGACCAGCTCGGCGTCAGTGAGCCGCGGAGCGAGCCCGACGCGCGGCCGCCACGGTCGATACTGCGGATTGTCGGCGAGAAAATCATCACTTGTCACGTACAGTCCGGTAGCGAGGGTGTCCAGGTCGGCGTCCACTTCGGCCTCCAGTGCCAGGTTGGGTTAAGCAACGCCAATCCTGGACACCCTCACCCATAAATCACAGCAGCCACACCAGTAACACCCCTTGGAATTACTCATCTAGGGGCCCTGATCATCGACGGGCTGCTTCTAGGCGTGGCTCTATTCGCTGTTTTCATGGTTGTCGGCCTCGCCTTAGCTGGTACGGGCGACACATTGATGAGTCTCGAAACAGAAGGCTGGCCGGCCGGCGCGGTTGTGTATGTCGTGACAAGCATTGTGATGCTCGGCTGGTACGGCGGCTGGCAATCCCGGGTTGGCGGGACACCCGGAATGCTGCTGCTGAAGCTGCGTGTCCTCGACCCGGGCGGGCTGGAAAAGCCCTCCTTCGGCGCGGCCGTGATCCGCAACTCGCCGCAGGTCCTCGCGAACTTCGGCGCGGTCTCGGGGAGCGCCGTCATTGACGGCGTGCTCGGCCTCGTCGGTATTGTCGTCTGCGTCGCGATCGGGATCACCATCGCCGAGAGCCCGACGCGCCAAGGCTTCCACGACCGGCTCGCCGGCGGAACATTCGTGGTGCGCCCGGCGCCGACGTTGCCGCCACCACCGCCACTGCCACCGCCATCGGCGCCCCCCACCTGAATAAAATAACCCGGCAGTGCTCGAACGGTCAGCGACGCGACTTAGTCGAGATCGAGCGCCGCAATCTGGTCGAGGAACGCGCGGGCGGCCGCAGACGCGCTCGCAGAAACAGCGACGCCGAGACGCCGGACCGTTTTCGGTACAAGCGGGCGGACGACCACACCGTCGGGCAGATCGGGCATGCCGGCGCTCGGCAAGATGCTGACGCCGAGCCCCGCCCGGACGATCTCGAGCACCGCGGACATTTCGCGCGCTTCGAAGGCCACGTCGAACTCGACGCCGACCCGCCGTGCGACCGGAGTGAACACCTCTGCGCAGCCACCGGTCGAGCGGATGAACGGCTCCTTGGCCAGCTCGGCATAGCCGACCTCGTTCCAGTCGGCCAACCGGTGGCCGGCCGGCACAACTGCGACCATGTCTTGGTCGCCAAGGACGGCGGTGTCCAGTCCGCGGGCGGGCAGACTGACCACGCCGGCTTCAGCGGCGCCTTGATCCAGCCAGTCGCGCACCTCCTCCTCGCTACCTTCGAGCAGCCGGATCGTCACGCGCGGATACCGCTCGGCGAACGCCCGCAGTTGCGGAGCGACAAGGGTTGCCGTGACACTTGGCAAGCTCGCCAAGCTCAGCGTCCCGGTGATCTCACCTGCGAGGGCGGCGACTTCCGTGCGCATCAAAGTCACGTGCCGCACCGCTTCGCGCGCGTGCGTCAGGGCAAGAGAACCGGCTTCGGTCAATGAGAGGCCGTCGCGGCTGCGGACCAACAGAGGCAGCCCCAACTCCTTCTCAAGTGTGGCGACAGCGCGGCTGACGGCCGGCTGCGACAAACCCAGCCGTCGGCTCGCAGCTGTGAAACCGCCCTGTTCGACGACCGTGACGAACGACTGCAGCTGCAACAAGGTCGTCATCGGCGCTCCCGGCATATCCAAAACAGCATCGTGGTATATCAGCTTTGTTATGGTAACTCGATCCTTCAGAACGTTGATGTAATCACGATAACGACTTCGAAGGAGGATGCCATGTCGCCAAAACGAGTACTGATCACGGGAGCCTCAAAGGGCATCGGGCTTGCCGTCGCCGAACGATTGGCAGCAGCTGGATACCTACCGATAGGCCTCGCGCGAACCAAGCCGGAGAACTTCCCGGGCGAGTTCCACGAGGTCGACCTCGCCGACCGGGCCGCGACCGCCGAGGTGCTGGAGAAGATCGTCGGCGCCGGAAGGATCGATGCGGTAGTCAACAATGTCGGTTTCGCCCGGTTCGCTCGGATCGGATCGATCGAACTGGACCATCTGTTCGACACCTACGACATGAACGTGCGCACGGCGGTGCAGGTCGTCCAGGCTGCCCTGCCTGGAATGATTTCCGCGGGGTGGGGCCGGATCGTCAACGTCACCAGCTTGACGACGCTCGGCACGCCCGAACGCACACCGTATGCCGCCGCGAAGGCCGCACTGGAAGCCTGCACCCGGATCTGGGCCAACGAGCTCGCCTCGGCCGGCATCACCGTCAACGCGGTCGCGCCGGGGCCCACCGAAACCGAGCTGTACCGCGAGCGCAGCCCGATCGGATCCGAACGCGAAACCCGCTTCCTGGAAACCATTCCGCTGCACCGCGTTGCAAAGCCGCAGGAGATCGCCCATGCGATCTGCGCGCTGCTGGATGAAGACGCCGGCTACATCACCGGTCAGGTCATTCGGGCCGATGGCGGCGGAAGCATCGCGGCATGACGACGCGCCACCGCCGACCTGACCTGTTCGGCGAACTCGGCCGTGGCGATCGCCCCACTCATCCCTTTCACCCGCTTCGCCTCCGATGTCGCGTAACCACTTTCATATGATCTTGTGATGGGCGTCGACGGAGCCGTCGCCACGAGCGCCGAGGCCGCGCGGTACCGGGCCGCCGGCTGGTGGTGGGACGCCACCTTGTCCGAATGCGTCGCGCGGAACGCCGCGTCATCGCCGGACAAACCGGCCTATGTCGATTTCTCCCTCGACTCGCCGGACCGCGCGTTGACCTGGTCCGAGTTCGACCACGCAGCCGCCAACCTCGCCCACCGACTGCTCGCGCTGGGAGTAGGTCCCGGCGACGGGGTGGCGGTCTGGCACAAGGACACATCGGCAATTCACGTTCTGCTGGTCGCGATCGAACGCTGCGGTGCGGTAATTGTCGGGCTCGGAGCGCGAGCGGGCGTGCGTGAGGTGACGGCGATCCTGCGAACCGCGCGGCCTGCGTTGTTGGTAAGCGATGTCGAGCGGCGCCAGTCAGCGGCACAGGCGGCCGCCGATACCGCGGCGGATCTCCCTCTTCGCGCCGTCGTGTTGGGGGACGGCTTGGGGGATGACTCAGCCGAACTGTTCATCGACACCACTCCCCGACCGGACGGCATGAGCGGCCTGTCGCCCGTGGGGCCCGACGACGTCTTCCTGATCAACTCCACGTCGGGCACCACCGGGCTGCCCAAATGCGTTGTCCACACCCAGAATCGGTGGCACTACTTCCACCAGAAGGCTGTCGCCAACGGCAAACTCACCTCGGACGACGTGTTCCTCCCGGTGATCCCCACGCCCTTCGGCTTCGGTATCTGGACCTCGCACACCACACCGATCCACCTGGGTGCGAAGACCGTGCGAACCGAACGCTTCGACCCGGCCGCAACCTGCGCGGCGATCGCGCGTCACCACGCGACGGTGCTGTGCTGCGTCAGTACGCAGTTGGCGATGATCCTGGCCAACCGCGCCTCCCGGGACTACGACCTCACCAGCCTGCGCGTCGTCTTCACCGGTGGTGAGCCGCTTCCCTACGCGCAGGCGGCCCAGTTCGAGGAGCTGACCGGCGTCACCATCCTGCAGTTCTACGGTTCCAACGAGACCGGCATGTTGAGTGCGACCACCATCGCGGACTCGTTGGACCGCCGGCTGCGCACCGCGGGCCGGATTGTGCCGGAGATGCAGGTGCGGTTGTTCGACGGGGACCGCGACGTCACGGAATCGGGCCGCGGACAACCCGCGTGCCGCGGACCGGCACTCAGCCTCGGGTATCTGGGCGGCACCGACCACGACAAGCTGTTCACGAAGGACGGCTGGATGCGGATGGGCGACATCTGCGAACTCGACGCCGACGGCTACCTCACCCTGACCGGCCGGACGTCCGACTTCATCCTGCGCGGCGGGAAGAACATCAGTGCGGTTCAGGTGGAGGAGGCGGTGGCAACCCATCCTGCCGTCGCGGTGGCCGCAGCCGTTCCGATGCCCGACCCGGTCTTCGGTGAGCGGGTCTGCGTATTCGTCGAGGTCAAGCAAGGCTGCGCTCTCGACCTGCCCACGCTCGTCGATCACCTGCTGCGGCAGGGCGTCTCCAAGGAGCTGCTGCCCGAGCGACTCGAAGTGCTCGACGAACTACCGCGATCATCGGGCGGCAAGATCGCCAAAGGCCAACTTCGCGACGCCATTCAATCGACACTCGAGGCGGGCCTCGAAATTCGGCAGGAGCAGCGGTCATGACCACA
>CAWDAC010000017.1:0-87542 GCA_963800125.1 uncultured Actinomycetota bacterium | reverse complement strand
GCGCGCAGGCTGGCGGCAGCGCCTTCCACGCGCGCCACATACTCGTCGTCGGTCAGTGTCACCGCTCATCGTCTCCTTCCGCGGTCTTGTCGCCGCGGGTGCGGCGGGCCTCGCGGCGGCCCCTGACCGGCTCGGAATTCGGTGGTGTCTCGATGCGCATGCGCCGTTCGGGATACAGCCGGCGATCGTCCTCGCCCGCACCGCCGCCGGGGCGCCCTGCCATCGGCATCATCGCCGGCATCATCGCCCCGCCCATCGGTGTGCCGGTCGCGCCGCCAGCCGCGGGCGCAGGTGGGGCGCTGAAGGTCGCCGGCGCGGCCGCCGCCGCCGCTGGCGCCCCGGCCGGCGCCGACAGCGGTCCGCCCGCCCCCCACCGCCGCCGGCGGCGGCCGGTTCGGTATCGCCGGGTTCCGGCCCGCCGCCGCCGAGGTCGGGGTCAAAGCCATCCGCTGACGGCATCTGCGGTCCACCGCCGCCCGAATCGCTGGGCGTGCCGCCACCCCTCCCCGAACCCATCGCCGCGTTGGCGCCCCGGGCCAACCCGCCGAGAGCCTGGCTCCCCGCCTGCTGCAGCTGTTGACCTGCACCGCTGACCGCGCCCAGCAACCCCCCGGCGGCCCCGGACACCGCGCCCAGCACCGCGGGCAACACCGTCTGCATCAGCCCGGTAGCCGCCTGGCCCGCATCGCCAAACGCTGCCGGGTCGGCCAGCGGGTCAGCGGGGTCAAGAGTCTGGGTGTGGGTGCCGGCGTGGTTGGTCTCCTGCTCACCCCCAGCGCCGGCAGGTTCGTCAGCCGCGGCCGGCGTTCCGGTGTCGGGTTTGGTGTCGTAAGGGTCGATGGTGGCAGCCTTACTCTGGGCCGCCTCCTGGTAGCGGCCATACCCGTCGAGGGCGTCGTGATTGGCCGCGGCAAGTTTGTGCTGCAGATCGGCGATCTGCCCGGAAAAGCGGCCCATGCTGACCGGATGCGCATTGGCCGCATACGCCGCCTGCAGACGCCGCTGCAGGTCGTCGAACACCCGCGGAGGCGGGATCACCGCCTTGGCCCGCGCGAAGTCGTCGGCGTGCCCGCGCATCTGGCCGGCCAGCGCGCGCACCTGGATGGCCTGGTCGCTGTAGCTGGACTCCAGGCCCACCAGGTGCGCCTCGGCCGCCTCGGCCGCACCAGAATTCCAGCTGCTCGTCGTTTCAGAGCCGGCCGCACGCACCGTCGCGGCGGCCTGCTCCAGCTCGGCGGCCTGGGTATCGAGCAGGCCCGCAACCGCCAGCAGCCCCTGCGTGCCAGGACCGGAGTGCACCACCGCCGAAATCTGCTCGCCGGTGGTGGGAACGACCCCGCCCGGCGCACCCGGCGGTGCCGGCATGTCCGGCGACACCGGTGTCGACACATCGGGTGCCTGCACCATTTGGCCCGCCGCGGCCCCCGCATCCGCCAGGTCGGCCGCGCCCACGCCGTCCTGCAACTGATAGGCGTCGGCGTCGCCGTGTAGGCGTGCCGCGGCCGCGCCGGTCTTGAGATTGGCAGCCGTGGTGCGAACACCCAGCGCCCCGATGCGGCCGGCAAACCCCGTGGCCACCTGCACCGAGGTGGCATCCGCCGCGCACGCAGGCACCGCGGGGGCGGCCGGTGTCGCCGAGGCTGCCGCCGCGGCCGCGGTCACACCCGCGCCGTGCACCCCGGCGACATCGACACGCAAATCCCGGCTGCTGGCCATCGTCCCTGTGTTAGGTGCTCAGTGTGCCAGCGCCGGCGGCCTCGCCGTCGGCGTAGGTCTGCAGATCGCGGCGGATGTGGGCGGCCACATTGTCGGCATAGGCGCCCAAGCGAACACCCAGTGCGCGGCGGGCCTCCAGCGCCGCCGCATACGAGGCACCCACCGTGGAAGACCCGATCTTGCCGAACGCCTGATGCGCCGCGGCGATCGTGGCCTCGTCGACGTCCATGCGCTCACGCGCGGCGCCGGCCTCCTGATCCCACCAACCGGCGTGCTCCTCCCATGCTGCGTAGTCGAGCGCTAGATCGCCCATCACTACCTCCGTGAATCGTTCATCGGTGACCTGTTTGCCCAGCGTAACGGTGGCCGCCGCTCTTATGCAGCGGCCAAACGAACTCAAAAGTCGATGTAGCGGTCCCGGTAGGCATCCACCTCGGCCTCGGTCGGATACACGTCACTGGGGGCCTGATCAGCGCCCCGCTCATTGATCCGCGCCAACTGGTCGCGCCGACACCGCATCAGCGCCAGCGTGTACAGGCGCAGGACCCGCTCCGCGAGCAGCTCGGCAGTCCACGTCGCGTTGACCTCAGGCTCGAGCTGAACGCGCACCGCCGCGCCGTTGCGGTCCAGCTCGACCATCAGCGCACCATCACG
Source organism: uncultured Actinomycetota bacterium (assembly GCA_963800125.1). Lineage (GTDB taxonomy): Bacteria > Actinomycetota > Actinomycetes > Mycobacteriales > Mycobacteriaceae > Mycobacterium. Next base: position 85,172 of record CAWDAC010000017.1, on the reverse strand, counting down.
CGAGGACTCCACGTAGGAGCTGTTCTCGGTCTCGATGTCCATAACCCCTGTGCTCCTAGGTCACCGCCGGTGGTGGGCCGCTCGGCGCCGGCGGCGCCGTGGCCGGGACCGCGGCTGTGGGCGGCTTGCTCCAGCCTAGGAAGTCACTGCTGCTGCCGAGCGCACCAATTGGCTGAAGTTGGCCATCCATCCATATCTTGCCGTTACCCATCGCCATCACGGGCTCGCGTGACTCGAAACGCCCGACGCTGGTCGGGGGCATGGTGTTCGGGTCGACAGGATCGGTGACCGGCGTTCCCGGCGGCGCCAAATCCACCCCGACCTGCTTGAACGCGTCGGTGACGCTGGTGCCCGACATCACCGAGCGCATCACCTGGGCGGCCCGCGCGTCAGGAGCGGAGACCACCTGGCCATCGGGCATGCTGACGTTGCGGGCCGCATCCCCGCTCGCCGGGGCCGGGGCGGTAGCCGGGGCCGCCTGTTCAGGGGTGGCCTGCCCGGCCGGGGCGGCCGTCGGATCGCCCGGCGGCGTCGTGGTGTTGGCGGGCGGTCCCTCATGGGCAGGCGGATTGCCAGCTTCGTCGCCGGGCGCGTCGGGAGCATCTTCGTCGGGCTTGCCGTGCTCAGCTTCGTCGGTGAACCCGTCCTCGGGTTTCGCGTCGCCCGGCGGCCTATCAGTGAAGCCGCCGTTAGCCAAACCGCCCAACGCGCCCAGCGAGCTGAGCGCCGGGCCCAGCGCATCCAGGGGTGCTCCACCCCAACCGCCGCCCATGGCCTGCGGTAGCCCGGCCAGCGCCGAACCCAACGCCGAGAGCGGGTCCATGCCCATCGGGCCACCCAAGCCCATCCCGGCCAACGGGTCCATCAGCGGCTCCGGCCCGGCGGCCGGATCCGCGGGCGCTGCGCCGCCGCCCGCCACATCGGCGCCACCGCCCGCCGACGTGTCGCCACCGCCACCGGACGCATCGCCACCCCCACCGGATCCGTTGCCGCCGGCGTTGTCGCCGCCGCCGGGGGCATCCGGGCCGTTGTTGCGGTACTCATCGCCGAGCGCATCCAGGATCGCCGCCTGCGTCTTGGCGTCGACCTGCGCATCGGTGAGGACCTTATGGATCTCGGCGAACTTTTGATCCAGAAACTGGCCGAACGCCGCCACCGATGCCGGATCACCCATCTCCGGGCCAATCTGCTTTTGCTTGTTCTGAATCTCGGTCAGAATGGCCGACACCTTGTCGCGGGCGCCCTGATTGGCCGCGAAGATCTGCTTGAGCATCTCGGCGAGCTTCTCGTCGGTCAACTGTGCGGCTTCAACGCTGCCGTTGTACTGGTCACCTGCGCCGGTTGCCCCGGTATCAAGGCCTCCCCCACCACCAGGCGGCGGGGGTGGAGGCGTGGCGGGCGGCATTCCCGGATACGGCGGCACCCCAGCAACGGTGCCCGGGTAGGGCGGCGCCTCGGGAAGATGCTTGGGTTCGTCGTCGCCAAACAGCCGGCCCACCCCGGCGATGACCTTGACGACGTTCTCCACCGCGTCGATCACGACGTTGTTCGTAATCTCTGGAAGCCCAACCGACACGGGCAACGCCCCTTCCACGTCACCAAGCTCGTCGAGGGGGCAAACCCCTCGCCAAGAACGCTAGTCAGCCAGGTCACCGTTATGCGACGGTCAACGGCCGCAGGTTCGGCGGCACCCCACGGGCGAACTCCACCTCGTCGAACAGCCTGCCGCGATATGGCATGAGAAACCCGGTGCGACACCGCCTTGCCGCCACGTTTCGCCACCGGCCCGCATCCACGACGCCAGCTGATCTGTGGCAAGCCAGGCGTGCAGCAAGTTGCCGCCCACACTGACTAGGGCGGCTATCCCCAGAACCACCCAGAACAACCCCCGATTCCGCAGCTGGTCGCGGTAGGCGCCAACGCGACAATCCCCAACGTGGCCGGGATGATCGTGCCGTCAACGATCAGCGGCCACAGCCACGACGGCCATCGGGAGCAGCGCTCGCCCAGGGTCACCAGTTCCGGCCACAGGATCAGCGCACGCGCCGCCCCGATACCGGTTCCGGTTGCACACACTTCGGACGGCGACATCTCGCCGACGACTTCACGCACCGTGCCCGACGCAGCCGACCGCGCAGCCGGGGCCAGTCAAGATCGCCGCGAACCGCCGTCGCATAAGGCGAGGAGCGCACTTAGGTTCGGCGTTAGGTAAGCGCCGCGGCTCCACGGCCGCGAGGCCAGTCGGCAGTCAACAACCCCGCGCGTGTGACAGGAGGATCCCTCAGTGACCACACTCCAGACACGGCCGAACGGCGCCGCTGCGGCATCGCAGACCGCGGTCGCAATCCACCCGCTACATGGTGCGGCGCCATCAGGGCTCGCCGAGACAGGTGAAGCCGCAACGATTCCATCGGACACGCCGAACAGGGCGGGGCGCGAGCGCATCTCGCCGCGCCGGTGGTGGCTCAAGATCCCGCGGGCAGTACCACGACCCGATACGGCACGCGCTCACGACCCCGACGAGGCGCTGCGAATGCTTCACCTTGTCCGCCGCAGCCGCCGTTATGCCGTCTGGCTCACCGCGGGGATCGCCACCGTGAGCTTTGTCCTGTCCTTCGAATCGCTGCGCGACTTGGCCGCGATGTCGGCATGGCCGGGCTGGTCGTCATACCTGTGGCCGCTGATCATCGACGGCACAATCGTTTTGGCGACGTTAGGGATCGTGGCGCTGGCCCCGTACCGCACCCAGTTGTGGAACCGGCTCTATTTCTGGATTGTCCTTGTACTGGCGGCGGCGGTCAGCGTCGGCGGTAATGCGGTGCATGCCTGGCTGACCACGGCGCACGTGGATTCGTGGATGCGCTATGGATCGGCGGGGCTGGCCTGCGTTCCCCCGCTCGCCTTGCTCGCCACCACGCACAGCATGGCGATTCTGTGGCGGTTCAACCCGACACCGCCACCCGATGCGACGTCGCAGGTGCGAGACGGCGCGCTGGCCTCGGCCACCGCGCGCATGGCCGAATGGGAAGCTGCCGCAACCAAAATCCACGACGAGGGATACTGCCGCACCGTCCCCACCACCAAGGTCGCCCACGCCCTGCGCTACCTCTACGACCACCGGCCAGCCATGTCGCTGCGCGCGATCGGCGCCACCCCCGAGGTCGACCTGCACCACGACAACGTGGGCAAGATCCGCGCCGGAGCTACCGCCGTCTTCGGGACAGCGCCCGATGCCGGGCACAGATGAGCCGAACACCCGGCGGAAGCGTAGTTGAACCGACCTCGGCACGTCAGCCTCAGCTTTCACCAGCAACGGCATGCGTATGCGACGGTCAACCGCAACCCGACTCGCCCGTGCTTTCGCTTCGGGCAGAGAAAACGGAAACGGCTTCGAGATCTTCCATCCGATCCGACGTCTCACCCCGGTTACCTCGGGATGTGTCGAACAAATTTTCACTTTGGCCGTCGCATCGGGCACTCACATGGTTCTACGCTCCAAACATGGAAGCACCCAGCGACTGGCAAGGCCGAGGTGATTCGGCACCGCTGAACAAGCGCGCCGTGCTGCTGACCATCCCTGAGGTTGCCACAGCACTCCGCATCAGTCGGTCGTCCGTCTACCGACTCTTCGATGGTGGCGAACTTCGCTGGGTGCGGGTTGGCAGCACCCGGCGCGTCAGCTCGGCGGAGATAAATCGCTTCATCGCCGCGCACACCGAAGCAGCCTCCTAACACCACCGCGTGCCCAGCCCATCTCGCGCACGATATGTCTGAACGACGCCAGCTACCTCCGCAGATCCGACGCGTTGAACTCACACGACGCGCGGGCGGTAAACCCACCGTCCGCTACCAGCTGACCGTTGATACCGGCTCCGTCGACGGCAAACGAAAGCAACTGCGTCGACGGTATGCCACCGAGAAAGAAGCTCGCGTGGCCCTAGCGGAAGCCCTCGGCCAAGTCGCCGCGGGCAACTACGTCCACCCATCCACGGTGACCGTCGAACAGGCATGCGCAGATTGGCTACTGTCCCGACACAAGATCAAGCCCACCACCGCGGCCGGCTATGAGTACATGCTCCAACCCGTCCGAACTGAATTGGGCGAAAAGCCCGTTCAGAAGTTGACCCGCCGCGATATCGACGATCTCCTACGCAAACTCCAGGACGGCGGCCTGCGGCGCCCCGACGGGAGCCGACGCAAACCGTGGAGTCCACGATCCTGCAACTACATGGTCACCGCGCTCCGGCAAGTTCTCGCACAATTGGTCGCCGAAGGGTATCTCACCCGCAACGTCGCCCTTCTCGTCGATCGTGTCCCTGGCCAAGCAAAACGGTTTGAAACCTTCACCGCCAAGCAGGTACAAGTCGTCCTTGACGGCATTTCCACCGATCGCAACCGGCACGCCTGGCACATGGCCCTGGCAGGCATGCGACGCGGCGAGATCGCCGGCCAGCGCTGGGCCGACGTCGACTTCACAAACAAAGTCATCCACATCGGGCGCACACGAGTCGATGTGCGCGGTCACGCCCTCGACCAGACCGATCCGAAAACCAAGTCAGCGGCCCGGACCCTACCCATCCCGGATGGGCTGTTGGCAGAACTGAAAGCCGCGAAAGCCCGCCAAGCCGCCGAACAGCTAGCAATGGGCGACGCATACAGCGACCACGGACACGTCGTGTGCAACGAAGCCGGCGAGCCCTACCACCCGTCCACGCTGACCAAGCTCTGGAGCGCCGCGATCCGCGATCTCGACGTGCCACAAGTGCGGCTGCACGACGCACGCCACACCTGCGCGACGCTAATGCACCTCCAGAACGTCCCCATCGCGATGGTCGCCGCTTGGTTGGGGCACACCGACGTCTCCTTCACGCTCCGCACCTACGTTCACGCCCAGCCCGAGGCATTGCTCGAGGCGGCACAAAGCCTTACCCGCTCACCCGCCAACACAGCGGACTGATCCGCACCCCCGACCGGAGTTGGGTGGAACCGTTCTGCAAAAACGACAAGACTGCCATGGCTTCCAACGCCACTCACGTTCGAGTTCTGCAGCCCATCAACAGCTGAGATCGTCGGGTCGACAATCGATGCGATCTGACCTCCCGGTCGCACCACGCAGACGCGCGCCACACAACCCGGCACCTTGCCCGGGATCGATCGCATCCCCGGCAAACGCCTTATGGCCGCCGCAAGAGTGTTCGAACGCGAGTTTGACGCGAGCTGTGACAATTTGTGACAATTTTCGCATCGTTCGAACATATGAGCTACGAGCGACAGTTCCATCTTCGCAGCTCAGAGGTCATTTCAGCGGTCGGGCTGACAGGATTTGAACCTGCGACCACTTGACCCCCAGTCAAGTGCGCTACCAAACTGCGCCACAGCCCGTCGCCGCCCGGCAACGCCGGCAGCAGGTCGAAACTCTACCGCAGACGGCCGCGCCCACCCTAAACGGTTAGCAGCCGGTACAGCCCGATCAGGCCGACCACGACGACGAACGCACGCAGCGCGTTCGGGGACAACCGGCGCCCATAGTGCGCACCGAGGAAACCGCCCACCAACGAGCCCAGTGCGATCAAACCCGCTGCCAGCCAGCTGATCCGGTCGAACGCGACCAGCGTGTAGGCCACCGCCGCGACGACGTTCACGACCAGCGCCAGGAGGTTCTTCGCGGCGTTCATCCGCTGCATGTCCTCTGGCAGCAGTGCGCCCATCGCACCCATCAGCAGGATCCCCTGCGCGGCGGTGAAGTAGCCGCCGTAGACGCCGACCGCGAACGTGGCCAACACCAACGCAGCCATCCGCCTGGGCGACACGTGCTCGGCCGACTGGCCGGCGGCCTCGGCCCGTCGGCGCGCCCAGTCCTGGATCCGCGGCCCGACTACCACCAGAATCAGTGCCCCGACCAGCAGCACCGGCACCACTTCGGTGAACACCTTCTCGGGCAGGTGCAGCAGCAGCCACGCACCCATCACGGAGCCGACGAACGATGCCGGGATCTGCCAGCGCAGACGGTCCCACTGGCCGCGCAGCTCTCGCCGGTATCCCCAGGTGCCCGACACGCTGCCCGCGACCAACCCGACCGCGTTCGACATCGTCGAGGTCACTGGCGGATATCCGAGCGCCACCAGTGTCGGGAACGTGATGAGAGTGCCCGAGCCGACGACGGCGTTGATCGCGCCCGCCCCGACCCCCGCCAACGCGATCAGGATCATGTCGACGACGGGCACTCGGGCAACCCTAGTGTGCTGCCCCGCAACCTCGATCGGGCGTCCGTAGATCTCCAGGCGATCAGGCGCCTGATTCGCCTACTTGCTGGTCGATCGGCAGTGAAACCTTGATTGTCGTGCCGTGGCCGGCGGCGCTGATCACCTCGATCAACCCCCCGAGTGCCTCGACCCTGTCACGCAACCCGGTCAAGCCCGATCCGCGCCGCGGGTCTGCTCCACCGATCCCGTCATCGTGGGTGGACACACACAGTGTGCTGTCTTGCTCGTCGACGACCACCTCCACCCGAGAGGCCGCGGCATGCCTGGCTGTGTTCGTGAGCGCCTCGGAGACGACGTAGTAGGCCGCCACCTCAACGGTGGGCGGATACCGCACCTTGGAATTGAGGTGCACCTCGGCCGGGATAGAGGACCGCCGGGCAAGCGTCCGCAGCGCGGGACCGAGGCCGCCGTGGGACAGGACCGCTGGATGGAGCCCATGCGATAACTCACGCAAGTCCTCCACCGCCGCGACGAGTTCCTCGATTACCCGGTCGAGGTCTGCGCGAACTGACGGTAATTCCGCGGGCACCGCGTCGCGGGTGATTCGCAGATGGATCGCAAGCGAGACGAGTCGTTGCTGGGCTCCGTCGTGCAGGTTCCGTTCGAACCGGTGCCGCGCCTCATCTGCTGCGGCGACGACTCGTGCGCGGGATGCCGCCAGCTCCTCACGGCTTTCAGCATTCGCAACGGCGGTCGCGACCAAGTCGGTGAAGTTGGCGATATGTGATTCCGTGTTCGCCGGGAACGGCTCATTGCTCTTCGTCGAGGCCGCGATCACCCCCCACAGGTGCCCGGCGACGGTGATCGGGCAGCCGATCGACGAGCGGATACCGACCCCGAGCGCCTCCTCGGCGATTGCGCCTGCTGCGCCGGCGAAACTCGCCACCCGCACGGGACCCGCGGTCTCCCGGACTTCGCGGGCGATGCTCGGTCCCACGAGCGAGAACCGCATGCCGACGGCGAGTTCGGCCGGCACCCTGCTCCAGGCGGCGATGCCCGTCACCGTTCCGTCCTCCTCGTAGCGCTCCATCCGCGCGAGATCGGCATCGCACAGAAGACCGACTTCCCGCGTGACGGCCTCGAAGACCGCCGACGCTGGAGCCGACTGCGCGACCAGCGTCGCAATTCGCCGTAGTGCTAACTGCTCCTCCGAGAGGCGCGCCGACTCCAGCGCAGCCCGCCGCAAACGCGCCGCCAGCTGGCCGACGACGACCGCAGCTGCCAGGAAAGCGACCGAGCCGATGGTGTTTGACGGGTCATCAAAATGGAACGCGAACGGCGGATTGACGAACAGGTAGTTGAACAGGACGACGCTCAGGACGGCAGCGAAGACCGCCATCCCGGTGCCCCACACGACGGCGACAGCCATCACCACAAGCACATAGAGCACCAGCAGGTATGGCGCGGGAACGTGCGGGATGAGCAACGCAATGACGCCGCTCACCGCCGCCACTGCCAAGGCGGCCACGAGCAGCCCCGCCCACTTGCTGAGGATCGTCGACCTTACCCGGTGTTGTGCCGTCTTATCACTACCTCTGGCCGAACCTTAAGGCTGCCGCCAGCCCTCCGCGAAAACCATCTCATCATCACCGTCCACGCCGCCGCCATGGGGTGAAATCGGCCACTTCACGAGGTGGAACACGACTGTGCGGCCGTGGAGTACCGGCCTAACAGAATCGCGCGAGTGGCGCCGCGGCAACCTATCGCGAGCGTGCGCCCCTCTTCTCGCGCACCCGCACGTTGATCCGGATCGGGCTGCCCTCGAACCCGAACGTCTCCCGCAGTCGCCGCTCCAGAAAGCGGCGGTACCCGGCTTCCAGGAAGCCGCTGGCGAACAGGACGAACGTCGGCGGTCGCGAGGTGGCTTGGGTGGCGAACAAGATCCGGGGCTGCTTGCCGCCCCGCACCGGCGGCGGCGTGGCGGCCACTACCTCCTTGAGGAACGTGTTGAGCCGGCCCGTCGAGATCCGTTTATCCCACGACTCCAACGCCGTCTCCAAAGCGGGCACCAGCTTCTGCACCGACCGCCCGGTCTTGGCTGAGATGTTGACTCGGGGCGCCCACTGCACCTGCGCCAGTTCGCGTTCGATCTCGCGGCCGAGATCGTAGCGGCGGTCCTCGTCGACGAGGTCCCACTTGTTGAACGCCAGCACCAGCGCCCGGCCCGCCTCGATGACCATCGACAGCACCCGCTGGTCCTGCTCGGTGAGCGGCTGCGAGCCGTCGATCAGCACGATGACCACCTCGGCGGCGTCGATCGCACCATGGGTGCGCACCGACGCGTAGAACTCATGTCCGCTGGCCTGTCCGACCTTGCGGCGCAGTCCCGCCGTGTCGACGAAACGCCAAGTCTTGCCGCCTAATTCGATCATCGAGTCCACCGGGTCGACGGTGGTGCCCGCCACGTCGTGCACCACAGCCCGCTCGTCGCCGGCCAGCTTGTTCAGCAGTGAACTCTTGCCGACGTTCGGCTTTCCCACCAACGCCACCCGTCGTGGCCCGCCACCGCTGGCGCCGGCCTCGGACACCGCGGGCAGTGACTCGACGACCTTGTCCAGCAGGTCCGCCACCCCGCGGCCGTGCATTGCGCTGATCGGGTGCGGCTCCCCCAGCCCGAGCGACCACAACGCCGCGGCGTCGGCCTCGCCGCGGTCGGTGTCCACCTTGTTGGCCGCCAGGAACACCGGCTTGCCGGACCGCCGCAACATCCGCGCCGCCGCATCGTCGCCTGCCGTCGCGCCCACCACGGCGTCGACCACCAGGATGATCGCATCGGCGGTTCGCATCGCCACCGACGCCTGCTCGGCCACCAGCTGTTGCAAGCCCTTCGCGTCGGGTTCCCAGCCACCGGTGTCCTGCACGAGAAACCGGCGCCCCACCCAGTTCGCGTCGTAGGAAACGCGGTCCCGCGTCACACCCGGCACGTCCTGCACCACCGCCTCGCGGCGACCGAGAATGCGGTTGACCAACGTGGACTTGCCGACGTTCGGGCGCCCGACGACCGCGACCACCGGAGGCGGACCATTGCCCTCAATCTCCTCGGCTACCTCCGAATCGGCAAGCTCCCAATCACCTTCGTCGACCCAGGTGCCATCGGCATCCGAGGCACTCATCGCGGCGCACCCTGCTTCACAAGCGCCACCAGGTGGTCGAGCACCTCAGGCTCCGACATGTCGCTGGTGTCGACCACCAGCGCATCGTCGGCGACGCGCAGCGGTGACACCGGGCGGGTCGAGTCGAGGTGATCACGGCGCTGCACGTCGGCCAGCACCGCTTCGTAGTCATCACCAAGGCCGTTGACGATGTTCTGGTCGTTGCGCCGACGCGCCCGCTCCTCCGCCGATGCCGTCAGGAAGATCTTGACATCGGCGTCCGGCAGCACGACGGTGCCGATGTCACGCCCCTCGACCACGACGCTGCCCGGACCAGCAGTCAGCTCGCGCTGCAGTCCGACAAGGCGGGTCCGCACGGCGGGCACTGCCGACACCGCAGAGACCGCCTTGGTCACCTCGTCGCCACGAATCTCAGCCGAAACATCTTCTGCGTCAAGATAAGCCCGGTCCTCGTCCGGGTCATACCCCACCGAGAGCGGAACGTCCGCGGCCGCCGATTCGATGGCCGGGATGTCGTTCAGGTCAACACCGGCTCGCAGCACTGCCAGTGTCACGATCCGGTACATCGCCCCGGTGTCCAGGTAGCGCGCACCCAGGGTGCGTGCCAAACCTCTTGATACCGAGGACTTTCCGGTCCCCGCCGGGCCGTCGACCGCGATCACCAGTGAGCCACTCACAGGCCCACCGCCTTGTACAGCTCACCGATCTCATTGCGGCCCAACACTCGGATGCTGCCGGGACGCTGGTCTCCCAGCGACACCGCCCCGATGTCGGTGCGCACCAACTCCTGAACCGGAAAGCCGACCGCCGCGAGCAACCGCCGGACGATTCGCTTGCGGCCCTCGTGCAGCGTCACGCGAACCATCGTCTTGCCGGGCACCGCGTCCACGACCGCGAAATCGTCGACGCGCGCCGGCCCGTCATCCAGCTCGATCCCGGCACGCAGCTTGCGGCCGAGGCCACGCGGCACCGAGCCGGTCGACCGTCGCCAGATATGTCTTCGGCACCTCGAAGGACGGGTGCATGAGTCGGTGTGCCAGCTCGCCGTCGTTGGTCAGCAGCATCAGACCTTCGGTGTCGGCGTCGAGGCGTCCGACGTGAAAGAGCTTCTTGTTGCCACGGACCCGGTGCTCGACCAGATCGCCGATGCACGGCCTGCCGCGGTCGTCGGACATTGTCGAGTGCATGCCGCGCGGCTTGTTCAGCGCCAGGTGCACCAGGGTGTCGTCGACCATCACCCGCGTCCCGTCGACGCGGATCACCGACACGTCGGGGTCCACCCGGGTGCCGAGCTCGGTCACCACTCGGCCGTCGACCTCGACGCGCCCGTCGACGATCATCTTCTCGGCGACGCGCCGCGAGGCAATCCCGGCCTGCGACAACACTTTCTGCAGCCGCACGCCCTCGGATTCGGCCATCTCAGTCTTTGTCCACGTCGAAGGACATCGGCCGCTCGTCGTCGGCGGGCGGCGCGCTGAGCTTGACGAAACGCGGCTCGTCGCCGAGCGTTTCGCTCAGATCGTCGATCACGTCGACGTCGGGCAGCAGCGGCGCGATGTCGGGAAGGTCAGTCAACGACGACAGCCCGAGCCGTTCCAGGAACAGCTCGGTTGTCGCGAAGGTGATGGCGCCGGTGTCTGGATCGGTGCCGGCCTCGGTGATGAGGCCACGGGCCAGCAATGTCCGCATCACCGCGTCCACGTTCACGCCGCGCACCGCACTCACCCGGGCCCGTGTCACCGGCTGGCGGTAGGCCACCACCGCCAACGTTTCCAGCGCCGCGCGGGTCAGCTTCGAGCGGGCGCCGTCGAGCAGAAGCCGCTCCACGTACGGCGCGTACTGGGCCCTGGTGTACATCCGCCAGCCGCCGCCCGCCTCGCGCAGATCGATGCCGCTTTCGCGGGCGGAGAGTTCCTCGGCCATCAGCTGCAGCTTGGCGGCCACCCGGTAGGCCGGCTGCTCGATCGCCGCGGCCAGCGCATCGACGGTCACCGGGGTGTCCACCACCAGCAGCAGCGCCTCCAGTACCGCACCGAGCTCGGCATCCTCCAACTCCGGCGGAGTGGCGACCTCGATGCCCAGATCGAGATCCGGAATGTCATCAGTCATCGGATCCGGAATGTCATCAGTCATCGTTTGGCTCTTCCACCGTCTCAGTGGCCGTTATAACTTCGCTGGATGGCCGATCTCCGGTCCACGAAACCTGGAGCACACCAAGCGGTTCTGATTGATCGAATGCTACCGCCCGCGCCCGATACAGTTCGAGCAGCGCCAGGAATCGGCCCACGATCAGGATCGGTTCCCTGCAGTCGGCGACCAGCTCCGAGAACGTGGCCCACTGCCCCGGCCCGCGGCGTACCAGCTCGGCCAGCAGCTGCCCGGCCTGTTCGGGCACCGACACCATGAATTCGTGCAGGTGCTCGGTGGCCACCATAGGTACCGGCCGCGGTGTGAACGCGCTCGCCGCGATCTGGGAGAACAACAGGGCGTCGACGCCCAGCATCACCTCCGGCAGCAGGTCTTCGTAGCGGTCCTCCAGCGACACCGCCCGCGGATAGCTGCGCAGCGCGGCGGCCTCGAGCTCGGCGAACATCTCCGCGACATGCTTGAACGCCCGGTACTGCAGCAGGCGGGCGAACAGCAGGTCCCGCACCTCCAGCAGCGCGAGGTCTTCGTTGTCGTGGATCTCGCCTGCAGGCAGCAGGCGGGCCGCCTTCAGGTCCAGCAGGGTCGCCGCGATCACCAGGAACGCGGTCGTCTCGTCCAGTTCGAGCTGAGGGCCGACCGCCTTGGTGTAGGCGATGAAATCGTCGGTCACCTGATGCAGCGCCACCTCGGTGACGTCGAGGCGATGCGCGAAGATCAGCTGCAGCAGCAGATCGAACGGTCCCTCGAAATTGCTCAGCCGGACCTGGAAGCCTGTCTGCTTCGACTCCGCCGGTTGTGTCTCAGTGTTCACGAACCGAACCGGTCGATGACCTCGCGGGCCAACGAGCGATATGCCTGGGCGCCACCGGATTTCGGCGCCCACGTGATGATCGGCTCACCCGCGACGCTGGTCTCCGGGAAGCGCACGGTCCGGGTGATCACGGTGTCGAATACCAGGTCACCGAACCGTTCCACGACGCGGGCCATCACTTCGCGGGCATTGACGGTGCGCGGGTCGTAACGGGTGACCAGGACGCCGCCGATGCCCAGCCGCGGGTTCAGCCGGTCGTGCACCTTCTCGACGGTGTCGGTCAGCAACGCAAGGCCGCGCAGTGAGAAGTACTCGCATTCGGTCGGGATGATCACGCCGTCGGCGCAGGCCAGCCCGTTCACGGTGAGCAGGCCCAGCGACGGCTGGCAGTCGATCAGCACGTAGTCGTAGCGGTCCAGCACCGGATGCAGCGCGCGGGCCAGCGACTGTTCCCGGCCGACCTCGTTGACCAGCTGGATCTCCGCCGCCGACAGGTCGATGTTGCTCGGCGCGAGGTCCATGTGCTTGACGCGGGTGTGCATGAGGACGTCGTCGATGGACACCTGCGGCTCGATCAGCAGGTTGTGGACGGTGTGGTCCAGCTCGTAGTTCGGAACCCCGAGCCCGGCCGACAGCGCGCCCTGCGGGTCGAGGTCGACCAGCAACACCCGGCGACCGTATTCGGCGAGGCTGGCGCCCAGGTTGATGGTCGAGGTGGTCTTGCCGACGCCACCCTTCTGGTTGCACATCGCGATGACCTTCGCCGGCCCATGCACGGTCTTCGGCTTGGGCTCGGGAATGGTCCGCGGTACACGACCGGTCAGGCCCAGCTCCGGAGCGCCCCCGTCGTCGGTCATGCCCCACCGTCGGTGGTCAGACAAAGAGGCATGGCGAACATCCGGGAAAGTTTAACCGTGCGGATGGGCCTGGACGAGCAGACCCGCTGCAAGATGCCCGCCGATTCGGCTTGGCACCCATCTAGGCTGGCAACCATGCGCTTGAAGCGGCGGATGCCGTTCCTGCGTTCGTCGGTGTGGCGGCTTGGAATGGGTCTGCCCCGGTTCATCAAGACCGGCCAGTTCGGCGACGGTCGGGAGGAAGCCTGCGCGGCGTACGTAGAAGCCAATGCGCGACGCGGCGATGTCGACGACGTGCTGGCCACCATCGACAAGTTCGCCACCGAGGAGTCGATGCTGGTGAACGTCGGGGATGAGAAGGGCGAGCTGCTCGACGCCGCCGTCCGCCGTGCGAACCCCGGAACTGCGCTCGAACTCGGCACCTACTGCGGCTACGGCTCGCTGCGAATCGCCCGCGCGGCCCCGGCGGCGGAGGTGTACAGCGTCGAGTTCGCGGCGGCCAATGCCGAAGTGGCCCGCCGGATTTGGGCGCACGCGGGTGTCGACGACCGCGTTACCTGCGTGGTCGGCACCATTGGGGATGGCGGCCAGACGCTCGATGCGCTGGCGAACGAGCACGGTTTCGGCGCCGGGAAGGTCGATCTGCTGTTCATCGACCACGACAAGAACGCCTATCTGCCGGATCTGCAGAGCATTCTCGGGCGCGGCTGGCTGCATACCGGATCCATCGCCGTCGCCGACAACGTCCGCATTCCCGGCGCCCCCGAATACCGCGAATACATGCGTGAGCAGCAGGGCAAGCTGTGGAACACCGTCGAGCACAAGACGCATCTGGAGTACCAGACGCTCATTCCCGACCTGGTGCTTGAGTCGGAGTATCTAGCCGGCTGACAATTCCTCTGGCGATCCGCTTGGCCATCCGCCGGGACAGCTTGCGATGAAGCCGATGAATGACGGTCGGATCAGTGTATCCGAGGAAGCGCAGGCCCTCGGCGGCGGGCTTTTCACCGATGACGACCGGTTTGCCCCGTTCGTCGAGGACGCCGAGATGGCCGACCAAGCGGTTCGAGTCCGCGAACTGTATCCGGTCGCGAGAATGGCGGCGTCCGGGTCCAGCCGCGTCCGTCCACGAGCACGACCTTGCTTCCTTCGAAGGCGTCAACGGTCGGGACCACCTCGATCGATCCGCCCCTGATCGCGTCGATCACGTCCATATCGACCAACGCGGGACCCGTCCAGACGCTTGACGCGCTCAACGTCCCCTGGTCGGGGATCGGCAGCCCGAACTCGCTGAGATCGCCGAGGTTCGCTTTCCGCGCCGCCCGGCCCACCGCGTCGGCGATTCGGACCGGGGCGTGATACAGCGGCAGCGACACCAGGTCGCCCGGCAGGCCGCCGGGAAGCGAGCGCAGCATGATGTTCGGCGGCGTGCGGACCGCCAACCAGACTTGGCGGCCCCGCCCGTCGCGAGGTCGTGCGCGATCTCCATCCCGGACGAGCCGGAGCCCACCACCAGCACCCGCTTGCCGCATACGGCGACGGGTTGCGGTACGCAGACGAGTGCAGCATCCCGATCGGTGGAGCCCTCGGCGCCCGGGAATTCGGGAATGCACGGCGTGTGCTCGTTCCCGTCGGCGACCACCACCTGGCGCGCATCGATGTCGCCCGACGAGGTGTGCAGCCGCCAGCCCCGCGCCCTCGGTCGATGCGATGGACTTCGGTGCCCAGCAGCAGTTCGATGCCGTCCTCGTGCGCGTGCCGATCGAAGTGGGCGACGACGTCGTCGCGGTGCGGAAACATCGGTGTCCCCTTCGGGTATGGGCGCTTTGGCAGGTGCGAGAATGGACGACCGGTGTTGAGTTTGAGCCGGTCGTAACGGCCCGCCAGGAAGCGCGACCGCGTCGGCCCGGTCGATGAGAAGACGGGCGCAAGCCACGGTCGCGCAGGCTGACCGCCATGGCGACGCCCGCGGGACCTGCCCCGATGATCGCTACGTCGTGCTTGCTCATATCCCCTCCACGACCGACCGCGCGGGTTGTTTCAACGCGCCCGCGGGTGTGCCCCGGCCCAGACCTCCCTCAGCGCGTGCACGGTGACAAGAGTGTAGATCTGCGTGGTGGTGACCGACGCGTGGCCGAGGAGCTCCTGCACCACGCGGACGTCGGCGCCGCCGTCGAGCAGGTGGGTGGCGAAGGAGTGCCGCAGGGTGTGCGGCGACACCGCGGCGGTGATTCCTGCCCGTTCGGCGGCGTCCTGCAGTACCTGCCATGCGCTTTGTCGCGACAGCCGTCCACCGCGGGAGTTGAGGAAGATCGCCGGCGTGCCCTTGCCGCGCCGGGCCAGGTCCGGGCGCCCGCGCACCAGGTAAGCGTCCAGCGCGCTCACCGCCGGACGACCGATCGGCACCAGCCGCTGCTTTCCGCCCTTGCCCCGCAACAACACCGAGCGGGCGTAGGTGTCGATGTCGTCCACGTCGAGCCCCACCGCCTCGGAGATCCGCGCGCCGGTGGAATACAGCACCTCGAGCATGGCCCGATTGCGCAGCGTCAGCGGGCCGTCCGCGTCACTGTCGCCGCCCGCACCCTCCAGCAGGGCCAGCACCTCATCGATGGTCAGGCTCTTCGGCAGCCGCCTGCTCGGCGTCGGCGGCTTGACCGCGCGGGCCACATCGAGTTCGGTGAGCCCTTCCGCAGCGGCGAAGCGGTGCAATCCGCGAACCGCGATCAGTGCGCGGGCCGCCGACACCGCCGACAGCGGAGCCGTTCCGGTGTCCGCGTCACCGCGGCGCAGCGCGGCCAGAAAGTCGCTCACGTCGGTTTCGCTGACCTTGCCCAGGTCGTCGATGCCGCGCACGGTGAGGTGCTCGGCGTAGCGCCGCAGATCGCGCCGGTAGGAGCTCAACGTGTTGGCGGCAACGCCACGCTCGATCGTCAAGTGGTCGAGGTAGCCCTGCAGTTGGTCCTCGAGAGCCGGCCGAAACATCGATGAGCCGCTTGCGCTAAGAGCAGACGACGTCGTCATGCATGCCCCTTTCGGCGCGCGAAGGCATTCGGCTTGTCAACCCACGGCGCGTCGACCGGTCGCAACGAATCGAAGTCGCCCCGAACCGTATGTGCGGCGAGAATTCCGCTCACCGCAATGGTGTTCACGATCTCGCCGTTGAGCGCCATCCGCACCGCCTCGTCAAGGGAGAACCACCGCACCACCAGATCGGCCTCTTCGTCATGGGCATCGGGCCTGCCGACATCGGCCAAGCCGGTGGCGAGGTACACGCGCACACTCTCGTCGCTGAAGCCCGACGCGGTTACGAGATCGACCAGGACGCGCCAGTTCTGCGCGGACAACCCGGCCTCTTCCTTCAGTTCCCGCGCAGCAGTGATGTGCGGCGGCTCGCCGCCCAGGTCCAGCAGCCCTGCCGGCAGTTCCCACAGGCGCCGGCCCACCGGGTGGCGGTATTGATACACCAGCACGATGTTGTCGTCGTCGTCCATCGCCAGGACGGCCACCGCACCGTAATGCTCGACGACTTCGCGTCTGGCGATGTTCCCCCTGGGCATCCGCACCTCATCGGCGCGCAACGCGAAAATCTTTCCGACGTAGATGGTTTCGGAGGCGACCGTCTCGAAATCGTGCTCAGCCACGGACTTTAGATTTTTCCCGGGAGCCATCCTGGACCAGCTGGCCCACGTTGTCCGGGTGCTCGGCTCCGTTGGCTCGCTGCTCGGGGATCTCCACCGGCAATCGCTCGCCGGCCTTGTAGTCCAGCGCCGCCCCGATGAAAGCCGCAAACAACGGATGCGGCCGGGTGGGACGGCTCTTCAACTCCGGATGGGCCTGGGTCCCCACCACGAACGGATGGACATCGGGGGCATACTCGACGAACTCCACCAGGTGCCCGTCGGGCGATGTTCCGGAGAACCGCAGCCCGCTTTCGGAGATGCGGTCGCGGTAAGCGTTGTTGACCTCATAACGATGTCGGTGCCGTTCGGAGACCTCCGTGGTCCCATATGCCTTCGCCACAATGGAACCGGGCTCGAGCACCGCAGGGTAGGCACCGAGCCGCATGGTGCCGCCGAGGTCGGCCTCGCCCGCGACTGCGTCGCGTTGATCAGCCATCGTGGAGATCACCGGGTCGGGGGTGGACGGATCGAACTCCGATGAGTTCGCCTCGGTGAGCCCCACCGATCGGGCCGCTTCGATGACGATGCACTGCAGACCCAGGCAGAGACCGAGGACCGGCAAGCCGCGCTTGCGCGCGTACCGGATCGCGCCGATCTTGCCCTCGATGCCCCGGATGCCGAAGCCGCCGGGAATCAGCACGGCGTGTGCGTCGCTGAGTACAGCGGCGGCGCCGCTGTCGGTTTCGCAGTCGTCGGAGGCCACCCACCGCATCTCGACCTTGGCGCGGTGTTTGAAGCCGCCGGCACGCAGCGCTTCGGCCACGGACAGGTATGCGTCGGAGAGGTCAATGTACTTGCCCACCAGAGCGATCCGCACTGTTTCCTGCGGTTCGTGCACGCGGCGCAGCAGGTCGTCCCACTCGCTCCAGTCGACGTCGCGGAACGGCAGATTCAGTCGCCGCACCACATAGGCGTCGAGCTCCTCGCGGTGCAGCACCTTCGGGATGTCGTAGATCGACGGTGCATCCGGGGTGGAGATCACGCCGTCGATGTCGACGTCGCACATCAGGGCGATCTTGTTCTTCAGCGGTTCGGGCACGTCGCGGTCGCAGCGCAAGATCAGCGCGTCGGGGGTGATACCGATGCTGCGCAGCGCGGCGACCGAGTGCTGGGTGGGTTTGGTCTTGAGCTCACCCGATGGCGCCAGATACGGGATCAATGAAACGTGCAGAAAGAAGCAGTTCTCGCGGCCGACCTCGTGGCGGACCTGACGAGCGGCCTCCAGGAACGGCAGCGACTCGATATCACCCACGGTGCCACCGATTTCGGTGATCACCACGTCTGGCCGGTTGCCTTCGGCGTCGGGTTGCGCCATTGCCAGGATGCGGCTCTTGATCTCATCGGTGATGTGCGGGATGACCTGAACGGTGTCGCCGAGATACTCGCCGCGGCGTTCCTTGGCGATCACCGATGAATACACTTGTCCGGTAGTCACATTCGCCGACCCGGACAGGTTACGGTCGAGGAAACGCTCGTAGTGTCCGACGTCGAGATCGGTCTCGGCGCCGTCCTCGGTGACGAACACCTCGCCGTGCTGGAACGGGTTCATGGTGCCCGGATCGACGTTGAGGTACGGGTCGAGTTTCTGCATTGTGACCTGCAGGCCCCGCGCAGTCAGCAACTGCCCGAGGCTGGACGCGGTGAGGCCCTTACCGAGCGAAGAAACCACGCCGCCGCTGACAAAGAGGTGCTTCGTGGCGGTTTGCGGGTGCTTGCGTAACGCTGGCAAGAGCAACCTCCGTGACGACGGGCAGGGCATCGCAATGACTAGCTGGGGCCTGCCGACCCACGGAACCCCACCTTAACACCGACCCCGACAAGCCGTCGCTGACGCGCCGGGGGGCACTCCCCTGGCAGGCTGGGGGCCCCACCCGCTTGCGGGGGACTATTGCGGGATTGTTACCGACGTCGCACCCTGCCCGATGCCGTACTGGCCGGGCCGTCCTCCGCCGATGAGGTCCTGTAGAGCCAACACCGTGGTGATGCGCCCGGACGCCGCATCGATGTCGTCGACAGTGCTGACCGCGGCCGTCAGGCCGGCATCGGACCTTGTCACCGCCACCGCGGCGGTCCCGGAGGCGGAGCCGTCGCGGCCCGCGATGACGGTGCCGGAGCCGTGTGGGGCCAGGCCGGCAGCGAAACGGGCGACCGTGGCGCCTTTGTTCCCCGCGTCGTCGCCGAGGCCGCCGCCGGAGACGATCAGGGCGGTGTTGGCCGCGCCGATTCGTTCGGTGCCGTATGTGATGAAGCCGGTGTCACGCAGAGCGGCCAGCACGGTGTCCCGCTGCTGGTCGTTGACTGGCGGGGCCTTGGGGTCCCTATTAATCAGCAGCGTGATGCCCAACAGGTCGCCGGCCTGCGAACCTTGATCCACCGACTTCGTGCTCAGCTGGGCTCCGGCGGGCACGATCGGCGAGTTCACCACCGAAAGCAGCTTCTCCGCGGAGTTGGCGTCGACGAACTCCTCGGTCAGTGACACCGTCCCGGTGACCGTGCCGCCGGCCTGCTCCACCGATCGGGACAGCGCCTCGACGTCGTCGTCCTCCGCGTCCGGGGTGCGGAACAGCACGACAGACTTGCCCGACATGGTGTCCCGCAGGATGCGAGGAGACATCTGTGCGTCAAATTCTCCTGTGGCACTTAGCTTTTCGTTGAGCGCGTTCTTCTGGTCGGTGAGCCCGTTGATCTGGTTCTGCAGCTCGTGCTTGTCGTCACGCAGGCCGGACAGGACTGTGTTGGACAGCAGCCCGGATCCCAGTGCCACCCCTATGGCAAGGGCGAGAAACACTGCGGCCAGCGAAATCGCATGTGTGCGTAGAGATATCACCGCGCCACATCCTTAGGTGACCGAGCTCTGAACCCACAGCGAGAAACGGTTCCAGTAGTCGACGACCCAGTCGATCAGCGCGGCGTCCGCCCGCGATACCCACAGCGCGACGATGACGGCGACCAACATGGCCAGCACCAACAGGGCGATTGCGCCTCCGGAGACTCGGCTTCGGTACAGGGTCGCGACGGCCTTGGCGTCGACTAACTTCTCACCCACCTTGAGGCGGGTCAGGAAGGTCGACGGGGTGCTGTGTTGTCGTGACCGATCGAAGAACTCTTCAATGCTTGCGGTGTGACCGGCGGTGACGATCAGCGAGGCCCCGTGGTGGTCCGCCAGCAGCAGCGCAAGGTCGGCGGCCGACCCCGCCGCCGGGAACGTCATCGCTCCGACACCGAGGTCTTGGATGCGCTCGAGCCCGGCCGCGTGCCCGTCGGCGTCGGCGGGCAGTACCACCTGCGCACCGCAGCGCAACACCTCGGCGGTGATGCGTTCCGGGTCGCCGACGATCAGCTGCGGGCGGTACCCGCCCTTGCGCAGTATGTCGGCTCCGCTGCCGACGCCGATCAGTACCGGCTGGTACTCCTTGATGAAGGGTTTGAGGGCCTTCAGGTCGTGGGCGGCGTTGGGCTCCTCGGCCACGATCACGACGTGGCGGCGATTGAGGTCGACGTCGATGTCGGGGATGCCGATGCCGTCGATGAGCAGAGGGCTTTCACTGCGGATGAACTCGATGGTGTTGCCCGCGAATGCCTCCAGGTGGGCAACCAGGCCACTCTTGGCGTCGTGCATCAGTTCGTGGATCTCGTGGTCGGTCCGCTCGGTGCCACAGACGAGTCGGCGATCGCCTGCGTACACGGCGCCGTCGTACAGCCGGACTCGGGCTCCGTCCTTGACGCGCTTGAACACCTCTGGGCCGGTCTCGTCGATCAGGGTGACGCCGTTGTTCACCAGCACCTCGGGCCCCAAATTGGGATAACGGCCGGAGATCGACCGCGACGCGTTGACCACTGCGGCGATATTGGCTTCGACCAGCGCGTCCGCAGTGATGCGGTCCAGATCCAGCGCGTCGATCACCACGATGTCCCCGGGTCCGACGCGCTGCAGCAGCCGATCGATGTCGCGGTCCACTCGGGCCGTGCCGGTGATGCCCGGCCGTGAGCTGGCAGTACGGGATAGCAGCGCTGACATCTTCATGGGGCGATTCTGTCGGTGAAGGCCAACCGGCAGCGGGAGGCGCGCCGTAACACCAGCCTCACAAGTTCGCTTTTGTCACACCTGCCACAGTTAGGAGACCTTCGCGCGGTCGTCTTGCGCCGCGCTGAGCAGCTCGCGCGCATGGGCCCGTCCGCTGTCCGAATCGCCGAGGCCGGCCAGCATGCGGGCCAGCTCGGCCACTCGGTCATCGTCGTCGAGCCGACGGACTCCGCTGGCCTTGTTTCGCCCGGCGCTGTCGACGACAAGATGGATGTCGGCGTAGGCCGCGACTTGCGGCAGATGTGTGACGACGATGACTTGGTGGGTCTGCGCCAGCCGCGCCAACCGCCGTCCGATCTGTACCGCGGCGCGCCCGCCGACGCCGGCATCGACCTCGTCGAAAACCATTGTGGTGCCTTCGGCGGACGCAGCGAGGACGACCTCGAGCGCGAGCATCACGCGGGACAGCTCACCACCCGACGCACTCTTGTTCAACGGCAGCACGTCCGTCCCGCGATGCGCCGAGAAACCGAAATCCACCGCGTCGGCGCCCTCGGATCCCGCGTGTACAGTCGTGCCTGACGGCAGCGTGATCGGCGCGGAGTCGTCGCCTCGGACGGACAGTTGGGACACGGCGACCGTGAACTCGGCGTCAGCCATGGCCAATCCGGATAGCTCGGCTGTCACCGCCTTGGCGAGGCCCTTGGCGGCCTTGGTGCGCGCCTTGCTGAGTTCGGTTGCGGCGGTGATGAGTTCGGCCTCTAGCTCGGCGACCTGGCGCTCCAGCCGGGCGAGGGTCTCTTCGGAGACGTCCAACTGTACGAGCCTCTCGCGCGACTCGTGTGCCCACGCCAGGACACCGTCGATGTCGGCGGCGTACTTACGGGTCAGCAAGCGCAATTCGCTCTGCCTCGCCAGCTTGGTCTCCAAAGTGCTGGCATCGCTGGGTAATTCGGTCAGGTAGTCCCCGAGCTCGGTGGACACGTCGTTGATGACGGCCAGCGCCTCCGCGAGCCGCTCCCCCAATGCCCGCAGCGCACTGTCGTCGGTGGCTTCCAGCGCCGACTTCGCCTGCCCGACATCGTGGGCTGCCGACGCGGCGTCCACGTCGGCGGCATCGTCCGGCGCCCCGGACAATGCGGCGCGCGCGCCCTGCGCGGCTTCGCGCAATGCATCCAGCTCGGACAACCGCCGGATGTCTTCAACCAGTGCGTCGTCCTCACCGGGCTGCGGATCGACCGCGTCGATCTCGCCGAGGCCGAACTTCAGCCGGTCGGCCTCCTGCGCCAATTCCCTTGCCCGCTGCCTCCTGTCGGCCAGGTCGCGCCGGGCGGCCTGCCAAGATTCACGCACGTCGCGATACCGCCGCAGCAACGGCCCGACGTCGGCGAAGCGGTCCAGCGCGGCACGCTGTTGGTCGGTGCGCATCAGGCGCAGCTGATCGTTCTGGCCGTGCAGCGTGAGCAGCTCGGTGGTGAACGTGCTCAACGACTTAGCAGGAACACTGCGTCCGCCGAGGTAGGCCCGGGACGGCCCGTCGCGGCTGACCGATCGCGCCGCGATGACACTGCCGTCTTCGTCGCGCTCCGCTCCCGACGCGTCGAGAATCTCGTCAACCTGCGCTGCCACCCCATCGCCGAGCTCGCCTGTGCTGAACCGGCCTTCGACAACGGCGCGGTCGGCGCCCGACCGGATCCGGGTGGCGTCGGCACGCGCACCGCCAAGCAGGTGCAGGCCAGTCACCACCATCGTCTTGCCGGTACCGGTCTCTCCGGTCAGCACGGTCAGCCCGCGGTCGAACTCAGCGGTCGCGGTGCTGATCGCGCCCAGCGATTCGATACGGATCTCGGAGAGCACTACTGTCCGCGCCAACCCGTGACCGGCAGCCGGAACTTTCGCACCAGGCGGTCGGTGAACGGGGCGCTGTCCAGTCGCACCCATTTGACCGGCGTACCGCAGCGCGTCACCTCGAGCCGACCGCCTGCGGGCACCACCATCTCGCGGCGACCGTCGCAAAACACCAGTGCGTCATGGCCGTCCGCCTCGATCTCGATCGCGATGGCGGCGTTGGGACTGGTGACCATCGGCCGCGCGAACAGGGCGTGGGCGTTGTTGGGCACAACCAGGATCGCTTCCAGATCCGGCCATACGATCGGGCCGCCAGCCGAGAACGCCCACGCAGTGGAGCCGGTCGGCGTCGCTACCAGCACGCCGTCGCAGCCGAATGCCGAAACCGGACGGCCGTCGACCTCGAGAACCGCGCCCAGAACGCCGAGTCGCGGGCCCTTCTCCAGGCTGGCTTCGTTGAGCGCCCATCCGCGGTCGACAATCCGGCCCTCGGCACGGATCACGACGTCGAGCGTCATGCGTTCCTCGACGCGGTAATCGCGGTTGACTACATGGTCGAGCACCGTGTCGATCGAATCCGCCTCGGCTTCGGCGAGGAACCCGATGCGGCCCAGATTGACGCCCAGCACTGGGATTTCGACGTTGCGGGCCAGCTCCGCTGCGCGCAGGAAGGTCCCGTCGCCGCCGAGGACGAGGACGAGCTCACAGCCTTCGGCCGCGCTCTCATCGGCGTCGACGACCTCGATATCGACGCCGAGGGCACGCATGTCGTCGGGCGCGAGGTGCAACGAACCGCGGTCAACCGCCTCCGCGGACAGCAGCCGCAGGCCAATGCCGTTGTCGCCCAGCACCTTCTCCACCCTGCGGGCCGTCTCGGTGGCCTCGTCGCGTCCGGTGTGTACCACCAACAGGATCGTGCGTTCAGCCGTCACTGGGGCCCCTCGGCGACGGCGCGTTCCACGGCCTGCTCGAGCTCCTCACCCGTCAGGGGACGGTCGGTCCGGGCGCGCAGGTGCAGAAAGTATTCGACGTTCCCCGACGGGCCGGGCAGCGGGCTGGCGGTGACGCCGACGGTGTGCCAATTCAGTTCAGCGGCCCGGCCGGCGACAGCGAGCACGGCGCCGGCGCGCAGCTGCGGGTCGGACACGACTCCGCCGGCGCCGACACGATCCTTGCCGACCTCGAATTGTGGTTTCACCATGGGAACGATATCGGCGTCGTCCGACGCACACGAAACGAGCGCGGGCAACACGGTCGACAGCGAGATGAAGGACAGATCGGCGACCACCAGGTCGACCGGTCCGCCGATGCGCCCCGGTGTCAGCTCACGGACGTTGGTGCGCTCCAACACCGTCACCCGCTCATCCGACCGCAGCGTCCACGCGAGCTGGCCGTATCCGACGTCGACGGCCACCACCTCGCGGGCACCGCGATCCAGCAGCACCTCGGTGAACCCGCCGGTCGAGGCGCCGGCATCCAGGCAGCGGGCATCGGTCACCGGGATGCCGAAGGCGTCCAATGCGCCGATGAGCTTGTGCGCGCCGCGGGACACCCATGAGCGTTCGTCGGCTTCGACGGTGAGCGCCGCGGTCAATGCGATTGCCGTCGCGGGCTTCGCCGCAGGCATCCCGTCAATGCTGACGAGGCCAGCGCCGATCAGTTCCGCGGCCTGCTGCCGCGAGCGCGCCAACCCGCGCCGCACCAGCTCGGCGTCAACACGAGCGCGCCGCGTCACCTGCGGTCACCCGTCCGGCGTCTCTGTGGGCGCTGGACCTTTCTCGACCGATTCCAGCGCGTGCACCAGCAGGTCGTGCGCCTCCTCCAACTTCGCGGCGAGGCTGTCGATGTCGACGTCGGCGGGGTCCGTGCCGTCGACGTCGGGCAGATCGGCCAGCAACGCCGCGATCCGGGCGCGGATCTCGTCAGGTTCGGTACTCATATCGGTATTCACGCTAGTCGATCGGGGACGTCAGCAGTGACCAGCGTTCCAGCGCCTTTCGGGCGATGTAGTCGCCGGCGACGATTGCGAACGGCTGGCCGTCGAGGCCGGAATTCCACACGGCGTTCGCGGTCGCGCGCACCACCGTGAGCGAGTCCCTCGGCTCACTGCCCGCGTTGTGGACGGTCACCGCGGCCTCGCCGATGTCGATGCGCCAGGCCGGGTGCGGCCCGACCCGCAGGGCGTCGGCGCGGCTGTACAGCGAGCGAAGGTCGGCGGCGATGTAGTTGGGCCGCTCGCCGACGACTGCGCGCACGGTTTCGTCGGCGGTGCTGACACCGCTGAGCACCAACAGACTGGGCAGGCCGGCGGCGTTGGCACCCGCAATATCCGTGTCGAGCCGGTCGCCGACGACCAGCGGTGTACGAAAGTTGCCGCGGGACAACGCATCTGTCAGCAGAGTCGGCTGCGGCTTGCCTGCGACCTTCGGCTCACGGTCGGTGGCTGCCTGCAACGCTGCGACCATCGAGCCGTTTCCGGGTAGCAGGCCCCGTTCGGAGGGCAGCGTGCGGTCGACGTTGGCCGCGACCCACAGCGCGCCGCCCCTGATGGCCAGGGCGGCCTCGGCCAGGTCGGGCCATGCGGTCTCGGGTGAATGGCCCTGGACGACGGCGACGGGGTCGTCCGACCACAACCGGACGGGTTTGAGGCCGACGTTTCTGATCTCGGCGGCCAGCGATTCGGTGCCGACGATGAGCACCGGCGCCCCGGCCGGCAAGCGCTCCGCCAGCAGGTGGGCGGCGCTCTGCGCACTGGTGACGACGTCGTCGGGCGCGGCGGTGAAGCCCATGGCACGTAGGTGCTGGGCAACCTCACTGGGTCCGCGTGAGGCGTTGTTCGTGACGTAAAACGTGCGGGCGGTGACCGCCGCGAGCGTGTCGACGGCGCCGGGCGTGGGTTCGTGGCCGCGGAACACCGTGCCGTCGAGATCGAGAAGCAAGCAATCGTGTTCTTGCGCAAGGGTCGTCACGTCACGCGAGCTCCGTGATCCGCTCTTCGGCGTCGGTCACGCCCTCGACATCCGCGGCGGCGGCGTTGATGAACCACTGCAGAGCTTCTTCCTCCCTACCCAGTGCGAGCAGCGTTTCAGCGTAGGCGTAGAACAGGCGAGCGGCGGTCTGCCCGGTGCGCGTCGGATCGAGTTGTGGCGTCGACAGGATCGCCAGTGCTTGGTCCAGCTGTCCCAGGTCGGACCGGGCGCCGGCCACGACGATGCGCAGTTCGTCGGCGTCGTCGCCGGTGAGCTGCGCGGCCTCGGGACTGCGGGCCAACTCGATCGCACGCTCGGGACGGCCGACACCTCGCTCGCAGTCGGCGATCAGCGGCAACAGCGGGGACTTACTGCCCAACCTGCGGGCGGCCCGCAGCTCGGCGAGTGCCTGTGCCCAGTCGCCACAGCGGTACGCCGCAATTCCGACCGCTTCGCGCACGGCCGCGATCCGGCCCGAGCGGGCCCTGGCGGCGCGGGCATGCTCCAGGGCCGCCTCGGGATCCTCGTCGAGGAGTTCACCGGCCGCCACCAGATGGCGCGCGACGAAATCGGCGGTGCTGCGGTCGAGTGTGGTGAGTTCGCGGCGGATTTCGGGGGATAGCTGGCGTGCTTCGATGTCCGGCGGAAGCGTCGGGCCGGACTGTTCGGGTGACGCTCCCGACGTGGATTGGGGCTGGGCGCGGCGAGCCCGGTTGGGGCCAGAGGAGCGCGGCGCCGACCCCTGACGTGGTCCGCGTCGCGGTCCGCCGTTGTTGGAGGAACCGCGGGGGCGCCGTTCGTCGCTGCCGCCTTGCCTGTCCTGGGCCACGTATGTCTTTCTACCCTGAATGTGCTTTGGTTGCACACACTCAACGGTAGCCGCGTGATTGCTCATGCGGCGTTGTCCTCGGGGGACTTCCCGTGGCGGTACCTGCTGCCAGCGGGGCTGGTCTTGTGCGGGTTTCCAGCGGGCTCGTTTAGCGTCGCCCCGCAACTCGGGGAGGACGTAGCTGTGGCACTGACCGCCAAGGCGGCCAGGTTCGCAGCGGCATTGCGATCACGGTCGATGCTCATCGAGCATGCCTCGCAGTGGTAGATCCGTTGGGACAGACGCAGTTTGGCTTTCACCACGCCACAGTTGGAGCAGGTTTTCGAACTGGGATAGAACCGGTCGGCCACGATCAGCTGACCGTCACGATCACGGGTTTTGTAGTCGAGCTGGCGGCGCAGTTCGGCCCAGCCGGTAGCGCTGATCCGCCCCGCGAGCCGATGATTGGCCAGCATCCCGGCCACGTTGAGATCCTCGACCACAATCACTGCGAAGCGGTCGGCCAGCGCGGTGGTCAACTGGTGCAGCCCATCGGTACGGGCATTGGAGATCCGGGTATGCAGGCGGGCGATCCGCGCCCGGGTACGCCGCCGGCGTGCCGATGCAATGACCCCGGCGCGTTTGTCTGGGCCGCGCCGCCGCGCCGCCTGACGCTGCAGCCGGCGCAGTTGCTGCTGAGCAGCATCGAGACGATCAGCGACGTCGACCATGCCGTGCTCGACGGAGACCCCGACGACGGGAGTCGACAGCACGGCCAGGTGCGTGATCCCCAGATCCACCCCGACAACCGTCTGTTTTGGGCGCTGCTGGCCGGCGGCGGCTGGGATGGGGTGCAGTTCGACGGTGATCGATACGAACCAGCGGCCCCGCTCGAAACTGATGGTCGCCGATTGGATCCGTGCGGTGCCGGATTCGACCCGGCGGGCCAGCTTGCGCGTGGACTCATGAGTACGCACAGCGCCGATACGGGGCAGACGTACATGCCGGCGATCACCATCACCCAGCCCGAAAGCACCGGTGGTGAACGGCACGAAAATCGGGCACGTTTAGTTTTCAATCGCGGGATTCCGAAACCGCTTGCCACGCCGCGCTCCCGATCGTGAAGCCGACCAATTCGACAATGCAGCAGCCAGATTGGCCGCTCCGCTGGCGTAGGCCTCTTTGGAGTTCTCCCGCCACCACGGCGCAACCTGATCTTTGACCTCGTTCCATCGCTTACGCAGCCCGTAGGCTGACCAATTCAATGCCGGGGTCAAATCGGACTCAACGATGCCATAGCTGCGTTCAGCAGCGCGCTGATCCAGATTGGCCTTGACCATCGCCAGCATGTGGTTGAACGCAAACCGCACCGCACCGCAATGCGAGCGCAACTGCTGCTCCACCACCGTGGTGGGATCCAGGGCAAACCGGTAGGCCCGCACAGCGGTGGGCGCGGACTCGGGCGCTACCAGCGTGGTCATGCCGCCGGGCCGGGATCCCGTTTGGCGGCCGTGACCGCTCGCATCGCCCTGTTACGCGCGCCTCGGCGACCGTAGAGCCTCGCGTACATACTGGTCACAACCTCGATCATGTCGCCTGCCAGATCATCGGTGGTCTCCCCTGGATCGGCAACCACGATCCGGCGGTCCTGCGCTGCCAACGCCGCTTCCAGGTATTCGATCCGAAGCGCGCCAACCGATCCCGGTGTTCCACAACCACCACCCTGGTATCGGGGTCTGACAACACCCGCCGTAGCTTCGGGCGCTTCCCGTTCAACCCTGACCCGACCTCAGTGACCACCTGGCCCACGGTCATGCCCCGCCCGGTCGCCCGCGCCACCTGGCGATGCAGATCCGCGCGCTGATCATGAGACGACACCCGCGCATACACCACAACCCACCCATCACCATCCGCCGCACAAACCGTCTTCACCAGGATCAACCGGCCCACCCGCTCCGCAGGCACCGGCAACGTCCCCTCACGAAACCTGAATCGCCCTGCAAGGTCGCCGCATAGTCAGCACCCGAGCCCTCATAACTCGATGCACGACCTCGACACCGACAAACACGGCGCGCCGCGCGTGACTTTTCACAACGCGCGCGGCTGCAGGCTGGCGCGGTCGCAGCTGCGTCGCGTTCTAGCTCAGACCGCCGGCACTTGACGTTGGTCTTCACCCTCACCGCCGTTCGCGGTGAAGCCAGTACGCCACTGCCCGCGCCTAGCTCCTCGTCGATGAACGATGCTTGCAGGAACACGCGAATAGGAGTCGCGGGATCCGTAGCGAGCATCCCGACACCTTATAGTCCGGTGGCAACAAATGCTTGCCGCGGTCGTTCTATGCCCGAATTTAATAGCGTCGATTGCAAATTGTGTCCGAATATAGAATCACCCCCCACGCAATTGTGGGGGGTGATTCTAGTTGTGTGTTCGGCGGTGTCCTACTTTTCCACCCGGGTTGGGTAGTATCATCGGCGCTGGCAGGCTTAGCTTCCGGGTTCGGGATGGGTCCGGGCGTTTCCCTGTCGCTATTTCCGCCGTAACTTTATTCACTTGTGTGGTGAGGTTGTGTTTGGTGGTGGGGTGCAGTTGTTTGGTGACTGTGGATGGTGTGGTTGCGGGTTTTGTGTGTGTAAGTTTTCGGCCGGTTAGTGCCAGTTCCCTGAGCCGGTTGCCCGGTGTGTAGGTCTGGTCTATTGATCCCGTGGTCTGCGGGGGGCCTTATCCCACTTGATGGGTGAGAAGCCTGGTCTTGGAGGGGGTTTCCCGCTTAGATGCTTTCAGCGGTTATCCTGTCCGAACGTGGCTATCCAGCGGTGCCCCTGGTGGGACAACTGGTGGACCAGAGGTTCGTCCGTCCCGGTCCTCTCGTACTAGGGACAGGTTTCCTCAAGCTTCTGACGCGCGCGGCGGATAGAGACCGAACTGTCTCACGACGTTCTAAACCCAGCTCGCGTGCCGCTTTAATGGGCGAACAGCCCAACCCTTGGGACCTGCTCCAGCCCCAGGATGCGACGAGCCGACATCGAGGTGCCAAACCATCCCGTCGATATGGACTCTTGGGGAAGATCAGCCTGTTATCCCCGGGGTACCTTTTATCCGTTGAGCGACACCCCTTCCACTCGGGGGTGCCGGATCACTAGTCCCGACTTTCGTCCCTGCTTGACTTGTCCGTCTCGCAGTCAAGCTCCCTTGTGCACTTGCACTCGACACCTGATTGCCGTCCAGGTTGAGGGAACCTTTGGGCGCCTCCGTTACATTTTGGGAGGCAACCGCCCCAGTTAAACTACCCACCAGGCACTGTTCCTGAACCGGATAGACGGTTCGAGGTTAGAGGCCCAATACGGTCAGAGTGGTATTTCAACAACGACTCCACGACCACTGGCGTGGCCGCTTCGCAGTCTCCCACCTATCCTACACAAACCGTATCGAGCACCAATACCAAGTTGTAGTGAAGGTCCCGGGGTCTTTTCGTCCTGCCGCGCGTAACGAGCATCTTTACTCGTAGTGCAATTTCGCCGAGTCTATGGTTGAGACAGCTGAGAAGTCGTTACGCCATTCGTGCAGGTCGGAACTTACCCGACAAGGAATTTCGCTACCTTAGGATGGTTATAGTTACCACCGCCGTTTACTGGGGCTTAAATTCTCCGCTTCACCCCTTGCGGGGTTAACGGGTCCTCTTAACCTTCCAGCACCGGGCAGGCGTCAGTCCGTATACATCGTCTTGCGACTTCGCACGGACCTGTGTTTTTAGTAAACAGTCGCTTCTCACTGGTTTGTGCCACCCCCCACCGCTGCCCACCGCGAGGGTGTTGACGGTGCGGGGTCCCCCTTCTCCCGAAGTTACGGGGGCATTTTGCCGAGTTCCTTAACCATAGTTCACTCG
This sequence comes from uncultured Actinomycetota bacterium, assembly GCA_963800125.1. GTDB lineage: Bacteria > Actinomycetota > Actinomycetes > Mycobacteriales > Mycobacteriaceae > Mycobacterium. Next base: position 54,768 of record CAWDAC010000017.1, on the reverse strand, counting down.
TACGCCTCGGTATTCTCTACCTGACCACCTGTGTTGGTTTCGGGTACGGGCCGTGTGTGTACTCACTAGAGGCTTTTCTCGGCAGCATAGGATCACCGAATTCACCTCACTCGGCTATGCATCACCTCTCACACATATGACATCCGGATTTGCCTAGATGTCGTGCTAGGGGTTTGCCCCAGTATTACCACTGACTGGTACGGCTACCTTCCTGCGTCACCCCATCGCTTGACTACTACCAATCCGGGTCCCACGCAGCAGACCACCGCCGTGCACCCGAAGGTGAACGGTCAACGGTCGTTTGGGCGGTTAGCGGGATTGATTCATCAGGGACGCGCACACACGGGTACGGGAATATCAACCCGTTGTCCATCGACTACGCCTGTCGGCCTCGCCTTAGGTCCCGACTCACCCTGGGCGGACTGGCCTGGCCCAGGAACCCTTGGTCTTTCGGCGGGCAAGGTTCTCACTTGCCTGATCGCTACTCATGCCTGCATTCTCACTCCCACCCCCTCCACCACACGATCACTCGGTGGCTTCACCGGAGGCAGGACGCTCCCCTACCCAGCACAACAAAGCTGTGCTGCCGCGGCTTCGGCGGTGTGCTTGAGCCCCGCTACATTATCGGCGCACAATCACTTGACCAGTGAGCTATTACGCACTCTTTCAAGGGTGGCTGCTTCTAAGCCAACCTCCTGGTTGTCTTCGCGACTGCACATCCTTTCCCACTTAGCACACGCTTAGGGGCCTTAGCCGGCGATCTGGGCTGTTTCCCTCTCGACGCACGGAGCTTATCCCCCGCCGTCTCACTGCCACGCTCAATCTTATTGGCATTCGGAGTTTGGCTGACGTCAGTAACCTAGTAGGGCCCATCGGCCATCCAGTAGCTCTACCTCCAATAAGAACCACGCAACGCTGCACCTAAATGCATTTCGGGGAGAACCAGCTATCACGGAGTTTGATTGGCCTTTCACCCCTACCCACAACTCATCCCCTCAGTCTTCAACCTAAGTGGGTTCGGGCCTCCACAACATCTTACTGCTGCTTCACCCTGGCCATGGGTAGATCACTCCGCTTCGGGTCCAGAACACACCACTACACCACACACAATTGTGCGGATACGCCCTATTCAGACTCGCTTTCGCTGCGGCTACCCCACCCGGGTTAACCTCGCGACATGTCCCTGACTCGCAGGCTCATTCTTCAAAAGGCACGCCATCACCCCACCCCAGAAGGGGGGCTCTGACGGATTGTAGGCACACGGTTTCAGGTACTCTTTCACTCCCCTCCCGGGGTACTTTTCACCATTCCCTCACGGTACTAATCCGCTATCGGTCACTGAGAAGTATTCAGGCTTACCGGGTGGTCCCGGCAGATTCACAGCAGATTCCACGGGCCCGCTGCTACTCGGGGACAGCTCCACGGGAGCCGTGATGTTTTCGCCTACGGGGCTCTCACCCGCTACGGCAGACCATCCCAGGCCACTTCGACTAACACCACGGTTTATCACTCCCGGCCAGGCCGGCGGACCTGACACGAAACGCCCCACAACACCGCACACACAACCCCCGCCGGGTATCACATGTGCACGGTTTAGCCATCCTCCGCTTTCGCTCGCCACTACTCACGGAATCACAATTGTTTTCTCTTCCTACGGGTACTGAGATGTTTCACTTCCCCGCGTTACCTCCCCAACGGCTATATATTCACCGCAGGGTGACGCGACATCACTCGCGCCGGGTTTCCCCATTCGGACATCCTCGGATCCACGCTCGGTTGACAACTCCCCGAGGCATATCGCAGCCTCCCACGTCCTTCATCGGCTCTCAGTGCCAAGGCATCCACCATGCGCCCTTACACACTTACAACACAAAAAACCAAAGAGTTAAAAAACTCTTGAAATTGCACATCAAACAACAAAACACACCCCAGCCAAACCCCACAAAAAAGGGGCCCCACCAGAGCATGCCCACTTGCTGCTAGATGCTCGCAACCACTATCCACAAATCAAACACCACACCCCACCACCAAAGCGGGGCGACAACCGCACAAGGCGTGTTGTCTCAAAGCCCAATAGTGTGTCCGATGATTTCCCGCCGAACCCCAAATCCCGTCGAGGCCGGCATGTTTGCTGCTGCACCGTCCCGACACCCACTACAGGCGCCGGCACTGATCTCCCAACCGCGAACCCCTCACCCATGTGAGGCACGGGGGAATGACGTGGTGCTCCTTAGAAAGGAGGTGATCCAGCCGCACCTTCCGGTACGGCTACCTTGTTACGACTTCGTCCCAATCGCCGATCCCACCTTCGACGGCTCCCTCCCACACGGGGTTAGGCCACCGGCTTCGGGTGTTACCGACTTTCATGACGTGACGGGCGGTGTGTACAAGGCCCGGGAACGTATTCACCGCAGCGTTGCTGATCTGCGATTACTAGCGACTCCGACTTCACGGGGTCGAGTTGCAGACCCCGATCCGAACTGAGACCGGCTTTGATCAAGGATTCGCTCCACCTCACGGCATCGCAGCCCTTTGTACCGGCCATTGTAGCATGTGTGAAGCCCTGGACATAAGGGGCATGATGACTTGACGTCATCCCCACCTTCCTCCGAGTTGACCCCGGCAGTCTCTCACGAGTCCCCACCATTACGTGCTGGCAACATGAGACAAGGGTTGCGCTCGTTGCGGGACTTAACCCAACATCTCACGACACGAGCTGACGACAGCCATGCACCACCTGCACACAGGCCACAAGGGAACCGACATCTCTGCCGGCGTCCTGTGCATGTCAAACCCAGGTAAGGTTCTTCGCGTTGCATCGAATTAATCCACATGCTCCGCCGCTTGTGCGGGCCCCCGTCAATTCCTTTGAGTTTTAGCCTTGCGGCCGTACTCCCCAGGCGGGGTACTTAATGCGTTAGCTACGGCACGGATCCCAAGGAAGGAAACCCACACCTAGTACCCACCGTTTACGGCGTGGACTACCAGGGTATCTAATCCTGTTCGCTCCCCACGCTTTCGCTCCTCAGCGTCAGTTACTGCCCAGAGACCCGCCTTCGCCACCGGTGTTCCTCCTGATATCTGCGCATTCCACCGCTACACCAGGAATTCCAGTCTCCCCTGCAGTACTCCAGTCTGCCCGTATCGCCCGCACGCCGAGGGTTAAGCCCCCGGTTTTCACGAACAACGCGACAAACCACCTACGAGCTCTTTACGCCCAGTAATTCCGGACAACGCTCGCACCCTACGTATTACCGCGGCTGCTGGCACGTAGTTGGCCGGTGCTTCTTCTGTACCTACCGTCACCGAAAAGGCTTCGTCGATACTGAAAGAGGTTTACAACCCGAAGGCCGTCATCCCTCACGCGGCGTCGCTGCATCAGGCTTGCGCCCATTGTGCAATATTCCCCACTGCTGCCTCCCGTAGGAGTCTGGGCCGTATCTCAGTCCCAGTGTGGCCGGACACCCTCTCAGGCCGGCTACCCGTCGTCGCCTTGGTGGGCCATCACCCCACCAACAAGCTGATAGGCCGCGGGCCCATCCCACACCGCAAAAGCTTTCCCCCACCAGTCATGCAACCAGCAAGGTGTATTCGGTATTAGACCCAGTTTCCCAGGCTTATCCCAAAGTGCAGGGCAGATCACCCACGTGTTACTCACCCGTTCGCCACTCGAGTCACCCAGCAAGCTGGGCACTTTCCGTTCGACTTGCATGTGTTAAGCACGCCGCCAGCGTTCGTCCTGAGCCAGGATCAAACTCTCCAAACAAAAACCAAAAAGCCATGTTCAGAACAATCCGATCAAAGCAAACCAGACAACAAATCTGGCAAAAACACCACACCCAAGGCACGGGGCGCCAAGAATGCGGCAACAAAAAAACAACAAACTAAAAAACCACCAAACACACTATTGAGTTCTCAAACAACACACCCGTTCCGACCGCGCAACCAGCGCACGGCACAGGGCCGAGTACTAGTAGTGCGGACGGTCAGGAACCCACCGAAGTGGAGCTTCCCTCTGGGACGCCGTCGCGCTCAGCGGCCGGGCCGCGTCGCGACGACTTCAACAAGTTACGTGAGGGAAAAGTCGGAGTCAAATGGGCTGATGGGCGGTGCGTTTCGGCGAATCCGCCCGTCGCGCGCACTGATCACACATCGCTCCTCGCGTGCGCAGCCGTGCGTCGGCTCCGACACATCATCCAACGCGCTCGACGCCGGCAATATTCCGCTTGCCGCGGCGCAACACCAACCATCGGTCATGCAGAAAGTCCGACGGCTGCGGCGCCCAGTCGTCGGACTCCACCCGGACGTTGTTGACGTAGGCGCCGCCCTCGGCGACAGTCCGCCGCGCGGCCCCCTTGCTCTCCGCCAACCCGCTGGCCACGAGCAGGTCGGTGATCCCGTCCGGGCGGCCCGGCTGCAGCTCGGCCACGTGGTTGTTGCTGGCCTCGCGCAACGCGGCCGCCAGCGTGGGCTCGTCCAGTTGCGACAGCTCGCCCCGTCCGAACAGCGCCTGGCTGGCGTGCTCGACAGCCGCGCACTGCGCCTCCCCATGGACCAGGGCGGTGAGCTCCTGCGCGAGCCGGCGCTGGGCCGCCCGCTCATGTGGCCGTTCGGTTGTGGCCTGCTCCAGTTCGGCCAGCTCATCGGCCGACAGGAACGTGAACCACTTCAGGTACGGCATCACATCGGCGTCGGCCGTATTGATGAAGTACTGGTACCAGGCGTACGGGCTGGTCAATTCCGGGTCCAGCCAGAGGTTGCCGCCGCCTGTCGACTTTCCGAACTTGTTGCCTTCCGAATCGGTCACCAGCGGCGTGGTCAGTGCGTGGACCGTCGCACCCTGCTTCTGGCGCACCAGCCGCACGCCGGCGATGATGTTGCCCCATTGATCGGAGCCGCCGATCTGCAGCGTGCACCCATAGCGACGGTGCAGCTCGACGTAGTCATTGGCTTGCAGCAGCATGTAGCTGAATTCGGTGTAGGACATGCCCTCGCCCTCGAGGCGCCTTCTCACCGTGTCGCGGTCGAGCATCACGTTGACGGAGAAGTGCTTGCCGATGTCGCGGAGAAACTCGATCGCCCACATGTCGCCGGTCCACGTCAGGTTGTTCTCGACGACGGCGCCCGACGGTGAGTCGTCAAAGTCCACGAACCGCTCGAGCTGGCCGCGGATGCGATCGGTCCACTCGGCAACGGTCGCGGCGTTGTTCAAAGTGCGTTCGCCGGTGTCCCTGGGATCGCCGATCATGCCGGTCGCGCCGCCGGCCAGCACGATCGGTCGGTGGCCCGCCTGCTGAAAGCGACGCAGCGTCAGCAGCGGGATCAGATTCCCGGCGTGCAGACTCGGCGCGGTCGGGTCGAAGCCCGAATAGACGGTGATGGGTCCGGCGGCCAGCTGCTCGGCCAGCGCGTCCCGGTCGGTGGACTGCGCAATCAGCCCACGCCACTCCAATTCGTCGAGGATGTTCTTCGACGTACCCGTAGAGGTCACTTTGCAGATCTTTCCGCATCAATCGCTGTTACCGGGCGCGGGTGCCCGCGGACTGCGGCGGTACAGCGAGACTTCCGGGCGTCCCGCGAGCCAGAACCGCCACGGCCGGTCGGCCGCCTGGCTGACGCCCACTCGCGGTCCGTCGGCGGCGGGGTGTTCCTCCGCCAGCGCGAGCTGGAGTGGGCTGTGGACATTGAATAGATCAATCCCGTTGTCGTCCATGGTGATTCCCAGCGCCGAGCACAGATTGCCTGGGCCACGGGCCAATGCCACGGGACGAACCGAGTCGCCGCGGCGCTGCCTTGCGACATCGAGGCCCGACTCCACCGCCGCGGCCCGCAGCAGTACAGCGCCGGCGACGCCGTCGTAACCGCACACCACGTTGGCGCATACGTGAATGCCGTGGCTGCGATACGTGTACAGGCGACCGGCCGGGCCGAACATGACGGTGTTGCGCCCGCGGCGACCTCGGAAGGAATGGGACGCGGCGTCGGGCCAGGGTCCGTCGGACGGGCCGCCGTACGCCTCGACCTCGACGATCATCGCGCTCACGCCACGGCCGATGAGTGCTGCTCCCAGGAGCCGCCGGGCCGCCGCGAGTGGGTCGAGGGACAGCAGCTTCGCAGTCACCGGGGCGATTCTGCCCTCGACTCTTGACACACCCAAGAGCGGGGAGCATTATTCATCGCATGATGACTTCATCGAGTGATGAATTACTGAGACGGGGCGTCGAGCCGGTCGTCGTCATCGACCACCTGCGCGTTATCCGTGGCAAGCGGCCCGCGATCCACGACTTGTCCGTCCAGATCGCCCGTGGCACCATCACCGGTCTGCTCGGGCCGTCGGGCTGCGGCAAGACCACGTTGATGCGCAGCATCGTCGGAACCCAGATCATCACCGGGGGAACGGTCACCGTGCTGGGCCGACCGGCGGGGTCGGCCGAGTTGCGCCACCGCGTCGGCTATATGCCCCAGGACCCGACGATCTATGACGATCTGCGGGTCGTCGACAATGTCCGCTACTTCGCCGCGCTGTATGGGATGGACACCAGAGCCGCCGATGCCGCCATTGACGCGGTTGGCCTCGCTGATCACCGAACCGCCCTGTGCGGCAATCTGTCCGGCGGCCAACGAACACGGGCCTCATTAGCCTGCGCGCTGGTCTGTCAACCCGATCTGCTCATCCTCGACGAACCGACCGTCGGCCTGGATCCCGTGTTGCGTGCCGATCTCTGGCAACAGTTCAACGCTCTTTCCAGGAGCGGAGTCACGCTGCTGGTGTCGAGCCATGTGATGGACGAGGCCGACCGTTGCGGGGATCTGTTGCTGATGCGCGACGGCCATCTGCTTGCCCATATCACCCCTGATCGACTACGAGAGGAAACCGGATGTCAGTCACTGGAGGAAGCGTTTCTGTCCATCATCCGGCGCAGCACCGCAGCCGCAGCCGGCTGACGATACAGGGTTATACGGCGACCACAGCGAGGATTCTGCGCCAGCTCGCCGCCGACCACCGCACCATCGCGATGATGCTGCTCGTCCCGAGCCTGATCATCACGTTGATGTACTTCATGTTTCAGAACGTACCCACCCGCCCGGGTGTGACGTCGGGTTTCAACAACGCCTGTCTGATTCTGCTAGGCCTGTTTCCGCTCCTGGTGATGTTTCTGATCACGTCGATCACCATGCAACGCGAGCGGGCTTCGGGAACGCTGGAACGGATTCTCACCACTCCCCTGCGGCGGCTCGAACTGCTCGCCGCCTACGGAACGGCGTTCTCGATCGCCGCGGCGGCCCAGGCGACGATCGCCTGCATCGTGTCGTTCTGGTTGCTCGGCTTCGACACCGCGGGCAGCCCGGTCTGGGTGTTCGTGATCGCGGTCGTCAATGCGGTGCTTGGTGTCGGGCTGGGCCTACTGTGTAGTGCGTTTGCGCGCACCGAGTTTCAGGCCGTGCAGTTCATGCCACTGGTGATCGCGCCACAACTGCTGTTGGCTGGCATCATCGTCCCCCGCCCGGTGATGCCGGACTGGTTGGAGTGGATCAGCAATGTCATGCCGGCCAGTTACGCTCTGGAAGCGCTGCAGCAGGTCGGTGCGCACCCCGAGCTGACCGACATCGCGGTGCGGGACATCATCGTCGTCATCGGATGCGCGGCCATCGCGCTGTGCCTGGCGGCGGCGACGCTACGACGGAGGACACCGTAACTAATTGACCACCAACGCTGAACGCAAGCGTCCCGGGCGACCGCCCGGGACATCCGACACGCGTGAGCGGATCCTCACCAGCGCCCGAGAGTTATTCGCCCGCAACGGGATCGACAAGACATCGATCCGCGCCATCGCGGCTGACGCAGGCGTGGACCCCGCGCTGGTGCACCACTACTTCGGCACCAAGACCCAATTGTTCGCCGCGGCGATCCACATCCCGATCGACCCGATGGCGGTGATCGGTCCGCTGCGGGAAGTACCGGTCGAGCAGATCGGATACACGCTGCCGTCGATCCTGTTGCCGCTGTGGGATTCCGAGCTGGGAAAGGGATTCATCGCGACCCTGCGATCGATCCTGGCCGGCAACGATGTCTCGTTGGTTCGGTCGTTCCTACAGGAAGTGATCGCCGCGGAGGTCGGCTCGCGGGTCGACAATCCGCCCGGCAGCGGGCGAATCCGCGTCCAGTTCGTGGCGTCGCAGCTGGTCGGCGTGGTGATGGCGCGCTACATCCTCGAGCTGGACCCGTTCAGGTCGTTGCCGGTCGAGCAGATCGCCGAGACGATCGCACCGAACCTGCAGCGTTATCTCACCGGTGACCTACCCGGTCTCGGTTAAGAGCCGAATCCGTTGCCCCGGGCGATCTCCCCGTAGCGGACCGCGCTCGGCCGGATCCACCGCCGCTGCCTCGTCCGGTCGTTACCCAACAGCCCGAAGTGGCCGTGATAGCCGTTGAACCATTCGAAGTTGTCGACCAGCGACCAGTGCAGGTACCCACGCACGTCGAGTCCGTCGGCGATCGCCGGCGCCAACTCCCGCAGCGCGTCCTCGATCAGCGCAGCGCGCAGACCGTCGTTGGCGTCGTCGAAATCCACGCCGTGCTCGGTGACGAGAACCGGCAGCCCGGCTATTTGTTGCGCCTGACGGCATGTCGCGGTCAGGGCGGCAGGCACCAGCTCGAGGCCATTGTCGGAGACCTGCCCCGCCGGGCGCTTCAGCCCATCCTTGTCGAAGATGATGCGGGTGTACGTCTGCACACCGATGAAGTCGCCCACCGAACCCAGCTCACGCAGAAAGCGGCGGTTGATGAACTCGTCGACCGCATCCGCAGTCTGTTCGCCGCCGGGATCGGCGGTGACTTCCTGCAGCGACAGTGTGACCCCGACCCGTGCGCCCGGGGCGGCGGCGTGCACGCTGTCCACCGCCATTCGATGCGCCTGCCCGACGACCGCCGTGGCCTTATCGTCGCTCGCGCCCGGAAAGAACGGACAGAACTCGTCCTCTCCCACGCCAAAGGCCTTGGCCGCCAATGCCATCGACGCAGCCATCCTGCCCGTCTGTGAATCCGGTAGCAGGCCGCTGCCTGCCAGCAGCACCGGCGCGTTGGCCTCGTTGATCGTGCACACCCACGACACCCGATCCCCGAGCCGAGTCATCACGACGGCGGCATAGTCGGCGAATCGGGCTGCCGTATCGGGACCGCGCCACCCGCCGTTGTGCCGGATGAGCCACTGCGGACTGGTGAAGTGGTGCAGCGTCACCACCGGCTCGATGCCGTGACGCAGGCAGGTGTCCACCACCCGCGAGTAGTGGTCGAGTTCTGCGGCGGAGATCTGACCCATTTCCGGCTCCACCCGCGCCCACTCGACGCCAAACCGAAATGCGTTCAGGCCCAGGGCTGCGATCACCGCGATGTCGTCGGGATAGCGGTGATAAAAGTCCACCGCGTCGCCGCTGGGCTCCCGGTAGATGGAGCCGGGCAACTGCTCCATCAGCCAAGCGTCGTTGGCGACGTTGTTGCCCTCGACCTGATGGGCGGCCGTGGCAACCCCCCACAGGAAGCCGTCAGGGAATCTGGCCACCGGTGTCTGCCGATTTCGCACGGTCCAGCAGCCGCTGATGCTCGGCGTCGTCGGTCACGGCGACGGCTTCGTCGACGAGCAGCACCGGGATGCCGTCCTCGATGCGGTAGGCGCGGCGCAGCCTCGGGTTGTAGAGCAGCTCGGCTGTACCGTGCTCTTTGCGCAAGCCCTCATCGGCGACCAGCAGGAGCGGCCCGCGGTCCTGCGGGCATACCAGGATGTTCAGCAGTTTTTCGTCGAGCACGACGCCGGGTCAGGGGCCGAGCGGCTGGTTGATCGTAGGGCCGCCACCGCCGCCGAGAATTACGCCCGAGCCGTCAGTGGGAGCCGGCATTCCTGGTGGCGCACCGCCGATGCCGAACCCGGGCTGGGACTGCTGCTGTTGCTGCTGCGCCACCGATTGCGCCTGGAGCTTGCGCTGGTAGGCGATCGTCTCCTTTAGGGCCTCGATCAGCGGGGCCTGGTTCGGCCGCTTGTCCAACGCCTCCTGAATAGCCACCTTGTTCGCGTTCGACGCCTTGAAGCCCAGGTTACGAAGCGCCAGCACCTCGTGGATCAGGGTGGAAAGCTGACCGCCGCCGGCACCCAGGTCGTAGTCCTTGGCGATGATGGCAAGCGCTTCGTCAGCGGTCATCGTCGGCGTCGCCGGGGCGTCGATCTCCGTGGTGTCGTCCGCGGGTGCGGACAGTGCGGTCGGCGTGCCGAAACCCACGACGAGAGCGGCGGCGATCGCGCTGCCGGCCAGGGCGCCCGCTAAGCGACGCCAACCGTTCTGCGATGTCATCAATCCTCCAGTGCGATGGGCAAAGCCTATCCGTGCTCCTCGCGTGCGCGGCCTGATCATGCTCCTCGCGTGCGCGATGCGAGCCTAACAGTGTGTCGGGCGCCCAGCACGAGCTCAGCGCTCGGTACCCATGATCTCGGTACGTACCGCGACCGTCAGCCGTTTGTATTTATTGGTATCTGCATCCAGGTACCAGGCGTTACGGGATGGCTTCGGAATTCCCTTCGCACGCAGTGGGCTGATGAGTGGCCGATAGGAGGCGCTGAGTGCCATGTCCGGCACCACGTGCACGATGTCCGGCGGAGTTCCGACCGGCAGATCCGACAGCGCCTCGGACAGGTCACCCGCCGCGACGCTGCCGCCGGGACGCAACGCCAGCGCGGTCACCGCGAACCGCTGTCCATTGGCCTCGACCGCGTACGTCACCGAGAGGTCCACCGCGTCGATCGAGCCGACCGCGTCGTTGACGGGCGACGCGTACACCGGGCCGCGGTCGGTGCGAATCACCAAGCCACGGTTGTCCACCAGCCAGTAGTCGCCGTCCTGGTCACGCCGGAACAGGTATTCGGTGGACACCCAGGTGTCGGCCGGGGCGAACACGCCGCGCTTGACTGACGCCGTCGGGTCGATCGGCCCCCGCGGGTGGGCCAGCAGCACCCCGACCTCGTTCGTGTCGGCCTTTCGCACGAAGCCCCGGTCGTCCTCCAGAATCAGGTCGTCGTCGGGGCCATAGGCCGCGAGCTCGACCTCGCCGCCGCCGGGCAGCGGCCGGCCCTCGCTGCCGATCTTGGCCCCGGACACGTTGGCCAGCACGGCCTGTCCGTCGGTGGTGGCGAAGAACTCGACGACGTGCGCGGGAGCGAAGATGTCCACCACGCGTTTCCATAGCCCGGTGGGCATACCCGAGCCGATGAACAGCCGCACCGGGTGGTTGCCGGTCAGCGCGAACGAGGGATCGTCGATCACCTCCCGCAGCATCGCCCAGGTGTAGGACACCACCGTCACGCCGTATTGGCGGATCTCCTGCACGAACCGGTCGGACACCAGGCCGCGCGACAGCGCGATACGTGAGCCGCCGACCACCGCGCCGCCCAAGCTCACCAACAGCCCGGACTGATGGTGCAGCGGAGTGAGGCAGTACACGGTGTCGCGACGGCCGAGGTTGGCCGCCGACGCGGTGCCCAGCGCGGACAGCGCCCAGCGGAAGTTGGTGATCTGGCGGGCGAGGAGTTGGCCGCCGACCGTGCTGAACGCGACGAACGCCAGGTCGCGGGCCAGACCGGGGTTGGGCCGGTACCAGCCGGGCAGGTCCACCTCATCGGGGTCGATCTGCTCCATATCAATGACTTCCGCGACGTCGGCGTCGTCCGGCAGATGCAGGTCGCGCGACTCGCCACCACCGAGCACCAGCACCCGCATCGACAGCCCGCGGGCCGCCTCGAGGTTGCTCGGGTCGGCGATGATCTCCGACACGGCGCCGAGTCGCACAACGGTCGCGAGGTCGGCGTCGGGCGGCACCAGCACCGCCACCGCACCGAGGCGCGACAGCGCCGCGATCGCCACCAGCGCACTGGGCCGCGTCTCCATCAGCACGCCGACATGTGCGCCCTGCCGCACGCCGACGTCGATCAGGCCGCGCACCACATTGTTGATGCGACGATCGACCGCTTCATAGGTATGCACGCGGCCGTCGAACAGCAGGCATTCGCCAGCCGGCGCACCGCGGGCCTGCTCGGACATGATCCGGCCGAGCGAGATCCGGGTGTGGTCGTTGATCTGCCCCAGGCGTGCCAGCCTGGGCAGCGTGCGGACCGTCTCGACGGCCAGTGCCCGCGCCGACTTGTTGGCCGCGACCACCGCGTCGGCCGCCGACCGGGCCAGCGAGAAGGCCATCTCTCCGGCCGCTGTCGCGCCATGTGCCAGTCGGGAGACGAATGGGACACCGCTTTCGCTGTGTTCCGACGGCTGCAGCGCCATCGGCGCGACACCCTCCGGCAGGTCGGCGTCACCGTCGACCGACTTGACCCACTGGGCCACCGTCGGCCACGTCTGAGTGGCCGCCTTCGACCCGACGACTAGGCCGAAATGCCCTGCGCGGATGAGGTATTCGTACACGTCGGCCTGCGGGGCGGCGCGCTTGATGCCGCGCACCGATGCCGGCTGGCCGATGTCGTCGACCTCACCCACGACGGCCAGCACCGGGCAGTTGATGTCGCTGAGCGTCACCAGCTCGCCGTGGATCGCGAAGCCGCCGGTCATCATCCGGTTGTGCGCGATGAACTGCTTGAGCAATTCGGAGATCGCCGGACCCGACCAGGCGATCCAACCCTCGGACGCCAGGAACCGCCGCTGCTGCTCGCGGGGCAGCAGCGCCTCGCGGTCGTGCAGCTGGCGCAGGAAATCCACGCGCGACTGGGCGGTCTTGATCGGGTCGAGCATCTGGAAGCCGGTGCGCGCGAGCCAGCTCGGGATGTCGATGTGGCTGAAGACATGGTCGGCCATGAAGTCCGCCGCGCCGGCGGCGAGCCCCGCGGGCAGGTTCATCGGCAGTGCGGCCAGCGTGTCGACCGGTGCGCCGAAGGCGATGATGCTGGCGACGTCTTTCGACCGTCGGTACGCCGCGGTCTGGTAGCAGAACATGCCGCCCTGCGAGTAGCCGGCCAGGTGGACGTCGCGTCCGGTGGTCTCCTTGACGGTGTCGATGGCTTCGCTCAACGCGACGACGTGGTCGGCCAGGTTGCGTTGCATGCCGCCCTCGACCTTGTCGGGCTCGCCGAAGTCGATGACCCACGGGTCGATTCCCGAGCTGTGCAGGATTCCCACTGCACCGTCGTCGCGGGTGACGTCCCACATGTCGGCCGACATCATCATCGGGTGCACCATGAGCACCGGCGGTCCTGGCGGTTCCGCGCCAGGTCGGGTGTCGGGCGGGAAGTACCGCCGCAGCCGGTACATCGGCACGCTTTCCACGATCTGGAACGGCGATGGCACCGTACCGGTCTCCAGGCCGCCGTATCGCAGCACTTCCAGACCGTTTTGCGCGGTGGCCACCAGCCGGCCCACTGGCCTGGTTATTGCCGAAAGGTGCACCACCGGTGGTTTCCCCTTTGTCACACCTGTCCCCTGATTCCCGAGGTCATCATGGCACAAGGCCCACCTATCATCGGCGGCTGATGGCGAACTTGATCAACGTCGAACGCGCGACGGTCGGCTACGGCACCCGCACGCTGCTGGACGCCGTCAGCCTGGGCTTGGACGAAGGCGACGCGATCGGCGTCGTCGGGCGCAACGGCGACGGCAAGACCACGCTGCTGCAGGTGCTGACCGGCACCCGCGAGCCCGACTCGGGCCGCGTCACCCACACCTCGGGTTTGTCCGTCGGCTATCTTCCCCAGACCGACGACTTCGCCGCCGGCTCTACCGTCCGCGAGGTCGTCTGGGGCGAGCGGAGCGACGGGAAATCGGATGTCGGTGGCAGGCCGGACCACATCTGGGCGGCCGAACCCGATACCCGCACCGTCGTCGAGCATCTGCTCGCCGAGGTGAACCTCGACAGCGACGTCGCCGACCTCAGCGGCGGTGAGCGACGCCGGGTGGCGCTGGCTGGTGTGCTGCTGGTCGCGCACGACGTGCTGGTGCTCGACGAGCCCACCAACCATCTCGACGTCGAGGTGATCGGTTGGCTGGCCCGCCATCTGGCCGGGCTGCGATCGAAGGCGCTGGTGGTGGTCAGCCACGACCGCTGGTTCCTCGACGCGGTCACCACCAGGACGTGGGAGGTGCACCACGGCACGATCGACGCCTACGACGGCGGGTACGCCGCCTACGTGCTGGCTCGTGCGGAGCGAATGCGGCTGGCCGCCGGAACAGAGGCCCGGCGCAGGAACCTGATGCGCAAGGAGCTGGCGTGGCTGCGGCGCGGCCCGCCGGCCCGGACGTCGAAACCGAAGTTCCGCATTCAGGCCGCCAACGAGCTGATCGCCAACGAGCCGCCACCGCGCGATTCGCTTGTGCTGCAACGCTTCGCGACCACGCGGCTGGGCAAGGACGTGTTCGATCTGCACCGGCTGCGGCTCGAGGTTGGCGATCGCACCATCCTGGACCGGATCGACTGGTCCATCGGTCCGGGTGCCCGAATCGGACTGGTCGGCGTGAACGGCACCGGCAAGACGTCGGTGCTGCGGCTGCTCGCGGGCGAATTGCAGCCCGCCGCAGGCACAATCAAGCGTGGCACCACGCTGCACATCGGCTACCTCAGCCAGGCGCTGACGGAACTGACGGGTGCCGACCGGGTGATCGACGCCGTCGAGAACCGTCGTCGAGTCACCCAGTTGGCGGGGGGGCGCGAGATCAGCGCCGACACGTTGTTGAAGGATTTCGGGTTCACCGGCGACAAACTGACCGCGCGGCTGGCCGACCTGTCCGGCGGTGAGCGGCGCCGGCTGCAGTTTCTGCGAATCCTGCTGGACGAGCCGAACGTGCTGCTGCTCGACGAACCCACCAACGACCTCGACATCGACACGCTCACCGTCATCGAGGACTACCTCGACGACTGGCCCGGCACGCTGATGGTCGTCACCCACGACCGGTACTTCCTCGAACGCGTCACCGACGTGACCTATGCGCTCACCGGTGGTGGGCGTTGCGACCTGTTGCCCGGCGGCATCGAGCAGTATCTCGCCGACCGGGCCGCCACCGAACCTGCACCGACCCGGCAGGAACCGCAGCGCACCGAATCGGCGTCCGCGCGGGAGCGACGGAGCAGCAAGGAGATGGCCCGCATCGAAAGCCAGCTCGCCAAACTCGACGACCAAATCGCCGCCCTGCACGAGTCAATGGCAGAGGCGGCGGCCGACCATGTCCGGCTTGGCGAGCTCAACGCCGAACTGAATGAGCTGCTGGCGCGCAAGGAATCTCTCGAAGAAGCGTGGTTGGCCGCCGCCGACGAGTGACAATCACCAGGTGGCAGACAGCCGGATCCGTTACGCCAGAAACGGGTCTGTGAGTTTGGCGTACCGCGTGTTCGGCGCCGGAGAGACGACCCTACAAGTTCGTATGCCATCGCAATGCAGATGCTTTCACGTGAGATGCGCGTGGTCGTGTTTGACAAGCGCGGCACCGGTATGTCCGACGCGATATTTGCATCGCCGACGCTTGCCGACCGCGCCGGGGACCTGCTCGCTATTCTCGACGCGTCAGAAGCAAGTTGCCCGGCGCTGTTCGCGACGGCCGACGCGGGACCCCCTTGTTGCCAACTCGCGGTACAACATCCAGAGCGGGTTCAGTCGATGGTGTTCTATGCGTCGGCACCCCGGTTCGCACAACAACTACCCGACTATCCATGGGGATTCACCCAAGCTGAGATCGCCGAGATCGAGGAGGACATCGAAACAAACTGGGGTGAGGGCACGCTCGCATCTCGGTTGATGGGTGCCGCGGTCGAAATTCCGGGCGTCAAAGAATCCTTTGCCCGCCTTCAGCGGGTGTCGGCAAACCCCACTTCGGTCCGCCTGCGTCTTCAGGCGTTCTTGGATCTAGACGTCCGCGACCTGCTCGGAGCCGTCCGCGCACCGACTCTAGTGCTCGCGCGGCCAGGCGATCAGATGGTCCCGTTCGAAGCAGCCGCTGCGATGGCCGCCGCAATCCCGGGCGGGCAGTTCCGCGCCCTACCACCTGGGCCCCACTCCGTGAACGACATCCTCGATCTGGTGATGGCGGAGGTCATCGGCTTTGTCTCTGGCAAGCCGAACGCGTCGGCCGACGAGCGTGTATTGCGGACCATCCTATTCACCGACATCGTCGGATCGACTGAATTGCTGTCCGCCCACGGCGACGCACATTGGCGTCATCAACTGGACCGCCACGACCACGTCGTCGACAGCCTGCTGGCCCGATACGGCGGGCGGCGCACGAACCACACAGGCGACGGCATCTTCGCATTGTTCGAGGGCCCAACTAATACAGTTCGCTGCGCGCTGGAACTTGTCGGTGCTCTTGCCCTTCGGGGCATTCCAATCCGTGCAGGCGTTCATGTCGGCGAATGCGAACGCCGCGGTGACGAATGGAGCGGAATGGCCGTCCACGTCGGCGCCCGCATCGCCGGGCTGGCCATGGCCGGTCAGGTGCTGACCAGCCATACCGTCCGCGACCTGTGCGCTGGTCGGAAGTGGCCTTCGAGGATCTGGGCCCGCATCACCTCAAGGGCGTGCCGGAGGACGCCAGCATTTACTTGGCCATGAATCCGCATTGATCTGCATACGATTGCGCGATGCGTTACCTGCTGCGACCATTCGCATTGTGGTGGCGCTATTGGCCGCAGCTCGCCGCGTTGTATCTGCTCGGACTGCTTGGGCGCCGCGGCGCCATCGAACTGGCCGCTTGGGTCGGCTGGGACAACGACCTGTGGGCCTCGCTGATCATGCCGTTCGCCGGGTTGGCTCGGCTCGGGTCCTATGTGGGGATGTTTCTGGTGCTGCGGTCCGCCATCCCCGTGCTGGCCGCGTTGCCCCGCCGTTCGGCACGACGGATCGACGTGTTCTCAAACGTCATCGTGCCGTTCTTCGCCATCTACCTCGCGTGGCAACTGTTCGCGGAGGACTGGCTCGCCTTCGAGGTGGCCGCGCTCGGCTACCGGATGGGCGCGAACATGTCGTCCCCGGAACCCACCGAGCTTCATCCCGACGTCCTGCCCGGCGGCACCGTCACGGCGGTGTTGATCTTCGCCGCACTGGTCGTCCGCTACGTGCTGGGCAGGTTCAAGGACCACCTGCCGGGCTGGATGATCGCGGTCCGTGTGTATGTCGACGCCTTGTGGGTGTTCCTGACCGTGAGCTTTGCAGCCAGCCGGGACGTCAAGATCCTCGTCAAACCGACGGAGTGGCTCGCCGAGCGGCGGATCGTGGTGTGGTTCAGCGACACTCGTGCCGAGCTGTTTTCACACTTCCACCCGCTGGAAACAGCCTGGGACACCGCAATGATGGTGCTGCGGACGGTGTTCGGCGGCGCCACGCTGCCGCTGCTCTGGCTGGCCGTGGCAGGCATCATCTATGGCGTTTCGATGCCGGACTGGCGGGGCGCCGCTCGACGGGTGGCCGGTGGGCGCGCCAATAAGGTATTCGACCGAACGGCAGCCGCCGAGAAGCGAGTCCGGGCCCGATGGTCAGGAATATCCCAATCGCGGCGCGACGAGATCCGCGAATGGGCACGCGCAAGGCTGGGAAATTACGGCACGATCGTGGATTCCGCGCGACTCATCCTGCACGGCGGCGTACTTGCGCTGTCGCTCTACGTGCTGGCCTATCTGGGGCTGGCGTGGTTGGACATGGCGGGTAGCTTCTACCGGCCCGAGGTGCGCGTCGGGTATCTGTTCCGCGGTGCCGCATGGCTTCTCGGCCCTCATCCGGAGGCGTTCTGGGACGGCGTGAGGCCCACCCTCATCCTTTTCTCACACATGATCATCGAACCTCTTAGCCTGAATCCGTGGATGTCGGTCGGCGATGATCGGCGTGTGAACAGCGAAAATGCCTTCTGAACTGGGACAATAACGATTGTCGAAGTCGTAGTGGCCCGTGTTCGGAAGGCATTTCCGGTGCAATCATCGCACACGTTCAGCATCGAGTCCGCTGTGTTCGACGAGCGGAACCTGGTGTCGGCCGGGGGTTTGGTTCCGGTGCTGGAACTGGCTGAGCAGACCGGTCTTTCGCGGTTGATCGGCGAGCACGTCGACCTGCCCAGCACCCGGGTGAGGTCGGGGGCGGTCAACCCTGCCGGGAAGCTGACCACGATCATCGCGGGCATGATGTGCGGCGCGGACAGCATCGACGATGCGACCTGCTGCGCGCCGGCGGCACGCCCCGGGTGTTCGACGAGGTGTACGCGCCCTCGACAGTGGGGATCTTGCTGCGCGAGTTCACCTTCGGGCATTCCAACCAGCTCGCCGCGGTGGCTCGCGCGCATCTGATCGCGCTCGCGGCAGCGCACCCCGCTGCTGCCCGGCACCGACGAGCGGATGTTCTTGGACATCGACTCGCTGCTGCGCCCGGTCTACGGACACCACAAACAAGGCGCCTCGTTCGGGCACGCCAAGATCGCCGGGCGCGCGCTGCTGCGCAAAGGGCTGTCCCCGCTGATCACCACGCTGTCCACGGCGACCGCGGCGCCGGTGATCGCCGAGGCGTCGCTGCGCGGCGGCAAGACCGGCTCCGGGCGCGGCGCCGCCCGCCAGCTCAAGCAGGCCATCACCACCGCCCGAGCGATCGACCCGGACGCGACGATCATGGCCCGTGGCGACTCCGCGTTCGGCACGAAGAAGGTGATCGGCGCCTGCCTGGACGAGCAGGTCGAGTTCTCGCTGACCCTGAGCCGCAACCGCCTCGTCACCAAGGCGATCGATTCCATCGACGACGATCGCGTTCACCCCGGTGCACTACCCGGGCGCGGTCGTAGACCCCGACACCGGCGCGCTGATCTCCGACGCCGAGGTCGCCGAAACCACCCACACCCTCAGCGTGCGGGGGCATGGCCGCGTCACCGCCCGGCTGGTGGTGCGTCGGGTCAAGGACGCCCGCTACCCCGACGCGTTGTTCCCGGTGTGGCGCTATCACCCGTTCTTCACCAACTCCTACCCTGCCCACCGCCGAGGCCGACCTCACCCACCGCAAACACGCCATCATCGAGACCACCTTCGCCGATCTGATCGACGGGCCGCTCGCGCATATCCCGTCTGGGCTGTTCGCCGCCAACTGCGCCTGGCTGGCCTGCGCGGTGATCGCCCACAACCTGCTGCGCGCCGCCGGCACTCTCGCCGGCGGCGACCACGCCGTCGCGCGCGGCGCCACCCTGCGCCGCGACCTGGTCAACGTGCCCGCCCGCTTCGCCGCCCCCGCCCGCAAACCTACGCTGCACCTGCCCGCCCACTGGCCCTGGCAGATCGGGTGGAAAACCCTGTGGGACAACATCATCGGCTACAGTCCGGCGATCCCACGAGCCGGCTGAACGCCACCTCCCCCGCCCACCCGCCATCCCAGGCCCGACCCCGGAGACACGGGAAAGCTGGTGCAGGCCAGCGGATCACTCATGCCCACACCATTCTGAACCGCCCCAATCGTGCAGAAATCAGCCCCGCGACGCACGAATCACTGATCCACGGATTCAGCTTAGAGTGTGCCTGATCGCGTCCACCGTGGCGTACTGCCTCGAGCAGGTGCGGGAGCACGAAACCAGCGAAACTACAACAGCATCCGCACCATGATCCGGCCGTCGGCGGTGACGTCCATCGCCGTTGGCACCACATCGTTCGGGAGCAAGAAGGCGTATTGAAGCTGGCCGGCTTTGTTGCACATGCTGGTGACCCCGTCGGCAGGGATCGGATTGAAGCCGCCGATGCCTTCGTCCGTCCACCGCTGTGCACCGTCGGTGATGACGCCGACGCACAGATCGTCGGGTAGCGGCCCTGACCGGTCGAGCTTGACGACGGTCAACACGGTGCCTGCGGGCAGCGGCGGGCCGAAGTTCAACGGGCTGCGATTCAGGTGCCGTATCGACTCCACCTTCCACGTCCGACCATCCGCCGTACCGCTTTGGCCAACAGGCACAACATGTTCGGCAATGATGGTGCCTCGGTAGGTGGCCCACTGCGGTCCCAGATCGATCGCGACGAGGATACCGAGGGCCGCGGCGACAACGATCGCGCCGATCACGTTGCGTTGCCACAGGGCCGGTAGCCGCGTCATGAGGCGCTCTGGACCGGTGGCACCAGATCGACGGTGTCGCTGCGGCTCACTCGTGAGTCATCGGTGGGAATCCGAATGACCAGACGGGAATCCAGGAACGCGTCGCCCACCCATACGCGCAGGGTCAACGACTCAGACGCGCCAGGCTCGAGGAGTGCGGGGGCGACGTCGAACACCCACGAGCCGCGTTGCGTTATGCCAGGAGAGATCTCGGCCTTGAGGGTTTCGACGAAGAATCGGTCCGTCGGTGTATAGGTGTTGGGGCCGACGATCAGCTCACTGTGCGGCAGTCCAGTGCTGCGGTTTGCCTCCAGTGTTGTGTCGACGACCACCCAAACGCCGGCCGGCTGCACAGAGTTCACCTGCGGCGCAATGCGAACGGCGGTAACGGTGGCGGTTACGGCCCGGCCCACGGCGGGTGCGCCCGCCTCCGCGTGCACATCGAAGGGCCCGTAGAGATCCGTCGGCGTCGGCAGGTTGTGCCACACCACGGCCGCCGCCGCCACGACGAAAATCACGCTCAACGCCGGTAGCGCCGCCTTGACGTTCGGTCTCCGCAGCCTCATGAGGGTGCCCCCACCGGCACTACGGTCTGCCCGTAGTCGGTGTCGCTGTCGACCCACTCCGTGCCACCGTAGGTGACCCTCAGCTGCTGGTACTTCTTCTCCCACACCCGCAGGGTCACGTCCTGGCCCGGGCTCAGCGCGTCCTCAGGGAGGACCCATGTGAACACCAGCTGCTCGGTAAGACCCGGACCGAGGGTCTGAATCGCCGAGCCGTCGCGGAACCGCCACACCCCGAAGAACTCCTTGTTCGGCTGGTCCCGCAGGTCCAACTCGTCTCGGAGTCGCCCGGGAACGGTGCCGTCGTTTCGCAGGGTGGCGACCACTCCGAGATAGCGTCGCCCGGGTTTGATTTCGCCGATGACGCCATCACCACCGTGCAACTCATCGACCAATGTCGCCCGCTCGATGGTGAGACTGAACTCGCCATCGTTGAACTTCTCGCCCGGGTTGAACGGGGTAACCCTCTTGTCGACAGTGTCGAGGCCACCGAACAGCGCGGCGGCGGCCAGTGCCACCACGACAACGAACCGCCACATCTGGCGGAACTTCAAACCCGCGAACCATCGCCGGACTTCGTCGGTAGGCCTGGCGGCTACGCGGGGTTCCCCACCCATGTTGCTGGATGCTAATCGCAACGGCGACGCCGGCCATGCATTACCGTCGGCCTCGATGCTCGAGGTCATCGACAAAGGTCACAGCAGTGCGGCCCATCCGGTGCCACTGCTGTTCGTTCACGGTGGCTGGCACGGCGCGTGGTGCTGGGACGATCAGTTTCTGGGTTTCTTCGCCGAGAACGGCTTTCGAGCCGTCGCAGTCAGCCTGCGCGCGCATGGGAAGAGTGTCACCTCGCAGCGGCTGCGAACCTGTTCGATCGCCGACTACGTCGACGACGTGAAACCGGCAGCGGACCAGCTCGATGGCCAGCCAGTGATTGTCGGGCACTCCATGGGCGGCTTTGTGGTGCAGAAGTTTCTGGAATCCGCGCCGTACCGGCTGCGTCCTGGTGGCCTCCGCGCCGCCTCAAGGTGCGCTGAGCGCTTCGCTGCGCATGGTGAGACGCCATCCGTGGGCAATCGTGAAGGCCAACACCGTGGGCAACACTCTCGACGTCGTCAAGACGCCCGCGCTCGCGCGGGACCATCTGTTCTGCGCGCATACACCCGACCATGTCGTCGCCGACTGCGTTGCGCGCCCCCGGCCCGAAAGTGCACGCGCCATGGTCGGCATGATGTTTCGAGAGATCTGCCGGAGCCCGAGCGGGTGACCACCCCGATGTTGGTGCTGGGCGCAGAAGACGACCGTGCGTTCACGTGGGACGAGGTGCGCGCGACGGCGCGCGTGTACGACACCGACGCGCAGTTCTTTCCCGACATGGGCCACAACATGATGCTGGAACCGGGGTGGCAAGCGGTCGCCGAGCGAATCAGGCGGTGGCTCGGCCATCGTGGCCTGTAGTCCCGCGCGACTAATGACGAAGCCGAACGCGAAATTCGTCAGCGGTGTCGCGAACCACACCGAGCTGCTTGGCCACCTGCACCGGGGCCGTGCCGCCACGGGCGTCGCGTGAGTTCACCGAGCCTTCCACGGTGAGCACCTCACGAACCTCCGCCGTCAGCTCGGGATGGATGCCGGCCAGTTCGGCGTCTTCCAGATCCTCCAGTCCCACTCCCCTGGCCTCGGCGGCACGCACGGCCGCGCCCGCCGCCTCGTGGGCCACGCGGAACGGCACGCCCCTGCGCACCAACCACTCGGCGACATCGGTGGCCAGGGTGTAGCCGAGCGGGGCCAGCTCGGCCATCCGGTCGACGTCGAAGCGAAGGGTGCTGACCAGGCCGGCCATCGCGGGCAGCAGCAGCTCCAGCTGCGCCACCGAGTCGAACACCGGCTCCTTGTCCTCCTGCAGGTCGCGGTTGTAGGCCAGCGGCTGCGCCTTCAACGTCGCCAACAGCCCGGTCAGGTTGCCGATCAACCGGCCCGACTTGCCGCGCGCCAGCTCGGCGATGTCCGGGTTCTTCTTCTGCGGCATGATCGAGCTGCCCGTCGACCATGAGTCGTGCAGCGTCACGTAGCCGAATTCGGTTGTGCTCCAGAGGATGACGTCCTCGGCCAGGCGCGACAAGTCAACACCGATCATGGTGAAGACGAATGCCGCCTCGGCGGCGAAGTCGCGGGCAGCCGTGGCATCCACGGAATTGTCGGCTGCGGCGGTGAAGCCGAGTTCCTCGGCGATGGCGTCCGGGTCCAGGCTCAGGGACGATCCCGCAAGCGCCCCAGCACCATACGGGGACACCGCAGCGCGTTTGTCGAAGTCCATCAACCGGTCCACGTCGCGCAGCAACGGGTGCGCGTGGGCGAGCAGATGGTGAGCGAGCAGGATCGGCTGGGCCGACTGCAAGTGCGTCTTGCCCGGCATGATCGCCGTCGGATGTGCCGCCGCCTGGGTGGCCAGTGCAGAAACCACGTCGAGCACGCCGTCGCCGACCCGTCGAACCGCGTCGCGCAGCCAGAGCCGAAACAGCGTGGCCACCTGGTCGTTTCGCGATCGGCCTGCGCGCAGCCGTCCACCGAGGTCGTCCCCGACTCGGTCGATCAGCCCGCGCTCCAGCGCCCCGTGCACGTCCTCGTCGGTGACCAGCGGCAGGAAGCTGCCGTCGGCGACATCCTCACCGAGGCTGTCCAGACCGGCGAGCAGCCCGTCGCGCTGCTCCTCGGTTAGCAGCCCCGCCCGGAACAGCACCCTCGCGTGTGCCTTTGACGCGATGATGTCGTACGGCGCAAGCACCCAGTCGAAGTGGGTGGACTTGCTCAGCGCCGCGAGCGCATCCGATGGACCGTCGGCGAACCGGCCGCCCCAGAGGGACCCCTCGTTTGTGCTCACGCTGAACCCCGCGCGAGCGTGCGCAAACTGCCGAATTTCTGCGGCGTGTCGCCCGCAGACACGCACGCTCGCCGGATAGCGGTCATGTCGCCTGGTCCCTTCGCGCGGCGATCTTCGATGACAGGCCGTGCACGTGCACGAAGCCCTTCGCCGCGGATTGGTCGAAGGTGTCGCCCTCGTCGTAGGTGGCCAGGTTGAAGTCGTACAGCGATTCCGCGCTGCGGCGTCCGTTGACGGCGATGTGCCCGCCGTGCAGCACCATGCGGATCTCGCCGGACACGTGCTCCTGGGTGTCGGCGACGAAGGCTTCCAGCGCCCTCTTCAGCGGCGAGTACCACAGGCCGTCGTAAACCAGCTCGCCCCAACGCTGGTCGGTCTGCCGCTTGAACCGGCCCAGCTCGCGCTCCAGCGTGACGTGCTCCAGTTCGGTATGCGCGGTGATCAGCACCATCGCGCCGGGTGCCTCGTAGATCTCACGGCTCTTGATGCCGACCAGCCGGTCCTCCACGACGTCCAGCCGACCAACGCCCTGCTCGCCACCGCGGCGGTTCAGCTCCTCGATGGCCTGCAGCACGGTCACGCGCTTGCCGTCGATCGAAACCGGCACGCCCCGTTCGAATCCGACGATCACCTCATCCGGCGAACTCCACTTGACGGTCGGGTCCTCGGTGTAGTCGTACACGTCCTTGGTGGGCGCGTTCCACAGGTGCTCGAGGAACCCGGTCTCCACGGCCCGGCCCCACACGTTCTGGTCGATGGAGAACGGGGAGCGTTTGGTGACATTGATCGGGATCGCGTTCTCCTCGGCGAACGCGATGGCCTTCTCTCGCGTCCACGCGTAGTCACGGACCGGTGCCAGCACCTGCAGATCGGGTGCAAGCGAACCGAACCCGACTTCGAACCGGACCTGATCGTTGCCCTTGCCGGTGCAGCCGTGCGCGACGATGCCCCCCTCGTACTCGCGCGCCGCGGTCACCAGATGCTTGACGATCAGCGGCCTGCTCAGCGCCGACACCAGCGGGTAGCGGTCCATGTAGAGCGCGTTGGACTGGATCGCGGGAAGGCAGTACTCGTCGGCGAACTCATCGCGCGCATCGATCACGACGGCTTCGGCGGCGCCGCAGTCCAGCGCCCGCTGGCGCACGACCTCCATGTCCTCGCCGCCCTGGCCGAGGTCGATCGCCACCGCCACGACCTCATGGCCGGTCTCCTTGCCGATCCAGCTGATCGCCACCGAGGTGTCCAGCCCGCCGGAATACGCCAAGATGACGCGCTCGGACATGTAACCAATCTCCTTCAGTAACTGCCTTATTGCAGGTTCTCCATCGTGGTGGCCAGCTCGGCGCCGGTCATCGGCTCGCGGGCCACTACGAAGATGGTGTCGTCGCCTGCGATAGTGCCGACGACGTACGGAAGGGCCGCGCGGTCGATCGCGCTGGCCAGATACTGGGCGGCGCCCGGTGGGGTGCGCAGCACCGCGAGGTTGCCGCTGGCGTCGGTGGACACCAGCAGGTCACCCAGCAGACGCGACATCCGTTCGGTGCCACCGGAAACGCCGCGCACCGGGCTGCCGTCCTCGGGAACGACGTACACGCCGACACCGCCGTCAGCGCCGCGTAGCTTGACCGCGCCGAGTTCCTCGAGGTCACGCGACAGGGTGGCCTGGGTGACGTCGATGCCTTCGTCGGCCAGCATCGTTGCCAGTTCGCTTTGGCTGCGCACCGATTTCGACGACAGGATCGCGACGATGCGAGCCTGCCTGCCCGCGCGGGTCGTCGCCACCTCGGGCTTGGTCATCACGCGCGCTCCAAGAGCCACACCAGCAGCGCCTTCTGCGCGTGCAGCCGGTTCTCCGCTTCGTCCCACACCGCACTCTGCGGCCCGTCGATCACTTCGTCGGTGATCTCCTGTCCACGATGCGCCGGAAGGCAATGCAGCACAACGGCATTCGGATCAGCGAGGCTCAACAGGTTGGCGTTGACCTGGAACGGCCGGAATGGCCCGACCCGGTCCAGCCCGTCGTTCTCCTGCCCCATCGAGGTCCAGGTGTCGGTGACCAGCACGTCGGCGCCGTCGGCGGCCGCACCCGGGACCGTCGTGACCGTGACCGTCGCGCCGGTCTGCAGGGCACGTTTTTCGGCAGCGACGACGAATTCGGTGTGGGGCTCGAATCCGCCCGGCGCGGCGACCGTGACGTGGATGCCCGCCGTCACCCCGCCCAGCATCAACGAGTGGGCCATGTTATTGGCCCCGTCGCCGAAATAGGACAGCCGCAGGCCCGTCAGTTCGCCCTTGCGCTCGGCGAGCGTCTGCAGGTCGGCCAGCACCTGGCAGGGGTGGAACTCGTCGGACAGCGCGTTGACGATGGGCACGTTCGCACCGGACGCCATCGCGGTGAGCCGGTCTTGGCCGAACGTCCGCCACACGATCGCTTCGACATAGCGGGACAACACCTTTCCGGTGTCCGCCAGCGTCTCCTCGCGTCCGAGCTGCGTACTGCGTCCGTCGACGACTACCGCGTGACCGCCGAGCTGCGCGATGCCGACCTCGAACGAGAACCGGGTGCGGGTGGAGTTCTTGTCGAAGATCACCGCAACGCCGCGGGGCCCGTCGAGCGGCCGACGGGAGAACGGGTCTTTCTTCAGCTCTGCGGCGAGTGTCAATACCTCGGCCTGTTCGTCCGGCGACAGGTCGTCGTCACGCAGGAAGTGGCGGGGCATCATGACACCGCCTTGTCCAGCGCGCCCGGCAGCGCGGTAAGGAACTCGGCGATCTGGCCCTCGGTGATCACCAGCGGCGGGGCCAACCGGATCACGTCGGGTGCAGCGGCATTCACGAGGAACCCGGCGTCGCGAGCGGCGGCCTCGACAGCTTTACCTGCGGGTGCGCTCAGCACGATCCCGCGCAGCAGCCCGCGCCCCCGTACATGGTCGACGAGTGGATGACGCAGCGACTCAATGCCGTGGTGCAGCGTCTTACCGAGCACGTCGGCGCGGGAGATCAGGTCGTCCTCGGCCAGCACATTCAAGACCGCCAATGCCGCTGCGGCGCAGACCGGGTTGCCTCCGAACGTGCTGCCGTGCAGGCCGGGTGTGAGCAGCTCGCCGACCGGCCCGACGGCAATGCAGGCGCCGATCGGCAGCCCACCGCCGAGTCCCTTGGCGAGGGTCACGATGTCGGGCGTGATGCCGTCGTGCTGGTGGGCGAAAAACGCGCCGGTGCGGCCCATTCCGGTCTGCACCTCGTCGAGGACAAGTAGAGCGCCGCGCGTCGTCGTGAGCTCACGAGCGGCAACCAGGTAGCCGGGAGGAGGGACGACGACGCCGCCCTCCCCCATGATCGGCTCGAGAAAAACAGCAGCGGTCTTGTCGTCGACGGCCTCGGCTAGCGCGGCAACGTCGCCGTACGGCACGTGCACCACGTCGCCGGGCAGCGGGGCGAACGGCTCCTGCTTGGACGGCTGCCCGGTCAACGCCAGCGACCCCATCGTCCGCCCGTGGAAAGCGCCTTGCGCGGCAACAAGTTTGGTACGGCCGGTGAGCCGGGTTATCTTGAATGCGACTTCGTTGGCCTCGGTGCCCGAGTTGCAGAAGAACACCCGCGCCGCATCGTCGGCAGCCAGCAGGCCAACCAGTGCTTCGGCCAGTGCGATGCCCGGCTCGGTTGCGTACAGGTTCGAGGTGTGGCCGAGCGTGTTGAGCTGGGTGGTTACGGCGTCGATGACCGCGGGGTGGCGGTGGCCGAGGATGTTGACCGCGATGCCGCCGAGCAGGTCGACGTAGGACTTGCCGTCGACGTCGGTGACCACGGCGCCGTCCCCGCTGGCCAGCGCCAGCGGCGGGGTGCCGTAGTTGTTCATCATCACGCTCTCCCAGCGCTGTTGGAGCGTCACGCGTTCACCACCTTGGTGCCCGTCCCCTCGTCTGTGAACAACTCGACCAACACGCAGTGTTCGACGCGGCCGTCTATGACGTGTGCGCTCGGCACCCCGCCGGCGACGGCGCGCAGGCAGGCCTCGATCTTCGGCACCATGCCGGCCTCCAGCGTCGGGAGAAGTTGCGTCAAAGCGCCGGCGTCGATCTCGCTGACCAGCGACTCGCGGTCGGGCCAGCTGGTGTACAGGCCCTCGACGTCGGTGAGCATCAGCAGCTTCTCGGCGGCCAGCGCCTCGGCCAGTGCCGCGGCGGCGGTGTCCGCATTGATGTTGTGCACTACCCCGTCCGTGTCGGGCGCGATGGTGGATACCACCGGAATACGGCCTGCGGCAATCAGATCGAGCACCGCTTCGGTGTTCACCCGTTCCACGTCGCCGACCAGACCGATGTCGGTGGCCACGCCGTCGACCGTGACACTGCGTCGCACGGCGGTGAACAGGTGCGCGTCCTCGCCGGTGATGCCGACGGCGTAGGGACCGTGCATGTTGATCAGGTTCACCAGCTCGCGGCCGACCTGGCCGAACAGCACCATCCGCGCCACGTCGAGCACCTCCGGTGTGGTGACGCGGAAGCCGCCCTTGAAATCCCCTGCGATGCCAAGTCGTTTCAACATCGCACTGATCTGCGGGCCGCCGCCGTGCACGACCACCGGATGGATGCCGCAATTGCGCAGGAACACCATGTCGGCGGCGAATGCCTGCCGCAAGGTGTCGTCGGTCATGGCGTTGCCGCCGTACTTGACCACGACGATCTTGTCGTGCAGCTGCTTGAGCCAAGGCAGCGCGGCGGCGAGCACGTCCGCCTTGGTCTGGGTCTCGACGGTCATGAGCTATAGGCCGAGTTCTCTTCGACGTACCCGTGGGACAGATCGGTGGTGCGGATGGCGGCGCGTTCGGAGCCCACGCCGAGGTCGATGGTGACGTTGATGTCGACGTCCGACAGGTCAACCTCGCGTGCGCCGGGCGCGCCGACGCCATCGATGCAGACCGGAGAACCGTTGAACGACACGCTGATCCGCTCGGGCTCGAGGCGAACTGGGGCCATTCCCACGGCGGCCAGAACGCGGCCCCAGTTCGCATCGGAGCCGAACAACGCGGTCTTGACGAGACTGTCGCGCGCGACGACACGGGCCGCGGTGAGCGCGTCGGCCTCGCTGGCCGCGCCGGTGACGGTGACAACGACCCGCTTGGTAACGCCTTCCGCATCGGCCTGCAGCTGCGCACACAGGTCGTCGCACACCCGCAGCACCGCGTCGTCGAGATCGGCCTGGCTCGGCGCGATTTCGCTGGCGCCCGACGCCAGCAGCAGGACGGTGTCGTTGGTCGAGCAACTGCCGTCGACGTCGAGTCGGTCGAAGGTCAGTGCGCAGGCCCGCCGCAACGCATGATCCAGTGCGGCGGCGTCGGCGACGGCGTCGGTGGTGATGACGCTCAGCATGGTCGCCAACGACGGGGCCAGCATGCCTGCGCCCTTCGCCATTCCACCGACGGTCCAGTTATCGGGGTGGTGTAGCGCAACCTGTTTGGGCAGTTTGTCGGTGGTCATGATGGCCCGGGCGGCCTCCTCACCGCCGGTCAGCCCGCCCGCCATCTCGTGCACGATCTCGGTCACCCCGGCCAGCACCTTGTCCATCGGCAACCGGTCGCCGATCAATCCGGTGGAGCAGACGGCGATTTCGATGGCCCCGGTGTCGCTACCCCAGTCCGACAGGGCGGCGGCGACGGCCTCGGCGGTGGCGTGGGTGTCCTGGAACCCTCCGGGGCCGGTGCAGGCGTTGGCGCCACCGGAGTTCAGGATCACCGCGCGCAGGCGCCCGGTGGTCAGCACCTGCTGGGTCCACAGCACCGGCGCGGCCTTGACCTGGTTGCGGGTGAACACGCCCGCGGCGCCGTAGTCGGGGCCCTCGTTGAACACCAGCGCCAGGTCCAAAGCGCCGGATGCCTTGATACCCGCGGCGATCCCGGTGGCGCGGAATCCCGCTGGCGCGGTGACGCCCTGTGTGCGTACGAGTCTCGTCGTGTCGGCCGAAGTGTCCGTCACGGCGCCACCCCCACGATCGAGAGTCCTTCGGTCTCCGGCCAGCCCAGTGCGAGGTTCATCGACTGTACGGCCGCGCCGCCGGTGCCCTTGACCAGGTTGTCGATCGCGGCGATCGCGATGAACACCCCGGCGTCGTCGTCGACGGCGACCGCGATTTGCGCGGCGTTGCTGCCGATCACCGCGCCCGTCCTGGGCAGCTGGCCCTCGGGCAGCAGATGCACGAAAGGCTCAGCGTCATAAGCCTTCTCGTAGGCCGCCCGCAGCTGTGACAGCGGCGCGGAGGTGCGGGCGGTGCACGTGGCCAGGATTCCGCGAGAGGTCGGTATCAGCACCGGGGTGAACGACACCGTCACGTCCTTGTCGGTGACGGCGCGCAGTCCTTGGGCGATCTCCGGGGTGTGCCGGTGTGCGCCTGCGATGTTGTAGGCGCGGGCCGACCCGATGACCTCGGAGCCAAGGAGGTCGGTCTTTGCGGCGCGTCCGGCACCCGAGGTGCCGCTGACGGCGACGACCGTCACGGCCGGTTCCACGAGGTCCTCGGCGACCGCGGGCAGCAATGCCAGCAATGCCGCCGTCGGATAACAGCCCGGCACCGCGATCCGGGTGGCACCGCGCAGCCTGTCGCGGGCACCGGGCAGCTCGGGCAGCCCGTACGGCCAGCTGCCGGCATGGGCGGACCCGTAGAACCGCTCCCACGCCACCGGGTCGGTGAGCCGGAAGTCGGCGCCGCAGTCGACGATCACGGTGTCGGTGCTCAGCTGTTCGGCCAGCGTCGCCGAGTGGCCGTGCGGCAGCGCCACGAACACCACATCATGTCCGGCGAGGACGTCGGCGTCGGTGGCTTCCAGCACTCGCCCGCTCAGCGGCAGCAGGTGTGGGTGGTGTTCGGCAAGCGTGGTGCCCGCGCTCGCGGCAGCCGTGAGCGCACCGATGGTCAGCGTGCCGTCGGCGTAGCGAGGATGGCCGAGCAGCAGCCGCAGGATCTCCCCGCCGGCATATCCGCTGGCACCGGCCACGGCCACAGAAGTCACGTAGTCGATTCTGCATGCTTATGCAGCTAGGTTGCAAATTAATTCTCCATCGGCCATTCCCGGCATGGGTGGCTTGTCGTCCATCTCCGTCGGGGAATGCCGGCCGGGGACCGTCAGCCCGGGGATCGCTTCGGGGACGGAAACGAGCAAGACACCCAGCGTGAGCAGGACCGCGGCGGTGCCGTAGGTGACGGCGCGGCCCCACGGCAGCGTCTTCTCCGCCGCGATCAGCGCTGCGACGAACGCCATCCACGCGATGCTCATCACGCCAAGCGCGAAGAGCGAGGCCATCAGCGCCCAGCAACAGCCCACGCACCACGCGCCGTGCTTCGTGCCCATCCACAGCGCGCCGGACAAGCCCTCGCGCCACGAGCCGAGGAGAAAGCCGAGCGGGCTCCGGCAATGCCGCAGGCACACGGCCTTCAGCGGGGTTAGTTCATAGATGGCCGCTACCACAAGGATTCCGCCGGCAACCCAGCGGCCCGCGCGATCCCAGGCCAGCGCGTCGCCGAAGAGGCGGCCGCCGAGGGCGGAGACGCCGAATGCCATCAGCCCGGCCGCCCCCCAGGTCAACAGATAGCCGGAGGTGAAGACCAGCGGGGCTATCGGGGACCGCTTCTTGGTCATGCTCGAATACAGCGCGACCGTCGGCGCAACCGACGGGAACATCATTGCCGCCATCATCACGAGCCAGATGCCGAGAAACCAACCGAGCGTGCCCAGGTCGGTGCCGGGCCCGCTGTCCATTCCACGCATCCGGTCCACCGTGAACCACCACGCGAGGACGGCGAGCCCGAGCAGAAGCGCGATGAGGACGAGCCGATTGCGCGCAGCCGCATAGACCGGCCGTAAACCCTCCGCTTGCGCGGTCACGCGGTCAAGCGGCCCAGGAGAATTGCGCGCTGGTGATGGCGGACTTGCCCTGATAGTCGATTCCGAACAAACTGATGTCCGCCGACTTCGCCTTGGCGACACGGAATTCCGAGCCCGCCGGATGGAAGATGCCGGTGACTCGTGCGGGCTCGCCCGTCTCGACGCCGAACGGCACCACGTCCTCGACGTTGAAACCCGTTGCATCACCGATTCGCACGCTGTGGCTCAAGCCATCCTCGTTCACCTCGATGGCGGCACGCTGGATACCGAGGTTCTCGCCGACGAGCGGCCCGAGCGCTGCCATCGGCCCGCCGAGTTCTCCGCTGAAAACGGCCGTGAGCTTCTCGGCTTGCTCATCGGAGGCCTTGGCATCGATGACCGTGCCCAGCCGCCAGTTGCCGTCCGTCATCACCTTCGGTGTGTCGACGATGACCACGACGGCGAGGCCACCTACGCCGGTCCCCTCGACGTCCCCATCAGTGATGTTGAACACGAAGGTCGCGCGGCAGCGGTCGTAGTCGGCGCCGTTGGCAAAGTTGAAGTTGCATGGGCAAAAGAATTCGCACGAACAGGTTTCGACGTACGTTCCCCGCAGTTTCCAGGCCATGGCTGGATTGTCCGCCGTTAGCGGTACTTGTGGAAGGGTTCCGCGGAGACGGTCAGGCGCTGCACGACGCCGACGCGAACCGCGTCGACGTAGGTGGGCCCGACGTCAGGCTCCGGCGATTCCAGCCGCGAGCGCCTACGCCACAGGGAACAGGGTCAGGAGTTGCAGCGCCGAGCGGGCCCTCGACCAGCGCTCGAATCGGTCGAAAATGCCTTCGAGCTGGGCGGCGTCGCCTGCCGCGGCTCGCTGGCTGAAGTTCAGGACCGCCGCGCCGACGCCACGAATGACCATGTCGACGAGGCTGTCCGGCTCGATGTCGGCACCGGTGATTTGGCCAAGCGCCACCGCTGACAACAGCGCTTGCGCAGTCGTCTTGGAGTCGTGTGCGCGCAGCTCGCCGGCGACGACTCGGGAGTCCAGGTAATCAGCGAGCAGCTGCTGGCCTTCGGCTACAAACCGGTGCAGGCCTTCACGGATGGCGGGGTTCGCCCTGCCCGCGGCGAAAAACAGCGCAACAAGGTCCGCATTCTCAGCCAGCAGCGCGCGGAATCCCGCCAAGAGCTCGGGCAAGACCTCGCTGGCCGGACGGCGCGTGCGAGCGAGTTAGCACATCGCTCATCTGCGGCAGGAATCTTGATCGTGGCCCCGTCGACCCCTTGTCGACGAAAACGGCAAGGGCCGCGTCCAGTAGCCGCTCGCGGCGCCACTGAATTAGCCGCGTTGCACGGCGCCGACACGTTCGGCGGCGGTCTGGACGGCGGAGTCGCGGGCGGCGCTTGCCTCATCCTCGGTGAGCGTGCGGTCTGCGGCGCGGAACCGCAGCGCCAACGTCAGCGACTTGCGGCCGTCGCCGATCTGCGGGCCGGTGTACACGTCGAACAGCCGCACGTCCTCAAGCAGCGCACCGGCGCCGTCACGCACTGCGTCGACGACACTCTGTGCCGCCACATCCTGGCCGACGATCAGGCTGACGTCCTGGAACACCGCCGGGAACGGCGACACCGCGGGCGCAGGCAGCGTCTCGGTGATCGGGATCGCGTCCAGGTTCAGCTCGACCGCGCAGGTGCCCGTCGGCAGGCCCGATCGCTCGGCGACCGCGGGATGCAGTTGGCCGGCGTGGCCGACGACGGTGTCCTCGACCAACACCTCTGCGCACCGGCCGGGGTGCCAGGGCAAATACTGCGCGGGCCGCAATGTCAGCTCGACACCTGCGGCGCGGCCGGTGACGCGCACCGCCTCGAACGCATCGGACGCGTGGACCGGACGGCCAGGACCCCAAGGCCCCGCGGGTTCGCGCAGCCCGGCAAGCACCACACCGACGTGCTGCGGCTGGTGCGGCAACGACCCGTCGAGCGTCGCGATCTCGTCGTTGGTGGGCCTGCGATCGTTCGGAATACGTTCGACGGCACGGGTTTCGGAGGTCGGTTCGACGACCTGGGCGATCGCGAACAGCGCCACATCGACGGCGCCGCGGGACACGTTGCGCCCCAAGGCTTCTAATAGACCCGGTAGCAGCGTGGTGGCGAGTTCGGGGCGGTCGGCCTCCAGTGGGTTGAGCACGTGGGTGGTCGTGCGACGGGTATCGTCGGCAGGCAATCCCCACTGGTCGAACACGCCGGCGGGCAGGAACGGCGTCGGCAGGATCTCGATATAGCCGTTGAGCGCCAACGACTTTCCGATCGCGCGTCGGCGCTTCTGCGTCGGGCTGAGGCCACGGCCCGGCGGCGCGAGCGGCAACACCGATGGGATGACCTCGAGGCCCTCCAGCCGCAGCACCTCCTCGACAAGATCGGCGGGCTCGCGCAGATCGGGACGCCAACTGGGCGGCGTCGCAGTCACCCGGCCGCCGTCGACTTTCACCTCGGCGCCGATCTGGGTCAGCCGCTTCTGCGTGGTGCCGTCCGCGTAGTCGACACCGGCAGTGCGGTCGGGCAGGTCGATGGCCATGGTCACCGGCGGGTGAGACCAGTCCTGGCGCGGCGGGTCGCCACGCCAGTCGGTCAAGGTGGGCTCGACGGTGCCGTTGGCGATCTGAGCGAGCAGCGCCGCGCACCGGTCCAGCGCGGCCACCGAAACGGCGGGGTCGACGCTGCGTTCGTAACGTCGGCCCGCCTCGCTGTAGAGACGCAGCCGCCGCTGAGTGCGCGACACGGCAGCCGGATCCCACACCGCGGCCTCCAACAGCACGTCGGTGGTGCTGTCGCGCACCTCGGTGGTGCCCGCGCCCATCACACCGCCGATCGCCGCGGTCGCAACGTCATCGACGATGAGCACATCGCCGGGGTCCAGCTTGCGCTCGATGTCGTCGAGGGTGACGACCGTCTCCCCTGGCTCGGCGAACCGGACCCTGAAGCCGCCGGTGATCAGGCTGCGATCATGGGCGTGCATCGGGTGGCCGAGCTCGAGCATCACGTAGTTCGTCACGTCGACGGCGGGTGAGATCGCCCGGATACCGCTGAGCAACAGCCGCCGCTGCAACCACCACGGCGACACCGCCGCCGGATCGATACCGGTGACCGGGCGCAGCCCGAAGCGCAGGACTCCGGTGCCGGGCTCGATCGTAACTGGAAGCGCCTCGGCGTCGGCGGGTAGCGGAGCGAAGTCGGCGGGATCGACGTAGTCGAGGTCGTAGGCGTTGGCGATCTCGCGGGCCATGCCACGCACCGAAAGGCAATAGCCGCGGTCCGGGGTAATGGCGAGGTGGAACACGGTGTCGTCGAGGCCGAGCAGGTCGGCGGCGGGAGCGCCCAGGTCGGCGGTGCCCGGCGGCAACACGAGGATTCCGGAGTGGTCGGTGCCGAGGTTGAGCTCGGCCGTCGAGCAGATCATCCCGTCGGACGTGCGGCCGTACGTCTTGCGCGCGGTAATGCTGAAGTCGCCGGGCAGCGTGGTTCCCGGCAAGGCCACCGTGACCAGATCGCCGACGGCGAAGTTGGTTGCACCGCAGACGATGTCGCGAGGCTCCGCCTCACCGACGTCGACCTTGACCGCCCTGATCGGCTTCTTGAACTCGGTGATTTCCTCGACCTCGTCGACCCTGCCCACGATCAGTGGACCGCTGACCGGGCCAACCGGAATGACCTCTTCCACCTCATGGCCGATCCGGATCAGCGTCTGCTCCAGCTCATCGGCGGACACATCCCAGCCAGGTGCGCCGGCTTGGACGACTTCCCGCAGCCAGCTGTACGGAAGCCGCATCAGGCGCCAACCCCGAACGGCAGCGAGAACCGCACGTCGCCCTCGACCATGTCACGCATATCGGGGATGCCGTTGCGGAACTGCAGCGTGCGTTCCAGCCCCATGCCGAACGCGAATCCGGAGTAAACCTCCGGGTCAATGCCACAGGCACGCAACACATTCGGGTTGACCATTCCGCAGCCACCCCATTCCACGAAGCCGGGGCCGCCCTTCTTGTTTTCGAACCACACATCGACCTCGGCCGACGGCTCGGTGAACGGGAAGAAGTGCGGCCGGAACCGGGTGCGGCCCTGCGGTCCGAACTCCGAGCGCGCGAACGCGTCGAGCGTGCCACGCAGGTGGGCCATGGTCAGCCCCTTGTCCACCGCCAGGCCCTCGACCTGGTGGAAGACCGGGGTGTGGGTGGCGTCCAGCTCGTCGGTGCGGAAGGTACGGCCGATCGAGATGATGTAGACCGGCAGGTCGCGCTCGAGCAGCGCACGGATCTGCACGGGTGAGGTGTGGGTCCGCAGCACCTGCCGCGACCCGTCCGGCGCGATGTAGAAGGTGTCCTGCTCGCTGCGTGCCGGATGGTCCGGCGGGAAGTTCAGCGCGTCGAAGTTGAACTGCTCCGTCTCGACCTCGGGCCCCTCGGCCAGTTCCCAGCCCATTGCGGCGAATGTGTCGGCGATGTGCTCGGCGAGGATGGTGATCGGGTGGCGGGCGCCGATCGGCTGACGCGTCGACGGCAGCGTCACATCGATGCGCTCTGCCACCAGCACTGCGGCGTCGCGCTCGGCCCGCAACGCGGCGAGCCGCTCGTGGTAGCTCCGCTGCGCCTCCGCGCGGACGACGTTGACCCGCTTGCCCGCATCGGCACGGTCGGCCTTGGCCAGCGAGCCCAGCGCTTGGCGGGCCAGCGCAATCGGCGAACGGTCGCCGAGGTGCTCGGTCTTGGCGCGGGCCAAAGCGTCGAGGTCGCCGGCCAGATCGAACGCATGCCGGGCCGCGCTGACGACCTTGGCCAGCGCTTCCTCCGACAGATCTACGGGCTGATCAGCCACCCGGCGATCATAGGTGATGGCCCGATCGTCAAAAGGGCGGCGGTTTGTTGCGTTCGGCGACGTGGGCGTCGTTGAGTCGGCGTTCGGCGGTGATGGCCTTGGCGGTGTTGTGTGCGCGGGTGTTGCGTCGTTTGGGCATCATCTCGCCGCGGGCGTCGGTGGTGTCGGCGGTGGGTGGGTCAGCGGTCCACAGTGTGGCGGTGGGTGCGCACAGGCTCGGGAACAGCGCCACGCTGCCGGGGTGGTGTAGGTGTGCCCGGTCAGGGATTGAAGGGTGATACCACAGAGTCCCTGAAGGAGGAACAACTCCGGACCGGTCGTGGACGGCGGGCAGCGGCGGGTGTGGAATTGAGGAGTGGAGCGAGTGCCCACAGGATAGGGAGGAGATGTTAAGGATGACCACCTTCAAGCCGTGGGAATACCGGGCCGAGGCCGGGTTCGTTAAGGGGACTGATCTAACCGGCTACACGGTTGTCGCAGTCGACGGCGATCTCGGTCACGTCGAGGCAGAGTATGACGGCCGGCCGGCCTACCTCGACGTAGACGTCGGGTCGTGGCTCGGCCACGACGTGGCGTTGCCGGTAGGTCTCGTGGAGCGGATCGACGCAACGAAGAGGACGGTGTACGTCGACCGTACGAAGGACCAGATCCAGCACGCGCCCAGGTTCCACGACGAGGTCGACTATTGGGAGCGCCTGGGTAGTTACTACTCCGGCACGTACATGCCGCCGGGTGGTCAGATGTGATCTAAGCCTCGGACCGGCGGTCGGTGTGCCATCGATTATCGCCGTGAGATTCAGGTCCAGTTCACGAAGCGGTGATTACGAACCGACCCGCACCACATCATCCACGCCGAGCACAAGGTCGTCGTCTATTGAGCCGCCGACGTGGCAGAGGAACGGCTCGACTGTAAGGCCCAGCAATAACCGACCATGCAACGGCCGACACTCATCGCCATCGCATCTGACCGCGCCGAAAATCCCATCGCGTTAGGGTGAATCATGTCCGCAGACGACGGTCCGGTGACCGTGCTCAGCGAAGACGAGTGCTGGAGTTTGCTATCAAGCATGTCGTTAGGCCGATTAGTCACGATCCTGGGCGGGAAGCCCGAAATCTTCCCGGTCAACTTCGCCACCCAACGCCGGACGGTGCTCTTCCGAACTGCCGAGGGCACCAAGCTGTACAGCGCCGTGATGGGCGACTGGGTAGCTTTTGAGGCCGACTACCACGATCCTCCCCTCACCTACGGGTGGAGCGTGATCGTCAAGGGCACGGCGCATCTGCTGTCGGCCACCGCCGACATCTTGGACGCCGAGGAAGCGCCGTTGCGGCCGTGGATCGCGACGTTGAAGCCTCGCTACGTACGGGTGATCCCCTTGGAGATCACCGGCCGGCGGTTCAAGTTCGGTCCCGAACCGGATCACGAAACAATCATCGGTTCATGACTGCTGCCCGACGTGGCCGCGAAATCGTGACACGACTGCGACAACTGCGACGACTGCGGCGTCTACCGGTCAGAGCCGCTGCCCGACCGCATCGCCGGCCAGTGGCGGGCGGCTGCACAGCAAGCCGTCGACAGCCAGGGTGGTGAGCAGCTCGATCAGTTGCGCGCCGATGCAGCCGATCGGCTCGCCGAGATACAGGAGCGGGTCCAGGCGATCATGGCTGAGGTCCATATCGACGCGGACATGTTCGACCTGCCACCTATCCCGGAGTTGCCGGCGGCGGAGTTGGACGGCGACGGTCCCGCTACTCGACAGCCGGTGGGATTTCGCCGAGCAGTGCCGTCGACTCATTGAGTCGAAGCAGTACACCAACGGCGAGTAACAGCATCGGCTGCACCGAAGAGATAGCCCCGGCCTCAACAGGTTCGGGGCTATTCTCTTGCGTTTTCGGGGTCGGCGGCGGGCACCCGCGATCCTCCCGTCAGGCGCCGCGCACCGCCGACCTTCCTGGGCCGCACCCCGCATCGAATCGAAGCGGCCCCGGCTACACGAAACACGCCTGCCCGGTATGGCGCCGCCCGGCGGTGACCGCGCCGAACCGGGCCAACGTGCAAGCCACCAGCGGCGCCACGAACACCGCGCCGTCGCGCCGATCCCACCCAAACGCGCCCGCCTGACCAATCGGCCGCCTGCGAGCTCCCTCCACCGCGGCGTCGAGTTGCGGCTGCTCGGCGTGAGTCAATCGGCCGGCTGCGACCAGACCGGCCCCGCAGCGGGTCGGATCCGGGCCGACGTCTGGGGTCGGAGGGATGATGGACGGTGTGGGTTTTGACATCACGACCATCCTGAAGTTCCAACCGCCGAGATTGATCTGCCCGGCGTGCCGCGGGCTGGTTACGCTATCCGAAGGCATCGGTTCGACATTCTCGCTCTCATCCTTCTGGCCAGGACCACGATGGCGATCAGTTCCACCACGCCAACCACCAGCACTGGCCACAGCACACCAGCAAGAACAGCGAGCAGCTCACGCAGCGATTGCGATACACGACGGTCGCCGAACCTGCTGGCCGCGACCAAGACACCAATCATCGTGACCAGGCACCCGCACAGATACACGATGAGCAGCATCTTGATTACTCGCTTCACACAGCAGTTCAACAAACCAGTGTTGTCGGTTCGCTTTCGCGAATTGATTTCTTTCGAGCGACTTCTACCTTCTCGGCCTTCTGAAACTTGGTCTCGGCTGCGACGCCCCCTAAAGCAGTTGTGATGTCGGACACGAGAAACGTATCCCATCGGTTACCAAAACACGCGGATTCGGCAAATTCTTCTCAGACAAAAAAGCGTTGCTAGGCGATCTTCAAGATCGTTGTTACATCCGAAAGCAGCTTGTTTAAGACAGCTTTCACGCGAGAACGTAATTTCAGCAAACTTGCTGGTTACACGATGTCAGCTAACTCGTGTGATTGCCCCAATCGGGGCCCGTCAGTGCACTTTTTGCTAAGTCAAATAGCTGTAATTTCAAGATCGTGCGGAATTTAGAGTAGCAACGTCGGTTGCGCGCAACTGTTTGCTTGCGGGGACCCGCCGGACAGTCCCTCGTTAAGAGCCAACTCAGCCCGCACTTAGGTTCCTCAGAGGTGCCGGCGTGTTACGGCCTATCACGTTCCCAGTTACGAATTTCACGGCGGGGCCGGGTATCAAGCTAGGACACAGGTTGGTCAAACCGGCTCTTCCGGAAATGGAGTGCGGGTGTGGGCGACTCGACGCTGTTGATGGGGTCGTGTCGGTGAGCTGAGACGGGCCCCGGCGGCCAGATGATGCAGGTGCTTACGCCGTATCGCCTACCTGCCGGGGAGCCCTGTGTCTGACTCTACGTCCACGCCTGTTGCTGTTGTTGCCGACACGATCGTGCGGACGGTCGAGTTGGGTGTGACGATCACCGACGCCGCCGTCGACGGTGATGTCACGGTGGTGTTCTGCAATCTGCTCGACGACGGTCGGCGGCACTGTCCAGGGTGTGGAAGCGAGGGCCTCTACCGCGACACGGTCGTGCGGAAGGTGACCGATGTGCCGGTGGTCGGGCATCCGCTGCGCCTGCGGGTGCGGGTACCGCGCTACCGGTGTGTCAATGACCGTTGCGATCGGGAAGTGTTCGCCCACAACACCTCCCAGCTGGCCCGCCCGGGCTGGTCGACGACACGGCGGTGCGCCCGCTATATCCTGCGCCGGCTGATGATCGACCGCATGACGGTGGCGGCGGTGGCCCGCGAGTTGGGCTTGTCCTGGGACACCGTGAACACCATCGCCATGGATGCCACCCAAACGATCGTGGCCGCCGATACGACCCGGCTCGACGGGGTGCGGGTCATCGGTGTCGACGAGCACCGCTGGTCACACACCCGCCGCCACGGCGAGGACAGGTTCGTCACCGTGATCATCGATCTGACCCCAGTCCTGGAGGGCACGGGGCGGGCGCGGCTGCTCGACCTGGTCCCCGGACGCTCGGCGGCGGCCCTGAGGACCTGGCTGGCCACTCAATCATCGACCTTCCGTGACCAGGTGCAGGTCGTGGCCATGGACGGGTTCGGCGGCTACAAGACCGCAGCAAGTGATCAGCTGCCCGAAGCCACCGCGGTCATGGACCCGTTCCATGTCGTCGCCTTAGCCGGCACCAAGCTCGACCTGTGCCGCCAACGCGTCCAACAGCAGACCTGCGGTCACCGCGGCCGCTCAGGGGATCCGCTCTATCGCGTGCGTCGGACCCTGCGCACCCGGCTACCGCTGCTGAGCACCCGCCAGCAACACCGGCTGACCGCGGTGTTCGCCGACGACGCCCACCTCTCGGTCGTGCTGACCTGGAGCGTCTACCAGCGCATCACCGCCGCCTACAGCCAACCGGACCGCCGCCGCGGCAAAACCATGATGACCAGGATCATCGACTCCCTGCGACGCGGCGTGCCCACCGGATTGGAAGAACTCGCCCAACTCGGCCGCACCCTGCACCAGCGCCGCCACGACGTACTGGCCTACTTCGACCACCACGCCTCCAACGGCCCCACCGAAGCCATCAACGGACGCCTCGAAGCACTACGCCGCAACGCCCTCGGATTCCGAAACCTCACCCACTCCGGGATCACCGCTGTCATGGCATTCAGTGCTTACGCCCTTGGCAAAACACAGATTTAGCTGCAAAAATGCCGCTTTCTACCAGTGGAAAAGAGGCGTGCTATGCGCCCAACAAGTTCACGAACCATCACTTCACTCTTGGCGGCGGCTGGCGCAGGGTTTGCGGTATCCGCAATGATTGGCGCACCCATCGCCGTCGCCCAGGTTTGCGAGCCCGGTCAAGTAGAAATCGACGGTCAATGCACCGAGCCCCCCGAGGTCACTGCGCTTCCAGATGGCACTCCCGGCAAGCTGCTCTGCCGTCAGTCAGGCCACTGCACCTATTTTCCGGGCGGCTGACCCTAACTGTGATGGGCGGCGGCGACCCTGGGATGGGCGGTGGCGGCCACGGGCGCTAACCCGCTAAATAGGCACGTCCAAAACCCCGGACCGTCGGGCAGCTGGCCGTCACGCCAACCCCGCGTCGCCGTTCCAGAATGTCTTCAGCAGGTGAGGACACCGAACCATCGAAGAACGTTTTAAATTTCCCAGTGACACCACGAAGGCCGGGGATACAGCCTTCCTGTTTCAATCCCAGTATCGCGCACCACCATCACCGCAGTTCAGAGCATGTTTTGACGGGGGCCGTCAACAACGTGCAGGACAATCCCAGGACGACGATGGTGCGACAATGCCGCTTGTGGAGCGCGCCGAGCTGGTCGTGATGGACGTTGTTCACCCGTGCGCAGGACGCTGGCCAGCAGGTCACGCTGGACCTGGTTGAGCGCCGGCTCGAGCAGCTCCGCGAGGTCCAAGACGTCTTGAGCAGGTGGTGACACCGAATACGCGAAGAACACTTTGTTTCAGCTGGTCGCAAGACACCGAAACTCGACCCGCTCCTCGGCTTACACTTCCGCCGTGTTCTCGGAGACGCGCTATGCGCGCAACGGCGATCTGCGTGTCGCCTATCGCGCGACACGCGAAGGTCCTCGCGACATCGTGAGCGTCGCGAACTGGGCCACCTGCTGCGAGATCCTGCCCGAGCTACCGTCCCTTCAAGGGTGGGTCGAAGCGATGACATCGCTCGGTCGGCTCATCTTCTTCGACCAACCGGGCACGGGAGCGTCCGATCCCGTCACGCCGGGCGCGCTGCCTTCCTTGGAGCAATGGGCCGACAGCATCACCGCGGTGCTCGACGACCTCGGGAGCCGCGAAGCGGTCCTCAGCGCGACCGACGGCGCATTCGCGCCAGCGGCGCTCTTCGCGGCGACACATCCGTCTCGCACCACCGCGCTGGTCGTGCTCGACGGTTACGCGGATGCGGGCGGAACCGCACTCGGTTCGAGACGAAGTTCAAGCCGCGTCGGTCCGCATGTGGGGCAGCGGGAAGATCCAACATCTGGCAAACCCGGACATGCCGTGGAACGAGGAGATCCGGGCAGCGTGGGCTCGAATGGAACGTCTGGCGGCGAGCCCCGCGACCCGTGCTCTCATGATGCCGCTCGTGACGGAAGTGGACGTGCGGGCGGTCCTTCCGACAATCCGCGTGCCAACGCTGGTAGTCCACCATGCCGAGGACGCGATCATCCCGCCCGCGAAGGGCAGGTACATCGCCGAGCACATACCCGACGCGAAATATGTTGAGCTGCCGGGACGCAACTGGTATCACTCCGATGAACCGGGATGGCGCGCGTCCTTCCAGGAGATCGCCGAGTTCCTCACCGGCCACCAGGCTGAGGTCGCCGATGATCGGGTTCTCGCCACGGTGCTCTTCACCGACATCGTGGACTCGACGCGCCGGGCCGCCGAGATCGGCGACCGTGACTGGCATGCGTTGCTCGATGCGCACGACGCCGTCGTCCGGGCGCAGCTCGCCCGCTTTCGCGGCCGCGAGGTGAACACATCGGGCGACGGCTTCCTCGCGATGTTCGACGGCCCTCAGCGGGCGATCCGCTGCGCGATGGCGATCCGCGACGCGGTTCAGGCGCTCGGCATCCAGGTGCGCGCCGGATTGCACACCGGCGAATGCGAGATCCGCGGCGATGACATCGGCGGGATCGCCGTGCACATCGGCGCGCGCGTCAGCGCACTGGCAGGGCCGAACGACGTACTCGTGTCCAGCACGCTGCGCGACCTCGTGATCGGGTCAGGGCTCGAGTTCGAGGAGCGCGGCGCTCACGAGCTCAAGGGGGTGCCCGGCGAGTGGCGGCTGTTCGCCGTCGCCTCTACCTAGCGGTGGTTGCGGCGTAACTGATTTCGCCTGCCGTAAGCGCTTGTGCACGTGGTGTTTTGCGAATTGACTACGCAAGCCAGTGCGGCATAAGGGATATTGGTACCGCTGGTCACGCGAGCGCGGCAGCGATGCCGACCGCGACGTCGCTGCGGCGGGCAGCGGGATCAACGGTCAGATGCATGCCCAGCTCGGTGATCCTGCCGTCGAGCGGCTGCCAGGCGCGGCCTGGGTAGGTACGCCCCAGGATCGGGTCGAGTGAGTCGATCGTCTGCTTCCACAGGTTCAGTCAGTTCCTGCCGGGACCGACGACGAAGGCGAGTTCGAGCCTGACGGGTCCGACTGGCAATTCCTCTGCGCCGGCGACGGCGGCGTGGACCTGCTCCTTGAAGGCGACAGTCGAGGCCGACGCGCCAGGCATCTCGGTCGACGGCCTCAATTGGGAGAACGGCAGTAGCGAGACGATGCGGCGGCTCGCCGATGTGCTAGTCGCGGCTGCTGACGAGGTCGACCGATGGGCGAACACGATGACGACCACACCGACCAAGCCCGACGTGCCCATCGCAGACCTGCACCGGCGAATCCGCAACATCCTGGACCAGTACCCGGCCACCGAGTGGACACTCAAGGAATCGCTCGCCGTGCTGGGCACCTTGTCCGCGTCCGGTGCCGTCAATCTGGCGATGATCTGACCGAGCATCTCCTAGGGAGGGTCGACCAGCTCGAGCGCTTCGAAGACATCGAACGCTGCACGCGGTGCGACGCCGAGGGGTACATCGCGGGCGGCGAGGACGGCGACCCGATCCGCTGCTATCACCTGGACAACGAACTCGACCGGCTGACCGACTGATTCACAGAGCAGAGCCACGCGGCCATCGAGGCAATTGCGCTTCAGTAGCCGCTCGGGCTATCCGACCACACCCTCCGGGGAGTTGAAGCCGAGCACCTTGCACAGCAACAGGTAAGTGCTCCGGCGCAGACACCGAA
The DNA here is from genome assembly GCA_963800125.1 of uncultured Actinomycetota bacterium. GTDB lineage: Bacteria > Actinomycetota > Actinomycetes > Mycobacteriales > Mycobacteriaceae > Mycobacterium. Next base: position 10,752 of record CAWDAC010000017.1, on the reverse strand, counting down.
ATCGCCGAACTGATCACGATGCTTGTCAGATACCGCACCTAGGCCCTCGCATCGGTGACCGCCACCCTGGCGTCCGCCATCGAGTCGTCAATCGATTCCCGGTTGAGCCGGCTGCTAGGCGACTTTATCGAGAAGACATCCGGCGCTTGACGCCCCCAGACGGACGACGCGCAATGCCCTCGGACGGACGACAACCAATGACCCCGAACGAACGACACCTAACGGAACGGCCCCCGGACGGGCGAAGCGCGCGATGCCCGCTGTCCGCAATGCGAAACCGGCTTTGGCCTGGCGGTATCCGACGCGCACCCCGGCTCCGGTAAGGATCACAAGCCCGCCGGCGCCTGGCAGAGCGAGAGCGGCCAGCGCCGCCAGTGAAACGGGTAGCACACCGGCTGCGTTAAGGATCATAAGCCCGGCGGCGCCTGGCAGCGCCGACAGTGACCCGGGTAGCAGGCGTTCGCTGTAGGCAGGCCGGAAAACCGACTGCTTACCCATCGGAATGGCGCCATTGGGCGCTACCTGGGTCGTCGCGCCGAAAATGGATGCCGCAAGCCTCGCGAGCGTTGCAACCCCGGGTGCGTTGCCGGCCAACGGCCCGCCCAGGATACCGGCAAGTGACAGGACCAGCCGCCGTTGCGACGCCACCGACGCACCCGCGGCTGCCGACAGCCCAGTACCGCCTCCCAATCCGGCCACTACCGGCTGCACCCCGGCGATGCCAAACAAGAAGGAGTAAAGCGCGGACTGCAGTTGCGTGAGCAGGGGGGCTACCGCACCGGCAACCGAGGTGAGCATGTCCTGAATCAACGCGATGACGTCAGAAACCGCCGCGACCAGATTGGGAACCGGCGCCACGCCGGCGATGCCCAACAATAAGGAGTAAAGGTCGGACTCCAGTTGCGTGAGCGGGACGACCGCACCGGCAACCGAGTTGAGCATGTCCTGCATCAACGCGATCGTCAGAAACTGGCGCCACCCCATCGGTAGCCGGCGCCACCCCTCGGTAACCGGCGCCACCCACCCCATGGTAGCCGGCGCCACCCCATCGGTAGCCGGCGCCACCCCATCGGTAGCCGGCGCCACCCCATCGGTAGCCGGCGCCACCCCATCGGTAGCCGGCGCCACCCCATCGGTAGCCGGCGCCACGGTAGCCGGCGCCACCCCATCGGTAGCCGGCGCCACCCCATCGGTAGCCGGCGCCGGCACCACCCCATCGGTAGCCGGCGCCACCACCACCCCATCGGTAGCCGGCGCCACCACCACCCCATCGGTAGCCGGCGCCACCACCACCCCATCGGTAGCCGGCGCCACCACCCATCGGTAGCCGGCGCCACCCCATCGGTATCCGCGGCGATGGGGCCCGAGTCTTTCGTCTCATCCTGGGTGGCCGTGCCGCCAGGCTCGTTCTTCGGCTTTTCGGCGGAAGGCTGCTGGCCTGATTGCCCGCCAAGCGTGCCGTCTGTGGTGGCCGTGCCGCCAGGCTCGTTCTTCAGCTTTTCGGTGGAAGATTGCTGGCCGGAGGCGTCGGTGCCGTATCGCCGTGCGCGGCGGAACCGCTGGAACCGGGATCGGCAACGGCGACCGCGCCCCCGGCACCACCCATCAGCAGGCCCGCTGCGAGTACGCAAACACCTGCAGCGAAGCGCAAATGCGATAGAACCACGATCTCGTCCCCGGGCCAAAGGATCGCTCGTCAGCAGTCGAACGTTGCAACATTGTCGCATGGTTCGACCATCGGGTATACGGGAATCGCAAACTAAATACGTTCGCCAAACCGTCAGTAGCAAACCACATTCCTACGACGCCTTGATGTCCAATCCGCAAGATCATGCAGCGCTAGCGATGCCTGCGCTCAGCGGCGACACCCGTGGCGAAGCCAGTCGGTGAACGACAGCCAGAAGCTGGGTGGATTGGCGGTCCGGCCGAGATGACGGCAGCTGTGCACGAGCACCGGCCGCTTTGCCTCAGAAGATTGCGCAGCTACTTCGACCCCGCACGCAAGGACAGCTCGCGCTAACTCGCCTCGGCGGTTACGTGACGGCCCGCAGCACGTCGTCGGCGCCGAGCACCCAATCCGCATCCACGCCGTGAACCAGCGCCCAATGAGCATCAGGCAGCATCCAGCCGTGCAACCGGTAGGGCTCGCCGCCGGCCAACGTGTCGACGGAGTGGCTCAACTGCTCGTGAAACCGGCACAGACACTTCAGGTTGGACGCGTGGGTGGGTCCGACCGGATAAGCCACGGTGTGGTCAATGTCGCAGTGGGTTGCGGGTCGGTCGCAGCCCGGGAAGCGACACGTCAGGTCGCGGCAGCGCACGAACTCGGCCAGTGTCCGCGACGGCGCATAGCGCGGTCGGGGTGGCGCCTGGCCGGGGTGGCGGACTGTGCGCAGCGTCGCGCGTTGCAGGGTGGCGGCCAGCAGCGGCGCGGGCAGCACCCCGGCGCCCATCACGAACGCCGGCGGCGCCGGACACTGGGCCGACGGGGTGGCCGGCGTGGCGGCAGACTGGGCGGCCGGGGTGGCGGCTTCGACGGTTTCGGCGTCGGCGACCACATGCACCACAGCGGTCGTGGCGGGGCCGGCGGCGGGCTGCCCGGCCGCGCAGTCGGACTCGCCGCAGGCGCAGCCCAGTTCGGTGCCGGCGGCCAGCGCGGTCAGCGCGTCGGCGCGGCGCTCGGCCAGGGTGCGCGGGTCGCGCTCGCATACGCTGCGGGCCATCTCCTCGACGCGTTGCTGCACCACCACCGCGTCGGTGGCGTAGAGCCGGGCCCACATGCTGGTGGTTCCGGGCGCGTCGCTGGGCGAGCCGAACTCGACCGTGCGCTGCTGCATGGCGTCGCGGGAGCGGCGCAACGCCCCCGGATCGAACTCGTCGACCAGGGCGTCGATGGCCTGTTCGGTCTTGGTGATCGACAACGCCCCCCACCGGGTGACCTGTTCGGCCAGCGCCCTGTCCACCGCGGCCATCGCCTCGTCGTCGTTGATCAGGTAGGTGCGCCACACGATCGCGCGCACCAACAGGTCACCGATCCGGCCGGCCTCAAACAGTGCGGCCACCGCGGGCAGCCGATCCCGCAACGCGACCCCGCGGTGGGTTTGATGCAACGCCATCGACCGGCTGATGTTGGCCGCGGCGGCCAACTCGGCGGCCACCGCCGCTTCCGGGTCGACCCACCACAGTTCGCGTTCCCCGGCGGGCAGCCCGGTGCGGCGGGTGAAGATCTCGGCCATCACCGCCTGCTTGCGCGCGCACGCGGCGTTCTCCGCCCGCGCCCAGCCCCCGGCCGCGGCCACCAACCCCGCAGTGTCCAACCCGGCCAGATCGGCGATCTCCGGCAGCGCACCATCGAACATGCATGCATTCGAATCTAGTTAGGCCCGCCGACTCAAACCACCAGGTCAACCCCTGCCTGTGGATGAACTCACAACTGTGGACAGATGGCGTTCTGCTGAGCCATTTGCTCGATCGCAGGCACCCTGCAAGCGCCCCAACGCCTCGAATGCGACAGCCCCGAGCGCTCCGAGCCCGGTCGCCACGATCAGCGACCGCCCGGTGTTGGCAAGCATCAGATAAGCGAAGCCCGAAGCGACGACGAGCAGCAGATACCGCGCGGGCGTCCACGGTGCAGGCCGCCTAAACCGCGTCGACACCAGGATGCCGAGCGCCAGCGCCACCGCATGGCCGGCGTCGGTGAAATCCCGGCCGACAGCCACCACGGCGACCCCCACCGCGAGCCACCAACCGATCCACGCCGGCCGCCAGCGCCACGGGATCGCCGCGCTGAGGGACCCGATCACGGCGGAGGCGCCGTAGCTCATCCCGACGTCGGTCGCGCGGCTGACGTCCGCCGATAGCCAGCCAAGCTCCACCGCGGCGGTGAGACCGACCGCGACCAGGAGCGTGGCACCGATATGGCCAACCGCGAAGGCCACCACGAGTCGCCAACTGCGCCAGAGAAGTTCGGCCAGCGCCAGCAGACACATCAGGCCGGGCAGCCACACATAGATTGGCCCGGCGTCTATGACGAACGCACTGACGAAGAGGGTGCCGATATGCCCGTGGCTGAGGTTGTGCAGATTTGTGCTGGCGTGGCTGATGACTCGGCCTTGCACGCGCGGGCCGAGCATCACCAAGGCGGTCGTCACACCGGTCAGAATCACCGCATACGCTACGGTGACGCGGATCCGGGCCAGCCTCCGCAGAAAACCGAACAACATCTCGCCGACCACTATGCGCCGGGGATGGCTCCGTTCTCCTCGTCCTCACCTGGCAACTGTCTGCGAGTTTTCACGCGGTACATCGCCAGATCCGCGGGCACCCCGTCCTGCTTGGGCGAAAACACTTGCTTGCGTATCCGTTTGGCGGACAAGCCCAGCGCTTCGAAGTCGTCATCGGAGATCCGGTCCATCGTTGCCTGCGACACGATCAGGCCACCCCTGGCGGCTCGCTCCATCAACCGCGCAGCGATGTTGACGTCGACGCCCAACCAGTCAGAGCCGATCCGCTGCGGTCGGCCGGTGTGCACTCCGGCGCGCATGCGCGGTGTATACCCTTCCACCTCAATGGATTTCACCGCATCGAGACTGGTTCGTATCGCACGAACTGCGGTGGTTGGGTCGGCGAACACCGCCATAGTGCCGTCGCCCATCCTCTTGACGATGTGGCCGCCCGCCTCCAGGAGGGGCGGTTCGACGATCTGCGCCACCCGCCGCAGAAGCTTCAGTGTGGCGTCGTCGCCGGCCTTCAACGCCCAGGACGAAAACCCAACCAAGTCGGTAAAGACCAGTGTCACCTCACGATTGGCGGGCCTGCCGGAAACCCGTTCGGTGAGTGCCTGCCAGACCTGCAGCCCGGCTAGGCTCACCTCGCGTGATGCGGCATCGCGCTCCAGCAGCCGGTCCGCTGCGCGTGCGGCGGCACTCGGTCCACCAACACCGGCTGCGGACAACGGATCTCCGAACTCGGGGTCGCCGGGCAGCGTGCGGCGGGCACGCCGGATGAAAGCGACTACGCCGGGGCTGTGGTTCGTGTTCCGCAGCCACTCCCGCGCCCCCGTAGCGCGCTTTGGCGTCGCCGGGCGATCCGGTGCCTGGTCGATCGCGTCGGTTGGGCCGGACCGTTCATCGAACGATTCGACATCCACAGCGCAAGACTAGATGCCCGTTCTTTCGGCGAGCAATCACGCCTGTCGGTCCTGCACTTTGATCTTGGTCACAACGGAATAACCGCTGGATATCACCGTCGCGACGCGCCCCGCTAATCATGGACAACGTGTGTTGTCAACATTATCGTGAAGTGGTGACCTCCAGATCGACGAGGCGAGCCGTGCCGGGCGATCCGCTCGGCCCGGACTCCCTGACCTGGAAGTACTTCGGCGACCTGCGTACCGGAATGATGGGCGTCTGGATCGGTGCGTTGCAGAACATGTACCCGGAGCTCGGCGCAGCCGTGGAGGAGCACTCGATCCTGCTGCGCGAACCGCTGCAGCGCGTCGCGCGTTCGGTGTACCCGATCATGGGCGTGGTCTACGACGGCGACCGGGCCGCGCAAACGGGCGAGCAGATCAAGAGCTTCCACACCACGATCAAGGGCACCGACGCCAACGGCAGGCGCTACCACGCTCTGAACCCCGAGACGTTCTACTGGGCGCACGCCACGTTCTTCATGTTGATCATCAAGACGGCCGAATACTTCTGCGGCGGGCTGACCGAGGCCGAGAAACGCCAGCTGTTCGACGAGCATGTGCAGTGGTACCGGATGTACGGCATGAGCATGCGGCCCGTCCCGAAGACCTGGGACGAATTCCAGGACTACTGGGACCGCAACTGCCGCGAGCAACTCGAGATCAACCGCGCCACGCTCGACATCTTCTCGATCCGCATACCCAAGCCATGGTTCGTCCTGATGCCGACCCCGATCTGGGATCAGCTGTTCAAGCCGATGGTCGCCGGGCAGCGCTGGATCGCGGCGGGTCTGTTCGACCCAGTGGTCCGCGAGAAGGCCGGCATGCGTTGGACACCGGGTGACGAGGTGCTGTTGCGGATATTCGGCAAGCTGGTCGAATTGGCGTTCGTCGTGGTGCCCGACGAGATCCGGCTGCACCCACGCGCGCTGACCGCCTATCGCCGCGCGTCCGGACGACTGCCCGAAGATGCGCCGCTGGTCGAGGCACCCTCGTTCATGGCACCGCCGCGGGACCGCAGAGACCTGCCGATGCATTATGTTCCGCGCCGTAAGTCCCTGCTGGATCGCGCAGGCTCGCTCGTGCACACGACGTTCTCGCTCGCCGGCCTACGCCCGGCCCGAGGCCGCAGCACGGCGGCCTAGGCTGTCGCCATGCTCGAATGGTCCGATGTCGACATCGCCGTGCGCGACGTCGTACGGGAGTTCGTGGACAAAGAGATCCGCCCGCACGTCGACGCGCTGGAAAGCGGTGAGATGGAGCCCTACCCCATCATCCGCAAGTTGTTCGCCACCTTCGGCATCGACGCGATAGTCCGCGAGTCGTTGGACAAGCGGCTGGCCAGGATGCGCGAGGGCACCGCGAAGTTGGACGACGGCGCGTCGGGCGGCATGTTCGGCGGCGACGGCGGTCAGGCCGGCATGGGCTTCGTCGTCGTCAGTGAACTGTGCCGGGTCTGCATGGGTGTGGTGACCGGGATGGGTGTCAGCCTGGGCTTGACGGTCCCGACCATCGCCGGCCGTGGCACGCTCGCGCAACAGGAGCGCTGGCTGCCCGGCCTGGTCACGTACGAGAAGGTGGGCGCATGGGCGATCACCGAGCCGGACTCCGGCTCGGATGCGTTCGGCGGCATGAAGTCTTACGTTGTGCGCGACGGGGACGACTACATCCTCAACGGGCAGAAGACGTTCATCACCAACGGGCCCGACGCCGACGTGGTGGTGGTGTACGCCAAGCTCAATGAAGATGAGGCGGGTGACGTCCGTACAAATCCACGCGACCGCAAGGTGTTGACCTTCGTGCTGGACCGCGGCATGGAGGGCTTCGTTCAGTCAAAGCCGTTCCGCAAGATGGGCATTCACAGCTCGCGCACCGGTGAGCTGTTCTTCAACAACGTTCGGCTGGGCCGTGACCGGCTGCTCGGTGAGACCGAGGACAACTCTGCGGGCGACGGCCGCGCAAGCGCACGATCGAACTTCTCCGCAGAACGCATCGGCGTGGCCGCGATGGCGCTCGGCGTAATCGAGGAGAGCCTGCGGCTGTGCGTGGACTACGCCAAGAGCCGCAAGCTGTGGGGGCAGGAGATCGGCCAGTTCCAGCTGATCCAGCTGAAGCTGGCGAGCATGGAAGTCGCCCGGATGAACGTGCGCAACATGCTGTTCCGTGTCATCGAGGCGGCGCAGACCGGAATCCAGATCTCGCTGCCCGAGGCGTCGGCGATCAAGTGGTACTGCTCGCAGGCGGCCACCGACGTCGCGATGGACGCCGTGCAGTTGTTCGGCGGTAACGGTTACATGACCGAATACCGCGTCGAGCAGCTGGCCCGCGACGCCAAGTCGCTGATGATCTACGCGGGAAGCAACGAGGTGCAGATTATCCACGTCGCCAAGGGACTGCTCAGCTAACCTCAGGCCGCCGGAAGGCGCGGACCAAAGTTCTGCCCGCCTCGGAGCGACAGCGCAGCGACTTCGTCATGTAGCGCTCGTACGCGCCGGAAGATACTCGGTTGCCAGCGGCATACATCCGGGGCGGTACGGACCACGTCGAAACCGGATCAGCCGGCCGTGCGCCATCTCCCAACGCAGGGCGTCCGATACGGATTTTGACGCCCGCCCAACAGTCCGGAAGCCATGGTAGGTCAGTGCTTCGACCAGTTCGTTGACCGTCGCTGGGCCGTGGTCGAACAGGTACGCGGTGAGCAGGTAACGAAGATCGGTACCACTTACCTCTAGCAAGGTGGTCATCCTCAGACGATGACATGCAAGTACGACACCGAACGGTTGTCGCTTGCTAGTCGCTCAGAGGCGGGCAGCGAAGTGCCGCCCAATTGCAGCGGCTGGCGCGGGCGCTCTGATACAGGCAGATCGCTGCGGCCGCCGCCACATTGAGGCTCTCGGCTCCGCCCGACATCGGTATCCGGATCCGATGCGCAGCCGCCGAAGCAAGTGCGGGGGCCAGTCCGTGCGCCTCCGGCCCGAACAGCCACGCGGTCGGAGCCGACAATTCGGCGTCGTCGAGGCTCACCTCGCCGTCCGCGGTCGTCGCCAGCACCTGAAGACCGACGTCGCTCAACGACGACACCGCTTGCGCGGCATCGGGTTCGGACACCACCGGTATGGAGAAGATGCTGCCGGCAGATGCGCGCAGGCACTTTCCGTTGTAGGGGTCGACACCATGACCGGCCAGGACGACTGCGTCCGCGCCCATCGCGTCGGCGATCCGGATCAGCGTGCCCGCATTGCCGGGCTCCGAGATCTCCGCAGCGACCGCGACCAGCCGCGGCTCATCGGCCAACACGTCGTCCAGGCTCGTCGACGGCACATCGCAGACCGCGACCAGCCCGACCGGTGTGACGGTGTCCGACAAGGCTTTCGCGGCGCGGTCGGTCACCAGATGGACAGGCACGCCGCTGAGCATCGACTCGAAGCGGCTCGACGCGGCTTCGGTGACGAAGACCTCGACCACCAGGTCGCGGCGCAACGCTGCCTCGACGAGGTTGGGTCCTTCGGCGAGGAAGCGTGCGGCACGGCGCCGTCCGACGTGGCGATGCAGCTTGATCGCTGCCGCCACCCGGTCGGCGCGCTCGGTGAGCGTCAGGCAGCCTCGCCGGCGTCTGATGTCGCCGGCCGAGCGCCTCCGGACGGAGCGTTCACGTCCTCGGGCAGCGCGCCCTTGGCGACCTCCACCAGCGCGGTGAAGGCGGCCGGGTCGCTGACCGCGATCTCGGCGAGGTTCTTGCGGTCCACCTCGACACCGGCGGCCTTCAGACCCTGGATGAGCCGGTTGTAGGTGACGTCATTGGCGCGGGCCGCGGCGTTGATCCGGGAGATCCACAGCTTGCGGAATTCGCCCTTGCGGGCACGCCGGTCACGGTAGGCATACGTCAGTGAATGCAGCTGCTGCTCTTTGGCTTTGCGGTACAGACGGGACCGCTGGCCGCGGTAGCCCTTAGAGGCCGCCAGGACGGTGCGCCGCTTCTTCTGGGCGTTGACTGCGCGCTTTACGCGTGCCATGAGGGTGTTCCTATTCTTGTTCGGGCTAAAAGGTCAATGCAGCGCAGAACTAGCCGTTCAGCAGCTTCTTGATGCGCTTCTTGTCGTTCGCCGACACCTCGGTGCGCCCCTCCAGGCGGCGGGTGCGCTTGGTCGGCTTGTGCTCAAGATAGTGCCGACGATTGGCCTTCTGGCGCACGATCTTGCCGGTCCCGGTGACCCGGAATCGCTTCGAAGTGCCGCTGTGGGTCTTCGCCTTGGGCATGGATGTCCTCAGTTCTTCTGTCAGGTCTGCGGTAGATCGGAGTCTTGTGGCTGTTCGGCGGCCGGTGCCGGCGAGGGCTCTGCCCGTCGCGCGATTGGTGCGTCTGCGTCGTGCGCTGCCCTGGCGCGAGTCTTGGCGCCGCGGTGCGGTGCCAGCACCATCGTCATGTTGCGTCCATCCTGCTTGGCTGACGTCTCCACGAAGCCGTAGTCGGCGACGTCGGCGCCCAACCGCTGCAGGAGCCGATAGCCCAGCTCGGGCCGGGACTGTTCGCGTCCGCGGAACATGATGGTGACCTTGACCTTGGACCCCGCTTCCAGGAAGCGGACCACGTGACCCTTCTTCGTCTGGTAGTCGTGGTCGTCGATCTTGGGTCGCAGCTTCTGTTCCTTGACGACGGTCTGCTGCTGGTTCTTGCGAGACTCGCGCGCCTTCTGAGCCGTCTCGTACTTGTACTTGCCGTAGTCCATGATCTTGCAGACCGGAGGCCTGGCGTTCGGGGCTACTTCGACAAGGTCGAGATCGGCGTCCGCGGCGACGCGGAGTGCGTCTTCGATGCGCACGATGCCTACCTGCTCGCCACCTGGTCCGATCAGGCGGACTTCGGGTACCCGAATGCGCTCGTTGACGCGGGTCTCAGTGCTGATGGGGCCTCCTATGTTGTCCTCGTCGAGGAGCCCACTCCACCAGCACCCTGTCTTTACAACAGAGGGGCCCTGCATGAAGCAGGGCCCAAAGCCGACCAGAACAGCCACCGCGGCGGGTGGCTGTGACCGGACCGCTGAGCCGGTATGGCCAACGGTGGGAGCGGGACTCCACTTGCTGTCCCTGGCGTACGCCGGGACGGTCGCGCGTGCCAGTCTAGCAGGCATGACCGAGGTTCCTGCATCCGCCGAATCGGCGGCTCAGCCGCCGGTGTCCGAATCGGCGGCTCAGCCGCCTGCCCGCGAGCTGGCCGAAATTCCCGCGGTTGAAGTGATCACCCGGGCGGCGGTGATGTTGATGAGCGCCGCGGCGGAGAAGCTCGGTCTGTCGGCAGACAACCCGGAGGACAGCCCGCAGCGCGATCTCGACGAGGCACGCAGGCTGATCACCGCGCTGGCCGGATTGGTGACAGCGTCGGCGGAGTACCTCGGCCCGCACGCCGGACCCGTCCGAGACGGGCTGAAGAGCCTGCAGTTGGCGTTCCGCGAATCCAGCGCCGCCCCCGACGAACTGGGGCAGGGTCCGGGCGAGAAATACACCGGCCCGGTCTGGTAATGAGTCACACCCATTTCTGAGGATGAGCGAATATCCTCGCGGCCTAT
>CAWDAC010000016.1:0-73019 GCA_963800125.1 uncultured Actinomycetota bacterium | reverse complement strand
GGCCGACCGCGCATTCGTCGACTTCGGACAGCTGTTCGCGGCCACGTCGATGATGCCGTCGCACGTCATCTCCGACGAACTCGGCATAGACGTCACGTCCGCCATCATCAACAACGACGCCCCGAGCATCGACCGCATCGCGAAGGTGTGGAACACCACCTGGAACCTGACCCCCGGCCTCGACCTGAAGCGGTTCCCGTCGTCCGGCCCCTACAAGCTGGAGTCGGTCACTAAGGACGGCGGGCTGGTGCTCGTCGCCAACGACAAATGGTGGGGGGCAAAACCCGTCACCAACAAGATCGTCGTCTCGCCGCGGGGCGCGGACGTCCAAGACCGCCTCAACAACGGCAGCTTCGACGTCGTCGACGTCGCCGCCGGCTCGTCGGGTGTGCTGAACATGCCCGAGGACTACACCCAAACCGACACCGCGTCAGGGGGCATCGAGCAGCTGATCTTCGCCGCGCAGGGACCGATGGCCGCCCCGCCGGCCCGGCGCGCGCTCGCGCTGTGCACGCCGCGCGACGTGATCGCCCGCAACGTGGAGGTGCCGATCGCCAACACGCGGCTCAACCCGGCGGCCGAGGAAGCGGTCGGAAGCGGCGAGACCGTGGGGGCGGAGAAGTTCATCGCCGCCAATCCCGACGCCGCCCGGGCTGCGCTGGGCAGGAAGCCGCTGGCGGTCCGCATCGGCTATCAGACCCCCAACGCGCGGCTGGCCGCGACCGTCGGCGCGATCGCCAAATCGTGCGCGCCTGCGGGCATCGCGGTACAGGACGTCGGCTCCGAAACCACCGGCCCGCTGACGCTGCGTAACAACGAGATCGACGTTCTGGTGGCCAGCACCGGCGGGGCGACCGGCAGCGGCTCGACCGGCTCATCGGCAATGGACGCCTATGACCTGCACACCGGCAACGGGAACAACCTGTCCGGCTACACGAACCTGCGCATCGACGGCATCATCGACACGCTCGCCGCGACCTCCGATCCCAAAGAGTTGGCCCGGCTGCTTGGGGAGGCCGGGCCCATCCTGTGGGCCGATGTGCCGACGCTGCCGTTGTACAGACAGCAGCGCACCCTCGTCACGTCCAAGAAGATGTATGCCGTGAGCAGCAATCCGACGCGTTGGGGCGCGGGGTGGAACATGGACCGGTGGGTGCTGGCGAAGTGAGTGCCGACAAGAACGCCGCAGCCGCGGTCATCCAGTCGCTGACCCGGGAGGTGGCCGACTTTCCGGACCCGGGCATCCAGTTCAAGGATCTGACACCGGTGCTCGCCGATCCCCACGGGCTGGCCGTCCTGACGGATGCGCTGGCCGAGATCGCCTCCGGTGCCGAGCTGGTCGCGGGTGTCGATGCCAGGGGCTTCCTGCTGGGCGGGGCGGTCGCCATCAAGCTCGGGATCGGGGTGCTCGCCGTTCGTAAGGGTGGCAAGCTGCCGCCCCCGGTGTACAGCGAGACCTACAGCCTGGAATACGGGACGGCGACTCTCGAGGTGCCCGCCGACGGCATCAAACTGGCCGGGCGCAAGATCGTGATCATCGACGACGTGCTGGCCACCGGCGGCACTCTGGCGGCCACGACCCGGCTGCTGACCAGGGCGGGCGCGAATGTCACCGGTGCCGCTGTAGTGCTCGAATTGGCCGCCCTCGGCGGCCGCGACCTGCTCGAACCGCTGCCCGTCAGCAGCTTGCACACCGCCTGAAGCGATATCCTCGAAGTCTGGCTCGAAGTCTGCGCGAGGAGGTGACGATGGCTGACGACCCAGGCACGGGTCAGGCCGTGCAATCACCCCCGCTGCCCGAGGTCGCGGAAGCCGCCCCGCCGGACACCGCAAAGACCTCCACTTCGCGACGGGTGCGGGCTCGGCTTGCGCGTCGGATGACGTCCCAGCGCAGTGGCGTCAACCCGGTGCTCGAGCCCCTCGTCGCGGTTCACCGCGAGTTCTTCCCGAAGGCCGACCTGGCACTGCTGCAGCGGGCCTACGACGTCGCCGAGAAGCGGCACGCCGACCAGATGCGCCGCTCAGGCGATCCATACATCACCCACCCCCTCGCGGTGGCGAACATCCTGGCCGAGCTCGGCATGGACACCACAACGCTGGTGGCCGCCCTGCTGCACGACACCGTCGAGGACACTGGCTACACGCTGGAGGCGTTGACGACCGAGTTCGGCGACGAGGTGGGCCATCTCGTCGACGGCGTAACCAAGTTGGACCGGGTCGTGCTGGGCACCGCCGCCGAGGGCGAGACCATCCGCAAGATGATCATCGCGATGGCCCGCGATCCGCGGGTGTTGGTGATCAAGGTCGCCGACCGGCTGCACAACATGCGCACGATGCGGTTCCTGCCGCCGGAGAAACAAGCCCGCAAGGCGCGCGAGACGCTGGAAGTCATTGCACCGCTGGCCCATCGGCTGGGAATGGCGACCGTCAAGTGGGAGCTCGAAGATCTGGCGTTCGCCATCCTGCACCCGAAGAAGTACGAGGAGATCGTCCGTCTGGTCGCCGATCGCGCGCCCTCGCGTGACACGTATCTGGCCAAAGTGCGCTCCGAGATCAACGCCACGCTGGCCAAGTCGAAGGTCGCTGCCACTGTGGAAGGCCGGCCGAAGCACTACTGGTCGATCTACCAGAAGATGATCGTCAAGGGCCGCGACTTCGACGACATTCACGACCTCGTCGGTGTCCGGATCCTGTGCGACGAGGTCCGCGACTGCTATGCCGCTGTGGGCGTGGTGCATTCGTTGTGGCAGCCGATGGCCGGACGGTTCAAGGACTACATCGCCCAACCCCGCTACGGCGTGTACCAGTCGCTGCACACCACGGTGGTCGGACCGGAGGGCAAGCCGCTGGAGGTGCAGATCCGCACCAACGACATGCACGGCACCGCCGAATACGGCATCGCTGCGCACTGGCGTTACAAGGAAGCCAAGGGCCGCAACGGGTTACCGGCGGGACTGGCCGCAGCCGAGATCGACGAGATGGCGTGGATGCGCCAGCTGCTTGACTGGCAGCGGGAGGCCGCCGACCCCGGCGAGTTCCTCGAGTCACTCCGCTACGACCTTGCGGTGCAAGAGATCTTCGTGTTCACGCCGAAGGGCGATGTGATCACCCTGCCGACCGGGTCCACGCCGGTCGACTTCGCGTACGCCGTGCACACCGAGGTCGGCCACCGCTGCATCGGAGCTCGCGTCAACGGGCGCCTCGTCGCACTGGAGCGCAAGCTGGAAAACGGCGAAGTCGTAGAGGTTTTCACGTCGAAGGCGCCCAACGCCGGGCCGTCGCGAGACTGGCAGCAGTTCGTGGTGTCGCCGCGGGCGAAGGCCAAGATCCGGCAGTGGTTCGCTAAGGAGCGCCGCGAGGAGGCGCTGGAGTCCGGTAAGGACGCCATCGCCCGAGAGGTGCGCCGTGGCGGGCTTCCGTTGCAGCGCTTGATGAATGCGGAGTCGATGGCGGCGCTGGCCCGCGAACTGCGCTACGCCGACGTCTCGGCCCTGTACACCGCCGTCGGCGAGGGTCATGTGTCGGCGCGGCACGTCGTGCAGCGGCTGGTGGCCCAGCTCGGTGGCGATGACGAGGCCGCAGATGAGTTGGCCGAGCGGTCCACCCCGGCCACCATGCTGGTGCGCCAGCGCAGCACCGATGACGTCGGTGTGGCGGTGCCCGGTGCTCCCGGCGTGCTTACCAAGCTGGCCAAGTGCTGCACACCGGTACCGGGCGACAACATCATGGGCTTCGTAACCAGGGGCGGCGGAGTGAGCGTGCACCGCACCGACTGCACCAACGCGTCGTCGCTGCAACAGCAGGCCGAGCGGATCATCGACGTGAAATGGGCGCCGTCGCCGTCGTCGGTGTTCCTGGTTGCCATCCAGGTCGAGGCGCTGGACCGGCACCGGCTGCTGTCGGACGTGACGCGGGTGCTGGCCGACGAGAAGGTCAACATCCTGTCGGCATCGGTGACGACCTCCAACGACCGCGTGGCGATCAGCCGTTTCACGTTCGAGATGGGCGACCCCAAACACCTGGGCCATCTGCTGAGCGTGGTGCGCAACGTGGAGGGTGTCTACGACGTCTACCGCGTCACCAGCGCTGCCTGAGGCTTTCCTGCGCGAGCAGACGCAAAAGCACCGAATTTCGGGCATTTTGGGTGCTTTTGCGTCTGCTGGGGGCTAGTCCAGCCGCACCGAATCGATCGTCACATCCACGGCGGGCTTGCCGTCGCCGCCGGCGCCGACGACTCCCGCAGCGGCGATCTTGTCCAGCGTGGCGAGCCCGGTGGCGTCGATGGTGCCGAACGCGGTATACGTCGGCGGAAGCATCGAGTCGGCGTAGACGAGGAAGAACTGGCTGCCGTTGGTGCCCGACCCGGCGTTGGCCATCGCCAGTGTGCCCCGCGGATACATCGACCGGAGTCTGCAGCGCCGGATCCGAGAGCCGGTACTGATTGGTGGGGTATTCGTTGGCGAACCGATAGCCCGGCCCACCCGTTCCGGTCCCCGACGGGTCGCCGCACTGCAGCACACCCAGCTGCGGCGTGGTAGTCAGCCGGTGACACGCTGTGTCGTCGAAGTAACCCTGCTGGGCCAGGCTGGCGAAACTGTTGACGGTGCACGGCGCCTTGCCGTTGTCGAGCTGCAGGCCGATGTTGCCCCGGTTGGTGGACAAGCTGGCACTGACCTGAGCCGGATCGGTCGGCACCCTGCCGGTCCGCGGTGGTTTATTGGGCTTGCTGGCCGGCTCGGTGGTGGCCGGATAGGCGCAGTTGCCGCCGAGGTTGGGCGGTGGATCGAAGTCCGGCAGCTGGAAATCCGGTGTCGTCGGCGTCGCGGTGATGTCCGGGTAGTACCGGGACGAGTCTTCGAGCGCCTCGTTGAGGCTGCGCGCGAAGACCACCGCGAAGAGCATGACCGCCAGCAGCACAACGATGGTCCCCACGGTGATGAGGTAGCTGATGACCAGGCCGGCCACCGCCAGCCCGTACCCCTCCTCGCCGGTGCGCTTGATCTGCGACAGCGAGATGTGCCCGAAGATGATGCCCAGCGGCGCGAACAGAAAGGCGCAGATCAACGACGCGATCGCGAAGCCGTTCGTCGGCCGCGGCCGCGGGTAGCCGTACGGGTCGTACGGCGGCGGGTAAGCGCCGTACGGCGGGGGCGGCAGGGGGGTCGTCACGCCGCCGTCAGTCCAGCCCGATGGACTTGACCTGGACGTCGGTCTGCGGCTTGCCGTCCTGGCCGCCGCCGGCCACGCCGCCCGCGGCGATCTTGTCCAGCGTGGCCAGACCGGTCTCGTCGATTTTGCCGAACACCGTGTAGTTCGGCGGCAGCTTCGAGTCCTTGTACACCAGGAAGAACTGGCTGCCGTTGGTGCCGGGTCCGGAGTTGGCCATGGCCAGCGTTCCGCGCGGGTACAGCACCGGATTCTGTAGTGCGGGGTCGTCCGGCTGGTACTGGTTGACCGGGTACTCGTCGGCGAACTCGTAGCCCGGGCCGCCGGTGCCCTGACCGGTCGGGTCGCCGCACTGCAGCACCGACAGTCCCTCGGTAGTGGTCAGTCGGTGGCAGGGAGTGTCGTTGAAATAATCCTGCTGGGCCAGGCTGGCGAAGCTGTTGACGGTGCACGGCGCCTTGGCGTTGTCGAGCTGCAGGCCGATGTTGCCCTGGTTGGTGGACATGCTGGCGCTGATCTGAGCCGGGTCGGTGGGAACCTTCCCGGTCCGCGGCGGCTTGTTGGGCTTGCTGGCCGGTTGCGCGGCCGGATATTGGCAGTTGGCGCCCAGATCGGCCGGCGCTGCGAACGGCGGCAGCTGGCCGTTAGCCGGTTGTGCCGGCTGCGTCGGCGCCGCCGACGTGCTCGGCGCGGTATTGGTGGCCGCTGCGGTCTTGCTGTCCGAATCGCGGTTGGTGATCACCACGGTGGCCACCACTGCGGCGACCACAACGATGGCGCCGACGACGGAGGCGATGATCGTGTAGAGGCGTCGCCTGCGTGCCTGCGCGGCCCGTCGCTCCAGTTGCCGCTCGAGTTTGCGCTTCGCTGTCGCCCGCCGCTGTTCGTTGGTCGGCACCGCCGTGGTCCTCCTCGTGTGCTCGTCGATCCGCAACGAGTGTGCCAGCAGTAGCTGAGCGTGGGCCAAGAGGCCCTACGGCACGCCGGGATGGGAAACTGGACGTCGTGTTGATCACCGGATTTCCGGCCGGCATGTTGGCCTGCAACTGCTATGTGCTGGCGCAACGACCCGGGGCGGACGCCATCGTCGTCGACCCCGGACAGCGCGCGATGGGCCAACTCCGCCAGATTCTGGACGAGAACCGCCTTACGCCGGCTGCGGTGCTGCTGACGCACGGACACATCGACCACATCTGGTCGGCGCAGAAGGTCGCCGACACCTACGGGTGCCCCGCCTACATCCACCCCGAGGACCGGTTCATGCTCTCCGACCCGATCAAGGGCTTTGGGCCGCGGCTCGGCCAGATCGCCTTCGGCGCGCTGTTCCGCGAGCCCAATCAGGTGCTCGAGCTGGACCGCGACGGCGACAAGCTGGACATCGGCGACACCAGTGTGACGGTCGACCACACGCCCGGGCACACCCGCGGTTCGGTGGTCTTCCGGGTGGCCGGAGACGGCAACCACGTCGTCTTCACCGGCGACACGCTGTTCCGGCAGTCGGTCGGCCGCACCGACCTGCCCGGCGGCAGTGGCCGCGACCTGCTCGGGTCGATCATGACAAAACTGATGGTGCTCGACGACGACACCGTGGTACTACCGGGGCACGGCGAAAAGTCCACCATCGGCCTCGAACGCCGCACCAACCCGTTCCTCGAAGGTTTGACCCTGTGACCGAATTCCAGGCGCCCAAGGGCGTGCCCGACTACTTGCCGCCGGAGTCGACACAGTTCACCGCGGTGCGCGACGGCTTGCTCGCGGCCGCCCGTCGCGCCGGTTACGCCGATATCGAGTTGCCCATCTTCGAGGACACCGCGCTGTTCGCCCGCGGGGTGGGGGAGTCGACGGATGTGGTCAGCAAGGAGATGTACACCTTCACCGACCGCGGCGACCGTTCGGTGACGCTGCGGCCCGAGGGCACCGCCGGGGTTATCCGCGCGGTGATCGAACACGGGCTGGACCGCGGACCACTACCGGTCAAGCTCTGTTACGCGGGTCCGTTCTTCCGCTACGAGCGCCCGCAGGCCGGCCGCTACCGGCAGCTGCAGCAGGTCGGGGTGGAGGCGATCGGTGTCGACGATCCGATGCTGGACGCGGAGGTGATCGCGGTCGCCGACGCCGGGTTCCGGTCGCTGGGCCTTGACGGGTTCCGGCTGGAGATCACCTCGCTGGGCGACGACAGCTGCCGCCCGCAGTACCGGGAACTGTTGCAGGACTTCCTGTTCAAGCTCGATCTCGACGACGAGACCCGCCGCCGCGCCGAGATCAACCCGCTGCGGGTGCTCGACGACAAGCGTCCGCACATCAAGGAGATGACGGCCGACGCCCCGGTGATGCTCGACCACCTCTCCGACGTCGCCAAGCAACACTTCGACACCGTGCTGGCGCACCTGGACGCGCTCGGGGTGCCGTATGTGATCAACCCGCGGATGGTTCGCGGGCTGGACTACTACACCCAGACCACGTTCGAGTTCGTCCACGACGGCCTCGGCGCGCAGTCCGGCATCGGCGGCGGCGGCCGCTACGACGGGCTGATGCGCCAGCTCGGTGGAAAAGACCTGTCCGGCATCGGGTTCGGCCTCGGCGTCGACCGGGCGCTGCTGGCGTTGAAGGCCGAGGGGAAGACGGTCGGCGACGCCGCCCGGGTCGATGTGTTCGGCGTGCCTCTCGGAGAGCAGGCCAAGGTGCAGTTGTCGGTACTGGCTGCCCAGCTTCGTGCCGCGGGTGTGCGGGTCGACCTCGCCTACGGTGACCGCGGCATGAAGGGCGCCATGCGCGCCGCCGACCGTTCCGGCGCGTCGATCGCACTGGTGGCCGGCGACCGCGACATCGAGGCGGGCACCATCGGCGTGAAGGACTTGTCTACCGGCGAGCAGGTCGACATCGCGGCCGACGCCGTGGTCGGCGAAGTTCTTTCCCGCCTCACCTCATAGCGCATCGCCTTGTCCCGCGAGAGTGCGTGTCTGCACACCGACACGCCGTGAAATTATCTGCAAAAGTGCACGCTCGCGCGTTACCGAGCGCGCTGAACCGCCGCAGTCAGAACCTCGTCGACGTTGCCGACTCCACCGTCGAACGGGTTGCCGCGCTTGAGAACCTGTGTGCCGCCGGGCGTGAGTGCGACGAGTTTGGGTGAGCTCGAGCCTATTTGGAACTTGCGCGCGAAGCGCACCCGATCCAATTGCACCAATGCTCCTCCGCGGTAACTGAAAATTCCCAGCTTGCGATCGATGACCACCACCGGGCGGCATTCGTGCAATGGCTGGTTGCGACGGCGACGAATCTTGCGCACCACGACATAGGTCAATGCCGCGAAGACGAGACCGACGGCCAGGAAGATCGCGCCCAGAGCTCGTGAGGGCACGTCCGCGACGAGCGCCACAGCACCGAAGCCGGCGACGATGACCGTGATCACGCCGAGCACGAAGGCCAGCACCGCCAGCGCACCCGTACAGCGGTCGAAGACCAGAACCCGACGGCCGTCATCAGTGATGATGAGTCCGCCCGTGTCGGCGAGTGTCCTGGGCGTCGGTGCGTCCACACCTTGCAGCCTGCATCTCAGCGCCCGCGAGTGTGCGCGGAATCGCAGAGATAGACGGTGCGTCGGCCGCAGACACGCTCCCCCGCAAACGGGAGGTGCCCCCAGCTCGCGGGTGTCAGATGGCCCAATGGCATTCGAATTCGACCCGGATGTAACACGCCGGTGGCGTCCGGCGATGTGACGGACATGCGACCAGTGCTTGCCGCGGCCTTGGTAGTGTCGGCGGTGCGATTAGGGGGTATCTAGATCGATATGAGCAAAGTGACATCCAGGTTCGCTGCGGCGGTGGCGATCGCACTCACGGTGTTGGCGTACGCCCCTGCGACGTCAAGTGCTGAGCCGGCCGCCCACCAGGTCCGGTATACACTCACGTCGACTGGCGATACGGGTTTCGACCTCTACTATCTGACGACAGAACCTCCGAGCAAGGAGGCTTATGACGCCGACCCTTACACGTTCCTGAAGAACGAGCGGGTGAACCTGGCGCCGGGAGTGCCATGGGTATTCGAAACCACGCTCACGGACACGCAATGGGCGATCATCACCGCGAGCACCGCCGTGCACGCCATGCAGGCTCCGCCGAATCCTCACTGCGAGATCGCCATCGATGGTCAGGTGGTAGTCCAGCAGGACGGGCCGTACACCGCGCAATGCCAGCTGCGCGACTGGTGACCTGGACCCTAGCCGCCGAATACGTAGACCCAGGCTTGATCGCCTGAGCGCAACGGGACCGCGATCCGTCGATAGTTGTCGACCTCGTATTCGTCGGCGGCCGCAAGCTCGGCTTCGCTGATTGCGAACACCGTGCCCTCCACGGCAGCGTCGGCACGGTTGGTCGGCTTCAGAATCGGGTGGCGGTCACTGCCGCTGGTAGCGATCACATGCGGATCGGTGATCGTGATGTAGTCCAGGTCGTAGCCGACGATGGCATCCGGTCGGCCATCGAGCTCACGGCCGAAGGTGCTCAGCTGAACGTCTCGCTGACGCAGTGTGCCGTAGGAGAACAGCAGTTCTGTCACTGGACATAGTCACGCATTCGGATTTCGTAGCCGGCGAACGAACTCGGCTACCGCGCTGCCGATCTCGACCGGGCTGTCCTCCTGGAGGAAATGCACCCCGGGCACAGTGACTTCGGTTTGGTTCGGCCAGGTCCGAACGAAATCGCGGACACGACCGCGGACCATCGAGCCCGGATCCGCATTCACGAAGAGCTTGGGCACATCGCATTTCGAAAGCCAGGCTCCGTAGTCTTCGACGATGGCGACAACATCGGCCGGCTCGCCCTCGATCGGGATGTTACGCGGCCACGACAACGTCGGCCGCCGATCCTCTCCGGGATTGCGGAATGGCGCGCGGTAGTGATCCATCTCCTCTTCGGTCAGTTGACGCTGAACAGACCCGGGCAGCACCCGCTCGACAAATATGTTCCGCTCCAACACCATTGACTCGCCGTCGGGCGAGCGGAAGCCCTGGAAGACGCGGCGGCCGGGATCGGGCCAATCGGCCCAATTGACCGGCATCGTGATCGCTTCCATGTAGGCGATGCCTGCCACCCGGTCGCGGTGTTGGTTGGCCCAGTCGAAACCCAGCGCCGAACCCCAGTCGTGCAGCACGAGTATCACTCGGTCGCCGAGATCGAGAGCGTCCCACAGCGCGAACAGGTAGTCGCGCTGCTCGGCGTAGTGGTAGCGGTCCGGCCCGGAGTTGTCGAGCTTGTCCGACCCGCCCATCCCGATCAGATCGCAGGCGACCAGCCGGCCCAGGCCTTCGAGATGCGGCATCACATTGCGCCACAGGTAAGACGATGTTGGGTTGCCGTGCTGGAAGACGATGGCGTCACCTTCGCCCTCGTCGATGTAGGCCATCCGCTTGCCGTTGACCTCTTTGTACTGCAGCTGCCCGTACGGCTTGCTTCCCGCCATGACGTCCTCCCTAATCCGGTTGAGTGGCTGCGAGTTTGGCCGCAGCTTCGCGCGCGACCCCTAGGATTCGCGCGGAGAATTTCGGGTCGGCCACTGCGCGGGCCAACGACATGCCGCCGACACAGACCGTCATCAACGCGATGGCGTCATCCAATCGCGCACCGTCGACATCGTCGCCTGCGCAGATCGCGGCCAGCGACTTGCGCAGCTCCCGCTCGTAGGTTGCGCGGAATTCATCGGACCCGTGCGCGGCGTCGGAGCTCAGCGTCGCGAACCCGCAACTCGTGGCGAGCTCGTCGCGATGGGCGGACGTCAGATACCGCTTGGCGAGTCCCGTCAGACGCGCGCTCCATTTTTCGCCGCGCATCGGCTGGATCCAGTGCGGCCTGCCAGTGGTGATCGCGTGTGTGAAGGCGGCGTCGGCCAGATTCTCCTTGGAAGCGAAATGGGAATAGAAGGTACCGTGCGTCAGCCCGGCGTCGCGCATCACCGGAACGATGGCCGTCCCGTCCAGCCCTTCCTCGCGCAGCCGGCGCGCGGCTGCGTCGAGGATCCGGTTACGCGCATCCCGCTTGTTCTCGGCTCTCTTGGTCGCCGAATTTCGCATGATGCGCATCATACTAATCACATGATGGACATCATGTCGACTCGCACTGCATGATCGGGTCATGCCTTCGGACACCATGCGGGCCAGCGTGTTGACGGGTGTGGGCAGCCTGACCATCGAGAATCGCCCGATTCCGTCCCCAGCACCGCACGAGGTGCTCGTCGAAGTCGCCGCGGTCGGGGTGTGCGGCTCCGACGTCCACTACTACCGCCACGGTCGGATCGGTGATTTCGTCGTTACCGAGCCCCTGATCCTCGGCCATGAACTGTCGGGCCGGATCTCCGCGGTCGGCGCCAGGGTCGATTCCGGCCGCGTCGGCCAGCGAGTCGCGATCGAGCCGCAGTACCCCTGCCGACGCTGCAGGGAGTGCATGTCAGGTCGCTACAACCTGTGCCCGCACATGAGATTCTTCGCGACACCGCCGGTCGACGGCGCGCTCTGCCGGTTCGTCACCATCGATTCCGAAATGGCACACCCGGTACCCGACTCCATGTCCGATGAGGCGGCGGCGCTGCTCGAGCCGTTGTCGGTGGCGATAGCCACGATGCGGAAGGCCGCCGTGGCTCCCGGCTCGAGCGTGCTGATCGCCGGCGCCGGACCGATCGGCGTGATGTGCGCCCAGACCGCGCGGGCCTTCGGGGCAGGCCGGATCGTCGTCTCCGATCCGCTGCCCGCACGGCGGGAACGGGTGCTGCAGTTCGGTGCCTCCGAAGTCCTGGATCCGGCTGCCGACGAGGTCGCCGCTCTCGATCCTCAGGTGGATGCGTTCGTCGACGCCAGCGGCGCCCCGCCCGCCGTGGTCAGTGGCATCAAGGCGGTCGGACCCGCTGGCCGGGTGGTGCTGGTTGGCATGGGCGCCGGCGACTACGGCCTGCCGATCTCCTACATCCAGAACATGGAGATCACCGTGACCGGCGTCTTCCGCTACGCCGACACTTGGCCGACCGCAATACATTTGGTGACGTCCGGGGCGGTCGACCTCGACTCGCTGGTTACCGGGCGCTACGACCTCGACCACGTCGCCGACGCGCTCGACAGCGATTCCGATCCTGCCAGCCTCAAGTCGATCGTGGTTCCCAACGCTTGACATTGTATCGAACATCAGTTCGAATTAGGTGTATGCGGTGGGACAAGCAGGGCGTCAGCGTCGACGACGGCGCTCTGCCCGGCCTGCAGCGCATCGGCTTCGTCCGTAGCGTGCGGACACCGCAGTTCGAGGGCATCACGTTCCACGAAGTGCTGTGCAAGTCGGCGCTGAACAAGGTGCCCAACGCCGCCATGCTGCCGTTCCGATACACCGTTAACGGCTACCGCGGCTGCTCGCACGCCTGTCGATACTGTTTCGCCCGGCCCACCCATGAGTACCTCGATCTGGACTGCGGAACGGACTTCGACACCCAGATCGTGGTCAAGACGAATGTCGCCGAAGTGCTGCGGCGCGAGGTGCATCGGCGGTCATGGCAGCGCGAAACGGTCGCGCTCGGCACCAACACCGATCCGTATCAACGGGCCGAAGGCCGCTATGCGCTGATGCCCGGAATCATCGGTGCGCTGGCCGATTCCGGCACGCCGTTCTCGATCCTCACCAAGGGCACGCTGCTGCGTCGCGATCTGCCGTTGATCACCGACGCCGCGAGGCGCGTGGACGTCAGCGTGGCGGTGTCGCTGGCTGTGGGGGACCCCGAGTTGCACAAGGATGTCGAGCCGGGCACGCCCTCGCCGCAGGCCCGTCTCGGTCTGATCTCCGCGATCCGTGAGGCCGGCCTGGACTGTCATGTGATGGTCGCCCCGGTGCTGCCGCGGCTCACCGATTCGTTCGAACATCTCGACGACCTGCTTAGTCAGATCGCCGCCGCAGGCGCCAACGGCGTGACGGTGTTCGGGCTTCATCTGCGCGGATCGACCCGCGGCTGGTTCATGGCGATGGCTGGCCCGATCGCACCCGGAGCTCGTCGGCGAGTACCGGCAGTTGTACCGGCGCGGCGCATATCTGCCGCTGAGCTACCGGGACATGTTGCGGGACAGGGTGACTCCGCTGGTGGCCAAGCATGGCCTGGCTCCCGACCGCCGATCATTCAGAACGGCCGAAGCTCCGGCAGTCTTGACCGCCGAATGCGCGCAGCCCACGCTGTTCTAGGTGAAGGCAAGAATGTTCGCCGCGGTGGCTGGTGTCGCTGTGGTCGCATACGTGGCACGACGCCACGTGACGATGCGAGGCGCCATGGCCATGTAGCGCCCGAGCTGCGTAGCCCGATCCTGCCGTTTACGGCTGGTGAGCTTAATGCGCGATCGCTGCGCCGGGCTCGGTTGGGCTTCAAGCTGAGCACGAAGCCGGGTCCCGGTGTCACCATGAGTGAGCGCTACGTCGACAGCGAACCGGAGGTCCGGGTGCTCGTCACGACGCCTTTGGCGGTGGGGGTGCAGCGGCCTGCCGTGCTGTTGATTCACGGCGGCGCGACGGTCGTCGGGTTTTCGCAATTCGAGGCATTCGAGGGCGGACGCCTCGCGCGAGAACTTGATGCCGTCATCGTCTCGCCGGACTATCGGCTGGCGCCCGAGTATGCCGCACCCGCGCGGCGCACCGATCTGTCCGGCCTGCCGCCGGCGTGGGTGGGCGTCGGTGACCTCGACATCGTCTACGACGAGGGTGTCGCCTACGCCGAACAGCTGAAGGCGTGCGGGGTGCCGTGCGAGCTTGTCACTGTTCCCGGGATGTATCACGCGGCGGACCGCATCAAGCGAAAAGTGTTGTCGATGCAGGATTTCCGCCGCGGCATGTCCGAGCACCTGCGGACGTACCTGTGATCTAGCCCTTGCTGAGCGAGGCCCTCGAACCGCGGAACGGTCTGCCCGCGGCGGGCGGCCTCGCGCAAGCACCGGCGCACCGAGCCGATCCAGCGCGCCGCGGGCCCGCTCCCACCACGCTTTGACTCAGCTCTTATTGCGCTTGACCTGATTGAACGGCACGTCGCGGTCCGCCACGTACTCGCGCGGGAAGCCGAGCACGCGCTCGCCGATGATGTTGCGGGCTATCTCGGTGGTGCCACCACCGAGTGCCGCGGTCTGCCGCGACAAATAGCGCTCGCCGAACCGGATCAGATCGTCGCCGACGTCGACGACGCCGGAACTGCCGGCTAAGGCCAATACGGTGTCGAACTCCAGATGGTGAATCTCGGCGTGTGTGATCCGAATGATCGAACCTGCCGCCGGCGGCAGGTCGCCATCGAGAACGCCGTGATACACGTGGTCGATGAGCTGCTCCCGCACCGCACGGTGCACCAACGCGCGGCCCGCCAGTTCGCGGGCGCGCTCGTTGTCGGCCTGGCCCGTGGCCGCCAACAGGCCGACATAGTCGATGGGCGTGTCGGATTTGCCCTCGGCGCCGATCCCGCTGGCGAACTCCGAGCCGCCGCCGACGGCGCGCCGCTCGTGATAGAGCTGTCGGGATGCCACGTGCCAGCCGCCGTTGACTTCGCCGACGACGGCGTCATCACCGAGTTCGAGGTTGTCGAAGAACTCCTCGCAGAACTCGATCGATCCGTTGACCTGCTTGATGCG
The DNA here is from genome assembly GCA_963800125.1 of uncultured Actinomycetota bacterium. GTDB lineage: Bacteria > Actinomycetota > Actinomycetes > Mycobacteriales > Mycobacteriaceae > Mycobacterium. The sequence continues at coordinate 58,228 of CAWDAC010000016.1, read as the reverse complement.
CCGCAACGTGATGCCCGGGCTATTGATGGGTACCAGGAACATCGTCAGGCCCTCGTGCTTGGGCACATCCCAGTCGGTACGAGCCAGCATCAGCCCATAGTCGGCGGCGAATGCGCTTGTGCTCCACGTCTTCGCGCCGTTGATCACCCACTTGTCGCCGCGGCGGTCGGCGCGGGTGATGACACCGGCGAGATCCGATCCGCCGCTGGGCTCCGACAGCAGCTGGACGAGCACCTCGTCACCGCGAAGTACGGCCGAGATGTGTTGATGCTTCTGCTCTTCAGAGCCGGTGTCGAGGATGGTCGCGGCGCAGATCGTGAAGGTCGGCGTGTTGAGGATGATCGGTAGCTCGTAGCACCGGGATTCGTTGTCGAACGCCTTCTGGTAGGCGATGGGAAGGCCGAGGCCGCCATACTCCCGCGGGAAGCAGATGCCCGCGAATCCGCCTTCGTAGAGCTTCTTTTGGAGCTCACGGGCACGCAGCCACGGTTCCTCTTCACCCCGGTCGTGTTCCGGCGGGTTGCTCGGATCGATCGGGGGCATATTTTCCACCAACCACGCCCGGGCGCGCGCGGCGAATTCCTCGACCGACTCGGTCGTTTCGGTTGGCGCCGAGGCCGTTTCGGTCATGAGGCGGATTCCAGCTGCTCGGTGAGCGCGTAAACGTGCAGGTTGTGCTCCTCGGGTGTGCCGAACATCGACCGGTACAACGTGACTCGGCGCAGGAACAGATGCAGGTCGTGCTCCCACGTCACCCCGATGCCACCGTGTAACTGAATGCAGTCCTGCAGCATCCCGGGGGCGTGTTCGCCCACATACGATTTCGCGACGCTGACGGCCATATCGGCACCGGGGGAGCGGGCGGCGACTTCCGTCACCGCCGCATTTGTTGTCGCCTTGCAGGCCTCGAACCAGATCTTCAAGTCGGCGTACTTGTGCTTGAGCGCCTGGTACGAGCCGAGCGGACGCCCGAACGAGTGCCGGTCGAAACCCCACTGAATGGTGAAGCGCAGCACGGTGTCCAGGATGCCGACGACCTCGGCGCACTGGAGCACCTGAGCGATCTGGCTCTGACGGGCGATCAGCTCGGGCGTCTGCTCGGCTGATCCGACCGCCGCAGACGCGTCGATCTCGACACCCTCGAGATGCACACGGGCATAACTCTTCACGAGGTCGATCGACCGTTGCGGTTCGACACGCACGCCAGGCGCATCCGTCTGCACGAAGAACTGCCGCACCGAGCCCTCGCAGTTGGCCACCACCAACAGAACCGCGCTGTCGGCGCCGGCCTCAACGCGATCCTTGACACCGTCGAGGAGGAAACCGCCGTCCGTCGGCGCTGCGGTCACACCGGGATCCAGCGGTGCCCACGCCTTGCCAGGCTCATACACCGCCCAGGACGCGACGACTTCGCCGCTGACCAGCGATTCGATTGTTTCCTCGTGGTTTTCGGGTGCCTCGACGAGTCCGGCCAGTACCGTGCTGACCGGATGCAACGGGCCCGGCGCCACGGTCTTGCCCGCCAGCTCGGCTACCAGAGCCAAGTCGGCCACACCGCTACCGGAGACGGAGCCGCCGCCGAGTTCTTCCGGCACCAGCAGGCTCGTCCAGCCGAGTTCCGCGGCGCGGCGCCACCATTCGGGCTCGAAGGAGATGCCGGCTTCGTGGAGTTCACGCAACCGCCCCAGCGATGCTTCCTTCTCGAGAAATGACTGGGTCGTCGAGGCGAACAGCAGTCGTTCGGGGGAGGCGGCTTCTGTCATGCGCGATTCGCCTTCGCTACTCGCTCGCTGGTCACGTCACCCGCTCGCTTTCGATGTGGTGCGAACGTGCGTGCCGACGATCAAGCACGCACGTTCGCAGACGATGAGCCTGGGTCAGCTGAGAACGAGGGCAGGCACGTCCGGCTTGTGGACGATCTCGTTCGGGACCTTGAACAGGTCGATCATGTTGCCACCCATGACCTTTCGCTGGCCCTCTTCATCGAGACCCTGAAGATCGTCGATCAGGTGAGTCGGCTCCGCCAAACCCTCCGGGTGGGGCCAGTCGGAACCGAAGATCACCCGGTCGACGCCGCACAACTCGGCCATCTGGGCGAAGTCGTCCTCCCAGAACGGCGCGACGTAGACGCATCGCCGGAACGCCTCGATCGGGTCCTCCAGGAACCCCTGCGGCATCTTCGAGTAGACGCTCTTGAACTGCTTGAACAGGAAGGGCACCCAGTCCGCGCCGTTCTCGATCGACAGGATGCGCAGGTCCGGATTGCGGGTCAATGCACCGTGGCAGACCAACGCCGCCATCGTGTCCTCGATGGGTCGCTTGCCCATCGCGACCATCCGGAACGAGGTCGGCGCGAACGGCTTGAACTCGTCGCCAGGCTCCCAGTCGTTGAGGTACTGGGAGTATCCGCTGTCCGAGGCGTGCATTGACACCGGGATGCCGGCCTTGACGCAGGCATCCCAGAACGGGTCGAACTCGGGCAGGCCGAAGGACCGGGTGCCGCGGAGGCCGGGCACCGGCGCCGGCCGGACCAGAACTGTCTTGGCGCCGCGCTCGAGGCACCACTCCAGCTCTTCGAGAGCGCGGTCGACGACGCCTAGATTGATGACCGGGGTGGAGAAGATGCGGTTTTCGTAGTCGAACTGCCAGGTTTCGTACATCCATTCGTTCAGCGCGTGGACGATGTCGAGGATCAGGTCGGGGTCGTCCTTGAGCCGCTCCTCGACGAGGCTGGCCAGCGTCGGGAACATCAGCGTGTAGTCGAGGCCGAGTCCGTCCATGACCTCCAGCCGGGCGGCGGGGTTGCGGAAAGCCGGAATCGCCTTCATGGGCTTGCCCATGACCTCGCGGTAGCTCTTGCCGCCGCTGCCGTGCCGGAAGTACTCCTCCTGGGCGCCGGGCCGGGCGACCACCTCGAACGTCGGGTTGGGGATGTAGTCGCTGACTACGTTTCGCACCATGATCTTGGTGCGGCCCCGGACCTCGATGTAGTCGATGACGTTCTTGCGGTGGTCCGGCAGGAACTTCGTCAGCGCCTCTTTGGGCTCGTAGAAGTGGTTGTCCGCATCGAACACCGGATAGGGAAGCTCGCGTGCTGGCATTTGCGCCTCCTGGAAGTCTTGTTGGTCGTAAGTGGTAATGACATTACCACGTCTGGACCAGCGAAAACAATGCGCAGGTCAGCAGAGGGCTTCGGGAGCCAGACCGCGCACGCAGAACTCGTAAATGTGTCCGCTTTCGATCGGCACGCCGATCAGTTCGACGCCCAGTGAACGCAGTCGCATCGCGCCCAACACCGACTGCATGATCAGCGCGGCGGTGGTTTCGACGTCCAGTCCGGTCCGGAACGCGCCGTCGGCGATACCCCGGTCCAGGATGTCTTGAATCAGCTGATGCAGCGGCGAGAGCACGCGGGCGTACTCGCTTGGCAGCGACTCGGCCAGGTGGTCGTTGTAGAAGGTCAGGCCCCTGTTGATGCTGTCTTGCTTGCTGGAGGAGGCCGGCATGGTGATCCGGTCGATCAGCCGGCGCAGCGCCGTCGGGCCGTCGAGGTCGTTCGTCTCCTCGCGCCAGCGGTTGGTCGACTCGGCCATGATCCTGTCGATGAGTGCGAGCAACAACTCATCCTTGGTGGAAAAGTGCTGGTAGAACGAGCGCAACGAGGTCTTCGACCGCTCTACCACCTCGAGCACCGTGAAGTCGGTGCGGCCGGTTTCACCCAGGATGGCCAGCGCCGACTTCATGAACCGGGTGGCGCGTGATTCCGGTCCCACGCCGACCGCCTCAGGCGATCGTCCGGTCGCCTTCGCCATGAAGACACCTTCCGCGATATCGAGAAATGCGTTGGTAATGACGTTACCGCGCATGTCGATGCTCGGTTACTGTTCCCTCTCATGACGGCAGACTCAACGCAGGCGCCGTGGACAGTTCAGCAACTGCTCGACCTGTTCGACGTAGAGCCTAATGGGGAAAACCGATTCGTCGCCCAGACCGGTCCCGCCGGCGAAGACGAGCGACAGGTCGTCGAGGGCACTCAGGTACTGGCGCAGATGATCGTGGCCGCGGCCAAGCGGTTTCCGGAGAAGTCGGTGCGTTCGGCATATGCGGTGTTCGCGCGCGCGGTGATGGTCGGGGCGGGTCCCGTCGAGTTGGAGATCGACGTCGTCAGCGAGGGCCGCTCCACCGCGACAGCAGTCATTTCGGCGAAGCAGAACGACAAGCGTTGCATCACCGCGACGATCCTCGCCGACGTGCCGACTGGCGACGTGATCCGCCACCACCTGCCGCGGCCCGAGGTGGCAGGGCCTGCGGACTCCAACGTCTCGGAAATGCCGATGGTCGGACGCGAACTCCGCCTCGTCGACGTCGTCGATGTCAACAGTCCCGACGAGGTAGGGCCGCCGGAGCTGTATGCCTGGCTGCACTACGATCCGATCCCCACCCGCGAAGATCTGGCCAAGGCGTTGATCGCCTACTTCACCGGCCATCTCGGGATCTCAACCACGATGCGCGCGCACGAAGGCATCGGCACCAGCCAGGCACACCTGACCGTTTCCACCGCCCCGATGACGGTGACCGTCAGCTTCCATGAGCCGGTCCGGTGGGACGGCTGGATTCTCTACTCCCACGAGAGCACCCAGGTCGGGTCGGGGATGTCGTACGTCCGCGGCGCCGTGCACACCGAGGACGGAGAGCTCCTCGCGTCGTTCGCGCAGGACTCGCTGATCCGGCCGCTGCGCACCAGCGACACCGCGATCAAGGCGCAGTCCCGGCTATAGCGGCTATAGCGCTGTACAACGCTGTACTGGGCCAGGGAAACGGTGGTCACAGCTCAACACTGTGGCGTGATTTATCCTGCAGTCCGCAACTGCCACGGGCGACGATTCCTTAGTGACATTAGTGGTGACTTCGCTGCAGCTGTGCCACAGGGGATTTGGAGTGCCGTCGCAGGTCGCAGCGTCATCACACCGGTTTTGGAACGCGCGCGGTCTCTACGCTGCGGATCCGGCGTGTTTGACGATATCGGCGCCATGGCAGGTTTATGGTCGGCGCCGTGAATGCAGACCAGGCCACCGAGCTGCTGGCCCTGGACCTGTTCAACACCGGTGCCCGCCAGATCACGCTCTGGGACGTCGAGCACTGCATCCACGAGCTGCGCAGCCATTCCCACGAGTGCCGTTGCGGACGCTGTCAGGCGGCTGCGATGGTGCGTCCGGATCGCGTTTTGATGGTTGTGCGCTGTTGGCAGAAGCAGGCACGAGAGACCCGACTGCGTGCGCTGCGCTGATTCGGTCGTCGACGTCATTGCGTGCGATCGACGTCATTGCGTGTGATTGACGATCGGCGCCCATCCCACCACACCAGGCAGATTGTGATCGTGGCTCTACGGCTAGCACAGGCGGCTTGTTTGGGCGCCCGGAGTGCGTCGATTTGGGCAAATTGGCCATTTCGACGCATCGAGTGCGCGTTTCGTCCAGATTGGACATTTCGCGCGAACGATCGCGATCGCGGACCTGCCCGGCACCGCGACCAGATCGCGCAACGCGAGGCCCGAGAGGACGCCGGTGAGCACGATGGCTGGGGTCCAAACGGCTACAAGTGGCGCCAGTGGGATCACCTCAAAGAAGAACGGCGCCGCACCGAGATCGAGCGTCAGGGAAGCGAATCGGTGGCCGACCTGTACGAGTGAGCCGTGATGCCAGCGAGGGACGGCCTTCTGCCTCGGTTCGGGTAAACCCCAGCGACGGGTCGTGTGGCCGAGTGGCCGACACGGCGATATCCCGTAACGCTGCTCGACGAGCTGGCCGCCATGGACCCGCCGAGGTGGCGAAGGTGGCCGCAGGTCTGCGGGGGGTGGTCAAGTTCTTGGCCGGGATGCTGGTGGTGGCTGTGGCGATCTCTCTTGGTCGACCGAGCGGTCCTTCCATCAGCGGCTCCGAGCTGCAGTCCCACGTAGCGGTTCAGGGCTTGGCCGAATCGTCACGACGGTTACCTCCTCTCGGTCATGCCACAGCATACGAAGCTGTTGGCGGAGTCGATCACGGGTGTGAAATGTCGCAGGGGCGATGGAGCTAGCGCACGAAGTCCAAGATCGCTGCGGCGGTCTCGGCGGGCCGCCCCAGCCAGGGCGCGTGTCCGGTGGGCAGCACCACCAGTTGCCCGCGCGGGATGAGGTCGCTCGCTGCCTGGGCGACCGAACTACTGCCGAGCGGGTCATGTTCGCCCCATACCATCAGCGTGGGCATGGCCAGCTGGCTCAGCTGGTCGCGTCGTATCTGTGAATGACGCCGGAAGCCAGAAGGCGACAGCAAGGCGAACGGCGAGGCCAATGCGCGCATCTCAGACCGTGCGCTCGCGGCGGCGATCGGGTCCCCGCCCGTGGCCACCATCAAGTCGACCAAATCCGGGTAAGCGCCAAGCGTCGCCTGCTCTCCCATGAAACTCGCGAACCGCAGCACTGATTTCGGGCTGGGTGGCACCAACCGCGACAGCAACTCTCCCACCCCGGGCGTGGCCATTAGCCGGATCGGCAGGGGGCAGCGGGTCTTGGGCAACCCGGGAACACCGATCAGCACGAGCCGCTCGACCCGGCCCGGGTGAGCCATTGCGCACCACAAACCCCACCGCCCGCCCCCCGAGTGACCGACCACCGCGACAGTGTCCAACTCCAACGTGTCGAGCAGATCATTCAGCCATGCGACCGCCGTTTCGGGATAGCGATGCAGAGGCAAATCTATCGGGTCGCTCAGTCCTCGACCGGGCAGATCGGGGGCCAGCGCACGAACCCCGTCGAGTTCGTCCAGCAATGGGAGAAGGAACCCCGCTGAGTCCACTGTGCCGTGGAGGAGGACTACCGGCGGTCCGGCACCCGTCTCCAGGAGATGGACCCGATTGCCTGCCTCCATCTCGACATAGCGGCTGCAGACCGAGGTTCGGGCCAGTGCGCGTTCGTAGGCCCGTCGGACCTCGACAGAATGGGTTTGCTGCGTCTGCGCTTGCTGCCGCCTGGTCATCTGTGTCTCGTCGGTCGGCGAACCCGATTGGCTAGAACTCTACGGACGTGCGGCGGCGCCGTCAGGCGCCCCGTACGCGTTCGGCTGCCAGCCGCAAGAATCACGCCCGTGCCGCATGCGACGTCGAGAACACGCTCACCCGGCCGGAGATCGGCTGCGCGCAACAGATCTCGGAATCCCGGCGTGGCGATCGCTGGCACGAAGTCGCGCTGGTAGTTCTCGGCTGCGGTTCCAGTGAAATGTCGGTATGAAACGGAAGACATGGCAGCACCTTACGAAGGCGGCCCTGCGTCGCGCATCGGGCGAACAACCCATTGGCGAAGATTGGTCAAACGGCCAATCGCTGCTGCCCCGGTATTGCGCACGTGCGCGCAAAGATCAGCGACACGACCAGAAGGGCCATTCGTCGAACCAGGTCTGCTAGCCCTGTTCGGGCCAGTCGCCGTGCGGGTCTAGGCCGTCGTTCCAGTGGTCCCAGGTGTCGTGGCGTCTGTCGCGGGGGGCGATGATGCGGCGCCGGAGACTCCACGTCGTATCACGAGCCGTTCATGATCCATTGTCTTGCTGCCTCGATCTGCCCAGCGGGGAAATGCTTGATCTCGGCTGACACAAAGTGTGACGTTAAATGCTCTGCAACATCTCCCAGGTGGGAGTCCGTCACGACTCCGATTCTCTTTATGCGCTTGTGATGATCTCGGACAAAGCGAAACTGGTTGACCATTGCCCCAAAACTCTTCCATCCCGGAAACGACGGGGTTTCGATGATGAGGCCAGAAAGGCCGCCGGTTGCCTCGATGTGCGGGTCGACCGCCTTCGCGAGTTTCACAAAGTCGTCGTTCTCGATCGCGGATTTTGGTTGCACGTGCAGGATGGAATGCTCGGTATCGAGGTTGTATTCGATCATGTATCGCTCCTTTACAATCGTTGCGGTTCAAGGGCCGAACGCGCCGACGGTGATGCGGCTGCGCACGGAGACGACAATCCCAGTGTGGGATAGCAGACCTTGGGCAATACGCCGGTTGTCTTCGGTTGCGGATCCGGCGCGGACCTGTGCTCTCCTCATATCTCGCTCTCCAACAGCAGAACCAATGCAAATGCCATCGTCAGGACCCCCTGCGCCGCGACTCCGGCGAGGATACTGACCCACCACCAACCCTTCTGGCCGCCCGCAAAACGGTTTGGTGTGCAATTGAAGCGGCGTGGTGTCCAGGTTGACTATGACGGCCACGGAACGCCCGGCGCGCTGGCAGCGTACGCGCCGCGCGATCCTCAGTCCTCGCCCACGACTCAAACGCCCCGATCCTGCCCCGCATGCTGCGAAACTGCGGGGTGTCCTCTGATCTCGTCATCCGCCCGACCCTAGGAGCCACAGAGCACGAGATCCTAACGGCAGACCTACGTCTTGCCGAATAGAACCGAAAACCCAGTCAACAAACCGACTTTCAGCGGATCGCGTCTTTCGCGAAGCGTGAAGGCCCGGCGATGCCCCGGCCGTCGATTTGGATCAAGTCCTAAGTTCATTCCCGGGTTGACGTCCGGGAACGAACGCGGGCACTCAGGGTCACGTTTGCTGGAATCTTGCCGCGAAGAAACGCCCCTGAGGCCATTGCAAGCCTTCTCAGCCAGCTCGGTTCTCTCGACAGTTGCCGCCTTGGGGCCGAGACGGGCCCGCAAGCGCCGAACACGCCTAGGCTATTTCGGCTGCGACTAACCGTTTGGACAGCCAGCCGCAAGGCCTACCCGGCCTGGTTCGGCTCTTCAGCGTGCTCCGGCGCGAGACTTCCCACCCGAGATCTCATCAGCGGCTGGACCGCAGCGCTTACGGCGATCGCAGCCCGGCTACCTGATCGATTACTACCATCCGGTGTGAGGCATGGCGAGTGACGTGTTGCGGAAGAAAGGACAAGACGATGTCGACGTGGACCGTTGCTGGAACGCAGATCCAAAAGGATGGTCAATCCGTATTTCTCGCGGGCGTCTGTTATGCGCCCACACCCGCTGGCGCAGCGACCTACACGCCAGGGGTCGGTGATTGGTTCGCCCCGCCGTGGAACGGCATTTGGGAGAGGGACTTGGCGCTGATGAAAGGCATGGGCATCAACAATCTGCGCACCTATTTCTTTTGGGCCTGGACGCCCCCGGACGACATGCGGACGTGGCAGGCAGTGACGAGCCAGCCGCCCACTTTCGATCACACTGCGTTTCTCGACGCCGCGGCGGCCAACGGCATCGACGTGACGATCGGCATCGCGCTCGACGGGGGGAACATTTTTGACAATGGGGACCCAAGCCTTGGCCAAGACTACTTGGGGTTCTACACGGCGACGGCCGAGACGCTCGCAGAGCAGTACGGCGATCACCCGGCGGTCATGGGGTTCTGTTTAGGCAATGAGCAAAACAATCGAGAACGCATCGTGCGCGCCGATTTCTGGGATGGCCTGGCAGGAATGGCGCAAGCCGTCCGCGCCAAGGCGCCTGGGAAGCTCGTCATGTTCGCGATGCAAAACGATAACCCCTACATGTTCACGGCCACTCTGAGCGGCACGAGCACCAGCGTGCCCCAGCGCTTCGCGCAGATTTTCGATGTCTGGGGACTCAATATCTATGCGGGGATGGCGGATACGTTAAATAACTACGCCCAGTACGTGGCCAACGGCAGTGATACGCAGCGCCCCGTGATCGTCAGTGAGTGGGGCGTGCCTGGCGGCGTCAACGTCCCGCCAGGAGCAGCCGGACCGCCCGACGGAACGGCGACGGCGCGGGAATTGACGCCAGATGAATTCACTAACGCTATCAACGAGAACATGATCCCTGACGCCAATGCGATGCAGACCCGCCGGAACTTTGTCGCAGGTGCGCAGTTCTTTGAGTGGTCGGACGAGTGGTGGAAGAACGGCGCGACACCCGTCTACGAACAAAATGCGAGCGCCAGTCCTGACTGGCCGGAGGAGTGGTGGGGACTGTATGCCATCGCGCCGGTCGGTCGAACCGCGCAGGAGGGCCCCTGGAACAACTCGGCCAATCAACCCTTCCCACCCGACCAACTCACCGCCCGTCCAACGGTCGCGGCGCTTTCGCCGATATACGCCGCGCTCGCCAGCGGCTAGCCCAACGGCTAGCTCGCCGTGCGACCGATACTTCGGGCATTTCGGGTCCTGGCACAGGAATTGGCCATCTTGGAGTCGCGCCTTGCCGTAGATGCTGGGCCGCTCAGGCTCGGCGGGGAGGTCGGTGCCCATCACCTTCGCGCGCTCGATGTCGCGTTGAGCGCCGATCTTCGTCAGCGTCCCGGCTTGCCCTGCGGCCTAAGCCCATAGCGCGTACGGCGGGGTTAGAAGGTCCCCGCCCTAGGCGCACGGTCGTTGTTAGTGGTGGAACAGCAGGGCGCCCATATCCCCGCCGAATGGCTGCTGCTGTTGGGCGGCCTGTTGCGCGGCGGCGCCGGGGGTAGCAGTGATTTGGGCATTGCCCGGGCTCTGCTGCACGGTTACGTCGGCCGCGGCGATCGGTGCCAAACCAATTGCTGCCGCGGAAGCGGCGATGGCCAGTGGCGCGACATAGCGCAGTTTCATTTGTTTTCTCCTTATTTAGGTGACATCGCCTAGACACGATGTCGGCTGAAAATCGGGTTGAGGATCCTTGCTCGCTTAAGCCGATGCCCAATATGGCCATCGGGTCAGACGGCACCCGCCGGTGTACGAGCCGGAGACCGGCCCGGACGGGGTTCAGGGGTTCCACGTCGCGGGTCCGTACGGGACGAGCGGGTCAGGGCCGTATGGGACGAGTGGATCCGCGCCGGGCTGCAGGCACTGGTATGCCCCGGGGCAGTACGGCGGAGTGACACCAATGAGCTGTGCGCCGACAACGACCGTAGCCACACCCACCATGGCCGCAGCGGCAGTTCCTAGCGCCGCATGTGCCCGCCACCGGTTGGGCATCGAGCGGCCTAGGCTGACGGTAGTCATCGTTTTCCTCCATTTGCTTTTGCTAGCCTCGGCATACGTCAAGGCTGCTCGATGCGGGCGTGGTTGCCGTCGGTGCTAGCCACCAAACCGCTTGAGGCAGGCCACAAACCGCATTCCGGCTAGTTGGAATGCTGATCGCCGTCCCGTTGCCGTGTGTACTCACCAAATAGATAGGAATGCGGGTTACACCGGGCTGGCAGCCCAGCCAACTACGTCGGTTCGGCGGGGCCGAACACCTCGATAGCGCCGTTGACATCACGAATTTCTAAGCGCGGCAACGGTGCCAGTGCTGTCGGTCCCGGATGTAGCTGCCCCGTCGGCGAGAATGACGCCCCATGACAAAGGCAGCGCAACCGGTCATCAGATTGGTCGAAAAGCAGCCCGGCTGCTGGGGTCCGGAGGCAAGTGAGTTCGCGAAATCGACTCTGCTTGGGCAACGTGTCGCCTTCGTCACCGATCCAAGCCAGGGCATGTACGACCGCTTCGGCCGGACCTTGGCCTACCTGGACAAGGCCGACGGTTGGGACTATTCGGTCGAAGCGGCCCGTGCGGGTGCTGCTCATTCCTAGGTCTATCACGGCCATCCCTCGGCCCGAGCCGACGAGATTGCAGCTGGCGAACAGGAAGCGAAGGCCGCTGGCCGGGGGCTGTGGGGACCGCCGTCCTTCGGCCAAACGACGTCAGTCCCAATCTGATTCGCCGAGGTGCCTTAAAAGTACGACGTGCCGGTGCGTTCGGTGTTAGCAGCCAGGCGGACACCGGTGATGCGGCGGCCAACACCACCGCCGCGGCGTATGGATGGCCCCGGGCACATCTCGGTGAGGGGCGCCGACCTCAGTCGGGTTGCCCGAGCTTATCGCCTGCGATATGGCGCGTATGGGCTGCTGGCGGTGGCACGCTATTGACGTGGGCGACGGTCGGGTTGCGTCGATTGATGAGCTGCTGGATCGTGCGGTGGCTACGAGGGGCTGGTGCTGCTGATGGTCGTCACCGTGGGCTACCTGCCCCTCGCTCTGCCGTTCTTCCTCGAGGGAATCACCGTCAACCCGGTGAAGATCGCGCGGTCGCTCGTCGTGCTGATGCTCATCCCGCTGGCCGTGGGTCTCCTGGTCCGGGCTCGCCGCCCGGGCGCGGCCTTTCCCGCCCATCGTGGTTTTGCTGCTCCCACTGCTCCACGGCGGCGTTGTTCGCTCGGACGGTCTGCAGAAGGGAGGCGTACTCGGTCGAGGTGTGCTGCTTGGTCGGCAGCACGTCCAGCAGCGACTGCGCCACCTGACCCAGGGCGACCGGGTCGCGGACGAACTCCTGGCCGACGTTGGTGGCGCCAGACGGTGCCAGCGCCTTGGTGCCGTCGACACCGAGCATCGCGGTCGCCACCTTGGTGCCGAGGTCCTTGAACCTCTCGCATGGCTTTCCCGGAGATCACCACGACGATCGCCTACCTGCGCGAGGTGCTCGGCGACGAGCGCTACGAATCTCTTGCGCGAGCCGGCCAGGCGATGACCAACGCGGAGATGGCGACCTACGCGTTCGATCAGATCGACCAGGCCCGAGCTCAACTCAGCCAGCCGACAGCGCCGAACTGAGCACATCCAGTGGCAGTCCGCCCAGATCCAGTGCACGGCTATGGAATTCCTTAAGCGTCAGGCCGTGGCCCAGCATCTCGTCGCGCAACCGCTGCCAGATCCGCTGTCCGACGGCGTACGACGGTGCTTGGCCGGGCCAGCCGAGATAGCGGTCCAGCTCGAAGCGGAGATTCGCCTCCTTCATCGCGCTATGCGACTGCAGGAATACCCAGGCTTTCTCGGCATCCCAGATACCGCCGTCCGGTGCGGTCATGCCGCAGTGCACGCCGATGTCGATGACGACGCGTGCGGCCCGGAACCGTTGGGCATCAAGCATTCCCATCCGGTTACCGGCGTCGTCCAGCCAACCGAGCTCGGCCATCAGCCGCTCCGCGTACAACGCCCAACCCTCGCCGTGCCCCGACACCCAGCAGCCCAGCCGGCGCCAGCGGTTCAACTGGTCGGCCAGCACGATTGCCCGACCGATCTGCAGGTGATGACCGGGCACACCTTCGTGGAAGACGGTGGTGGTCTCCTGCCAGGTGTGGAAGGTGTCGACGCCGGGCGGCACCGACCACCACATCCGGCCCGGCCTGCTCAAGTCCTCTGACGGTCCGGTGTAATAGATTCCGCCGGTCTGGGTGGGTGCGATCCGGCACTCCAGGCGGCGCAGAGGTTCGGCGATCTCGAAATGCGTGTCGGCCAGCGCGGCCACGACGCGGTCGGACAGGTCCTGCATCCAGTTCTGCAGGGTGTCGGTTCCGTTGACAACGTAGCGGGGTTCCTCGTCCAGCCGACGCAGGGCCTCGGCCACCGACGAGCCGGGATAGAGCCGCTGGGCAATCGATTCCTGTTCGGCCACAATGGCATACAGTCGGCGCAGGCCCCACTCATAGGTCTCATCGAGATCAATGGTCGCTCCGAGATACACCCGCGAGAACAGCCGGTAGGCTTCGCGCCCGAACGCGTCCTCACCGCGGGCGTGCGGGCCGACGTCGTCGCGCAGCACGGCCGCGAGCCGGCTGTACGCGTCGGCGGCCGCCGAAGCCCGCTGCTGTAGTTCGGCATGCAGTGCCTCGTTGTCGGGTGCGGCATTGGCCACCATGTCGAGGAACAGCTGCTGGATTTGGTCTGCTTGTTCGATCCCACGCCCCACCTGCCGAACCGCGGGCGGATGGCCCGACGGCCACGGCCGCTCGCAACGCGGCGGCGTAGCCCGCGACGCGGTCGGGCACCCGCGACAGCCGCGAGGCTGACCAATGCCCAGTTGTCGTCGGTGTCGGTGGCCATCAGGTCGAAGACATCGCGCATCGACTGCAGGGGCGAGGCGATCACGTTGAGCTCGCCGACGTCCAATTCCGCGTCGTGCAGCTCGATCTGCACGCCGAGTCGGTCGCGCATCGCGGCGAGGGTCACGACGTCGACATCGTCCTCCGGTGTGACACCGTCCAATTCCCGCAGCGTGTACGGGCGGCGTCTGCACGTGCGGCCACGCCGTCGGGGGAGTAGTCGGTGATGTCGTCGTCGTGGCCCGTGATGCCCAATTCGGTTGCCGCACAGGGATCCAGCGCAGCGAACGTCGCGAGATAGCGCTTCGGCTACGGCATCGACAGCGGTTGCACGCCTACCCAAGGTCGCGCGTGGCGAAGGTGTCGCACTTGTTCGGATCTCCGGTCTGGTATCCGACGGTGAACCACTTCTGCCGTTGCTCGGAGGACCCATGCGTCCACGATTCGGGGTTGATCCGTCCCGTCGCGGACGCCTGGATCCGGTCGTCACCAACCGCCGATGCGGCGGAGAGTGCATCGGCAATGTCCTTGTCGCTCAGTGGCTCCAGGAAGGGCACGTCGGTGCCCTCCTGCTTGGTGATCGCCGCGTAGTGTGCCCAGATGCCCGCATAGCAGTCGGCCTGCAGCTCCGTGCGCACACCGCTTCCCGTGGGGCCTTGGGCACCCTGCTGGGCGCGGCCGAGCGTGCCCTGCAGGTTCTGCACGTGATGCCCGAACTCGTGCGCGACGACATATTCCTGCGCGAATGGGCCTCCGCTGGAACCGAACTGGGTGCGCAGCACCTCGAAGAAGTCGGTGTCGAAGTACGCCGTCTGGTCCACCGGGCAGTAGAACGGCCCGACGTCGCTTGTGGCCGGGCCGCAGCCGGTGTCGACCGAGCCGCTGAACAGTCGTACCTGTGGGCGGGTGTAGCCGGGCATCAACTGCTCCCACACAGCGTCGACAGAGTTGCCCGTCGCGACCACCCGGCACTGCACGATGTTGTTGGCATCCTCGCCGGTGCGGCACTGGCTCAAATCGAACCCCGGCGCGTCGTACCCCCTGGTCGACATATTGAACCCTGGTCCTGCGGGATCACGGAGCCGGGATTGACGCCCAGCAACAGCGCGACCACCACGATGATCAGTCCGCCGAGACCACCGCCGATCGCCATTCCGCGGCCAGGGCCGCGACCACCTCCGCTGCTCGACGTGGTGCTCGTGTCGATCTGCATACCCTCGCTGAAGGTCATGGCTCCAAGCTTTGCACACTACGATTCGGGTGTGGCAGTCGTTGCCGGACATTCCACCGTCGTGCACACGGTTTCAGGTGATCTGCGCGGCACGACGGAGGGCGGCGTCGGGGTCTGGCGCGGTGTGCCTTACGCCGAGCAGCCGGTCGACGAACGGCGGTTTCTGGCGCCTGCGCCGCTGCAGCCGTGGCAGGGGGTGCGCGACGCGCGTGAGCACGGACCGCTGCCCCCGCAGAGCAAGTCGTTCGTCGGGGGCGGCCGCGACGATCCGAAGGTTCGCGACGAGGCGTGCCTGACACTGACGGTGTGGTCGCCCGACACCGCCGCCTCGCTGCCGGTGATGGTGTGGATTCCCGGCGGGGCATTCGTGTTCGGCGCGGGCCAGTTTCAGCTCTACAACGGGTCGCGGCTGGCCGCCAACGGGAACGTGGTGGTGGTCAACATCACTTACCGAATCGGGGTTTTCGGCGGATTCGAGCTCAGCGACCTGGGCGACGGATTCGACGACAACCTCGCGCTGCGGGACCAGCTGGCCGCGTTGCGCTGGATGCGGGAGAACATCGCCGCGTTCGGCGGCGACCCCGACCGGGTGACCGTGTTCGGCGAGTCCGCCGGTGGCACGTCCGTGCTCGCACTGCTGGCCAGCCCGGCCGCGGACGGACTGTTCAGCCGTGCGATCGCGCAAAGTCCAGCGCTGCCGCTGGTCGCCGACCGCGAACTCCGGGCGAAACGGGCGCACGAGTTCCTGCAGCGACTCGGTGTGACCGCCGCGGAGGTCAAGGCGCTGCCGCAACGGCAACTGCGCCGCGCCGCGGGCCGGCTACAGCTGAAGAGCGCCGCGACCACCCCCACACTGGCCTACGGGCTGACCTACGGCGTGGACCTGCTGCCACGTCATCCGCTGGACGCCGCCCGCGCCGGTGCGGTCGCACGGGTTCCGCTGATCATCGGCACCAATAGCCACGAGGCCTCCATGTTCGCCTGGACCAAGCCGCCGATGCTGCCGACCACGTACGGCGTCGATCGACGCGTACCTCGACCGGGCCGCACCCGACGCCAGGGAGCGGCTGCTGGCTGCCTACCCGGACTACCCGCGACGTCGAGCGCTGGTCGCGTTCGGCTCCGATGTGATGTTCGGCGGCCCGACGTGGGCGTTCGCCGATGCCTACAGTTCGCACGCCCCGACCCACATGTACCGGTTCGACCACTTCGGCTGGAGCCTGCGCGTGCTCGGCCTCGGCGCCACTCACGGCAGCGAGATCGTGCACATTCAGCACAGCTACAGCTCCTTCCTGGGCCGCAAGATGCATCCGCTCGGGCGGCGGCTGCCGCCGTCGGTCGGCAGGCGCATGCAGCGGGCGTGGCTCGATTTCGCGGCGCAGGGCTGGGAGACGGGCGAGATTCGGTGGTCCAGCGGTCAGGATTGGCCGATCTACGACACCGAGCGACGCTTCACTCGTATCATCCTGTCCGCTCGCGACAAGGTGGTCGAGGATCCCGACGCCGAGCGCCGCAAGGCCTGGGCCGGCCTCTACTGACCGCCGAAATCAGGTTCCAGCACGCATTTTGGGCTGGAAGCGTGCAACAACTCTGATCTCGGGCACGCGTTGACCCTAGCCCGGCCCGTCGCTCGCAGCGGCGAGCAATGGCACCACGACGTCGCTGATCGGTGTGGGCAGCCCGTGCCGCACCGCCTTTCGGGCGATGACGCCGTTGCGGATGTCCCACTCGAGTCGGCGATGCGCCTCCCGGTCGGTCAGCATCGACGTGGTCAGATCCTCGGGCGCCTTGGCGAGCATGCCGACGATTTCGTCGATCACCTCGTCGCCGAGGTTCGCGCCCTCGGCGCGCGCCACCGCAAGGCATTCGGCGAGATAGCGGCGGGCCAATCCGGTTACGTCGTCGCGGTGGAACATGCCTGTGCGTCGACCGCTCAGCACCATGAACCCCACCACCGCGTTGACCAGCAGTTTGTGCCAGGCGGCGGTGGTGAAGTCGGCGTCCAGGTCGACGGTTATCCCCGCGCCCCGAAACAGGTCGGTGAGCGATTCGGCGACATCGTTGACGGGCAGTGTCAGGCGCACGTCGGTCCGCACCCGCACCCAGCCCTCCGGCTGTGGCTCGGCCGAGAACCACACGGCAGCGGGCACCACCGTTGACGAAGGGCACAGGCGTCCCACGCGTTCGACCTGCTCCACGCCGTTCTGCAGCGCGCACACCACCGTTCGCTCGTCGCACAGCCGCGCCAGCCAGCCTGCGGCGTCCTCGTTCTGGGTGTCCTTCACCGCGAGCAACACCACATCGACGGGGCCGTCGACGTCGCCGGGATCAATAAGCACCGGCCCGGGCATCACGATGGTCTCCCCGTCGTCCCGGCGGACCTCGATCGAGTCGCGGGGCGTGTGCCCGCACAACAGAACTGGATGACCGGCCGCATGCAGGAATGCCGCGACGGTCGAGCCGATCGCGCCCGGTCCGATCAGTGCAACGCTTTGACCCACGAAGGCCAAACTACCGGCGGTTTAGCTCCCACTACACTGTGGCAGTCCTCTCGTCAGGCCTTTCCCAGGGAGATTTTTGGTGCTGCGCAGTAATGCCGCCGGTTCGTTACGGGCCACCAATGCCGGTCAGAAGGTGACGTTGGCCGGCTGGGTTGCGCGCCGCCGCGACCACGGCGGAGTGATCTTCATCGACCTGCGCGACGCCTCCGGGGTGTCGCAGGTGGTGTTCCGCGAGGCCGATGTGTTGGAGGCGGCGCACCGGCTGCGCGCGGAGTTCTGCATCGCGGTCGACGGCGTCGTCGAGATCCGGCCCGAGGGCAACGCCAACCCCGAGATCGCCACCGGTGACATCGAGGTCAATGCGACGTCGTTGACGGTGCTGGGGGAGAGCGCGCCGCTGCCGTTCCAGCTCGACGAACCCGCCGGCGAGGAGGCGCGGCTGAAGTATCGTTACCTGGATCTGCGCCGCGAAGGACCCGGCGCGGCAATCCGGTTGCGCTCCAAGGTGAGTGCGGCCGCCCGCGAGGTACTCGCCAACCACGACTTCGTCGAGATCGAGACCCCGACGCTGACCCGGTCGACGCCGGAGGGCGCTCGCGACTTCCTGGTGCCCGCGCGTCTGCAGCCAGGCTCGTTCTATGCGCTGCCGCAGAGCCCGCAGCTGTTCAAACAGCTGCTGATGGTGGCCGGGATGGAGCGGTACTACCAGATCGCGCGGTGCTATCGGGACGAGGACTTCCGCGCCGACCGGCAGCCTGAGTTCACCCAGCTCGACATGGAGATGAGCTTCGTCGACTCCGAAGACGTCATCGCGGTTTCCGAGCAGATCCTCACCGCGTTGTGGGCGCTGATCGGCTATCAGCTTCCGACGCCGATTCCGCGAATCACCTACGCGGAGGCAATGCGCCGCTTCGGCTCCGACAAACCCGACATGCGGTTCGGCCTCGAGCTTGTCGAGTGCACGGACTACTTCAAGGACACCCCGTTCCGGGTGTTCCAGGCGCCGTATGTCGGCGCCGTGGTGATGCCGGGTGGGGCCTCGCAGCCGCGGCGAACGCTGGACGGCTGGCAGGACTGGGCTAAGCAGCGCGGGCACCGCGGGCTGGCGTATGTGCTGGTCAACGAGGACGGAACGCTCGGAGGACCGGTGGCCAAGAATCTGTCCGACGCCGAGCGCGACGGCTTGGCCTTAAACGTCGGCGCCAGGCCGGGGGACTGCGTGTTCTTCTCGGCCGGGCCCGCGAAGTCGTCACGCGCGCTGCTTGGCGCCGCCCGCATCGAGATCGCCCGGCGCCTCGACATGATTGACCCCGACGCGTGGGCGTTCGTCTGGGTGGTCGACCCGCCGCTGTTCGAGCCCGCCGACGACGCGACCGCAGCCGGTGACGTTGCGGTCGGCTCGGGTGCGTGGACCGCGGTGCACCACGCCTTCACCGCGCCGAAGCCGGAGTGGGAGGACAGCATCGAATCCGATCCGGGCATCGTGCTCGCCGACGCCTACGACATCGTCTGCAATGGCCACGAGATCGGCGGCGGCTCGATCCGTATCCATCGCCGCGACATTCAGGAGCGGGTGTTCGCGGTGATGGGCTTGGACAAGGCGCAGGCGGAGGAGAAGTTCGGATTCCTGTTGGAGGCGTTCATGTTCGGCGCCCCGCCGCACGGCGGCATCGCGTTCGGCTGGGACCGCATCACCGCACTGCTGGCCGGGATGGACTCGATCCGTGAAGTGATCGCCTTCCCGAAGTCCGGCGGTGGCGTCGACCCGCTCACCGGCGCGCCCGCACACATCACGCCTCAGCAGCGCAAGGAATCCGGAATAGACGCGAAGCCGCAGAAGCTGGAAGGGTCATGAGTCCCGAGGCGACCGCGAGTGAGGATCGCAGCGAGGAACGAGCGCGGACCGGAGCGAGCGAGAGGCGAGGCATGACCCAGTACCCGACGCCGAGATGATGAAGGCGTTCAACAAGAACATCGTCGACGAGTTCCGCGCCAACAACGGCAAGGTGGGTGGCCAGTTCGTGGGCGCCAATCTGCTGTTGCTCACCAGCACGGGAGCCAAGTCGGGTCAGCAGCGGCTGGCGCCGCTGGCCTATTTCACGATCGACGGCAAGATGATCATCATCGGCTCCAAGGCGGGTGCCGACACCAACCCCGACTGGGTGCACAATCTGCGGGCCAACCCTGCGGCGAGCATCGAGGTCGGCGCCGACACCTACGACGTCACCACCCGCGAGTTACCGACCGCCGAACGCGACGAGATCTTCGACAAGGTCGTCGCCGCGGCACCGGGTTTCGGGGAATACCAGTCGAACACCAGCCGGGTCATCCCGCTGTTCGAACTCGTGCGGGTTTAGCCGCAGCGGTGAAACCCCTTAGTGCGTTGGCGATCCGGGCGCGGATTGGCTCGCCGGAGATCACCACGTCGACCATCGTCAGCGACTGGTGGGTGTGGCCACGCGCGCGGACAAGCTCGGTGGGGACGCCGGCCGCGTCGAGCGCCGCCGCATACGCTTCCCCCTCGTCACGTACGGGATCGAACTCGCAGGCCACGACGATCGCGGGCGGGAGTCCGGAGACGTCGGCCCGCAGGGGTGACAGGCGGGGATCTGTTCGATCGACGGCATCGGCGTAGTGCGCGTGAAACCATTGCATTAAGGCCGTGGTTAGGTCGTAACCCTCTCCGTTCTCAACGTATGAGGCACGGGTCAGGTCGCAGTCGGTCACGGGTGAAAGCAATGCCTGCCCGACGATGACCGGTCCGTCGAGATCGCGCGCGAGCCGGCACACCACGGTCGCGATGTTGGCTCCGGCGCTCCACCCGCACGTGGCGAGTTGTCCCGGTATGCCGCCGAGCGCCGCGGCGTGGTCGGCGATCCACCGCACCGCCGCCAGGCCGTCATCGACCGCCGCGGGGAAGCGGTGCTCCGGTGCGTGACGGTAGTCCGCCGAGACGATGACCGCGCCGGACCGCACGCAAAGGTCCCGACACAGCGGATCGTCCGACGTGGCGTCCCCGAGAACCCAGCCGCCGCTGTGGAAGTACACGACGATCGGATGGGGACCGTTGGTCGGCGGACGGTAGAGGCGATACGCCAGGTCTCCCGCCGCGCCCGGGAGGGTGCCGTCGATCACCTCGCGCACATCGGGACCGGGCGGACGATTCGCCGCCGACTGAACGACGAATGCACGCGCGTCGTCGACGGTCATCGACTCGATCGCCGGCAGATTCAACGCGGCCAACTCGTTGAGCACCATCTCCACGTCGGGCTGCAACCGGCGCACGATCCCGTCGTGACAGTGTTGCCCGTCGGGCCCGGATAACCGGAATCCCAGGTAATTTCGCGCGACCACCTCGTCGCAGGTGGCGCGGTAGGAGTCGACGCCTGCGGGGTAGGGCAGGAAGACCCGGGGCTTGCCGGGC
This sequence comes from uncultured Actinomycetota bacterium, assembly GCA_963800125.1. Lineage (GTDB taxonomy): Bacteria > Actinomycetota > Actinomycetes > Mycobacteriales > Mycobacteriaceae > Mycobacterium. The sequence continues at coordinate 37,240 of CAWDAC010000016.1, read as the reverse complement.
ACGTTGGCGCCCATGTACCACGAGTTCGCTTCGGGGAAGAGGGTGATGGCGGCGCAGTCGTCGACATGCTGCATCCATCCGGCCTCAGCCACTTCGGTCGGTTCGATCACGTCGAGGCCGCGGCCGCGCAGGTGCGTGACGCAATCGGCCATCCAGTCGACGTGCTGCTCGATGGAGACGACCATGTTCGACAGCACCGAGGGGCTGCCTGGGCCGGTGATGAGAAACAGATTGGGGAAACCCGCCACCGTCAGTCCCAGATAGGTCGACGGGCCGGTGGACCACTTGTCCTTCAGCGCCAGGTCGTCTCGTCCGACGATGTCGACCGCAGCGACTGCGCCGGTCATCGCGTCAAACCCGGTGGCGAACACGATCGCGTCGAACTCGAAGGATCCATCGACGGTGTCGATGCCGCGGTTTGTGATGTGTCGAATCGGATTTGTTCGAATGTCGACGAGACGCACATGGGGAAGGTTGTAGGTGGCGTAGTAATCCGTGTCCAGACACATTCGTTTCGCGCCGATCGGATAGTCGGTCGGGCACAACGTCGACGCGGTCTGGGGGTCGTCGACGATGGACCGAATCTTGTCGCGGAAGAACTCCGCGAGCTCGTCGTTGGCCGCACGGTTGCTCATCACGTCGGCGTAGACATTGAGCGTTTCGAGCAACTCGCCTATTTCCCAGGCGCGTTCGTAGCGTTGTCGCCGTTCCGTCGCCGGGACGGAAAAGGTCGGAGTCATGCTGCGCTCCATCGGCACGCCGCCTCTGGAGATCCTTGCCGCGTCGCGGTATGCCACCTCGTCCTCGGCCAGTTGTGCGAGCTTCTCCGGCGAGAGTGGACCGTTGTGGGCGGGGATCGAGAAGTTCGGGGTGCGCTGGAACACGACAAGCTGCCGCGCCTCCCGGGCGATGGCCGGAATCGACTGGACGCCTGAGGAGCCGGTCCCGATGACCGCCACCCGCTTTCCCGTGAAGTCGACGCGGTCGTGGGGCCAGCGGCTGGTGAAGTACACGTCACCGCCAAACCGCTCGAGGCCGTCGATGTCGACCTCCTTGGGGGTCGACAGGCACCCGGTCGCCATCACGATGAAGCGGCAGGTGATGTCGTCGTCGCGGTCGGTGCGAACGCGCCACAACGACCGCGGGTGATCCCACCGGGCTTGTGTGACTCGGGTGCGGAATTGAATGTCACGGCGGAGGTCGAACTTGTCGGCAACGTGGTTCAGGTAGCGCAATATCTCCGGTTGCGTGGCGTACTTCTCCGACCACTGCCAGTCCCGCCGCCAGTCTGGGTCGAAGCTGAACATGTAGTCGACGCTGGGTATGTCGACACGCGCACCCGGGTACCGATTCCAGTACCAGGTGCCGCCGAGATCGCCGGCCGCGTCGAACACACGCACCGTGTAGTGCTCGGCGCGGAGGCGGTAGACCGTGTACAGGCCCGCGAACCCCGCGCCGACGACAACTACATCCACATCGGGTGCAGTTACGCGGTGACGGCTCGTCATCGCTGCCTCCCGGTCCCGCTCAGCACCCAATCGCTGCGTGTGCGCCGATTATGACGATGTGAGAGCTCCCGGGATCGAGTAATCGATGGATTTCGCGAACCTCAGCACGACGGAGCCGGGCCGCGGAAGGCACCACCGCGGCCCGGCTCTCGGCTCATGGGGTTACAGCCGCTCGATGATGGTGGCGTTGGCCATGCCGCCGGCCTCACACATCGTCTGCAGCCCGTAGCGGCCGCAGCGTTGCTCCAACGCATTGACCAGCGTGGTCATGATGCGTGCACCGCTGGCGCCCAGCGGGTGCCCGATCGCGATCGCGCCGCCGTAGACGTTTGTCTTCGCCAGGTCGGCGCCGGTGTCGTGGGCCCAGGCCAGTGCCAGGTGCTCCGCGACCCGGCTGATAGGTCGATCACTGGCGGCGTGAAGCGATACCGCACGAAGACGTAAACCCATGTCTACCTGCACCTTTCAGACCGGATCGAGCGTCTGATCTACTACAACTTTCCTGTCCTCATATCCTCACCAACCTTTAGAATCGGAGTCCAGTTCTCCGGTTGAACCCTCTCCCAAAGGCCGCCCTTTCCCAGCTCTCTTCCCAACTGATCTTCTCTCCTGAACCACTCCTCAGCGCTCCGAATCCGATTCGGATGGATATCATCGAGCAAAGCGTAATTTCTTTTGACGACTCCGTACTTCCAAAGATTCCAGAATCCCGTGAAATTATCGCGAATGCTCATGGTGCTTTTGTCATTTGGGTCCGCGTTGTACCCAGCAGGCGTATCTGCGACTGCACTGAGCGGACCGTTCCTCCAGTACGCGTCTAAATCGGTGTCGATGTATTGTGCTGGATGTCCAGTGATCTTTTCAAACGCCGCAGCAAGATCCGCATAGGCAACATGATCTATGGCGACTTCGAGATCCATGCCATTTGCGCGCTCGGGATGGTCGAAAAGCCAACGAACATAATATCCGCAATCCTCGAGAGACACATGTGGCACAGCTCCCTCACCAAGCGGAACTCGCCAGGTTAAGACACCATCCTCCACGGTAGGTGCCATTGGCGTCCCGGGCGAAATCACCATCTCGATATACGGACCCGAAGTGAAGAGCGCTGCTCCCATCCGATCACTATTCACCTGATTCTGGAACAAGATCCACTCGCCCACACGGCCCTTGCCGTCATAATGGCCGGTGCGGAAAGTAGAGTCATATCCTGATTTCTTGAGCCCATAGTCCAGGTTTCCATAAACGAAGAATTTGATTCCTTCTTCGATGGCTATCTCGTAACTCCGCATCGCCCAGTAGGTCTCGGTTTTCTCGCCGGTGTTGAATCCGTCGATGTTGATAAATGCCCCGTCACAACCGCGGAATCCTTCCCGCAGAATCGCTTCGTCGGCGAATGAGCCTTCCAGGATGGAGACGCCGTCGAGCGCGAGGAGGTCCGTGGCTCGTCTGGAGGCGGAGTCGCGGCTAAGGAACCGAACGGAGTATTTCTCGTCGGCGACTAGGGCACGGATGATGGGGATGCCCTGCGCTCCGGTGCCGCCTATGACAAAGATGTTGGAGGTGGTGTGAGAAGACATTGTTGGTGGCTTTCTGTTCTGCGAGCGTCACCGACGCTCGATGATGGTGGCGTTGGCCATACCGCCTGCTTCACACATCGTTTGCAGCGCATAGCGACCGCCGCGCTGCTCCAACGCATTGACCATCGTGGTCATGATGCGCGCACCGCTGGCGCCCAGCGGATGCCCGATCGCGATCGCGCCGCCGTTCACGTTCGTCTTCGCCAGATCGGCGCCGGTGTCGTGCGCCCACGCCAGCACAACAGGCGCGAACGCCTCGTTGACCTCGAACAGGTCGATGTCGGCGAGCGTCAGCCCGGCACGCTCCAGCACCTTCTCGGTGGCCGGGATGACCCCGGTCAGCATGTACAGCGGGTCCGACCCCACAACCGTCGCCGTGTGGATGCGGGCCAGTGGACGCAGGCCGAGCCGCTTGGCCGTCTCCGAGGTCGTGATGAGCACCGCCGCGCTGCCATCCGACAGCGGAGAGGAGTTGCCCGCGGTGATCTCCCATTTGATCTGCGGGAAGCGAGCCTCATAGGCCGGGTTGTAGAACGCCGGCTTGAGATTCGCGAGCGTCTCCACGGTGGTGCCCGGACGGATGAACTCGTCCGTCGCGAGCCCCGCGATGGGCGTCAACTCGTTGTCGAAGCGGCCCTCTTTGGTTGCCGCAGCGGCCTTTTCGTGGCTGCTCGCCGAGAACTCGTCGAGCTGCTGTCGCGAGAATCCCCACTTGGCGGCGATCAGTTCCGCGCTGATGCCCTGTGGCACCAGGCCGTCGGGATAGCGCTGCGCCATCGCGCCGAACGGGTCGCTGCCCGGTAATACGTTCGAGCCCATCGGAACCCGCCCCATCGACTCGACGCCCGCGGCGATCACGATGTCGTACGCCCCGGAGATCACGCCCTGGGCGGCGAAGCTGATCGCCTGCTGGCTGCTGCCACACTGACGGTCGACGGTCGTCCCGGGCACGGACTCGGGGAAACCCGCGCCCAGTAGCGCATTGCGGGCGATGTTGACGGCCTGGTCGCCGACCTGCGTAACCGCGCCCGCGATGACGTCGTCGATCTGCGCGGGATCGACGCCCGTCCGGGCCACCAGTTCCTTCAGGCTGTGCCCGAGCAGGTCCACGGACAGCACGTCGTGCAGGGCTCCGCTGGCTTTGCCCTTGCCGATCGGGGTTCGTACCGCCCCGACGATGACCGCGTCCCGGCCGACGTATCCGGCCATTTCTGCCTCCTGTGACTCGATGCTGAGTAATACTCTCTATACCCAGCTATACCACGCTGCGTATACTTAGAACAACTCAGGGATGGGGTGAATTCCATGACAGTTCTGCAGGGCAGGCTGACCGACCGCGACGCCTGGTCAGCGATGGGCGAGTGTCCTATCGAGAAGACGATGGCACTGCTCGGCACCAAGTCGGCGATGCTGATCCTGCGGGAGGCGTACTACGGCACCACCAGATTCGAAGACTTCTGCCACCGGGTCGGCATCACCCGCGCGGCGGCCGCCGCGCGGCTGAACGAGCTGGTGGACGCCGGGCTGCTGACCCGCAGGCCCTACCGTGAGCCGGGACAGCGCGCCCGCGAGGAGTACGTGCTCACTCCGGCGGGCGTCGACTTCATGCCCGTGGTCTGGGCGATGTTCGAGTGGGGCCGACGCCACCTGCCGACCCGCTCCCGGTTGCGGTTGGCGCACGCGGGCTGCGGCGCCGAAGCGACTGTCGAGATCCGCTGCGCGGAGGGCCACCAGGTGCCCGCCGACGAGCTAGCCGTACGTGTCGGCAACCGATGACGCTCAGTTGGTGAAGCAGTACGAGTCGCTGGACGCGTCACCGCCCTGCAGTCGGGTCTGATGAACCCGCAGTCCGCGAAACTCGTCGCCGTGTGGGAAGAATGCGGTGTCGGCGACCAGTCCGCCGCCCGAGACGTCGGCGTCGAGTTTGGCCATCCACGACCCGACGCCGTCGGGGTAGAAGACCTCGTCCCACGCCGCGTACAGCGAGTTGGTGACATACACCCGGCGGCCGTCCCGGCTGATCTCAATCATCTGCGGGCCGCCGCCAAGCGGCAGGTCCGGCGCAGCCGGGTGGGGTTCGCGTCGCACGATCCCTCCCAGGCGAACCGATGCCGTCTCGCGCGGGTGGAACGGGTCGCTGACGTCGAACTGCTTGAGTTCGCCTGTGCCCCAGCATGATACGTAGAGCCATCGGTCGTCGACGGACAGATCGATGTCCGACACCAGCGGTGGCACCGCGCCGAACGGCTTCAGTGCGGGTGGCAGATCGTCGGCCTCGGCGGGCTCGGCGGGGATGGTGATCACCTTGTCGACCGACCATTGGTCGCCGTCGCGGTGCCAGAGCCAGACCGACGCCGACAGGTCCTCGACGCTGATCACCACTCCCGCAAAGCCCCACGTCTTGGACGGGTCGTGGGCCGGGCGGAGTTCGAGCACCATCTGATGCTCGTCGCCGAGGTCGACGCGCTGGGTCAGCTTCCGCTCGGACATGCTCCAGAAGTTCAAGTGGTGACCGAACTTCCGGCCCAGCAGATCATCGGGATTGAGCCCGTTCTCGATCATCGACGGTGACGCCCACTCCGACGTGATCACCGTGTCGTGGTGCAGATGCCACCAGAAGTCGTAGGCGAAATACTGCGGACCGTGGTCTGATTCCCACGGCCCGATCACCTCGAACGTGTCGTGATCGAGCAGCGCCACACCGCCGGGTCCGTCGTCGCCGTTGGCGCCGCCCAACGCGGACATGAAGATGCCGCCAGGGCCGCAATGCACGGTGTGCGGGCGGGAGTATCCCGCCTTGGCGGCCAGTTCGCCGGCCTCGATGGTGTGTGACACCACGGGGTTTCGCGGATCGGGCTGGGTGTCGAGGACGTAGGTGTTCGACGAGCGGATCCCGGGGACGACGAGATAACGCCGCTCCAGCTGCGCATGATCGTGCCCTTCGTGACACAGGGCACTCGAGCAGGCGTTCCAGCCGAAGTGGTGCAGTTCGTTGCCGGCCGTCGGTAGCTCGGACCAGCCGACCACTTGGCCATGTGTCGAGGAGTTTGGGTCGCAGTCGACGACCGCCAGCGCGTCTTTCTTCTGACCGGCCGGATCGAAGGCCGCAACGTAGGCGAGTTGCTCGGGCGCTGCCGCGACAGCAGCACCCGGGCTGCGGTAAAAGGTCGGATCTGTCGGAGGCATACCTGCAGATCATCCTCGCCGGACGGGCGCTTATCTGTCGTTCGCCAGGAATGCCTTGGCCAGTGTCTTCGGCGCCTGCGCCAGCCAGGCGTCGGTGATGAGCTCGGTGAGTTCGGGCACGCTGATCTCGGCGAGCCGCACCAGGACGGCCGGGTACCCGTCGAAGTGCGGTGTGGTGAAGTACACCCCTGGAGCGTCGGCGATCAACGCGAACTTGACTCCCTCGTCGGACACCCGGGCGCCGAGGATGTCGCCGTCGGGTGCGTCCGCACCGAGCGCTTCATAGTCGGCCTTGCGCAGCGGGCGCTCCCACGCGATCAGCTTCTTGCGGACCCGCCAGTTGCGCGGCGTCGCCTCGGTGGTCTCCGGAAGCCCGGCGACGATACGAGCCACGTCCTTCCAGGAGGCCACCGGTCAGCAGTCGGTGGTGATGTCGAACGTCGCGGTCACTGGGTGGTTGGGCTTGTCGACGAAGAAACCATCGGCCTCGCCGCTGACGCTGAACCTGCCCTGGGACACCTTCGCCTGGGCCTTTCCGAGGTTGTCTCCCCAGAAGGTACCGGTGAAATTGCCCAGATTGCGGATGTTCACCACTTGGGCGGTCACGACGTCGCCGGTTTCGATCGCGGCCGTGAATCCCGGCTCCTTGTCCTTGGTTTCGATCGTCCAACTGCGCCCGATCTGGTGGCAGGTGACCGGCTGTAGCGCGTTGGTGGCCTTTCCGTTGATGCTCACCCGTGCGTCGTGAGAGGTCAGCGCGTCAGTGCCACTCGAGCAGCCCACCAGGCCGAGTGCAACGACGGAAACGGCTGCGGCTGTGAACCGGCGCTTCATGAGTGTGAAATCCCCTCTACGACCATCTCGTCAACAAACCGACATTAGAGCAAGCGGGAGGCGGCAAATGGGGAGTCGCGCGAAATTGCTTGGGCATGCCATCCATCTGACGGTGCGGCTCGCCGCCCTTCTACGCCGACGACGCAGGGGCGGGCACTAGTGTGCCGATCGTGCTGCACTTACGGGTCATCACACCGGCCGAATTGCGCGATCCCGTGATCGACACCTTGACGGGCAATCCGGGCGTCACGCACCTGGTGGTGCACCGCGACGCCGCCCTGGACCCACGCGGCGACGAAATCACCGCCGACATCGCCCGTGAGTCCGCCAACGACGTCATCGAGGCGTTGAAGGCATTGGGCGTGAAGGAACGCGGGGCGATCACGCTGGACGTCGTCGACACCGTCTTGTCGGCCCGGGCCTTCCGGGCCGAGGAACGGGCCGTCGGCGACCCTGCCGACGCGGTGGTCTGGGACGAACTCGCCGCGCGGACCCGAGAGGAATCCACGCTCAACGTCACCTACATGACGTTTCTGTGCCTGGCGTGCCTGATCGCCGCGGTCGGCGTCGTCACCGACTCACCGGTCACCGTGGTCGGCGCGATGGTGGTCGGGCCCGAATTCGGACCGTTGGCCGCGCTGGCGGTGGCGCTGGTACGGCGGAAGACGTACCTGGCCCGCCGCGCCGCGCTGGCGCTGCTGGTCGGCTTCCCGGTCGCCATGGTGGTCACCGCGATCTGTGTGCTGGCCGGCGAGGCCGTCGGCTGGATCGAAGTGACCAGCACCCGCGAGCTGGAAGAGGTCGACTTCATCTTCGAGGTCGGGCCGCTGTCGTTAATCGTCGCGTTGTTCGCCGGCGCCGCCGGGATGCTGTCGTTGGTGTCGGCGAAGTCGGCCGCCCTGGTCGGGGTCTTCATCTCGGTGACAACCGTGCCCGCGGCGGGATTCGCCGTCGTCGCCGCGACCGTGGGGGACTGGGACATCGCCGCCCAGTCGGCCGCCCAGCTCGCGATCAACCTGGCCGGGATCGTGCTGGCCGGGGTGCTGGTGCTGTGGATGCGGCGGACGGCCGACCGACGTCACTGGCACATGATCGGCTGAGCGCGCAGTGCGGGCCTGTGCCCGTATGTGATGGGATCAGCTGATGGGTATCAAGGTGGCGCTGGAGCATCGCACCAGCTACACATTCGATCGGCTGGTGGAGGTGTACCCCCACGTCGTTCGGCTGCGCCCGGCGCCGCATTCGCGTACCCCGATCGAGGCCTACTCGCTGCAGGTCGAGCCCAGCGATCACTTCATCAATTGGCAGCAGGACGCATTCGGCAACTTCCTGGCCCGGCTGGTCTTCCCGAACCGCACCCGCAGCCTGACCATCACCGCCGGGCTGATCGCCGACATGAAGGTCATCAACCCGTTCGACTTCTTCATCGAGGACTGGGCCGAGAAGATCCCCTTCGAATACCCGAAGTCACTGCAGGAGGACCTCAAGCCCTACCTGCGCCCGGTGGACGAGGACGACGACGGCTCCGGCCCCGGCGAGCTCGTGCAGGCCTGGGTACGCAACTTCTCGGTGCGGCCTGGCACGCAAACCAACGACTTCCTGGTCGCGCTCAACCGTGCGGTGAACGCCGACGTCGGCTACAGCCTGCGGATGGAACCCGGTGTGCAGACCCCGGACTTCACGCTGCGGACGGGAATCGGCTCGTGCCGCGACTCCGCGTGGCTGCTGGTGTCGATCCTGCGGCAGCTGGGGCTGGCGGCCCGCTTCGTGTCCGGCTATCTGGTGCAGCTGACCTCCGACGTCGAGGCGCTGGACGGGCCGTCGGGGCCGGCCGCCGACTTCACCGACCTGCACGCCTGGGCCGAGGTGTACATCCCCGGCGCGGGGTGGATCGGCCTCGACCCGACGTCGGGGCTGTTCGCCGGTGAAGGCCACATACCGCTGTCCGCCGCCCCGCATCCGGCGTCGGCGGCGCCGATCACCGGTTCGACCGAGCCGTGCGAGACGACGCTGGACTTCTCCAACGTCGTCACCCGCGTGCACGAGGACCCGCGGGTCACGCTGCCCTACACCGAGGCGGCGTGGGGGGCCATCTGCGCGCTGGGCGCCCGCGTCGACGAGCGGCTGGCCGCCGGTGACGTCCGACTCACCGTGGGCGGCGAGCCGACGTTCGTCTCGATCGACAACCAGGTCGACCTCGAGTGGACCACCGACGCCGACGGCCCGCACAAACGCCAGCGCGCCTCCGCGCTGGCGGCACGCCTGAAGAAGGTGTGGGCGCCGCAGGGCGTGGTGCAGCGCAACCAGGGCAAGTGGTATCCCGGAGAGCCGTTGCCGCGCTGGCAGATTGGACTGCACTGGCGCACCGACGGGAAACCGTTGTGGACCAACGACAAGCTGCTGGCCGATCCGTGGCCGACCAAAGCGGAAGCCGTGGCCATCGCACCCGATGCCGGTCTGCAGGTACTGGGCGCCATCGCCGACGGGCTGGGCCTGCCGGCGTCCCAGGTGCGGCCGGTCTACGAAGACGCGCTGAGCCGGCTGGCCAACGCGGTCCGCCAACCCGCGGGTCACCCCGTCGCGGCCGAGGACGATCTGGAGGCCGATGCCGCCGACCGCCGCGCCGCGTTGCTGGCCCGGCTGGACGAGACCGTCGCCGAACCCGCGGCCTATGTGTTGCCGCTGCACCGCCGGGACGACGATTCCGGTTGGGCCAGCGCCGACTGGCGGCTGCGCCGTGGCCGCATCGCGCTGCTCGACGGCGATTCGCCGGCCGGGCTGCGGCTGCCGCTCGACTCGATCAGTTGGCGTCCGCCGCGGCCGTCGTATCCTGCCGACCCGACGGCCGGGCGCGCCGACCTGCCGATCGACCCGGAGCCTGACGACGCGGTCGTCGAGGACGCCGAGTCCAATCCCACCACCGCGATGGTCGCCGAGATCCGCGACGGGCTGCTCTACATCTACCTGCCGCCCACCGACGAGCTGGAGCACTTCATCGACCTGGTCAGCCGGTTGGAGGCCGCCGCCGCGAAGGCTGACTGTCCGGTGGTGATCGAAGGGTACGGCCCGCCCCCGGACCCGCGCCTGCGGTCGATGATCATCACGCCCGACCCGGGTGTCATCGAGGTCAACGTCGCGCCGACATCGAGCTTCGCCGAGCAGCGCGAGCAGCTGGCGACGCTGTATCAGGAAGCGCGGCTGGCCCGATTATCGACGGAGTCGTTCGACTTCGACGGCACACATGGCGGCACCGGCGGCGGGAACCACATCACGCTGGGCGGCATCACCCCGGCTGACTCGCCGCTGCTACGCCGACCCGACCTGCTGGTGTCGCTGCTCACCTACTGGCAGCGCCACCCGTCACTGTCCTACTTGTTCGCCGGCCGGTTCGTTGGCACCACCTCGCAGGCGCCGCGGGTCGATGAGGGCCGCTCCGAGGCGCTCTACGAGTTGGAGATCGCGTTCGCCGAGATCGCGCGGCTGTCATCCGCCAAAGGCGCGACTAAGCCGTGGGTGACGGATCGGGCGTTGCGGCATCTGCTGACCGACATCACCGGCAACACCCACCGCGCCGAGTTCTGCATCGACAAGCTCTACAGCCCCGACAGTGCACGCGGCCGGCTGGGCCTACTGGAGCTGCGTGGCTTCGAGATGCCGCCGCATTTCCAGATGGCGATGGTGCAGTCGCTGCTGGTGCGCTCGCTGGTCGCCTGGTTCTGGGACGAGCCGCTGCGGGCCCCGCTGATCCGCCACGGCGACAATTTGCATGGCCGGTACCTGTTGCCGCACTACCTGATTCACGACGTCGCCGAGGTCGCCGCCGACCTGCGGGCGCACGACATCAACTTCGATACCAGCTGGCTGGACCCGTTCACCGAGTTCCGCTTCCCGCGAATCGGCACCGCGGTGTTCGACCACGTGGAACTCGAGCTGCGCGGCGCGATCGAGCAGTGGAACGTTCTCGGCGAGGAGTCCACCGCCGGCGGCACCGCCCGCTACGTCGACTCGTCGGTGGAACGCATCCAGGTCCGCGTCGTCGGCGCCGATCGCCACCGCTACATCGTCACCGCCAACGGCTACCCGGTGCCGCTGCTGGCCACCGACAACCCCGACATCCAAGTCGGTGGCGTGCGCTTCCGCGCCTGGCAACCGCCCAGTGCACTGCACCCCACGATCACCGTCGACGGGCCGTTGCGTTTCGAACTCGTCGACACGGCGACCGGCATGTCGCGCGGCGGTTGCACCTACCACGTCTCGCACCCCGGCGGCCGGGCCTACGACGAGCCACCGGTCAATGCAGTGACGGCCGAGTCGCGACGGGGCAGCCGCTTCGAGGCGGCCGGTTTCACGCCGGGCCATGTCGACATGGCCGACATCCGCGAGAAGCAGGCGCGCCTGTCCACCGACGTCGGCGCGCCTGGCATCCTCGATCTGCGTCGAGTGCGTACCGTTCTGCAGTAATGGTTCTTCCCGCACCCGATACGCACGACATCGACCACCTGCTCGTCCGGTACCGCACCGCGCGTGCCCAGCAGGCCCTGTTCGACGTGCGCGGCGAAAGTGCCGGCACCGGATACGACGAATTCGTCGACGCGGCAGGCAATGTCCGTCCCGCCTGGCAGGAACTCGCCGAATGCGTGGGCGAGCGAGGCCGCGGCGGACTGGACCAGCTGCGGTCGATCGTTCGCGGCTTGGTCGACAACGACGGCATCACCTACATCCAGGTCGACGGGCACGGCGACGCGGTTACCAACGGCGACGGGGCCGGGGAGCCGGGTCCGTGGCATCTCGATGCGCTGCCGCTGCTGCTGTCCGCGTCGGACTGGGACACCCTGGAATCCGGCCTGGTGCAACGCTCTCGGCTGCTCGACGCGGTGCTGACCGACCTGTACGGCCCGCGCCGCTCGGTGACCAGCGGGGTGCTGCCGTCCCAGCTACTGTTCGCGCACCCGGGGTACGTGAGGGCTGCCCGCGGCATCGACGTGCCGGGCCGCCATCAGCTGTTCCTGCACGGCTGCGACATCAGCCGCGCCGCGGACGGCAGCTTCCGGGTGAACGCGGACTGGACGCAGGCGCCGTCGGGAGCGGGCTATGCGCTGGCTGACCGGCGAGTTGTCGCGCGCGCCTTCCCCGACCTGTACGAGCGGATCGCGCCGCGGCCTTCGTCGCCGTGGGCGCAGGCGCTGCGGTTGGCGCTGATCGACGCAGCCCCCGAGTCGGCCGAGGAGCCGGTGGTGGTGGTGCTCAGCCCGGGCATCCACTCCGAGACCGCGTTCGACCAGGCCTATCTGGCCAGCGTGCTGGGCTTCCCGCTGGTGGAGAGCGCTGACCTGGTCGTGCGCGACGGCAAGCTGTGGATGCGGTCGCTGGGCACCCTCAAGCGGGTGGACGTGGTGCTGCGGCGGGTGGATGCGGACTACACAGATCCGCTGGACCTGCGCGCAGACTCGCGGTTGGGCGTGGTCGGCCTGGTGGAGGTGTTGCGCCGTGGTGCGGTGACGGTCGTCAACACGTTGGGCAGCGGCATTCTGGAAAGCCCTGGGCTGCTTCGCTTTCTGCCCGACATGGCCGAGCGGCTGCTGGGTGAGACGCCGCTGCTGCAGACGGCGCCGGTGTACTGGGGCGGCATCAACACGGAGCGTTCGCACCTGCTGACCAACCTGTCGTCACTGCTTTTCAAGTCGGTGACGGGCGGCGACCCGATCGTCGGGCCGGGGTTGTCGGCCACGCAACGAGAGTCGTTGGCGGCGTGCATCGAAGCCACGCCGCGGCAGTGGGTCGGCCAGGAGCTCCCGCAGTTCTCGTCGGTGCCCAGCGATTATTACCCGGGCGGGCTGTCGTCGGCCAGCGTCGGCATGCGGTTGTTCACGGTGTCGCAGCGCAGCGGCTACGCGCCGATGATCGGCGGCCTCGGCTACCTGCTGGCCCCGGGTAATGCCGCTTACCGGTTGAATACCGTTGCGGCCAAGGATATCTGGGTGCGCACGCCGACACGTGTCACCGTCGAGCGGATTCCGAGCGCGGTCGAGTTGCCGGCGATGACGCCCAGCCCGACGCGGGCAGTCAGCTCGCCGCGTGTGTTGTCCGACCTGTTCTGGATGGGCCGCTACGCCGAGCGGGCCGAGAACATGGCCCGGCTGCTCACCGTCACCCGCGAGCGCTACCACGAATACCGCTACCGCCGCGAGATGGAAGGCAGCGAGTGTGTGCCGGTGCTGCTGGCCGCGCTGGGACACATCACAGGGACCGACACCGGCGCAGGCGGCGACTACGCGGAGATGGTGGCGACGGCCCAGACGACGCTGTGGTCGTTGACCGCCGACCGGAACCGGTCCGGGTCGCTGGCGCAGTCGGTCGAGCGACTCGGGTTGGCCGCCCGCGCGGTGCGCGACCAGATGTCCAACGACACGTGGATGGTGCTGGCGGCGGTCGAGCGCGCGCTGCTGCACGCACCGGCTCGGCCCTCAGGTCGGCCCGCCGACGAGCCGCCCGAATCGCAGACCGAGGGCGACGCGTTCCTGTCGTCGACGAACAACCTGACGCTGGCGGGGATGCTGGCGCTGTCCGGCGTCGCGGCCGAGTCGATGGTGCAGGACGTCGGCTGGACCATGATGGACATCGGCAAGCGAATCGAGCGCGGCCTGGCGTTGACGGCGCTGCTGCGTGCGACGCTGACGACGGTCCGCAGCGCAGGCGCAGAGCAAACCATCACCGAGTCCACGCTGGTGGCCTGCGAGTCGTCGGTCAGCTACCGGCGGCGCAACCTGGGCGCGGTCAGTGTTTCCGCAGTGGCCGACCTGGTGCTGCTGGACGCGGAGAACCCGCGGTCGCTGGTCTACCAGATCGAACGGCTGCGCGCCGATCTCAAGGCCTTGCCCGGCTCGTCGGGTTCGTCGCGACCCGAGCGGCTGGTCGACGAGATCGGCACCCGGCTGCGCCGACTCGACCCGGCCGACCTCGAGGAGGTCACCCCCGACGGCAGGCGCGCGGAACTGGCCGATCTGCTCGACGGACTACACACCGACCTGCGCGACCTGTCCGGCGTCATCACCGCGACACAACTGTCGCTACCGGGCGGCATGCAGCCGCTGTGGGGCCCCGACGAACGCCGGGTGATGCCGTGACCGCCCGGTGTTATCAGGTGACGCACAGCACGATTTACGGGTACTCCGACGTCGTGACCAACTCCTACGGCCGCGGCTTCCTCACGCCGCGCGACACCGCTCGACAGCGCTGCCTTTCGCACACGCTTCGGATCGACCCCGAACCGGCCGACAGTTCCACCAGCCGAGACGCCTACGGGAACGTGACCTCGTACTTCCACGTCACCGAGCGGCACCGCAGGCTGTCGATCACCAGCGAGTCGATCGTGGAGGTGGATCCACCGCCGCCGGAGCTGTACGGCGCCGGATCCGCGCTGGCGCCATGGGAAATCGCGCGCCCGGTCGGCCTCGACGGCGCCTTGGCGACGGAGTTCACCCTTGACCTGCAGCCGCCGGAGATCACCGCCGAAGTGCGCGACTACGCCGCACCGAGCTTCGCGCCGGAACGCCCGCTGATCGAGGTGCTGAGGGACCTCACCTCGAGGATCTATCGCGACTTCACCTACCGGTCCGGTTCGACGACGGTCTCCACCCAGGTCAACGACGTGGTTACCGCCCGGGAAGGGGTGTGCCAGGACTTCGCCCGACTGGTGATCGCCTGTCTGCGCGCCAACGGCCTTGCCGCCAGCTATGTTTCGGGCTATCTGGCCACTGACCCGCCACCGGGTAAGGAGCGGATGATCGGCATCGACGCCACCCACGCCTGGGCGTCGGTGTGGACCCCGCAGAACCACTGGCTGGGCTTGGACCCGACGAACGATCAGATGGTGGATGAGCGCTACATCATCGCCGCTTGGGGCCGCGACTATGCTGATGTACCGCCGTTGCGCGGCATCATCTACACCGACTCCAAGAGCAGCGTCATCGACGTCGCGGTGGACGTGGCGCCGTTCGAGGGGGGAGTGCTCCATGCGTGATTTCATCTGTCCCAACTGTGGTCAGCACCTGGCGCTCGAGAACTCGCTGTGTTTGTCCTGTCATCGCCCGCTGGGCTTCTCGCTCGAGGACATGGCACTGCTGGTCATCGCGTCCGGTGAGGACAGTGCGCAGCCGGGTTTCGTCGACGCCGACAACTACGAGTTGTGCGCCAATATGCATCTGGCCGAATGCAACTGGCTGGTGGAGACGGGCCAGACCGCGAAGCTGTGCGTGTCGTGTGCGCTCACCCGTACCCGGCCGAACGACGCCGAGAGCAAGGCGCTGTCGGCATTCGCCGACGCGGAGAAGGCCAAACGCCGACTGATCGCCGAGTTGGTCGAGCTGAAGCTGCCGATTGTCGGGCGCGACGAGGATCCGGACTACGGCTTGGCCTTCGACCTGCTCTCGAGTGAGCAGGACAAGGTGTTCACCGGCCACGAGAACGGTGTGATCACACTGGACCTGGCCGAGGGCGACGACGTGCACCGCTTACAACTGCGCATCGCGATGGACGAGCCGTACCGCACGCTGCTCGGACACTTCCGCC
The DNA here is from genome assembly GCA_963800125.1 of uncultured Actinomycetota bacterium. Lineage (GTDB taxonomy): Bacteria > Actinomycetota > Actinomycetes > Mycobacteriales > Mycobacteriaceae > Mycobacterium. The sequence goes on along the minus strand of CAWDAC010000016.1, from coordinate 21,564 downwards.
ACGAGATCGGCCACTATTACTACTATCGTCTGGTCAGCACGTCGCCGGACTACACGCAGCGGTTCCGCGAGCTGTACGGCGATCCCGATGCCGACTACCAGGCGGCGCTGGACCGCCACTACCAGGAGGGCCCTCCGGCGGACTGGGAGGATAACTATGTGTCCTCCTACGCCACGATGCACCCGGCCGAGGACTGGGCCGAAACCTTCGCGCACTATCTGCACATCCGCGGCACCCTCGACACCGCGGCGGCTTTCGGCTTCGCCCCGGCCGCCGCGACGTTCGAGCGAAGAATGTTGGGCCCCAGCGGCTTCGACCAGATCATCGACATGTGGCTGCCGCTGTCATGGGCACTGAACATGCTCAACCGATCGATGGGCAAGCAGGACCTCTACCCCTTTCTGCTACCCGCGGCCGTGCTGGACAAGATGCGGTTCATCCACACCACCATCGACGAGATCACCTCTGACCCGGAGAAACTCGCAGCGGCCAGCGGCCACGCCCCTTAGGTTCTACCCGCGCGCCGATCTCCGCCTGAGGAGGCTCTGACCGGTCGCCGCCACGGTTTCTGCAGCTGGACGCGGTTGCCAGCCAAGCAGTTTGGTGGCCTTCTCAGTGGACACCTGTTTCGGCGGCCCAAGCAAGCCGGCGAGCGTGCCGAGCGCGGGCACAAAGCGTGCCACCGCGCGCACCATCCAGTCCGGCGCCTCGCGGGTCGGTACTCGCGCACCGCCCTGGCCCAACGCAGAACGCAGGATTGCGGCGATCTCGGGGAGCGTCAGTGGTTGCCCGGCCGACGCCAGGAACCGTTGCCCCGCCGCCTGCGGCTGCGCCATGGCCCTCAGGTGCAGATCGGCGACGTCACGCACGTCGACGACGGCGAACGAAGCGCGCGGCAGCAGAGGCGGCTTGCCCTGCAGCAACATCCGGATCAGCCCGACCGAGCTGGGGACATCGGAGCCGAGCACCGGTCCGAAGATGCCGACCGGATTAACCACCGAAAGCTCCATTCCCACCGAGGGTTGCGCGACGAAATCCCAGGCGGCCCGTTCCGCCAGCGTCTTGGACCTGACATACGGGCTCTGGTCGCCGGTTGCGTCCGTCCAATCGGATTCGTCGTACGGCACCCCCTTCGGCTTGGGGCTATATCCGATCGCTGCGAAGGACGACGTCATCACCACCCGCCGCACCCCAGCGTTATGCGCGGCGCGCAACACCCGCAGCGTGCCTTCACGGGCGGGCACGATCAGTTCGTCGGGGTTCTTGGGCTGTTGCGGTGGAAACGGGGATGCCACGTGCAGGACGTAGTCGCAGCCTGCCACCGCGGCCTGCCAACCGTCATCGGCGGTGAGATCGGCCGCGACACACGACAACGGCGCTGTGTCGGCGCCGGCTCGCTCCAGCATGTGCCGCACGTCTGGTTCACGCTTGGCCGATCGGACCGTGGTACGGACACGATGCCCGTCCTGCAGAAGCTGCAGAATGATATGTGCGGCAACGAATCCCGATCCGCCCGTCACCAATACCGGTTTCGCACGGTCAATCATCGCTGCGCCGCACCTCTTCATGCAGGAGTTGGGCGCCGAGCTCGATCACTTTGGGCGTGACGGCAGCTTCGGCGGCCGCATCACCGCTGTGTCTGGCCGCCCAGAGGTCGGCCTTGGCCGAAACGTATCGCTCCCGGAGTCGTAGTCGTGCGATCTCGCCTCGCAGCCGGTCCGCGTGGCCGGCGAACAGCTGCCGTTGATCGGCAGCCGCGACCCGGCCGCGCCGCATGTTGACGACATACGCGCGCATGTCGTGCACGGACATTTTGGTGCCCCGCAGACAGCTCAGCGACTCGATGGCCGCCACGAGATCGGGCGGGTACCTGCGGTGACCGCTGCTCTGGTCGCGGGGGACGGCGTCGATCAGCCCGATGCGCTCGTAGTAGCGCAGTGTCGATTCCGCCAGCCCGGTACGTCGCGACACCTGCTGGATAGTGAGTTCGGCCTCGTCGGTCGTAATGCTCATGGGAACCACTGTGCCGAACTTGAAGCGCTTTAAGTCAAGCCTTGCGCATCCGCAGGTACGCCTGGCCGCGGGGGGAAAGCCGGTAGCCGACGTCGAGACTGATGGTCAGGCCCAGGCCCTTGAGCTGGCGCACCCGGCGCTTGAAACGCGGCACGTCGAGGCCGACGCGGGCGGCCAGGTCGGGTGCGCGGACCGCCTCGTTCGCGCCGATCATCGTCAAGTACTGCCGTGTCCACTGTTCGGTGGCCGCATCCCAGCGGTTCAGCCGCGCGGTGATCGAGTCGACGTCGTCATCGCTGAGTTCGTCGTTGGCGGCGAGTTCCGGGCGCTCGTCGGGCGCCAGATAGGACACCTCGATGGCGTAGGTGTGCCGAGCGGGCCTGCGGTCAAGCTCCGCCTGCGCGGACGTGGCATCGGGATAGCCCGCGGCGCGCGCCTGCGCGGCGGTGACGCGGTGGCTGCCGGGGTATTCGGTGACGGCGCCGATGCGGATGGTGCCCGCCGGGGTCCGCTGACTGCCGCCCGGTTTGGCGTGGGCGACGTCCCAACGCCGCAACACGAGGGTGATGGTGCCGTTGGCAATCCCCTCGGCGGTGGCCCGATTCAGCAACACACCGCCGATGCTAGGCCGAGATCGACGCCCGACTCCCTACGATCACCCGGTGGCCGACCGCTATGGCACCGACGTGCTCGCCAACGACCCGCACAGGTCCAGAAAGCCCCGATCCACCGAGCGTCCGGTCGAAATCGGCATGGTTGTGGAGGACGCGCAGACCGGCTACGTGGGCGCGGTGGTCCGCATCGAATACGGGCGAATGGAGCTCGAGGACAGGCACGGTCGCAGGAAGCCGTTTCCGATCGGCCCCGGATACCTGATCGACGGTAGCCCGGTGATCCTGACCGCGCCGCGACGCTCGGGCCCGAAGTCCGCGACGCGCACCGCTTCCGGTTCCGTCGCTGTGCCGGGCGCGAACGCCAAGGTGGCGTTGGCCAGTCGAATCTACGTCGAGGGCCGCCACGACGCGGAACTCGTCGAGCAGGTGTGGGGAGACGATCTGCGAATCGAGGGCGTGGTCGTCGAACACCTCGGCGGGGTCGACGATCTGGTCGGGATCGTCGAGGAGTTCGGGCCTGGGCCGGGTCGTCGGCTGGGTGTGCTGGTCGACCACTTGGTCGCGGGATCCAAGGAGGCCCGCATCGCTGACGCCGTCCGGCGGGGACCTGGTGACCCACACACTCTCGTCGTCGGCCATCCCTTCGTGGACATCTGGCAGGCGGTCAAGCCGGTCCGGCTCGGCATCGCGGCGTGGCCGGTCGTGCCACCCGGGGTGGACTGGAAGCAGGGCGTGTGCCGGGCGCTCGGCTGGCCGCACGCGCACCAGGCGGACATCGCCAGGGCATGGCAGCGCATCCGTGGCCGGGTACGGGATTGGCATGACCTGGAGCCGGCACTGATCGGCCGTGTCGAAGAACTGATCGACTTCGTGACGCAGCCGATGGATTTGTGACGGCTCGGCCGTCGTGGATTTGTGACGGCTCGGCCGTCGCCGTCGTAGCGCCGTGGTAAGCAGGGTGCGTGTCCGACGGTCTCTTTGACGTCCCCGGCGCTGCGGGCTCGACTGGTGGCGGCGTGGGCGGTCCCGTGGGGGCGTCGTCGCCCCTGGCGGTACGGATGCGCCCGGCCTCCCTCGACGAGGTCGTCGGCCAGGATCACCTGCTCCAGCCGAATTCGCCGATGCGCCGCCTGGTCGAGGGTTCGGGTGCGGCGTCGGTCATCCTCTACGGCCCGCCGGGCACCGGCAAGACGACGCTGGCGGCGCTGATTTCGCAGGCGACCGGCCGCCGGTTCGAGGCGCTGTCGGCGCTGTCGGCCGGGGTCAAGGAGGTCCGCGCCGTCATAGAAAAGGCGCGCACCGCCCTCCTCCAGCGCGAGCAGACCGTGCTGTTCATCGACGAGGTGCACCGGTTCTCCAAGACCCAGCAGGACGCTCTGCTGTCGGCCGTCGAAAACCGGGTGGTGCTGCTGGTGGCCGCCACGACGGAGAACCCGTCGTTCTCGGTCGTTGCGCCGCTGCTGTCGCGCTCGTTGATCCTGCAGCTGCAACCGCTCACCGGTGAGGACGTCCGCGCCGTGGTAACCCGCGCCATTGAGGACCCGCGCGGACTGGGCGGAAGCGTCGAGGTTGCCGACGACGCGGTGGACCTGCTGGTGCAGCTGTCGGCCGGCGACGCCAGGCGCGCACTGACCGCGCTCGAGGTGGCGGCCGAGGCCGGCGAGAAGGTCACCGTCGAGACCATCGAGCAGTCGCTGGACAAGGCGGCGGTCCGCTACGACCGCGACGGCGACCAGCACTACGACGTGGTCAGCGCGTTCATCAAGTCGGTCCGCGGGTCTGACGTCGACGCCGCCCTGCACTACCTGGCCCGCATGCTGGTGGCGGGGGAGGACCCGCGGTTCGTCGCGCGCCGGCTGATGATCCTCGCCAGCGAGGACATCGGCATGGCCGACCCGACGGCATTGCAGACCGCGGTGGCCGCGGCGCAGACGGTTCAGCTGATCGGTATGCCGGAGGCGCAACTCACGCTGGCGCACGCCACCATTCATCTGGCCACCGCGCCCAAGTCCAACGCCGTTATCTCGGCGTTGGGTGCGGCGATGAGCGACGTCCGGCAGGGCAGGGCCGGCTTGGTGCCCACGCATCTGCGCGACGGGCACTACTCCGGGGCCGAAGGGCTCGGAAATGCGATCGGCTACAAGTACTCGCATGATGACCCGGACGGCGTTGTGCCGCAACAGTATCCGCCCGACGAGCTGGTCGGGGTGGACTACTACCAGCCGACCAATCACGGCGCGGAACGGGAGATCGCCGGCCGGCTGGACAAGCTGCGCGCCATCATCCGCAAGAAGCGCTGAACAAGAAGCGCTGAGCGCGTCGAGATCGACGTTTTGCACGTCGCTACGTCGCACTTTTCCGCCCAAACGTTGGTTTGGGCGCTGACGAAATGGCTCTTGACACCGGCCGCACCCTCTCCTATCTTGGTAGTCAATCGATTGATTGATCAAATGCAAGGTTGATAATTGAGGAGTGATGGAGATGCAGGCGCGCGGATGGATCGCGCCTTCATGGCGCTGGCCGACCCGATTCGGCGGGCCATCGTGGCGCGGCTGTCTCGCGGACCCGCGACGGTCAACGAACTGGCCGCGCCGTTCGACATCACCAAACAGGCGGTGTCCAAGCACATTCAGGTGCTCGAACAGGCGGGCCTGGTCACCCGGACCCGCGACGCGCAGCGACGGCCGGTCCATCTCGACGCGGCCGCGCTGGAGGGGCTGACCGCATGGATCGACCGATATCGGCTTGACGCCGAACGCAACTATCGCCGGCTGGACGCCCTGTTGGCGGCGATGACCGACACACACGAGAAGGGGAAACAACGATGACGAACGCGCTCAACCTGCAGGCCCCGGTCGACACCCTGGCCATGGACTTCACCCGCGAGTTCGACGCACCGGTGGAAGCCGTGTTCCGTGCGCACGCCGAGCCGGATCTGGTCAAGCAGTGGCTTGGCCCGCACGGCATGGAGATGGACATCGAGCACTGGGACTTCCGGACCGGCGGCGGCTACCGCTACATGCACGAGAACGAGCACGGCAAGTTCTCTTTCAACGGTGTGTTCCACAGAGTGCGTGACAACGAATTGGTCATCCAGACATTCGAATTCGAGGGTGCGCCCGACATGGTGAATATCGAATACCTGTGGTTCGAGGATCTCGGTGACGGCCGCACCCGGCTGCGCGGTCGGTCCATCTGCCCGAACACCGAGGCCCGTGACGCGCTGCTGTCCTCGGGCATGGAAGGCGGCATGACCGAGAGCTACGAGCGGCTCGATGTGCTGCTGAAGACTCTGTGACGCGACGGTCTGCAAATAATAAGCAGCCCGGCGGCCAAGAGATGCCGCCGGGCTCGGGTGGGGTCGCGGGTCAGCGCATCAGCCTTGACCGCCTGCGGCCCATCATGCCGGTGCGCCGTCCCATGATCGCCGATACAAGGGCGACGCCGATAGCGGCGACGACGACCTGGACGAGCAGTTCGAGCCAGTCGATGCCGCTGGTGGCGGTGGGGATGCCGAGCGCGCGGGCGATTGCCGTGCCGATGAAGGCCGAAACGATGCCGACCAGGATGGTTATCAGCATCCCGATCGGCTGCTTGCCGGGAACCAGTAGTCGGCCGATCACGCCGACGACGATGCCGATCAGAATTGCACTGATGATGCCGGTGATGGTCATTTCTCCTCCAAGGGGTTAAGGCTGGAGGTGACATACCCTCGGCGCCCGCGAAATAAACGCTCGCGTCAATCGGGCTGGGTCCCCGCTGCAGGTCACGCCATCTCGGGCAGGCGCAGATGCGCGAGCGCCAACTCGAACTCGCCGACGTCGAGAATGTCTGCGCCGAGTTCGCGGGTCCGCGCGTTGCGGAGCTCCTTCGCCTGCTCCTGGTTGCGCTCCATGGCTTCGCGGCTGTCGAACGTCGCCGACGAGACGCCCCGCCCGGTTTCGCGGTTGACCAAGAAGCTGGCGCTGCAGAACCCCTCGAGATTCGCGAGCGAGGGCAGTACGGAGGTTCGGTAGAACTCGATCGACCGGTCGACCTGATCACGTGGCATCTTGATCCACGTCGCCCGTACACAGGCGCCGTCGCCGGAGTGGTGGTCGCGGTGCATCGCCCCGATCTGCCACTGGTCGACCGCGACATCGCCGCCGCCGAAGATCTCCCCGGCCCGGTCGCGTAGCGGTGCCGCCTGCTCCGCGCTGTTGCGCATCGCTTCGTCGGTTTCCCAGGAGCTGGTGGCAATGCACTGGCCGGACTCCCGGTCCACCAACAAGGAAAGTCCGACATATCCGTCCATGGCCTTCAGCGCCGGCATGACCTCGTCGCGAACGTATGCGATCCCCTCATCGATGGACGAGGGTCGCGCCTGGATAGTGGTAGAGCGTGCGTACACGGCCCACCCCTTTCTTTTGGGTGGCGCCCCGGTGGCGCCACCCGCCACCGATTAGCTTCCTCCCGGCAAGCACCCGTTTCAAGGTCCGTACGCTGGAGTTATGGACTCCGACGTGCTCGAAATCGACTCATCGCGGCGACGGATCGTCGACCTGACGGAGAAGGTGCGCAAATTCTGCGCCGCCCACGAAGACGGCCTGTGCAATGTGTTCGTGCCGCACGCCACAGCGGGGGTGGCGATCATCGAGACCGGCGCGGGGTCCGACGACGACCTCGTCGACACGCTCGAGAGGCTGCTGCCCCGCGACGACCGCTACCGGCACGCCCATGGTTCACCCGGCCACGGTGCCGACCACGTCCTGCCCGCGCTGATCGCGCCGTCGGTGACGGTGCCGGTGCAGGGTGGCGAACCCCTGCTCGGCACGTGGCAAAGTGTCGTGCTGGTCGACCTGAACCGGGACAACCCGCGCAGATCGGTGCGCTTGAGCTTCATAAACGGGTGATGAAGACGCGACATATCAGCCCGGTAATCGGCATATCAGCCCGGTAATGTAGTGCGGTCGGTCGATCCGCGGATGACACCGAGAACCAATAAGGACAGAAGGACGTGCAGACACACGAGATCAGGAAGCGATTCCTCGATCACTTCGTGACGGCGGGACATACCGAGGTGCCGAGCGCCTCGGTGATCCTAGACGACCCCAACCTGCTGTTCGTCAATGCGGGCATGGTGCAGTTCGTGCCGTACTTCCTCGGTCAGCGCACGCCGCCGTGGAACCGCGCGACCAGCATCCAGAAGTGCGTCCGCACACCGGACATCGACGAGGTGGGCATCACAACCCGGCACAACACGTTCTTCCAGATGGCGGGGAACTTCTCGTTCGGCGACTACTTCAAACGAGAAGCCATCGAGTTTGCGTGGACGCTGCTGACAAACCCGGTCGCCGAGGGCGGCTACGGGTTCGATCCCGAACTACTTTGGGCCACGGTTTATCTGGACGACGACGAAGCAGTTCAACTGTGGCAGGAAGTCGCCGGATTGCCGCCGGGGCGGATCCAGCGCCGGGGCATGGCCGACAACTACTGGTCGATGGGCATTCCTGGTCCGTGCGGCCCGTCGTCGGAGATCTATGTCGACCGGGGTCCGGAGTACGGCGTCGACGGTGGACCGATCGCCAACGAGGACCGCTACATCGAAATCTGGAACCTCGTCTTCATGCAGAACGAGCGGGGTGAGGGCACCTCCAAGGAGGACTTCGAGATCCTCGGGCCGTTGCCGCGCAAGAACATCGACACCGGGATGGGCGTCGAGCGGGTGGCGTGCCTGCTCCAAGGTGTGGACAACGTCTACGAGACCGACCTGTTGCGCCCGGTCATCGACACGGTGGCCGCGGTCGCGCCCCGCGGCTATGGGCAAGGCAGCCACGAGGATGACGTCCGGTACCGGATCATCGCCGACCACAGCCGCACCGCGGCAATCCTCATCGGTGACGGCGTCAGCCCCGGCAACGACGGCCGTGGCTATGTGCTGCGCCGCCTGCTTCGCCGGGTGATCAGGTCGGCGAAGCTGTTGGGAATCAACGAACCGATCGTCGGCGACCTGATGACCACCGTGCGCGACGCGATGGGCCCGTCGTATCCGGAGTTGGTCACCGATTTTGACCGGATCCACCGCATCGCGGTGGCGGAGGAGACCGCGTTCAACCGCACGCTGGCGTCGGGCTCACGGCTGTTCGATGAGGCCGCCAACGCGACTAAGCGGTCGGGTGCCACCGTGCTGTCCGGGACCGACGCGTTCACGCTGCACGACACGTACGGCTTCCCGCTCGAACTGACCCTCGAGATGGCCGCTGAAGCCGGCCTGAGCGTCGACGAAGAGGGCTTCCGCGGCCTGATGGCCGAGCAACGGCAACGTGCGAAGGCCGACGCAGCCGCCCGCAAGCAGGCGCACAGCGATCTGTCGGCGTACCGCGAACTGGTCGATGCGGGCCCGACCGAGTTCACTGGATTCGACGAATTGACCACCGAGGCAAAGATTCTCGGCATCTTCGTCGACGGCAAGCGGGTCCCGGTGGTGGCGCACGATGAGCAGCAGACCGAACGCGTCGAGCTGATCCTTGACCGCACACCCTTCTACGCAGAGTCCGGCGGTCAGATCGCCGACGGGGGCAGCATCGCGGGGACCGGCACGTCCGGGACATCCAAGGCGGCCGTCACCGACGTCCAGAAGATCGCCAAAACGCTGTGGGCGCACCGCGTCAACGTGGAATCCGGCGAGTTCGTCGAGGGCGACACCGTGGTCGCCGCCGTTGATCCCCGGTGGCGGCACGGCGCTACGCAGGGCCACTCCGGCACGCACATGGTGCATGCGGCGCTGCGACAAGTGCTGGGCCCCAATGCTGTTCAGGCAGGCTCGCTGAACCGCCCTGGCTATCTGCGATTCGACTTCAACTGGCAAGGCCCGTTGAACGAGGACCAGCGGACCCAAATCGAAGAGGTCACCAACGAGGCCGTCGAGGCCGACTACGAGGTGCACAGCTTCACCACCGAACTCGAGAAGGCCAAGGCGATGGGTGCGATGGCGCTGTTCGGAGAGGCCTATCCCGAGGAGGTGCGGGTGGTCGAAATCGGCGGCCCGTTCTCGCTGGAGCTGTGCGGCGGCACCCACGTGCACAATTCGGCGCAGATCGGCCCGGTCACGATCCTCGGCGAATCGTCGATCGGCTCCGGCGTGCGCCGGGTCGAGGCGTATGTCGGGCTTGACTCGTTCCGTCACCTGGCCAAGGAGCGTGCGCTGATGGCGGGACTGGCTGCCTCGCTGAAGGTCCCATCAGCGGAGGTTCCGGCGCGGGTGGCGCAGCTGGTGGAGCGGTTGAAGACCGCTGAGAAGGAACTTGACCGGGTGCGGCTGGCCAATGCGCGGGCCGCCGCGGTGAACGCCGCCGCGGGAGCCGAGCAGATCGGTAAGGTCCGTGTCGTGGCGCAGCGGATGGCTGGGGGGACGTCGGCTGCGGACCTGCGCAGCCTCGTCGGCGACATCCGCGGCAAGATCGGCTCTGATCCGGCGGTGATCGCGCTGATCGCCGAGGGCGAGAACGACACCGTCCCGTTCGTGGTGGCCGTCAACCCGGCCGCGCAAGACCTCGGCCTGAAAGCCAACGAGCTGGTCAAGCAACTGGGTGCGGCGGTGAACGGCCGAGGCGGCGGCAAGGCAGACCTGGCGCAGGGCTCCGGGAAGGGGGCCGCAGGCATCGACGCGGCGTTGGCCGCCCTACGCGCGGAGATAGGCCGGAGCTAGCCACGTGGCGCACCCAGAACACCGTCTGCCGGATCGGCCCGGAGGCGACGATCCCGGACGCGGACGCCGGTTGGGCGTCGACGTAGGAAGCGTTCGCATCGGCGTCGCGGTGAGCGACCCGGACGGAATCCTTGCCACACCGGTGGAGACCGTGCGCCGCGACCGGACGGACCGCCACCTGAAGCGGCTGACACAGCTGGTTACCGAACTGGAGGCGGTGGAAGTCGTGGTGGGGCTGCCTCGCACACTTGCCGACCGGACGGGTCCCGCCGCAGAGGACGCCATCGGCCTGGCCGAGGATCTGGCGCGGCGCGTCGCGCCCACCCCGGTGCGGCTCGCCGATGAACGCCTGACCACCGTCACGGCGCAGCGCTCGCTGCGAGAAGCCGGCGTGCGGGCGAGGGGACAGAAGGCGATGATCGACCAGGCCGCGGCCGTCGGCATACTTCAGAGCTGGCTGGATCAGCGGCGCGCTGTCGTGGGCCCGCACGGCGAGGGCGACAATGCCTGACGCGTGGGGTCGCGAACGCGCGCAGCCGGTCGCGGTGGGACCGCCGCGGCGTCGAATGAGTCGCGTCGACCGTATTCGGCAAGCCCGCAGCCGCCGCAGGCGCCGGAACGTGCGCGGGTTCACCCTCGGTGTGTTCATCGTGATCGTGGTCGGGGCCGTCTTCCTCGGCTCCAGGCTGTGGCACACGGTATTCGACGCGGGAGGTGACTACTCCGGCGACGGGGTGTCGGATGTGGTCATTCAGATCCACGACGGAGACTCCACGACGGCGATCGGCGAAACGCTGGAAGGGCACAAGGTGGTCGCGACGGTGCGGGCCTTCGTCGTTGCCGCCGAGGGCAACTCCGCGATGACGTCGATCCAACCCGGCTTCTACAAGGTGCGCACCGAGATACCGGCGTCGGATGCCGTCGCGCGGCTGACGGATGCGCAGAACCGGGTAGGCAAGCTGGTCATTCCCGAAGGACGCCAGCTCGACGACATCCAGGACGTCAAGACGAGTGCGGTCACCGACGGCATCTTCACCCTCATTTCCGACGCGACCTGTGTGGACCTGGACGGTGATCGGCGCTGTGTGTCGACAGACGACCTCCGTGACGCGGCAAGCACCGCGTCTCCGTCGGCGCTGTCGGTGCCCGACTGGGCGACAAAAGCCGTCAATGCCATGGGCGACGACCATCGCAGGCTCGAGGGTCTGATAAGGCCCGGGTCATGGGATATCGACCCCTCGGCGTCGCCGCAGGACATCCTGTCCACACTCATCGGCGTCAGCGCCTACCAATACGCACAGGGCGGGCTGCTGGATACCGCGAAGGCGTTGGGCATGACGCCGTATCAAATCCTCACGGTGGCGTCGCTGGTGCAGCGTGAGGCCAAACCGCACGACTTCGACAAGGTGGCCCGGGTCATCTACAACCGGCTGCACGAACACCGAACGCTGGAATTCGACTCCACGGTGAACTATCCACTCGACCGCCAAGAGGTGGCCACTACCGACGCCGACCGAGGTCTGCGGACGCCGTGGAACACCTATGTGCGTCAAGGGCTTCCGGCCACTCCAATCTGCTCGCCGGGTGGGCCGGCTCTGGCCGCTGCCGAACACCCCGCAGAGGGGGATTGGCTGTACTTCGTCACCATCGACCTGCAGGGCACGACTCTGTTCACCCGGGATTACCCGCAGCACCTGGCGAACATCGAACTCGCAAAGCGCAACGGTGTCCTCGACAGCGCGCGATGAGCGCGCGTAGGGCGGCGGTACTGGGTTCGCCGATCGCGCATTCGCGTTCACCCCAGCTGCACCTGGCTGCGTATCGGGCACTCGGTCTCGACGGTTGGACGTATGACCGCATCGAGTGCACTGCCGACGAATTACCATCTGTAGTAAGCGGTTTCGGACCGGAATGGGTGGGCGTTTCGGTGACGATGCCGGGCAAGTTCGCCGCTTTGCGATTCGCCGACGAGCGCACCCGGCGCGCGGAGTTGGTGAGAGCGGCTAACACCCTGGTGCGGACGTCGACGGGATGGCGTGCCGACAACACCGATATCGACGGCGTGACCGGCGCGCTGGGTGAGGCGTCAGGTCATGCGATCGTGGTCGGTTCCGGCGGAACCGCACCGGCGGTGGTGGTCGGCCTGGTCGAGCTCGGGGTGCAACGGATCACCGTTGTTGCGCGCAACCGTGAAAAGGTAACTGCGGTGGTGGATCTCGCGACCAAAGTGGGTGTCGACGCGGGCTGGTGCGATATCACCGGACCCGAAGTGGCACAAGTGGTGGCGACTGCTGACGCGGTGGTGAACACCATTCCCGCCGATGCCGCGGCGCGTTACGCATCGGTGCTTGCGACCACCCCGGTGATGCTCGACGCGATCTACGACCCCTGGCCGACGCCGCTCGCCTCGGCGGTCGAAGCGGCGGGCGGCCGAGTGATCAATGGCCTGCAGATGCTGCTGCACCAGGCCTTCGCACAGGTGGAGCAATTCACCGGGTTGCCCGCGCCGAAAGAGGCGATGAGAGCGGCGCTGCTGAGCGATTAGCCTCGGTACATGGGGGCGGGGGTGGCCGGCGCCTGCGTGCTGGCCTGGCTGGCGGTGCTGAGCGTGTACGACATCCGAGAGCGCCGGCTGCCGAATTGGCTGACGATGCCGGGCGCGGCCGTGATTCTCGCGGTGGCCACGGTAGCGGGGCGCGGTGTTCCGGCGTTGATGGGTGCCATCGGGCTTGCGGGCCTGTATCTCGTCGTCCACTTGATTGCCCCGGGCGCGATGGGTGCCGGCGATGTCAAGCTCTCGGCGGGTCTCGGCGGGTTGACGGGTGCGTTCGGCTTCGACGTGTGGGCGCTGGCCGCACTTGCCGCTCCGTTGATGACCGCGGTGTGGGCGTGCGTCCTGGTCCGCCGATCGGAATCGATTGTGCCGCATGGACCCTCGATGTGCCTCGCGTCGCTACTATCCGCGGCGCTCGTGGTCTTCTAGCCGTTCTGGTCGTCTTCGTAGAGTTCGGCGAGCAGTTCGTCGGGGTGGTGGGCTCGGTTGATTTCGGGTGGACCGGTGCCGTCTGTCCAGGCGAGTCTGCCGGCGTCGGTGACTTTGGTTTCGACGATTCCCTTGCTGATCAGCGTGTGATCGCATCCACAGCCGAAGAACAAGCAGTCGGCGTCGGTGAGGCCGTCATGGGCCCAGTCGGGTTCGTGGTGCACTTCGCAGTGATAGCCGGATTCCAGGCAGTTGGGCCGGGTACAGCCGCGGTCGCGCGCGTAACAGTCCCCCGCAAGCGGGAGGTGCCCCCAGATGCGTTGGTCGGCCGAGGCAACGCGTTTGGTGCGGCCGAGATAGAGCGGACGGCCGGTGTGGTCGTCGAATACCGCCAGGTAATGGATGGAGTCGGCGGCCATCCGGATCAAGTCGCGCATCGGTAGGGCGGACCCGCCGCCGGTGCGGGCGGGCGGCGGCATCGGCAGGTTCGGGTCGTTGGCCGCGTGGGCGGCCCGATTGAGCTCGCGCAATGTCGTGGTGACGATGACGGTGACCGGCAGCCCACGATGCTGGCCCAGTTCGGTTGAGGCAATGCCGGCCTTGAGGCCGAGCTTGAGCGCGTCGTGCAGCCGTTGCGGCCCGCTTCGGGTATCCGGTTGCACCTCTTCGCACGCCTCACCGTCGGGCTGATGGCGGCCGGGTCGGACGGCGGCGTTGACCGCCTCCAGATAGGCGCGGGCTTCGGGGTCGAGCCAGCCCGACAGCCTGCTCATGCCGTCGGGACCCTGAGGCGTCAAGTGCAGTGCGCGGCGTCGGGCTCGGTCGTTCTCGTCGAATAGTCCGTCCGGGTTGAGGTGGTCGGCGATGCGCCGCCCGATCACGGTGACGAACTTGGCGTCCTGGCAACGCGCGTGGCGCACCATGATTCGTTGGGCATTATCGCGCTTGTTGTCGGGCACGGCGGAGGGCAGCACGTCGAGGGCGTGGCAGACGGCGGCAATGTGGTCGCCGCCGACTTCACCGTCCTCGACGGCGGCAGCCAGGTGCGGCAGTTCCGGCGGCAGCACGGGGCCGGTCAACGAACGGCGCGGACGAATGCGGGCGGCGACGCGCAGCCGGCGGCGGACCTCGCCGGGCGTGATCCGCAGCCGCTGCCACAGCAGTTTGCTCATCACGGTGCCGGCGGGCAGGGCGGGATCGTCGGGCCCGTCGACCGGTTCGACGATCTCGCCGAAGAACCGATACATCAGGCCCCGGTTGACCCTGTCTTGGGTTTCCAGCCGCTCGGTCACCTCCACCCGGAACCCGTTTCCCACCACGTCCGAGCTCACCGCTCGCAGCCGGGCGTAAGCCGCCTCTACCGCGTCCAACGCGGTGCGGATCTCGTCGCGCGCCGCCTCGGGGCCGATGACCGAACTCATGCCACCACGCTATCGAACGTCTGTGCGAAATTTTTGGCGCGCTGCTGCCCCCTGTGGATGGACTCCCGACTGTGGACAACTAATGGATTTCTGCAGGCAGAGAGCGACGTGGGAAGATGGGACGCGTGTTGCGATGGACCACAGCTGGTGAATCCCACGGCCGCGCGTTGGTGGCCGTGGTCGAGGGCATGGTCGCCGGCGTCCAGGTCACGTCCGAGGAGATCGGTGGTCAGCTGGCCCGTCGCCGGCTCGGCTACGGCCGCGGCGCGCGGATGAAGTTCGAGCAGGACCAGGTCACGATGCTGGCCGGTGTCCGGCATGGCGTCACGCTCGGCGGCCCGATCGCGATAGAGGTCGGCAACACCGAATGGCCCAAGTGGGAAACCGTGATGGCCCCTGACCCCGTCGACCCCGTAGAGCTCGAGGACAGTGCCCGCAACGCGCCGCTGACTCGGCCGCGGCCCGGCCACGCCGACTACGCCGGCATGCTCAAGTACGGCTTCGACGACGCCCGCCCCGTGCTGGAGCGGGCCAGCGCGCGCGAAACCGCGGCCCGCGTCGCGGCAGGCACCGTCGCACGGGCATTCCTGCGGCAGGCGCTCGGCGTCGAGGTGCTCTCGCACGTCATCTCCATCGGTGCGTCCAAGCCGTACGACGGCCCGCCGCCGCAGGCCTCCGATCTGGCCGCCATCGATGCCAGCCCGGTGCGCGCCTTCGACAAGGACGCCGAGGCCAGGATGATCGCCGAAATCGAGGCCGCCAAGTCCGACGGCGACACGCTCGGCGGCATCGTCGAGGTGGTCGCGAACGGACTGCCGATCGGGCTCGGCTCGTTCACCAGCGGTGACAACCGTCTCGACAGCCAACTGGCCGGTGCGGTGATGGGCATCCAGGCGATCAAGGGTGTCGAGATCGGTGACGGCTTCGAAACCGCGCGCCGCCGCGGAAGCGTCGCCCACGACGAGATGTACCCCGGACCCGGCGGCGTGATGCGCTCGACGAACCGGGCGGGCGGGTTGGAAGGCGGCATGACCAACGGTCAGCCGCTACGGGTGCGCGCCGCGATGAAACCGATCTCGACGGTGCCGCGGGCGCTGGCCACCGTCGACATGGCCACCGGCGAGGAGGCGGTCGCTATCCACCAGCGTTCCGACGTGTGCGCTGTCCCGGCCGCCGGCGTGGTCGTCGAGACCATGGTCGCTCTGGTGGTGGCGCGCGCCGCGCTGGAGAAGTTCGGCGGCGACTCGCTGACCGAGACGCGGGCCAACATCGACACCTACCTGCGCGCGGTGCGCACGCGAGGAGCAAGACAGCAGGAAGCCGCCCGTGAGCCATCGAGCCCGGACGTCGCACGGGCATCCGGCTGATGGCGCCAAAGGCAGTACTGATGGGCATGCCGGGATCCGGTAAGTCCACGATCGGACGCCGGCTGGCCAGGACGATGGGCCTGACGTTGCTCGACACAGACACCAAGATCGTCGAGACAACCGGTCGCACCATTGCCGACATCTTCGCCGACGACGGCGAGAAGGAGTTCCGTCGTATCGAGGAAGAAGTCGTGCGCGAGGCACTCGAATCGCACGACGGTGTGCTGTCGCTCGGCGGTGGCGCGATCACCAGCCCCGGTGTGCGCGAAGCACTTTCCGGGCACACCGTCGTCTATCTCGAGATCAGCGCCGCCGAGGGCATCCGACGCACCACCACCGGCGGCACCGTGCGCCCGCTGCTGGCCGGCGCCGATCCCGCCGAGAAGTTCCGGACGTTGATGTCCCAGCGGGTCCCGCTGTACCGGCGGGCGGCCACGATCCGGGTCAACACCAACCGCCGAAATCCCGGTGCGGTGGTGCGCTACATCGTGTCGCGGCTGGAGAATCCGCGGGCCGATGACGCCCCGCCTAGGCGACCGCGACGACGGCGCCGCCCGTCGTGGCGCCGCACGCCCGTTTCACTGACGCCAGAGCCGTCCGAGCCTTCCACGCCGGCCAGCCCCGCTGAGTTGGCTCGCCGCGCCGAGGCCCGACATGACTGATCTCAGCGCACCGGTCACCGTCGAGGTGAAGACCGACCCGCCCTATCCGGTGGTCATCGGCACCGGCCTGATGGGGGAGCTGGGCCGCTTCCTCGACGGCAGGCACAAGGTCGCGATCCTGCACCAGCCGGTGCTGGCGCAGACCGCTGAGGCTATCCGTAACCACCTGTCCGACAAAGGAACCGACGCACATCGCATCGAGATCCCCGATGCCGAAGCCGGTAAAGAGCTGCCCGTCGTCGGGTTCATCTGGGAGGTGCTGGGCCGCATCGGCGTCGGCCGCAAGGACGCCGTCGTCAGCCTCGGCGGGGGAGCCGCGACCGACGTCGCGGGCTTCGCCGCCGCCACCTGGTTGCGTGGAGTCGACATCGTTCACGTACCCACCACGTTGCTCGGCATGGTGGACGCCGCCGTCGGCGGGAAGACTGGCATCAACACCGAGGCGGGCAAGAACCTGGTCGGCGCATTCCACCAGCCGGCCGCGGTGCTCGTCGACCTTGCCACCCTGGAAACGTTGCCGCGCAACGAAATCGTCGCAGGCATGGCCGAAATCGTGAAGGCCGGGTTCATTGCCGACCCCGCGATCCTTGACCTCATCGAGGCCAATCCCGATGCCGCGCTGGACCCAACCGGCCAAGTTCTGCCGGAATTGATCCGCCGCGCCGTGACCGTAAAGGCCGAGGTGGTGGCGGCCGACGAGAAGGAATCGCAGCTGCGCGAAATCCTCAACTACGGCCACACTTTGGCGCACGCCATCGAGCGCCGGGAGCGCTACCAGTGGCGGCACGGCGCCGCGGTGTCGGTGGGCCTGATGTTCGCCGCCGAATTGGGCCGGTTGTCCGGGCGGCTCGACGACGGAACCGCCGACCGGCACCGCTCAATCCTCAGCGCACTCGGCCTTCCGGTCAGCTACGACTCCGACGCGCTGCCGCAGCTGCTCGAATACATGGCCGGTGACAAGAAGTCCCGTTCGGGAGTGCTGCGCTTCGTCGTCCTCGACGGGCTGGCCAAACCGGGACGGCTGGAGGGCCCTGATCCGTCACTGCTCGCGGCGGCGTACGCGGAGGTGGCACAGCCATGACGACGGTGAACGTTATCAACGGCCCCAACCTTGGCCGCCTCGGCCGCCGCGAGGCCCAGGTATACGGCAGCACAACCCACGACGATCTGGTCGCGATGATCGAGCAGGAAGCCACCGAGTTGGGGCTGAAAGCCGTTGTGCGGCAAACGGACAGCGAAGCGGAACTGCTGGACTGGATCCATCGCGCCGTCGACGCCGGCGAACCGGTGGAGCTCAATGCGGGTGCGCTGACCCACACCTCGATTGCGCTGCGGGATGCCTGTGCCGAACTACGCGCCCCGCTGATCGAAGTGCACATCTCGAATGTGCATGCCCGCGAGGAGTTTCGGCACCAGTCCTACCTGAGCGCGGTGGCCACCGGCGTCATCGTCGGGCTCGGCGTGCAGGGCTATCTGCTGGCGCTGCGCTACCTCGCCGTGCAGGGCTAGAGCTGCTCCTCTTGACCTCGCCGCTCGGTCGGCGTCTCCTCGTCCGCGGGCGCGTCGGAGTGGCGCACGGCGGCGAACACGTCGGTGTCCGCGCGGTCCTCGTCGGTGGCGGCAAGGCCGTGGTGCTGCCGCGGCACCTTGTCGGCGTGCCGGTCGATGACAAAGTGCCCGACCGCTACGCCGGCGATGGCCATAAGGAAGGTAAGCAGCGCGGTGAATGCCGCGAACGTGGTGAGCTCATTGACCAGCCCACCGACATACAGGTCCTTGTAGACCAGCGAGATCAACCACGCGACCGCGCCGCTGACGATTCCGGCGAACAGGCCGGCCAGCAGCCACGTCATCGCCAGGTCCTCGCGGCGGTCGGGATCGGGGTTGGCCCGGGCGTCCGCACGGCCGTCGATGAACCCCCAGACGAACACGGCGATCGCGAAGAGCACAACGAGGGTGACGCTGATCAACCCCGCCTTGGTCTCCCACGCGTTGATGGCAGCGCCCTGCACCAATCGGATAAAGACCATCAGGGCGGCGAACACCAGTCCGCGCAGCAACCACTTACTCATGGGGCATCACCTTAGCGAGTAGCGTCAAGACCTGTGACTATATCCCAGCGCCGGGACCGTCTGCGGCAGCGGCTGAGGGCCGACGGACTGGACGCGATGTTGGTAACACGCCTGGTCAACGTGCGTTATCTGGCCGGTTTCACCGGCTCCAACGCGGCGCTGCTGATTCGCGCGGACGATGAGACCCCGGTGCTGGCCACCGACGGGCGCTACCGCACGCAGGCCGGCCAGCAGGTGCCGGACGCCGAGATCGTCATCGAGCGCGCCTGCGGGCCGTTTCTGGCCAGGCGGGCCGCGGCGGACGGCGTGGGCCGGCTCGGCTTCGAGAGCCACGTGGTCACTGTCGAAGGGTTCGATGCGCTTGCGAAGGAGGCTTGCGAGACCGAACTTGTCCGCGCGGCGGGCACCGTCGAGGCGTTACGGGAGATAAAGGACGCCGGCGAGATCGCGCTGTTGCGACTGGCCTGCGAGGCGGCCGACGCCGCGCTGGCCGAACTGGTCGCTAACGGCGGTCTTCGGCCCGGGCGAACCGAACGCGAGGTGGGCCGCGAGCTGGAGTCGTTGATGCTGGACCACGGGGCGGACGGGTTGTCGTTCGAAACCATCGTGGCGGCCGGGGCCAACTCCGCGATCCCGCACCATCGACCGACGGACGCCGTCCTCGCGGCGGGTGATTTCGTCAAGATCGACTTCGGTGCCCTGGTGTGCGGATACCACTCCGACATGACGCGCACCTTCGTGCTGGCGCCTGCCGCGCAGTGGCAGCTCGACCTCTATGAACTGGTCGCCGGCGCCCAGCGGGCCGGACGGGAGGCAGTGGAGCCGGGGGTTGCGCTGCGCGATGTGGACGCCGCAGCGCGGCAGGTGATCGCCGACGCCGGGTACGCCGAGTACTTCTCCCACGGCCTCGGGCACGGTGTCGGTCTGGAGATCCACGAAGCGCCGGGAATCAGTGCCTCGGCCGCCGGTACACTGCTTGCTGGCTCCGCGGTGACAGTGGAGCCCGGTGTCTACTTGCCCGATCGCGGCGGTGTCCGCATCGAGGACACGCTGGTCGTGTGCGAGGCGGCGGTGGAGCCGGATGGCCGGCGACATCCGACATCCGACCTGCTTACCCAGTTCCCCAGGGAGCTGGCCATCCTCGAGGAGTAATACCGACCGTGGCATCGACCGCCGACTTCAAGAACGGACTTGTCCTGCAGATCGATGGCCAGCTGTGGACCATCGTCGAGTTCCAACACGTCAAGCCGGGCAAGGGGCCCGCGTTCGTGCGTACCAAGCTGAAGAACGTGCTGTCGGGCAAGGTGGTCGACAAGACGTTCAACGCCGGGGTCAAGGTCGAAACCGCGACCGTGGACCGCCGCGACACCACATACCTCTACAAAGACGGCTCCGACTTCGTGTTCATGGACAGCGAGGACTACGAGCAGCACCACCTTCCGGAGTCGTTGGTCGGGGATGACGCGCGCTTCCTGCTGGAGAGCCTGCCGGTGCAGGTGGCCTTCCACAACGGCACAGCGCTCTACATCGAACTGCCGGTGACCGTCGAACTCGAGGTCACCCACACCGAGCCCGGGCTGCAGGGCGACCGATCGAGCGCAGGCACCAAGCCGGCCACCGTGGAGACCGGCGCGGAGATCCAGGTGCCGCTGTTCATCAACACCGGTGACAAGCTCAAGGTCGATTCCCGCGACGGCAGCTACTTGGGCCGAGTCAATTGACCATGCCCAAGCCCGATCGGGGCAGGCATCAAGCCCGTAAGCGGGCTGTCGACCTGCTGTTCGAGGCGGAGGCCCGCGGGATCACGCCGGCGGAGGCCGCCGAAGCGCGAGAAACGTTGGCGCGGACCCAATCCGACGTGTCGGCGCTGAATCCGTACACGGTGACGGTGGCACAGGGTGTCACGCAACACGCCGCGCACATCGACGATCTCATCTCGACGCATCTGCAGGGGTGGACGTTGGACCGTCTGCCCGCCGTCGATCGGGCGATCCTTCGGGTCGCGGTATGGGAACTGCTGCACGCCGACGATGTACCCGAACCGGTCGCCGTCGACGAGGCCGTCGAACTCGCCAAGCAACTGTCCACGGACGAGTCGCCGGGGTTCGTCAACGGCGTGCTGGGTCAGGTGATGCTGGTGACGCCGCAGGTTCGGGCCGCCGCTCAAGCCGTCCGAGGGGCAGTACGGGGAACCTCGGACGGTTCATAATGGCCGCACCGCAGGATTGGGCGCCGTACTACGGCATCGAGGACGCCGCCAAGGTGTACCTGCGGGATCCGATGGTGGCACTCGACCAATTGCGCGGCGTCGTCGACTATCCGGCCATCCAGTCCTTCTTCATGTCGCGGCGGCTGACCGAAGAGTCGTGGGGCGAGGCCCTTTCGCAAGAAGTGGTGCTGACCGACGGCCGCAGGCTGATCATGTGGCGCGCGGACGACGACATGTCGACGGGGGAGGAGCAGCAGCGCCAGGTGCTCAACGCCTCGGTGCGGACGATCCTGCTGTCGACGATCACCGACCACATCCTGACGACCGAATTCGAGGTTGCCGACGACGGGACCCGCAGGCTGTCGGAGGTTCGGTTGCGGATGTACACCCAACTCATCACGCGCAGCCACGAGAAATCCGCCACCGACACCGACTACTTCTGTGAATCGTTCCGCTACGACAAGTCGGTCGACAACGGCGGGCTGGCACAGATGGAGCGGCTGTTGCAGTTCGGCAGAGTGCTGTCGCGGTCGATG